>NZ_CP011308.1:0-1200000 GCF_000987835.1 Sulfurovum lithotrophicum | reverse complement strand
CGCATGAGTGACTTCAAATCGAATGAATATGCCACGCTTCTGGGCGGTGATACCTTTGAGCTTAAAGAAGACAACCCTATGATCGGTTTCCGCGGGGCATCGCGTTATGCCCATCCCAACTATGAAGAGGGCTTTGCGCTTGAGTGTGCGGCCATGAAGCGTGTACGCGACGAGATGGGATTTGACAATGTCACTTTGATGATACCGTTCTGCCGCAGGGTGGATGAGGGACAGAGGGTCATCGATACGATGGCCAAATACGGACTCAAGCAGGGTGAGAACGGCCTGAAGATCTATGTGATGTGCGAGATTCCGAATAACGTCATCCAGATAGATGCCTTCAGCAAGCTGTTCGATGGTTTCAGCATCGGAAGCAACGACCTTACGCAGCTTACCCTCGGTGTAGACCGTGACAGTCAGGTGGTCGCGTTTGATTACGATGAACGCGACGAGGGTGTCAAGGAAATGATCAGAATGGCGGTCGAGGGATGTCAGCGCAACAAACGGCACAGCGGTATCTGCGGCCAGGCACCGTCTGATTACCCGGAAATGGCCGAATATCTTGTGCGTCTTGGCATCGAGTCTATGAGCCTGAACCCCGACAGTGTGCTGAAGACCATAGAGAACATTGGCAAACTTGAAAAAGAGCTGGGAAGATAGGAAAGGATAAGCAATGACAAAGAGCAGTATAGTATCGATCGACGCCATAGAGATCCTCGATTCACGAGGCAATCCTACCGTACGTGTACTGATGGAACTAGATGACGGTACGGAAGCGAGTGCTTCGGTACCGTCGGGTGCCAGTACCGGAGAGTACGAGGCGCATGAACTGCGTGACGGTGACAAAAAGCGTTACGGAGGTAAGGGCGTGAAAAAGGCCTGTGAGAACATCGTAAAACAGATCGCGCCGACCCTGTTGGGCATGGATGCTTCAGAGCAGGCAAAGATAGACCGTATACTGATCGAACTCGACGGTACGGACGATAAAAGCCGTTTGGGTGCCAATGCTATCCTCGGGGTTTCCATGGCGGCGGCCAAAGCGGCGGCCCAGAGCCACCATATGCCGTTGTACCGCTACCTCGGCGGTGCGGAAGCAAAACGTCTGCCGGTGCCGTGCATGAATATCCTCAATGGCGGCGAACATGCAGATAACAGTGTAGATTTTCAGGAGTTCATGGCGGTACCGCACGGCGCACCCTCTTTTTCCGAAGGACTGCGTTATGTGGCGGAGACCTTCCATACGCTGAAAAAACTGCTGCACGAGAGAGGTCTTGCCACCTCAGTCGGCGATGAAGGCGGTTTCGCTCCCGATCTCGGCAGCAACGAAGAAGCCATTGAGCTCATTGTAGAAGCGATCGAAAAAAGCGGTTACCGTCCCGGAGAAGATATCTCCATAGCTATCGACAGTGCGGCCACTTCGTTCTCGACGGACAAAAAAGGGCACTACGACCTGAAATGGTCCGGTGCGGGGAAAATGCAGAGCATTGACCTCATCGCACTGGCCAAAGAGTGGGTTGACAAGTATCCTATCATACTCTGGGAAGACCCTTTGGCAGAAGAGGACTGGGAGGGATTTGCCCGCTTCACCTCTGCGCTCGGGGACAAGATAGAGGTCGTAGGTGATGATATCTTTGTGACCAACACGAAATTCATCTCCCGCGGTATCAGAGAACATACGGCCAATGCCTCTCTGATAAAACTCAACCAGATAGGCACGGTCAGCGAGACCGTTGCGGCGGTCAGGCTCTGCGAAGAGAACGGGTGGAGAGCGTTTCTCTCCCACCGTTCCGGTGAGACGGCAGATACCTTCCTCGCCGACTTCGCCGTTGCCATGCAGAGCGGCCATCTCAAAAGCGGGTCGGCCTCACGCAGTGAACGCCTCGCCAAATACAACCGTCTCCTTGAGATCGAACACGCGCTTGGTACGGATGCCAAATATTACTGGAAATAGAAAGGAAACTTCATGAAAAAACGTATTGCTATCAACGGACTGGGACGCATAGGCAACCAGGTACTCAGACACTATATACACGCGCTGCCCGAACATTGCGAAATTGTCGCCGCCAATACTTCAAGTGTTGAAGATGCGGCCTATCTGCTCAAATACGACTCGGTACACGGACGGGCAGATTTCGACATCGGTACGGAAGAGAAAAAACTCATTATTGACGGGCATGAGATTGCGATCGTCAGCAGCCATGATCCGCGCGAACTGCCGTGGAAAGAGATGAATATCGATATCGTGCTTGAGTGTACGGGACATTTCACCGAAGGCAGCCTTGCGGCACAGCACCTTGAAGCCGGTGCAAAAAAAGTGATCATTTCTGCTCCGGGAAAAAACGTAGACAAAACGATCGTGCTTGGGGTCAATGAGAACGAATACGATCCCGCGGCGCATCATATCCTCTCCAATGCTTCCTGTACGACCAATTCACTGGCACCTGCCATGAAAGTGCTCGAAGAGAATTTCGGTGTGGAAAATGCGATGATCACAACGACCCATGCCTATACTTCGACACAGACGACGGTGGACAAGCGTGCGAAAAAACGCAGACGCGGCCGTGCGGCAGCGGTGAATATCATCCCGACCACTACCGGTGCGGCGATCGCCACGACAGAGGTGATCCCTGCACTCAAAGGCAAGATGGAAGCGATGGCGCTGCGCGTGCCGGTACCGGACGGTGCGGTGACTGAGATCGTGGCACTGCTGAACAAGCCGGTGACTGTCGAAGAGGTGAACAAGGCATACAGTGCCGCGGCTGCGGGCGAGATGAACGGTATTCTTGATATTACGACGGAAGAGGTCGTCTCCTCCGATATGCTGGGCAACTTGCACTCAAGCATTATCGACGGTCTCTCGACGGCGGTTGTAGGTGAGCGTATGGTCAAAGTACTGGCATGGTATGATAATGAATACGGCTATTCACAGCGCCTACTGGAACTTGCCGATTATGTCGCGAAAAAAATGGAAGCGTAAGGAGAGGATGATGAAAATGACACTCCCGGCAGATGTCCCTGCCGATAAAGAAAAAGCGTTTATTGAGAATTTCGAGAAAACGACCGGCGGAAGCGGACGGCTGATGCTCTTTGCCGGAGACCAGAAAGTCGAGCATCTCAACAATGACTTCTATGGTGAAGGTATTCCGCTCGAAGACAATGACCCCGAACATCTTTTCAAGATCGCCTCAAAAGCCGACATCGGTGTCTTTGCGACACAGTTCGGGCTTATTACCCGTTACGGACGTGACTACAGCGATATTCCCTATCTGGTAAAACTCAATGCCAAGACCAATCTCATCCCCTACGAAGCCAAAGACCCTTACTCACAGCAGTGGCTTGAAGTGGAAGATGTCGTCCGTTTTCAAAAGAGCAGCGGGCTGGATATACGCGGGGTGGGCTATACGCTTTATCTGGGCAGCGAACATGAACATGCCATGCTCCGCGAAGCGGCACGCATCGTGCATGAGGCGCATCGCAACGGCTGGATTGCCGTGCTTTGGATTTATCCTAAAGGCAATTTCGTCAAAGACCAGCATGACAGACATCTCATTTCGGGTGCGGCCGGAGTAGGTGCGGCACTCGGAGCGGACTTTGCCAAACTCAAAGTACCGTACATAGACGGCAAACTCGATACTGAGGGGCTCAAAGAAGTGACAACCGCTGCGGGACGGACTGGTGTGCTGTGTGAAGGCGGAGACAAAACGTCGCCTGAAGCATTCCTGATGGAACTGCATGAGCAGATACACCATGGCGAAAGCCGCGGGAACGGAACGGGGCGCAACATTCACCAGCGTCCACTCGATGAAGCCATTCGTATGGCGGACGCCATTTATGCCGTCACGGTGAAGAACGCTTCTGTCGAGGAAGCTTTGCAGATACTGGAAGGTAATACCAAATCAAATTAAAATCATACACGCAAACAACAAGACTTGCGTACATCTGCAAAATACCAAAGATTCGAGTTGGCTACGGCCAGCCCTTCATCTTTGCCATTTCACATCTGTACACAAGCATATGCCGTTATCGTATATGTTTTAAATTTAATTTGGTATAAGTAATAAACCTGTTATAAAAGGATAAAGAATGAAGAAATATGATCTCGTAGTCATAGGGGCAGGGCCCGGCGGTACACCTGCGGCTATGGCAGCGGCACAGTTCGGTAAAAGTGTATTGCTTGTCGACAAGAGAGATGCACCCGGCGGAGAATGCCTTTTTGAGGGATGTATCCCCTCCAAAGTGCTGGAGAATGCCGCCAACCGGTTTGAGATATTTAAAGAGATGAAAGCCTTTCATATCGATGTCGAAGGAAAAGAACAGATACACTGGGAAGCCGTGCTTGAAGACAAAAAACAGATACTCAAACGCAGGTCGATGGGGGCTATGAAGCAGATGGAGAGGTTTCCGAATCTGGAGTTCAGACAGGGAACGGCACGCTTCACCGATATGCATACCATTGATATAGACGGAGAGCAGATCGCCTTTGACCATGCGATTATCGCAACAGGGGCTGCAGCATTCCTTCCTCCTTTTGAAGGAGAAGGGGTCAAAAATGCCTGGACCAATGCGGAAGTTTTTGAAAAAACGGAACTACCCAAAGAGATCACCTTTATCGGTGCGGGGGCGATCAGTTGTGAGCTGGTACAGATGTTCAACAAACTGGGAACCAAATGCCACATGCTTGAACGTAGTGAAAGAATTCTGAAGCACATCGATGAAGAGTCAGCCATGGTGGTGCAGGAGAAGATGATACGTGAGGGCATCGATGTACAGCTCAATATCACTTTTGGAAAAATAGAGGGTGAGGAGGGGGCGTTCTCTGTCAGCTATACGCAGGACGGTGAAGCAAAAGTCCTTGAAACACCCTATCTGCTCATCGCTACGGGACGTGCTGCCAATGTGGAAGGTCTCGGACTTGAAACTGTAGGCGTGGACTTCGACCGGCACGGTATCCATGTCGATGAAACACTGCAGACCACACAGGAGAACATTTATGCGGTAGGTGACTGTACGGTAGGGCCGAAGTTCGCACACTGGGCCACCTATGAAGCGGGGATAGCCATCCATAATATTTTCGCACCTATGAAGCATAAAACAGATATGTCCAAGCTCAGCTGGGTACTTTTCTCTGATCCACAGATCGCCTCTGTTGGGCTTAGCGAAGCAGATGCACAAAAACTGGGGATGGAAGTATCCGTAGAACGTTATGACTATGCCGTGGATGCCCGTGCCCAGCTCGATAAAGCTGAAGAGGGCTTCCTGAAATTTGTCATAGAAAAGAAAAGCGGGATCATACGCGGTATTCAGATCGTGAGTGAGGACGCTTCTTCGCTCAGCGGCGAAGCTTCACTGATCGTCGCCAATGAACTCAAGGCGATGGATGTAATGAAAACGATCCATCCGCATCCGACGCTGACGGAAAGCTTCGGAAAACTGGCACAGCAGATCTTTTTTAAAAGTATGATGCAGTCAAGAAGATAAATAAAAGGACAGGAGGAGTGCTATGGACTACAAGGTCGTGATGCCCCGTCTATCGGATTCGATGGATGAAGGACAGCTGGTAGAATGGAAGATCCGACCGGGGGATGTGGTCAGGAACGGTGATGTGATCGCAGAGGTAGAAAGCGACAAAGCGGTCATGGAGATACAAACCTTCAAAAGTGGAACAGTAAAAGAACTGCTGATAGATGCGGGCAGTACTGTGCCGGTCGGAACGCCGATGGCGGTGATCGATACGGATACAGACTCCGGAAGCAGCATCAAAACGGAAGAAAAATCCAAAGAGCAAAGCAAGCCTGCCCCCGCGATCGAGAAGCCTGTAGAAACCGTATCTGCAAAAGAAAAGCATTCTCCTGCACCGGAAATGAAAAAAGCACCTGTTGAAACCCGGGCATCTGCACCAAGTACCATCGATATGCTTATGGGAATTTCTGGTACTTCAACAGAAGAGAAGTCCTCCTATACCGGAGGTAATGCATCTCCCAGAGCCAGAGCGCTTGCTGCGAAGTACGGTCTCGATATAGAAACCCTGCAGAATGAAGGCAAACTACCCGTTCCGGCACATTCGGCAGATGTCAAAGGGTATTGGCTGCGTCGCTACTTTACGCCCAAAGCACTTGAACTTATTGCCAGATACAATCTTTCAATCGATCTTTTTGAAGCACGGAAGAAACATAATGAATCCGAGATTAAGGCCTATATCGAATCGCATGAAGTACCTCTGCCCGAACCGATCGACATGCCGCACAAAGCGATGATAGCCATTGTAAACTCTGCGCAGAAACGTCCAGTCTACCATATGACGGACCATATCGATGCTACATTGCTGAACCGCTATGTATCCAAAGATCTGACGATCACGGTCTGGTTGCTCAAACTCTTTGCCGAAGCGATGATGCGGCAGAAATATTTCCGTCTGACCCTTACGGACGATCATATGCAGCTCTGGCCGAATGCTTCTATCTCTGTTGCCATGGCCCATGGCGAATATCTCTATATGCCGGTATTCAAGGCGGTGAACGGAAAGAGACCTGCGGCGATCGCTGAAGAACTGCAGCAGTTCAAGACAAAGATCTCTCAAAAGAGACTGACAAAGGAAGACCTGACAGGTTCGACCTTCGGGATTTCCAATCTGGGGATGACCGGTATCGAACAGTTCGATGCGATGATCAACAAAGATGACTGCGCCATAGCTGCGATCGGTAGTGAGACAGAGGGAAGGATCACAGTTACTCTTACGGTTGACCACAGGATCGTCAACGGATATCAGGCGGCATTGTTCATGCAGGAACTCAAAACACTGGCACAGGATGAAATGTTCTTCAAGGAGGCAGCACAATGATCTACGACTACGATATTCTTTTTCTGGGTGGAGGCCTGAACTATGCGGGTGCCGTAACCGCGGCGAAAGCCGGGCTGAGAACGGCACTGGTAGAAAAAAAGATGGTACATCTGGGAGGGACCTGCCTGCATAACGGGTGTATTCCCTCCAAAATGTATTTGCATGCCGCTGAAACGGTTCTGGCTTCAAGAAAGAACCATTTTACAGGAAAGATAGAACTGGATATGGCAAAACTCGATACCGAGAAGGAGACCATGCTCTCCATGGCGACGGGTGCGATCACCAAACAGTGCAGCGATGTGGAGCTGATAGATGGGGAAGGGGTCCTTATCGCACCATATACCGTGAAAGTCGCTGACCGTACCGTTACGGCCAAACATATCGTCATCGGTACGGGATCCTCTGCATTTATCCCTGAGGGGGTCGACTATGACGGAGAAGATGTCATCAGCAGTGACGATGTGCTCAATATGAAGGAGCTTCCCGAGAAGATCGCGGTCTATGGTGCGGGGGCGATCGGTCTGGAAATGGCAAGCTTTTTTGCGGCTGCAGGCGTAGAGACCGAGCTGATCTGGCGGCATGACAGGCTTTTAAGGAAAGCACATCCGACGATCTCAAAGCATTTGATGAAACAGTTCGAGAATCTTGGTGTGACCCTGATGGGATACCAGACGGTCAAAACAGCGAAGAAGACAAAACGCGGCGTGCATATCGTCTTTGGTGACGGGAAAGAACATTATGTCCCAAAACTGCTGGTAGCGACCGGGCGCCGTGCCAATACGGATGCCGTACAGACAGAGGAAGTGAAGGTCGGTAAAAAAGGGATAGAGACTGACGTGCACTTTGAAACGACGCTGCGTGACCATTACGCCGTCGGTGACTGTAACGGGAAGATACAGCTCGCCCATGCCGCCAGGGCGGAAGTGCTCTATGTGGTTCGGCGTATCCTCGGGAAACAACGTGAAGCGATACGCATGGAAAATATCGTCAAATTCATACATACTCTGCCGTCCTCCTATGCCTATGTCGGTAAGATACGCTCGCAACTGGAAGATGGGGATGTCACCTATCATGAGAGCAGCGTACCGCTGGGAGGCTTGCCCTATCCGCATATCAACGATGCCGATCTCGGGCTCATGGCTGTGTACGGTGATGAGGAGAACTTCATCATAGGTGCCGAGATCTTTGCGCCCCATGCTGAAGAGCTTGTTGCCATCGTTGCCATGGCGATCGCCGGAGAGATGGATGCCACACTCGCCAAACGAACGATACTGGCGCATCCCACCTTCAGCGAGAGCCTGGAAAAGAGTTTTATGCGTCTCTGATCTACGTCAAGTTCAGGGAACCTCTAATATTTAGAGGTTCCCTTCAGAGGATTCAAGTATAATAATCCTATGTTTTCTATTATTTTGAATTTTACTCTTTCGGGGGCACTTTTTGTCGTAGCGATCCTGACTTTTAAGAAAGTCAGTACCCCCAATGAGGTGGTCTTTGCGAGCCTGCCGTTTCTTTTTGCCCTGCATCAGTTCACGCAGGGCTTCGTCTGGCTGGGGATGTACGGTCTTATCGGTCCCCGTCCTCTTGAACTCGCAGAGGGTATCTTCGTATTCTATGCTCAGGGACTGCTGCAGTTCCTCATTCCTTTGTCACTTTGGCTGATTGAACCGGCGGGAACACGCAGAAAACTCATAGGGGTGCTGATGGTCATCGGCGGTATCCTTACAGCGTATACACTCTACGGACTTGCCGAAGAACCTACCTCTGTTTATGTAAAAAATCATATACTGGTCTATGTCAATGAATGGACAGACAAAATCTGGGTAGGGTTCCTGTACGTTCTGACCACATGCGGTGCACTGCTTTTAAGCCGAAGTATCGCCATACAGCTTTTTGGTTTACTGAACTTTTTATTTCTAGTTCTTGTCTATGTTTTCATCCCATACGGTTTGACTTCTGTCTGGTGCCTCTATGCCGCTGCGATCAGTGTCCTGCTCTACTTCTATTTTGTAGAGCGCCGTATCGCTTTCCTGCAGGTACTAAAAAAGAAAGAGGTTGATTTCAACTCCAAGCTGGAAAAAGAGTTGAACACTTTGAAACACCGTTACCCAAACCTGAGAGAAAAATGGCAAAGACGTTTTAGTGTGGACAGATAATTTTTAGTTTCTATTGATTTTTGTTAATGTTCGGGAATACTTCTGTGGTAATATAGTGCCAAAAAAGGATTCATATGGCAGTCAGACCACAGCAGATCACTATCTCTTTCACTGCAGAGCAGGCAGAACATCTCGAAGAATTGAAAAAACTTACCGGAAAAGATGCAACCAATATCATCAGAACGGCGATGTCGGAGTATTATGTAAAAGTAATGAATGATGAAGAGGGTAAAAAGTTAGCGAAGATCAATGCATTTTTGGATGTGCAGTGATGATGAGAAATACCAACCAATGCCAATTAGCCTGGGCTGCTTGAGAATTTACTTATTTAGAGGGAATAATAAATAAACATCTGACTAGGAGGCCACGCTTGCCCTGTTCTTTCCTGCTCTTTTGGACTGGTAGAGAGCCTTGTCTAGTCTCCTGATAAGAGGAGTATCGTCGATGTTTTCCCTGTTGTACTCGGCGATACCGAAACTGGCAGTTACATTCAGTACCTTTTCGAAACGTTCGTTCTCGATAGCTGCCCGGATACGTTCAGAAAATCTAGCAGCTTCTTGCTTACCGGTATCGGGACAGACGATGAGAAACTCTTCGCCTCCCCATCGTCCGACACAGTCTTTTTTTCGGACATTGTTCTTCAATATTATCGAGATATGTTTAAGTATAATATCACCCACATCATGGCCATAGCTGTCGTTGATGTTTTTAAAATTGTCAATATCGATCAAGATAAGGCTGAAACGGCCTTTGGTAGTGATGCGCTTTACTTCGCTATTTATGAGCTGATCGATCTTTCTTCTGTTGAAAAGTTCTGTAAGGGCGTCTATGTTTGAAATGGTCTCAAGTGCATTCTTTTCAGCATGGATTTTCCTAAAGCGATAATAGAAGATAAGAATGAGAAGCAATACAACAAGCAAGATCATCAGAAGCATTGTATGATTTACGCCATTTTCTATTTTGACGCTTGTCCATCGATTTTCGATAGCCTGTATCTTTCCCTCGTTGAGTGTTGTTATTGCTTTATTGAGTATGGATCGTAACTGTGGCTGGTTTTTGCGTACACCGTATCCCAGAACAAGGTTCTGATCAAATTTTGCAGATATCTTCAGGGTACCGACATACTCTTTTTGTATAAGATACCCGATACTCTTAAGGTTGTCGATAAAACCGAAAAGTTGTCCTTTGGCTACCATTTGCATCCCTTTTGTGACACTTTCAACCCCGACCAGCTTGATGCCCGGATTTATCTTTTTGAAAAGTTCCTCATAGGCGTAGCCTTTGGTGATACCGATCTTTTTGTCGGCGAGTTCCCTTAGGTTCGTATAGAAACCTTTATCAATACCAGTTACAAGTACCAGCGGAATATTCAGTATCGGATTGGTAAAAAGAAGGTATTCTTTTCGCTTTGGTGTTTCCATGGCCAAAGTAAGGATATCACACTTGCCTTCTTTGGCAAAACGAAGCGATTCATTCCAGTTTTTAGTCGGAACCAGATGGAAAGGTCTTCCAATTTTTTCAGAAAGGATCGAAAGATAATCGGCATCCATACCAATATGTTTTCCTTGAACAATGGCACTCAGTGGCAGCCAGTCCGGATCGGAACAGTAGGTAATAACATTTTTTGTATTGAGATAGCTCGACTCTTCTTGACTTAAACCGATATCATCTGGAACAGTGTTGTAGATAAACGGATCAAGGTCCAAAGGGGTCGAAGGAGATAGCATCCCAAGGGAAATGAATGTTTGGGAAATCTCCTTGACTCTCTTGGGATCGATACTGCCGACCGGATAGAGTTTTGACAGGATCATATTTTCCATCTGGTCGGCCTCATACTTCAAGGAAGCGTAATCCTTGTGCTGTGTATTGTATTTAGCGAGTATCAGCCTGATCATCTCGTCTTTGTGTTTTAGCGCATATTTCCATCCCTTTATCGTGGCATTTCTAAATGCCGAGACACGCTGAGGATGCTCTCTAAGCTCTTTCTGGGAGGTAAAGAGATTCAGGTCATAAAATCGGACCCCGTATGCGCTGGGGTCGAGAACATTGTATGCAATGCCCCTTTTGTCGAGCTGAAAGGTTTCATTGGTAACGAAGACCGTTACCGCGTCCACTTTTTTGTCGATGAAGTCCTGAAGATTGAAAGTGGGAAGTACCGAGATAAAATCTGATTCATTCATATCGAATTTTTTAAACATCATCATCAGTTTGGCATCATTGATGATGGTATCGGAGACCATCACTTTTTTGCCCCGAAGATCGCTTGGAAGTTTGTACTGTTTTTGTGTGACAAGCACAAGGGGAGACTGCTTGAGAAAATTGGCGAGCATCACAAGAGGATCGCCTTTGAGGTAGCGGTATATCAGAGTAGAATAGGTTATACCGAATGTTACATCGCCGTTGAGAACATCATCTATAATATTTGATACACCATCAAATTCTATGAGATCAACATCCAGTCCTGCCTCTTTGTAAAACCCTTTCTCCTTGGCCGCATAGAAACCGGCAAACTCGAATTGGTGCTTCCATTGAAGCTGGACCGAAACTTTCTCGGGAATATCAGCGGGAAAAGCAAAATTAAGTATTGTTATCAATAACAGAAAATATCTGCTTAAAAATATCATTTAAGATTACCTTCCTGCATCTAATACATATAATAATAGTCAAAATTCAAAACTAACATATTATAACCTAATTGTATAAGACTAAAAATAAATATATTTTAGGAACAACTGCTGAAATAGGACTTTTTAATAAGCAATAATGTCTTTTGTGGAAAAATAAAGAGAGTTATTTGATATGTATCATAAGCAAAGAGAAGAATTAAAGGAGAATATGAATCCGTATGTCTGAATTTTAGAATGCTATAAGGCCCGTAAATACGGGCCGTAGATTAGTCTACTACAGTTACTTCAACCGGAGTAGATTCCCAGATACCGTGTTTTGTACAGTATCCGTGTGCAACAAGGTTAAGTTTGCTTTTCATTGGTCTGATGTTGAATGTGACTTCAGCATGTGATTTTTCGTTACCGAGTGTTCCGGGTACGAATGTAGCCATTGCGAGCTTTGTGTCACCGTCGAAAAGTGTGATAGACTCGATGTAGTGGTCAAAATCGTCAGGGTGAGTGTACTCCTGACCCATTTTAACGTTTACTGCAAGCATTTCACCTTTTTTTGCGTCACCTTCTACTGTAATGAACGGTGAGTGTCTGTCGATAAGGTCTTTTTTTGCTTCTCCTTCTACTGTGTCGATGTCAACATATTTATTGATTTTTGGCATGTTATATCCTTTGAATTTGGTTTTGTAGAATTATTATAACATAAATAATTAACAAATAGGACAAAAATTATCTTATTTGATCAATAATCCTCTTTGATGTTACTTTCCGCCCATTCTTTTATCTGTCTTCTTTGTTCTCTGCTGAGTTTGGCCTCTTTATGCAGGCTAAGATACATTGGCATAGGCATAGAAAAGTTTATGGTCTTTGCAATACCCTTGTAGAGTTTCTGTTTCTTCTCATCATCGTAACGGTCCCATGTCTGAAAGTTCAGCCACTCACGTCCCTCTTTGATATGGCTCTTGACTTCCCATGAGAGAGGCGCTATATTGCCGTACCATGGCATTTTTGTTTCATAGGAGTGGCAGTCATAGCAGGAAGTTTTCAGCATCTTCATGATCTCTGCAGGTGCCTTGATCTCTTCATCTGGAGTGACCTTTTCGGGTTTGGGTATAGATATTTGGATGGCCTGTATAAGGATGAGGGCACCAAAGAGCCAGGCAAGTATTATTTTGAACATGAAATATTCCTAAAATTATATTTTTTGCATTATAGTGGATTAATACTAATCGGAGTTAAATTTGAAATATTTAGTTTGGAGAAAAGCAGATACTTCCGCAGAATACGGAAGTATGTCAGCAGTTATGCCGTAAGGTGCGTGGCTTTCTGAACGTGGTAGTTCAGGCCGATTTCTTTTGGTGTACAGCCGAGTGCAAGCGCAACCATTTGAGGCATGTGAAGAACGGGAAGTTCTATATCGCGTCCGATAACCTTGCCTACATCGTCCTGGTAGGTATCCATCTTGAGATGGCAGAGTGGGCAGGGTGTTACCATGATATCAGCATTGTTGTCGATAGCATCTACCATGGCATTACCTGCAAGTATTTCTGAGGTATGGTTCGCCTGAAGCTCTACGTGGAAACCGCAGCACTTGTTCTTGTGGTCGTAGTTGACCGGATGGCCCTCGAGCGCATCGATGAGCTGGTCGAGTGAGGTAGGGTTGTACGGGTTCTCTCCGCCGTTGCTCGTGTGGTGCAGTTCGGACGGGCGGATGTTGTGACATCCGTAAAATGGCGCAATGTTCAGATGGCTGAGTGGTACCTCCACCTTATCCTTGATGTTTTCAAGACCATACTCGTCGATGAGGCAGTAGAGGAAGTGTTTGATCTCTGAAGTACCCTTGTATTCCAAGCCTACCTCTGCAAGTTTCTCGTTGACCCTCGCTTTGAGATCCGGATCCGTGTCAAGCGCATGTTTTGTCATGGCAGAGTTGAGCTGACAGGTGTTACAGATGGTGATCATGGTAAGACCAAGCTTTTCTGCATAGCAGATGTTCCTTGCATTCAGTACATGTGCCAGGAATTCGTCGAAGTCCTGAAGATGGCTCGCGCCGCAGCAGGAAGCCTCTTCCAGAATGGTGATTTCGATACCCAGTTTATCCGCTACTGCAAGCGTAGATGACAGTAGTTCAGGTGTGGACTGCTTTGCGGTACATCCTGTAAATAGTGCATATTTTAATTTGCTCATCGTTTCTCCTTACAGCTTGTTCGTTTGTGAGATCTCGATGAGTTTCTGGATTTCATCAAGATTTTTGGATTTAGGCACATTGTCCACCCAAGGCAGTCCGTCGTTCCAGTGGATCTTGCCGGCTTTCATCATTTTCATCGCGGTTTTGAGGTGTTTGTACATACCGAGGTACCCCTCTGAATATACCACGATATCCGCTTCGTCAAGGAAACCGTGCTTTTTGATACTTCGTACAAAACCTTCCGCGTGTCTTGTAGCGACATTGCTTTTTGCCACATGCTGCTCAAACTGCATATTGTGCAATTTAGTGATCTTCTCGATAGGATTGATATCTTTGGGGCAGGCTTCGGCACACTCGAAACACTTCACACAGTCCCAGACACCCACACCCGGTTCAGCTGTGAGTTCAAGTCTCTCTTTGCCGGCATGGTCTCTGGTATCGACCGTGAATCGGTATGCTGCATTGAGTGCTGCAGGCCCGAGATAGTCAGGATTCGCTTCAAGTGCAGGACAGGAGTAGTGACAGGCACCACACTGGATACAAAGGTCGGAATCAAGGAATTTGTTGAATTCTGCAATACTCTGCTTTGTTTCATGCTCGGGATGCGGGTCGATATCTGCAACTACATACGGCTGGACCGCCGCATGTTTGTCCCAGAAGTCCTTTTTGTCGATGATCATATCTTTAACCACGCGTTTTTTACTGGAAGGTTCAAATACCAGTTCATTGTTGAACAGATCAAGCAGTTCAATGGCATTCTGTTTACATGCCAGTGTCGCTCTTCCGTTCACCTTGATCGCACAGGCACCGCAGATACCGTGCCTGCATGAACGTCTGTAGGAGAAAGAACCGTCATGTTCCCATTTGATCCTGTTGAGGAGGTCGAGAATGAGTTCATCTTTTCCCACTTCCATCTCATACTCTTTATAGTATGGAAGATAGTCTGTTTCAGCATTGAATCTGAATGCTTTTATCGTTACTTTTCTTGTATCACTCATCATGCCCTCCTTAATATGTTCTTTCTTTAGGTTCAAACTTGCCGAGGACAACGTCTCCCCATTCCGTGGTTATGTTGAAGTCTTCATCCATATAGGCGTACGTATGTTTGAGGAATCTTTCATCATCTCGTGTCGGGAAGTCTTCACGGTAGTGGCCACCGCGGCTCTCTTCTCTGTTGAGCGCGCCTACGACAATGAATTTGGAGAACTCAAGCATATGACCAAGCTCAAGAGCTTCCTGCAATTCGGTGTTAAAAGTATGAGACTTGTCATCAATACGGATGTTATTGAAGCGCTTCAGCAGTCTGTCGATCAGTTTGAGCTGTCTTTCCAGTGATTCTTTAGTCCTGAATACACCTGCATCAGCTGTCATCCCGTTCTGCAGTTCCGTTCTGAGGTCCGCAACCCTCTCTGTTCCATTGGATGTCTTGATCCTCTTGAGCTCATCGAGCATTCTCTGTGCATCTGCTTTGTTCGCTTTACGCAATTCTACACCTTCATCAAGTGCTTTTACCATGTTTTCACCGGCATGACGTCCGAAAAGCAGGGCTTCGAGTACCGAGTTGGCACCCAGTCTGTTTGCTCCGTGTACGGAAACACAGGAACATTCACCCGCAGCATAGAAACCTTCTACGAACTCCGTAGGGCTTTTGCGTACCTGACAGTCGATATTGACCGGAATACCCCCCATGGAGTAGTGTGCCGTTGCAGAGATATGGATAGGCTCTTTAAGCATATCCTGCCCCTGGAAAGCGATGGCGAGTTCACGAAGCTCCGGCAGTCTTGTCAGAATGATCTCTGGGTCGAGGTGCGTCAGGTCGATATTCACGGACTGACCGTCCTTACCCACACCGCGTCCCTGACGGACCTCTTCCATGATCGCACGGCTTACAACATCCCTTGATGCAAGCTCCATAGCATTGGGAGCATACTTGGACATAAATCTTTCACCTTCAGAATTGTAAAGACGACCCCCTTCACCACGTGCTGCTTCAGAGATAAGTACCCCCGAACCACCGAGTCCGCTCGGGTGGAACTGTACGAATTCCATATCTTCAAGCGGAAGGCCGTGTCTTGCAACGATTGAAAGTGAATCACCCGTATTGGCATGCGCATTGGAGTTAAATCTGTACGCTCTTGCATGTCCGCCTGTCGCAAACATGGTTACTTTTGCATTGAAAATAGCCGGCTCTGAATTGCGAATATTGAAAGCAGAGACCCCTGAAACTTTCCCGTCTTCATACAGCAGGTCTGCGCAGTACCACTCGTCGAATACTTCAATACCTTCACGGAATGCCTGCTCGTAGATTGCCTGGAGCAATGCAAGACCGGTTCTGTCTTTCGCATAGCAGGCACGGGGTTTGGACTGGCCGCCGAATGGTCTGATAGCGATATCACCTTCTTCATCTCTGGAGAAGACCGTTCCCATGTGCTCTGCCCACCGGATCGTTTCAGGGGCTTTGGTACACATAAGTTCGACCGCATCCTGGTCCGCAAGGTAGTCAGACCCTTTGACTGTATCAAATTCATGTAGTTCCGTAGAGTCGTCTTTACCCAAAGCGGCATTGATACCACCCTGTGCAGCACCCGAGTGTGACCTCAGGGGATGAAGCTTGGTGATGACCGCAGTCTTTTTCCCCGCAGCTGTCAGTTCTTTGGCAGCAGCGAGACCGGCAAGACCGGCACCGACAATCACAGCATCATATTCGTAGATTTTAACATCTGAGTTCGTATTCATAGTAGCTATGTCCTTTGTTGCAATTTACATTGATTATAGCTATTTAGTCATTAAGTTTAATTAATATGGTGGGAGAATAGGATAATAGAATAGAAGAGTGTTACAGTTTTTCATCTGTGCATTACATTACCTAATGTAATGCATCAGACATTTTTATCAAGCGGCTACTGATTCGTTCATAGCAAGAAAGTTTTCGGTCGTGATCAGCGTGAGTTCTATGTCTCTTCCCATAGTTCTTTCGATCGCAGGAAGGTTTTTTTTGAACATACCGTAGGCCTCGGCATCTTCAACGATCAGAATATCCGCTCCGCTGTCAAGGGCATCCAGCAGTGTAGTACCTGCTTTTTTGAAAGCAAGCTCCTTACGGTCTTCAAGCAGTGTCAGGCCGGAAAGTTTATGGGCTCTTGAGAAGGTGGTCATGGTCGCACCCAACGCAGCGGTCTTTTTTGCGATGGCTTCGGAGTTGTCACTGCCTCCACCATAATAATAGGCGATCTCTTTACCTTCAGTCTCGGAAAGTACGACAGATTCCTTTTTGGATTCAGGCTTTTTAATGAATTTTGCGGTCATTTTGTCTATTAATCCCGGTTCGGTCTTTTTGGGTGGTTTGACCATCAGCTTGAGCGCCTCGATGGCATCCGTATGTTCCTGTACCCTGAAGAGGTTGTTCTCGTATTCGCATTCGAACAGGCCGCTGTGGGTAGTGGAGATCGTATGCAGGATCACTTCGGCATGTTCGCTCTCTTCGGCGATGAGCCTGTGTGCCAATACAAGAATGGCATCCCCGATGTAGTCATGGTCGAATTTCTCTGTTTCAGAAGCATAATGCAGGGCGTAAAGTGTCTTGTAGTACTCCAGGTCTTCTTCTGAGGCATACGGGGCAAGTAACTCATAGGATTGCATGAAGTCATCGTCATTTATGATCAGCCCGTTGTTGGAGCGGTAGGCATTGACAGGATCGATCTGAAGAGCGGTACCCAGTTTCTCTACTACTTCTTTCATAGGCTGGTCACCCTCCACAACAAGGTCGTTGATCCGGAAGACAAGGTTTTCCTCCGGATAGGCAAAGTTTTCATTCTGCTCTTTTATCAGTTCGAGCATGTCAACGGCTTTTGTATCTTCGTCCAGAGTGATCATGAAATGTTTATAATAAGGAAGATAATCCGTTTGTGCATTGAAAAAAAATGCTTTGATATTGAGTGTATATGACATAGATATTCCTTGTTTTTTGATGAAATCATTATAACTTACTTTTTTCTACTGATCCCAATTTCGGACTCTTTTGGTATTAAATATGTAGAAGTATGTTACAATTTTGCCAAATAATCTGCAGAATTTTCTGTATATAAAGTATGTAAAATGGACAAAGAGCACTATCTCATTCATAAACTGAGCTCCAAATATATCGGTGACGATGCCGCTGTGGTAGGGAATACACTCTACAGTATGGATGCCTTCTTTGAAGATACACACTACAAAAGAGCGTGGATGAGCATGACGCAGATAGGGAGGAAGGCCATGCTGGTAAACCTCTCGGATGCCATAGCGATGAATGCAGAGCCCAAATATGCCCTGGTAACGATCTCCCTGCCTCAGGATGTGACCACGGAAGAGATAGACGCGTTGACGCAAAGCCTTGAGGACACGGCTGCCCAGTTCGGCTGTGAGATCATCGGTGGCGATACCGTTGCCGGAGACAAGCTTCACCTCTCCATCGCCATCATTTCACAGAGTGATGCTCCGCTTTTACGTAAGGGGTTGGAAGAGGGTGACCTGCTTGCCTACACCGGAACACTGGGTGAGTGCAAACGAGACCTGGACAGACTTTTAAGCGGAGAGACGATCGCAGAGAATTCTTGCTTCTATGAACCAAAACTGAGAGCCGGTTTCGTCACGAAAGCAAGACCGTTCCTGAGTGCCGGGATGGATATCTCCGACGGGCTGTACTGCGATACGAACAAGTTGCTTGATATGAATAAATATGGATTTGAAATATTAAATAATATAAGCGATGAAATAGGCTTTAGCGGGGAAGAGTATGAAATGCTTGTCGGTTTCAACAAAGCGCATCTGGAGACATTGAAAAGAATTGCCGAAGTATCAGGAACGACACTGACAGTTTTTGCAGAAGTCGTTAAAAACAGTGAACGCTTTCCCTGTAAAAGCCATCACTTTCTCTAGGGAATTTAGGCTTTTAGTTTCATCTTTTTGTTGTACTCCACAATCATGCCGTGAAAGCGGGCGAATATCAGGTTCAGATCTTCTTCGTGGCACTGTTCTCTAATGCCTTTTTCCAGGAATGTTTTGTAGGCAGTGTAGTTTGGAAGTACAATATCATGCTCTCTAAGTACTCTTTTGGTGTAGCTGTCAACGACCATTTCATCCCGGAAGCAGGCATAGCATAGGATGCTGTCCGCCGTTTCGGGGCCGACACCTTTCTGCTTTAGAAGCCATTCACGGCTCACGTCAGTCTGAAACCGCTCAAAGGTCCTAAATTCTGCTTTGATATTTTTAGCAAGGTCAAACAGTCTCGGGGCTTTCTGGTTATAAAATCCGCTGGGATGGATACGTTCCTTGAGCTGCTCTTCACTCAGTTTGAAAAAATTTTCAAGTGTCAGGCATCCTTCAAGGTTCTGCAGAGATCTTTCAACGTTCTTCCAGGTCGTATTCTGTGTAAGGACGGCACCGACAATAACTTCGAAACTGCCGGCACCGGGCCACCAGTATTTTGGTCTGTGCTGCAAAAGATCGAGGGATTCGAGCTCTTTATAGAGGGCATAGCTCTCTTGGATCTTTTTCATCAAAGGTTTGACATCTTCTTGGGCATGGTAAGTTTGGCAAGAGAAGCCGGGTATTCTCTTGAAAGAGCGATCTCTTTTGCATACTCGGCCACTTCTGCTTCTTCCAGTGCATCGATGGAATTTTTGTTCCGTTGGTGCTGCGCGGAGGGCGGGAGGTATCCGCACTTGACCAGGTCTCTTGCGATTGCATCGGCCATATCGAGGACAGAAGAGACCTTCACGATCTCGCAACGGGCGTATCTCGGGGCAGGAAAGGAGACTTCTGCCACCCGCAGAGTAGGGTCGTCACCGGGTATCTGCTGTGCGCCGAAGAGTGGTTTGGAACCCACTTTAGCCTTGGAAAATGCAGGAAGGTACTGTGAGAGATGTCTGATGGCATTTCGTGTGCGTTTCTCTGTTTCTTCAGGTCGCCATGATTTTTCGATCTTTTCGATGAAGTCCTGTTTCAGATGCGGCTGACAGCTGAAAGGTGTATTGGAGACCAGCCCCTCTTCATAAAGTGTGATCTCTTTTGTCATACCGTGAAGCTGAAAATAACCGTCGGGGTAAGGAGTGAACTGCCCCATTCCGTGCGGTGTTCCTCGTTCACCGTGAAAAATGACCTCCGGCCAGAGCGTGTCGCAGCAGCTTTCCCATTGGCTGATATAGGCTGCCTTGAATTCAACCATACGTTTGCACTCCACGCCGATCAGGTCATCGATCTTCCCGGACCGGAAGCCTGCCGCATTGATGAGATAGTCGAAGTATTCTTCTTGGACACGGTCATTCTGAACGTAGGTAACATCCCAGGATCCTGAGGGACAGTTCTCCTGAATATTACTTACAATGGATTCGGATTTCAGGTCTACGTTTGAGAGGCTTTTGAGTGCCAGTGTCACACCTGAAGCCAGACGAAAAAGGTTGAGCCCGTATTCCTGTACCAGAACAAGCGGATACTTCACTTTGTCAAGATCGATCTGTTTGGCCACAGGGATCATCCATTCGTCACTACTTTTGGGTACAGGTACGACAGGCTGCTGCCTGAGAGATTCTATCTCGTCACTGCTGTAGAGCTTGTAGTAGTTACTGCTCTCCCCCAACACTTTGTTCATGGGATCGTTCTGGATGAGTGTTTCATAGGTTTCTGCAAGAAGGTCCAGACGTGGCAGCAGATCCTGGGGTGTTCCTCTGTCCTCTGTAGGAATGGCAATGACAGTCGGACGGTAGTCCACAATAAAGGGATAGTATCGCAGAAAGTCAATGGATTGTTTGAGCAGGGTGATGCACTGTGCATCGGAGATCTCCCTGTAGAGGTTTCCTCCCGCGTGCAAATGACAGAAGGGTGGTCCGCTGATGAGGCTCTTCTCCTTTTCGAACAATGTAACATCCAGCCCGAGCTGGCCGAGGTAAAGTGCAGATGTGGCACCGGCAACACCACCTCCGATAATAGCGATTTTGGCTTTTTCGTTCATATTTTCCATTCCTATATCAAATGCTTTATGATGTCGGCAAAGTCATCGACGATGACATTGGGTCCGTGTACTGCGATATCTTCCCCGTAGTTGTACCCGTAAGTCACACCGATGCTTTGCATACCGGCAGCTTTGGCAGCAATAATGTCATTTTTGGAGTCTCCAACCATCAGGGAGGTCTCCACAGAGAGCCCAAGTGTCCTGCAGGTATGCAGAAGCGGGGCGGGGTTCGGTTTTTTTTGGGGCAGAGAGTCGCCGCCCTGGATCAGCTCAAAGAGGTCATCTAGGCCCAGGTTTTTCAGGATCGGACCAACGAAGGCAAAAGGTTTGTTGGTAATGACGGCAAGTCTGTAGCCGTTATTCTTCAGGCTGCGGAGTGTCTCTTCCACATGAGGGTAGGTGACCGTACTTTCTGCCAAATGCTTTGCATAGAAGTCCAGAAAAAGGGCCATTGCCTTCTCGAATAGTACTTCATCCACCTCTTCATCTGTTTCTCTTGTTCCCAGCAGGGCACGTTTGACCAGCATTTGGGCTCCGTTACCCACCCAGTACCGTACCGTATCCTCAGGGAAAGTTTTTCTGTTAAGTGCGCTGAGCATTTCATTGACCGCAAGCGTGAGGTCAGGTACACTGTCTATAAGTGTACCGTCCAGGTCGAATAGTATGAGTTCTTTGTTATGAAGTTTCAAACGTTGTCCTGTATTATTTTTATTATTCATTGTGATTATACATATTTTTGCGGAAAAGTCAATCCGGTATATTCCAATCGGGAAAAAGAGAAATGGTCTTGTCCAGTTATCTATCAGGACAAGACCGGGAGAGGGCAGACTAGAATTGGTTCGGCAGTTCTGTTTTGTTTACTTTTATAAGATCTTTTTCTATTGTTTTGACCACTTTTGCTTTTGCGTCAGGAGATATACGCTCCACAATACGTTTGCAGATCATATCGGGTAGAGCAAGATATGCTGGAGCGCTCTTTTGAATAATGATATCCGAGATATCTTTAGCGAGTTCTCTCAACACATCTTCTTCAATTTCCTGTTCAATCGTATGCTTCTCTCCGATACTGCCCTGTGTGAATGTACCTCGTCCCTGACTTCCGCCTTTAAAGCGGCCTGCCTGATCAGTCAGTATCTCATGCAGTTTCTTGTGTGACTCACTGTAGCACTTTTCATCGACAAGGTCAAGTTTTACATGTGTGGGTTTCAGTCCTGCTTCCGCTTCAAGGTCGCGCGGCATTGCCTCATATACTTTCAGCTCACCAAGATTGGCCACGATTACAATGTTTCCTACTTTCATTTAACACCTCCTGTTTGGGAAATTCTTTTATACAGGTCGATTATACTTTTAAAAGATTAAGTTGTCAATTCTTTTTCTGTTGGATTATGATAAAATAAATACTTATTACAATACCAGGACTGTGCCCAATGAAACTTGTCTACCCTCTCAATATTAAGAACGACTTTGTCTTCAATTCTACTCCGCGTGATTTTACTGTTGAAGAGATACCTCTGTACGAATTCACAGGGGAGGGTGAGCATTTGGTACTCAAAGTACGAAAAAAAGAGATGACTACCTGGGAAATGCTCGATGCAATCTCCAACCATGTCGGCATCAGAAGACGTGATATGGGCTATGCTGGTTTGAAAGACAAGCATGCCATGACCATTCAGTACATCTCCCTGCCGGCGAAGTTCGAAGAGAAACTGGATGCTTTCAGCCATGAGAAGATCAAGATACTCGATAAAGTACGTCATAACAATAAGATACGTGTAGGGCACCTCAAAGGTAACCGTTTCGAGATACGTTTGAAAAAAGTGCTCGGTGTGCAGAAGGATAAACTGGATTCTGTGCTGAAATGGATCAAGAGTCATGGGGTACCGAACTATTTCGGCAACCAGCGCTTCGGTACGGACGGAAACAACTGGGAAGACGGGAAAAAGCTGATCGAAGGGAAACTGAAGATCCGCGACAGAAAGACCAGAGAGTTCCTGATGGGATCGTATCAGAGTTATCTTTTCAACAGTTGGCTCTGCAGACGAATGGAGCTTACACTATTGCTACAGGAGTTCAGCGAAGCAGATACGGAGAAACTGATGAAGCTGCCTGAGGGTTCACTCAAAGGTAGCAAAGAACAAAAAAACTTTTTTAAACTTGTAGAAGGTGACCTGATGATGCACTACCCGTACGGCAGGCTTTTTGAAGTGGAAGAGCTCAGCAAAGAGGCAGAACGGTTTGAAACAAAAGATATCGCGCCTACAGGCCTCATACCCGGTACAAGGGTAAAAAGGTCCGCTGCAACCGCAAGAATGCTGGAAGAACACTTTGATGAAGAGATCAAAATGAACGGGGCAAGACGCTATGCCTGGATACAGGTAACGGAGATCAAGAAGAACTATGTGGAAGAGAAAGCCCATTATGAACTCTCTTTTGTGCTTCCAAAAGGTGCGTATGCCACGAATGTACTGGATGTGCTCAGAGGTAACGCTTCCTGATTTCAAGCTGCCCGGAAGGATAAACTATTGTGATTTGTTGTCTATTTGACTATAATATGTTATTAATATACGTAATAAAAGTGAAGTGATGAGAACAGTCAATACCTACTATACAGACAAGCAGCATTTTCAGGACTTGGTTATACAGGAGGGTATTGTCGACAATGATCAACTGCTGATACAGGTCTTTACAAGCTATACTGAAAAAGCCGACATTGCGGTAATGACAAAAGAGATTGTTTCACTTTTTCCACGGGCAGTCATTATAGGTTCGACGACCGACGGGGAGATTTGTTCGGGTAAAGTTACTACCCATACCCATGTCATTTCACTGACACAGTTTGACAATACTGTCCTCTATCCTCTCTTTGTGGATGGTGACGGCAAGATGGATAGTTTTAAGATAGGACAGACACTGGCACACGCCATCCTTTCCCAAGACAAAAAAGTACTCATTGCGTTTTTGGACGGCACAGAAAGCAATGGAGAAGAGTTTCTTGGAGGTATCGACGCTGTCTATCCGGAAGTGACCGTAGCCGGTGGAATGGCCGGAGACTATGCGCAGTTTAAAAACACTTATGTATTCACAGGCAAACAGATTACTTCACACGGGGCAGTAGGGGTAGCCTTGTCCAATCCGCACCTGCATATCTATACAGAATACAATTTCAACTGGCAGCCTATCGGCAGGAGCCTTGTTGTAACGAAAGTCGATAGAAACCGTGTCTATACCATTGATGACATGTCGGCCTATGACGTATATAAAAAATATTTTGGTGAAGATGTAGCCAAAAAACTGCCTGCCATCGGCCTTGAGTTTCCCCTGATCATCCGAAAAGGAGATGAACTGACGGCCAGGGCGATCCTGTCGCTACATGAGGACGGCTCCCTCTCTTTTGCGGGGAACTTTCATCAGGGAGACACAGTCTATTTCGGATACGGTGATGCCAAGATGCTTTTGGATCAGTCCGAAAAGATCGACCAGTCTATTGTTTCCCAGCCTGTTGAATCCATTTTTATCTATTCATGTATGGCTAGAAGAAGATTCCTGCCTGAGTTTATTGAACAGGAGATAAAACCATTACAGAGTGTAGCGCCGGTATCGGGATTTTTCACCTATGGTGAATTTTTCTCCTTTTCAGGCAAAAAGGCGCTGCTTAACCAGACAATGACGATTTTGGGCCTCAGTGAATCGTCTCACAAAACAGATAAAAAAATATATAGACAACATATTGTATTGAATGAATATCAGGTATCGGCAAAGGCATTGTCCCATTTTCTGAATGTAAATATGCAAGAGGCCCAAAAAGAGTTTGGAAAACTTGAAGAGAAAACCAGAGTAATAGAAGCACAGAAAGAGGCCCTGAACAGAATACAGGAGATCGGACATTTCGGAAGCTGGGAGATAGACCTGAAGCACAATACTTCACAATGGTCGAAAAGAAGTTATGATATCTACCAGCTGGATCCGGAAAGCACACAGCCGACACTTGACACCTTTCTTTCACGGGTGGTTGAAAAAGACAGGCATATTGCCTATGAGGGACTGAGAAGCCTGCAGGATGGAGAGGTCAAAAGTAT
This sequence comes from Sulfurovum lithotrophicum, assembly GCF_000987835.1. Classification (NCBI taxonomy): domain Bacteria; kingdom Pseudomonadati; phylum Campylobacterota; class Epsilonproteobacteria; order Campylobacterales; family Sulfurovaceae; genus Sulfurovum; species Sulfurovum lithotrophicum. The sequence continues at coordinate 1,175,139 of NZ_CP011308.1, read as the reverse complement.
TTCGCTTCGTGTCAGGCGTGAAGACGGAGAGATCATTACTGTGCTGATCAATGCCAAAATGCTCTTCGACAAAGAGGGTGAACCGGACAAGATCATTGGAACAACACTCGATATCACTGAACAGCTCAGGCTAAAACAGGAGAACAAAGAACTGGCCGATATCATAGAACACGCCAGCGGTGAAGTACTGATCGTTGAGCTGGGCACCTTCCGCTACCTGTATGCCAATGATGCGGCTATCCGGAAACTGGGTTATACCCGTGAAGAGATATGCAGACTTTCCATTCTGGATATCAACAGAGAGATCACCCATAAGCAGCTTAGGGAATTTGAAAAAGAGATACGGGCTAATGGTACAGTACTTAACAGGACTGTCTACACAAAAAAGGATGGCAGTAAATACCCGGTACAGACCTATGCGCAGTACGGAAAGTACCATGACAGGGATGCTATGATCATCTTCAACCTTGATATCACACATTTGGTAGCCATCGAAAAGAAAGAGATAGAACAGGCACAGATACTCGAACAGATACATGATGCGGTGATCTCGACTGACCTGGACAACAAAATTATTCACTGGAACCATGGGGCAACCGAGTTACTGGGGTATGATGCTTCTGAAATGATCGGGAGGAACATTGATATTCTCTATCCGGAGGATGAGCTTAAGAAGGCACGATGGATTAAAATGCAGACACTTCTGTACGGATCCTATCGAGATCAGATACGCAAACAGACAAAAGAAGGGAAAGTTATCTATACGGATGTATCCGCTTCGGTTCTAAGAGATGAGAAAAACAGGATCGTTGGCATCACACGTTATTCACAGGATATCACACAGAAAAAAGAGATCGAGGAAGCACTGCTTGAACAGACGAAAAAACTGAATTTTCAGGCCTATCACGATCCATTGACCCAGCTTCCCAACAGAACACTTTTCAATGACAGGCTTCAGCAGACGATCGTTTATGCACAAAGGCATCAGGAAAGCTTTGGTGTTTTCTTCATAGATCTGGACAATTTCAAACAGATCAACGACACACTCGGGCATTATATGGGAGATGAAGTGCTGAAGATCGTTGCTAAAAGGCTTATTAAATGCGTCAGGGAAGAAGATACCCTGTCTCGTCTTGGAGGAGATGAATTTACGCTGCTTGTACATGAGCTTGCTACACCAGAATCTGCTGCCAAAGTAGCAGAAAAGATTATGGATGCGATGAAAGAGCCGATAGTGATCGACCATCAGACACTTCATGTCACCGTAAGTATAGGGATAAGTCTATATCCCAGAGATGCCATCAATATGCATGACCTGCTTAAATATGCGGATATTGCTATGTACAAAGCCAAAGAGGAAGGAAGGAACAATTATCAGTTCTATTCATCGAAGATGATGAATATCGCACTGAAAAAGGCGACGATGGAGAAAGAGCTTCGCAGAGCGATAGAGGAGAATGAACTGCTGGTCTATTACCAGCCTCAGATCGATGCCCGGAACAGAAGTCTGGTCGGCGTGGAAGCGCTTGTCAGGTGGGATCATCCCGAAAAAGGCCTGGTGCCGCCGGATGCATTTATTCCGCTGGCAGAGGAGACAGGACTCATCAAAGATCTCGACCACTATGTCATGTGTCAGGCAATGAGCGATATGGTAGAGTGGCAGCAAATGGGACTCGCCCCGGGCATTCTTTCTCTGAATCTTTCGATTTCACAGCTTATGAAGAACGATTTCTTTTTCAAGCTGCAGAAAACACTTCTGGAAACAGGTTTTAAAGTCAAATGGCTGACCTTTGAGATCACCGAGAACCAGGTAATGCTCAACCCGAAACGTTCCATCAAGAAACTGACGATGCTCAACCAGATGGGCGTCAAAATATCCATAGACGACTTTGGTACAGGATACTCCTCTCTGGCCTACCTGAAACGCTTTCCCGTGGACAAACTGAAAATTGACAAATCCTTCATTCACGATCTTCCCTACAATGCTGAGGATTGTGCCATTACCAATGCTGTCATTGCTTTGGCAGAGAGTCTGCAGCTTGAGATCATTGCAGAGGGCGTGGAACAACGCGACCAGGTACGATATCTGCTTGAACAGGGCTGTTACATCATACAGGGATACCACTACTCGCGGCCTTTGCCTAAAAAAGAGATGACGGAATATCTACAACGTTAAAAAATTTACCACCTGGAATAGGGATGGGTAATGAGATTGGCATTACGGTATCGCGGGTCGAATGAAACTTCCTGCGAGACCCATGGTGGCTTTTCAAAGGCTTCATTTTCATCGTCCAGTTCTATCTCAGCCACGATGAGACCTGCATTATCCCCTTCGAAGAGATCAAGCTCCCAGGTATGACCCCTGTAGAGGATAAGGTAACGTTTTTTCTCTATCAGGGGAGGGACACAAAGCTCCTGAAGCATTTTTTCCGCATCTTCCAATGGAACCGGGTATTCGAACTCAGAACGCGTCAGGCCGGTTGCCCTGCCTTTGAGCGTCAGAAAGGCTTTGTTGTTACTGATGCGTATACGGACGGTAGCAGTCCCCTGTGTGGGGATATAGCCCTGTCTGATCACATGGGGATTTTCAAGAACAGGGAGCAGTTCCGGATTGACTAGGAATTTACGCTCGATCTCTTTAGGCATCTTGACCTACGCTTCTGCCTGTTTTCTGACGATATCGGCACCGAGCGCAGCGAGTTTCCCCTCAAGGTTATCATATCCACGATCCAAATGGTAGATACGGCGGACATTGGTCGTTCCCTCTGCCACAAGCCCGGCAAGTACCAGGGCGGAACTGGCCCGCAGATCAGTTGCCATGACATCCGCACCATGAAGCGTTTTGACCCCCTTTACCGCAGCAACACTCCCTTTGAGCCAGATGTCGGCCCCCAGACGGTTGAGTTCGCTCACATGCATGAAACGGTTTTCAAAAAGACGCTCTTCTATCAGGCTCTCACCCTCTGCTACGACAGCAACTGCCATGAACTGCGCCTGCATATCGGTAGGGAAACCGGGATACTCTGTCGTGATGAGACTGACGGGCTTGATAAGAGCTGCAGGATGAATAGTGATACTGTCATCGTCAATATCAAAAGTGAATCCCATATTCTCAAGCTTGTCTATTGAGGCACGTATATGCTCTGCATTGACCTTTTTCAGGGTGATCTCAGACTTGGTAATGGCACCGGCACAGAGATAAGTCCCTGCTTCGATCCGGTCAGGAATGATCTCGACTGGCTTAAAGGTAAGTGGTATACCGTCTGTTCCCTCAATGATGAGCTCATTAGTACCGATGCCTTCTATTTTCACTCCGGCATCTGCGATCATTTTGCACAACTGTACGATCTCGGGTTCTTTGGCTGCATTGATGATAGTGGTCGTTCCTTTCGCAAGAGCTGCGGCCATAATGATGTTTTCCGTCCCGCCTACTGTGATCTTGTCAAAGATTATCTTTGCTCCGTGCAGTCCCTTGGGCGCAACGGCATGGACATAACCGCTTTCTATTGTGATCTGGGCCCCCATGGCTTCAAGCGCTTTTAGATGAAGGTCTATAGGGCGCTGTCCAATGGCGCACCCTCCGGGCAGAGAGACTTCACACTCGCCAAAGCGGGTGAGGAGAGGACCTAATACCAGGATAGAAGCTCTCATTTGAGAAACGATCTCATAGACTGCTTTATGTGAATTGATACTTCCGTTGTCTATCTTGGCAATGGTACCTTCATGTTCGACTTTGCCGCCAAGCATCGTAAGGAGTTTGAGCAGGGTACGGATATCTACTACATCAGGGAGATTGGTCAACGTGACCTCTTTGTCACTCAGGATCGTTGCTGCAATCACGGGAAGTGCCGCATTTTTTGCACCGCTTATCGTTACGCTGCCCCTTAGGTTTTTTCCGCCTCTTATTTCCAAGTACTGCACTTTCCCTTACCCCTGTTGTTTTATATTATTTAATGTATGGTATGGGATTTTATCCAAAGATTGGTTAAGAGCTCTTAAGCAGTAGGAGAGCATTTGAAATATTAAATGATATCAAGACAGTACATTTTTTTACATTAAAAAATAGAAAAATTGATATTATTCACTATTATTTAATCTTCATATTATAAAATGTGCAGTACTATATTATCTAATATTTACTTGAAGGGTGCATGTACACCCTGTTTAAAGGGAATGTATGTCGAGCAGCTTAGACAAACTCAAGGCACTTACCAGCCGTCTGGAAGAAGAACTATCTCAAAAAGATGTACTTCCTGCCGTTGATAAAAAACCACAGAGTCAAAAGAAGACAACACCTGCAAGTGTAGCGGTAAAAGAACAAAGACCGGCAGAAAAAAGTGCCAATTTTGAACAGGTTAGAGAAGACAACATCCAAAGAGTGAAAAACCTCTATGAAAAGCTGAAGATCTTTGAAAAATCCCCTGATTTTGACGATATCTTTCATTATAAGGCAATGAACCTTTCGGGTATCGGTCTCAAAGAAGAAGATTTTGGAGAGGTGCGTGAAGGTAAATATATACAGATCATTGCCATTACCTATGAGCCTGACAAGAACGGAAAGAAAAAAGCGAAAAATGTCTCTCTTGGCTATTTTGGAAAAGCTGAAACACTTGATCCGACATTGAAGAACGAGATCATAGAATTCGTATTGCGCTGGCGCTATGAAAAAGCTTTTCAGAACGTGGAACACTACAAAGATCTCATAGCGAGGATCGGAGCCCCAAAAGAGACATTGTTTTAAACTCTCTTCTCTTTCCTAACCTCTTTTTTGCTACAATCTGATTTCAATTTACATCATTAGGAAGCATATGCATCTCAATCTAACACCCGAAGCACTTTTGACACAACTTGGCTATACACAGAACCCTCAGACCCTCAAACAAATCAACGATATCATTGCAAATACAGTAGGTTTTGAAAAGTTCTCTCCCCATATACCCTCTTTCAACGATGCTCTGGCAGTAGAAAAAGGGTATATCGCTATGTCCAACTCGGAAAACTACCTCAAGATCAAATGTAACGAGGACAGTTCTGCGGACAATCTCACTGCCTTTAACAAGATCGTGAAGCACTGGGCGGACAAATACAAGCTTGATCTGAAAAAAGTTGACAACAAGAATACGTACTACATCCTTGGGCACAAATAATTGCCACTCAGCACACTCAACGATGAACAGCTCAGCGCTGCCACTGCACCTCTGGGACAGAATCTCATTATTGCCAGTGCAGGGACAGGGAAAACTTCGACCATTGTCGGACGTATTGCCCATCTTTTGAATGAAGGGATGGACCCCTCGAAGATCCTACTGCTGACCTTTACCAATAAAGCCGCAGGAGAGATGATCGCCCGTCTGGAACGCTATTTTCCCAAAAAAGTCGTATCGCGTATTGAGTCAGGTACGTTTCATGCCGTCTCCTACCGATGGCTCAAAGAACTGCACCCCCACCTTGCGCTCAAACAGCCTTCAGAACTTAAAACACTTTTCAGGAGTATTTACGAAAAACGAAATTTTGAGCGTATGAACCTGCCTTTGTCACCATTTTCAGCCACCTACCTCTACGAGATGTACTCCCTATACCAGAATGCCTCTCTTGAGGGATTTGATGAGTGGTTTTTGGAAAAGTACCCAGAACATGAAGTGATCATGGATGCCTATATGGATATTGTGCAGGAGTTTGAGCAGGAGAAGATCGATTACGGTTTTGCTTCGTTCAATGACCTGCTGCTGCGTATGAAAAGCCATCTTGAGGAGAACACCATACACTTTGAAGAGGTGCTGGTAGATGAATACCAGGATACCAACACGCTTCAGGGTGCGCTCATCGATACGCTCAAACCACGTTCGCTTTTTTGCGTCGGGGATTATGATCAGAGTATTTACGCCTTTAATGGTGCGAATATAGAAAATATCGCTACCTTTTCCAAGCGATACCCCGATGCCAATGTTTTTACGCTCAAAACGAATTACCGCTCTACTGCCCCCATTCTTTCTCTTGCCAACAGGGTTATAGAACGCAACGAACGCATTTACCCCAAAAAACTTGAAGTAGGGCGTCACGGAAAGACACATCCACCAAGGCTGCTGATGTACAAAGACCTCTTTGAACAGTATCAGGCTATTGCACAGAGTATCAAACATACCCATGTCCCCAATGACAGTATTGCAGTGGTCTTCCGCAACAACTCTTCTGCCGACGGGATCGAAGCAAGCCTCAGAGAAGTAGGGATCCCATGCAAACGAAAGGGTGGAACAAGTTTTTTCGATGCCAAAGAGATCAAATTTCTCCTCGATCTACTCTCCCTGCTGGTCAATCCCAAGGATATGATGGCGTTCATACATATTTTTGAATACGCTTCGGGCGTTGGTTCCGCACTCTCAAAAGAGTTTTTTCAGTGTTTTCTTCATTTTGGCAATGGTGATTTTATGCAGGGCGTGCTCTACCCGATCAATTCGGAGCTGCCCAAACTCAATCCGAACAAGAATGTCCAGCTTGGGCTCTTTGACGATGACCATGATATCGGTTCGGCCACGCGTTTCAAACATCTTGACCTGCCGCACTATGTTTACGGCCATCCGCTGCTAAAGCACCCGAAGATCATTCAGGACGGTGTAAAGTTCTTCAATGATTTCTACAGACTGATGAATGAGATCAAGTCCGAGAAGAATCCTGCCAAGATTCTCCGGACAGCCATTTCATCCAAACTCTACAACGGGATAATTGAAATGCTCTCGATACAGAGAGGGCGTCTTAAAACAGGGGAAGTGGATGAAGAGAAAAAAAAGGTTGCAAGAGAGCGCATTTACCGTAAAGCCAACCTGCTGCTTGACCTCTCGCGACAATACAGGGAATTGGGACGATTTGTCAATGCCATGGTGCTTGGAGGAGGGGAACTCAGCGAAGGGGAAGGGGTAAATCTGCTTACGGTACACGCAAGTAAGGGCCTGGAATTCCCGGAAGTTTATGTGGTCGACCTGGTGGACGGCCGTTTCCCCAACAGAAAGATGATGAGCAGCATTGAAGAAGAGCGAAGGCTGTTTTATGTGGCTGTCACACGGGCAAAAGATAAACTTTACCTTTCTCTGGCCCAATACGACAAAGTCAAAAAGATCGACTACAAGCCTTCGCAGTTCCTGCATGAAGCAGGCTTGATCAAAGGGGAGTTCGTTGAACCGGAGCCTAAAAAGAAGGGAGTGAAGAAAACAGTGGAAGCTTAATAAGCTATTTTATCCGGATCCTCATACCACTCTGTAAAAAGTGCCTTGCATTGCTGATCAGCAGTATGAATGAAAGAGACCGGATCTTTTTTCTTCCCTAGAATGATCTCGGTGATCAGGCTGTCGTCAAAACCGATGCGGGCAGCATCTTCTTTTGTGTTGCAGTAGTAGACCCTGTCTATATGTGCCCAGTGGATCGCGGAGAAACACATGGGACAGGGTTCTCCTGTCACATAGAGTGAGCATCCTTCAAGCTTGAAGTTTTGGAGTTTTGCAGAGGCTTTGCGTATGACACTCATTTCGGCATGCGCGGTGGGATCGTTGGTTTTGACCACTTCATTGTGCCCAGACGCAATGATCTTTCCGTCTTTGACAATAACGGCACCGAAAGGACCGCCGTCTCCTGCTTCTATCCCTCTTTTTGCTTCAAGGAAGGCTTCCCGCATAAAAGGGTCCATTTAATTCTTCCAGCGTTTGTCTCTGATACTCAGCTGTTTGGTGTGCTCATCGTAGGCGATATCAAAAAGGTCTATTTCCTTGACAAGATTGCTCAGTTTCTTGTAACCGTAGTTGATGGGTGAAAAGGAAGTGGAGTTGTTGATGTAGGTCCCCACATCGGCAAGGTTTGCCCAGCCGTATTCATCCATAGTGTGGTCCACGGCATTTCGCAATACATTGACCAGCCAGGTATCCTGACGCATCTCTTTACCGCTTTTGCGTACAGGTGTTGTTGCTTCAGCGTTCGGTATATCTTCATGCTTGACGACCGATGTCGCCATCAGTTTTTCGGTGAAAATGAACTGTGAACAGGCTGCCATAAAGGGTTTGGGAGTCTTTTTCTCCCCAAAACCGAATACCTTGATACCTTCGGCCTGTACACGCATGACCACTGGTGTAAAGTCCGAATCACTTGTAGCAAATGCAAATGCATCGATATCTTTGGTATGCAGCAGGTCGATAGCATCGATGGTCATGAGAATGTCCGTGGCATTCTTGTTCTTCGAGTAGTCGAACTGCTGTATGGGCTTTATGGCAAACTCGAGAAGTTTGTCCTCCCAGTTCTTGAGGTTGTCTTTTGTCCAGTTCCCGTAAGCCTGGCGGATATTCACTACGCCGTACTTGCTCAGTTCATTGATGATCCCTTCTATCGATCTGTGTGATATATTGTCACAGTCTATAAAAAGAGCGATATGATCTTCTTTTTTTGTCATGCTTCACCTTTTGGACGATAGTAGGTCAGTGTACTGCGTCCGAATTTTTTCTTTTTAAGCTTTTCAAGAGCACCTATTGTTTCGGGCATCGTCAGGTTGGTCATATGTTCAACCGCGACCATTTCACATATATCAGGTTCTATCTGCTCGATAAGGGTAATGGTCTTGTCGTAAACCTCATCCATACCGTCACGGGTAGAAAAGGGCGGATCGAAATAGAAGTATGTTTTTACTCCCTGACGTTTCAGCAAGCCGTATACGGTGGCAAAATTCTCGAAACTGTCTCCGTAAAAGGCGTGGCAGCGGCTGGGGTCGGTCTGCTTGATGTTGTTCTCAAGAGAACGGAATGCGGTCTTGTTGTACTCCATGAAGTAGCACTGCGCCGCGCCGCGGCTTAGTGCTTCCAGCCCTACTGAACCGCTGCCTGCAAAGACTTCAACAAAATTCCTGTCGATAATGTCGAACTGAACGGTATTGAAGAAGGATTCTTTCAGTATCGACTTGGAGCTTCTTGTGGTTGAGATATCGGGTATCTCTATCTGTTTGCCCTTAAATTCCCCGGCAATGATTGTAGTGGTGAATAGTTTAATACGTTCTTTTCTTTTCATAGCGTGTATTTTACCTTCTTTACTTGAGTGTATGGGATAAACCCGGATTATGCATTAAAACTTCACAATTGTTTTCAGTGTATTGATAAGCCTGCTGCTTTCTTTGGTATCTTTTCTTTCCTTGCCTGGTTCAGTAGAAGTGATGATGGTACGTCCGGTTATCAGTTTTGAACCATCTTTTTTGCGTATACCCCAGTAAGTATGCATAACGACCGGCTCTCCTTTGTACTCTCCCAAATAGAGTACAATATGCCCCGGTACGTAGAGCAGGGAACGGAAAGGGTCCGCTTCCCGGATGATTTTCTTCTTTTTTGCCTGTTTTGGCATGTTTTTTATGGGAATGGACTGTCCATCCTTTGCCTGTTTGCTTGAGTTACGTCTGAGAAAGATACCGAAAACACCCAGAAAATCCCTGGTTGTAGCAGAACAGTCACGACAGCCGTAGCCACCGCCCCAGCCATAGGGTTCATTATAGAACTCTTTGGCCACCCTTGCGACATTTTTGGCAGTGAAAGGAAGCGGTTTTTTTGCAATGGTCTTTGAATTGGCAACAGAAACCTTTTCTATCTGCGCTTTGCCGTTACGGTCCCGTTTTGCCGCCAGGTAGTGCTTGCCGTCTTTTGCCATGGGGAACAGAGTACCCAGTTTTACGAAACTGACCTCTTTGCCCTTCTCGTTATAGAGTCTGAGGTCATCTTTGACCGTCATGGCATATTTTCCGTTTCGGAAGGTGCGAATGAATTTATTGTCAACAAAGGCTATATCATGCACCTTGACCCAGCCAAAAGCGTAAGAGGCGCGTACAAATGCCCACTTGCCGTCTTTTGAGAAGTGCGACACGAAAACCGGTACATTCATATGCAGGGCTGAATTCTGGTTATAGTTGAAAGGAAATCCTTCTCCCACACGGTGCGGGTCGAGGTAGAAAGGGGTAGAAGTAGGTAAAGCCCTGACATTGGTACGCTCCGTGGTAATGGCTTTGTAACGTCTTGCATTTTTGTGTTTATAATTGGCATTCTCTATCCACTTTTTATAGATCGATGCCGGTATCTGTTTCCCCTTTTCCGTGTATATTCTGTTCTTGGTCACGAAACGCACTTCCCAGCCAAAATCCTTCATAGGAATATCCAGTTTCTTCAGATGCCACGGCTTGAAATATTTGCGGTTAAACAGCCCATCTGCACGTTTTTGTCTGGCTTTGGGCCAAGGCTTGATCTGTTTGGCATAATAGGCAGGATCTTGGGGAATTCTTCGCATATCTGCCACTTTATGCTTTGGCATATGGTCTATCTTACTTGGTTTTCGGGTACTCTCTTTGAGCAAATACTGGGCAGGAAGAAGTGTGGAAAAGGAAAATAGTATCAATAGAATAAGTTGAATCTTTCTGTACATCTGCGTATGCTTTCTTTTGGTTTCCGCTATTCTAATACAGATAAGTTAATAGAGAGTGTATGTCTGATGCCGGTGAAGAGAAATTACTGTATTGTTGTTGGCTCAAACAATATCATCAGGGTGTTTGTCAGCGGAAATATCTTTATAGAAAACATGATAGGCATCTTCTCTTTTCTTCGCAGCGTACATGGCAATATCTGCATATTTTCCCAGCAATGCAGACATTTTGGTATCATCAGGATACAAACTGATACCAATACTCAATTCAATATGCAGGCTTTTCCCATCCACTGTATGGTAGCCGATCACAGCCCCTTCAAGCTTTTCAATTAATTTTGGCAAAAACACTTTTTTCTTTCGGGAGATAATAGCAAACTCGTCTCCGCCGAACCTTGCCAGAAAGTCCTCTTCATTCAATTGGGAAAGAAGTCTTCTTGCAACTTCCTTCAGCACTTCATCTCCAATATCATGCCCATGGGTATCGTTGATCGTTTTGAACTTGTTCAGGTCTATAAAAATAAGTGCAAAAAACGACTTTTCCTTAAAAGCATTTTTCAACTCTTCTGTATATGTCTTTCTGTTTGCCAAGCCGGTCAGGCTATCATGATAGGCATCTTCTGAAACGATCGAGAGTTGTTCGGAGAGCGTATCCATCACTTCGTAAGCTTTTATGATATAGTTGAGATAGAGTAAAGATATCAGGTAGGTAGTGACTGCAAACACAGCAACGATATCGAAGTGTTCGGCCCAATAGGGTGAATAGAATAGCAAAACAATCCAGGAAACTGAAGTTGTGATAAGGCTTATATAAAAATACTGCATACCAAAGTAGAGACCGGTCTGCATATTGATGATGATATAAAGAGGAAACAGGTACAACCCCTCTTTCTCAAAGAGAGCTATCAGAAAAGTCAATATAGCCAGGTCCAAAAGAAGTAAAAAGGTTTTTCTCAGTGCAGCTATTTTGTCAGGATAACGAAGAATAAAAAAATAGTGAATGAGCGAAACAATACCAAGTGCGGTCAATAAAAGGCCTGCATATAATATTTTTTGAGACAAAGTATCTGCTGCCTGCTGCCAAAAAGCAATAATGAAAAATGTAATCATGAAGAGTACAAGCAGTCTTTGTTTGCTGTATTTTACTTCATTCAAATAGTCTATAGTGTCATCCACAATCTACTCCATTTGTACGTCGTCCTCCGTTAAAGACCTTGGATAATTATATCTTTTTTATATAGAAGTTGTATTGTCCAAAAAAGAAAATTATAAAAATTGAAGCTCGCCAACTCCAAAAATACCCAGACCCAGATCATCTGAAAGGGCAATTTGACTTTGATCATACTGAACAGAAGTTTCAACAGGGTGGGAGGCCAGCAGACTGACTGCATCCAGATCAAGCATAGTGATAACGTCTGCCTTGGCTGAGGCGACATGTACGCCTGCCGTTACAGATATGGGACCCTCCAGCATACAGCCTATCATACATTTGACGCCGAAATCACTGGAAAGATCGGCAAGAGCAAGTGCTTCTGAAATCCCTCCTGTCTTTGCCAGCTTGATATTGACATAATCTATGGCTTCAAGTTCAAGCAGTCTGCGGGCATCTTTGAGTGAAAAGATCGACTCATCGGCAAGCAGAGGGGTCTGTACTCTCTCTTTAATATATTTCAGCCCTTCAATATCATCCGCCGCTACAGGCTGCTCAATGAATTCAGCGATGATGCCCCGTTTTTCAATGCCTTGCAGGAGTTCAACGCTCTGCTTTGCCGTCCATCCCTGATTAGCATCCAGTCTCAGTCGGATACTGTCGTCCAGAGCTTCATGTATAGCGATAATGCGTTCAATGTCTTTTTGGGGATCATCCCCGATTTTGATCTTGAGTGAGTTATAACCCAGAGAGACCGCATCGAGACAGTCAGCAATCATCTTGTCTATCTCTCCCATACTGATGGTAAGATCAGTCTCAAACACTCTCTTTTCACCACCAAGCATTCTGTAGAGCGGCAGGGAGAGGGATTTGGCTTTAAGATCGTACAGTGCGATCTCGAGCGCGGATTTGGCAGTCGTATTTTTGATGATATGGGAATGGACATGATCGAGAAGGGTATCAAACTCTTCTATCTCTCTACCGACAAGGAACGGCTCCATCAATGCAATAGCTGCTCTCATGGAACCGATGGTCTCACCGGTGATAACAGGGGTAGGGGCACCTTCCCCGTAACCGATGGATCCGTCATCACATTCGATAATGACGACAAGGTCCTCCAAAGCATCTACACGCCGCAAAGATGTGACAAAAGGGTTTTTAAGAGGTGCTTTGAGCAGAGCCGTTCTGATACCGCTTATTTTCACGTCTGATTTTCCTCTGCTCTGAGCTGGTCTATTTTTGAGGAAAGCGTTTTGATATGTCGGGAAAGTCTTTCTCGTTTCTTTTTGATCAATCCCTCTTCGACACTATCCGCCGCATACGCAAGTTCCAATTTCAGATCATGATAATCTGTCAGGAGTTCTGCTTTGTACTTTTCATACGCTATAAGCTGTTCATCTGCTGTCAAAGCCTTGTTTTCTTTCACCTTTTAATTCCTCTTACTATCGATGGTAACTACGTGCTCTTTGTGTGGGTACAGCTCTGTTATTGCGTATTGCTGCTGCATGACTCCTGTTACCTGACCTGTTGTATCTTCTGTCTCTATGGTTTCTGTATCTTTTATAGTCATTTTTGTTTCTGTAGTAGCCATACCTTCCAGGTTGAGCTCGGTAGCGCCGGCCGTTGTAGTATCTGTACCCGTGATAATAGAAGTATCCGCCTCTGTATCGATAGCCGCGATAATAGTAATACCCGTTACGGTAATATCCGCCATAATAGTATCTTCCGCCGTAATAGTAATACGGATATCCGTAGTAACGCGGATAGCTGTATGAAGAGAGTGCTACACCGGCTACTGCACCCATGGCAGCTCCGGATGCGAAAGCCTGATCTTCCGGGGTACATCCTGAAAAAAGCAGCGCTGAGGAGAGTACACCGATCGCACCCAAATGCTTCAGTTTTTTTCTTAACATTTAAAATCCTTTTGTATTTTGATTTTTTATTTTATACAATAATTGTGAACAAATCGTGACAGCCTAAGCTGCGATTATTTCAAGGACCTTTCCTACCATCAATCCACCAAAGGTACCCAGGATATACCCCATCATGGCCATGAGCACACCTATGGGAATCAATGCTTTTGAATAGGCAGAGGCAAGTATGGGCGCTGAAGCTACACCGCCTATGTTGGCAAGAGATGCGACTCCTAGAGAAAAAAGGTCAAGCCTGAATGTTTTTGCAAAAAATATCATGATAATTGCATGTATAGCAATAATGACAAAACCGGCCACAATATAGAGCGGTGCTTCCGTCAGTTCAGCAAAATTGGCACGTGAGGCAATGAGTGCAACGATGAGATAGAGCATGATACTCGCCAGTTCGGAAGAGCCTGAAAGCCTTGCAACAGGTGTCATGGCAAAGAGTATGCCTGCAACAGTAGCTATGATGACTACCCAGGTCGTCATGGTAAGAAAATCCGTTGTTGGCAGCAGTGCACCTGCATACTGTGAGAATGCCGAAACGAGCAGTGCTGAGCCCAGCAGCAGGAAAAGTGAGGGGAAAGTGATCGCTTTGCGCTGGGCATCCTTGAGTGCGAGATGCTTCCCGACTTTATCTATGACAGAAGTATCTGCTTTGCTCCAGGCATTGAAGCGTTTGGCGAAGGGTACCAGGGCAAGCAGTACCATGACCCAGACGGCATAATCAACAGAATCGATGAGCAGCGTGTACCCCAATGCGGCATCAGGGAGGTCCAAAGCACCCTGAATAGCCACCATATTCCCCGTACCGCCCATCCAGGAACCTGAAAGCGCAGCGAATGCTTTCCATGAATCAGACGCAAAGGAACTGTGGAAGAGGGTGAACATACCTATGAAGCCTATGGCGATGCTTACCGATGCCAGAAGGAAGGTCAACAGCATCTTTTTGCCCAGTTTTATGATCTCCCGTATATCTGCATGCAGCAGCATCAAAAAGATCATTGCCGGGAGCAGGTCGGATTTGAATGTTTTATAGGTAGCCGTGATCGACTCGCTTTTCTGCCAGAGCCCGAATGTGGAGAAAAGCATGACGACAAAGTAGATGATAACGATAGCAGGAAGATATGCGAAGATCTTTGCTTTCGTCTTCTTCTCGGCAAATACAATAGATGCTGCAATGGCCATCAGTAAAGCTAGATAGCTAAATCCGTCAGTGATCATAGAAAGCCTTTCATGTTATAAAATATATGGTATGAAATATTTTGTTTTTCCCCTGTATTCGAGGTAACATGGATCGTGTGAAAGCCAGAGGGATTCTTCTCTTTGTGCTTTCAGCAGTAGTACATTGACAAGAAAAAGCCAGAGCAGCCATTGAACCGCACTAGGATCCATCAAAGCCACTCCAAGCATCATCAGAGTCACGGAGGCATACATGGGGTGGCGTATCCAGCGATAGATTCCTGTAGTAACCAGCTCACAGTTCTCTCTGAGCTCGGGTTCGATGTTGAAATTACCCAGCCTGTTGTGAGTCAATGCCCACAGGCCCACAACAGCCCCGATACTGAATACCAGAATGGACAGAAGATCAAAACGGTAATGCGCCAGCAGGAGCATCACACCTATGGTACTGAACTGTAAGAATACCAGCAGTTTCGAGTAAAGATTCTTCATGTCAGCAGTCCCAGTCCCAGTTGACGTATCTCTTCATACTTGTGGAATGAGAAGGTTTTGTATCCTTTGGTCTCTGGTTCTATGAGCAGAATTTCTTTTGTAGAACAGGCTATGTGTGACTTGCTCTGGTTATAAATGAGTAGACGGACAGACTTCTCGAACATTTCCATGACATTGGCTGTTTTGAAAAAGTTGTCAGGCATCTCTTTTTCAAAAGAGTTCTCTCCAAGAACATCGACTGCCAGTACGGTTTTACAGGAAGCTTCGTTCACTCCGAGATTCTCACACAAAAAACCGTCACCGTATGTTTGGCCCTCGACCACATGCTCTTCAAATATGCCTGGTATGGCCATGGTACAGAGAATGGCATCTTTGATAGTTACATCATCTTTGGCAGTAAATACACGTTTATGTCCGTTAAAAAGGTTGGTCGCGATAAGCTTGAGGGGCGTTTTTGTATCCTTCATTTTTCTCTTCCCAAAGAGCCCTTCAAAGATCAGAGCGATCTTGTCGTTGTCTATCATGGCATTACCGGAGAGTGAGAACTTCATCCAATTGTATATTTTACTGAAGTTTTTAATATGTTCATAGATCTCGGCCTCTTTCATACCGATAGCCACACAGGCACCAACAATGCCACCCATACTCGTACCGATGATCTCGATAGGGTAAAGTCCCTCTTTTTCAAGGTCATGCAGTATACCAAGATGTGAGATACCAAGAGCACCGCCACCGGAAAGTACCAACGAAAAATCGTTTTGCCGTAGTTTTTCAATCATGGAAGTATTGTAGCATATCCATTAGCCATTCTAAGATAAAATATGGGGAACACTAACAAAGGATTGCATATGTCAAATATCGTGATCACTGGCTGCAGTATGGGTATTGGCCTGGAGACAGCCAGGTATCTCAAAGAGAGATACATTACAGTCTATCCGACGGCAAGAGATCCCAAAGATGTGGAGATGCTCAGGTCAATGGGCTTTGAA
This sequence comes from Sulfurovum lithotrophicum, assembly GCF_000987835.1. Lineage (NCBI taxonomy): Bacteria > Pseudomonadati > Campylobacterota > Epsilonproteobacteria > Campylobacterales > Sulfurovaceae > Sulfurovum > Sulfurovum lithotrophicum. The sequence continues at coordinate 1,158,985 of NZ_CP011308.1, read as the reverse complement.
AATGCCATGCAGCTCGATGTGACCAAACCTGAACAGGTAGAAAGCGTGATCGAAAACGTACTTGCAAAAGAGGGCAGCATCGATGTCTGGTTCAACAATGCAGGATACGGACAGCCCGGAGCGATTGAAGACATACGCACCGATGTGCTCAGAGAGCAGTTCGAGACCAATGTGTTCGGTCTGCATGAGTGTACCCGCCAGATCATACCGGTGATGAAAAAGCAGGGATACGGAAAGATCATACAGCACTCTTCGGTGCTTGGGCTCATCTCCCTCTTTGGCAGGGGTGCCTACAATGCCAGCAAATATGCCATCGAAGGACTGACCGATACGCTTCGGCTTGAACTGCGGGGTACTAATATACATGCCGTCGTGCTCAATACCGGACCGATCACCAGCCATTTCAGACAGACTGCCATGCAGAAACTACAGGCAAATGTCGATATTGAACATTCAGACCACAAAGAGAAGTACCTTAAGAGTCTGAAGGCAAAGAAAAGTGCTGTTCCTTTTAATGAAGAGGCGGTCTCTGTCGCATGTGTGGTGCACAGGATCATCTTATCAGATCGTCCGAAACCAAGGTACTACATTACCAAAGCGACGTATCTGCTGGCTTTTCTCAAGCGTCTACTGAGTACGTTGTTGCTGGACAGGTTATTATTGAAAATAGGGTAGCCCATCCGTCATCCCGGAAGATCGTCAATCGTAAAAATCATGGAATTAAGTTGATTTTTAATCAAGGTGGCGTATCATAAAATGAGGGTGGGGTGTAAGACCATGCAAACTAATAAAAGGTTTTTCAATGGAAGTAGCAACTTATCTTTATCAAGAGGAGCAATGGGATAGGCCATTTGAGACAACATTAGATTCTCAAAACACTTTGATTTTGATTTTTGCATCTCTAGAAGAAAAGAAGGTAAGAGAGGAGCTTTCTAACATCGTAAAACTCTTTCCTCTGTCAATTATTGCTGGTGCATCTACAAGCGGAGAAATCTTAGATGATGAAGTGTATGACGATACCATTGTTGTATCAATTGCAAAATTTCAATCTACTATACTTAAAAACCATATATGTAAATCAATAGGCAATGAAGCATCTTATGAGGATGGTATCGATATTGCAAAAGAACTGTTTCATGATAATTTAAAATCAATATTTGTTTTGTCAGACGGCTTAAAAACAAATGGTTCACAACTTACCAAAGGCATTGCGTCTGTTGTACATGCGGATGTTGTGGTAAGTGGTGGATTGGCTGGAGATAAAGACAGGTTTGAAAAAACATGGATTATTGAAAATGGAGTGTTGCAAGAGGGTATTGTAAGCGCAGTTGGTTTTTATAGTGATAATATCCATTTTGAAGTGGCATCAAAAGGGGGATGGGATTCTCTGGGATTACAAAGACTTGTCACTAAAAGCAAAGATAATGTTTTATATGAACTCGATGGGAAACCCGCACTTGAGATATATAAACGCTACTTGGGCGACAAAGCAAAAGAGCTACCTGCAAGTGGTTTGCTGTTTCCTTTGGAACTTAAAGAAAAAGAGGGCGAGGAAAGTAAAGTGCGTACCGTTTTAGCGGTGGATGAGGAAAATCAATCTATCACTTTTGCAGGAGATATACCCCAAGATTCACATGTAACCTTTATGAAGGCAAACTTTGATCGTTTGGTTAACGGTGCGGAAGAATCAGCACAGATGCTAAACTTGTCAAAATATCAGAATGAATCTCTGCTTTGTATTGCTATAAGCTGTGTCGGCAGGAAACTGGTTTTAAAAAGTCGAATTGATGAAGAGATCGAAGCAGTAAAAGAGGTTTTACCGCAAAATGCAAATCTTGTTGGGTTTTACTCTTACGGGGAGATTTCACCGCTTGCTTCCGGCATTTGTTCTTTGCACAATCAAACAATGACCTTAACGGCCATTTGGGAAAGTGATGCATAAAGTTTTACAAAAACAGCTTAAAAAACTCGGATTTAAAGATGGAGGATTTCCTGATGGTAATTTAGAAAAGTTTATTGACCTTGTAAATATTGCATACAATGAAGCAGATGAAGAGAGAATCTTTCTGGAACATACCTTGGAAACTTCATCACAAGAGATGCGTGAACTTTATGAAGAACTCAAACAAAAGTCAGAAACTGCCTTGGCAAAGAGTGAGCAAAGATATAAAGAGTTAGCTACAAAAGATATGCTCACAGGCATACTCAACAGATTTACTTTTGAACATGAGCTTGATAGGGCTATATCTAACGCAAAAAGAACCGGTACAACATTTGCACTGCTCTTTTTGGATTTAGATAATTTTAAAGAGGTAAATGACACCTATGGGCATAATGTAGGAGACAAACTGCTTCAAGAAGTAGCAAAAAGAGTATTGCCACATATAAGAATTGAAGATATTTTTGCCCGTTTTGGTGGAGATGAGTTTTTTCTTCTGTTTACAAATATAAACCAAAAAAGTCTTTCTGCATTAGCAGAGAAAATAATAAGTCTTTTTAGAAAAGCATGGATTGTTGATGGTATTAAATTGAATGTGACTGCAAGTATTGGTATTGTTGTTTTTCCTGATGATGCTGACGATGCAATCAAGCTTATGAAAAAAGCTGATACTGCTATGTACAAATCAAAAGAGTTGGGACGTAATCAGGTGGTTTATTTTTGAAAAAGAGCCAAAAAGCTAATTTTTTACGCTGAGAGGAGCGCAAGAGTTTTCTTAACGATTTTAAGCTATAGTATCTCAATTTTTTTTAGGATGAACAATGGACAAGATAAAGATCGGCGTAGTAACGACAAGTGACAGGGCAAGCAAGGGTATCTACGAGGATATCTCCGGAGTAGCCATTATGGATACAATGAAGGAATACCTGCTCAATGAGTGCGAATATGAATACAGATGCATTCCTGACGAGCAAAGTCTCATCGAGACAACACTGGTTGAACTTTCGCGTGATGCGAACTGTGACCTGATCGTCACTACAGGAGGAACAGGGCCGGCGATGCGTGATGTAACGACAGAAGCAACAGAGAATGTCTGTCAGAAACTGCTTCCCGGTTTTGGGGAACAGATGAGGGCGGTCAGTCTGCAGTATGTTCCAACAGCCATCCTTTCGCGCCAGACTGCAGGTATCTGTAACGGTTCGCTTATCATCAATCTTCCGGGAAAACCAAAATCCATCCGTGAATGCCTTGATGCGGTATTTCCTGCCGTGCCGTACTGTATCGACCTCATTGGCGGTGCATACATGGAAGCGAACGAAGAAGTCATCAAAATTTTCAGACCCAAAACAAAATAGGAACATACTAAATAATATGAATATTGAATTTATTGAAGAGAAGATCAACGAGATCATTGCAGAACTTGAAAAAGAGGTTATGGAACTGGTAACCGATGAGACGATAGACAAGCAGAACACCAACCTGCGTATGAAACCGCTTGCCTCTACCAAACAGATCCTTGTCAATGCGCTTGACAGCATCAAGATGGTGGACAGACTCAACAGGGAGGATATGGAAAAATGATCAAACCATTACTGCTCTTCACTCTTTTATCATTATTCCTGTTTGCGGGAGAGAAACTTCCCGTACCCTCATCGGTGATCGTTGGTGGAGCGCTCTTGAGCATTATCCTGTTTTTTTGGGGCATCTACAAAGCAGTCAGGACACAAAAAACGGTCTATGCACTTGCATTTCTGCCATTCCTCATTTTGATCGTATGGATGTTCGTAAGCTGAGAAGATATTTCAGCTTCAATTCTACTGTCAAAAATAAGCAATATTTTTGACCTATATTAAACATCTGATTATTTTTTATGATATTTCCCAGCCTTATGGAAATTTTTTGATACTTTTTAACCTGAATGGGTCTATACTTATAAAACAAACAAAACAAAACAAAAGGATCAAGAATGAAAAAAACACTCTCACTACTTGCAGCTGTAGCACTTATGGGATCAGCTTCATATGCAAGCGGTCATGGAGCAGAATGGGGATACACGGGACATAATACGCCTGAAACATGGGGGCATCTTTCAGAAAAATACCATATGTGCAGCGAAGGATTGAACCAGTCGCCTATCAATATTACACACTCAATCTCCGATCCCAACCATGCACCGTTGAACCTTGACTATAAAAAAGGTTCCAAAGAGGTGGTCAACAACGGCCATACCATTCAGGTCAATGTAGAAGCCGGAGACAAGCTTGTGGTTGACGGAGACACTTTTGAACTCAAGCAGTTCCACTTCCATTCACCAAGCGAGAACCGCATCAACGGGAAAGCATTCCCGCTCGAAGCACACTTTGTACACCTTGATAAAGACGGGAACATTGCTGTTGTAGCTGTCATGTTTGAAGAGGGTGCAGAAAACAAGGATCTTGCAAAGATCTGGGCAAAGATGCCACAAAAAGCGGGAGAGAAGAATGACTTAAAAATAGCCGATATTGCTGCGAACCTCATTCCTGAAAAACAGCACTATTACAGATTTAACGGTTCTCTGACAACACCTCCGTGTACTGAAGGAGTGAGATGGTTCGTACTTGAAAAACCGCTGACGATCTCAAAAAAACAGGTTGAAGCATTCGAGCATGTCATGCATCATCCGAACAACAGACCGGTTCAACCGCTTGATGCAAGGGTTGTTGTAGAAGAATAAGCCTATCCCAAATAAATCTCTACTTGCGGGTAGAGGTCATTCCCGCACCCAGCCAGTCCTGCATACCACCGCGGTACCACTTCAACTTTTCTGCCGGATAGCCTATCTTCAGCAGAGCAAAGATCATTTCGGGGGACTGGGTACACCAGGGACCGTTACAAAAAAGCAGCAGGGTTTTGGCTTCAGTAAAATCATATTCTCCATTCGCATCTTTTTTCACTCCAAGATATTTTAGTGCGTATTCAAAATGAAACTCATACTCCTTATGTTTTTTGAAATAGATAAACGGCATATTGACAGCACCGGGAATGGTCATATAGTCGAACCAGGGTTTCGTACGACTGTCTATGAGCAGCATATTTTTGTCTTTTTGCATCTCTTTTAGAAAGATGAGGACTTCCAGCTCACCAAAGGTCTCCAGTCCTTCCTCCAGATGCATCGGCAGCAGTTTTCCTTTGGTGTGCACAAAGGTCGATTTGCAGACAGCAGGAACTTTTGGGTTGGCGAAATTCCCCGTCCATAGCATCTCATTGGTAATGGATACTTTTTTACAGATGTCTGGTATCTTTCGTTTTACATGGTAGGTTATCTTTTTCTTGTCTGGCAGAGTGGTCGTTACCTTGACACCACGATGTTCAATACTCTGCACAAGAGCAAAGAGGGACGTAGCGGCAAAAAGAGGTAGAAGTAAGGGAAAAAATCTCATAATATGCTCCATATAATATTTATTACTTATATAATAGCATAATAAAGAAAGGATTTTATAAATAGGAGGCGATCCTAAATCTTGAAATAGAATACTTGCAATGATTGTGAAGAGTGTTGTATTTCTATTTCAAGTTTGCGATGAGTACGCTCTATGTCATACCCAAAGAAGGTTAAACGTCGTGTGCAACCTTGTAGGTAGGGTCATCCTCTTCATAGGTGCAGAACGGCCCGGCTGTTCGCAGCATCTTTTTACAGTCTTCGGAAAGGTGTCTGAGCGTGAGTTTCTTGCCTGCTTTTCTATACTTTTCGGTCAGTGCATCGATGGCTTCGGCTCCTGAAGAATCCATGACTCTTGCCTTTTTGAAATCGATGACCACTTCTTCAGGATCATTCTCCACATCGAACTGTTCATTGAATGAGGTAACCGAACCAAAAAAGAGAGGACCGTCAAGTTCATAGATCTTTTTATCCCCTTCCATTTTGGTATGGGAAAAGATCTTTGCATGTTTCCAGGCAAAGACAAGCGCGGAAATGATGATACCCGCTATAACCGCTACGGCAAGGTCAAAGAAGATGGTGATGATGGTCACGACTACCAGCACGAAGGCATCCGATCTTGGCATGTGGCTGATACGTTTGATCGAGGAGAACTCGAATGTACCGATACTCACCATGAACATGATCCCGACAAGAACAGCCATAGGAATGGCAGCGATCACATCCGAGAAACTTACTACAAGAATGATCAGCAGGGTTGCTGCAGTAAAGGAGGAAAGTCTCCCAAGACCGCCTGACGTAAAGTTGATGACGGACTGTCCGATCATCGCACAACCTGCCATACCGCCAAAGAGTCCTGATGTAGCGTTTCCGACACCCAATGCGACACACTCTTGGTTCCCGGAGCCTCTTTTCCCTCCCATTTCATCCAGAACGGAGAGTGTAAGAAGGGACTCGATGAGACCAACCAGCGCAACGATAACCGCAGTTGGAAGAATGATCTTCAGTGATTCCCAGCTGAAAAGCAATGACCAGTCCGGCATGGTAAAATGAGGGAAAGAGACATTGGAGAGGTCTGCAAGGTCGCCTACGGTCCTGGTATCGATATGCCCAAAGTAGACCACAAGCGTGACCGCAATGATTGCCACAAGGCCTGCAGGCACGGCTTTGCTTACTTTTGGAAGGTACTGCATGGTCGCCATCGTAATGATGATGATAATGTACATGATGTAGTTCTCGGAGAGACTGGCTTTGATAATGTCAATCCAGGAACCGTACTGACCTATATTGGCTGGAGCAAGGAAAGGAAGCTGTGCCAGTGCGATGACTATGGCCAGACCGTTCACGAAACCAAAAAGGGCAGGCTGGGGTACGAGACGAATGAACTTACCCATTTTCAGCAGACCGATGGCTACCTGTATGAGTCCTGCAATAATGGAGGTGACCAGTATGTAGTGCAATACCATCATGGAAAGTGCTTCCGCATCGAGATCCGGGTACATATATTTGACCGAAAGGCCAAGTGAGACAAATACCACGGCCACAGAACCCGTAGCACCCGAGATCATACCGGGTTTACCGCCAATGAGCGCTGTAATGAGCCCGATGATGAAGGCTCCGTAAAGGCCGACCACCGGAGAGACACCGGCAATGAACGAAAATGCGATCGCTTCGGGTACAAGTGCGACGGCTACAAGCGCACCGGAAAGAATATCATTTTTGATATTCTGTTTTGAGTAGTTTTGAATGTTGAACACACCAAATCCTTACATAAATAAAAGTGTGGAATTTTAGCATAATAGTATTAGATGCGGCTATGGAAAAAATCATTTTCTCTTTTATGAAAATACGTGAAAATTTGGCTATAGTTTTCATAATGATATTTTCAAAAGGTGCCCGTATGACAAAACTATATAAATTCCTGCTACTCATTACCATCATTGTACTGGGAACCATCTGGTATTTTGCAGTGAAGAAAGACAACTTCAGGACAGAAGAAGTAAGCCATATAGGGATGAAGCTGAAAGCTGATACCATGCGTAACTGTCTGCACAAAGCAGGTTTTAGAACAGCCGAAGAAGCTGACCCGGAAACCCTTAAAAAGTGCCGGATTCTTGCCGATGAAAAGTGGCAGGAGGCAAAAGAGCTTAATGAAAATCTTTAGAGATCTTCTTTAGGGTTGCCTGCCGTATACCCGCTGGCAAAGGACCACTGCAGATTGTATCCGCCGCAGGGGCCGTCCAGGTTCATCACTTCTCCGCAAAAATACAACCCTTCCACCTTTCGGCTCTGCATCGTGTAGGGATCGATCTCTTTTAGCGACACTCCGCCGCGTGTGATCATCGCCATTTTAAAACCGTCGTGACCATTGATGGTCAGGGGAGTGGCTACAAGAAGTTTGATGAGCCTGTCCCTTATCTGACCTTTGAGTTTCCCCAACGCAGTGTTGGGATCGGCTTCTGCGAGTTTACAGAGTTCACGACTGACAGACCCTGGAAGCAGGGTGGAAACGATCTCCAAAGTATTTCTGTGCGGGTTTTTTCCCAACTCCTTTTTGATATGACTACGAATCTGCTCCTCATTCATCCCTTTGGTCAGGTTCATCAGGACAGGCACTTCCTCATATTTGCTTAAAAGCGGGGTGATCTCCCGGGAAAAATCCAATACGACAGGACCACGGATACCGCTTTTGGTAAAGATGAGATCACCCTGGGCCTTTAATTTTTTATATTTTTTCATATCAACGGTTATAATGACCTTTGCAATAGTGTCAGCCGTACAGTTCGCCACCCATTTTTCCTTTGTCTTTAATGGCATCATGGCAGGGTAGACCTCAGTCACCTTGTGTCCGACAGACTCTGCCAATTGATAGCCGTCACCCTCTGCTCCCAGCACAGGGTAGCCCTTGCCGCCGGTGGCGACTATGACATGGTCTGCGGCAAAACTGTCTGTCTCGGTCTCCACGCCGGTAACCTGGCCGTCATCATGGGAGAGTCCCGTTACTTTTTGCGAACAGCGCACCTCTACTCCCAACCGCTGCATCTCCTTCTCCATGGCATTGATAATGGTCGATGAGCTGTGTGTCACAGGAAAGACCCTGTATCCATCAGGGGCATGACTTTCCACACCGATTTCTTTGAAGAAAGCCATCAGTGCCTTATGGTCAAATGCCTCAAGTGCAGGCATCATGAACTTTCCGTCACGACCGAAACGTGACATAAAGGTCTCGTTGTCCAGAGTGTTGGTAAGGTTGCAGCGACCGCCACCAGTTGCCTTCAACTTGGCACCTATCTTGGAGAGCTTTTCGAGAAGTAGGACTTTTTTACCCTTACGTGCGGCAGTAATGGCGGCCATCATCCCCGCTGCTCCTGAACCTATGACAATGAGGTCATACTTCTTTTCACTGTTTTTCATGCTAAAATACTACCCAAATATGACAAAAAAAGAGATACAGCCATGATATTCACTACACAGAGCATGCAGGAGATTCTCCTCTTACTTCAACAGCATCTTGAAATACACGACACCATCTCTTTCTCTGTACTCCACCCTGATCTGGCAGAAGGGTATGCTGGTACTCTCCTGCATATAGATGGAGAAACGTACCTCTATCGCAGTCTGAAAGCATGGAGCGACCTGGCCGAACTGCTTCACTGCAGGATGCTCATGCCAAAAGAAGGGGCTTACCCGATGGTGACAATCACATTCAAAAAACTTGAAACAGAGAGTTCTTTTCATTTGGACACCCCTGGCGATAAAGAAGAAAAATACGGTGTCACCTCCAAATTTTTCACCATCCATAAAATGGAAGAGCCATCATTTTATTATTATTACCAACAGGCTTTGGAAAATGTGACACTCGAAAAGAGACACAGGGTATTAGACCTTGGTGTGAACCGAGGAGATGAGTTTGAAGTGATCAGAAAACAGTTGAATATTCATAAATATGAAAGTATGGACTTCGTAGGGATCGACCATTCAGCCACAGCCATAGAGTACGCTGATGGGTGCTTTCCGGAAGAAAATGTCACCTTCTATGCTTATGATATTAATAAATTGGATGATCTGAACCTGGGTACTTTTGACCTGCTTATCAGCATAGGAACATTGCAAAGTCCTGGTATCAACTTCAAACCTTTCTTCATGTCACTTGTTCAGAATTATCTGGAAAAAGATGCTGCGGTGATACTTGGCTTTCCAAATTCAAGATGGATCGGTGGAGAGATGGTTTACGGAGCAAAGGCCCCCAACTATGCCATGAGTGAGATGAGCCTGCTCTTCAATGATGTCATGTTCGTCAAGAAGTATCTGCAGCAGAAAAAGTACAGAGTTACCATTACCGGCAAGCATTATCTTTTTTTAACTGCAACCAAAATAAGGGTATAGCCTAAAATATATGGAAGAAAAAATAGAAATGAACATTATCCTGTGTTTTTCTATTTATGGTTAAACCAATTTTACTATAATTGAAAATAAAAAAATAAGGACAAAAGTATGAAACTAAGTTTATTTGCAGCATCTTTGCTGATCGCCACTTCCGCTATGGCAGCCGATGCGGCACAGACACAGAATGTTAAACAGGAAGGTGTCAAATACATCAAAATGCTGGGCGGTGCCCTCAAATCACAGCTTCAGGCCAAAATGAAAGAAGACAAAACGGGATTGACCGCACTTGCTTTCTGTACAGGCAGTGCCGATGATATCACCAATGAAGTGAATAAGAAACTTCCTCCTTATGCAAAAGTAAGAAGAACGTCCCTCAAAGTAAGAAACGGCAAAGTCAATACACCGGATGCCACAGACCGGAAGGTTATGGAGGAATATGTTGCGTCGATCAAAGCCAAAAAATTCAGCCCGAAAGATATCAAAGTGGTAGAAGAGGGTGATGCAACAAGAGTCTACAAACCTCTCGTTGCCAAAGCAGTCTGCCTCAAGTGCCACGGTAGCAATCTCTCACCCAAGATCTCTGACGCCATCAAGACCGCTTATCCGAACGACAAAGCAACAGGTTTCAAAGAGGGTGATCTCAGAGGCGTCATTGTTGCGGAGATCAAAAAGCACTGATCGCACCACTCGCAATACAAAACGATTTTCCCCTTAAAAATAGCAGGACATCATGTCCTCTTTTGCCTGAAATCAACAAATAGGGGAACAGTTTGTCCGTATATTGGCTTATTTCCGGCTAAAAGGACATAAGAAATTTTTATGATCGTAGAGTTTCTAAAGAGAAACTGCTGAAATATGGCAAATCGCTATCTTTCTTGAAATAGCAGGACATTTTTTGTATACTCCTAACATAAATAAAGGGACATATTGTTCCTCTAATAAATAGATATAGCTCATAGTAAAATATGTAAAATTATAATCAAGGAGCATAAATGCAACATTATAGAGACTTAAAAGAGCACTATCAATTTACTGAAGAAGAAGCTCAATTATTAAAAGAACTTCAACCTCGCATGGAAAAACTTGCTGATGAATTTATAGATGGCTTTTATGATTACATATGGGGTTTTGGTAAAACCGCTCAATTTCTAAAGAACAAAGATATTATCGCTTACCATAGGAAAAAAATCAAAGAGTGGTTTATTAACCTATTTTGTGGACAGTATGATATGCCTTATTTTATGTATCTTTACAAAATAGGTGAAATACATGTCAAGATCGGATTGCCTACACACTATGTCAATTCTGCATTTACCTATGTTAGAACTTTCATACTTTCAAGCATAGAAGAAAACTTCAAAGACAAACAACATCATGTACAGGAAATAAAGGCAGTTGAAAAAATAATTGATATGAATCTTGATGTACTCACAAGTTCTTATAGAGAAGAAGAGTTGAGCAAATTTTTGTCTCTTTCTAAAATAGAAAAAAATATTTTATCAGGTTTGAAAAACTTCAATTCATATATCAACTACTTTTTGGCAGGGGCATTGGCAGTAGTAGCATTTTTTGCCATAGGACTTTTCGTATACGATATTTATCTACTCTTTTTTACTGATATAAAAATAGAAAAAGGAATACTCACAGTTCTTGGTAGTTTACTTGTGTTGTGGGCATCTATAGAATTAATTCATGAGGAAATCAACCATTTGCAAGGCAAAGGATTTGCAATTGGTGCATTTATTATGCTTGCAATGGCGGCACTGATTAGAAAAGTATTAATATATTCTCTCTCTTCTGAAAAAGGAGAAGAATTATTGATTATTGCTGCTGTTATTGTTGGTTTGGCTATTTCATATTGGCTTGTAGGAGCAAAGAAAAGAACAACTATAGCCTAAATAGCCATAACAACACTTCGTAGCCAATAAATGACCATTAGGTAGATACAAAAAGATACATTATGAAAAAAGCAATAAATATTTGTATGGACAAAACATTATTATCTGACTTAGACTCTTATGCTTATGAGCTGGAGCATTCACGAACTTAGATCATTGAAAAGGCAGTCAGTACATATTTTGATACTTTAGATGAAATAATCTCAGACAAAAGAATAGATGAAATAAAAGCAGGGAAGAGTGAAGTTTATTCCCTTGAAGAGGTAGCTGATCGCTTAGGTCTCAACTGATGTTCAAAATAATCATTCCCAAAGCTGCTTTTAAAGAATTGGAAAAATGGGAACATTATTGTTCAGAAGAATTGTGTTACTGTATTGCCCGCAATTGCCTGTCATGCCAGCGGGCGAGCAGAAGCAGGGCAGTTATGCCGCCGATGAGCGCATACATCATATCTGACTGCGTATCCCAGACATAGCCCTGTGTACCAAGAAATGCTTCTGCATCATCGCCCGTTGCCAGGGCAACCCACCACTCGACCAGTTCATAAAAAGCGGAAAACGCCAGGACGATACTGAGAACGATGTAGTTCAGCCAGATACGTGACCCATGAACGATCTCTTTTCTTATCAGTATCTCTCTGGCAAGTATGGCAGGCTCAAAGCCCTGCATGAAATGTCCGACTTTGTCGTAATTGTTCCTGCTCTGATGCAGTACTTCCCTGATCCAGTCAAAAAGAGGTACTTCCGCATAGGTATAGTGGCCGCCAACCATTAAAATGATCATATGTACTAATATCAATGTATAGAGCAGGGGTGTGAGCGGGAACTTTCTATAAGTGACTACGATCAGTACGAAGCCGATCAGTGCGGGGAAGACTTCCAGAAACCAGGTAAATTGGTCTTTCGGATCTATAGCCGACCAGACCAGAACAGCAAAAAAGATACTTAGCCACAGGTATTTCATACTATTTCACAGCAGTCATTAAAAAGACAGTAAAGTCACGGTGTGGTTTGTTGATCGTATTGGCCAGATCAAAGCGGATATCTTTAAATCCGGCCTCTTTGGCGATCTTTTCGAGTGCCTGTCTGTCAAAACCATGATGAAAGACACCGGTGTTGTCACTGTGAAAGCTGCCATCCTCACTGTCAAGATCGGCTATGGCAATGAAACCACCCTCATTGAGCATATCGTAGAACTTGGAGAAGAGGGCCTTTTGATCTTCAACATGATGAATGGTCATGGAGGAGATGATACCGTCAAATTTTCTTTCGAGCGTATCGATACTGAGGTCTTTTTCAACCACCTCGATCTCACAACCGAACTCGTCACACTTTTTCGTGAACTCAAGAAGCATGGAAGGGGAATTGTCTACCGCTACGATTCTGCCTACATGAGGTGCAACAAAGTAACTCAACAATCCTGTTCCTGCACCAAAGTCCATGATCTCCATAGAAGGGGAGAGTTCTATATTATTTACTATTAAATTTGCAATACCTTTGGCATTCTGTACTCTTTTCGAGTTCATATCCCATGATTTTGACTTGTGTGCGAAGTGATCTATTTTGTTTTCCATGTTTAATATTCCTTAATATAATAATATCTGTAATTATTGATATTATTTAGTATTTATCTAAAAAAGCGTCTCTTGTTTCTCTATTTTAATGTTATCCCAGAAGAAATCAACATGTTTTTCAAACAGAGATACCACTGAAGAGGTCGATTTTTTATCTAATTTTAGCAAAGAAACCTGCATCTGATAGAAGAACAGGGGAGAAAAGAACTCATTTGCCAACAAAAGGGGGTCTGAGGACTCGATCATCCCATCCTGCATCATCGCAAAGAAGAAACCGGAGAGCTTTTTGACGTTCTCCTGGTAGAAATGCTCGTTATATATCTCCCGTATACGCTCGTTACGGTAGATCTCCTGCATCAAAAGCTTTAAAAGCGCCTCATTTTGGCTGTCAAAGCCTATAAGCTTAAAGGTAGTGGCAAGGTTCATGAGAAGTGATTTCCCTTGTTTATGGAGCTCCTGGCCCTCTTTATCGTCAAATAAAGTAACAATGGCTGACGAGGTCAGGTTGCTTATAAGTGTTTCCAGTATCTCGTCTTTGTTCTTGAAGTGGTTATAGAGCGCACTCTGCTTCACTCCCATCGCCCCTGCTATATCTCTTACCGTTGTTGCCTTGTACCCTTTAGATGAAAAGAGTTTCAGGGCATTCTTCAGTATTTTCTCTTTAGTCCTTCCCCCTTTGGATAGGGGAGTTTTAACGCTCTGCTCGTTCATTACGGCTCCTTTGACGATATTATAATGAACAATTGTTCATATGTCAAGAGTGGACTACAAATATAAGTGAACATTTGTTCTCTTATATCTTTTTGGATATTATTCTTTATGAACAATTGTTCATATATTTATATCCATTAATAATTATTTATGAACATTTGTTCCTTAAATTGTCTCTGCTGCCCAGAAATACGCTATCTATTGGATCGGTATTGTAAATATAGAGATATCATTAGGGGAAGAGGTAATTATTATATTTATTAGTATTAATTCTCCTCGGTTTTGATCCTTTTTTACACACCAGAAGGAACAAATAGCAATATTAAATAGTATAAAATCTATCACTTTACTGTTCGTTTTTGAATTTTCAATATACATGAATGATGTACACCATATTAGAAATTACATTTACTCAAAAAAGGCAGATACTGAATAATTGAAAAAATGATTAAAACAAGTTTCTTACTTATGACAAAAATTTCAGATGGATTATTGTTGATCTGATAAATGTGCAAAATATACAATAGGTTAGATTTTATCTATTATTGATATTATTTTTATATTTTAGTGAAAATAGTACTTTTTAAATTCATCTTTTCTCTTGCATATTTATATGAGGAAGTAGAGAGTTACATTTTTAATAGAATTTATATTATGTTAATCAATTGGTATTTTTTATCATATATTCTTTCTTGATCACGACAACCATTCTTTTCATTTTAAAAATGTATAATGCTGATGGATGATCATTATAACAAGGATATGATATTAGACAGTTATCTCAGCAAAAACTCATTGTATTTACGAGTATATTTTTAGTCGTCTTTGACAATTATGCATTTTTTAGCAAAACATTAAAAGTTTATCCTTTCAGTTTAGGCAATATCGGATTTTTATTATCCCTGGTTGTCGTATTAACATCATTGATAGTTTTCCTATTTGCATTGGTAAGTTCCAAATATACTACAAAGCCGATCATCATTATTGTTTTGCTCATATCGTCATTTACAAGCTACTTTATGAACAGCTATCATGTGGTTATCAATGATGAGATGATACGAAATATCATTCAAACAAATTTAAATGAATCCATGGATCTGTTAAGTGTCAAACTGGTTTTGTACTTTTTATTTCTTGGTGCTCTACCCTCCTATATTGTGTATAGAACAAATATACAATACAAAGGGTTTAAAAATGAAATGTGGTCTAAAATTAAAGTAATGGGTATCTCACTACTGCTTATTCTTGTGTGTATATTTTTATTCAGTAAGCACTATACCTCATTTTTCAGGGAGCATAAACCACTCAGATACTCTACAAACCCTATATATTGGGTATATAGCACAGGTGTCTATCTGCATCAATCATTCAATAGTGGTCCGGTTATTATAAAACCTATTGGTACAGATGCGAAGATCATAGAAACTGACAGCAATGAAAAGCATAAAGAACTGGTCATTATGGTCGTAGGAGAAGCTGCACGGGCTGACCATTTTTCTTTAAACGGATACCAAAGAGAGACCAATCCGTTATTGAAAAAAGAAGATATCATCAATTTTCCCAATATGTATTCATGCGGAACCAGTACAGCAGAGTCCGTCCCCTGCATGTTCTCCGTTTTTGACAAAGCTGATTACAGTTACAAGAAAAGTATATCGACTGAAAATGTTTTAGATGTATTGAATCATACAGGTGAAGTAGATATTTTATGGCGGGATAATAATTCTGACAGTAAAGGGGTAGCACTAAGGGTTCCTTACGAAGACTATAAAATACCCAAAAACAATAGTATCTGTGAGAATGGTGAGTGTAGAGATGAAGGAATGCTGATAGGACTTGATCAATATATTGCAAAACATAAAGGAAAGGATATTTTGATCATACTGCATCAAATGGGGAATCATGGTCCGGCATATTATAAAAGATATCCAAAAGAATTTGAAAAATTCATTCCGGTATGCAAAACCAACGAGTTGGGAGAGTGCAGCAAAAAAGAGATAACAAATGCATATGATAATGCGATTTTATATACAGATTATTTTTTATCAAAGGTAATCAAGTTGTTAAAAAAATATGACAATTCATACAATACAGCCATGATATATATGAGTGATCATGGCGAGAGTTTGGGAGAACATGGTGTGTATCTCCATGGCCTGCCCTACTTTATGGCTCCTGAAGCCCAAACGCATATTGCTTCTTTGATGTGGTTTGGTAAGAATATGAAGAAGGAGATAAATATAGACAAGATAAAGAGTCGGAAAAATAAAAAATATTCGCAAGATAATCTTTTTCATTCACTGTTGGGTATTTTTGAAGTAAAAACAGATATCTATAAACAAAAAGAGGACATTTTTCATGAGTAGTTATAGGTTTATCATTTTTGTTTCATTTTTAATATCTACAAGAATATTTTTACAGGGTATTATCATCAAGTATCGCTTATCGTTCTATTTTTTACCAAATACTCTTAGCAGGTTATGCTTATACAGATAACTCACACTCTGATAGTAGGTAACCGTATCGTTTGCATCTTCCTCTGATGGTTTTTCTTCAGCATATTCCACACTGTAGAGTGTCTGTTTCTTCACTTTGTAATTCTGTACTGTTTTGTCCGGCGAGAGTACGGTCAGGGTATTGTTTCTGAAAAGCCCCAGTTTTTGGTAGTTGCCTATGAATGCCCTTTCCCTGTGGTCCGGTCTTAAAATATCATCTCCATAAAATTTGGCCTCATAGCTCTGTCCGAGGATCCCCAAAAGCGTAGGTACGATATCTACCTGTGAAGCAAGCTTGCTGACAACTTTCGGCTTGATAAGTTTTGGTGCATAGATAAAAAGTGGTATCTTGTAGCGCCATACCGGTAGTGCTGTTTTGCCCGCACTTCCCCCGTTGTGGTCTGCAACGACTACGAAGATCGTATTGTCAAACCATGGTTTTTTGGATGCCTCTTTAAAAAATTTATCAATGGCATAATCGGTGTATTTTACCCCGCCGCTGCGTCCTGTATGGGAAGGAATGTCGATCTTGCCATCAGGATAGGTATAGGGTCTGTGGTTCGAGGTGGTCATGACAAAACTGAAAAAAGGTTTCTGTTCCGCAAAAGATTTGTCTGCCTCTTTGCTGACCTTGTTCAGAAGATCTTCATCACAGACACCCCATACATTGGAGAATGTCACTTCATTATCCTTGAAATCAAATCTGTCCACCACTTCAAACCCGTTATTGGAAAAAAAGTAGTTCATATTGTCAAAGTAACCGTGACCAGCATAGATAAATTTATTTTCATAGCCCAGGTTTTGAAAGACAAAACCTGCAGAGTTCATGTGCTGGCAATCGGGTCTTTTAACAATACTTCTACCTGGTGTCGGTGGCAGAGAGAGCGTGACCGCTTCCATACCCCTGACTGTTCTTGTACCTGTCGCATACAGATTGTTGAAAAAGAGTGATTTTTTCGCCAATGCATCCAGGTGCGGGGTCAGCCCTCTTTTGTCACCGAACGCTCCAAGGTATTCCGCACTGAGACTCTCCACCATGATCAGGACGATATTGTAACGATGTGCCGGTCCGTCATTGTTAACCACTCTGGTAATATCATGGATATCGTTCGTTTTAAAGGTCGCATTCTCTCTTTGTAGAAGAACATGCAGGCGTCTGAACACACTTTCATTATCCAGTGTTTTGTAAAATTCATCATAGTCCAGTTCATTGTGTCTGAAGGCACTGAAAAGTGAATAGAAACCATTCTTTGCCAACTCCTGGTCGAACTTGTTCGGAACATTTTCTGTCAGAGTCTGCTTGTCCAGGAATACAAAGAAAAGCAGCGGCAGTGCAAGATAGATACTCCCAATTTTCAGTCGTTTAGAAAACGGCATGTCACATTGAAATGCAGCCTTGTGCAGGTCACTCTTTTTATGGTTGACATAGAAGATCCCTCCCGTAATGAGCAGAATGATCACTACAAGAAGCGGTATAGGGTATGATTCCAGAATATTATGTATCACTTCATGTGTATAGACCAGATAATCCACCGCGATGAAGTTAAAACGTTTCCCAAATTCTTCCCAGAAAAAATATTCACTGAAACCATTGAACACCACCGTATAGATCACAGCAAAATAGATCAGCAGACTGATGATCTTGTGAAGGGTTGAGTTGAAGATCTTCCGGGGCACGATAATAAGATAGGTAACAAATGGTATCAGATAGTAGGAAACAGCTACGAAATCATAGAATACCCCTATGAAAAAGACTTTTATCAGCTCAACAATACCCGTATCTGCCTGATCATAAGTCATTGCCAGTAACACGATCCTTGTAATGAAACTTACAAAAATGAAAACAGCAATGAAGTTGGCTGCAAACCTGAACCTTCCTTTATTCATTTGATAGACTCCTGCCATTCGTTTTTCCTATACTATCATACTCTGAAAATGAAAACCTTATATTCGTACGTATCCAATCAGTTAAATGATTTTATCCTATTTTTCCAAAAAGACAACATCTCTGCCTTTCCATCACTAAAATAGGAATGTCCGAAGAGATTTTCTTTGATAAAAGGTTCATTTATCTGAACGGGTTTATCCCTTTTGACATGAGCCTTTACTTGAAGGTCTTTCACTACAAAATCCCTGGCATGGTCAAGATCTTTTATGAAAACCGGTATGATACCCCAGTATTTACCAGTGATGGCATTGGCACCGGCAACATATATCTGCTTGCCTTTATAGAATGCATCTGTATCCCATATTCTCAATATATACAGTCTGTTTTCTTTCTTCATATGTAAACTGCATATCGGCTCTTTTGCCTGCCAGAAGAGAGGGATACCGAGTTTTTTATCAGTGTTCAAATTTTTCCAGCCGGCTTTTTTCAAGACAGGACAAATCTCTTCTTTGTGCTTTGCTGCCATGATGATATTTATCGGCTGGGAGTCGAGGCCGAAGATATTTTGGGCAAATCTGTTGGAACTTTTGTTAAATAACGTTTTTAGGCTGTCTAGTTTAACTGTTTTTGTTGCGGGATGGATGGCAGGTTTATAATGAAAATTCAAACCAAATAACAGATAAAGACCTACTGCTATGGACGCCACTGTGATACTGATCGTTTTTGCTTTTCCAAATGGATTTTTCTGAGTAAAATTTTTTTTGTAAGTAAGCCAGTGAAGCAAGGCAATAGCCGTGATCACCCACAATGTACCTATCAGGTATCCGCTATAGATATCACTGATATAATGCTCTCCCAGGTAAATACGGCTTAAGCCTATCAGCAGAATCAATATCGTTGTGCCAAAAAATATATTGACCTTTGTTTTTAAAGTGTGTGCATACCGTATGAGCAAATATCCTAAAAATCCATAAAAAGCTACTGCAAGTGTAGCGTGTCCACTTGGAAATGAATAGGAAGATTCAAAATAAAGTGCTGTTTCCGGCCGTGGGCGGTGGAAAGCAAGTTTACCAAGAGACATGAAAATGGCTGATCCTCCAAGAGAAAGATAGAGTGCAACAAGGTCATTATATTTTTTATACAAAAGCAAAATAACAGTAGCCGCTGCAAGAAAAAGTACTAAGATCTCTTTCATACCAAGATAGGTGATCCAGGTAAAGAAAGTGGTCATCTCCGGTGTTCTCCAGCCCACCATGAGATTTGCAACGATATGATCCACGTAGACGATCGGATCCTGGGTGAGGAAATCTTCGACAATACCTGCAAAAAGTGCCAAAACCGATATAAATGCCACACTAAGCAGTGTAAGAGGAAGTCCGTAAAATGTAGTTTGGTCAAAACGGCTTTTGATGAATGCTGTGGATTTTGGATGGGTCTTTATTATTCCTGATACAAAAGGATTTTGCAAAAAAGAGTGCCATAATGAAAGAAGTATTATTTTCGCTGAGTGTGCATTGTGTACGATAAACTGTTTTAAAATATAGAGCAAAATCAAAAGAAAAATGAGTATAGCAAGGACAGTAACCGTACGGCTCAGCCATACCTGTGCAAGGGCAAGTGATGCAGAGAAAAGGTAGCCTATACCTATAAACTCCAGACTCCAGCCGACAGCTCCAAAGAAATCCCAAAAAAGA
Organism: Sulfurovum lithotrophicum; assembly: GCF_000987835.1. Taxonomy (NCBI): domain Bacteria; kingdom Pseudomonadati; phylum Campylobacterota; class Epsilonproteobacteria; order Campylobacterales; family Sulfurovaceae; genus Sulfurovum; species Sulfurovum lithotrophicum. The sequence goes on along the minus strand of NZ_CP011308.1, from coordinate 1,138,983 downwards.
AATTTGCTTCTCTGCATTTTCAAAGAGCCTGCAAGAAAAGGTACACTCTCTTTTAATCCGGGTAAAAAACGGGCTAGAAAAACAGATTTTGATCCATGTGTATTGAGAAACTTATGTGCTCCACTGAGCTGCTCATTGGAAAAAGGTATCCATGATTTGCCCAATAATGCAGTACCGTAATGTTTACCGATGTGATAGTTGGTGATATCCCCCAGATAAGCACCCACTACTGCAGATAACAACAATGTGGAAATATCAAAATATCCTTGTCCGGCCAGGACTCCAAGAAAAAGCAGGAATGTTGAACCGGGCAATAAAAAACCCAAACCGATCAGCGTCTCACCGAATGCTGCAAAGAAGGCCACCCACACTGCATAATGTTGAAAATGTTCAACAAAAGGTAAAATGGAATGATTCAGTATATCTGTCATTTGATTGATCCGTGTGGTAGGTTTAGATTTATTATAGGCAATATAGATGAAATTAAAATGAAAGCTTCTTTTATCCTCATGTTATTTTTCAGAGTACATGGTACAAGATCTTAAGAGAAAAATTGTACTTTATCGTAAGGATTCAGGAGTATTTTTTATTATGTCAAAGACAGACCGATCGGACTCTATCCGATCAGCTGACTGTTGAGTTTGGCAATAGCATGTAAATGATTTAACATGCTTTTGTCCAAAGAGCTTTTTCTAATCTTCGATGCCATACTGACCAGGTAGTCGTATGAGTCCAGTTGTATCTCTTTTCTGTGCAGCACCATGGTACTGAGATGTTCCATGATCTCATCATGCGAGAGGACAGAGCTAAGGTTTTCAACCATTTGTGTTAAATGTTCTTCATCATCACCTACCGAAGAAGCAGCGATCTCTTCCGCAGCATCTTCATCCAGCCCTCTTTTATGGAGGATGGATGCAATGCTGTTGGAGAGTTTTTTGGCTGAGTTAAGTCTTGTCTGTATGTTGTTCTGAAATTCTACTGCGAGTAGAGGGTTCAGGGCCAATACAGAGACAAGTATTGTTACACCTATGAAATTATGTCTGTTCATGCTATCTCTCCAAGTTATTGTTTGATTAATGTGTCTGGATCTTACCGGCGCCCTGCTTCATTCCCATACCGCATTTTCCGCTGCCGCATTTCATTTTCATACCTTTGCCCTGACCCATTCTTTTTTTCATCATTTTGCCTTGCATACCATGCATCGTATTCTTGTTAGCAAGCAGGAAAAGAAGCTGGTCTTTGGTCAAAATGTCTTTGGTCTTTTCAATACAGTTCAGATGCACCATTGTCGCCTCTGCCTCCATAGAAGCAAGTTTGTCCACTTTCTCTTTGAGGTCAGCAGCCTTTGTACCGGAAGTACTTGCCTGTACGATCTCTTTTTTAAGTGCCATGACTTCAGGTTTGAGTCTCATGACGGCACCCATGGTCTCTTTTCTGACCGCTGTCAGCTTCTCTTTCTGCTCTGCAGTCAATCCGAAAGCCACATTGTCCCAATTCATCATTACATTTTTTGTCAAATGCGGAAGACCATGCTTTATGAGAAAGGGAGAGTTCATTTTCTTTCTCATCATTTTCTGTTTCATTTCCATCATGCTGCCCTGCTTCATACATTTACAGTCGTATTTCATCCCGGCTCCTATCATACCCGGTCCTGCAAAAAGTATGGAGAGTGTTGCTATCGATGCTAGTGCTATTTTTTTCATATTTTTTCCCTTGAAATAAAATGTTATCAATTTTACTTGTCTATAGTAAACAGTATGTTAATACCCTGCTCACAAAAAGAGCTCCCAGAATTCAGCAAACTCTTGTTCAAACTCTTTCAGTCTGAACTCCAGGCTTTCTTTGATGATTTCACTTTTACACAGCAGGAAAAAGACTCTTGGTGAATAGGGTTTGTGTTTGATGGCAAGAACGTGATGGTACTCCTTCTTCAGACTGTTAAGCAGCACATTTATCTGCTCATAATGCGGAAAACAGCGTCCCAGGTGCTGGTAGACAATGCACACTTCAAGATACGGCAGTCTGTAAAAGTAGCTGATCTCGTCGGCAAAGATATATTTATGCGGGTAAACCTTCTGCGTATAGTGCGAGAGTGTCAGGAATTCAAAGGCATGCTCTGCTCTTTTGCATTTAAGTGCCATACCATTATCGGGTGCGACAGCGACTATCTGTGACCTGCTTGAAAATGTCAATGCCCTGTTGAGCCACAAATAGCGGTCTTCAAGCGCTTTGGGTACTTTGTCATAGAAAAAACGGGCATGTTTCAACAGCTTGAGCTTTTCAAGTTCCACTACCTCACGTTTGTTACGCATCAGAATACCCATCAGTGACTCCTCCAGATACTCGTCACTGCCCATCATTCTTTCAAAATAGTCGATATGCTTTCCATCATTGTTCATTTCACCTTCACCTTCATGCATGAACCATATCTGGGAAAGTGTTTTCCCTGACATCGGACTCTTCTCATGATCAAAAAGGTACCGGAAAAGCTGGAATTTCCCGAAATCGCCTACATCTGCCACATAACGGTCCTGCATCCATAGGCTCCTTTCTCTGGAATAAATTACTATTATTATACCATTAAGATGTGATAGAATTAGAAAAACATTCAGGAGTACACAAATGCAGTACAGATATATAGGAAGAACCGGACTGCGTGTCTCACCTATCTGCATGGGGACGATGACCTTCGGTACACAATGCGACAAAAAAGAAGCCTTCATGATCATGGACAAAGCCTATGATCACGGAGTGAACTTCTATGATACCGCAGAGCTCTATCCTGTTCCACCTGAAGCCAAACTGGCCGGAATCACTGAGCAGTGGGTAGGAGAGTGGATGCAGACAAAGCCCCGGGAGTCCATCATACTGGCAACTAAAGTTGCCGGCGCCGCCAGCGGATGGTTTGTTCCTCCTATTCGTCACGGACTGACTGCGATAGACCGTTTTCACATAGAACGTGCAGTTGAAGGCAGTCTGAAAAGACTGGGTACCGATTACATCGATCTTTACCAGATGCACTGGCCCGACACAATCGTACCCATTGAAGAGTCGCTTGAAGCGTTCGACAGGCTGGTAAAAGCCGGAAAGGTTCGTTACATCGGCACATCCAATGACACGGCTTACGGTACATCCAAAGCCCTAATGACCTCACAGTACAAAAATTTGGCACGCTTTGAATCGATACAGAACAATTTTTCCCTGCTTAACCGGCGCTTTCTCGATGAACTATCAACGCTTTGCGAAAAGGAGCAGGTATCCCTTCTGCCCTACTCCCCCCTGGCCGGAGGTGTACTCAGTGGGAAATACAATCAGGTGATGAAGCCCGAAGAGGCCAAAGGAAGGTTCTCTGATTACCTGAAGTCGCCCAATCAGCGGCAGCGTGCCATGGCACAACGGTTCATGAATGACCGGACACTCGCTTCGACACAACAATACCTCAAGATCGCCACAGAGGCAGGTCTGCACCCTGTCACCCTTGCTACAGCATGGTCAAAACAGTTCGACTTTGTAGCGTCGACCATTATCGGCGCTACCCATACGGAGCAACTTGATGCCTCACTGGCTGCCATGAACTTAACGCTCGGTGATGATGTGCTGCGTGCCTGCGACAGTGTACATGAAAAGATACTTTATCCTATGGGATAGAAATCTGTATGTTGTGGCAGAGTTCTTTTTCTACACTATATTATGATTATGAAGTAAATGTATCACTTTCGCTATGGGGTTGCATTATATAATATGAAAAGTGTATAATAGAATTATATTAGTTTAAAAGGGAGATAAAATGGCGGTAGACATGACTACAGCGATGGAAAAACTGAACAGTTGGTTAAATATGCTGATTGAAGTGGAAGGTGCAGACCTTCATATTAAAACGGACAGTTCTATTCGGGCACGTGTGAAAGATGATATTGTCATGCTCTCAACTGAAGAACCTACAGCGGAAATGATGGATGGTATCATCAGGGGGCTGAGTAGTAAAGATTATGAGGATTTTCTGGAGACTAAAGAGTATGACGGGGCCTATTCACTTGATGATGATCACCGTTTCAGGGTTAACATTTTCATGCATATCGGAGGCACTGCCATTTCTATGAGACTTATTCCTCCCCAGATCAGGACTATTGAAGAATTAAATCTTCCTTCCTCACTACACAAACTCTCGGAACTACGGCGTGGATTGGTCCTTGTTACCGGTACGACAGGTAGTGGTAAATCAACCACTCTGGCTAGTATTATTGAAGAGATCAACAGGAAATATCCTTACCATATCATTACTATTGAAGATCCGATAGAGTATATCCATAAAGACAAAAAATGTATCATTGAACAGCGTGAACTTGGTTTGCATACACGAAGCTTCTCCCGTGCTCTGCGTGCTGCCATGAGAGAGGATCCGGATGTCATCGTCGTCGGTGAAATACGAGATATGGCTACGGCGGAGAGTATTCTCCAGGCAGTCAATACAGGACACCTTGTTTTCTCGACTATCCATACACTCGATGCAAGAGAAACCATAGACAGACTGATCGCCATTTTCCCTACCTCAGAACAGAACAGAGTTAGAGATACACTGGCAGCCACACTTGAAGCCGTCATTTCTCAGCGTCTGATCCTCGGAGCAGACGAGGACACGATGATTCCCGCTGCGGAAGTACTGTTTAAAAGTCCACAGATCCAGGAACTAATCAGGGCCAAACGTGACCATGAAATTCCAGATGCCCTTGAAAAAGAGAATATCAGTTATGAGTCTCAAACCTTCAATCGTGCACTCTTTGAACTGGCGCTCAATGGCAAGATTACAGAGAAGCAGGCCTTCGAATATGCATCATCACCTGCCGACTTGAAATTGATGTTCACTTTGAGTCCGGAATATGAAGAGAAAGTTCATCGTAATGAGAAAGTAAAAGAAGTATGGCTAAAAGAAGATGCTGAAGAAAAAGAAGAGAAGTAGCCTTCTCTTCCCAAAAACGTAAATTGAGAATATACGCCATTAAAGATCTTCTCATTTCATTTCTGTAGACTTATACAGCATTTTTACTATCTTCTTCTTTGCCTGTTCGGATTCGTATCCCGCTTTTCCAGTTTGTCCAGTTTTGCCTGAATATCGTTACCTATCTGGGCTGCAGCACTGTTTTTGCTGTTTGCTTTTTTGGCGGAATTCTCTTTATGCTGTCTGTTTGATGCATTGGCATTCCTAGACCTGTTGCGTCCGTTTCCACCTCCTCGTTTCTGTCCACCGCCTCTTCCGTTCTGAATGGGTTCCGCTTTAATGTTCGGGTCTGGAGTGAAAGCCTCTATATGTACTTTTTTAATCTCTGATTTTATGAACTTCTCTATGTCGAAAAGCAGTTTGTGTTCATCCACACATACCAGAGAAACGGCTTCACCACTTTGCCCTGCCCGTCCTGTACGTCCGATACGGTGAACATAGTCCTCCGGCACGTTCGGTAGTTCATAATTGACTACATGCGGCAGCTGATCGATATCTATACCCCTGGCGGCAATATCCGTGGCCACCAGCACACGGATATCGTTGGCCTTGAAGGAGGCAAGCGCTTTTGTTCTTGCACCCTGGCTTTTGTTACCGTGAATGGCTGCGGCGGAGATGCCTGCTTCTTCAAGCTGTTTCGTCAGCCTGTTCGCACCATGCTTGGTACGCGTAAAAACGAGAACCTGTCTCCAGTCCTTAGTTTTGATGAGTTGCGAAAGCAGCTCTCTTTTGCGTGATTTATCCACAAAGTGGACAACCTGGCTGATCTGCTCTGCGGTGGTGTTCTCTCTTGCCACTTCTACAAGCACAGGGTTTTTTAAAAGTCCTGAAGCCAGCTTTTTAATCTCGGGAGAGAATGTTGCAGAGAAGAGCAGTGTCTGTCTTTGCTTTGGCATCATCTTCATCAGTTTTTTAATGTCATGAATGAAACCCATATCAAGCATTCTGTCTGCTTCGTCGAGGACAAGTGTCTCCAACGCAGAGAAATCTATGCCCTGCTGACCTGCAATGTCCAGAAGCCTTCCCGGTGTTGCAATAACAATGTCGACACCTTTACGTATGGTCGCCAATTGTGGATTTATCCCCACACCGCCAAAGATGACCGTAGAGCTGTACTTCATGTACTTTCCGTAAGTTTTGATGCTCTCTGCTACCTGTGCGGCAAGTTCACGTGTAGGTGTCAGTACCAGTACACGTATCTGTTTTTTACCCATTTTTGGGTGTGTTTCTGAAAGTCTCTCAAGCAGAGGTAGGGTAAAACCTGCGGTTTTTCCCGTACCGGTCTGCGCCGCGGCAAGGACATCCTTGCCTTCTATGACTACAGGTATTGCCTGCTTCTGAATGGGTGTTGGAGAGGTGTAGCCCTGATCTTTGATTGCTTTGAGAAGGGATTCGTTTAATCCCAGGTTTGTAAATGACATAAATATCCTAATGTATATCTCTTGTTAGAGAGTAGTTCCGAGCCTACCGTATTGGTAAATAGGTCGGTCTTAGGCTGAGTTGTTTGTGTGTTGTGCCACCCGAAGTATGGGTTTAAAAAGAAAGTCGTTGACCGATATACGCTTAAATTGTCCGGCATTATAGCGTAATTATCGGTAATGTGGTGTTAACTTTTTGAAAACACCTCTTTTTCGTGTTAAAACTGCTCTTCAAGGAAAGGAATGATCTGTTTTTTACGGCTCATAACGCCTTTGAGCCAGACTTCGCCGTTCTCGAGTTTCACATTGAAAGCATTTTCGATCTTTTCAGGCTCATCACTGACGACCAGCAGCTGTGATCCTTCCTGCATGATGTCAGTAAGCAGAAGCAGAACTGAGTGTCTGCCACCCTCTTCTTTCAGCTTCTTCATATCGTCCATCAGGTCTGCTTTCATGTTGTCGAACACAGAAAGGTCAACCACTTCAAGTTGTCCTACACCAATGAGATTGCCACCCATGTTGAAGTCCTTGAAGTCTCTTGTCACCAATGCTCTTGGTGTTGCACCCAGTACATTGGACTTGACGGTGAACATTTCCATACCTATTGCTTTGTAATCCTCTATCCCGGCGATCTGGGCAAGCTCTTTACAAGCCTTGGTGTCTTCTTTGGTACAGGTAGGTGACTTGAAGATGACCGTGTCACTGAGAATGGCACACATCATGATCCCGGCAAGGTTTTTGGGTATCTCCACATCATAATAGTCGAACATCTGCTTGACGATAGTATTGGAACAACCGATAGGTCGTACCCACATCTCAAGCGGTGTATTGGTTGTAAGGTCACCGAGCTTATGATGGTCCACGATTCCGAGAATGGTCGCTTCATCGATGTCTTTCGGGCTTTGGGAACGTTCCATGAAGTCTATCAGGTAGACCTTCTCTCCTGCATAGGATGTTTTGAGTTCTGGTGCTTCAAAACCGAATTTCTCAAGTATCCACTTCGTTTCAGGGTTGATCTCCCCCTGTCGTGTCGGTACACAATCCTCACCAAGCTGATTTTTGAGGTATGAAAGTGATATCGCTCCGACGATGGAGTCCGAGTCTGGTGTTGTATGTCCAAAAATATAGGTAGCCATATTATATCCTGTAAATTTTTTCGTAATTATAGCTTATTAGGTTGAGAAAGCCAAAAGTTATCCGCCTGCAAGTAAAAACTTTGGAAAATCAAAAAATCTTTTGCTATAATGCCGTCTGTACTATCTGTCCTCGTCGCTTAACCGGATAAAGCAGGGCCCTCCTAAGGCCTAGCTGGGGGTTCGAGTCCTCCCGGGGACACCACTACTGGAAACTGTTTTACCTATACAGCTCGTCACGTGTTTTAAGCGATTCCTTCAGATCATTCAAAAAACATTTCTTTCCTATATAGCCGACATTTTCATATACACTTTTTTCAGAATTCTGGTCTATATAAAAAGTTGAAGGGAAAAAGTCTTCTTTAAAAACATTTGGATACCTGTCATTTTTGTCAATAATCAATGTCACATAATTTTTGAGCGCCTCTTTCACCTCAGGTTCGACAAGGGTTCCGTACACCATTTTGTCGCACCATCTGCATCCTTTTTTCACGATCACCATCACCAGCATTTTCTTTTCAGATCTGGCTTTTTTGAGTGCCGCGGCAAAGTTATTCTCTACGCCCAATTTTTCGGCTGCTTCTTTTGCATCTGTTGCGAACAGTGTACCTATAAACAGTACTGATATCAAAAACAGTTTCAAGAGATCTCCTTGTGGTTCGATATATCGAGTGATATAATACCTTAAATTTATTACTGTACCAATATATAAACCATTAATGTAAAAGTGATAGAATGTCACTGTAAATCATAAGGAAAGTAACATGACACCACAAGAAAAAGAGATGGAAATGATGAAGTCTGAGATCACTAAAGAGATCAGAGGTATATTCAAAACCAACATGAAGATCTTTGACTGGGATATTCCCGAAAATGACGACAGGAAATCCGCAGAACTGATCATCAATGTAATGCAGGAAGCCATTGACGGGCTCAAAAAAGAAATATCTGATGGAACATACGACCAATATTAAAAAAAGGAAAAAAATATGAGCGAAAGTAATTTGAAACATTTGGAAAGAATCAAGGAAAATATCAATAAATCTAATGCCTTGAGTGAAGAAGAGAAAAGCAACTCTATGAAACATATCGAGGAGTGGTATGCCGAAGACCAGGCATGGGGTACATTCATCAATGAACTGGCAAAGATATCTCCAAAGGTCGAAGCGATACTTGCCGAACTCGGCCTGATCTAAACACACTGAAACAGAAGGATAAAAAATGATGGAATTTATGAAAAAAGCGATGGACTGGGTGCTTGAAAAAGAGCAGGATGCGGCAAAAGACTGCCATGCCAATCCTGATGATATTGAAAAACAGATCAAGCTGATAGAAGAAAAAAAATCCATTCTGGAAAAGAAATATCAGGATGATATCGGAGAATTTGAACATATACTCAATCGTCTGCATGCCATCAAGGCCCAGAGCCTGAAGTGTAAGACCAAATAGCCTGCATAAAAGTATGAAAGAAAAGAAGATCGGCTTCATTGAAGCTTTCAGTATCGGTGTGGGCGGTATGGTGGGCGGCGGCATCTTCGCCGTTCTCGGACTTACTATCGATCTGGCAAAAGGTGCCGCGCCCATAGCTTTTGCCGTGGCAGGTTTCATCGCACTGGTCACCGCCTATTCCTATGTCAAACTCTCTCTGCGCTACCCAAGTGAAGGCGGGAGTATCGAGTTCATCGTCCAGGCTTTCGGCAACGGCCTCTTCTCCTCCATCATCAATAACCTGCTGCTGATATCCTATGTCATTATGCTGGCGCTTTATGCCTATGCTTTCGGCAGTTACGGTTCGGCACTTATAATGGGAGACGATGTCATGTGGGTGCATAAGGCTCTGGCAGCGGGTATTATCCTATTCTTCATGACGATCAATATGATGGGTGCCTTTCTGACAGGGCGCGCTGAGGACATCATGGTCTTTGCCAAACTTGCCATACTTGCCGTCTTTGCCGCAGTCGGAACTTCGACCATAGATATGACCCATATGGCACCACAGGAGTGGATGCCCATGCCTTCTGTCCTTACCGGAGGGCTTATCATCTTTTTGGCTTATGAAGGATTCGAACTGATCGCCAACACGGCCAGAGATGTTGAAAACCCGGAAAAAACACTTCCAAAAGCCTATTATTCCGCCGTGATATTCGTCATTATCCTTTACATATGGATCGCAATGGTCACAGTAGGCAATGTCTCTTTTGAAGAGGCAAAGAAGGCACAGGATTATGTGCTTGCAGTGGCAGCAGAGCCCTTTTTCGGAAAGGCAGGCTTCATCGTTATCGGTATCGCTGCCCTGCTCTCAACCGCTTCGGCGATCAATGCCACACTGTATGGCGGAGGCCGTACCAGTTATCTGATCGCAAGATACGGAGAACTTCCCAACCATTTTAAAAGGAAGTTCAAAAATGGCTATGAAGGGATGATCATCATTGCCCTGCTGGGGATCATCTTTGCAACCTCTTTCAGCCTTGACAACATTTCGGTAGCAGGAAGTTTCGGTTTTCTTGTTGTCTTTTCACTGGTGAACTTCGCCAACTTCAAACTCTACAAAGAAACCGGTGGCAACCGTTTGATATCAGGATTCGGTACTCTGCTCGGCCTTAGCGCCACAGGAGTACTCATAGGCTACAATATGATTCATTCCCCCGCTTCGCTCATTACAAGCGGTATCGTAATTTTTGCGGTATTTGTTTTTAGTTTTACCTATTATCATCTCAAGAAGAAACGACTTGCTCCATACCTTGATAAGGCATTGGAAATAGAAGAAAAAAGTGGCGAAAAGCATTAGGCTTCCTTCGCTGCAAGATCTATACCGTAGAAATCTTTGAGTTCATTGTAAAGGTCAGGGAATTTCTTTTTCAGACTGCCCGGTGATTCGAAGAAACGTTCACTGATCACAGCGAAGAATTCCGCTTCGTTCGTCGCCGCATATTCCCCTATGAATTTATAATCACCCCAGTCCCTGTTCTTCATGGCAACCTTGTTTAGCTTTTCGAACTCTTTGTAAAGTACATTCGTCCACTCATGGTATTTGGAACGTTCCATCGGCGGAACACCGTCTATCTCTCCGTCCATGAAGTCGATCTCATGGGCAAATTCATGCACAATGACATTCTCTTTTCGGGGATGGTATGCTTCACGTTTGGCATTATGCCAGATAATGACAACGGTATCGTTCGCAGACTGTCCGTCAATGAGGAATTGCTCTTTTGAGAAGATGCCACCGTTATTCTGTACTCTGTTTATCATGACAGGATGATTGTAGATAATGATATTCTTTAAATTATCGTAGCAGTTCTCTGTGTCAATATGCAGCAAAAGCAGGCAGGCATAAAAAGAAATGACCACTTTCATCTCTTCTGTAACTTCCAGCTTTGCACCGATAAAATTTTTGGTGTTCATAAAACGGAGTATGGAGCGTTCGATCTTCTCTTTTTCTTCAGAGTTGAGATACCGGTATTGTTTGATGCGGGAGAGGATGCTTCTGTCCTCTTCCTCAAAAGGCATTGCGGCAATACGCTGCAATTCCTGCTTTTGACGATACCATTTGATAAGCCAATAGCCCAGAATCGTCAGGCCCAGAAGGCTGACAAAAAGGAGAAGATTGAGATAGTATGACGCCAAATCACTAATCTTTCAGCGTCTTGAAATAATGGAACATTGTGATAAGGCCGAAGAACGGACCGAAGATGTTAAAGACCGGTATAAAGTTGAAAAGAACCGTCACGAAAGCAACAAACCAGATAGTCCTACTGTGTTCTTTCAGAATAGATTTGTCCACATTCTCATGTGTTAATGCTGCGGCATCGTAACTCATCGTGTCTTTTATCAACCAGATCCATAGGAGAATCTGAATTATAAAATTCAATATAGGAACAAAAAGAAGCGGAAATGCCAATATGGAAAGCCCAATGAAGATCGCACTGTCCTTGATAGTGTACCGTGTTGTTTTAAACACATTGTCTCGAATGACTTTATCTTCGGGAAAATGTTCTATCTCGATCAGTTCGATCAGTGGTTCACTGAAAATGCTTGCAAGAAAGACCAGACTCATGACTATTGCATTGTAAATGATATAGAATCCTATCAGAAAGGCAATACCCTTCTCTACTGTTTCAAATGGCAGCCAGGTAAGCAGTTGCAGGAACTGATCGTAAATATAGCTTCCTTTAAAGAACCATATCAGACCCCAGAAAAGTGCAGAGCCGACAAGCATCAGTATGGAAAAAGTACTATATTTCTCTTTAGATATCTTACGCAGTATAAGGTTGCCGAAAAATGCGAAGATGAGTGCAAAGGTGATCAGTGTCATCTGAAACCACAGGAAGGTCGAAAGCATCCATGCACCGTTTGAACGAAGCATGGAAAACGGTACCATATCTATGATCTTGCTGCTGAAATTAATAAGGTTGTCCCATAAAAGTATACCGATCCCCAGCCAGAGCAGTGAGACGATAACGCCGCTGATAGTGATATACTTCATGGTACGCCAGGTAAGTATCTCTTTGAATCCGAAGAGGATCGAGTTCATTACATTATTCATAAAACATTCCTTTATATTCTAAACATGAACATATTGAAGATCCCGCCAAAAATAGTCGACATGAGTGCAAAAAATCCAAATATCACTATCATGGCAGGAATCGATGCCAAAGCCAGTTTTATTAATAATACCACTAAATCCATAAAAGGTATGTCAATTCCTGAAATAACTACTTTTTTTTCTTCTTCCATTGTTTAATCTCCTATGATTTTTTTAAACTTGTTTTTTATGTTTTGTTCAAATTTTTCGATCAATTTGGCATCTGTCTGAATTTTAATGACACGTTTTGTGGTCATACGCAAGAGTATTTCAATGGCAAATGCCAGTACAAAAGCACCAAACATGTAAAATGCGATCATAGGCATTTCTTTCATACTTGTATAGTAAAGTGTCAAGCCGGCTATAGCGAACATACTCAGTGCCGCACCAAGTACCACATAGAAATTGGCACCGGTCTCTTTGATGCGGAGCAGATGACCCACATGGGTCAATCCCTGTATGACCAGCACAACCAATGCCGCGATCGTAGTAACCTGTGAAAGATTCAGAAAAAGGATCATCGGTATAACCAGAAGCCCTGAAATAATGAGTCCTTCAAATGAATGAAATACGTTGTAAGTATAATTCTCCGGCAGATCTCCGTCTTTTGCCAGTGTATAACCGATCTCCGTTGCGGCATAGAGTGTCGCATTGATCGCGGAAGCGGTTGCCAACAGTGCCGTAGCAGCCATAACCTTGAAGCCTATGGCACCGAAGATCGGTTCAGCAGCCTGTGCCAGTGCATAATCTTTTGTCCTGATCACTTCTGCAAGCGGAAGATTTCCCAGTACTGCAATACTTGTCAGGATATACAGTATCCCAACGATCAGAATGGTAATGATCATAGCACGCATCATCGTTTTTTTAGGATCCTGCATATCTTCTACCGTGTTGGTAATGACGCTGAAACCCTGATAGGCGAAAAAGGTCAACCCTATCGCAAAAAGCATACTCTTGAACGGTGGCATATTTTCAGTGTCCAAAAGTTTTGGATCTATGTAAAAAAGGGCTACACCGGCAAAAGTGATCAGTATAGTCACCTTGATCACTACGATCACATTCTCGGATCTGGCAACCAGTGAAGCACCGATCAGGTTGATAAGAATAAACAGCCCCACAACTCCAAGCGCAAAAATGTTTTCCGATATCGTTCCGCCATGCACAAAGGTACCTGCATAGGCACCGAACGACTTGCCTACAGCCGCAATGGCGATAAGCTGGGAAAAATAAAAGAGCACCCCTGCACTCCCTGAGAATACACCCTCGCCAAAGCTCTGCACCAGGTATTCCACAATACCTCCGCGTGAAGGATATCTGACTGCAAGTTTGGCTAGGGAGTAACCGCTAAGCAGAGCCGCTGCACCGCCAAAGACAAAAGAGAGCCAGACCAGATTACCGGCGATGGCACCTGCCTGTCCGATGACAATGAAAATACCGGCACCCACCATGGAGCCGATACCGAGAAATACTGCGGACCAAAGTCCGAAAGCTTTTTTATTGTTGTTCATCTTTCCACATTTTATCAAATAGATTTGCACCCATTAGCAGAGCCAGCCCGTCAAAGAAGAGGCTAAAACCTACCAGCAGACCGATAAGCAGCACAGAGGTCTGCGGCCACCCGATGACGAATATCATTGCCATCAGCAGTGAAAGAATGGCATTGAAGGTCCAGATCCCCCATCCTTTATTGGGGTAAAAAGAGGCAGCCAGAGTAAATCCGCTGAAAGCATCCATGAAAAAGTAAATGGAAAAGAGAAGTCCCAGAGTAGCGATACCTCCGGCTGGGTTGACGAGCATATAGACACCTACCCCAAAGAAGATCAGTGTTTTAAGCCATCCTCTCCAGTCTCCTGCATCGGTTATGTAAGTGAAGTACCCGACAATAAATGCACTTATCAACAGCATCCATGCCACGAAGACCACAGTGGTCAATGATGCCGCCACAGGGAACATCGCTCCTAGAAAACCGATGACCATCAAAATGACACCGACGGTCTTTGCATTTTTTTTGAACACTTCAAGCTGTTCGATCTCTTTGGGTACTTTCCACATATTTATCCTTTAAATACTGTAATGTTGACATTATAGGACTCAATGTTAAACATAAAGTAAATATATGTAAACTATTATTAGAGAGATAAATCTGGTGAAAAGGAGAGTCGAAATGAAATATATCGCAGTGATCATCATAGCATTCGTAGTATGGCTTACATCACCATTTTGGATGGTGAACCATTCAACGGGACCCAGCGAAACGAAAATAGATAAATTTATCGAAAAGAAAAGTGAGGAATCAGCTAAAATGACTGCCCAGGAAGAGGAAGCACTGCGCAAGTATGTAGAGAAGTTCGGAGAGAAGCCGAAGATAAGATACAGTACGGGTACACCTATCCTGGTACAGAACTACTGGAAGAAGCACTTCAAGCACCCCGAAGCCGTCATAGAGTTAAGATGTACCCCGTTAAAACAGACAGACAAAGGATGGATGACCGTGTGTGACTACAGAGCCAAAGAGGACTCGGCCGGATTGAGTATCTATCAGGACGTCTATTACATCAATAATGGTATTGTGAGCAAATAATATGACAATATGACATATTTTTACCCTGGTGTCCATAAATAGAATACTATATGAAAAAACGGAGGGAAAAATGGAAGGAATGATCAAAGTAAGCTATACCGTAATGTGCAAGAATGACGTCTATATTGAACTGGAGCTGAAACAACTCCTTGAAAACGAAAAAGTGCTCAAGGCGATCAAAGGCGAATTTGCCAAGGGACTGCGTAACATCGATGTACAGAGCAAGGAGAATACGGAGATTCTCATCAAAAGTCATAAAACTGTTTATGAGTTCACTGCCAGCAAGAACGATTTTGCAGACCTGCTGGAGCTGGCCGAAGAGGATGCACGCAAACATAAACGTCTGAAAAAAGAGTGTGACGGTGTGGAACTGGTGGACATTGTTACAGTAGATTAGCTATACTGCCACTATGGCAAAGAAAAAGAAAAAATACCTGATAAAACTCAACAACAAAATACGAAACTACTTTAACGGCCTTCCCTTTGACGAGGGGGTAGCCACGCTTGATACGGACAAGCTCATTGAACTGGTCATGCTCCTTGAGCTCGATCTCGATTCGCATGAAAAAGAGGATATGGTACGCGCTTTGAGGCGTGTCTGGAGTGAAGAAGGTGCCGGGACCCGTGAACTGATCGTCTCCTACCTGACACAAAACCACAAAGCCGTACACAGGAGCAGACGCAGTGCTCCGCTTGACAAAGTAGAAAAAATACTGCAGATTCTTGACGAAACGGAACACAGCAGGGAAGAAGAAAACCAGATACTCGATGCTTTCATCAATGTCAGAAACGCAAAGATCACTCCCGACAAAGTCGTAGGGAAACTGCATTATCTGCGTATGAAAGGGAGACTTACTGCGCTTGAACGCTCTCTGGATGTCGAATTCAACTCACTCAATGAAATGGAATTCTACCACTCTTTCATTTTCAAACTTAAAGCCTTCGACTTCAACAAACTACTGCAATGCACTACATCTCCCCTGCCTTTGGATGAGATGTGGGAGATGTCCGATGAGAAGATACTTGAAAGACTCAAAGAGATCAAAGAAGAGACCATTGCCAAACGTACTCAGGAGATAGAGCAGTTCTTTACTTCCATTCGTGAACAGGAACACCCCTACCTGAACGAAGAGCAGATGGCCGAGGCTCTCAAACGCATGCCGCCAGAACGGGAACTCTACCATGCACCGCTGCCGCTTTCGCTCATAGAGGGCCTGCTGCACGGTATCAGTGAAAAGTATGAGGTTTTCGAGAGTACGGACCATATCATCATTGAAAAAGAGAAGTTTCATGACCTCTTCGGTACCACCCTCTTCTACAATACTTCGGTCTCTTATGAAAAACCTTTCCTCTATTCTCTCATCTGGCGCGGTGCCCAACTGCCTGTCAAAGAAGATCTCAACCGTGTCAACGATGACCTCCTGGCACATTTCAAGGTGGCCATAGGTGACTTGCTCGAAGAAATGAAGGTGATGAGTACAAAACTTTCCATAGAAAAAGAGGTCCTGCATGAGTTCATCGTACGTTTCATCGAACCCCAGGTACGTTCCTCCCATACCCTGAAATTCAAGGAAAAAAGCAGACGGCGCGTACTCTTCCATTTTGCCGAGTATATCAAACCGCTTCTGGAGAAACAGAAACGCGAAGAGCTTCTGGCTAAGACCATCCGTGATTTCAAGAACCTTTTCCCTCTGGCACGCGAACTCAAACGCAAGATCGTCTTTCATGTGGGTCCCACCAATTCAGGAAAGACCTATGCAGCGCTACAAGAGCTGAAAGAAGCCACAACAGGCTACTATCTCGCACCGCTACGCCTGCTTGCGCTTGAGGGCTATGAGAATCTCAAAAAAGAAGGGGTACATGTCTCTCTCGTAACAGGGGAAGAGGAGATCATAGACGAGGAGTCCACCCATATCTCTTCAACCATAGAGATGATGAACAGTTCGGTAGATGTCGATGTCTGCGTCATTGACGAGATTCAGATGATCTCGGATCGCGACCGCGGCTGGGCCTGGGCGAACGCCCTCATCGGGGCACCGGCCAAAAAAGTGATACTCACCGGTTCTGTCAATGCACTGCATGCCGTGGAAGCACTCTGTGAGTACCTTGGGGAAGAGCTGGAGGTCATCCATTTTGAACGCAAGAATGAGTTGGCCATGATGAAGCATCCCGTCTCTATGAAAAAGATAGAGCCGCAGACCGCTGTTGTCGCCTTCTCACGAAGGGAAGTACTCTCGCTTAAACAGCAGCTCTCTGAAAGATACTCTGTCTCGGTGGTGTACGGTAACCTTTCACCAGAGGTAAGACGCGAAGAGGCAAGACGCTTCAGAGAAGGAGAAAGTCAGATACTGGTCTCGACCGATGCCATCGCTATGGGACTGAACCTGCCTATCAAGACCCTGCTCTTTGCCAAGGACAACAAGTTTGACGGTCTGCGCCGTCGTGAGCTTCTCCCCACTGAGGTACAGCAGATCGCCGGGCGGGCGGGACGCTACGGTTTTGAAGAAAAAGGCTATGTCGGTGCTCTCGATACTGCCGCACTCGATACTGTCAGTAAAGCCTTCCATGCGCCGCTTGCAGACATCGAACTGCCTGTCTCAGTCATGGCAAGCCTCGAGCATGTCATGCTCATAGGAGAGATCCTTGAGACAGAGAATATTACCACCATCCTGGGCTTCTTTGCGGACAATATGGAGTTTGACGGTCCCTTCATGGCAGCCAATATCGACTCTATGCTGGAGATCGCCGCCATCGTGGACGAGTATGACCTTGACCTGAAAACACGTTTCTACCTCTCCTGTGCTCCGGCGAGCATTTCCTCGCCCTACATCGAGTCGGTTTTTCATCGCTATATCAAACAGATCGAAGCGGGCAAAAAGGTACGCTATATACCGCCAAGGGACTTGCCAAAATTTGCCCAGACGAACGATATGCTGCTCAATGCCGAAGACCGGGTACGGGAGATCTCACTCTATCTCTGGCTGAGCTTCAAGTTCCCCGATATGTTTGAAGATACTGAAAAGGCTATACAGGCACGTGTCAGATTGAACAATTACATAGAAAACTCTCTGCGCCAGGGTCACTTCACCAAACAATGCCGAAAATGCGGAAAGGTCCTCGACTTCTCCTACAGGTTCTCCATTTGTGACAGCTGTCACGCACAGGGGAAAAGAGGTTCCTCTTCTCATTCCCACAGAGGGGGATACCGGGGAAGAAGAAAAAGATAGGAAGAGATATAATATATTAAATAATATTAGGAGTAGATATGCATAAAATTCTTATTTTTCTGGCTACAGCCAGTCTCTTGCAGGCTGACTGGAAATCTGATATGCTCAAACAGGGTACCGAACTCTATGAAACTACCAGGAACAAAACGGTAGAACTCTACAAAGAGCTCAAACCTTCCGAGTTGAGCAAGGAAGAGAGCAAAGCAGAACACATGAATACACTCTGGGATGAATTGCTGCCAGACCTTGAAAAAGGACTGGAGTATACAGATAAGCTCGAAAAAGCCCCCGACTCTTCCTGGATCGGTTCAGACAAGAAAGATATTCAGGAAGATCTCGACAAGGTATTCAACAAGATCATCGATACCCTCATCGAAGATGATTTTCTCTCCTACAAAAAAGAGATCAACTCTCTTCGACAGGATATTGCCGCCAACAAGAACACTATCGCATTTTACAGAGAAAAGAAGATCTCTGCACCTCTGCAGAGCAAGATCAAAACTACCAAATCGGAATATGCCGAGAAGATAGAATCTCTGCAGGAGGAGAACAAAAGCAATGAACTGCGTATCGGGCAGGTCAAACAAAAGCTTATACAGCAATTCTCCGACATTGGTGTGAACCTGACACCAGAGCAGATCAATGTCCTTTTGACGCGTGTGGACGGGGATGACATCATTCAGATGGCACTGATGATGGATGTGCTCAAACACATTACCCAGCAGATCATGGTACTGATGAAAGAGAACAGTGAAGACCTGAACTATGCCAAGAAATACTACGGCCTGCACCTGGTCTCACTGGAACTGGTCGTCTATATTCAACAAAACTACATCAATAAAGTGGATAATCTCTACATCCCAAAGATAGACAATATCATGTTTGAGGCAAAAAAAATGGTTGCAGAGACCAAAAGACTTGCCGCATCGGAAGCGAGTGAGAGACGCAGAAGTATTTACGAAAAGAATGTACAGGCACAGGAACTGACGGCCCATGTAGCCGAACTTTACAGGCAGGACCTCATTACCTCAAAGGTCAGTATGATCAATGCACAAAAGATCACAAAAAAGAACCTGCAGCTGGCACGCAATACCTACAAAACTGTAGTGCTGAGTGCGGACCTTTACGAACTGATCTCGGAGAGTCAGCACATGTTCTCGGAAGTCAGCAAAATACAGGTTCCCAACATCGTACCCTTCGAGAATATGCAGATACAGAAAAAATACTATGAATTAACGAAACTGATAGAAAAAAAGTAGCCGCACTATCACATCATATCCAAAGGGCTTGCCACCCTGCCCTTGTTCATTTCGGCTACTACGTCCGTATAGATCATGGTAGTTTCTACACTTTTATGACCTAACAGTTCCTGTATACTTCGAAGATCAATGCCGCTTTGCAAAAGATGCGTAGTAAAATAGTTATTAGGAACACTCTCAATCTTTAAGCATAATGACACAATATACAGAAGTTCATCAAAAATATGACAAAATGTGCCATGAACATAGAGAGAAAATGCCCTTGGGGTGCATACTTTTGATTTTTAACAGTCATTCTTAGTGTATGTTATTTGTTTAATATCTTAGCTGTTTGTGCTATACTGTTCATTGAATAAATAGATGCGACGTTTCCGCTTCGCTACAACATCGCATCGGCCGCGCTGATCACTGAACGCGATCCCTTGTCGACCGTTATACAGACACCAACCATAGGATAAATATGCTTCAAGCTATTCACTTTAAAAATATTGTAGAAAATGTTGAAAATAAATTCAAAACACTACCGATTACTATTTCAATGTTAGACTCTGTGGACACAGCTTCCAGAGATGCTATGGCAAAGATGAATAAGGGAATTAAAAAGCATTCTCTTATTGGAGTATTATTTTGTAGTCCAAATACAAATTTTTGTAAAAATGAGATTTTAGATAATTTAAATTTCTTTCATCACAGTTCAGCTGATGCTATTGATTTTTATTGTTGTGGATATGGAGCCAATTGGCCAGAACAAGAATATTTAGACCAGAAAGTCGTAACGAAGATTAATGGTACTGATTGGCAATATAGCGACGAAGCCCTAGTCGATGTAATCCAAGAGTTCGAAACATCTACAGAATGGAAATATAGTGGTGAAGCTGAGCTTCTTTTACTGGATGTTTCTCCATCTAACAACTCATCATTAAATATTAATAATGCAATAGTCTGCAATTTAGAGAAAATGCAGAAGGACAAAGCTTTTTCATCAGTTCGTGCATTTATTCAGAACCTTATTAGATATGCTTCTTCTGATGATAATGCTAACGCTTGGAAGTTAAGTGACAAACAAGGGGGTACTATAGCAGTAGATTTTTTGAAAGATACGCTTATTGGACTTCTTCCAAAAACTTTACAATCAAGTTATCGTAAAGCCGAAAACTTTGCAATAAGAAAAATATAACTGATAAATTAAAGTTGCAGACATACTTAAATGTATAACAAGTTCATGGGGCATAGGGGTCAGGTGACAATAACAACTTAATACATCTTATGCTATACTCCTCCAAATAACTAAAAAGGAGTGGTGGTGGCAAGACGACCCCGTATCGAACTGGCTGGGTATTACCATATCATCAACAGAGGTGTGGCTCAAATGCCCATTTTTAAAGAAGCTGCCGATTATGAACAGTTTGAAGAGCTGATGTGCTCCACCATGAAGAATTATGGGATCACTTTGCATAACTACTGCCTGATGTCCAATCACTATCATCTGCTCATAGAGACAAGCCGGGAAAACCTCTCCAAGTTCATGAGACAACTGGGTATGAACTACGCCATCTACTTTAACAAAAAATATCATTGCTCAGGACACCTCTGGCAAGGCCGCTTCAAATCCTGGTATGTCACTGATGAGGCTTACCTCTATACACTGATGCTCTACATAGAACAAAACCCGCTGAAAGCCAATATGGTAAAAAGTCTGGAAGATTACCCTTACAGCTCTTATCATTACTTTTTAGAAAAGCAAATACCGGAGTGTCTGCAAAATGCATGGATAGTACAAAATCATGGTAAGGACAGTGATGCCATTAAAGAGATGTTGAACAGTAAAGTAGACAGTAGTGTACTGCAAGAGCTCAAAACAGCATCTTCTTTGGTGGAAGCTCCCAATATAGACAAGAAACCTGATATCAATAAACTTACAAAAATATTTTCAGAGATACAGGATAAAAAAGAGAGAAACAGGCAAATCGTAAAAGCATATGACAAAGACTATTCTCAGCATATGATCGCTAAAGTATTGGGTATATCACAACAGGCTGTGTATGGGATAATTAAGAGGAACAGGAAATGAGTTGTTGTTGTCACACGACCCCTACACTTCGACCCATACACTTCTGTCACCCCACCCTTACGAGGAGAAACTTATGATGCAAAGAATGAAACATCTCATACCATTAATATTTCTATTATTTATTAATTCTGCTTTCTGCGCTTCCGATGTTGATCTTCGGAAACATAAAAAAGGTATATGGTCCATAAAAGGAACCCCAAAAAAGAACATATGGATTGTTATTCACAATTTAAAAGAGGCGAAAGAAACTGGTATTTATCACATTGAAGTCTTGGCAAGAGGTGTCAATGATCCCCTATGGAAAGTCGAGCATATGATCAAGCACATGGCAATCACTCAATCTGCTTTAGCTTCTAGTGTATTAAAGCCTTTAGATAAGGGAGCCGTTTACCCAGAAACCTTCGAAGACGCATATAATTATTGGCAAGAACAAAATTCAGGCAAGGGTGGATTTGTTTGTACTTCCCGTTTAAGTGATTGTATGCAAGAAATATTGCATAACAATGTTAATTCAGCTAACTCAAAAAACCATACAACGGCGAAAGGAGAGAAGAAAAACTTTGGAGATAGATAGTTGGAATGACCCCTGTTTTGTATCGGCTTTTGCCCATGGTTTTATCTTTTTTCTGTATGATAGTTTAGATAAACAAGAGAGTGGGAAAATATGACATATGTGCAAGTGTGGATTCCGTTTCACTCCATGTCATGTTTTTAGATTGCAGTATGCGTTCCCACCGAGGACGGATGGGAACGAGGAAAGGAAACAAAAATTATGAAAAATGGCATTGTTTACGGTCAACTATTTCAACAGCAGATGCCCGGCACCTTTCAGCCGGTAACAGGTTGTGATATCGGAAAAAAATGCAAATGCTTTCTCTGCATCGATGATTTTGTCATCCGAGCCCAGAAAAACCTCAATTTGTGTGCCTCTTTTGAGGATCTCCTCTATTTTCTCTTTCTCCCATCGGTACGTCAGTAGTGCTTCAAGCTCCTCTTGGGTTCCTGTATGCAAAAACGAGTTAAGATCAACAGCGGAAGGGTAAGCAGCATTTTGAAGGAATTGTGTCGTGTATGCACTTTTGTCTGCTTCAAAGTAGCGTAACTGTGCACGAATGAAACTGGACTTCTGCATCTGGAAGAATGCCGGAGAGAGAAGAATGAGTCTGTCCACTCTTTTGGAAGCAGTATAGACATACTCCAATGCCTGTTGTGCACCGTAACTGAACCCGGCTACACAGAGGTCGCTGTCTGGAAGCCAGTCATCGAAGAAGTGTTCTTCTCCTTTGAGAGAGAAACCATTGAAATAGCGCATATGCTAAAAGATCCCCCGAAGTATTTCCTGACACGCTTCCTGGGTAATATTCTCATGCTTCAAAAGATACGCCGAGACATCGGAAAGAGGCTCCTCCAGCATACCGAGTAGAGCAGTCACTTCCGAAACCGTTTGCCTCATCAGTTCTTCTTCCTGACGTGGAGTGACGATGAAGTCTTCGCTCATCCAATACTCATAGATCACTTTGTTGAGCAACTCCTTGGCCAGTCTTATGTCAGTGCCGGCATTGCTGAACTGTTCTTTGTAGTGAAGCTTTGTCGCAATGCTGCCCGCAAGATAGACTTTGACACGGTTGATCAGTTTGGAGCGTGAAAGTATCTCGTGTTCCTGAACAGTCAGCCTGGTAGTGACGATCCCGATCTTCTCGAACTCCACATCCAGCCAGGTGGCAACGACCGCTTTGGCCCCCTGATAGACAGCCTGTATCTTGCGCTCCTCTTCAGTGAAACTGAGTATCTTGCGTTTGCCCAAGAGTACTTTCTCCTTGACCGCTTCGAAGTCACTGTTCTCAACGACCTTTCGCCCCTCTCTCATGGCATAGATCGCTGCTTCATTCGTCAGGGTATCAAGCGCGGCCGAATTGAAACCGACAGTCATACGTGCCACATTCTCTATGTCCACACTGTTTGGCTTGTTTGCAAGGTAGAGTTCAAGCGTTCTCATTCTCTCTTCAAGGTCCGGCAGCGAGATATGAATACGTCTGTCAAAACGCCCTGCCCGGAGCAAGGCTTCATCCAGCACATCGATCTTGTTAGTTGCACCGATGACGATGACACCGGAACTCTCCTCAAAGCCGTCCATTTCAGTCAAAAGCTGGTTGAGCGTCGCTTCACGTTCGTCATTTCTGAACTCTCCCCTGCTTTTTCCCACGGCGTCTATTTCATCGATGAAGATGATACTCGGTGCCATCTGCTTGGCTTTTTTGAAAAGTTCACTGACACGTTTCGCACCCATTCCCACATAGATATGGACAAAAGAGGCACCGCTCTGGTAAAAGAACGGCACACCCGCTTCACCCGCGACAGCCTTGGAAATGAGCGTCTTACCCACCCCGGGAGGTCCGACAAGCAGTACACCTTTGGGCAGACGTATATCCATGTCACGGTATTTCATGGGTTCACGGAGGAAATCGATGATCTCTTCAAGCTCCTCTTTAACATCCTTGATCCCTGCAACATCCTTGAAGGTCACGTTGGATTTGAGTGCCTGCACCGGCTCATAGAGTTCCGTATTCTCTTCTCTTGCTCCGCGTATCTGTTGGATCTGCTGCAAACGGCTCACTTTCATCATTCTGAAAAGATAGCCGATGGAACCAAGGAGTATGAGGATGAGTAGAAGGTCGTAAAGATAAGCCTTGTCCTCTTTCACCTCTACAGGATATTTACTGAAAAATGCAGCGGTATTGATGGCATCCTTATAGATCTTGTAACTTCCTTCATCGGTGATAAGACGGATGTATTTACCGTCTACCACCAATCTTTTGATCTTGTCCTTGCTGTAGAGTGCATTTGCCTGTTTGTGGGTGATCAGTGTGTCGGTATTGCGCAGTGCGGTATAGGCGAGCAGGAGTATGACCACCCCTGTAAGTGAAAGAATGATCTTCAGGTTCTTTTTGTCTAAAAACCTGGCTTTAAAGTTTCGCTTTGTTGCTTTCACTGCTTACCTCCACCTCGTTCAAGAGTACCCAGTTTGCACTGAGGTCCTCTGCACTTTCCACCTCCACACGATTGAAGTACTGATCAAAGCCGCTGTATATGCCGTTTCTGCCGCTCTCAAGTAACACTTCGAGGTTTGTCTGATGTTCACGTCTGAACAGATAGTTCTTTGCTTTGACCAGCTCCGTGAGCTCACGGTGACGCTCTTTGGCAATGTTGCCGCGTATTTCAGGTTTCATCACTGCAGATGCCGTATTGTCCCGCTTGGAGTAGGAGAAGGCATGCACATGAGTCAAAGGAAGTTCTTTGACACGTGCAATAGCCTCCTGCCACTCCTTTTCATCTTCCCCGGGATGCCCCACAATGTAGTCTGTCCCCAAAGCGTAGCCTTTCTGGGCGATCTTATGGAAAAGCTCCAAATCCGTTGCAAAACGGTTACGGCGGTTCATGATCTCAAGCATTTTGTCCGAGGTATGCTGCAGGGCGATGTGCAAATGCTTTGCCATCCAGGGTTCATCGAGCAGTTCCATGAACTCTTCATCGATCTGGATGGGTTCAAGGCTTCCGATACGGATGCGTCGTACGCCGCGTATCATGCTCATCTTTTTAAGGAGTTTGGCCATGGAAGTGTCGTGGTCCTGACCGTAGGAGCCGACATTGGTCCCTGTGAGTATGAACTCTCCAAAACCGTTGGCAGCCAGCTTCCTGATCTGCTCAAGGATGGTCTCTTCCCTGTGGGAGCGTGCATCTCCCCGCACTGCAGGAATGATACAGTAAGAACATCTGAAGTCACACCCCTCCTGTATCTTGATGAACGCCCTGCTCTTTCCGACGAACTCTTCAACAATGGTAGAGTCGATATGCTCCAGGTCACCGATCTCGTAGAAACGTTTCTCTTTTTTGAGGATCTCGTTGATATTCTCTTTCTCAGAGTGTCCCATGACACCAAAGACCTTCTCATCCTCGAAAAGTGCTTCCCCTTTTGAGTGGGAACCGCAGCCTGCCAGAATGACCCTGGCATCAGGGTTCTTCCGCTGTATGGAGGAGATATAGTTCCGTACGGAAGAGTCCGCACCATTCGTAACGGTACAGGAGTTCACTACGATGATATCACTTTGCGTATCGTCCTGGGTAAGTTCGAACTCCTTGAGTTTTGACATCATGACCTGGGTATCGAACTGGTTGGTACGACATCCGAAGGTTTTGAAAAAGACTTTTTTATTGCTCATGCCAGTGTATCCCCATCATTCTGTATCTCTTCCGGAGGCAGAGGCTTACGTACATCCTTGTCAATATAGATAGACTGTGTCGGGAAGGCGAGGAAAATGTCATCTTCCGCCTGCAGTCGCTCTATGATCTCCATGGAGATCGTACTTCTCAGTGTCAGTGTTGCATAGGCATTGGTATGGTACCAGGCGGAGATCTTGATACCGTACGGCTCTATGAAGGTATAGATGCGTGGCTCGACATTGGTATTTTTCATACTGTACTGGCTTCTCAGCTTATTCAGCTGTTTTCTGGTGATCTCAGTATATCCTTTGGCATATTTTTTGGTGATCTCTTTTGCGATGGAAGAGGCTTTGGAAACATTGGAATCGAAGGTGATCATAAAATCGATGCCGTCCCATACAGTTTTCAGGCCTGCATGCGAATAGTTGGCGACCATATCGGTAAAAATAAAATTATTGGGTACAAATATGATCCGACCTGCTCTTCTGTTGTGCATATAGGTCGTTAAGGTAATGTCTTCTTGAATGGTCATACGTAGCAAAGAGATATCGACGACATCTCCCACATATTCTACACCTTCACGTACGAATTTCACTCTGTCTCCAACATGAATAGCACCGCCGATGATAATGACGAACCAGCCCATAATGGACATGAACCAGTCCTTCATGGCAATGGCGATACCTGCAGAGGCAAACCCCAGAATGGTTACGATATAGTTCACATTCTCGATATAGGCAAAAAGCAGTGTCAGCAGCATCAGGGTTACAAAAGTGAGGTTCAATGCTTTATTTATGGTATAAAAACGGTCATTGTCCGACATGTAGCGGCGTACAAGATATTTGATCAGCAGGGTAAAAAGAATGAAAAAGAGGATGACCATACCTATGCTGGTGGCCTTCTCCATCTCTCTTTTGATATCTGCACGAAGATTGAGTGTCAGTTCATCGATCTTTTTGGTATATACATTCTGCGTGGTCTTGAATATCTCCACGACCGGCGTGAATGTTTTGATCTTGTCCTGGGTATCTAAAAGTTCCTTTTTGTATTTGGTGTTGTTCGTATCGTACTGGAGTATCTTTTTGAGAATCAACTCCCTCTCTTTGAGTTTCTCCATGACATTTTTAATAGACTCGTATCGGCTCTCGTACTCTGTTTCATCCGTTTTGAGTTTCTTGATGTAAGAAATGGCCGAGATGATCGCCAAAGGATTTCCGACGGTTGGCACATCGGTGATCTCCGGCGGTTGCAGGAATTTTTTGAAAGGGTCGCTCTCATACTCTTTCAGCAGCTGCAGCTTCCCGTTGATAATGGAGCGTTTGCTCTTGAGTATTTCAAAAGCCTTCTCTTCCTCTTCCGTTCGTTTGTACTTGTTATCAAGAATGCTTATCTGCTCATCCAGATGCTCTTTTTGTTTTTTCAATTCCACATAGGTATGATAGTTGCTGTATATCTTCGACCAGATATTGTTCTCAAGCAGTTCTTTGTCAAGCGCCTGCTTCTCCCGGACCAGATCATTGATACGGCTGGCCTTCCTCTGTTCTTCTTTTAGTAGTGCCTGTTTCTGTACAATGCTCTGGTTGTTCTCCTGAACTTTATGAGGTACGACAGGTGCCGTAACCGGCTCTGCAAAAAGAAGTGTACCGCACAGCAGCAGTAATCCAGAGAGACGTTTATGCATCATGCCTCATCTCCAAACTTTTTTAGAACATTTTTCACTACCGTCTCATCAACATCACTTACGATTTTGTGTCCGCCTATCCCCTGGGGAAGAATAAATTTTATACTGTTGTTCGCACTCTTCTTGTCCAGAAAGAAGTGCTCATAGAAGTCATCTACATCTTTGATCTTGTAACGCGTTGGCAAAGACGCTTTTTCCAGTAAAGCCTTAATACGCTCTGCTTCCGATTCACTCAACAGTCCAAGTTCCACAGCTAGTGCATTCGCCATGACCATGCCGATAGCAACGGCTTCACCGTGCAGATAAGTGGTATAGCAGGTCTCATTCTCGACCACATGGCCAAAGGTATGCCCGTAGTTAAGCACGGCACGTATCCCTGCTTCCTTCTCGTCCTGATTGACCACCCAGGCTTTGAGTTCGACGCTTCTTCGTATGGTCTCCTTGAGTACCTTTTCCTCTGTCAGGTCGGCAGTCGTAAGAAATTCAAAATAGTCCTTGTCGAACATTACCGCCATCTTTACGATCTCTGCAACACCGGCAGCAAACTCTCTTGCAGGCAGTGTTTTTAGAAATGATGGATCAATATAGACCGCTTTAGGCTGGTAGAACGCACCGATGAGATTTTTGCCGTATTGGTTGTTTACTCCAGTCTTACCCCCGACACTGGCATCGACCTGCGAAAGCAGTGTCGTAGGTATTTGTATGAAATCGATCCCGCGCTGGTAAAGACTTGCGGTAAATCCTGTCATATCACCGATGACCCCACCACCAAATGCGATCAAAAGTGATTTTCTGTCGAATTTATGTTCAAAAAGCTCGTTAAGGATCGTCTCTACTGTCTCAAGTGTCTTGTATTCTTCTCCGTCGGGTACAGTAATTACTTCAAGCTGCGGTGCTTTGATATGGGCAAGGAGTGTCTGAAGGTGATACCCAGCTACAGTAGGGTTTGTTATCACCGCAACCTTGGTATTGAAGGTCAGTTGTGGGAGTGCATCGATAATGATATCATAGGTAATATTTTTTGTATTGGACAATTCAATAGGAACGATCATGTAGAGTAACCTCGGGCTTTTAATAATTTGCTTTATTTTATCTTATATGCCCTTAATATGCCCTATTGGCCCTCGCTTAGAGCGAAAGGTACCAGCAGTTTTGGGTGTTTTCTTGTCGTGAGGAGGAAGTCCCTTACCCGGGTTGAGATCAGTCGCATGAAATGATACGTATTCAATTCTTTTTCAAAAGCGACGATCTGCATCACATCAATCATTCGATCCAACTCTCTTATCGGGTTGGCGATCTTCTGTTCTATATGAATATCCATCCCAAAAATATGCGTCAGTGTCTCATAATGCTCTATGATAATCTTCTTGCTGTCAAAATCACCTTCCGGATCAAAATCACAGAGTGATAGCTTCAGGTCAAGCGATTCGGAAATGTCGAATGCCGTCGAAGAGATCGACTCCATCTTCTCCTGTTCGTTCTCCATCAAAACAATGGCTTCCTTGATATTGTAGAGCAGATCGTCACCAAAGAGGTAAACTATTTTTCTAAGTTCATACAGTGTCTCTTTTAGGTCTTCAGATTCAAAACGTTCTATACTGTTGAGTACCAGTCCAATATCGTACTGCTGTATATCGTATTCAATGAGCATTTTGATATCTTTGTCATCATAGCAGGTAGCAATGATAATGTGTTCTGTCTCGTAAGCCTTAAGCTCTTCTACAAGCTTGAAGTCATTGGGGTAAAGGATGCGTACATAGAGTTTTTTATCTTCGAGTTTCTCCAGAAGGTAGATACTTTCTTTAAGATAGATCAGGGCATTGTCATGATCGAAGCGGAGATCCAGTATCAGGAAGAGGTCCCGTCCAAACGGTTCCGGGAAAAGGCCGATACGCTTGTTGATGGTTTTGTAGACACCGTTGAGCACGATGGGTTTCCCCAGTATCAAGAGCGTATCGTTGGGACGGATCATCGTAGCATTGTTCGGAAGGATCTGTTTGTCATTACGGTAGATCGCGGCGATCTTCCATTTTCTCTGCAGAATGGAGCCGACATGCCTGAAAGCATAGGTACTGCCAAAAGGTACATGCACTTCCATGATCTCTCCCTGCCCCAGACCGACATTCTGTGCAACGACAGGTACATTGGGAAGATGGTCATACAGATGCGATGCTACCAGATCATCGGCATGCAGAAGTGTCACATTTTCCAGTCCTTCTCCTACAGTTTCATTATCCCACTGGTTCACCAGTACTATTCTGGCTTTATCGTCAAGAAGCTGTATATTGTTCAGGGCATATTTCGCATCGTCGATATCCTGCATGACAATGAAAATAAGCGTGTAACTCACCTCCATCATGATCTTGTCAAGTTTGGAGAAGCTGGTGGGATCTGCCTCGATCAGGGTAATATTCTTTCCCAGTTTTTCAGGAAGAACTTCCTCGTGATAATAGGTGACATAATAGTGGTTCTCTGCCACCCTCTTCTTGTCGACCCACTCCAGGAAATGTTTGGCAATACTTCCGTCGGCAAGTATAAGGATATTCTTCATTTTTGACCTATTTGGGTATAATCACACCATTAATTTGGGAGATATTATAACACAATGCATTTTCAGATAGATAAAACCGACGGCAAAGCCAGAGCCTGTACCATTCAAACCGCTCACTCAACCATACAAACCCCCGTTTTTATGCCGGTAGGTACCGTTGGGGCCGTCAAAGCACTCGATGCAACGGATCTTGCCACATTCATCAAACCCGAGATCATCCTGGGCAATACCTATCATCTCTACATACGTCCGGGCGACGAAGTCATCAAAACCATGGGCAAGCTCCACGGTTTCACCAAATATCCCAAAAGTTTTCTGACCGATTCGGGAGGATTTCAGGCATTTTCACTCTCGGACAATGTCAAGATCGATGAAGGCGGGATCACTTTTCGAAGCCATCTTGACGGATCCAAGCACTACTTCACCCCAAAAAAGGTCATAGACATACAGAACAATCTCGGTTCTGACATCATGATGATCCTCGATGACCTTGTAGCCCTGCCCGCAACGCAGGAGCGTATCAAAGCCAGTATTGAGCGGACCACCCGCTGGGCGGAAGAGTCCATTGCCTACCACAGGGAGAACCAGGAAAAAGGCATCGGTGTCGAGCAGAATATTTTCGCGATCATTCAGGGAGGTACGGACAAAGCGTTCCGGGAGAAGTCCGCCAGAGAACTCTGCAGGCTTGACTATGACGGTTTTGCCATCGGTGGATTGAGTGTGGGTGAAGCAAACCAGGATATGTACGATACTGTGGAGTGGACCACCCAGTTTATGCCTGAAACAAAGCCACGCTACCTGATGGGTGTGGGAACACCCGAGGACCTTGTGGAGAATGTATCCAGAGGTGTTGATATGTTCGACTGTGTCATGCCCACCAGAAATGCAAGAAACGGCACGCTTTTTACCTCTTTTGGAAAAGTGAACATTAAAAAGGCAGAATATACGACTGATGCAGCTCCCATTGACCCGGAGTGTGGCTGCATGGTCTGCCAGACCTACTCACGCGCCTACCTGAGGCACCTGTTCCGTTCCAGAGAGATCACCTATTTCAGGCTGGCGACCATTCATAACCTGTATTATTATCTGAATTTGATGAAAGAGATGAGGGAAGCGATTCTTGAAGAACGTTTTGATGATTTCAAAAAAACATTCTACAAGAAAAGAGAGCGTTAAAGCTTAGGCGAATTTTTTCTTCCAGTAGTTCACCCATACTACTCTCAGCTTGCTTCTATGGACCCTGCTCAATCTTTTTGGCAGATTGTGTCTGAGGTTCCTTTCAAGCTTCTTGCTGAGTTTTTTTCTTTTCATAATCGCATTGAAACCGCCTGCGCCCTGCTGATGCGTACCATAAATGGAAAAAGCATTCACTTTCAGCCCGTTATGCTTCAAACTGCGGATATTGTCTGCCATGATCGCTTCAAATATCCTGTCCTGGTTTCTGGGCTGTTTCCATTTAGTGTAAGGAATATGCAGTTTTTTAGCATAAGCTCTGGCCGTCTTTGGCATGATCTGATAGCGTCCGTAAGCCCCGCTTTTTTTATTTCTTGCAGTGTAGCTGCCTGTAGTGCTTTCCACTTGTACCACTTTTTTGACGATCTTCTTCAAGGTGGACGGTTTCATGCCAGCTGTTTTTGCCAATTTAGAGTAGGCATTGGACGATGTAGTCGCAATGAAGAGTGTCATGAGAATGACCAAGAGTCTGTTGCTGAATAATTTGCTTGATAATTTTGAAAGAAAGGGTTTGTTCTGTTTGTGTTTAATAGTGTACATCGTTACTCCGATAGTTGATCCTTTTAGAGTGAATGTAAAATGTTAACCGGTCTCCCGCTAACGTTTTTGATATCGGAATATTACATAAAATTAATTAATCAAAAAATAACAAATACTTAATTTAAATTTAATCTGTACAAATATACATACTATAATATTAAAAAGTATCAATGCTTGTATGGGACTTTGGCAGAAGGTGTCTCTTTGGCAGTATGCTCCAAATGTGTATCCTGGTCATCGAAGAAAATATCTGCGCCAAAGGCTTTTACAACCTCAAATTTCTGAACGCCACCCTGAAAAAAAGCTTCATCCACACGAACACCCCAGCCTTCAAGTGTACCCAGTACCCGTTCATGCGTGGAGAAGTTTCGTGCCGTGACCAGTGCCGTACGTATAGGTGAAGCCTCCATAGGGAACTTGTCCTGTATTTCTGAAATAGTTTTAAGGAACTTGAAGAATGGTCCTTTACTGAGCGGGTTTTTGGCATTACGGCGTTCATATTTGATGAAAGCTTCCAGCCCCTTTTCCTGATAGATGCGTTCACTCTCATCCCCAAAAATGACCGCATCGCCATCGAAGGCGATCTTGACGATATCACTCTCCTGGGAAGAAACAGGTGTATGCGGCAGTATGGTGGCCGCAGCCACACCAGAACTGACTGCCTCTTCCACATCCGGTGTATAGACAGACAGAAAGAGATCGACTTTAAAAGCATTGAGATAACGCGCAACAGGCGTACCGGCCGTCCAGCCAGTACGTTCGATATCCAGAGCGTAGTGTTCTATGGATCGGCCTATACGAAGGCCTGTGGCTGCATTGTTTCGTGAGAGGATAATCACTTCAATGAGTTTGTTATCGAACTTTTTGTTGATGGCAAGCAGGTTCTGCACAAACCTGAAAGCTGATCCTTTAGCCAGAGGAGCATCAAGATGTTCGAGCTGATGCCTGTAATAGCTCTCCAGTCCTTCCCTGTCGAAAATGGCATTCTCCTCCTCCAGGTCGAACAGTGCACGGGAGGAGATTGCAATGACGAGTTTATCCTGAAGATCGTAGGCCATATTTACTCTTTTTTGATGAAGTATAGCACATTTTTAACATAAATATTTTTCTCCTTCGATTTAATGATCACTTAAATTTAAACATAAACAGTTGTTTTTTAGCTTATATTTTATATTATATATACCAATAAAGTATCGTAGTAAAAAAGTAAAGTTTTATTACTGTACGTGATCAGTGGGGGTATAACTTTAATGAACTTTTTTATTACAAAGGCTTACTTCAGAGTATTTATAGCTGTGGTTCTTGCAACAGTATTATGTTCGGCAGAAGAAGAAAATTCTATCTACATTGAAACAAGTAACAATATAAATTTAAAAGGTCAAACTTCTCATCCATATGGAGATAACTTCAATACGGGTACTCTGAAATTAAAATATACGACCGATACATATGCTTATTCAGTAAATATGACGGCATACACACAGAAATATTCCGAACTTGACTCTATTCTGACAAGCAAAAGAAGAATAGATACATTGGAGTTTGAAGTTACAAAGAAAGTTAAAATCATTCAGGGGAAAAACTATAGATGTAATATTAATATTGGTACACAACTATTACTAAGTGGTGATTTCGGTGGAGCAAAACTTCAAAATACTATTCATGAACACACTGATTCAGATGAAGTAGAAATTCCATATAGCGACGACAAACATAATGTGATAGGAATACAGGGAGAAATCAATTACCTTTACAATATAAATAAGTATATTAATATATATAGTGATTTAAAAAGTAAAATATACTCTGACACTTCCAATATTACCTCTGCAGAAATAGGAACACTTTTAACATATAGATTTATAGATTTTAAATTATCTCTTGGAGCTAAACATATTAAACCCATACAACAAGAATTGGTTAAGATTTTAACAATAAATAAAAATCCACATTATATTATAGGTGAAGTAGATATACAACTACCTAAAGGAATATCTGTGAACATAGGGACATTATTGGACGGGGACCATCCTTATGGCAACAATAGCAATGATCCTTATTCATATTTTAGAATCGCGTATAAATTTTAAAATAAATAAACTCCAAAGAAGCGACTAAAATAGACCATTTTTCACTGATGTGTAACACATTTTTGACACAAAAACTTGGTATAATGATTTAGATTGAATCAATATTGGGAGGAAAAATATGAGTTTTGGAAATATACTGCTGCTTATCATCGTGGGTATCGGGGCTTACCTGGTTGCGATATACAACAAGTTCGTTTCACTGAGAGCGGGTATCGATGCCGCATGGTCCGATATCGATATACAGCTTAAACGACGTTACGACCTCATACCGGCACTGGTTGATACGGTCAAAGGGTACAAAGAATACGAGGCAGATACACTTGAGAAAGTCATCAAGGCACGCCAGGTTGGCCTTACAGCTGCATCTGTAGATGAAAAAGCTGCTGCGGCCAATATGCTTTCAGGTGCTTTGGGCAAACTCTTCGCACTGGCAGAAGCCTATCCTGACCTGAAAGCCAACGAGAACTTTCTACATCTTCAGGGTGAACTGAGCCGTCTGGAAGAGAGCATTCAAAATGCAAGACGTTACTACAATGCTATCGTCAGAGACTACAATGCGAAACTGGAATCCTTCCCTGACCTCTTTGTCGCACAGAAGTTCAACTTCAAACCCCGTGAGTACTTCCAGCTGGACGAGAGCGAAGCCGAAGCGGTAAAAAAAATGCCGAAGATCGACCTTTAAGCAGTTTTTTCATGCTGAAAAAAACCTTTCTCACTCTGCTTCTTCTGTGTGCGACACAGCTTTGGGCAGAGCGCATCAGCGCCTATACCATCGACATCACGGTTGAACAGAGCGGTGAACTCGCCATCAAAGAATCCATTGACTATGACTTTGAAAATGCGTCAAAACACGGTATTTTCCGTGATATTCCCTTTACCATCAAGTACAGCGGCGTCATCAAAGATCTCGGTCTGCACGCTTTTTCTGTTCAAATGGACGGAAAGCCGGTGATCTGGCAGCAGTCTGTCATGGACTCCGCAAAGGCCGGCAAGGTCATACGTCTCAAGATCGGTAATACCGGCACTTTTGTTACGGGCAAGCACCTTTACACCATCTCCTACCGTGTCAAGAAAGGGGTCCTGCCAGCCGCACAGAATGAATATGACGATGCCATACGCTGGAACATCATTGGAACAGGCTGGGCCGTTTCCATTCGGAATGTGACAGCCAATATTTACCTCCCTCCTTCGCTGAACCAGCAGATGGTCGCAGTCTCGACCTATACAGGACGGTATGGAGAGACCGCATCGGGCGCAACGAGCAGATGGATCGACCCGCAGCATCTTCAGGTAAAGGTACCCTCTTTGCAGCCTTACGAGGGTGCCACGGTCGAACTCGCCTATCCTGCCGATACGCTGGGCCAGAACGGCTGGGACAATGTCAAGGCCTCTTTTACTGAATGGTTTCTTGCCCACTGGCACTGGGGTGCGCTTGTTGGCTATCTGTTCTATTTTTACCGGGCGCTCAAGCTGCATACCGGCTTTGAGGACCGCCGCTCCGTTGCTGTACGCTACGGACCACCAGAAGGTCTCAGTCTTTTGCAGTCAGGGCTTATTCTTGATAAATTCGCCGATGACAAAGATTTTGCTGCAGCAATTTTGGAACTGGCACAGCTCGGATATCTTGAAATATATCATGAATCAAAAAAGACAGACCCCCTGCTCAAAAGAATAGAAAAAGATACCAAAGGACTTACTGCAGACCAGAAATACCTACTTGAGAAAATACTATTCAACGGTACCAGCAGTTTTGTCCTCTCCAAACAATCGGAAACAAAGGCAAAAAAACTTCGCAAAGGCTTTGATGCTATCAATGAACAACTCTACCTATGGTCTGTCATGCAGGGATATATGGGAGAGAACCCCCAAAAAACGAGAAACAGCTTTCTTGTCAAGAGTATTCTCTGGCTGCTTCCCGCTTTTGCTCTGCTGATCTATACCTTTTATCTTACTTATGGCATAGACGTTATCTTCCTGCTGCTCTTTCCCATTGTCTTCATCGGTGCTGGGCTCAGTATCGCGTTCTCGAATAAAGGCTGGTCCTATAAGCTTTACGGACTCATTTTTGCAGTGGCGGGTTCGGGGCCACTGCTCAGTCTGCTTCAATCGGATACGTCGCTGAGCGGACTGCTGACCGGTCCACTCGGCGTTTTCATCGTCTTGCTTCTTGCACTGTTCTATACGTATAAAAAAATAGGGAAATACACCCAGAAAGGTGCCTATGCCCACAAGCAGCTTCTCGGCTTCAAGGAGTTCATAGCACGCGTTAAAGAAGATGAGCTCAAAAGACGACTGGCACTCGACCCTCTCTATCTTGAAAAGACCCTGCCCTATGCTGTTCTCTTTGGTGAGACTAAACACTGGCTCTCTTTTTTCCCTCTGCTGGAGGTTACTTCACCCAACTGGTACCACGGAGATCTCGATGATATAGATGACTTCATTTCCAATGTCACAACAACATCCACATCGCCTTCAAACAGCGATATGAGCAGCGGTATGAGCGGCGGTGGCGGTTTTTCAGGGGGAGGAGGGTTCTCCGGCGGCGGTGGTGGTGGCGGTGGCGGCGGAAGCTGGTAATTTTCGGATGTTTCCCTACTGCACCAATCAAGCTTGTGATACATTTGTAAAAGGGTTAAAATATGACAATTTGACATATTACTGCCCTTTTGGTTCCATATTTACTACAATTCCCCTATGTATCAAAAGAAAAAAGAACGTCTTTACATTACAGAACTTTTGGAAGATCCGGCTGTGTCCTATCCTTCCTTTTATATACTGAGCAGTTCCATGTTCAAAAACGAGATGCTGCATTCTGCAATCATCGCTCTGCACAGTTTTGATTTTTCCTGGTATGAAATACCAAAAACATATGAAGATATCTTTGCCATGTTCCATTCCGGGACCTTTCCCCTCTATAAAGAGAAATATGTTGTCGGGTATTTTGGAAACAAGATGATGTATCTTGAAAGCAACGGATGGAAGGGAATGCCCGCTACAACGGACATTTTCAAGCTTGAGAACTGGCTGGTATGCTAATTTTTCAAAAAAGATAAAAATTATTCATTCAATTAAGACAAATTTTATCTTAATTAGTTATACTTCCACATATCTTAGGGATCGGAAAGACATTTTTTATTCTTCCTCCTTTTTTAAAAACGTCAATGTGCTAACTACCCATTACCACATACCTCCTCCTAAACCTCCGGTTCCTAAGATTACTACCACACACACTTTAAACCACAGAATCTTTTTTTACTCCTACTCTGGGAAAACAAGTAAAGCCAATATTTATAAAAAAGAAGTACCAAGCTCACAGTTGAACAACCGTTTCTTTTAGCAAACCAACTCTTTGCTATAATTACCCCAACCAATAAATGGAGCTGACCATGGCCTATACGATTCTCGATACTTCGAACCTCGAAGCCTATCTCTTTTCACTACCCCAGATAAAATCTTTTTTCAATACCGACGCACTCCTCATCAATGAGATCGGCGACGGGAACCTGAACTTCGTTTTTCTGGTGACATCCGCCGATGATGCTTCCAAACAGCTCATCCTCAAGCAGGCAGTACCATACCTGCGCTGTGTGGGAGAAAGCTATCCTCTCTCAAAGGAGAGGATGACCTATGAGATCCGGTCCATGGAACGTTTCAGCGAACTCAGCCCGCATATTCCCAAAATTTACCACTTTGACGAAGAGATGAGCATGATAATCATGGAGTACCTTGGAGAACATATCATCATGCGTAAAGGGATGATAGATGGGGTCAAATACCCGAAATTTGCAGAGCACATCAGCTCTTTTCTGGCAGAAACACTTTTCAAGACCTCTTCACTCTATCTTTCAAGCAGTGAGAAAAGAGAGCTGACTGCACAGTTCATAGGCAATAGCGAACTCTGTAAGCTTACGGAAGATTTCGTCTTTACAGCACCGTTTATGGAGCATGAGACGAATGCCGAACTCCCCGAACTCTCGGATGAAGCGGAGCGCATCACCAAAGACCTTGAACTGAAAACAAAGATACTGCAGCTCAAACACAAATTCATAAACCGGTGCGATGCCCTGATACACGGCGATCTGCATACGGGTTCCATTATGATCAACGAAGAAGAAACTTATGTGATAGACTCCGAATTTGCTTTTGTCGGTCCCATGGGCTTTGATGTGGGAGCACTCATTGCCAATCTGGCGATGTCGTGGGTCTCCCATACCGTACTCGATGAAACATCCGACTATGCTGACTGGATACTCCGGACCATTGAAGAGGTGTGGCAGAAGTTTGAAAAGAAATTCCTGCAACTCTGGGATGAAACGAAAGAGAGCGCTCTCTTTGCCAAGGGGTTTGCCGACACTCAGATACGCAAAGCATATCAGGAAGAGTACATGCTTGCCCTACTTCGGGAAAGCATCGGTTTTGCAGGATGCAAGATCATACGAAGGCAGTTCGGCATTGCGGGCGTTGACGATATCAGAGGGATAGAAGATGCCCAAAAGCGTGAAGCAGCGAATCGTCTTGCCATCAAGATCGGTGAAAGATTCATCAAAGAACATAATATATTAAATAATATAAACAATGCGATGACATTGATAAAGGCGTAATATGCAGGGACAATACAGGCCACTATGGCTCAATGAAAATAGTGCTCTCGAAGTACTCGACCAGCGGTATCTTCCCCATGAAAAAAGAGTACGCGTACTCAAAAGCGGTGCGGATGCGATAGAAGCCATCAGCGACATGACCGTCCGGGGTGCCGGGGTCATCGGCAATGTTGCGGCGATGGGTGTCTACCTGCTTGCCCGTGAATTCGGAGACGACAAAAAGCGTATCAGGGAAGAAGCCATGAAGCTGCGCGCCTCCCGGCCTACGGCAGTGAACTTGATGTGGGCGGTGGACAGGATGCTGAATGTCATAGAAAAGAGTGATGATGTGCTTGCTGACGCAAAAGCGGAAGCCATTGCCATCTGTGATGAAGATGTCAAGCGCAGCGAAGCAATCGGTAAGATAGGCTGCAACATCATCGAGAAGATCATGGAGGAGAAGAAGCTTGAAAAGATCAATATACTCACCCATTGCAATGCAGGCTGGCTTGCCATCATAGACAGCGGGACCGCGCTGGCACCCATCTACGAGGCCCACAAAAGAGGTATCGATATGCATGTCTGGGTCGATGAGACCCGTCCCCGGAACCAGGGAGCGAACCTGACCTCCTGGGAACTCTCCGATGCAGGCATAGACCACACCATCATCGCCGACAACACCGGTGGACATCTCATGCAGCACGATATGGTTGACATGGTCATCACCGGAGCAGACAGGGTCACCCGCTGCGGTGATGCCGCGAATAAGATAGGCACATACCTCAAAGCACTGGCTGCCAATGATAACGGTATCCCCTTCTATATCGCCCTGCCCCTGAGTACTTTCGATCCGGAAAGTTGTAACGGTGTGGAGGAGATCGAGATAGAGATGAGAAGCGAAGACGAGATCCACATCATGAGAGGGATAGACAAAGAGGGCAAAGCACAGGAACTGCGTATTACTCCTATAGGAAGCAAAGGAGCCAACTACGGTTTCGATGTCACCCCCGCCCGGCTCATCACGGGACTCATTACCGAGGAGGGCATCATAGAGCCGAATGAAACGGCGATCAGAGAGATCATCTTATGATAGACGGTATCATCAAGTACAGTATAGATCATGAGATCGCAGACACTCCTCTCTTTTCAGACTATGGGGAACTTGAAGCATTGCGCAGACGTCTCTTTGCTCTGGGTCTCATAGGAGAGAAGGACGGTATAGGCTATGGAAATATCTCCATGCGTTATGACGACACGGACACATTCTTCATCACGGCAACACAGACAGGAAAGATGCCGGTCCTTCCTCCCGAGTACTACTCATTTGTCCATGCCTACGATTTCGGCACATTCAAGATCGACTCCAAAGGCAGGCATGAACCGAGCAGCGAAGCGCTCAGCCATGCGATGATCTACGCGATAGATAAGCGGATCAAAGCAGTGATCCACGTACACTCTATGGCACTCTGGAACCTTATGAAAAGCAAAGAATACCTCGCCACTACGGCAGAGTACGGCACGGCAGAAATGGCCGAAGAGATCGCTGGACTCTACAAAGAGCACGATCCCCTCGAAAACAATGCATTTGTCATGAAAGGCCATGAGGAAGGCATCATCACCTTTGGCAGAAGAGTGGAAGAAGCAGAGTTGGCGCTTTATAGCATTTTAAAAGCCTGTTTGGAAGAGGCAGTATAGATAAAGATATTTATCTCGGATATGGAAATATTTGGAATGTAGTATGGGATTAAGTAAAAAAGAGACCCGAAAGGGTCTCTTGAAGGTTTAGGATATGTGGACTTCGATCTCACCATTTTGGACATCGAACTCGATATTGCTGCCTTCAACGACTTTGTCTTCGAGGATGAGTTCGGCCAGTCTGTCCTCGACCACTTCATAGAGTGCTCTTTTGAGTGGTCTTGCACCGTAAACAGGATCGAAGCCTGCTTCTGCGATGTAGGCTTTGGCAGCCGGTGTAAGCGTGATGGTAATGTCACGCTCTGCCAGCTTCGCCTGAATACTCTTAAAGAGAATATCTACAATATTGGTGATCGCATCGAGATCGAGCGGATTGAAGATAACGATGTCATCGAGACGGTTGAGGAACTCCGGCTTGAAATGGAGTTTCAACTCGTCGTTGACCGCTTTTCTTCTGTCCTCGGGATCCTTGAACTCCATAATCTTGCTTGACGCAATGTTGGAGGTCATGATGATGATGGTATTCTTAAAGTCCACCGTCACCCCTTTGTTGTCTGTCAGACGTCCGTCGTCAAGTACCTGAAGCAGTGTATTGAACACATCAGGATGCGCCTTTTCGATCTCGTCGAAGAGTACGACCGAGTAAGGCTTTCTTCTCACCGCTTCGGTCAATTGTCCGCCCTCTTCATACCCGACATATCCCGGAGGTGCACCGACCAGTCTGCTGGCGGCATGTTTCTCCATATATTCACTCATATCGATACGGATGAGCGACTTCTCAGAGTCGAAGAGGAACTTCGCAAGCGTTTTGGCCACCTGGGTTTTACCGACCCCTGTAGGCCCGAGAAACATGAAACTTCCGATAGGTCTGTTCACATCGCTGAGTCCCGCTTTGTTACGCTTGATGGCTCGTGCAACCGCTTTCAGCGCCTCTTCCTGTCCGACGACCTCCTCTTTGAGGACATCTTCGATGTGCAGGATTTTGTCCTTCTCGCTTTGTAGCATCTTGTTAACCGGAATGCCTGTCCAGCGGCTGATGATACTGGCGATCATCTCTTCGTCAACTGAGTTCTTGAGAAGTGTACCCTCTGACATCATTTGGGTCCACTTGTCCTCAAGCGCTTTGAGCTCTTCCTGTTTTGCAGGGATCTGTCCATATTCGATCTCGGCAGCTTTGTTGAAGTCACCTTCACGCTTGACCTGCTCCGCCTGCACCCTGAGAGACTCGATGGCACTTTTTACTTCTGCGATCTGGTTGAAGACCTCTTTTTCGTTCTCG
This sequence comes from Sulfurovum lithotrophicum, assembly GCF_000987835.1. Taxonomy (NCBI): domain Bacteria; kingdom Pseudomonadati; phylum Campylobacterota; class Epsilonproteobacteria; order Campylobacterales; family Sulfurovaceae; genus Sulfurovum; species Sulfurovum lithotrophicum. The sequence goes on along the minus strand of NZ_CP011308.1, from coordinate 1,097,849 downwards.
AACTTGTTCTGCAGTGAAACACGGCGTTCTTCGAGATCTGCAAGCTCTTTTTCTATCTCTTCGAGACGTGCGGTGTTCTTTTCGCTCTCTTCCATCTTGAGAGCCTCTCTCTCTACCTGAAGCGTAGATATCTCACGTTTGATCTTTGCAAGTTCTGTCGGCTCACTTTCGATCTGCATCTTCAGTTCCGCCGCCGCTTCGTCGATCAGGTCAATCGCCTTGTCAGGCAGGAACCTGTCAGTGATGTAACGGTCTGAGAGTTTTGCAGCCGCAACAAGCGCACTGTCGGTAATAACGACATTGTGATGTGTCTCGAGACGGTCTTTGATCCCTCTAAGGATCTGTAATGCTTCGTTGATGCTAGGCTCATCGACTTTAACCGGCTGGAAACGTCTCTGGAGCGCCGCATCTTTCTCAAAGTACTTTCTGTACTCTTTCAGGGTCGTCGCACCGATGGTATGCAGTTCACCACGTGCCAGTGCAGGCTTGAGAATGTTGGCAGCGTCCATACTTCCCTCACTCGCACCCGCACCGACAATAGTATGGATCTCATCGATGAAAAGGATGACATTACCCGCTTCCTTGACTTCGTCAACAACCGCTTTGAGCCTGTCCTCAAATTCACCTCTGTATTTCGCACCGGCAATCAGACGGCTCATGTCGAGTGAAATCACACGCATGTTTTGCAGACTCAACGGCACTTCTTTGTTGACGATACGCTGTGCCAAGCCTTCAACGATGGCTGTTTTACCTGTTCCCGGCTCTCCGATAAGGATAGGGTTGTTCTTGGTCTTTCTGATGAGGATCTGCATGACACGCTGTACCTCTTCATCTCTTCCAATGACCGGATCAAGCTCGCCGTCCAGTGCTTTCTGGTTCAGGTCAATCCCGTACTGTCCCAGTGCTTCAAGTGTCTCGTCACCGGATTGTGACTCGATCTGCTTGCCACCGCGGATGGACTCCAGTGTTTTCTTGAATTCCGAGATATCGACATACTTGCCCAGTATATCTCTGATGAAACTCTCATCTGCATTGGCGAGCAGCCATGCATCGACTGCCAGGTACTGATCTCCGTTGGCCGCCATGACACCCTCTGCGTTCTGTAGTGAACGCACGAGGTTCTGCCCCAGCTTGATGTTCTCTTTGGTCACCGTTGAGACTGTCGGCAGTTTGTTCGCCACGGATTTGGCTTCCAGTTCAACTGCAGCCCTCTCGACGTTCATTTTATTCAGCGCCTGGTTCAGAATGGAATTGCTGTTGGTCAACAATGCCCATATAAGATGGATAGGTTCCACTTCCTGGTTTTTATTGTGTAATGCGAGTGATACTCCCGATTCGATAGTACCCTGCATTTGGTTGGTTAATTTCTCTAAAATACTCATAACACTCTCCTGATAATTAATTTTACGTATTATACAACTTTAGTCACTCTATGTCAAGTTTATTTACTAATATTATTTAATTTCTTCTAACATATATATTTTGCTATACTTTTCCAAAATAAAACTCTCTAATAAGGATGAACAATTATGAAAAAATTGATCTGCACCGCTGTTATTTTCACTCTGCTTGGTACTTTCCTGCAAGCAGAACAAGCAAAAGAGATGGAGCCCATAGATATGTTTGAATATATGAAAAGCGCGCTCAAGGGCGAATGGAAACTCTCTCCGGCAGACAAACAGACAGATACGACCGGTGCCTACAAGAACCCATATGTCCTTCCTCTGGTAGGTACAGATGCGACAGGCGTTGCCTACAAGTTCATCGGTTTTGGTTCAACGCTGCAGGAAGACTTGCTGCCCAATACAAAAAAACAGATGGTCACTATGTATCACTGTGATGACTATGTGGACTGTACACAGATCCTTGCAACACACTACTGCACCAAAATGAATCAGCCGCAGTTCATTATGGATTTGAAACATTCCAACAAAGAGAAAATTATTTTTAACTGCGATATGAAGACGAAACTCTGTAACTCCAACGAAGACCACATTCATAAGATCATCCTGGAGTTTTCCAACAATGGTAATCATCTCAAATCCTCCTATCTTGGCTGGACAGACCAAAAACCCAATAAAAAAAATTCTATCTATCATTTCGACAAAAAATAGAAGGTATGCCACCCTGCACTGCAGAGCGGTTTAATTACCGTTTACCCTGCTCCTTTATAGTGTTAGACAGCAACCTCTTAGAGAGATTTCTATAAAATAACACACTAATTTACGGAGCATATTATCCATGATCAAAAAAAGTAAAAAAATCATTGCTGCTGGACTCATTTCTACTCTGACAGCCGCCTATCTTTTCGGGGGTTATGCCCAGGCAAAGAATATCAAGACCGAATCTACCGCAAAAGAAAAGCTTGAAGCGTACATCAAATTCACCCAGATCCTCAACGTGATAGAAAAAGAGTACGTCGATGAAACAAACACGACCGACCTTATAGACAAAGCGCTTAAAGGCCTGATGAGCAACCTGGACTCACACTCTTCCTTTATGAATACCAAAGAGTACAAAGACCTTACCGTGCAGACCAAAGGTGAATTTGGGGGCTTGGGTATCTCTGTGGGTATGAAAGATGGTGCACTTACTGTTATTGCCCCACTGGAGGGTACGCCCGCCATGAAAGCCGGTGTCAAAGCCGGAGATATCATCCTCAAGATCAATGACAAAGCGACCATCGGCATGAGCATCGATGAGTCGGTCAAGCTGATGAGAGGTAAGCCGGGAACGGACATCGAACTGACCGTGGTCAGAAAAGATGCTCCCAAGCCGATTGTCATCAAGATCACAAGAGATATCATCAAGATACAGTCCGTCTATGCCAAGAAATTCAAAACAGACAAGAACCTTCTCTATCTGTATGTCACATCATTCGATCAAAAGGTCGTAGAAAACACCAAGAAAGCCATCAAGGAACACAAAAATACCGAAGGGATCATTCTCGACCTGAGAAACAATCCCGGTGGACTGCTTGACCAGGCTGTCGGGCTTGTAGATATGTTCGTGGACCACGGTGTTATTGTCAGCCAGAGAGGTCGTGTCAAAACAGAAAATGTCGAATACAAAGCGACCAAACCCAATACCGATACCCAAACACCGATGGTCGTGCTTGTCAACGGCGGTTCGGCAAGTGCCAGTGAGATCGTCTCAGGTGCACTGCAGGATTTCAACCGTTCCATCGTGGTAGGAGAAAAAACCTTCGGCAAAGGTTCCGTACAGGTGGTCATGCCCGTAGGAGCCAATGAAGCGCTCAAGTTGACAGTGGCCCGATACTACCTGCCAAGCGGCCGTACTATTCAGGCGAAAGGCGTGACACCTGACATTATAGTACACTCCGGTGAGATCCCCAGAAAACAGGACTCTCTCTACCTGAAAGAGTCCAACCTTAAAAAGCACCTTGAAGTCGAACTTGCAAAGATCGACGCGAATGCGACGAAGAAATCGATCAGAGTGGACATCAATGCCACTGACGGCAATACCACAGTATCGGCAGATGACAACAAAACAATCATCTCTGAAGATATGCTCTACAAAGATGCACAGCTGAAGATCGGTGTGGATATTCTCAAAGCACTGGTAATTACAAAAAAAGGAAAGAAATAATGGTATCTGATCCCATGGTCAAAGAGGCACTTGTCTATGAAGGGAAAGCGAAAAAGATCTGGTCGACTGAATATCCGGACCTTTACATTTCGGAATTCAAAGATGATCTTACTGCATTCAACGGTGAAAAAAAATCAAGTGAAGAGGGTAAAGGGGCTCTGAACAACAAGATATCCACAGAACTTTTCAAATACCTCAATAAAAAAGGTATTCCTACCCACTTTGTGGAAATGCTTGATGACAACCATATGCTTCATAAAAAAGCAGACGTCATCCTCATCGAAGTGATCGTAAGAAACATCGCCACAGGAAGTCTCAGCAGAAATCTTGGCATCGAAGACGGAAAAGTACTTCCTTTCACTCTGGTCGAATTCGACTACAAGAATGATGAACTCGGTGATCCGAAACTCAATGACCAGCACTGCCTCATACTGAACCTCGTCAATGATACTTCCGAACTTGACTACATTCGCTATATGGCAAGACGCATCAATGACCTGCTCAAGGCATTCTATGCCCAGCGCAATTTGACATTGGTTGACTTCAAGCTTGAGTTCGGCCGTGATATGGACGGTAATATCATTCTCATTGATGAGCTCAGTCCGGACAACTTCAGGCTCTGGGATTCCGAGAGCGGAGAGAGCATGGACAAAGACCGTTTCCGACAGGGTCTCGGCGGACTCAAAGTAGCGTACGAAGAAGTACTTAACAGAATTTTAGGGGAGATGAAATAATGACAACAGCAATCATAAATGTATTTTTGAAAGAGGGTGTACTCGACCCGCAGGGAAAAGCGGCACACCACGCCTTGGATTCACTCGGATTCAAAGGCGTTAAGGATGTACGTATCGGCAAGCAGATCGTACTGCAGCTCGATGTAGACAAGGAAAAAGCGGAAGCAGAAGTAAAAGAGATGTGCGAAACCCTGCTGGCCAACACGGTCATCGAAGATTATACGATAGAGATCAAGTAAGATGAAAGTAGCAGTATTACGATTTCCGGGAACGAACTGCGAGTTTGATACCCAGTACGCTTTCGAAAAGCTGGGGCACGAAACAGCGTTAGTATGGCATGAAGATGAAACTCTGCCTGAGGCGACAGACCTTGTCGTCGTACCTGGAGGATTCTCATACGGAGACTACCTCCGTTCCGGTTCCATCGCACGATTCTCTCCTGTTATGAAAGCAGTGAAGGCCTATGCAGACAATGGCGGGAAAGTGCTCGGTATCTGTAACGGCTTCCAGATATTGACCGAAGCGGGCATGCTGCCCGGAGCACTGAAGCGAAACAATAATCTTCACTTCATTTCCAAATATCAGAACCTCTGTGTGGTTAACAATGACAATGCTTTTTTAAACCAGTGTGAAAAAGATGAAGTGCTCAATATACCTATCGCTCATGCAGACGGGAACTACTATATCGATGATGAAAGACTGGAAAAACTTGAAGCCAACGGACAGGTTCTCCTCAGATACTCAGACGCCGAGGGCAACAGAGTGGTCGTGAATGGTTCTGTTACTTCCATTGCCGGTGTCTGTAACGCATCTAAGAATGTCTTTGGACTTATGCCCCACCCGGAACGTGCCCTCGAAGCGATCCTTGGAAGCGAAGACGGTATCCGTATGCTCAAAGGTTTTGAAGCCTAATGCCGTTGCTGCGTTCACTCGGCTTTATGCTTATGGTAGTATTTACCTTCACTACCCTATTGAACGCACAGGCGGAATACAAATACAGCTATATCCCCAAAAAAGTCTATGAGCACCAGCTTTTTCCTGTCACGGTGATCGATGTAGCAAGTGAAAAAGATGACAACCCCCAGTTCCAGTTCGATCCCACCAGTCCCATTCAGCCTATATTCAAAGACCCCCTGGTCGTTCGTAACGGCAACGACAGCTTTTACACCTTCTATTTCAAGGCTGACACGGTCGATATCAAGATACCGAGGCTTTTCATTGTTTCACCTAGTGTAGATACTTCTCTGGAGCCACAGTTCATTCCGATGGCACACCTCAAACCCAGAGAGGACTTTTGCGGTGTACTTGCTGCAGATATGAAGATAAAGGGTTCGCAGGTTTCCAACTATGACGAAAAAAATCACCTCGTCACACTCTCTATAGAAGCTTTCGAAGCGAACCTTGAAGATATGCATCTTAAAAGTGCCGAAGAGTCGGGTATTGAAGATCTTCAAAGAGATTTTGCCAAAGTAAAAGCAGAATTCTATGTTGTCGTGCCGCTTGAACAGAAAAGCATCAGGTTCACCTACTTCAACACTATCAAGAACCAGTATGTCTTTCTTGAAGCATCGGCAGAACTTGCAGATGATACCGTCGTCACCCAGTCCGATCTGAACCCCAAAGAGGACAGTTATGAAAAACTGAAGAAATATACCTTCATATTTCTCGTAGGATTTTTCTTTCTGATGTTCCTCATTAAAAGGGATTTTTTCTTTCTTGTGTTGGGGGTCGTCTCACTCATTACCCTTTTGACTTTCTACATACCGCACAGAAAGATCTGCGTCAAACAGGGTGCTCCGCTCTATTTGCTGCCTACATATAACAGCTCCATAGGTACCAAAATAGACGAAGACCTGAAAACACCTCTGCTGGGAGAGCGCGGGGAATTTCTCAAAATAGAATACAAAAACGGAATTATAGGATGGGTCAAAAATGAAGATCTTTGCGAAAATTAGATTTGGATGGAATGCCTTTGTCATTGCCGTAAACACCGGCCTGATCATGATACCTGCGATCATACTCTTCCCAAAGTATAAAGGTCCCATTATGCACCACCTGAACCGCCTTTCGCTCTTTTTGATGGGTGCCCAAGCCGTTCAGGAAGGCGAAATGGACCCTGAAGCCGATATGATCGTAATGAACCATCAGGGTATTGTCGATATTATCGGTATGGAAGCTTTGCAGAACAACCATCTCAGATGGGTTGCCAAAAAAGAACTCTTCAGCATGCCTCTCTACGGATATCTGTTGCGCTTTGGAGACATGATCTCACTTGACAGAAGCAGCAAGGCCGGCCTGATCAAACTGATGAAGGATGTCAAAGAGTCTATAGAGGAAAAACACCGTGCCGTTGCCATCTTCCCTGAAGGGACCAGAGCCAAAGACCAGAAAGTCCTTCCCTTCAAGCAGGGAACCAAAATGATCGCCGAGAAACTTAAACTGAAAGTACAGCCGGTCGTGATCACCGGAAGCAAACAGGTCGTGAACGAACATGAAAAAACTGGTCACGGTGGTACAATTCACTACAAATTCCTACCGACCGTTGATGTGGAAAAAGAGGACAAAGAATGGTTCGACAAAATTCACGATCAGATGCAAAAAGAGATAGACAACGAATACACAAAGCACCATCGCAGCCGTTAATACCATAAAGGATACGGCCAATCCACAAAATAACAGGAAAAACATTGTCAATATTAAAAAAAGAGATAGAAAAACATATAAAAAAACTGGTCCATCCACTCAAAGAAGAAAAGGAACTGCTTTTGGCACTCAAAGCAAAACTGACGAAGAAAGAGCTTAAGCTACTGAAAGCCTGGACTGAAGAGACCCCTCTTGAAGAGATAAAGGCAAAGCTCCACCTTGACGAGCAGCACTACGCTGATCTTTCCACCAAGCTCATCAAAAAGCTCAATCAGGAGAAGATCAAACAGGCAATCTGCCTTTAAACAATTCAGGCTATCCCATACCTTTAAGTCTTTTTGCACTATTATATAATTTAAGGAAAGATTATTAATCATATAATCTTCCCAAAACACTTCAAAGGATCTAAAATGCTAAAAAAGAAGAAGATCAAGAAGATCATCAAAAAAGAGTTCGAAAACAGATATAGAAAAGAGTTGAAACAGGAGATAAAAAAACACATCAAAGACTACAAGAAAAAAGAGAGAGCCGAAAAAAAGAAAAAGAAGTGATCCTGACGCTATTTCAACTGTTGAGCAAGCCGAATGGCCTGCTCCACTTTAACTCATTGTAGGAATATCACTTTTTATTTTCATAGGTTTAATCGTAACATTACCTTCTTTCTGAGGTGTGTTTTTCTGCTCTTTTTTCTCTTCTGTAATCTCTGAGCTTCCCTGTTTTTTCACCTCTTTCTTTTCATAGTTTGGTTTAGGCACCACTACCTTCGCATTGGTTTTCTCACGTTTCATTAACGTTGGTACCGTACCGACTTTATTGGTTTTTACAGCTGATTTTTTCTTACCTATACTTATAAGCAATTTTCCATTTTTATAGGCTGTACTAATCACTGATTCATCAGCATCGACAGGAAGGGAAGTACTTTGCTGGTACATTCTGACCGAGCGAGACTGGCTTACACCATATTGATTCTTCTCTTCTTTCTTCTGCACGATCTTCGCAGTAATGTTCATCATACCATTGGCAGTATTGATATCGATATGGTTCTCTTTACTTTCAGGGATACTGGTCACAAGTTCATAATGATCACCTTTATCCACAAGCTGGTTCTGTACGGCCATTTTGTAGGTTCCCAGTGGGCTTACAAGGCCTGATGAACGCTGATTCATGCGATGCTGCATTCTCTCGAACATTTTGTCCATATTTTTTTGCATCTGCATCATCTCTTTGAATATATCATCTCCGAACGGATCATTGAAGAATGGATCATTGAACGGATCACTTGCATGAAGGGAGAGTGCAGTTACGACCGGTAAGGCCAAAAGTAATAATTTTTTCTTTAACATGAATTGCTCCTTATAACTGTTTTTCACATTATAGAAAGTAAAGTTTAACGGTTTTTTAACGCTGGTTCAGATCATTCATGGAAAGTTCATTGACACTGCTCTTACCCATGACCGCAAGGAGTGAACGTATGCCGTATAGCAGTTCATGATGATAATTGGCAACACTTTTGGCTTTTTGAAGTACCAGGTACTTGCTCCGCTTTCCTTCATCCATCGTAGCAAGCCCGACAGGACAGTTTCGCCCTCCCGCTCCGGAACATTCTCTGGCACGAATACACCCGGCAGAGATCATAAATCCTCTGGCAATATTGATAAAGTCTGCCCCGTAGCACAAAAGTTCAATCACATCATCGGGAGTAAGGACTTTTTCCGCAGCGATAACCCTGATATTATCCCGAAGACCATACGTTTCCAACACCTCGATCACGATCTGCAGGGCTGCACGTATGGGAAGTCCGATCTTGCTCATCATCTCCAGCGGAGCAGTTGCAGAGCCACCATCACCTCCGTCTATGGTAAGGAAATCGACAATGCTTTTACCGGCATCTTTTCTCTCTTTGAGTACCTCGGCATAGCGTTCAAAGTCTTCTCTGGTCGAAATAACTATCTTGAAACCTACCGGTTTATCAGAGAGTTCCTGCAGTTCAGAGATGAAATCAAAAAAAGTATCCATATCTTTGGCATAAGGAAAACGGTTGGGGCTTATGAGGTCCTTGTGCGCAGGTATACCCCTGTAATAGGCAATATCATCACTCACTTTCACTGCCAGAAGTTTTCCGCCTGTCTGCTTGGCCCCCTGTGCGAGTTTCACCTCGGTCATACGGCAGAATCGCATCACTTTCCGGTAGCGTTCGGCATCGAATTCACCTTTTTCATCACGTACTCCGTACAGGCCGGAACCCATCTGAAAGGTGATATCCGGTACGGAATGCGGTACTTCTGTTGGGAAATAGGAGAGATCCTGCGTCCAGTCTATACGGAAATAGAGCAGTTTTTTGTTGTCAAATATAAAAGTACCCCTGTCTTTCTGTCTTACGACCATCTTTCTGTAGACACGCTGGGCTATCTCTTTGTTGCTGAAAAAACATAAAAGCCTATAGACAGACCTTGCAAAGACCGTCCCTTTTCTGATCTCGAGGTAGTCGGTACAGTTACAATCCTCCACGTTCAAAGAGGCCAGAAAATTCGACGTGAGCCCGCCCTCTCCGGTGTTGATGGGAAATTGTCCTTTATAGGCACCGATGGAAAAAGCCCGTGTCCCCTCCGGCGAGATAGCACCGTCACTCATGGCCGAACGTCCTATGATACTTCGACTGATATAGGGAATTTTTCTCTTCTCTCCGAATGTAACGGAAAAAGCTTCCTGCACTTCATCTACCTCTTTGACAAAATTGGCATGTTTGAACAGTATCATCTGATTGGCATAGGGTTTGGTCGGTGAAAAAGAGAGGTAGGGGCTCTCTTTCTTTGCGACCTTGTTGATCCAAAGCAGCTTTTCGAAAGAATCATAAAAAGTCTCATCCCCGAAGTACTGACGCATGGGGCCGCGCAGCATATAGAAGAAGTAACATAATCGTCCGATAAGCGGGTAGTTGATGAGAAGCTGATTCTTTCTCTGTATGAACCTGTCATAAATGGCCACCATGATAAATATAATAAGAATAGTGACAATGGAAAGCTTGATCAATACGCTCCAGTCAGATGCAAAAAGAGGGAAATGTTCCATCAGATGCTCTTTATTCATCTGTACCATCCTTGAAGATCACTCTGTCCAGACTGTATTTTCCTGCACCGTAGGAGGCAAGGAAAATCAGGAAAATAAAATAATAGAGAGGTATTTCAAAACCGTTGTCGGCGACAGAGAACCCATACTGCAGATGGACGAAAAGAATGGCACCCAGCATCACACAGGCCAGCAGTACCGAAACCATGCGGGTATAAAGCCCCAGTATGAGAAAGACAATTCCCATGAGCTCTATGCCGGAGACAAGATAAGCCGACAAAAGCGGGAAGGGTATGGAGATACTCTCAAACCACTGTACCGTCTCTTTCAAATTGTTTATTTTCATCAGTGCCGGTTTGGCAAAGCCATAGGCCAGCACCAGCCGGACCAGTAAACGTACCAGGTTCTGCGGGTAAGATAACAATACCGCCGCTTCAGCAAAGAAATCTTTCATACTGCTCCCCTAAGGTTTTTCATTGGGATTATTATAGGATTTGACTGTGTAAAGCGTGTGCATTCAGGTAGTTTCCGCAGTTACCTGTTAAGAGAGGTTCTTTTTAAGCTTCCAGGCGAAAGCGGCACGTACCCAGTGTGACGGTCTTGCCTTTTTTGATCTCCGAGAGAATATACTGAAGCGTTGATTTAGGATCTGTTTCCGGCATTTCTTCAGTAATCATTTTTAAAGCATCTTTTTCACTCGTTCTCACCCATTTTTTCTCATAGGTGTACTGGGTATAGAATGTCAATTACACCAATCCCATCTCAGCGAAGATCGGTTCGACCTCCATCCACCAGTTCTCGAATCTAACGGCAATATCGTTAATGGCATTGTCTTCTTCCCTCCACTCTTTGAGCTTCTGTATGATCAAAGGTTTGTCTTCTGGGGTCACCTTATCTGATTTTTCTACTTTTTCTATTACCTTATCAATTTTTTCTTTCATTATATGTATCCTTTTTTCTTAATGGTTTATTTGGAATTATACCTGTTTATGCTGTGGTGATTCAAATTCTTTTCCCAACGCTAACAGGTCCTCATCTATCATGTACTTTTTGAAGGCGACATCCTTTATGTCTTTGCAGAGAAACATACCGTCATCATAACAGACCACTGTGCTTTTGATTCCCTCACGCAGCGCATCAATGGCAGTGGTAACAAAATGAAAAGCCATCAGGCGGTCATGCACGGTCGGAATGCCTCCTCGCTGGATGTGTCCCAACACTGTCATGCGTGACTCTATAGCGATCTCCTCTTCGAACCATTGGACGATCTGTTCGGTATTTTTCAATGCTTCGGAAACGATAGCGATAAAGTAGGACCTGCCCTGCTCTTTCTCTTCGAGGAACTCTTCTTTATAGACTTCAAGATTATAGGGAACCTCAGGTATCAGGCACATCTCTGCACCTGAGGTAAGGGCCGAGACAAGTGCCAGATAGCCGCACTCCCTCCCCATTACTTCAATGACAAATGCCCGACCGAATGAGGAGGCGGTATCGCGGATGGAATCGATCGCCACCCTGATGGCATTCAGTGCCGTATCGACTCCGAGACAGTACTGTGTGCCGGCAATATCATTATCAATAGTTGAAGGAATCCCTATAAAACCGATGTCGTTACATTCTTCTGAAAGCTTCTGCATACCTTTGAAAGAACCGTCACCTCCCAGGACTACAAGGCCGGTTATACCGTGTTCACGGAGATTTTCCAGTGCTATTTGCCTGTAGGATGATTCCTTGAAACGTTCAGATCTTGAAGTCCGTATTTTAGTGCCTCCAATGGAAATGATACCGGCTACATCACTGTAGGCAGCTGCACTTATCTTGTTGTCGATCAAGCCTTCATAGCCATTCTCGACAAAAAAAGGTCTCATTCCCTGATCGAAAGCATAGTCGACAAACCTTTTCAATGCCGCATTCATCCCGGAAACATCCCCTCCTGAACAAAGTATCGCAATATTTTTCATTTTTTCTCTTTACTGTATTATCTATTTTTCACTTACTTTTTCACTTACTTCTATGATAATTATAACATGATTGACTGTATAATATTTGCATGAAGAAAAATAACAAAAAAACACTGAAGAATAATCATACTATTATACATAGATATACAAAAGAGGATGAAGCATTCCTCTATTCCAATGATGCCCGGGGGGTAAGGCTGGAGCTTGACTATCTCAAAGCGGAAACAAAACTCAAAAATGATGGCATAGAACATACCATTGTCGTTTTTGGAAGTGCGCGTGTCATCCCTTTTGATGAAGCACTCAAAAAACTGGAGAAGATCAAGAAAAAATTCAAATCAAAACCCAATTCAGAAGCACTGCTTGCCCAGCTTCGTTCGGCAGAAAGGATCGTGGAGAAGAGCCATTACTATGAAGAAGCACGCCATTTTGGAAAATTGGTGGGCAAAGCAGGCAAAGGTCCTGATGACACCTATGTCACATTGATGACCGGCGGAGGGCCCGGCATTATGGAAGCAGCAAACCGCGGTGCGCATGAAGTCGGTGCCAAATCTATCGGACTGAACATCGAACTTCCTCATGAACAGGAGCCAAATCCCTATATCACACCTGAACTAAGCTTTCATTTCCGCTATTTTGCCATACGAAAGCTGCATTTTATGCAGCGTGCAAAGGCACTTGTAGTATTTCCGGGAGGCTTTGGAACTCTCGACGAACTCTTCGATCTGCTTACCCTGATACAAACAGGAAAGAACCCTCCCATCCCAGTGGTACTGGTTTGCCGTTCCTATTGGGAGAGGATCATCGATTTTGAATTCTTATATGAAGAAGGTGTCATCGCAAAAGAGGACCTCGATATTTTTTCCTATGCAGAAACAGCTGAGGAAGCATGGAAAAGCATCCTCAAATGGCACAAACAAAACAAAACACCGCTGTTTTAGACAGTGACATACAGGAGTAAACCATGGAAGCAATAGGTGCAATGATAGGAATGCTGATCGGCCTGGCAGTTTTCATCTTCTGGCTGTGGGCATTGATAGATATAGTTAAAAGTGACTTTAAAGACTCTGCAACAAAGATCATCTGGTTTATCCTTGTCTTTTTTCTCTACTTTCTCGGCGCAGCCATTTACTACTTTTTTGGCAAAGACCAAAAGATATGAATGACTGCCCATAAAAGAAAAAGCACCATTTAGATATAATCGCGGCAAATATAGAGCTAAACGTTTAGCGTTTAGTGTTTAGAAGGATCGTTAGTGAGTGAAACAAAAAAGAACGTCTACAATCCAAAAGAGATCGAAGAGAACTACTACAAAATCTGGGAAGAACGCGGATATTTTGAGACAGGTGGCAACCGGGAGATACAGGAAAAGGGAAAGAACTTCTGTATCATGATGCCTCCTCCCAATGTTACCGGGCACCTTCACATCGGCCACGGACTGACATTTACCCTTCAGGACATCATCGTGCGTTACAAGAGAATGGACGGGTTCAAAACACTCTGGCAGCCCGGTACGGACCATGCAGGGATCGCGACACAGAATGTCGTTGAGAAACAGCTTCTGGCAGAAGGAACCACCAAAGAGGAGATAGGCAGAGAAGCCTTTCTCAAAAGAGCGTGGCAGCAAAAAGACAGTTCAGGGAATGCCATTACCAAACAGCTCAGAAAACTCGGTGTATCACCTGCCTGGAGCCGTGAGCGTTTCACGATGGATGAAGGACTGGCCAATGCCGTCAAAAAATCTTTCAAGCAGATGTACGACAACGGCGATATTGTCCGCGGGAACTACATGATCAACTGGTGTACCCATGACGGTGCCCTCTCCGACATTGAAGTGGAACATGAAGACCATATGGGGCATCTTTACCATCTCAGATATCCGCTGACGGACGGTTCAGGCTTTGTTATCGTGGCAACCACACGTCCGGAGACCTATTTTGGAGATACTGCCGTGATGGTCAATCCCAACGATGAACGCTACAAACACCTCATTGGAAAGAGCGTCACACTTCCACTTATCGGACGTGAAGTGAAGATCATCGCCGATGAACACGTCGATATGGAGTTCGGTACGGGAGTCGTAAAAGTTACACCGGCACATGACCCAAACGACTACGAAGTAGGCAAAAGACATAACCTCGACTTCATCACTATCTTCGATGAGAAAGGTATTCTCAACGAAGAGTGCGGAGAGTTCGCGGGTATGGAGCGTCTCGAAGCAAGAGAACCCATTATGGCAAAACTCGAAGAAGAAGGTTTCGTGGAAAAAGTGGAAGAGCATGCCCATCAGGTCGGGCACTGCTACCGCTGCAAGAACATTGTGGAACCCTATATCTCCAAACAGTGGTTCGTCAAAAAAGAGTTTGCCAAAGCATCCATCGAAAAAGTCAACAACGGTGAAGCGGAGTTCTTTCCTTCTCACTGGATCAACTCTTACAATGCATGGATGAGTGAACTGCGTGACTGGTGTATCTCCCGTCAGCTCTGGTGGGGACACCAGATACCGGTCATGTACTGCGACGACTGCGGTGCAGAGTTTGCCTTTGACGGGGAAACACCTATAAAATGTATCAAATGCGGATCGACCAATATCCATCAGGATGAAGATGTGCTCGATACCTGGTTCTCTTCCGGACTCTGGCCTTTCTCAACACTTGGCTGGGGTAACGGTGAAGCCTTTAAGAACGAAAAGTGGTTCGAGGAGGATATGAAAGAGTTCTACCCCAACCAGCTTCTTATTACCGGATTTGACATTCTCTTCTTCTGGGTTGCCAGAATGTTGATGATGGGCGAGAACATTACCGGAGAACTCCCTTTCAAAGACATTTATCTGCATGCACTGGTCAAAGATGAAAAAGGCGAAAAGATGTCTAAATCCAAAGGGAATGTCATCGACCCGCTTGTTATGATAGAGAAGTATTCTACTGACGCACTCAGGTTTACGCTTGCCGTACTTGCCGTACAGGGACGCGACATCAAGCTGAGCGAAGAGAAGCTCGAGCAGAGCCGTAACTTCACCAACAAGCTTTTCAATGCGGCCAATTATCTGCAACTCAACCAGGATACTTTTACAGACCTGGACCAAAGGAATATCAACACACCGCTGGGACGCTACATGCTCTCCCGTTTCAACCTTGCGGTCAAAGAGACCAGAGACTACATCGACCAATACCACTTCAACGATGCGGCAACCACACTCTACCGCTTCATGTGGGGTGAGTTCTGTGACTGGGGCATTGAGCTGAGCAAAGCAAGCAAAGAGAGTGTGGCAGAACTGGGAAGCATCTTCAAAGAGTCGCTGAAGCTGCTTCACCCTTTTATGCCGTTCATCACTGAAAACCTCTATCAGAGACTTTCCGGAACTGAACTTAGTGACGCTACTTCCATTATGGTCATGCCTTACCCGAAAGTGACCGAGATCGATGAAGAAATCGCCGAGCAGTTCAACCTTGCCATTGAGGCGATCGTCTCAGTCAGACGTTGCAAAACACTCATCGAGAAAGGGAATCAGAAGATCGAAAAGGCGGCTATCAAGTTCAACAAAGAAGCTGATAGAGCCCTGCTCAAGCCCTTCATAGAGAAGCTCGGAAAAGTGGAAGAGATCACTTTTGTAGATGAAAAGCTGCCAAACTGTGTTACCGATGTCTCTGACAGCTTGGAGACGATGATCTCCACGGAAGATATCGACATGTCTGCGATCATCGGCAAGCTTTCCAAGCAGAAAGAGAAACTTGAAAAGGAAATACAAAAGCTTTCGGGTATGCTGAACAATGAAAAATTCGTTGCCAACGCACCCGAGCAGGTCATTGCGGAGAATAAAAAAGCCCTTGAAGAGGCTCAAAACAAAATAACAAAGGTCAATGCGGAGCTTGAAGGGTTCGGTGCCTGAGATGACTGCGCAGCTACAGGAAGCATTCAATGCACTGAATGCCAAAGAATACGATAAGGCCTTTGTACTCTATTCTGCTCTGGCCGAAGAGAAAGAACCTACTTCGTTCTACTATCTGGGATTCCTTTATTTCAGGGGATTCGGTGTCCAGCAGGATTCAAAAAAAGCCTTTGAGAACTACCTCGAAGCGGCAACAAGGGAAGTACCCATTGCACAGTTCGAAGCAGCCCTGATGCTTGAAGAGGGTGAAGGATGCGAACAGAATTTCTCAGAAGCTGCATTCTGGTACGAAGAGGCAGCCAAAAGAGGAAACATCGATGCTTTCAACAACCTTGCAGCCATGTTCAAAGAGGGACGTGGCGTAGAACAGGATTACAATAAAGCCTATGTTCTTTTTAAAAAAGCTGCCATGGCGGGCAATGCTTCGGCACAATTCAACCTTGGTGCACTCTACGACATGGGACTGGGGTGCGAGGAAGATAAGGAAAAAGCTATCGAATGGTGTAGAAAAGCCTCTTTCCAGGGCCATCAAAAGGCCAAAGAGATCATGATGCGTATGCAGAACGACGGACAGATCGTTTTTTAAACCAGGAACTTCTCTGTAAATTCCTCCTCTGGAAGAGGCGGACTGATAACATATCCCTGATAACTCAGAGTATTGTCTATCTCCCTGAGGATATCTCTTTGTGTGGCATTCTCTATCCCTTCTATAATCACATTGTAATGAAGCTGTTTTCCTATACTGATCATGGTACGCATCAGGGCGATACTCTCCTCATCATCGACAAGACCGGACATGAACTCCCTGTCGATCTTCAAAACGGAGAAAGAAAGTTTTTTAAGATAGGAGAGTGACGAATACCCCGTACCGAAATCATCAATAACACACCTGATACCACTCTGCTGTAATTCCACTATGACATCCTGGGTCATTTCAAAATTATCGATTAGAGAAGTTTCCGTGATCTCTATTTTGATATCGGAACTATTGACTCCGTATTCTGTAAGTTTGTCAAGGAAGGTCTGGGCAAAATTGTTTTTCAGCAGCTGCTTTGCATTGATATTGATGGAGATATAATTCACTTTCCATCTGCCCACCTCTTTCCACTCTTTTATCTGCCGGCACACCGTCTCAAGCACCCACCAGCCTACCTCTACAATGATGCCAGATTCAATCGCCACAGGAATGAAATCTTCAGGCATGACCAGTCCCTGTACAGGGTGTTCCCAGCGAATGAGTGCCTCTGCTGCATGCAATGAGTCGTCTTTGATTTTGACTATAGGCTGGTAGTAAAGCTCCAACGCATTGTCATGCAGGGCAGAAATGAGTTCATGCTGTAGATTAAAAACTTTTTTACGTTCTTCATCCAATGCTTTGTTGTAATAGGATATAAAATCATGGCCGTGTTTCTTCGCCTGGTACATGGAAACATCCGCATGTCTGACGATCTCTTCGATATCATTGAAACCTGGTTCGATGATAACTACTCCTATACTTGTTCTCACATGCAGGAGGACATCATCCAGTATAAAAGGTTCATTGAAGCTTTTCTCTATCTTTTTAACGTATTCTTCTGCTCTATTTTTTGTTTTATCTGGCAACTCATCTATGAAAGGAGCAACTATAATGAACTCGTCTCCTCCCATTCTTGTGAGATTGTTATGCGCATCTACAAGTTGCTTGAGTCGTTCCGCTACTGCTACAAGCAGTTTGTCTCCAAAAGAATGGCCCAGGGAGTCATTGATGTATTTAAACTGGTTGAGATCCATATAGAAAAGGATGGAATAATATCTCTGATGCTCTGCCATGGAAACCATCTTTTCCATGAAATCTATAAATCCTCTTCGGTTATTCAGCGATGTCAAAGAGTCATGCATGGCATTATATTCCAACTCTTTGATAGCATTATGCTCTTTTGTCTTATCCTCTATCAGGATAAGACCTCCGATTACTTTTTTTTCCCTGCTGTAAAGAGGAGCAGACTTCGCTTCTATCCAGTAATTGAAACCTTTTATTGACATATAAGGTCCCACATAGGTTTGAGGCCCTTCTGTGAGTGCTTTTTTCGCAGGCCTAACAGGGCTGTTGTCGGGAAGCTGACTCAGACTTCTTCCGATGATCTCTTCTTTTTGAAGAGCAAAAAGATCAAGAAAAGCCTGATTGCAATCCGTAATGACAAGATCGGTATTATATGTGAATATCCCGATGGGAGCCTGTTCGAAAAAGAGTGCCAGCATCTCCTGCTTGGTTTGGAGCTCAGACTGTACCTTTGCGATCTCTTCATTCTTTCTATCCATCAGAAGATTGGTATCATAGCCATGGAACACCATATTTGTCAATGTAATGAAATAGAGTATCAGTAATAGTCCGATGATGACCGTATTCCATGTCTGCAACAGAAGCATTTCTACCGCAACAGGCAATAGCAGTATCATGATATAGCCTATGGCCATGCGGTGGTCCGAGGAGAGGGATACGACCGCCCCACCACTGATGCCTATAAGGATCATAAATACGAAAAGCTGATAATACTCACTTAAGTTCGGAATAGTAAACAGAGCCAGACATCCCAATAAAAAAGCAGTTCCCCAAGCTTTAATAATGAATTGTTTATGCCAATATTCCAAAGAGTGTTTTTTTAGGTTTCCCCTATACTGGTAGCCGTCATAGAGCCGCGATATGGAAAGAGAAAAGATCGCGACATACCACAAGTACATTATTTTTCCCATAGAGGGAAGAAGCATGAAAAGCAGGATCGTTTCAAGCATGATAAGAGGAATTACTGTCCTTCCTATGGACGAAAAAAGGTTTTGAAGTACTTCCGGTTTGAGTTCCCGATACGTTTTAAAGTATAAAAGTTTTTTTAAAAAATTCATGATGTATTATACTATAGGACACCTCTAATATTAGAGGTGTCCTATAGTTCATCTGCTGTTTTGACGATATCAAGTCCAAACCTCTCTCTAAGAGAGTGGATATGACAGGAGAGTACATTGGCAGAGATATCATCGTTCAAATCGAACAGGGAAAGCGTTCTGGCATGATGTATCGTAAAGTTTGATACATTAAGCGTCAGCTTTATCGCTCCCCTACCCGGCAGCATCATCTCCTCATACATTCTGGAAAGTGCACTTTTGAAGAGCTGTTCACTGAAGAGCCTGTTGACCGTCTCACTCTTTTTTACTCTGATGCCATACTCGTAGTTAATTTTCAGATGGTAAGTCGTCGGGTTGACTTCGATCGCCATGACCATATAGCTGATATGACGAGCCATGACCATGATACGCCTTTTGATTTCATTACTCTCATGGATCGGGTCGAAAGTTCTGCTGATCCCGATGGACTTCCTCTCTCCCCTGCCTTCAATACCTTCATTACATGTACCTGTCACTCTGTGGTAGAGTTGTATGCCCGGCTTTTTCCAGGAGTAGAAAAGCGGCTTGTTCCGCTTTACGTCCCCCAGCGTTTTAATGTATCGTTCCTCCAGACGCTTCTGGAAACCTTTGCCTATACCAGGAAACGCTTTAATGGGAATATTTTCAATGTAGGCATCAATATCTTTGACTTCATAGACCCCAAAAGGTTTTGCCGACTCCGTAGCAAGTTTTGCGATCCATTTAGCCTGTGAAATACCTATGGATACTGGGATGTCGAACTGCTCAATCATCTTCATTTTAAGATCTATGGCAAATGCATAGACATCCTCATCTGCTATCCATCCGCTGACATCGGCAAAGAACTCGTCTATGCTGAACTGTTCTACCAGTGGCATCTCCTGCAGCATCAAAGTATGTATCTTATGCGAAAGCCTGTGATAAAGGGGATAATGGGAAGGTACCACCACCATCAAAGGGCAAAGATGCAAAGCCTGGGCAATGGGCATGCCTGTCTTGACACCGTACTTCCTCGCTTCATAGCTGGCCGTAGTAATGATGCCCCGTATTTTATTTTTTCCATCTATTTTGTCTATGAAGTAGGAGTCAAAGATCTTTTTTCTGTCACTGTAGAAGACCGGTGTTACAAAAGCACCGCTGTTATTATTCATCAGTCTGATATTGGTACGTTTCCGGTTGAAAATCTCAAGATTGCTCCGGTTTCCTACCGCCATAGGTATACCTTTCAGGGAAGGATCTACCGTACGTTCGGCAGAAGCGAAAAAACTGTCGATATCTATATGCAGGAACATCTATACTATTCACTTTTTTATTCACTATATCACAAAAAAAAAGATAGATATAAAAATATGGCATATTGCCATTTTTACCATTATTGGTGTTTTTGAAGAAAATACCTCACCTGTTCTGAAGTAATGGGTCGACTATAGTAAAACCCCTGTATTTTGGTACAGCCGTTCTTGACCAAAAAATCTTTCTGGGCATCTGTTTCAACCCCTTCGGCAATAATATCGAGTTTCAGGCTGTCCGCCAGTGCGATAATCGCTTTGACAATAGCCATATCTTCTTCATCGCCTGGTATATCCATTATAAAAGACTTGTCGATCTTCAAACGGTTGATAGGCAGACGTTTCAAAAGGGAAAGCGAGGAGTATCCTGTACCGAAATCATCTATCGATATACCTATGCCCATGGCACTGAGTTTCTCGAGTCTTGTAATCATCTCGGTATGATTCTTCATGACCTGCCCTTCAGCGATCTCCAACTCCAGCCATGCCGGCTTGAAAGCAAAGTCATTAAGAGCCCTTTCTATCTCTTCCATGAAGTGATGCCCTTCAAGCTGCTTGATGGAGATGTTCAAAGCAAGTATATCAGAGAGTAATGCCTCCCCGTGCCAGGCAGAAACCTGTTTCATAGCTGTTCGCATCACCCACCTGTCAATATCGACGATCAACCCTGTCTCTTCTGCCAGGCCGATAAATACTTCAGGATAGAGCAGGCCTCTTGTGGGGTGCTGCCATCTGACAAGTGCCTCAAGACCGATTATCTTCTCTGTTCTTGCATCAATCTGAGGCTGGTAATGAATACAGAGTTCCTCTTTTCCTATCGCTTCTTTCAGACTTGTTTTCATTGCCATACGTTCCAGAGCATACTCCGTCATCTCAGAGGCATAGAACTCGAAGGTATTTCGGCCATTCTCCTTGGCCTTGTACATAGCCGTATCAGCATATTTCAACAGGCTTTCCGCATCCATGGCATCCTGTGGATAGAGACTGATACCGATACTCCCTGAAATATACAATGTATATTCATCAATGTACATAGGCTTTTGCAGGACTAAGAGGATTTTCTCAGCCAAAACAGAAGCATTTTCAGGATACCCCAGATCTTCCATGATCACTGTAAATTCGTCACCGCTCAAACGCGCAAGTGTGTCCTCCTGCCGGATGGTCTCTTCTATGCGTTTTGCCGTAGCCCTGAGAACCCTGTCACCGATACTGTGTCCCAAAGAATCATTGATATGCTTGAATTTGTCCAGGTCGATGAAGAAAAGTGCAAAATCCTTTTTAGATCGCTCTGTCTTTCGAATGCTTTGTTCCAACCTGTCGAAAAAAAGTACGCGATTTGGAAGGCGTGTTAATGCATCGTGGTGTGCCTGGTAACGCAAAATATTCTTTTGTTCCAGTAATACCGCTTCAGCCTTTTTTTGTTCTGTGATATCATGGGCATAACTAACAATTCCCGTTGTCTCTTCATTCTCATCCTTTAAAAGCGAGAATGAAAGTACGGCATAGAGAGGTTCTCCTGATTTTTTCTGCAAGAGCATCTCTGCTTTGTACTCCCCATTCTCCTTTAGCTCGGATATCCCTTTTTCATACGTGTCTGTGGTATTGTCCGGAAACAGAACGGAGAAGTTTTTACCGATTATCTCATCAGCTCGATACTCAAAAAGTATCTCTGAGCCCTTGTTCCAGCTTCTGATGAACCCGTTCATGTCAAGCGATATCACCGCATCATGTATCTGTTCCAATATCTGTGCTTGCTGAAAGTACTTGAGCTGCAGTTCTTTTTCTTCGGTAATATCGGTATGCGTACCCACCATCCGGATCGCATCCCCCTCTTTATCATAGATGATACGTGCTCTTCCAAGCACCCATATCCAGTGTCCGTCCTTATGTTGCAGACGATGGTTGTTCTCAAATACTTTACGATGTTCCCTTATATGCTCTTTGAGTGACTTCATAACAGTCACTATGTCCCCTGGATATGCCAGTTTCTTCCATGTACCTTCAGTATTGGGAAGTTCCTTGTCCCTATAGCCAAGCATCTCTTTCCAACTTGGAGAAATATAGAGTGTATGATTCACCATATCCCAATCTAGAATGGATGTTTTACTGCCACAGAGCGCAAGTTCAAAACGCTCTTTTAGTCTTTCATCCATTTCAATTTTTCCCGAAGTCATCATATTTCTCTTTGATCTATATTTTTGCCCATCCATCATATTTATAATCAATAATAGTTATATTATAATAAATTTTATCATCAGAAATCAATAAACCGGTACTATTTTTGTCACTACAGCCTAAAATGTTACAAGACTAGTCAAAATATTCGCAATCTTCTCTCTTGATATCGAAACGGAACAATTCCTTTTTGCTTTTTGCACTTCGGTAGATATAGGCAATATTGATATGGGCATCCAAAAAGCGTTTTGAACTATGGCATATACCATTAGTCACCGCTTTTTGCATCCGTGTTCTATCCTCTTTCTGCACAGCTTCATCACTTTTCGCACCGGTGTTGATCTCAAAAACATATATTAACGTTTCATCTTTCGCTTCAACCTGCGTCAATGTAGTGTAGTCATCCACTTTTTGAGGCAGGTTCTCATTCAGCCCTTCAGCTGCCATTTTTACAATGGTCTTGTTCTGCTTTTGCATCTGCGTAAGCGGCAATTCTTTTTGTATGATCTTAGGCTCCTCAGCCAATAGCATCTGACTCAGTAAAAGTGTGCTTGCCAAGAAGAAAACTGTTTTTTTCATCTATATTCTCCAAATTCTGTAGTTTATCTTTTATTTTAACGTTAATATCGGTCCAAAACTTTGATATAGGTCATTGCACCGTTTAAGTTCTCTCTTAACAGATATCAAAACACTTTATTTCTATCTGCTTTGCCGTCATCGGTCTGCCGTAGTAATATCCCTGCATAAAAATACACCCGTTGTAGACGAGAAACGCCTTTTGTGCTTCATTTTCAACACCTTCAGCAATGATCTGAAGATTAAGGCTTTTTGCCAGAGCAATGGTTGCTTTGACGATGGCGGCATTTTCTCTGTCTTCCGGGATCCCGTGAATAAAACTCTGGTCTATCTTGAGTCTACTGACGGGTAGACGTTTCAGATAACTTAGGGAAGAGTAGCCCGTACCGAAATCGTCAATAGCAACACTGATACCCATTGCTTTGATCTCGTCAAGTATTGCTACTGCCTCATCAGGATTTTTCATCATCTGTCCCTCGGTCACTTCCAGCTCCAGCCATACGGACTTAAACGACATCGTATCAAGACACTCTTTCAGTACATCGATGAAACGGCCATCTTTTAACTGCCGCATGGAAAGATTCAGTGAAAGCACACCGGGGTCAAGTCCGCGTGCATACCATTGGCGTACCTGTCTCATCGCCGTGCGCATCACCCACCTGTCTATCTCCAAAATCAACCCAGTCTCTTCGGCGAGTGGAATGAACTTGTCAGGAAGAATCATGCCCAGATGCGGGTGTTTCCAGCGTATCAGCGCTTCCATTCCGATCATCCTGCTGGTTTGGGCATTGACCTGTGGCTGATAATAAAGAAGGAATTCTTCATTTTTGATCGCCTGGCGAAGGCTCGCTTCCATGACTACACGTTCATAGGCCAGTGTTGTCATTTCCGAAGAGTAAAACTGGAAATTGTTACGCCCCTCCTCTTTGGCTTTGTACATCGCTGCATCGGCATATTTTAGAAGGTCATTGGCATCCTGTGCATCCTGCGGATAAAAAGAGATTCCGATACTGCAGGAGATATAGAGCGTGTGCCCCTCTATATGCATCGGCTGGGTCAATACTGTCTGTATTTTCTGTGCCAGACCGGAAACTTCCTGAATTTCATTGAAATTTTCCATGATAATAGTGAATTCGTCACCACCCAGCCTGGCAAGGGTATCTTCTTTGCGTATCTTTGCCTTCAGTCGTTCCGAAACGACTTTAAGCACCTTATCACCTATGTGGTGCCCGAGCGAATCGTTGATCTGCTTGAAGTTGTCCAGATCAATAAAGAAGAGGGCCACTTTACTGAGTTGTCTTTCTGCCAGTTTAAGCCCATGTTCAAGCCGGTCGGAAAAAAGTATCCGGTTTGGCAGCCCGGTAAGGGCATCATGATGTGCCTGATGATGCAGTATATCTTTTTGTCTGAGCAGTTCCATCTGGGCTTTTTTCTTCTCTGAAATATCTCTTACCACTGTATAGATGACATGTTTTTCCTCCAGCAGAATAGGGGTCAACGTCACTTCGGCCAGGAACTTTTCTCCATTGGCTCTCAAGTAGACACATTCAAACTGGTATCCTTTGTATCTCCTGGCCAGATCTACCATCTCTTTTGATTTTTCATAGGAGTTCCTTCCATCGGGCTGAAACTTGGGAACCATATCGCTATAGTGCATATTAAGCAGTTCCTTTTTTGAACCGTACTTAAGTATCTCAACCATTTTTTCATTACATTCGATAAAGGTTGGACCATCCACGATAAGAATACCGTCCGATGATTTCTCAAACAACGTTTCAAAAGTCTCTTTCTGCCTGCTGATTTCACGTGTCTTTTTCGCAATATCCTCTTCCAGCCTTGCAAGATACTCCTCTTCCTTCCGGTGTATGCGTTTAATCAGAAGATAGATGACCACAAGAAGCAGCACATAGATCAGTATTGCTGCCAGAAGAGAACTCAGGAAGTTGCCATAGAGTCCGGTAAAAAGATCGCGTTCTTTGATCTTAATATGCATCACACCGCGTATTTCACCCAGTTTATAGTCATAGGCTTTGTCATATCGTTTTCGGATGCTGGGCACAGCCTCTTCACGTTTTCCGTGGCAACGCAGACAGCTCTTTTCGATATAAAGCGGTTTGATGTAACTGTAGGTCTCCTCATTTTCCACGAATTTGTATTTTTCTTTGGGATGGGATTTGAAATAGTTTATCATCTGTGCTTCAAAACGGTCCACTTTGTTGAGAGGGTTCCTGGGACGGTCAGAGACCGTACGTACGACGATCTCCCCGTTGATCTTTGAACTGAAATGTTCGCTGATCTCGGTAATGGTCTTGACCGGGAGTAGATTAAGCGTAGAATCGGTGATCTTTATATGTTCACGAAGAAAGACATCCTGATAGGTCTGGCGGAAGGAAGAGATGAATTCGGCAAGCGATTTACTCTCATGCAGAACGATGAGTTTTTGTACCTTGCTGATCTCCTGATATTGTTCATAGGTACGGTAAAAGAGTACAACGAACAGGAGTACTGCGAAAAGAATGAAGAATTTCAAACGTTTCATGATGGTTTTCCTTCCGTCATTCAGTAATGTGAAGACAGTTTTATATTCTAACATATATTTTTCTTATTTTATATATTCCCGTCTAAATTCACTAAAAAATACTTCGAAGAAGTTCTTGTGATATAATACGATTCATTTTATTTCAAGGCAGAATGTCGTGACAGAAACTAACGTCAAAACACAGAAATTCATCCTCAAACTCTTCCCGGAGATCATGGTCAAAGGCTCTTCGGCCAAAAAGCAGATGGTCCAGCAGCTTTACAGCAATCTCCAAACCCTGCTCAGCAGAATAGATGAGCAGATAGCCATCAGAAAATTCTCCGATAAAATCGAGGTGGTCACTCCTCTCGACGCTTTGGAAGAGGTACGCAACACACTCCTGCATACACCGGGCATCGAGCAGGTACTCGAAGCACTGCAGTTCGACCAGATGGACAGCCTCGATAAAATCAAAGAGAAGGTCTGCGAGACCGTCGCACCAACCATCGAGGGCAAAAGCTTCGTCGTGCGTGCCAAACGCACAGGAAGCCACCCTTTCAACTCTTCGGAAATGGAGCGTGTCATCGGCGGCTATACCCTGGCACACAGTAACGCGGCAGGTGTGGACCTGCATAACCCTGAAGAGACGGTGCGTATAGAGCTCATCAACAACCAGCTCAACATCATTACAGACAAACACATGGGACTTGGCGGTTTTCCCATAGGCACACAGGGAGACGTACTCTCGTTGATGTCCGGTGGGTTCGACTCCACCGTGGCAAGCTACCTGACCATGAAACGGGGTATCAAGACCCACTTCATCTTCTTTAACCTCGGCGGCGCGGCACATGAGATAGGCGTAAAGCAGGTCTCTCTTTACCTCTGGAGCCGTTACGGAGCTTCACACCCTGTGCAGTTCGTCACCGTACCGTTCGACACTGTCATCGAAGAGATCTTCCGTTCCACAGCGGAGACCTACATGGGTGTGACCCTTAAACGCCTCATGCTGATGGCGGCAGAAAAGATCGCCAACGAGATGGGTATCGATGCTCTTGTTACGGGAGAGAGCGTCGCACAGGTCTCCAGCCAGACCCTGAGAAACCTCGCACTCATCGACCAGGTGACCAACAAACTGGTACTCCGCCCGCTTGCCACATTCAATAAACCCGAGATCATCGACATCGCCACCAGGATCGGCACACGCTACTTCGCCGAGAATATGCCCGAATACTGCGGTGTCATCTCCAAGAACCCCATCATTCACGGCTCCTACAAACGCATGGGGAAAGAGGCAAAACGCTTCAACTATGAAGTGCTCGACAAAGCTGTTCAGGATGCCGTCAGCCTCGATATCCGTGATATCGTGGATGATGTCAGCCAGAGTGCGCCGGTAGAGGTAATCAATGACCTTGGCAGCGGTGACTACACCATCATCGACATCCGTACCGACGCTCCATGCATCGAGGCAGAATGTAAAAGCATACAGATCCCCTTTCACAAACTCAAGACCGAGTTCAAGAAGCTTCCGCAGGACAGGGAGTACCTTCTCTACTGTGACAAAGGGATCATGAGCCAGCTACACGCCCAGTATCTGCGTGACTCGGAGAACAGAGAGAATGTGAGGGTTTACAGACCGTAGCTAACCTCTTATTAATCTATCTGTGCTATAAATATAAATAAGACAAATTTCCTCCTAAAGGAGTATGCCGATGGCAAACGAAGAACTCGACAAAGCTGTCTCGGGTGAATACAACCTTGGTTTCGAGATCGATATCGAGACCGATGTCGTACCTCCAGGACTTAATGAAGATACGATACGCTTCATTTCAAAAAAGAAAGAAGAGCCGGAATGGATGCTTGAGCTCAGACTCAAAGCCCTCAGAAAATGGCTGACGATGGAAGAGCCCCATTGGGCACATCTTGAATATGAGCCTATCGACTATCAGTCCATCTCCTACTACGCTGCTCCAAAGCAGGGGATCGAAAGTCTCGACGAAGTCGACCCCAAGATTCTTGCCGCCTATGAGAAACTGGGGATCCCCCTGGAGGAACAGAAGCAGCTTGCCGGCGTCAAAGTAGCTGTCGATGCGGTCGTGGACTCGGTCTCAGTCAAGACCACCTACTCCGAAGAGCTTCAGAAGCACGGCGTGATCTTCTGCTCCATCTCCGATGCAATACGTGACTATCCGGAGCTTATTAAGAAATATATGTTTTCTGTCGTTCCCATGGCGGACAATTATTTTGCGGCACTCAACTCGGCTGTCTTCACTGACGGAACTTTTGTATATATTCCCAAAGGAGTACGCTGTCCGATGGAGCTTAGCACCTATTTCCGTATCAACGCGCTCAATACGGGGCAGTTCGAACGGACACTTATCGTAGCCGATGAAGACGCTTATGTCAGTTACAATGAAGGATGCTCTGCACCGACACGCGATGAGAACCAGCTTCATGCCGCCGTGGTAGAACTTGTGACCATGAAAGATGCCGAGATCAAGTACTCCACCATCCAGAACTGGTACCCCGGAGACGAGAACGGCAAAGGCGGTATCTACAACTTCGTGACCAAGCGCGGACTCTGCAAGGGGGACAACTCAAAGATCTCCTGGACGCAGGTGGAAACAGGTTCTGCCATTACATGGAAATACCCAAGCTGCATCCTCAAAGGTGACAACTCAGTAGGCGAATTCTACTCGGTCGCCGTGACCACCCTCGCCCAGCAGGCTGATACGGGTACCAAGATGATCCACCTCGGGAAGAACACCTCTTCGACCATCATCTCCAAAGGTATCTCGGCGATGAAGGGGCAGAACACTTACCGGGGCCTGGTGAAAATAGGTTCGGATGCCGAAGGTTCAAGAAACTACTCGGAATGTGACTCCCTGCTCATCGGCGACAGGTGCGGGGCACACACTTTCCCCTACCTCGAATCAAAAGATACGCAGGGGCAGATAGAACATGAAGCCACCACTTCGAAGATCAGCGATGAACAGCTCTTCTACCTCAGACAGAGAGGGATCAATGAAGAGGATGCCGTCTCGATGATCGTTCACGGGTTCTGCAAAGAGGTATTTTCACAACTCCCTATGGAGTACGCGGTAGAAGCAAAAGCATTATTGGAATTAACATTGGAAGGAAGCGTAGGATGACAACATTAGAGATAGAGAACATACATGCAAAGATCGGAGAGAAAGAGATACTCAAGGGCTTGAACCTTGCATTGGAACCCGGAAAGGTCCATGCCATCATGGGGCCCAACGGTGCGGGTAAATCGACACTCTCCAAAACCATTGTGGGACACTATGACGTGGAAGTGACGGAAGGCGACATCCGCTACAAAGGCAAAAGCATCATAGAAATGGAGCCTGAGGAGAGAGCACTCGAGGGTATCTTCCTTAGTTTTCAGCATCCTGTGGAGATCCCCGGTGTGAACAATGCCTATTTCCTCAGAACTGCACTCAATGCCAAACGCAAACATGAAGGAAAAGAGGAGCTCAATGCAGCCGAATTCCTCAGGCTGATGAAGAGCCATCTCGAAATGCTCGGTATGAAATCGGACATGATCAGCCGTTCGCTCAACGAAGGCTTCTCCGGCGGAGAGAAGAAACGCAACGAGATCCTGCAGATGCTCATCCTGGAACCTGAAGTGATCATCCTCGACGAGATCGACTCCGGGCTGGACATCGATGCGCTCAGGGCGGTCTCTGAGGGTATCAACAAGATGAAGGACGGCAAGCGTTCCTTTCTCGTCATTACCCACTACAGCCGTATTCTGGACTACATCGAACCTGACTATATCCATGTTCTTAAGGACGGGCGCATCATCAAAACGGCAGGTCCTGAGCTGGTTGCTCAGCTGGAAGAGGAAGGGTATGAATCCATCATCGAGGATATAGAGTCATGATACTCGACACACTGAGAAACAAAACAGCGGGGGAGTTGGGTCAGCTACTACAGGCTGATGAGCATACAGCTATCCTTGAAAGGCTTCATACGCTTGGCATACCCACTAAAAAAGGTGAAGCCTACCGCTATTTTGACATTGAATCACTCTTTGCCAAAGAGTACGATACCCTTACCTATGTACCCAGAGAGATCAAAGAAAGCGAAGACATAGTCATTGTGAACGGAACAGTCCTTTCCGCCCCCAAGGGGATGCGCATCTTCTATGAAGCCTGCAAAGAGATCGATATGGCACACTTCGATCCGCTCTACTACCTCGGTCATCTGCTCGTACCGCATGTCATCAAGATAGAGATCGACGGCGATGCCCATGTGGAGATCGTGCACCGTTTCACGAAAAGCAATACACTGATCAACTACCGTATCGTGCTGGAGAACCAGAGCAACAGACATGCTACGGTGTATGAGACTTTCGAAGAGGAAGATATCTCCGGATCGCTGGTGCTTTACGGCCACGATATACGCATTGCGCCAGACAGTACGCTCAGAATGCTCAAAACACAGACGCTGAACCCCAAGGACTATGCCATCGTCGCATCCCACAGCATTCAGGTCGGCAGAAATGCCAATGCCATTTTCAAATCATTCGATTTTGGCGGCGGCCTTGGTCTGCAGCTTCTCAAAATGGAACTGGATGAGCATGCCCATGGACAGGCGGGACACCTGCTCTACCTGAACAGCGATGCCAGAAGAGGTACCGTGTCGCAGATCGTGCATAAAGGGATGCACTCCACTTCCTCACAGGAAGCCAAGAATATTCTGGACGGCTCTGCCAGGGGGATCTTCGATGCGTTGATCAAGGTGGAGCATTCGGCCAAATATACCAAAGCACACCAGAACTCCAAAGCGATCCTCCTGGATGAAAGAGCTTACATGGCGGCAAAGCCCCAGTTGGAAATATACATAGACGAGCTGGAAGCCTCACACGGTTCCACAACGGGGCAGCTGGACAAAAAACAGCTCTTCTACCTCCAGTCACGTGGTATTTCCGCTACTGAAGCCCGAAAGATGCTGGTCATCGCCTTTGCCAATACACTTATCGAGAAGGTCAAGGACAGCCGGCAGCAGGAGCGCATCAAAGAGGCATTTGACAATGCTTTTTATACCCTTCACGAAAAGGAGGCATCATGAGCATGGAAGAGACCATTTTCCGTTACAAAGAAGATTTCGATCTTTTCCCAACGGCCAACGACAAACTCGAATATATCTTCGACCTGGGGAAGAAACATACCACGCTTCCCCAAGAGGAGAAGAACGACGAGACCTTTGTAGAAGGATGTGCCTCCGCCGCATGGCTTGTCGGTGAATGCAAAGACGGTAAACTCGTTCTGCGTGGAGAAGGTACTTCAGAAATGGCCAAAGGGATGCTGACGCTCCTGCTAGACATTTTTAATAACCGTACGCCTGACGAGATCCTGAATTTCGATCCGGCAAAACTGCATGGGATGGGTGTCATAGAACTACTCTCACCTGTGAGACAGCAGAGTCTGGAAGCCTTTTTGAACAAGGTGTATGCCTATGCGAAAAGATGCAAAGAAAAGGAGATTTCAAATGAATCCTGAAGATATAAAAATAGACGACATCCCTACCACGGCTGAAGAGATGAAAGCCTACGAAGAGAAGTTTGGAAAGAAAGAAGAAACACCAAAATCTGAAGTCAAAAGACCTTCCGAAACAGAGATCAGAGAACGGATGGATGAGAACAAACGTGCCTTTCTTGACAAGACACCGAGTGACGAGGAGATGAAAGAGATCGTCATCGAGGAACTCAGAAAAATCTATGACCCGGAACTACCTGTCAATATCTACGACCTTGGCCTCATCTACAATGTAGAATGCTGGACCAACGAGGTCTCCCTGATGAAATGGTGCAAGATCACTATGACCCTGACCTCTGCTACCTGCTCCATGTCCGACGTCATTGTCGATCTGGTCAAAAGCATCAGCAAGCGTGTCGAGTATCTTGAGAATGTGGATGTCGACATCGTCTTCGATCCACCCTGGGACCAGAGCAAAATGAGCGACGAGGCCAAACTGGCAATGGGAATGCTTTAACCCAAAAGCTTTTTCAGTTTTAAAAGGGAAAGGGTGTTGATGACATCCTTCTCTTCCAGCCACCCCCTTCTTGCCTGATACACCCCGTACTTCATGTAGTCCAAAGATGCCGCGTTGTGTGAATCTGTCGAAATGGCAAAACGCACACCTGCCTCTTTGGCACGCTTGGCGTAGATATCGTTCAGGTCAAGCCGTTTGGGCTGTGCGTTTATCTCAAGGAAACAGCCATTGTCCGTTACCCCTTTGAACAATTGTTTCATATTCACCTTGTAGGGTTCCCTTTCACCGATAAGCCTACCCGTAGGGTGTACTAGTATTTTTACATAGGGATTTTCCAGGGCCTTTAAAATCCGTCTGGTCTGCATCTTCTGTGTCAGCCCGAAGTGGTCGTGTACCGCAGCGACCACAAGGTCCATCTCTTTGAGTACGCTGTCCGGCAGTGCCAGACTTCCATCTTCAAGAATGTCCAATTCAACACTCTTAAGTATGCTGATACCCTTCAATTCTGCATTGATCCGGTCAATCTCCGCCATCTGTTCCCGCGCCCGTTTCTCATCCATACCGCGTACGATACTCATATGCTTGGAATGGTCGGTAATGGCGATATATTCGTATCCGTGTTCTTTTGCTGCCAGCGCCATTTCTTCAATGCTGTTATGCCCGTCACTGTAATGGGTATGCATATGCAGGTCGCCCCTTATCCGCGTCTGTTTTACGAGCTTTGGAAGCCTGTTCTCCCGTGCAGCGGTATGCTCCCCCCTGCTCTCTCTGAGCTCAGGCTCGATATAGCGAAGACCCACACCCTCATACATCTCTGCCTCTGTGGCACCAGCGATCCTTTTTCCGTCTTTGAAAAGGCCGTATTCGTTGACCTTCATCCCCATATCCCTTGCCATGATCCGTACAGCGATATTGTGCGATTTCGAACCGGTGAAGTAGTGCAGTGCCGCTCCGTAGCTCTCGGCTTGCACACAGCGGAGATCGACCTGAAGGTCGCTGTTGAGAATGACCGTGGAGCGTGTATCACCGTGTGAAACGATCTCTTTGATCCCGGGGTAGTCAACGAAATAGTCTATGAGTTTTGCCGGATCTTTCGAAGTTGCCAGAATGTCCAGGTCGCCAACGGTCTCTTTTCTCCTTCTAAAACTCCCCGCAACAGTGACCTGTTCTGCTCCGGAGAATTTTTTCAGGTATGTCTCAAGTGCCTCTGCATGAGGTTCCGCCACAGAGTAGAGAAAACGTTTTCCCTCTTTCTTGGCCAGCATCGTACCCTTGAGTATCTTCTGCTCCATCTTCTCACTGAAACCTCTGAGCTGACTGATCTTGTGTGCTTCGGCTGCTTTTCTCAAGGCATCCAGAGAGCCAATGTGTAATTCCTGGTAAAGGATTTTAGCTCTTTTGGGTCCGATACCTTCTATCTTGAGAATATCAAGAAGATGTGGAGGGAATGAATGTTTGAGATATTCAAGCTTCGCAAGTCTGCCGGTCTGAACGATCTCTCTGATCTTGTTGGCTATGCGCTCTCCGATCGTGGGGATCTTTGAGATATCCTCACCGGCTTCGACCATTTTTGAAAGGTCTTTTCCCAGGTTCTCAATGGTACGTGCGGCATTCCTGTACGCCCTCGTTCTGAACGGATCCTCTCCTCTGATCTCCAGTAGATCGGCCATCTGAGTAAAGATGGAAGCGATCTCTGCATTGCTGACGGTCATGACCCCTCTCCCCATTCTATACGCAGGTAGCCGTCCGGCATCAGGCTTGTAGCCAGCATTACCGCATTGATATCGAGATGTTCTATCCAGGTATTGCTTTTTTGATTTTCATCGTCCAGCCAGAATGCTTCGATGTACTCCTGCAGAGCACTGTACTCTCCAAGTGTTCCAAGTAATGATCTCAACAATTTCTCATTGGCAACAGCCAGTTTATGTTCATCAAGCAGATGCTTGATGATCTTTACCGCATGTAGTCCTATGCTCAACCCAAGTTCACGAAATGCCAGACGGTATTGTGCCGGGTACTTCACTGTTTCTTCAGCAAGGAAATATCCGATCCCCTGCCAGGCATGGTCCAGTATGGAAAACAGCATATTGGATGTTGATTCACTGTTTTCAACAATATCCAGCTGCGCCAAAATGCAGGCATCACTCAGCAATCCGCCCAGACCGAGAGGATCTGTCGTATCCATCCCCATCGAACTGGCCATCTGGTACAGTCCTTCTATTTGAGGAGAGATATCAAGTTCACCGGAAAAATTTCCATAGCGTTCCGCTGTCTTTTGCAATGCAAGATAAGTGATGTACCCATCGAGTGCATCATGCTGTCCCATGGAAGATACCAGAGGATAGCTCAGGTCAATGCTCATTTTCCAGAACATACGTCTTGCTCCGTAAGGCGTCAGATACGTAAATTTTTCATAAGCTGTTTTCGCAAGTTCAAGAGCCCAACGATTATACTTCGGATCCTCTGTCACTTCGGTCACAATATTCAATGCATGCATCCATTTGGTCAGATAATGGAAGTACTGTCCATCCTGCTCCCACTCCAGACGTTCATCCTGAGGATCATTCTCTTTTCTCTCATTCAGAGCTTTACCGATCCGCAGGCCACCAATGGTTGGATGCATCTCAGCTTCCCTGTCATCAAGGCCGCTGATCCAGCCGCTTCGGCTGTCGTCACTGCGATGTCTGCCAAGTACATGATGCACCTGATCGACAAGCAGCAGTGCATCTTCCCTGTAGCGTTCCAATCCTGTCTGACGGTAAAGCTCCAAAAAACTGCAGACAGCAAAAGCATCGGTCCATAGATAACGCTTCGGCACACAGCCACCTTCTCTGATACAGGTACGCTTTGCAAAACTTGTCATGATGGTCTCAACGATAGCCACTTTATTCATTACATACTCCTAAAGGAATCTCTTATTAAATAATACCTAATTTTTATCATATTTTTTTCAATTTTGGGAAAAATCGTTCTCTCCCTATCTTTTTACTGATAAACCTGCTATAATTGCGAACTTTTCTGCAAGAGAGTATCAAACTCCTTATTCGAGATACGACATATCTCCTCTATTTTCCACGAACAAAAGCGTGTGACACAAAGTTTGGTATCGGTTGCATGAAACAGGGTTTTAGGCCTTATGTACCATATGAAACAAACTTCCTATGCATCGCAAGACAACTACAACACCGACCATTTTAACACAAAGACATACACATGAAATTTACAGATTTTAACCTCAAAGACACCATTCAGGCTGCCGTAGCGGAAGCCGGATTCAAAGAACCAAGCCCCGTACAGAAAGACGCCATTCCTCTCGTTCTCGAAGGGCATGACATGATCGCACAGGCACAGACAGGTACAGGAAAGACCGCTGCATTCGGCCTGCCTATCATGAGCATGATGAAAGCGGACGGTTCTGTTGAAGGCCTCGTCATCGTCCCAACACGTGAACTTGCCATGCAGGTGAGCGACGAACTTTTCCGTTTCGGAAAACTCTCGGGACTCAAAACGGCTACCGTTTACGGCGGTACAGCTTACGGTAAGCAGATCGAGCGTATCAAGCAGGCATCCATTGTGGTTGCGACCCCGGGTAGACTGCAGGACCTTCTGATGAGTGGCAAGATCAAGCTCAACCCACATTTCGTCGTTCTCGATGAAGCAGATGAAATGCTCGACATGGGTTTCCTCGACGAGATCAAGAACATCTTCACCTTCCTCCCAAAAGAGCGTCAGACACTGATGTTCTCAGCGACCATGCCCAATGGCATCAGAAAACTTGCAGAGCAGATCCTTAACAATCCCAAAACGGTTTCCATCACAAAAAGTGAGAGTACCAACTCAAAGATCACACAGTACTACTATGTGGTTCAGGAGAGAGAAAGGGACGATGCACTTGTCAGACTCATCGACTACAAGAACCCGGAAAAATGTATCATCTTCTGCCGTATGAAAAAAGAGGTTGACAGACTCGTCGCGCACCTGACAGCCCAGGGTTTCAAGGTAAGCGGCCTTCACGGTGACATGGAACAAAAACAGAGAGAAGTAACTATCAGGGCTTTCAAACAGGGTGGCATAGACATTTTCGTGGCAACTGACGTTGCGGCACGCGGTCTGGATGTCAACGATGTCACACACGTTTTCAACTACCATATCCCGTTCGATTCCGAGTCTTACGTTCACCGTATCGGCCGTACAGGACGTGCCGGAAAAACAGGTGAGGCCATTACTTTGGTAAGCCCAAACGAACTTCGAACCATCAAACGTATCGAGAAAGATGTAGGGACAAAAATGACCACGCAAGTCATCCCTACCCGTATAGAAGTGCAGAACAACCGTAACGATGAGCTCATTGCCAAAATCGCCCAGACTCAGATCACCGACAAGGCGATCGAACTGGTCAAAACATTGCAGCATGACCTCGATATCGTAACCATTGCACACCTGCTGGCCTCTATGGTACAGTCGGAGATCTCCGTCAAAGGAAAAGACAACATCGGGCTTGGCCTTGAAGAAATCGAACTGCTCATTGAAAGAGCCATGCAGAACAGAGGCGGCGGTGGTGGCGGCCGTAACCGTGGACGCAGCGGATACCGTGGTAACAACAAAAGAAGGTCCGGCGGCGGAGACCGCAACAAACACGGACGCAACGGAAGAAGCGGACGCAACGGCGGTCAGGGAAACAACAGAGGGTAGTTCTCTTCCAAAAAAACAGTATCCTTGTTTTTGAAATATTGCAAGGGTGCATTTTTATACAACCCCTGAACCATCAGGTAAAATTATTCCGTAAGTTCTTCAAGAATATTTTTAATCTTTTCCTGGGTTTCTTTAACAGCCTTCACAGTCTCTTTATCGGTAATATCAAGATCAGTAATCCAGTTATCGATAGAGGGGTATGCTATATGTACGGTATCATCACCTTTTTTCTTGTAAATAACAAGTGAAAAAGGCGCATATGCTCCGGCATCCGGATGATTTTTATATACGGGATAGATCGCATTGAATCTGATGATCGAATAGGTATCGAAGAAGTCATAATTGTCATGTTTCAGTTTATACGACTTTGGTATCAGGAATCCGACCGGTCCCAATTCACTTTCAAACTCCTCTTCAAAGCTCTCTTTGGCATCTGTGATGGTATCACCGTCTTCAACTTCAAATTCTGTTGTAAACACGGTAACCAGCGGCTTTGAAGATTTGAGAGTGTGGTTTACCGGTAAATACTTGCCCTTTGGCAATGCTTTGTGAAGTGCTGCATCCACCGACTTGGCATAGGCTGTCAAATCAGGATCTGTCATAGGGATCTTCGTGATTCTGGACATGCCTGCCAGTGACAAGGTAGCGATATTGATAGTCTTATCATCTTCATAAATTGACATCGATAAAGGTGTTATCAAACCGATTGTTGGATATTTTTTCATCAGCTTTGTAACCCGTGCTGGATTGGTAAAGATCGCCAGGTTGTAGTTTTTATGATACACCTTGCCATATCTTTTTGAAAAAATAGAATTCATGTCGTTATTGACATCGACAATAACACCACTGTCGTTAAAAGCTTTTTCTATGCTCTTGGCGTTGATCGAGCCATTTGAGTTGTCTGTACTGAATATTTGAATATTCTGGTTTTCTGCTGCAAAAATATTTGCTCCCAGTACTAAAAATGCACCTATAAAGACCTTTAAAATCTTTCCCATGTTTGTCCTTTTGAATTGAAGTGAAGATATTATATCCTCTTTATTATTACGCTCTATCAACGTTTCATAAAATATAATAAACATCAAAAACTTCCTAAATGCGACTTTTGTTACATTTTCATTAACTGTAGTTATATATAATATAAGTATAAAAAATACAGGAGAGTGAAATGTCAGACAAAACAAAAGAAAAGATAGATGTAATTATTGAACTTAATAAAGGAAAAGAGAATCTTGGAATGGTGAATCTTCATCAGACCAGAGAACTCTTGATGGATGCAGGAGCGATACTGCTCGATGTACGCCCACCGGCAAAAGTAAACGGTGAGAATGCGCAGGAAGCAAACATTGCCAATACGTACTATACACCTTACCCTGAATTTGCGAGTTATCTTGATGAACTGCCGTCAGAGCATACCAACCCGATCGTCATCGCCTGTGTAAAAGGATGGTTCGCCAACCGTGTGATGGGATATTTGGAAATGATGGGTTACGAGAATGTATATGTCCTAGATACCAACATTGAGGATCTCATTGAAGTGCATCATGCACATGCGGATCAATAACTGATCCGGCAAACATGTCTCCGTATCTTTTCGATACGGAACACAAGAAAATCCTTCCTAAATATAATCTTTCTGATGGGCACCTCTAATAACCCCAGATACCCATAATGGGTTTTGCAAATGTGAGATTTTGCAAGAGGCTTTCAAGTCCTAGCCAAAGCTAAGACGAAGTAAGCATCTTGTGAAAGATCGCGTTTGCAAAGCCCACCCTACGGGTACCACTAGCTTTCACCTATGCGTCGTTACTCTTTTTTGACTTAGCTACGGCTAGGCCTTCAAAAGAGTGCCTAGCCTAGACAAAAGCTAGAGATGTTATGAGCATCTGGGGTTATTAGATGTGCCCTTACTTCAGCTTTTTGGCTACAAGCTCATTCACCACTTTAGGGTTTGCTTTTCCCCCTGTGCTTTTGAGTACCTGCCCCACAAAAAAGCCTAACAGCTTGGTGTTCCCGGCTTTGAATTTGGCGACATTGTCCGGATTTTTTGCCATGACCTCTTCAATGATAGGCAGAATTTGAGCAGGATCACTGATCTGCACAAGGCCTTTTTCTTCGACAATCTTTTCAGGATCCTTTCCGGAAACTGTCATCTCCTCAAAAACCTGTTTTGCGATTTTGCTTGAGATTGTCCCTTCTTCAACCATTTTCACAAGCCCTGCAATCTGCTTTGGTGTAAATTTCAGCGCATCGATCTCTTTTTCCTTCAGCTCCCTGGCAACCTCATTGGCCACGATATTTGCAAGTGATACAGGACTCTGAAGCACAGAAAGTGCTTCTTCATAGAAATGGGAGAGTTTCTCGTCACGGGCCAGTGTATTGGCCACTTCGGTGCCCAGTTTCAATTCATCTGTGTACTTGTCAAAGCGTGCCTGCTCGGCTTCGTTCATTGGAGCTACTTCACCGTCTATCTGCACTTTTTTGGGTTGAGGCTTGGGTGCTTTTTCAGGGGCTTTTCTCTTTTTGCTCCAGGAGTCCTTAAGCGCGACGATCTTGTTGAACACTGGGTGCTCATCACTGTAGTCGACAGGGTCGGCATAAAAATAGCCCTGTCTTTCGAACTGGAACCTTTCATCGGGTCTTTCAGTGATGACTGCCGGTTCGACAAGCGCATGCTCTATCACCTTCAAAGAGTCAGGGTTGAGATCTTCCATCCCTTTGGGGGCTTCTTCTTTAAAGAGCCTGTCGTAGAGTCTGACTTCCGCTTTCTTTGCACCCTTCGCATCAACCCAGTGGATCGCACTTTTGACCTTGATGCCACTGGTGTCCTGCCCGCTTTTGGAGTCGGGATGGTACTCCGCTTTGATCTCTACAACATTGCCATCGGCATCTTTCACCACCTCTTTACAGGTGATGATATAGGCATGTTTCAGTCTTACCGGCTGTTCCGGGGTGAGTCTGAAATACCCTTTTGGCGGGTTCTCGTCAAAGTCATCACGCTCAATATATATCTCTTTTGAAAAAGGCAGTTTTCTTGAAGCCTCTTTGGGTACATCATGCGGATAGTAGGAGGCATCGATCTCTTCGGAACCTTCATAGTTTTCAATGGTGACCTTCAGGGGGTCAAGCACACACATCACACGCGGCACTTTTGTATTGAGGTCGTCCCTGATGGCAAATTCAAGCTGTGCGACATCCACCGTCGAATTCGCTTTTGCGATACCTATCTGGTCGCAGAAATTCAGGATGGATTCCTTTGTATACCCTCTTCTTCTGTATCCGGCGATGGTTGGCATACGGGGATCATCCCAACCGTTGACCTTTCCTTCATTGACCAGTTCTAAAAGTTTTCTTTTGCTCATCACCGTGTAAGTGATAGCAAGTCTTGCAAATTCATACTGATAGGGACGCGGCGGTTCAAGCTCCAGCGTATCCAGAACCCAGTCATAAATAGCACGGTTGTTCTCAAACTCCAGGGTACAAAAAGAGTGCGTGATACCTTCAATATAGTCAGACAGACAGTGAGCAAAGTCATACATGGGATAGATAGACCATGTATCTCCTGTCCTGTGATGATGTACATGCCTGATACGATAGAGGAGTGGATCGCGCAGCTGCATATTGGCCGCACCCATATCGATCTTTGCACGAAGAACATGCTCTCCCTCTTTGAACTCACCATTTTTCATTCTTTCAAAAAGGTCAAGGTTCTCTTCAACACTGCGTTGGGCATATTTACTGCGTCTTCCAGGCTCTGTTACGGTCCCCCGATACTCACGTATCTCCTCTTCGTTCAGGCTGTCGACATATGCCTTGCCCATTTTAATGAGTTGAACGGCATAGTCATACAACCTGGGGAAATAGTCGGAGGTATGGCGTATCCCGTCATCCCACTCGAAGCCGAGCCAATGTACGGCATCCTTGAGAGCTTCAACATACCTGGTATCTTCTGTGATCGGATTGGTATCATCCATTCTGAGGTTGCAGCGTCCATGATAGTCACGCGCAATACCAAAGTTTATAACGATAGATTTAGCGTGTCCGATATGAGGGAAACCATTGGGCTCGGGAGGAAATCTTGTATGAACCTCTTGAAACTTGCCTGATGCCAGGTCCTCTTCCACTATGGTACGTAAAAAATCTTTGCTCTCATTCATTCTTGCCAACCTTTATTTAAAAGCTGTATTTTATCGAATTAGAGCTTATGCATCTTGTAAGCTACGGATATTTTGGAAGTGGAGGGCATTTCTAATAATAAACTCACTATAATAACAGCCATAATAAAGGTGCTATAAAGTCACGACTTTTGGAGTAAGATGAATGCTTAGATTTGCCCCGTCACCTACGGGTGACATGCGTACAGAACAGCTGCGTATAGCGATATTCAACTACATCGTGGCCAAACAGAAAGAAACCAACTTCATCGTGCGTATTGAAGATACAGACAAAGAGCGCAATATTACAGGAAAAGATACCGAGATCCTGCAGATATTGGAAAAGTTCGCTATCACACACGATTCGGTCTTTCATCAGAGCGAACATCTCAACATCCACCAGACCCTTGCCATCAGATTGCTCGAAGAGGGAAAGGCCTTTGTCTGTACCTGTACACCCGAAGCGCTTGAATCAGACAAGACACCATCCCGTTACAATGGAAAGTGTTTTGATGTCGACAAAGAGGAACTTAAAAGGCTCAAATCGCAGAAGCTCCCTTTTGTCATCCGTCTAAAAAAGCCCGAAGATGATATTGTCATCTATGACCTCTACAAAGGCGAGAGCATCACTCCTGCAGATGAAGTGGACTCCTTTGTCATTCTGAGAGCAGACGCTACACCGACCGAGAATTTCGCTTCGGCCTGTGACGATATGCTCTCGGGTATCGACTTCATCATCCGCAGCGAGGAGCACCTCCACGAGACACCAAAGCAGGAATATATCAAAAAGCAGCTTGGCTACAAGGAAGAGACGACTTACGCTCACCTGCCCATCATTCTCAACGAAGAGGGCCAAAAGATGAGCGAAAGTGACAATGCTTTTACAGTCAAATGGCTCTTTGAAGAAGGTTACATCCCCGATGCCATCGCCAACTACCTCATTTTGCCGGGCAACACCACACCTACTGATATCTTTACCCTGCCTGAGGCGATCAAGTGGTTCGACATCAGCAAACTCTCCGGATCGCCAGTAAAATTCGATATTGAAGAATTGCGTCTTCTAAACCGTAAACACCTTGAAAGGATAGACGATAAAAGACTCTCCTCACTCTTCGGGTTCGCCGATGCAGATATCGGGAAACTGGCCAAACTCTACATGAAAGAGGCTGCCACCATCAATGAACTTGATGCCAGGATCAAAGCAATCTTCTCGCCAAAGGACTTTGACGGAAAGTGGGGAGAGCAGATGCGTATACTCGAAAAGATCATCGCAGAGGCGCCGATGTTCGCTACTTTTGAGGCGTTCGAATCCCACCTCATGAAAGAGAGCGGCCTGAGTGGCGAGCACTTCTCCAAACCGCTCAG
Organism: Sulfurovum lithotrophicum; assembly: GCF_000987835.1. NCBI lineage: Bacteria > Pseudomonadati > Campylobacterota > Epsilonproteobacteria > Campylobacterales > Sulfurovaceae > Sulfurovum > Sulfurovum lithotrophicum. The sequence continues at coordinate 1,056,265 of NZ_CP011308.1, read as the reverse complement.
AGTACTGCTGACCGGTGCCGAACAGGGCCCTGAGCTGAGCGACATTTACCCATACATCAAATCTTATCTACTGGAGGTAGCATCATGAATGCACTTATCTATTCTATCGTACAACTGATCCATACGGTGATCAATCTCTATATCTGGATCGTCATTATCGCCGCACTACTGAGTTTCGTACGGCCCGACCCTAGAAATCCGATCGTTCAGATCCTTTACAGACTGACAGAACCGGTCTATGATGTTCTTCGCAGGAAAATGCCGTTTTTGATCATTGGCGGGATTGACCTCTCTCCTCTTGTCATTATCCTCGGACTGCAATTCATCGATACCTTCATGATGCGCGCATTGCTGGGATAGAATAAATGTTCAAGACACTGCTTTCGATACTTGTTATCCTGTTGGCACTGGGAACCACTTCTATCGAAGCAAAGACATTTTCCTATTCCCAGGTACACAATATGCCAAGAAGTGTGGAAAAGGACTACTATATCTGGCGTTTCCTCCAACAGAGAAGCACAACTGCTTCACAGGCGCGTGCCATCATCAAAGATGTAGACAATATCAACAAAAAACTGCGTATCGCCTACAAGAAGAAAACCGGTGCCAATCCACCGAACATCACGCATAAACCCTATGTCACAGAACAGCAGGTAGAGGACTGGAAACACCAGGCAGAGGGGAACAGGCTCTTCGATGCAGGTATCAAACAGGTCCAGCGGAAAAAACTTCAAAAAGCGATCACCTATTTTCATAAAGCACACGATGTTTACCTGAAACGCTGGGAGAAGGACAAGTCACTTTTCTGGCTCTATCTGCTGACCAAGGAGAAGAAATACCTTTATAAGATCAAACGGAACAGTACCCACATCAATATGTACACCCTGCTTGCAGCAGACATCACACACAGCCAATACCCCAAAAGTATCATTACGCCCCGCGTCAGTAAAAAAAGTGTAAGCAATATCGATGTGACCAACCCTATCCACTGGGCAAAGCTTAAGATCAAGGTAAAGAAACCCAATGCCGATCTTGAAGCCCTTGCCGAAGACTGCGAATCTCAGGCAACCATCGGAATGAATACTTATATCAAGGCCAAGGCATGCAACTACAGAAAATCCTATTTTCCCATGCCTTACCGGTCTGCTATGCAAGGCTACCCTGTAGAGCGCCAGGCGCTTATTTATTCCATTGCCAGACAGGAGAGCCGTTTCGTTCCCGCATCGGTATCAAGATCCTTTGCGCTGGGAATGATGCAGTTCATGCCTTTCCTCATTGACCACATCGCCAAGCAGAAGGGAATACGCATGGACTATGACGACATGTTCGATCCCATCGTCGCCATCCGTTTTGCCGACTATCATCTGAACTATCTTAACAAATACCTTTACCATCCTCTCTTTGTCGCCTACGCCTACAACGGCGGTATCGGGTTTACCAAGAAGCTGATCAAAAATCGGAATTATTTCAGGAACGGTCCTTTTGAGCCTTACCTGAGTATGGAGAAAATGACCAATGTGCAAGCACGGGAATATGGAAAACGTGTACTGACGAACTACGTCATCTATATGAACAAGCTGGGGAAATCCACCAGATTGCTGCCATACATAAAATCATTGACCGATCCCTCTAAAACAGATAAATTTAGATGATCCGTTCTAAAAAGCTTCTTTGGTAAAGACATACTTTGCCTTCTTGGCGAAGTGAAGTTTTTTCACCCCATAGGTCTCACTGTTGAATACCAGGTCGAACTTCATGCTCAAAGTGTAAGGGAAGACCACTTCAAAGTAATCACCCCAGTCTGTAATGAACGGGATATTTTTTAAACGTTTATCTGCTTTCTTGAGTATTTTTACGCTTTTGGGCGTTTCACCATTCAGTGTCAGATTGAAGTCTCCGGCAGTAAAACGTGCTACCTCTTCATCTTCCATATAAAGTCCGATAATAAAAACTTCATCTCTTTTGTCCTTCTCTTTGGGCACATCGGTCTGCGAATAAAGGTAGGTAGCCGTCAGCAGGACCTTGGTCTCATTAGCATCGTAAAGTTGAGCTTTTTCCGTATGTAGCAGCTTTTTGTAATACACTTTCTCTTTGTTGTAGACCTGCAGGAGCGCCTTCTCCTCTTTGGAGCTGCATCCGCCAAGAAGAAGGGAGAAGAGACAGAATGCCATTACAGTTTCTCTATGCATACTTCTCCCCCCTTTTAATAATAAGGAGTTTAACATACATTCAATAAAGATTTAAGTATAATTCTTTCAATTAATCAACCCGGATGATTTAACCCGGATTATGCATTAGAATTACTTGAAATCTGCCAAATGCTTGTACTGTGGGTATTTGCGGAAAACTTGAGGTGCACCCGTAGGTGCATTGATTGTTTCTCCGTAAGTGCCCACGGTACAATGGTTTGCGTAGCGTTCTGTAATTTCTCATGCATAATCAGGGTTTAAAATATCGCTCTAAATCCGGGATAAAGGTTTTATCCGTGAATAAAAGAGTAGCCGTAGCATTCACCGGTCCTTCAGGGAGCGGGAAAACGACACTGGTGGAGAAAGTCTCAAGAGAACTCATCAAGACACAGAAGGTCGCTATCATCAAAAATGATCCCAAGAGCAAGGCCGTCTTCGATGTGGAAGGAAAAGACAGTTACAAGTTCTATCAGACCGGTGCGGAAGTGGTCGTTACATCTCCTACCCGTACTACCTACTTCTCACAGAGAGAGAAAAGTCTTGATGAGATCGTTGCCATGATCAATGAATTCGACATATTGCTTGTTGAGGGACTCAAAACACTGCCACTGCCGCGTATCGCCATTTTCAGGAATAAGATCGATAAGGACTACTTTGACTGCTCCGAAGCTATCGCCATCGACCACACCGTAAACCCTGCAGACTATACGATACCCAGTAACATTGACATTCTCGACCTGAACAACCTTGAACAGATCATTGACTGGATCAAGAACAACGCCACCACCATATAAAAGAGGTACACTCATGCTTACAATTTTTGAAACCATTGAAATGATCGCATTCAAGATCGACCACGCCATCAAGACCGAAGATCTCGGCTACTCCCAAAGCGAGAACTCTTCAGGAGAGGACCAGCTCAAGCTCGACGTCAAGAGCGACTACATCATCGAAGAGGCATTTAGGTCGGTCTCTCTGGTCAAAGACCTGATCAGCGAGGAAAAAGAAGGGGTAATGCCACTGCACAACGACGGAAAGTATACTGTCTGCTACGATCCGCTTGACGGTTCGAGCCTTGCAGATGTCAATCTCTCTGTAGGTTCCATCTTCGGGATATACGATGGCGAACCCAAAGGTGAGAACCTTGTGGCATCTGCCTACGTGGTCTACGGACCGCGCATCGAGATCATGCGTGCCGTCAAAGGTGAGAGGCCAAAGCACTACCGTGCACAGGACGGTTTTTTCAACCTAGTGTCCAAAGAAGTTGTGCTCAAAGAAAAAGGAAAGCTCAACGCTCCCGGGGGCACCCAGCAGAACTGGTGCGACTATCACAAGAATTTTGTGGACGATCTCTTTGCCGAAGGTTACAGGCTGCGCTATTCGGGAGGCATGGTCCCTGACCTGCACCAGATCCTGCTCAAAGGCGGCGGACTCTTCTCCTACCCAGGTACATCGGACAAACCTCATGGCAAACTCAGACAGCTCTTCGAAGTGATCCCTTTTGCTTTCATCTATGAGCAGGCAGGCGGCCAGGCGATCGATGCTAAAGGGAAAAGGCTTATGGAACTCGTCCCTGCACATCCGCATGACACCAGTCCATGCTTCTTTGGATCCAATTATGAGATCGAAGCACTTAAAAAAGCGTATGGGATTAAAAACTGATGTCCGATACAGTTCTCGATGAATGGCAGATTGCCCTCAAGCAGAAAAAAACGGAGCTTGAGAAGTGCCAGAAGGAACATCATGTAGAGAGCTGCCTAAAGTGTGAAAAACTGCTTAATTGCGAAATGAGAGAGACGTATGTCAAAGCGGTCTACGACAGCATGAGCAAAGGCAAAGGCGGAGGATTTGAATTCTAACCCTCTTCCCTATACATAGAGATAACGCTTGATCTTTTTCGTCGGTGTCTTGACAAAAGGCTCCTTCTGTTCTATCACTCTTCTGAGACGGGAGAAAGATGACACTTTCTCATTGACCTCTTTGCGTATCTCTTCAAGTACGTTTGCCACCTCTTTGTGTACCTCAGTTTCGGATTTCTTTTTGACACCCAGTTCTTCGTCAAGTTTGTCATAATCCAGATTGATACGTGCACTTAAAATGCCGTTGTCATCAAAAACCAGTGAATCGGCTACAAAACTATTGGCATTGATGAACGCTTCTATCTGTTCAGGGTAGATATTTTCTCCGCTTGGCCCTACAATGATATTCTTGGCACGCCCACTCATGAAGAAGTACCCGTCACTGTCTATATAGCCAATATCCTCTGTATTGAACCATCCATTCTCATCCATCACTTCAGCCGTCTTCTCCGGATCTTTGTAGTACCCCTTCATTACAATAGGGCCTTTTGCCCATAGTGTTCCTATACCTTCGGCATTCTCGTCTCTCAGCTCTATTTCAACACCGGGGACCACCGGACCGATTGCTTTGTATTTTGTCTTTTCAGGGTTGGTACCTGCAAGGAAAGGCGAGGTTTCGGTCAATCCATACCCGATGCAGTAGGGAAAGTTCGCTTCCCTGAGAAACTTTTCTACAAGTGGAGAGAGCCCTGCTCCTCCTATACCAAAGAAGCGCATCTCTCCACCAAAGGTCTCCATCAGTTTCTTTCCTGCGACCCTATTCAGAAGTTTACGTATGGGCGGTATGGCATAAAGTGTTTTAATGAGAAAGTTCTTTTCAAAATTGGGCTGTATCCTGTTCTTGTATATCTTTTCTATGATCAGCGGAACGGACAGCATAAAGGTCGGTCTTACCTTTGCCAGTGCTTTGACCAGTATGGTCGGTGTCGGCGGTTTTTGGATATAGTAGATCGAAGCGCCATTGAGTAGGGGGATAATCATCCCGACCGTACACTCGAAGGTATGTGCAAGCGGAAGCACGGAAAGAAAACGGTCCTCAGGAAAGATGTCCACCACATGCTGTGCTGCTGTGGCATCAAAAGTAATATTCCTGTGGGTGAGCATTACCCCTTTGGAACTCCCTGTCGTTCCAGAAGTATAAATGATCGCAGCGAGATCATCTTCTTTGATGATATGCTCTTCCTTCTCTTTTTTCTCTTTCCCAAGCCTTTCCATTGCTTTGGTGAACTGCTCTCCACCCTTTTTAAGCATTGTGTCCATCTTTGAGGGGGTAGAGAGCTTTGTCAGGATGTTCAGTTTGTCGGCTATGACCAGCAGACACATATCGGGCGGCTGTTTTTCATCCAGAAGCGTTTCAAAGAGCTTTTGGGAGATGAAAGCTGCTTTACACTCCGCATGATGTGCTATATGCATCGCTTCGGAAGTATGAAAATCGGGTAGAATAGGTACAATGACCGCTCCCATACTCACCACTGCAAAATAGATCGCCGACCAGTTGGGCATATTCTCACTGTAGAGCGCCACCCTGTCTCCCGGACGTATATCATAGGCATACAATATCTCCTGTATCTTGGAGACCTTTGCTTTAAGCGCTTCGTAGGTCATGACATTACCATCCACGAACTGGACAGCCGGACGATCGCCATACGTGTTTGTACTATATTCAAAAAGTGCTTTGAGCGTCAATTCGGGCAATTGGATGAATGGCTTGCTCATACAGGGCCTTTAAAGTTGAATTTATGCATTGCAAGTATACAAAAAATGCCTAAGAGAAGAGAGCCTCATTTAAGATTTTGTCCTCACAAGTTGAAGTTTCTCTTTTCTACTCATTTTTTTCTTTATTTCATACTCCCGTCTGGAAGCGCTACTTCTGTCGCTGTACTCTTCAGTATAAACCAGTTTCACCGGTCTTCTTGTACGGGTATACTTGGCCCCTTTGGGAGAATGGTTATGTTCTTCAAGACGGCGATCAAGATCGGTTGCGATACCTGTATAGAGCGTTCCGTCGGCACACTCGAGCATATAGACAAAATACACTATTGTCTCGGTGTATATGCATCTTCAAGCGCAAAAGGCTTGAAATAGACCCTGATTGCATCTTTGGAAATGAATATTTTGTCTGAATTCGGCTCTATCTTGAGCAGCACGTCTCTTTTCTTCATCTCTCCAAAGGTCCTGTAGTAGAGCGGTACAATTGAGGGGCGGTTGGTGAACTTCTCGCAGGTATCTACTTCAAGGAAATATTCCCGCTCCATATCTTTAAGTTTGAAATAGTTCTTGTTTCCGAATATATACACCTTTTTATTGAGAAATCGGATACGTTTCATCTCTTTGCGATGCTCGTCTCTGATACGCTTGTCGTTCAGCTCCTGCAGTATACGGTTTTTTTCTTCTTCCGTATAGGTACTTCTCTGAGATCTAGAAGGCTGTTCAAAGCGCTGCCGCTCCAGCCTTTCACGATTGAGTCTATCAAGAATGAACTTTTTTTCCTCTTCACTATAGATCTCTTTCTTTTCGATGTTCTCTATATGAGATTTATCCTGATGATCCATACTTTTTCCTTGCTCTGCATTATTCTTATAATTATAATATAATTTAATAAATCCGTAGCATACCCATGTCACAGCACAATTTCGCTAATATATCTCCTATAATTTTACACCACTGTGTAACAATAATAAATACAATAAACTCATTTGTTTAAGGATTATATTTCATGTCATCATCTTGCCACAAAGCATACATCACCACCCCCATCTACTATGTCAACGACATTGCCCACATCGGTCATGCCTACACAACCATCATCGCAGACACACTTGCGCGATACTCCCGCATGAGCGGTCTGGATACTTTCTTTCTTACCGGAACGGACGAACACGGACAGAAAATAGAGGAATCCGCCAAAGCCAGAGGCAAAACGTCACAGGAGTATGCAGACGAGATCTCCGCGACTTTCAAAAATCTTTGGGACGATTTTGGTATCTCCTACGACAAGTTCATCAGAACGACCGATGCAGACCATATGAAAGGCGTTCAGAAAGCTTTCAAGGTCATGTACGACAACGGTGACATCTACAAAGATGTCTACAAAGGCCACTACTGTATCTCCTGTGAGACCTTTTTCCCGGAGTCTCAGCTGGTAGACGGTGAATTCTGTCCGGAATGCGGCAAACCCACAACCATTGTGGAAGAAGAGAGCTATTTCTTTAAACTCTCTGCCTACCAGGACAAACTGCTTGCATGGTACAACGACAATCCCGACTGTATCCTTCCTAAAAGCAAACGGAACGAAGTGATCCGTTTTGTCGAAGGCGGTCTTGAAGACCTCTCCATCACCAGAACCTCTTTCGACTGGGGTGTCAAGCTTCCCGAAGAGCTCAATGATCCCAAGCATGTTATGTATGTATGGCTTGATGCACTGATGAACTATGTGACCGCTCTGGGTTACGGTACAGATGAGGCCAAAATGGATTTCTGGCCGGCACGTGTACACCTTATAGGAAAAGACATCCTGCGTTTTCATGCTATCTACTGGCCGGCATTCCTGATGAGTCTTGGCCTTGAAATGCCCAAGCACATCGCGGCACACGGCTGGTGGACGCGTGACGGAGAGAAGATGAGCAAGTCCAAAGGCAACGTCGTCAACCCCAGAGAAGTGGCAGATGCCTACGGACTGGACAACTTCCGTTACTTCATGCTGAGAGAAGTCCCCTTCGGCGGTGACGGCGACTTCTCACAGAAAGCACTCATCGACCGTATCAACTCCGATCTGGGAAATGACCTGGGCAACCTGCTCAACCGTCTCATCGGTATGAGCGGCAAATACTTCGAAGGCAGGGTAGATTCTGCCAATGTGTCCAAATACTACCAGACCGAACTCGATGAAGTATCTGCTTCACTGGAAAAACTTGAACCGCTGCTTTTTGATATGCAGATACACCGTTATCTTGAAGAACTCTGGAGACCGCTGAGCGTTGCCAACAAAGCTATCGACAAATATCAGCCATGGACGCTCATGAAAGAAGGCAGAGAAGAGGAAGCAATGGCACTCAACGGCCTCATTGCAAACATCCTTGCCAAAGTATCGGTCATGCTCTACCCTGTCATGCCGGTGATCTGCCCGAAGATCGCAACTGCTCTGAGCTTCAGCATCGACAATGCAAGCTGGCACAGTCTGATCAAAGAGAAGAAACTGCTGGAGACCTTTACCATCGAAAAGATCCCGCCACTCTTCCCTCGTGTCGAAGAACCGCTGCTTAAGCAGGCTATTCCTGAAGATACAAAAACCGAAAAGAAAAAAGAGACCAAAAAAGAGGAGAAGAAGGACGAAGGTGTTGCTCTCATAGGCATCGACCAGTTCTTCCAGACCTCACTGAAAGTTGGTACCGTTGTAGCGGCTGAAGAGGTACCCAAGAGTAAAAAACTGCTCCTGCTCCAGGTCGACATCGGTGAAGAGACGCCGAGACAGGTCGTGGCAGGTATCAAAGAGTGGTACTCTGCAGACGACATGCTGGGCACACAGGTTTGTGTCGTAGCAAACCTTAAACCGGCTAAGCTCATGGGCCTAAAAAGTGAAGGCATGCTTCTTGCGGCCAAAGACGAGAACGGACTGTGCATGATCCGTCCTGAAAAACCTAAAACACCGGGGACACCGATCAGCTGATGAAAATAGAAGATATTGTAAACCTCACAGAGGGAACCCTTGCCAATACACCAAAAGTCCAGGCCATAGAGGCAGCGACCGTTTACCCTTCCAAAGTGGAACACGGTGACCTTTTCTTCTCCTCCAAGCAGGAAGAGATAGACAAAGCCGTCGAGAACGGTGCCTATGCCATCATCTACGATGACGACAGCATCGAGAGGAAGGATGACGAGATCGCCTGGATCAAAGTTTCCGACATCCAGCTGGCCGCTTTCAAGCTTATCCGCTATGTGATCATCAAGAAGGAGGCAAAATTTTTCCTGCTCAATGAGCATGAAATGTCTTTTCTGAAAATGATACTCACACACAAAGGGAATATTTCTTTCATCGCCAACGACTGGCGCAAGGCTTTCGAGCAGATACTAAACTCCGACGATGCCCTTTTCGTAGGTACGGACAAAGAGCTGATGAAACTCATCAAGCCGGACATCAAAAGACTTGAAAGGGACGTAGAGGGCTATCCGGTCTTTGACACCCTCTTCAGAACGACCTTCAAGGTCGGCGGCTATGTCTATCAGGAGAAAGAACTCATTCCTTTCCACCTTGACCATCTCCTCCGCGTGGTTGCATTCTGTGAAGCCGAAGACCTTCCCTACTCGCTGGACCGCCTCAAGTACACCAAACATTTCATACCAGTCTTCATAGATGGACAGCTCAAAAGCACACAGGCAGGCAAAAGCGACAAGGTGGCCATTTTCACGGACAACATAGAAGACATCGTGGAAGCCAGGGAATACATCAAGCGAAGCAACACCTGGGTCAAAGGAATTGTACTCACCCCGCCCAAGACCAAAGTACCGGGAATCGACCGTCCTCACTGGTTCGAGAGTGAAGAAGAGGTCAGGGAAATTCTCAAAAGTACCCTCTTCAACTATGCTTTCATCTACAATGCGGACAAAAGCATCCTTAACACGATCAAGGAAGAGTACAGCCTCTTTTAACGCTTCTTGTGTGGGGGGATTTATCTTCCCTACGCTTTCCTTATCACAACCATATTCTTCCCATTATCACCTACAAATTCACAACCATACATTTCTGCCAATACCCTGAACGTTTTCGCCCTGAAAAAAACGATATGCGTCGGGTCCTGATGGTAATACCACTTTTTAAATGCCGTTTCATCATTGGGATGGAACTGTGTCTGAAGCGCAAGATATCCACCATCTTCAAGCCTCTCAAGAAGTGAATAAAATACTTCTTTTGGCTGATGTAAATGCTCAAAAACTTCCGTAGATACAATAAGTTCATATTTTTTACTATTATCAAGATTAGCCGGATGATACAGAGGATCGTAGTAATCACCGTGTACCCCCTTCTCTTCCAGAAGCGACGCCAGAAGCGTGCTTCTGCCACAGCCGAAATCAAGTGCCGTTTTCGGTGTACCGACCAGTGGCAGCACAAAGTTAAGAAAACGTTGAAAGTAAGCCCTGTAGCCTGGATGGTCCTCATCGTTCTCATGCAGGTCGTAACGGCTTTTCTGTTCTTCTATACTCTGGTAACACTCAGAAGACTTGAAAATATATTCGCAGGATTTACAGTGGCAGTATGTAATCTTTGTCTTTTCATCCACAAAGCACTCTGCAGGTTTGTTGCAAATATGACAGGTCATTGTTCACTCCTTTGTGTGTGCTATGGTACAGTGTGCTTGATTAAAGCTACATATCCCGTACTTGACAATAAAAATATAATTAAGGTATGCTTTCTATACATATAAGGCAGTTAAGGCAGTCCATCATAAAAGTATGGATTGAGGAAAGACTAAAAGAAGAAGTTAGAAATGCACGCAAGTTAATAACCATAGTAGCCAATAAGAAAAAAAGGTAGCGAGTTTAGCAAAAATTGGAATCAACGAGAAAAAGGTTTTCCATGCAGAAAAAAGAACCAAAAACCTGTGTAAAATGCGGGGAGCATTACTTCGGTGACCACTGTATAGGCTGTCACAGCAACCAGTATGCCCACTACAATGCAGATACTCCGATTAAAACCAAAATACTGATAGCCTTTACTTTTTTGATTATTATCGGACTTATCCTGCTCAACAGGTGACTGATGCCCCTATTTCTCGACGATATCTATTACTCCTCCGGCAAATAACACCACATAGCAACAACCATACATTCATAAAACCCAAATCTCGAAATAGAATTCTTGTAATCTTTGCCATGCTCGTGTCCATGGGGTTTGTTTTCATGTTTGAGGCGCACCCGTAGGTGCGGTGATGAATATGAAGCAAAGTCCATGGATGCGATGATGGCGAGAAGTGCTGAATTTCTATTTCGGGATTTGGGTAAAAGACCATCTTGATAATCCGGGTTGATATGGCTACAATATTGGTAAGCAAAATACAAAAGGCCAATCATGAACAATTATCAACGGATCAACACACGCAAACCGGAAGGAATCGAGAACAAAAGAGCCTTCCTCATAGGCTCGGGGATAGCCTCATTGGCCGCAGCGGAGTACCTGATGCGTGATGGGCATATGCAGGGAAATCAGATCACCATTTTCGAAGAAGGCAGCCTGGCCGGTGGTGCCATGGACGGTGCCGGCAATCCCGAGGATGGCTTCATCGCACGTGGCGGAAGGGAGATGGAAGCGCATTACGAATGTCTGTGGGACCTCTTTTCACAGGTACCTTCCATCGAAGAAGAGGAACGTACCATTCTGGATGAGTTCAGAGAACTCAATGAGATCGACCCGAACTTTTCCAAGGTAAGGGTCATTTACAACCGGGGTGAAAAACATCGCAGAACCGATCTGGGGCTCCATGAAAAAAATACGCATGAACTGACCAGGCTGCTGCTTACAAAAGAAGAAGATCTTGGTGCCGCAACCGTTGAAGAGTATTTCGGCAAGTCGTTTTTTGAGACAGACATGTGGCTCTACTGGAGAAGCATGTTCGCATTTGAGACCTGGCACAGTGTCGTGGAAATGAAACGATATATGCACCGTTTTATCCATCTGATGCCCGGTATGAGTACGATGAAAGGTCTTGTTTTCACCAAATACAACCAGTATGACTCTCTGATACTCCCGCTGAAGAGACTGCTGGAATCCAAAGGGGTCAGTTTTGTTTTCAACACCACGGTGACCGACCTGGATATCGATATCAATGAAGATAAAAAAACGGTGACGGCTATACATCTGAACAAAAACGGCAGTGAGGAAGTGATGCAAACATCCGCCGAAGACCTCGTCTTCTTCACCAATGGCTCCATGACCGAGAACTCTTCGCTTGGCAATATGGACAATGCACCGGTCCTGGACAGAAGCGAAGGCGCAGTATGGGGTCTGTGGAAGAAGGTGGCGGCAAAAGATGAGGCTTTTGGCAAACCGGAAGTCTTCTGCAGCGACATCGACAAAACAAAGTGGGAATCGTTCACTATCACGGCAAAGGGAACGAAAATACGCGCACTCCTGGAAGATTTTGCCGAACGGAAGTTCCTTCCCCACCGCACCGCGACAGGCGGCATCATCACCGTCAAAGATTCCAGCTGGCTGCTCAGTATCACGGTCAACAGACAGCCGCAGTTCAAGAACCAGCCTGCCGACACCACCGTGGCATGGGCCTATGCCCTCTTCCCCGACAATAAGGGAGATTTCATGGACAAAAAGATGAGCGAGTGTTCCGGCAGGGAATTGCTGGAGGAACTGTTGTATCACCTCGGCATCGATGCGAACGAGATGCAGGCCTATCTCGATGAGTGTATCGTTATCCCCGCAATGATGCCCTATATTACTAGCCAGTTCATGCCCAGGGTTAAAGGCGACAGGCCGAAAGTCATCCCGGAAGGCAGTGTGAACCTTGCATTTTTGGGCCAGTTCTGTGAGATAGAGGGTGACTGTGTCTTCACCGTAGAGTATTCTGTCCGCTCCGCCATCATGGCTGTATACCATTTTCTAAATCTGGAGAAGCCGGTCCCGGAGATCTACCCAAGCCAATACGATATACGCGCTCTGGCTGCTGCGGTCAAAACGATGAAACCCGATGATGAGGGTATTGTTCAGAGACTGATAGAGAATGTTATCAGGAAAAAACTGGCCAATACCACGTTTGAGGGCTTGCTGTAAAACCCGGATCTTTTACCCTCTTTCGCTATAATAGCCAAAAAACAGAGGCATTTTCCATGAAACGAAGAGACTTCCTTACCACTGCTGCCGTGGGTGCGGGCGCCCTTGCCTTCACCGGCTGCCACAGGGCTGAAGAGACAGCAAGCAAAGGCTCTGCCAACATCAATAAAGGTAAAAAAGTTACCTTGAAACTGGCAACCTCATGGCCGGCGCATTTTCCCATTATGGGAACAGGCGTGGACACTTTTGCAAAACGATGCGGAGAACTCAGTGGCGGTACATTGGAAATAAAGGTCTTCGCCAAAAACATACTGGTACCGGCTATGCAGGTCTTCGATGCCACATCCGCCGCACAGATAGATGCTTTTCACTCCGGTGTTTACTACTGGAAAGGTAAAAACTCCGCTTTTTCCATCTTTGGCGGTATGCCGTTGGGTCTGACCAGTGAAGAGATGATCACCTGGCTGAAGTTCGGCGGAGGGTATGAACTCTGGCGGGAACTCTATGGAAAATTCAACCTTTACCCGCTTATAGGCGGAACTACCGGACCACAGATGGGCGGCTGGTTCAAAAAAGAGATCAAAAGCCTTGCTGACCTCAAAGGTCTCAAGATGCGTATCCCCGGCCTTGGCGGTGAGGTCATGAAACGGCTTGGAGTCAATCCGGTACTGCTTCCCGCAGGAGAGATCTACACGGCACTCGAACGCGGGACCATCGACGCAACTGAATGGGTCGGACCTGCACTTGACAGTATGATGGGCTTTGCCAAAGCTGCTCCATACTACTACACCGGATGGCACGAACCGGGTTCCATTCTTGAGATCACTTTCAACAAAGCCCGCTGGGAGAAACTCAGTGACGAGCACAGAGCCATCATTACTGCAGCCAGTGAAGAGATGACGGGCAATATGCTGCAGGAGTTCCGCTACAAAAATGCCAAAGCATTGGCGGAACTGCCGGACACGGTACAGATCAAAACTTTTCCAAAAGAGATGATGGAAGCGGCCAAAGTGGCGCTGAACGATGTCCTGATGGACGAAAGTGCCAAAAGTGACGACTTCAAATGCGTTCTTAAAAGCTATGAAGCTTTTTACAAACTCAACAAACCATGGGATGACATCAGCACAAAGAATTTCCTTGAAATAAGAAGTTGATCTGTTGTATTTTCTTTTATGAAGATATCATGTATAATGATTGGAAATGAAATACGAAGGAGAGAAATGCTGAACTTTTTAAAAAAGATTTTTTCGAGAAAAGAAGAAACAGTCGAACCTGAGTACCCGGGTCGAACCTTCAACCGTATCATCACTTCCAAATACTTCGGCTATAATGAAGAGAACAGTAGTACGGATACTGATCAGATCGCCAAAATAAAACAAAGCAAGATAGATCAGATAAATGAATTTGAACTTCTACCTAAATTTCTATACTATGCCTACTCCCCGAACGGTACCGAGATTGAATCTGCCTATGTCATTTTTCAAAAAGAGGCAATTTCTCAAAGAGGTAGCATGATACATGTCACCGAACTTGCCTTTACCGTCAGACAACAGGATTTCAATGAGTTTGAAAAAATGGCAAATGTCAGCCTTAAAAATGACTTCCGTGATCTTACCGATCATAAATACAATGGTGAAGAGAGACGAAAAGGTAAGAGAGGTCTGTAAAAAATCAGGGAAGTTTTTTGAAACGGTATATTTATAGATTGAATGGCGGACAGTGAGGGATTCGAACCCTCGGTACCCTTACGAGTACGCATCCTTAGCAGGGATGTGGTTTCAGCCAACTCACCCAACTGTCCAGTAGTAGTTTTTGTGATGGGATTATAATCTACTTGCCTTAAACTCAAGCTTAAAAACGGCTATTTTATAGTATGATTTTAAAAATTAATTCAGGATGTAAAATGTTCCAAAAAATAGCACCGCTTATCGTTCTGGCCATGTTTGCCATCGGGGCATACTTTATGGTTCAGGGAATGAAAAACGCCACAGAGATGGCAGACCCCTCAAAGGTTAAAAAGAAGCAAAGCAGCGAAACTAAAAAGTAGAGATCACTTTCAGGATCTCTTCCACTTTTCCTTTAGGATCGCTGTCTTTGTATATAGGCCTTCCCACCACAGGGAAATCCACCCCCTCTTCATTTGCGAGTTCCAGTGTCGCGACACGCTGCTGGTCCCCCGCATCTTCTCCAAAAGGTCTGATACCCGGACAGAGCGTTAAAAACTCTTTACTTGTGGCATTCTTGATCGCCCTGCTCTCAAAGGTCGAACAGACCACACCGTCCAGGCCGTTCTCAAAACTCATTCTGGCGAACTGTTCCGCCTTCTCATCGATGCCTTTTTCATAGATCATTCGGAAATTCTCTTCATTGAACGATGTCAGGGCGGTCACCGCAAGGACCAAGGGGCGCTTTTCATACGAAGAAAGTCTTTCCATTACCATCTTCATGGCAACTGCTCCGGCACTGGCATGGATGTTGAACATATCCACGCCGAGTTTGGCTATCTCTTCAGCCGCATCGGCCATGGTATTGGGTATGTCATAGAGTTTGAGATCGAGGAATATCCTGAAGTCCGGATTAATAGCTTTGAGCGCTTCGATGAACGGTTTACCGTCACGTATGTAGGCCCTGAAACCCACTTTCATCCATACGTTATACGCTTTGAGTGATTCCGCCAGTGCAAGATTCTCTTTGGCTGAAGGCAGATCCAGTGCGACACACAGTTCCATGGTAATGACCCCTAATATTAATATTGGTATAATAATAGCCTAAAATAACTAATTAAGGACTAAACGACATGTTTGGAAAACAATCAAAAAGATATGACATCCCGCAGGATGTAATGGAAACATACCAATATGCAAAGATCAAGACAAGCAAGGGAGACATCTGGGTCAAACTTTTCCCGGAGGATGCTCCCAACACGGTTGCGAACTTCGCACACTTGGCGAATGAAGGATTCTATGACAACCTGAAGTTCCACAGAGTGATCCCCGGTTTCATGGCTCAGGGCGGATGTCCTCACTCTGGTCCCACTGGTAACCCCGCAATGGCCGGAACAGGCGGACCGGACTGGCAGATAGACTGTGAGACGGATACAAGCAACCACCCGCACAGAAGAGGTTCTCTTTCCATGGCACATGCCGGTCCCAATACGGGCGGAAGCCAGTTCTTCCTCTGCTTTGCTCCATGCCCCCACCTGAACGGTGTTCACACGGTATTCGGTGCAATAGACGAAGACGATACAGAGAGTTTCATGGTACTTGACAAGATCGAGCAGAATGACGATATTCTGGGGATCGAAATTCACGCTGAAAAAGACTGATATTTTGCTGTTAAATTTCCTAATCATTTGAATTGAGGCGTTATTCTCTCTTCATTTTTTTAGAAAAAACGAAGCAAAAAATCGTCGTGGTTCTCGAATCGCTTCGCTTTCAAGGGCGTTCGCCACGACATTATTTTATTTAATGGAGTGTTAGATGTTTGGATTTTACAGAGTTGCCTCAGCAGTCAACAAAACCACGGTTGCCAACCCTCAGAAAAATGCTGAAGAAATACTCACACTCGTTAAAGAAGCAGCCGACAAAGAGGTCAGTGTCGTTGTATTCCCGGAACTTACCCTTACCGGATACACTGCCAGTGATCTTTTTCTTAACCAGACGCTGCTTGCTTCACAGAATGAATCTATTCAATATATATTAAATAATATTAAAGAACTCGATACCATTGTGATCCTCGGCATCGCTTTGCTTGAGGCAGACAGGCTCTACAACTGTGCTGCTGTCCTGCAGGGAGGGGAGATACTGGGCATTATCCCGAAATCCTACTTGCCGAACAACAAAGAGTTCTATGAGAAGCGGCAGTTTGTCAGCGGCCGGGATATTGTACGGACCGCCACTGAACTCCTCGGAAAAGAGGTACCGTTCGGTGTAGACCTGCTCTTTACCGACGGTCGGGATATGACTTTCGGCGTAGAGATATGTGAAGACCTCTGGGCAGTGACCCCGCCAAGCAACCATATGGCAAGCAATGGAGCCAACCTGCTCTTCAACCTGAGTGCCAGCAATGAACTCATAGGCAAGCACGAATACCGTGAAGAGCTGGTCCGTACACAGAGTGCAAGATGTATGGCTGCTTATGTTTACAGCTCTGCAGGTGTGGGTGAGTCGACCACCGATACCGTCTATGGAGGACATGCCATCATCTCCGAGTACGGGGCTACCCTTGCACAGAATGAACGCTTCAGCCTTGAAAGTTCACTGATAACCGCCGACATCGACCTGGAACGTATGCGATGGCTGCGTATCAATGAATCAAGCTACAGTGACGGCAGACGTAAAAAAACGCGTCTCATCAAACTAAAATCTTTGCCAATGATGTCTGAACTGCAACGGGACATCACACCTGCGCCGTTCGTTCCTTCCCGATATGCAGACAAAAAGCTCCGATGTGACGAGATTATCCATATCCAGGCACACGGCCTGATCAAGCGTATGACGCATGCCCACATCATAAAGGCACTCATAGGCATTTCAGGCGGACTTGACTCAACCCTTGCCCTGCTCTCGACACACAGGGCTTTTGAGATGATGGGATGGGATAGCAGGAACATCATTGCCGTGACCATGCCCGGCTTCGGTACGACAAGCAGAACCAAGTCCAATGCAGTCAAGCTTTGTGAAGCATTGGGAGTGACACTCAAAGAGGTGGACATTACGGATATTTCACTTCAGGAATTCAAAGCCATAGGACATGACACCGAAGAGCTGAGTGTAACCTATGAGAATGTACAGGCACGGGCACGTACTTCCATACTGATGAACATGGCGAACCAGGAAGGCGGACTGGTCATCGGTACCGGCGACCTGAGCGAGATCGCCCTTGGTTGGAGCACCTACAACGGTGATCATATGAGTATGTATGCACTGAACTCCGGCATCCCGAAAACACTCATCAAATATGTGATCGAATACTACAAGTCCAATAAAGCCATCGCAGATATCATCGATGATATTCTCGATACGCCCATCAGTCCTGAACTGCTGCCGCACAGTGATGACAAGATCGTTCAGGAGACAGAGGAGATCGTTGGGCCTTACGAACTGCATGACTTCTTTCTGTACCACTTCATCAAGTATGGTGCAAAGCCTGACAAGATCCGATTTCTTGCGATGAGAGCGTTTGATATTAAATACGATGAAGAAACGATCACCAAGTGGCTGAAGATCTTTCTGCAACGTTTCTTCAATCAGCAATTCAAACGATCCTGTATGCCGGACGGCCCTAAAGTAGGAACCATTTCTCTCAGTCCAAGAGCTGACTGGAAGATGCCGAGTGATGCCGATGTAGATGTCTGGCTTCGTATGCTGGAATAGGTAGAATGAAATTATGAGCAATGAAGTCAATAATTTTGCTCTCATCGAAGAGATATGGCATGCCGTAACACACGGTATCGGTTTTACCTTGAGCATCGCTGCCCTGGTACTACTTGTCACGTTTGCGGTAATGCACGGACACGGTGCCCTGCATATAACTTCCGCAGCGATCTACGGTTCATCACTCATGGTACTATACGGCAGTTCAACCCTCTACCATGCCCTCACCCATAACAAAGCCAAACATCTTTTTCAGATTTTTGACCATGCCTCTATCTACATACTGATCGCAGGTTCCTATACACCTATTGCACTTCTTACCATCGGTGGTACGACAGGATGGGTGCTCTTCGGACTTGAATGGGGTATCGCCGTTATAGGCATCGCACTGAAATTCATCTATGTTGGCCGTTTTGAACTGCTCTCCCTGATCGCCTATCTTGTCATGGGCTGGCTGATCGTTCTTGACTTTTCTACCTTTAAAGCACATATCGATCCCATAGGGTTTTGGCTTATCGTTGCAGGTGGTTTGGCATACAGTAGCGGTGTTTACTTTTATATTAAGGACAGTATTACCCATTTCCATACCATCTGGCATCTCTTTGTAATGCTGGGGTCTATCTTGCATTTTTTTGCTATTTTACTTTATGTTGTGTAAGCCCAAATTTCTATGTCTGGATTTGAGGTAACAGTTAACAATAGCATGTTATAATAAGGAAGATTTCAATTATTAGGAGAAACCATGAAAAAAGAATATGAGGAATTCATTGAAACAGCTAAGAAAAGTATCGATGTACTTGAGGAGAAAATAGAAGATATGAGCGAGGATTTTTCCGAGGATGCCAAATTGGTGTGGAAAGATCTTAAATCATATTTTGCAAAAGTAAAAGAGAAATTAGAAGAAACTGGAGAAGAAGCTGAGGTACAGGGTGACCTGGCACTGATGGAAGCACGTGATATCCTTGAAAATGTCCGTGACAGTGCGGAAGGTTTCCTTTTAACCATTTCGAGAAATACCGCACAGGAGTTCGATCTGGCAGAGATCAAAGCACATCTGGCCAAACTGGACCTTGAAGACACACTCGAAGCGGCAGAAAAAGAGTTCTGGCATCTTTACGGAGAATCCAAGGCCGAAGCAAAGATAATGTCGAAAAAGGCCGGTGAAGAGATCAATGACATTATGCTGAAGCTGTCACAGATCGTTTAATAACAAAACAAGCTGTATTTCTTGCAGTTCCCATAGCATGCAATGTGATGCTATGGCAGCTGCTGTGACATTTAAATTAAGATACCATTTATGAAAAATCTCTTCCTCCCTTTGCTTGTGATCGCTATATTGCTTTATGCTCTCTATCTTTCCCGATTCTCCACTCCAAAAAAAAAGTATGTCGATACAACTGTCAATCCTAACTATACAATGCATGTCAGAGAGCATCAACATGATCATCTGGAAGAGGAACTTTCACGCATAGACAGTACTGCCTATGCCAAAGAGTACATTATCACTGTGATCAACCATGGCTCCAGTCAGTTGCATTTTAAAAAGAATGAGATTATGGAGGGAGGATTTGTTTCCAAAGAAGATGCACCGAAGGTCGCATGTTATGTGCTAGAGCTTTCAGGAAGAGAATGCAAAGAGCCTCACCCCAAAGATGCCGCCATGTTCTACACCAGTGTCTGCGGAGGCTGCCATGGTGATGACGGGAAAGGTCTAGGAGGCAGCTACCCTGACCTGACAAGAAAACCCCTGCTTGGCATAGAGAAACGGGAAGAGTTCCTCAAGTCCATGCTCCTCACACAATAAGATGTTATAATCTCTCATGTTCAGATTTGCCACCCTGCTTTTTTTACTGTTATCTACGACCTGGGCCAAAGATATCTCGCCGGTCGCTACCATAGAGGTTTCCGGTCTCGTAAGTGATTTCGTGGAAGATCATGGCTATCTCTATGTCGCTACCGATGCAGGCATAGTGGATGTGATCGACCTGAGCAGCCAAAAGATCGTCAGGCAGATCATCCTGCCTCCTCTTGAAACAGTACAGAATGGCAAAGTTCCTTCACGCATACATGCCATCGATAGATACCAAAACAAAACCCTGTTGGTCACCTCTGCTTCCAACGCCTATAGGGAAGTATGGATCGAACAGAATGGGCATCTCAGGAAGATCATCGGTTCGGATCAGCATATCATGCCAAAGAACGCCTTTTTCAACAAAGAAGGGAAGATCATCTTCGGTACTTTCGGGTCGGATGTTATCCTCTATGACAATCTTGAGAGCTACCGCATATATGAACAACATATCTCGGAAAGTACCATGGGCGGCATGGTACTCAGCGATGATAAGAACAAAATGGTCATTTCCGATGAGAGCGGTGCCGTGAGGATTATCGATGTCAATACCTCAAAGATCGACCAGGTGTACGACAAAGAACACGTGGATAACATCTATAAAGTAGCTTACGCCAACGGGGTCATTCTTACGGCAGGTCAGGACAGACGTGTCGGGGTTTATTTTACAGACAGTGACAACTCCTACCATCTCAAGAGCGATTTCCTTGTCTATTGTGTGGGATTAAGCCCCAAGGCAACTACAGGTGTCTACTCCAGTGGCATAGAACATCATTTGCAGCTTTTCAATCCGGCAACAAAAAGTAAGGGTGATCGTCTTGTAGGCCACTATGCCACACCCACCAAGATCCTCTTCATCAATGAAAAAGCTATGATCTCATCGGGCGATGAAGACAAAGTTTTTTTCTGGCTTTTGCCATAAATATAATAAAAATATCAAAAATCATAAAATTTTTTGATAAAATCAGCTTAACTCTAAGAAAAGAAGCTACAATATACCCGATGAAAGATGAGGATCGAGTTCATCTTTTGAGTGTTATGTTAGTGTTAAGGCCCTGCAAGACCCCCGAAAGACTCTCTATTTAAATGTTTTCACAAATTTAAATTACCAAAGGTATAACAATGGCAGAATTAGTAAATGGAACAGTAAAATGGTTCAACGATGAAAAAGGTTACGGATTTATTCAACAAGAGAATGGTGGAAGCGATGTATTCGTACATTTCCGTCAAGTGAACAATGAAAATGGCGGTCGTGTGACTCTTGCAGAAGGTCAGGCAGTAACATTCGAAATCGGTGAAGGTCAAAAAGGCCCACAGGCTGAGAACGTAACACCTCGCTAAGACTTAGATGCAGGCATCCCGCCTGCACTTTCAAACTCTCCTAATAACTTATTTTCAAATCTTTATCGTAAGATATCTCGAACAGTACTTCTATCTTCTTCGTTTCATGCGGATCAAGTGACACATTCATTTCCACTTCACCATCCTTCAGCACTTTATAGTCTACTTTTTTCTTTGACTTGACATCCAGAAGTTTCACTTTTATCTCTTTTGTTGTAGAGGTCGGTATACGTTCCGTGACGATCAGCATCTTTTTTTTATCAGATTTATTGGTCAACGTAAGTGTGTATCCGTCTTTCTTTCGCACCGTACTTCCAAAGATACCGGTCGTTCTCTCTTTTTTGACCAGATGTTTTCTTACAATTTTCACATCGAGATCCACCTTCGTATAGAGACGGTAAGCCTCTTTGTCGTACTCTCCAACAGCACGGTCGTTTAAAATGGTGTCTCCCTTTTTTACCTTCCATAGGTTATGCTCTATCTGTGTTTTGGGCTTGAACAAACAGACATGGAAAGCGGTAGTCATGCGATAGGGATATGCGCGCACTTCACACTGTAACGGTGCACGCCATGAAGTCACTTTTACATTGACCGGTTCACCCGTTGAAGGCAGAGACAAATTTTTGACCCGGTATTCTCTTGCAGAAAGGTACTGTGCCACCGGTGCCGGGGCATTCACTTCGGCAACTGCTGAAAGCATTGCTTCATCACTTTTCACCATTCCTTTGAGAGCTCTTTTGACAAACACAGGTTTGGGACGTGGTATATATTTGCTTACGATCCAGGGGGAGAAATGTACAGGCGATACTCTACGGTGTGCAGCTCTGTAGTAGAACATCGCATCTTCCGCTTCCATATCTATACCGCTGCGGTTCGTTACCGAAAGATACTGCGTTACTTCGATCTCTTTGTCCTTTTCCATCTGTGCCTCATAATAGGTTGAAAAGGCAACCTGTCCATATGGCAGTTCAAGGGTAAGATCATTTGTACACTCTTTTGAGAGATAAAGTGCATTCTGTACCGGTGCCTGTTTTCTGAAAGCCTGTGACTGTAGCTGAAGCGTATTTTTAAGACGTGTATCATCCATAGAGAGCTTAGCCTGCTCCTCACTGACACGTTTTGCAGCTTCTATCCATTTTTGGGCATCGAGAGAAGCAGGTTGAGGCAGAGAAACGAATGTGTTAAGCAAAGCAATATTGGTTTGTACCGCTTTGAGTTCCTGTGCCGTCTTTTTCATACTTTTGAGCTCTTTGCAGAGTCTGTCCTCCGGAGGACAGTTTATTTGGGTCAGAAGTGCGGTTTCATATCCTTTGCATTTGGCTTTGACATTCTTGGCAAAACCGATGAAGGTATTTTTGGGAATATAACCGTAAACGGCACTATCCTGATAGACTGCCAGAGAAGAGGCCAAAGCCATAGTGGCTGTCAAAGAGAGTGTAATGAGTGTTCTGTGAAGATGCATATCAAAGTCCTTCTATAAATTTTTAGAGGTTCACTAAAGGATTATTATAACCTATTTCGTTGTATTCCCCTCTTCACTCTCATCGAGATATTCACTGTTTTTTTTCTGCAGATAATCGTAGATCGCCTTTACCTCTTCATCAGTCAGGTAATAGCGGGGCATAATCTTATGGTAGCTGTTGACGGAGTTGATCATGGAGGCCAGGCTCTCTTTTCGGATGTCAGGGCCTCTGAGGACCTTTTTCCCGTGAATATCCCTGAACTCGACAATGACTTTCCCCTCACCGCTCTCACCGTGACACTCGGCGCAGTTCACACCACGGGGCTGGTTATAGAGCATTTCGCCATACTCATAATGAGAGATAAAATCTTCATCCGCACAGAGCAGGAACGGTAGGAGAAATAGGAGTCGTTTCATCTCGTGCAGTACCTCTATAAAGTATTTTCGATATAATACCGTAAAAAAATATAAGGGCGCGCTATGCAACTTATCGATGGTAAAAGCCTGGCACATAAAGTACAGGAAAATGTGGCGAAAGAGGTAGAAGAACTCAAACAGGTGAAGAACATAGTTCCAGGCCTTGCAGTACTGCTCATCGGAGACGACCCGGCAAGCCATGCCTATGTCAATATGAAAGCCAAGGCCTGCGAAAGAGTCGGTTTCTACTCTATCACTCACAATATGCCAGACACTATCTCCCAGGATGAGATCATCGCTACCATTGAAATGATGAATGCCAATCCGCGCATCGACGGTATTTTGGTACAGCTTCCTTTGCCAAAACACATCGATACAGACAGAATACTTGAAGTGATCGACCCCAAAAAGGACGTAGACGGCTTTCATGCCTACAACGTCGGCCGTCTGGTGACAGGACTTGACAGTTTCGTTGCCTGTACACCGCTTGGCGTCATGAAAATGTTCGAAGAATACGACATTGACCTTCAGGGCAAAGATGTCTGTGTCGTAGGTGCCAGTAACATTGTGGGCAAACCCATGGCCAGCCTCCTGCTCAACGCCAATGCCACCGTGACCATCACCCATATCTTCACCAAAGACCTTAAAGCCCACACCAGCCAGGCAGATATCGTAGTGGTCGGCGTAGGCGTTCCCGGACTCATCAAGGAAGATATGGTCAAAGAGGGTGCCATCGTTATCGATATCGGTATCAATCGTATCGAGGACGGCTCACTTGTCGGTGATGTGGACTTCAAGAATGTCGCACCGAAATGTTCCTACATCACCCCCGTTCCGGGTGGCGTAGGACCGATGACCATTGCCATGCTTCTCTCCAACACACTCAAATCCGCCAAACAAAGGGCATAAACATTGAAAAAAGTTCTCTCTTCAGCCTATAAGTTCTCCAGCTCATGGACCGGAACGATCATCATCGTTCTTTTCCTCATCTTTTTTGTTGCACAGTCTTTCGTCATTCCCAGCGGATCGATGAAACGGACCTTGTTGATCGGAGACTTCCTCTTTGCAAAGAAGTTCTCTTACGGCATCGCTACTCCGCATCTTCCCTGGCTTGAGATACCGCTTCTGCCGGATTTCAACGGGAATGGGCACCTCATTGAGGGACCAAAGCCCCAAAGAGAAGATATCGTGATCTTCCGTTATCCGAAAAATGAAAAGATCCACTATGTTAAACGCTGTGTGGCTGTCGGTGGTGATGAGCTCATCTATGCCGACAAAAAACTGCTGATCCATTTCCATGAGGGAGATGCGTATATCAAGAAGAACTATCCGCAAGAGAAGATCAAACAGCTCAGAGGAAAGCTCTGGGTGGAGAACCCCTATATGGACAAGTACCCTGGTATACAGTACCAGCCTGAAGGCATGAATATCTTTGAAGCCCTGCTGCAGTACTACACCTACAACAAAGAGATCGATATGACCCCGATCATGGTCGACGGGCTTGACAGTATGGTATATGAAATAGGAAACAACACGATCAACGCACTTTACAAAAAAGTAGAACCCGACCATTTCTACATGATAGGCGATAACCGTGACAACTCCAATGACAGTCGTTTCTGGGGTTCTGTACCCTACAGACTGATCGTCGGAAAGCCCTGGCTGATCTACATGAGTCTTGAGCACCGTTCCTATGACCAGGTACTGAATGGTCATGGCGGAGGAAGAGACCATGCCGGCCTCAAGAGAGTCTGCGGAAACATAGCCATCGACTCCAAGGAGTGTGAAGCACTCTGGAACAAGCAACGCTTTACCGTCCGCTGGGGACGTGTGGGAAGGCTGATCGATTCTATCCAGCATGAGCAGCCCATACAATAATGAGTGAAGCAGAGATCATAAAGATCATCAGTATGATCATCGCCCTGATGATCGCCATCATCGGGCATGAGATCATGCACGGATGGGTCGCCTATAAGTATGGAGATAATACAGCCAAAAGCCTCGGACGCCTCAAGATAAACCCTCTTGTACACATCGATCCTGTAGGCAGTATTCTCGTTCCCGGAATGCTCTTTTTCTCCGGGGCACCTTTCATCTTCGGCTGGGCAAAACCTGTTCCCATCAACATAAACACGGTCATGAGGAATGGTGGCGCAGGTGCAGCAGTCGCCGTTTCCCTTGCCGGGATCACCTTTAACTTTGCACTGGCCGCTTTCTGCGCCGTACTTTTCCCAATGTTCGCACATCCAACTTCCGCATTTGAAGCTTTCATCGCCCTGCTGCTCTATCAGAGTGTCGTCATCAACGTACTGCTCGGTGTTTTCAACCTCTGGCCCATCCCACCACTGGACGGGGCCAATGCCATCCGCTATCTCGCTGAAGGCATGCACTGGAAATCTTTTACGGCATTTTATGATAAAATATATCCCTATGGGATGCTGATACTCGTAGCGGTGCTTTTTACACCAGTTTCAAATTATCTGTTCCAGCCCGTTACATGGATCGTAAAATGGTTACTCTAAATAATTCAAACAAAGGAAACTAAATGTCAAAGAAATTCTACATCGCTACAGACCATGCAGGTTATGCTGTCAAAGCCTATGTCAAAGAACTCGTCACAAACCTCGGACATAAGATCATCGATCTTGGGCCGGACTCGGCCGACAGAGTGGACTACCCCGACTTCGCAAAGAAATGTACGGAGGCTGTTATTGCCGATCAGGGCAGTTTCGGTATCCTGATCTGCGGAACAGGCATCGGTATGTCCATAGCTGCCAACAAAGTATCAGGTATCCGCGCAGCCCTCTGCCACGACCACTACACTGCACAATTGACAAGACAGCACAATGACGCCAACGTACTCTGCTTCGGTGAACGCGTAGTCGGTAAAGGCGTCATCGAAGACATCGTAGAAGCATTCGCCTCCACAGAATTCGAAGGCGGACGTCACGCTACAAGAATAGGCAAAATAGAGGCCGGATGCTCCTTCGGTGCTGATCTGGGGTAAAATAAGGCAACTTTTCTTGTTCCTACGCTAAGCGTGGGCACGAGAAGAAGATGTAATGTTTTATTCATCCAACATAAGACTTTTCTGTTTTTATACCGTAATGCTTAAATCGTATTTTGTCGCGAACAATATCAAGTAATTTTTTCTTTACTTCCATAAAATACTCCTCAAAAATAGGAGGACATAATGTCCTCCTATTAGCAGAAATTTAGAGTTAAAGTAAGAAAACGGGTTGCTAAAAACCTAAGCAAACCTCGGTAGTATGGGGCTTAAAAAAGGTTTTTCTACAGATGGGTTGTAAAAAAGAGTTGACAAAATGAATAAATTTGAATACAATAGTATAAATAAGTATTCAAAGGACTTCCATGAAAACAGTAACCATGAGAGTTGATGACTCAGTTTACAATATGATAAAACTTGCAGCAGAAGGTCAAAAAAGGAATCTTTCTAATTTCATAGAGTTTGCGACATTGCAATATTTAACTTCATCACAGTTTGTAGAACAAGATGAAATGAATGAGATATTAGAAGATAAAGAACTTGTTGAAAATCTTATGAATGGATTAGAAGATTTCAAAAATGGTGACTACACCATTGTCTAAATACCAAATTGCTGAAACTAAAACTTTTGAAAAAGTTAAAAAGAAAATAGATAAAAAACTCTATTCAAAAATTGAAAGTTTTGTTTATCCTCAACTTAGAGAAAACCCTTTTTATGGAACTAATATTAAAAAACTAAAAGATAATTTTGAGGGCTATTACCGATACAGAATTGGAAACTATAGACTTTTTTATCTTGTTGAAGGTGATAAGCTTATTGTAGCTATTGTTGATTTTAGACATAGACAGCAAGCCTATGACTAAACATATAACCGTTAACAACCTTCAAACAACCTACGCTAAAATACAGTATAACTCCATACATCACAAAGGAAGCACCATGACACTCACCCCCGAAGACAAAACCATCATCCTCGACAGCATCAGAGACATCCCGGACTTTCCCAAACCCGGCATCGTATTCAAAGACATCACTACCCTCCTCAACAACCCAAGGGCGCTAAGCACGCTGATGAACCATCTGACAGAGCGTTATCTGGGGTATGATCTCGACTACATTGCCGGTATCGATGCAAGAGGTTTCATCTTCGGTTCCATTCTGGCTGACAGGCTTGGGGTGGGTTTCGTACCTGTGCGTAAAAAAGGTAAACTCCCCTACACTACCGTTGCGGAGAAATACTCTCTTGAGTACGGTTTTGATGAAGTGGAGATACACATAGACGCTTTTGGAGAAAACGGCTGTTCTCTTGAAGGAGAAAAGTCCAAAGTACTGCTCATAGACGATCTCATCGCGACCGGCGGTACGGCAAAAGCAGCCGCAAACCTGATTGACAAAGTGGGAGCGCACTGTGTGGAAGCCTGCTTCATCATGGAACTTGGTTTTCTCAAAGGCAGAGAAGGCTTCTCCGCTCCGGTCTACTCCGTACTGGAAATCGACTAACCTTTAAATGAAGACGGGGTAAGCCCGCCATTCTTCTTTACCTCTTTCTCGCTGCTGTCTGCCTCTTTGATCTCCAGCAGCGTCATCCAGTCCCTTGGCTTTTTAAGTACGTAAATCACTTTCGACATCACCCAGTCTCGCGGTACGGCCCCAAAGAAACGGCTGTCAGCAGAATTGTCCCTGTAGTCACCAAGGACGTAATAATGATCATCTTCAACGGTCATCATGGGAAGTTTGCTTAGTTCACCCGGCACTTTTAGGTTCCAGTTATGCACGACACCGTAATATTTCAGATAGGGATTTTTAAGAAAATACCCGTCCTTGGTCGATACGACCTCAAGGTCATATTGAAGTGCCAATTGATACGTTTTACTTGAGTCACCATCGATCTGAAGGTAGAAAAACCGCTCTTTCTGGAAAAACCTGTCTCCCGGCAGTGCCGCACAGCGTTTGACATAGAGCCTGCCTTTGGGATCGAGCGGATGTCTGACCACCAGCATGTCACCACGCTTGATGGTATCGACCTGACGCTTGCACAGCACTACGTCACCTTCCACCATTCCATAGTTCATGCTGGTACCGTCTATCTTGTAGATACGGAACATAGAGAACAGTACAAGCAAACCGACAATAATTCCTAAATAGGTCAATACTCTTTTCATAAGGTATTATAGCTTTATTTACCTACACCATAATTACACATTGTGTATGATAAAATATATTCAAACAAGGAGACAACTATATGTTTACAAGAAAAATAATGCTTGGCACAACATTTTTGGCATGGATACTTTTGACAGGGTGTACACCCGATACATTGACACCGGTAAGCAATGCTGACCGATCTTACTACAAAGGTGATGCATTGATTCTTATTGCCGTTGACGGTGACGGGAAAAGGGCCGTGAGGCATATCGAAGTGGTTACAAAAGAAGAGCCGCTTGGCTATGAGATCTATTTTCATGACAGGAAACCAGACAAAGGGTTCATTGAGTTGAAGATACCGACACCCAGCAGCAATGTACGTCTAAAAGAGTATTCTCTAAGCGGGCATTACGGGTGCAGTCGGGGGAAAGCCGGTTACGGGTCCGGAAGTAAGATCATTGCAAAAATAAGCAGTGGAAAGACTTACTTTCTGGGTACCATCAATACCGATATGAACACCGTCTACAATGAAATGCCCAAAGCACTTGTCAAAGAGGCAAAGAAGAAGTACAACTATACCGCAAAGGGTGAAGACATTCCGAAAACATCACGTTTTCAAAGCAATCTGTCACTATAGGGGACCTCTATAGCGGTACGCCTCTCTCATATCATCCATCATGACGCCGTAGAGTCCGGCTTCTATCTCTTTTGTCAGGTCCTCTTTCGCGACTGTCCAGAGTATGACCTCATATTTATCCAAAAGCCCCCTTTTCAGGGCTTCTTCTCTTAAAGCCATGTTTATATCAAGATAATACAGGTAGTCATTATGGCTATTTTCGGACATAGTAGCCAGTACAGAAGAAGTATCAATGATCTTATGCAGCCTGACCGAGGGATTGAGCCGATGTATATACTCCAGTACGTTATCTTCAAAACAGGAAACTTCCACCCAATCCAGTTTGTCTGCTATCATTTGTGCAACGGACTCACAAACTTTTTTGTATGTCTCCGGTACATATTTGATCTCCAATATTAGTATCGCATCCCCATGCACAAGCGACAGTAGTGATTCCAGTGTGGGTATGCTTTCACCCTCCCCAATTTTTAATTCTTGCAGTCTCTCAAGCGTAAAGGATTCCACTTTTCCTTTGATACCGGCCAAGTACAGCAGATCATCGTCATGAAAGAGTACGATATGACCGTCACGTGTCAATCTAAGATCAGTCTCTATGCCGTCCGCTCCGGCCTCAAGCGCTTTTTGAAAGGCTAAAAGCGTGTTCTCGGGATAAAGAGCACTGAACCCACGATGTGCGAATACTTTCATGCATCTCCTTTTATATGCCTATTATTAGAGGTTCCCTTATATCATATGTCATTCCTGTCATTATAACACTATAACCTCCCATACGATATAATCTCTTCAATTTTTATACGAAAGAATCACGATGGATCTACATAAAGAAGTCTATATACCAAAACCAAGTCCGTTCGACCCGGACGAGAACGGACATTTCGGCAAGTTCGGCGGACGTTTTGTCCCTGAAACACTCATGCCGGCTCTTGAACAGCTGCGTAAAGACTATGAAGCGGTACGTTTCGACAAAGATTTCTGGGCAGAGGTGGACTACTACTACAAAAACTATGTGGGTCGTCCCTCTGCACTCTACTATGCCGAGAACCTTTCCAAAGAACTCGATGCAAAGATCTACCTTAAACGTGAGGACCTGAACCATACAGGAGCACACAAGATCAACCACTGTGTCGCACAGGCTGTACTGGCAAAGCGTCTCGGAAAGAAAAAGATCATTGCGGAGACCGGTGCGGGACAGCATGGTGTGGCAACAGCGACCGTGGCAGCGCTTTTCGGACTGGAATGCGAAGTCTTCATGGGTGCCAAAGATGTGGCACGTCAGGAACTCAATGTTTTCCGCATGAAACTGCTCGGTGCCAAAGTGCATGCGGTAGAGAGTGGTTCAAAAACCCTGAAAGATGCCATGAACGATGCCATCCGCCACTGGGTAACGAATGCAAGAGATACTTACTACCTGATAGGTACAGTTGCCGGTCCTCACCCCTACCCTATGATGGTACGTGACATTCAGTCCATCATCGGATGGGAAGCCAAAGAACAATTGAAGGCGGCTGAAGGATGTCTGCCTGACAAGATCATTGCCTGTATCGGCGGCGGTTCAAATGCATTGGGTATCTTCAGCCACTTTTTGGAAGATGAAAGTGTTGAGTGTATCGGTATAGAGGCCGGAGGGGAAGGACTGGAATGCAAGCATGGATGTTCTTTGGAAAAAGGCAGCCCCGGCGTACTGCACGGACAGCTCAGCTACCTGCTGCAGGATGAGGACGGCCAGGTACAGGAGGCACATTCCATCTCGGCAGGACTGGACTACCCGGGGATCGGGCCTGAACATGCTTTCCTTAAAGACAAAGGTATCGTCACTTACAGCCACATTACCGACGTTGAAGCGCTTGATGCTTTTGTCTGGCTTTCCCAATCAGAGGGGATCATCCCTGCACTTGAGAGTTCCCATGCCATCGCATACCTCAAAAAGATGAAGCCTGAAGAGATAAAAGGAAAGATCATCCTTGTAAATCTCTCCGGACGGGGTGACAAGGATATGATCCAGGTAAAAGATATACTCAAAGAGCAGTTTCAGGACTGATTCGTTCCCACATTATGCGTGGGAACACATGTCTTACCAATAAAAAACAAAATACTTCAAAATACTTACTTTCATTTACTTACTATAATCAAATATGATATACTTATATAAAAAGGATATACTATGAAAGCCTTTATATTTTCTTTACTTTTTGTATGCAATCTGATGGCTATCACTGTTGAGGATGCAGCATGGGTACTCGATGCCCAGACCAGCATGGGAAAGGCGTATCAGAAAGCAAAGGCGGAAAAGAAAGATCTCCTCATGCTTCTCATCATCGAAAGCAGCTGTGAGTGGTGTGAGAAGATGATCCACAGAACACTCAGAGACGAGAATATAAGATCGGCACTGTCTGATATGGTTATCGTGGTTGCAGACTTCAACTCTCCGGAAGCAAAAGAACACAACGCTACATTAACACCCTCGATATATTTCATTGACACCAAGACAAAGAAGACCGTCTATTCAGTGATCGGCTATGAAAAACCGGGAAGCTTCATGATCGATATCGTATCCGCGAAAGATAAGGTTGAATAGTCAAATAGTAGAGACTATTTTCCTATTACCAATATTTGGTTATACTCCGAAACATAAACTATCACAAAAGGTAAACAATGAATTTCAATATAAACAATGCAAATATAAAAGATATCAAGGCCGATCTTGAGATCATCATCGTCATCGACAAAAACCTCAAACACAAATCGGTCAAAGACAAAAAACTGCTCAAAAAAGCCGGTTTTTCCGGAAGCCAGGATGAAGTGTGCCACCTTGTAGAGAAAAAAAGACTCTATGTGGGAGCGGAGACGCTCAAAGGAAGAGGCATCAGACCGGCAGTGGCAACAGCCATTCGTTCACTCATTGGGAAAAAAACCTATAAGACCATTAAGATCGCTACTTACGTAAGTCACCCGAGATGTTCAGCTTCCATCAGAGCCATGGTCGAGGGCCTGGTACTTGGAAGCTATACATTCAACCAGTACAAAAGCAAAAAAGTAAAATGTCCTGTCAAGAACGTTGAAATATCACTTGAAGGTTACGAGGCACATGAGATCACCATGGAAGTGGCAGCACGTGCCCTGAACAATGGAGTGATCGCTGCAGAGGCAACCAACTTTACACGTGACATCGTCAACACCACACCTGATGACTGCTACCCTGAGATCATGGCCAACATTGCGGAAGAACTTGCCAAAGAGAATAAGCTCAAATGCAAGATACTCAAACCCAAAGAACTCAAAAAAGAGAAAATGGAAACCCTCCTTGCCGTAGCACGGGCTTCAAGACACAAACCAAGAGTAATCCACCTTTCTCACAAGCCAAAGAACCCCAAAGCCGTCATCACACTGGTAGGAAAAGGTCTTACCTATGATTCAGGTGGGCTGAGCCTCAAGCCTGCCGATTATATGGTGACCATGAAGTCTGACAAGAGCGGCGGTTCTGCCGTATTGGGACTGATGAAAGCCATCTCCGAGATGAACCTGCCCGTGGAAGTGCACGGCTTTGTCGGTGCAGTGGAGAATATGATAGGCGGAGATGCCTATAAACCAGACGATGTACTGGTTTCCAAGAACGGAAAGACCATCGAGATTCGCAATACGGATGCGGAAGGCCGACTCGTTCTTGCAGACACCCTCGCCTATGCACAGCAGGAGGTCAAAGCGGACTACCTCTTTGACTTCGCTACACTTACAGGTGCCTGCGTAGTAGGTGTTGGACACTATACATCAGGTGTGTTGGGTTTCAACGAAGAGGTGAAAACAATGGTGACAAAGCAGGCAAAGATCGCCGGAGAACTTGCGACAGCACTTGACTTCAACCCCTACCTGCACAAGACCATCAAAAGCAGCATTGCCGATGTCTGCAATATTTCAAACACCCGTTACGGCGGAGCCATTACTGCGGGTCAGTTCCTCTCCGAGTTCATCGATGAGGAGCATAAAGAGAAATGGGCACATATAGACATTGCCGGACCAGCTTTTGTGGAACACACATGGGGCGAGAACCCGCATGGTGCTTCCGGTGCCGGGGTACGAATGATGCTCAGACTCATTGAGGGCCTTGCCAGAAAAAAAGAAGCGCATTAATATTATTATCGATCTAAAAGATAGATAATGATAAAATATTCTTATTAAATTTTAGGAGTTTTAATTATGGAAAAAAATACAATCCTTGAACAATTAAGGGCGGCAAAAGCTGCCCATATCAACTGGGTTCAGCGTGCTAAAATGCTGATTTCCGGTTTTAAAATGGAAGAAGATGCCATACCGGTCAACTCTACACAATGCAAGTTTGGCCAATGGTTCTACTCTGATGCTCAAAGGCTTAACGGCCTGAGAAACAATCCACTTGACTGTATGTCGGAAATAGAGAAGCTTCACTTTGAACTTCATGATATTTATCTGAATATCTACAAAATTTATTATGACTTGGAGCCACAGGGCTTTTTCAGCAAGCTGTTTGGCAAAAAGAAAAAGATAACAGATGACTCTGTTAAACTTGCAAAAGAGTATTTTGCTTCTATGGAAGAGGTTTCCAAAAAACTTGTCAATGAGATCAATCTTATGGAAAGGCGTATTGTCGCATTGCCGGATACTGACCTTGAAACACTTTAAAATTCCTCTTTAACTTTCCTTTATGGAAAGCTGGCAGGCCAACACTTCCTGCTCCATGATATCCGCGACGATATTTCTTGCGTTGACCACATGCTTGATACCAAGGCTCGATATCGTTTCTCCTTCCGCATTGTTCATCACTTTGACGATACTGTTGATATGCGGTCCGAATGAAGCGATATTCTCACAGATAAGCTGTTTTTGTATCTCATTGTCGATGGTCACGATGATGGCACAGCACTGATCGACATTGAAGTGTTCCAGTACCATCTTCTGGGCGGCATTGGCAAAAAAGATCGACTCTTCTCCTTTGGCTATGACTGCATCAACGACTTTGACATCATGCTCCAATATAACATACAGCAGGTTTTTTTCTTTAAAGGACTTCACCAGTCTCTGTCCAAGCGGTCCATAACCGCAGACAATAATGTGGTCTTTGTACGTTCCCCCTATTATCGCCCGTTCACGAAGTGTATCAGGCTCTTTTATAAAATAATCGACGATCGCTTTGATATTTTTGAGTACAAATGGAGTAATGATCATCGAGAGGACCACTGTGATAATAAGGATCTGGTTGAGCCCCGAGTCTATCAGCCCTTTGGAGTTTGCCAGAGCGAAGATGGCCAGAGAGAACTCTCCTACTTCAAAAAGGGCCAAAGCGGTTTTAAGCGCAGTTCTCCTCTGTACGAAGAACTGCAGTATCCCAAAGATCAACAGACCTTTGAGCAGCATTACCCCCACAAGCAGGCCAAGAATGATGTGTCCGTATGTAATGATGGAATGCCAGTCTATCAGCATCCCTATCGTCACAAAGAATACTCCCAGAAGGATGTCCCTGAAAGGTACAAGGTCAGCTTCTATTCGGTAACGGTATTTGGTCTCAGAAAGCATCATACCCGCGATGAATGCACCCAGCGAGTAGGAAAACCCGAACACTTCCGCCAGAACGGATGCGGAGATGACCCCCAACAGAACGGCAACAAGAAAGATCTCTTCCGAATCCGTGTCCATGATCAGGTCAAAAAAACGTTCAAGAAAGTATTTGCCTACAATAAAGAGTATGACAAAAACGAGAATGGCGCTGACCAGCGTGTTGAGCAGCATTACACTGACCGAATCGGTCTGTGAAGTAAAAATGGAGACCATCAGAAGTATCGGAATGACCGCAAGGTCCTGAAAGATCAGTATGCCTACACTGCTTCGTCCGTAACCCGAATGTATCTCATTCCTCTCGTTGAGTATCTTGAGTACGATCGCAGTGGAAGAGAGTGAGAGCGCAAAGCCGATCACAATGGCGCTTTTCAGTTCCTGATGAAATAGCAGATGGGAAATAATGGAGAACAAAAGTCCCGACAGCATCACCTGAAGACCGCCAAAGAGGAACACCTCTTTTTTCATGTGTTTGAGATGTTTAACCGAAAACTCAAGCCCGATCGTGAACATCAGAAAGACAATACCGAATTCTGCCAGATGCGAAAGCACCTCCCTTGAATCTTCTGCAAAATGATAAAAGGAGGAGATAGCGAAGCCGGAAAGGATATAGCCTATGACCGTAGGAATATCGAACTTTTTCAAAATGACATTGAGTACCGTTGCAATGGCAATCGTAACGATCAGAACGATGAGAACATTTTCCATTAAAATCCATTCTCCTGGGTTATTTAATGATTATTATACATCAAAATATACACACTAACCCCTCCTTCACCAAGATTTCGATAAAATCGCGTATTATTTATGGGGTGAAGCACCTCAAATCATTATGCTAAGGAAATACCATGGGATTAGGCATTGGACTTGTAGGACTGCCGAATGTAGGAAAATCTACGACTTTTAACGCACTGACAAAGGCACAGAATGCAGAGAGTGCGAACTATCCGTTCTGTACGATCGAACCGAACAAGGCGGTTGTTCCCGTACCGGACAAAAGGCTGGATGAGCTTTCCAAGATCGTCAACCCTGAACGTATTCAGCACTCTACACTGGACTTTGTGGACATTGCCGGTCTGGTCAAAGGTGCAAGCAAAGGTGAAGGCCTGGGGAACAAATTTCTGGGGAACATTCGCGAGACGGAAGTGATACTGCATATCGTCAGATGTTTCGAAGACCCCAATGTGGTACACACGGAAGGTTCCATCGATCCTATCCGTGACGTGGAGATCATCGAGCAGGAACTTCTCTTTGCCGATATCGATGCGGTACTCAAGCGTATCGATATGCTGAAGAAGAAAGCCAAAGGGAACGACAAGGATGCCAAGATGCAGCTTGAAGTTGCAGAAGCCCTGCTCGCACATATTGAGGAAGGAAACCCTGTCTCAACTTTTGAGGGTATTGAGAGTGACGGTTTCAAAGCCATCAACAAAGACCTGCGTCTTTTGACAAGCAAAGAGATCATCTACGGTGCGAACGTTGATGAAGACGGCCTGAGCGAAGACAATGAATTTGTCCAGCAGCTTAAAACCTATGCGGACGAGAGAAACAGAGAAGTCATCAAGCTCTGTGCCAAAGTAGAAGAAGAAATGGTCGATTTCGAAGATGAAGAAAGAGAAGAGATGCTCACGGACCTTGGGGTCACAGAGTCAGGACTTGAGCAGATCATCCACAAAGGCTTCGACAAACTTGGTCTTCAAAGCTACTTTACCGCCGGAGTCAAAGAGGTACGTGCATGGACTATCAGGAAAGGAACGACCGCTCCAAAAGCTGCGGCAGTCATCCACAACGACTTTGAAAAAGGATTCATCCGCGCAGAAGTCATCAGTTATGAAGACTTCATTCAGTATGGCGGCGAGCAGGGAGCCAAAGAGGCAGGGAAGAACAGGCTTGAAGGGAAAGAGTATATCGTGCAGGACGGCGATGTCATGCATTTCAGGTTCAATGTTTAAACTGTAGGGTGTGTAGTCACACACCCATTTCAATGTGGTGCGTGATGACGCACCCTGTAAAGGATTTAGAGTGAAAAGAATCATTATAACTTGTATGGCAGGGTTGCTCACATTGGCAATGACGGGATGCGAAAACAAAAAAGGGGCTTTCCTTGAAACAGTAGAGACGAACAACACGGTCCCTGTCGCAATCGAGAAGCTGATGACGGCTTTACCCCAAAAGGGGCTTTCACATTTCAATACGATAGACCATACCAAAGCAGCAAAATCTGTAGGTATGAGGCTCGAACCCGAGACAGTGGTGATATTTGGAAACCCAAAAATAGGTACGAAACTCATGCAGTGTAACCCAAGCATGGGACTGGAGCTTCCTCTCCGTATGCTCTTCACCGTAGAAGAAGATGGCATCACCACCATCACCTATACTAATCCGGAATACTGGACCCTCAAGCACAACATCAAAGATAAAACTTGTTTGGCTATCATACAGCAAGCGCATATTGCTTTGCAGGAATTGGCCGAAAAAGCTGCTGCCAAATAGAAAATAGATATTTAAAAGGATATTCTTATGAAACGAACACTTCTTTCGCTGCTTGCCATAGCCTCAATGGCTTATGCCGCATCACCTACGGGCTGTGTACTCGTACAGCCTGCCGATATGAACGTCACATGGAAAGCCTACAAGACACCAGCCAAGATCGGTGTGAACGGGCAATTTACTGCGGTAAAATACACTCCCAACTCACTCGAAGGAAAGAACTTCCGGGAACTCTTTGTCGGTTCAAAAGTGAACATCGATACAAGCAAACTGACTACGGGGAACCCGGGAAGAGATGAAAAACTGGTCAAATTCTTCTTCTCTATTATGAGTTCCAATACCATCGAAGCGAAGATCATCGACATCAAAAGGTCCGATAAACATGAAAAAGGGAAACCGCGTACCGGTACAGTCAGCATAGAGATCACCATGAACGGAAAAACGAAGACCGTTCCCATGAAGTACATCTACGACAAGGGGCAGTTTAATGCTACAGGCACCATTGACCTTGTCGACTTTGCGGCAGGCAAAGCATTGGCCTCCATCAACAAAGCTTGCTATGAACTGCATAAAGGCAAAACATGGAGTGACGTGACCATCGGTTTTTCTACAACGGTCAAAGCAACACTCTGCCATGTGAATATCGCACAGAAAAAGTAGATAACCTTGAAAACAAACGATATTCTTTATAAAACAGTAAAAGCACTAAACATGAGTGAGGCCGATATACTTGAAGCCTATACACTTGAGGGCTATGAGATGAACCCAAAACATCTCGAATCCCTGCTCAAAAAACGCGTGGATAAAGATTTTGTACTCTGCTCCTATGAAGAGTTGGGGATGTTTCTCGATGGACTCGTGACACTCAAGCGAGGTCCTTCCCCAAAAAAACCCGGCGATGACGAAGCCGTAGAGCTCACTAACAACCTCATCCTGAAAAAACTCCGTATCGCCCTGGAGCTCAAAGAGCCTGAAACCGAGATCATTTTCGGTCTGGGCGATGTCACATTGAGCAAGCAGGAACTTAAATCACTCTTCAGAAAAGAAGGACATAAGAATTTCAAGGCCTGTTCGGATGAACTGCTCATAGCTTTCCTCGATGGTCTTGACGAATTCTACTATACCGGAGAAGAAGTCTAAATATCAGATATCCAATACCAGCTTTACAGGGCAGTGGTCACTGCCCATGATGTGGTCCAGAATATCCGCATCGACGATCTTCTCTTTGATATCATCTGAAACGAAGAAGTAGTCAATACGCCATCCCACATTCCTTTCCCTCGCCTTTGTCCTGTAAGACCACCAGCTGTAACGATCCGGTTCATCCCCGTGTATATACCGAAAAGTATCGATATATCCGTTATCAAGAAGTTTGTCCATCCATGCTCTTTCTACAGGCAGGAACCCCGATGTATTTTCATTGGACTTGGGACGGGCAAGATCTATCTCTTTATGGGCCGTGTTGACATCACCGCAGATAATGATCGACTTTCCCTCTGTCCGGACTTCATTGATATAATCCAGAAAACGCTCATAAAATGCCAGTTTATAGGCTAAACGCTCTTCGCTTCTCTGTCCATTGGGAAAATAGACATTAAAAAGAACATAACTGCCGAAATGATATTCATTGATACGTCCTTCATTGAGGATATCAAT
The DNA here is from genome assembly GCF_000987835.1 of Sulfurovum lithotrophicum. Lineage (NCBI taxonomy): Bacteria > Pseudomonadati > Campylobacterota > Epsilonproteobacteria > Campylobacterales > Sulfurovaceae > Sulfurovum > Sulfurovum lithotrophicum. Next base: position 1,017,478 of record NZ_CP011308.1, on the reverse strand, counting down.
ATGGTCTCCACCGGATGCTGTACCCTTGATATTGGTAAACAAAGCAACACCGGACTGCCCTTTCCGGGAAGAGGAGTTGATACTTTGGAATTTGTAATGTTTTTCAAAAATACTATCCGGGATCTGGTTCGCTTCCGCTTTGATCTCCTGAAGTCCCAAAAAATCAATATCACTTTCATCGATCCATTTTAATGCATTTTTTTTCTCAACTGCACGTATGCCATTCACATTCCATGATATAAAAGTTGTTTTTGCCATGTTGATCCTTGGATTATTTGGGTAGAATAATAGCAAAAAAGGCTGTAAAGATGGCAGAGGAAGACAGAGAGCACTGGAATGAAAAATACCTCACCATCCCTGCTCCGGATAAACCCGTTGAACTTATTACCCGTTATGCTAAACTGGCTACGGGAAATCGCGCACTCGACATTGCCTGTGGAATGGGAAGGAACAGCAAATATCTTGCTTCCATCGGTTTCGAGGTCGATGCCTTGGACATCAGTTCGGTTGCCATCGAATCACTCAAAGGGCTTGCACACATTCATCCCAAAGAGGTCGATCTCGATACGCATGAATTCCCAGAGAAAACTTATGACCTGATCATCTGTACTTTTTTCCTCAAACGCGAGCTCTTTCCAAAAATCACCAAAGCATTGAAACCGGACAGACTTTTTCTCTATGAAACCTTTGTCTATCATCCAGACAATGAAAATACACCAGGCAATAAAAGCTTTCTGCTCGAAGAAGGAGAACTTGAAGCAATATTCGACCATGAATATGACATTATGCATCTAAGAGAGTATTGGGATGTTGACATGCACGGGAAAAAGAGTCTGAAGGCACAGATGGTCGCCAAAAGAAGAAGCTGAGATCTAAAAGATGATGATTTTTGGACCTAAGCCAAAAATTAATTTATAACACTGACCTTCGTTCCTTTTTTTACTTTGGAGAAGACGATGGAAGCTACCTTGAACGGCAATCTTACACAACCGTTGCTTCCTGGATGTCTTTTGATATATTTGCTGGCATGAAGCCCTACACCGCCACTTGTCAGTCTCATCCAGTGATGCATGGTATGTCCGACATACTTCGCACGGGGACCCCTATATTTCCTTCTATCTCCATGATATACTTTTTTGCCGTTCCTGTACATTTCACCAAAGATGGTCGATTTTTTGGCGGCTATCTTTTCTTTGATCCTAAAAGTGCCCAGTGGTGTATGTTTGTCTCTATATGTTTTTGTATTCGGTTCGAATTTACGTTTCGCTCCGGTAGTGCATGGAGCACAAAGTGCTACCTTGCCATTTACATAAAGTTTGAGCCTCTGTTCACTTACATCGATCTTGATATGGGTATTTTTACCGTTGGCTTTTGAAAGAAGTTTGTTGTTTTTAAATACTTTGTAGCTTTTCTGAAGATCGACATGTTTCTTGAAGTCCGCATAACAAGTGTAGGATCTGTTCGTCATTTTGTTCGCTGCAGCTGTTCTTACTGGAGGTAGTTTCACATTTTTGGCTACTCTCTCAAGTACCCTTTTTGTTTTGGCACCAACATAGCCTTCAGCCGGAAAAATATGATAATGCTTCTGAAACTTTTGTACAGCTTCTTTCGTATTCTTTCCCCATTTCCCGTCCGTTTTTAAATGAAGATGGAGATATTTATCCGCATTCAGTGCGATCTGAAGGTTCTTGACCTGAAGCGGATCATTCACACACTTCTGGTTATCGGTCTTTTCACATATATCATTGTAATGTTTAAAAGAGTGTTTTGCATGCGCAGCAGAAAAGAGTACAAGTACTGTAAAGAGCAGTCGGGTCAGGATCATACAGCCTCCAAAATTTAAATTCATTTATTTTATCGTTTTAGCCTGATATAAAAATAAAACTCTGCTTTATTTATGCTTACGGATCAATATACGACACTATTGAAAGATATTTCTGAGAATTGCTTTAAAAAACTTAAAATTTGATTTTTTAGATGTTATAATAGCTGAAACTGGATAGATTCTTTGGGTTTTTCTATGTTTTTATAGTTGTGAGGATGATTATAGTATTCTTGTTTTACCCAATCTCTACCAACTATTTTACTTTATACAACAAGGCAGTATATCTTGATAAAAAAACAAACAAACACTTCCGGTAAAATTATTGAACTGATAGGTATTGCGGTATTTTATATATTCCTCTTATCTGGTGTAGGCAATGCAGAATCAAATGTAAATGTAAACATCACAAACATACAAAAAAAGCCTATTACCGGGCTTATTGCAATGGGAAGTCCTATTGGCGCTCTCAAACATAAAGATCCCCTTAGGGAGGTCAAGGCACACCCTGACGTTTATTCTGCAGTTGTCATTGATACTATTTGGATGTACATGGAATCCAAGAAAGGGATGTATGATTTCTCATCCATTGACCAGGCCCTCAAAGAAATAGAAACATATAATCAACAGCACACGAAGCATCCACTATCTGCAAAATTAAGAATATTCGGTGGACCTGTTGCTCCTTTTTATGTAAAAAAGATGAACGGCGGACCTATCGCCATAAAGAAAAAACGTTATCCGACTGTAAAGATCGGACTTTTCTGGACCAAAGAATATGGTGACAGGTTTGCCGCACTTTTAAAGCATCTGGCACTTCGGTACGATCATAATAAATTGATCAGAGAAGTCTGTGTAGGTACCGCTGCGTCCCTGACTGCCGAACCATTCGTAGCCCCTCTTGATAGGAAGAACAATCCAAAGATAAGGGCTTATGGATTTACTGATGCCAAATACAAAAAAGCGATCGAACGGGCATTAGATGATTATAGCGTCTGGAAATTGACGGTTGTAGATTTTCCTTTTAATGTGTTCATTTCCACCGACCACGAATGGACACCGGATGCAGTATTCTCGAACGATCTCATGAAAAAGTTCAGAAGCAGATACGGACATCGCGGCGTTATTTCGAATCATGGACTGGTCGACCCTTTATCACAAAACGCTAAACTGATATACCCAACGATCAAAGAACTGGGAGCACCTATCGCTTTTCAAACACGTGGACCAAAAGTTAATTTTGATAATGCCCTCAAACTTGGATTTGAATATGGAATGACAGAGTTTGAAGTGTGGGATACAAAGGATGCAGGTGGCTATGCAGAGGTATCATACAGTACATTAAAAAGATGGGCCCACATGTTTCAAGATCAAACAATCACTGCAAAACAGGGTAAAACAAAAGAAACATCACATTGAATCATCTACCCATAATCTCTAGAAACAGTAGATGTGATTGGAATAGGCAAATCCAATTTACATTCGTTCCTGTTTTACTCTATACTTTTCTAACCACCCTGTCCTTTCCAACCATATATACATCAAAATCATTGGCGATGAATAGCCTGCCGCTGTACCCCTCTCTGATTTCGTTATAAATCATCTCTATACCCAGTTTGCTGTTCTTACTGTATCTTGGGTTTATGTGGGTAGCGATGAGATTTTTGACGCCCTTTTCCTCTGCTGCTTCCCCGAGATCTTTTGCCGTAGTGTGCAGTACTTTTTCAGGTAGGTGGTCATAGATACCCTGTGTGTAGGTGCACTCATGCACAAGCAGGTCTAGGTTGTCCAGATAATTTCCAAGAACAGAGGGGCGACTATTGTCACCTGCGATGATCAGTGAGCGCCCCTGTACCGGATCAAGCATGAATGCTTCAGGTTCCAGTTTTTTTCCCTGAAAAACGATGCTTTTTCCCCTTTTTAGTTCACCGTAAAGTGGAGAGGGCTCCAAGCCTTCCGCCCTCAACTTCGCTTCATTGAGTCTGTTGCTCGTGTTATTCTCTTTGATATAGAAGGCGACACTTTCCACGGAATGCACAAGCGGAAGTACTTTGACCGTAAATCTGTCGAAGATGAAGGTTTCACCCGCTTCATATTCGATGATCTTCAGATGATAGCCGAGATGCTCGAAGGAAAGGTCGGCAAAAGCACACCCAATAAACGTTCTGATACCTTTGGGTCCGTAAATGGTCAAAGGGTTGAAGGCTTTGTCGAGTTTTTTGCTTGAGAGCAGACCCAAAAGTCCATAGTAGTGGTCTCCATGAAGATGGGTGATGAAAATGGTGCCGAGTTTCCCGACTCTCAAGCTGCTTCTCATGATCTGGTGCTGCGTTGCTTCCCCACAGTCAAAGAGATACCATTTGTTGTCCTGATCAAATTCCAATCCGAGTGCAGAGACATTCCTCTCTGTGGTAGGTTTGCCGGCACTGGTTCCCAGAAAGGTCAGTTTCATCTCCTCTCCTTCAATAGATGCCAGACGGAATGTACGTTGATCTCAGGCTTCGGAAGAAGGAAAGTAATGGTGATATTCTCTATCGCTTCGAGTATGACAAAACAGATCGAGAGATGAAAGAGTCTGTTGTCATGAAAACCGAACAAAAGCACGATACCAATGCTTATCAATACTGCCGAGATCTTCGCGCTCCAGGTGTGGTAACTGGCTATCCTGCCGAATTTTGCAAATGAAAAAAAAGCAGGCAGCAGATAGACGCCGACCACTGTAATGATATAGGGGAGTTCCTCTTTAATGATATCCGGCCAAAGCCACCAGGCAGCCAGCGGAGTGGTGAGATAAACTGTCATATCCCCATAGCTATCAAGTTTTGCACCAAATTCACTTGTCTGACCCGTTTTGCGAGCGACATATCCATCGGCAGCATCTGAAAGCAGCATCAGACCAAAAAGTGTGAAAAAACCTGCCGGCAGTCCAAACCATCCTGTTAACAGCAGGAACGGTGCTGCCACAATACGAAAAAGACTCAGGATGTTCGGGACATTCAGCGACATGGCATTACCTGAAGAACTTTCCGAATAGATAGAAAAGAAACGACAGGACCACACTGAGGATGATCGAAGTCGTGATCGGGAAATAGAAAGAGAAATTCTCTTTTTTATAGACAATATCACCGGGTAGTTTTCCCAAAGAAAAAGGGAGTTTATCGCCAAACGTAAGCAGTACGCCTATCACTACGATTACAAGACCCATGATAATAATGTTTTTACCTATCTCTTCCATTAGTTATGTATTATCCTCCCTGTTCCTGAGAAAATCCCCAACAATCTTTGCATGATCGAAAACAAGTTTTTCCATCGGTATCTTATCGGGAAGATAGATAAAACACTTTTTCGCATCATCCGCTGCTTCAGGTTCTCCATATGCTTTGCAGATATAGACCACCGAAACCGTATGGAATCTCGGGTCTCTTTGGGGATCCGAATAGACACCAAGCAGCCTGATGATCTGCACGTCAAGGGATATTTCCTCTTTCATTTCCCGGACAACAGCACTTTCACAGCTCTCACCTACATCGACAAAACCTCCCGGCAGAGCCATGCCAAACGGTGGATTTTTACGTTCTATCAGGACGATACCTTTAAAAACTTCTTTACTGTCATAAAGCATCACTATACCGTCAACGGCGACATAAGGTGTTTTAATGCTCAATTCTGATCCTCTGCTCCCACAATATATCTTGCAATAGGATTGACTTCAAGTCTTTCAACCGGTATGGATCTACCTGTCTTTTCACATATGCCATAAGTGCCGTTCTTTATTTTCGCGAGAGCATGCAGCGTCTCCTTAAGTTCCTCTTCCTGTCGTTCCAAAAGGGTATTGTCCTTGGAACTAATATTCTTCAGAGATGCAAGATCTTCCACATCATTTATCCCATCATCACTGCCTACAACATCCAGCTCTGATTTCAGTTGCGCTATATTCTCTTCCAGCTGCACCTCTCTCTCTTTTAATATCTTTTCAAATTTATCAAGGTCAAGATCATCTCTTTTTTGCATAATGTACTCCTTGTTTTTTTATATTATATCACTTTCCCGTAAATTAAAAAATCATTTTAAAACTATTTATCCAAACTTGTTACAATAAAGAAAATAGATAACAATACAGAAAGGACAGGTATGAAGATCGCATTTTTCGAAATAAAAAAAGAAGAAAGAATTTTTTTTGAATCACATTTAAATGGTCATGAACTTTTCTTTTTTGAAAAGCCTATCCAGGATATTGTATTGCAACCTGAAGAATATGAGGCAGTTTCAGTCTTTGTAGGGTCACGCATTACAGATGATATTTTAGACAGACTCCCAAAGCTTCGATATCTTCAAACCCGTTCTACCGGTTTTGACCATATCAAGTGTAAAACACTTTATCAAAAAGATATGAAAGTAAGCAATGTAGCAGGATATGCAGGCCCTGCTGTAGCGGAGTTTGCTTTCTCTCTTCTTTTGAATGCTACCAGAAAAACTCATATTGCTTTGGATCGCAGCAAAAAAGGTGACTTGGACTACCTTGACCTCAAAGGCATAGAACTCTTTGGTAAAACCATAGGAATTCTCGGGTTGGGAACCATAGGTTTACAGATGGCGAAGATAGCCAAAGGCTTTGGAATGAAAGTACTGGGATACAGTCGGACACATAAAGCTGTTTTTGATGAACTGGAAATTGACTTTGTCTCCCTGGAAAGCATATTGGAAAATGCCGATATACTCATGCCTGCCCTGCCTCTGACCCCTGCTACACAGGGACTTGTTAACAAAAGAAATGCTCCATTGATCAAAAAAGATTGTATCATCATCAATACTGCAAGATGTGAGATCATAGAAGAAACACTCTATCATTCACTGTCGAATATCATCGCCTCCGATGTATGCAGTGATGTTTCTCTTGCACAAAAAGAAAATTTCCTTTATACACCGCACATGGCCTACTATACAAAAGAGGCTTTAGCCCGTATCATGGATATCTCTTTACGGAACATGGAACAGTTCCTAAATGGCGAGATACCACAAAACTGTCTTAAACTCACATGTGAAAAAGAATATGATTAAATAATATCTATGAGATATTTTACTGTTTCAGGCTCTTGAACCAGTCCAATTCATTCAACTGTTCCCATGGATATTCTGCATATCCTATCTGTCCTTTTGCAGCGACTTCTGCATATAGAAAGTTCTCTTTGCCCGGTTTGTCCAGAGCAAACTTTTCCATGATCCACCTGGGACTTAGTACAAACTTATCCGCGATCATTTGGGAAAGTTCTTCATCTTTCATATCTGTCAGAGCAGTCTGTTGTGTATCAACGGTAACAGAAATGGGTCTGGGTTCTGCGATCACATAGGAGAGCTGTACCAGAGCCTTTTTGGCGAGCCCTGCCGCCACGATATGTTTTGCCAGCCATCTGGCGGCATAGAGCGCCGACCGGTCCACTTTGCTGTAGTCTTTGGAACTTTGGGCCCCTCCCCCAATGGGAGCATACCCGCCATAGGTATCACATACTACTTTTCTGCCAGTAAGACCCGAATCTGCGATGGAAGAATGGGTGACGTATCTGCCAGTGTTATTGATGTAGAATACCGTTTTATCTGCATCGAAATGCCCTGCTTCGAACTGTACCTCTTCTTTGATGATCTTCTTGACCCGCACCTCTACTTCATCCGGCTCTACTGAACTGATGCAGGGGATCGCCACGATGATCTTTGCAATATGTTCAGGCCTGCAACTGTCAAAATTCTCTTTGCTGCCATAATCCATCACCACTTCCGTTTTGATGTCCACACCGAAAGTATCAGGATGTTCAAGGGCATAGGCATAGAGAGCATCTCTGATCTCCCGGGCATAGGCAAAAGCCGAGGGCATGTAGTCATCACGCTCGCAGGTCGCATAGCCGAACATCATTCCCTGGTCACCGGCACCTATCTCATTACCCTCTTTGACCACACCCATGGTAATGTCGGGAGACTGCTTGCTGATATAGATTTCTATCTCGGCCTCATCCGGGAAAAATGTCTCTCCTCTTTTAAACCCTCTTTCAGGATATCCTATCTTTTCCAGTGCTTTTTGGGTACACTCTTCATAAAAAGCATTATCTACGGCAGTGCTTGTTTTAACCTCTCCGCCAATGATAATATGTTTTCCGCTGATGAACACTTCAGTAGCTACTTTGGCATTGGGATCAAGCTGCAATAATCTGTCCACGATAGAATCTGCAATGATATCGGCACATTTATCCGGATGCCCTGCCGACACGGATTCAGAAGTAAAAAGATACATATTCGAAGCCTCCTCTTTCACTGACAATTATATTATTATCATAACATAATTTATAGCTCTTCCAAAAAAGAGTATAATAAATTAAATTCCGATAACAAATATATAAAGGAGAACAAAATGTCAGCAACAGCATGGCTAAGCAAAAAACTTGGCAGCGGCAAGATCCTCTGTCAGGCCTGCGCACAATCCTGTAAACTCAATGAAGGAGAATACGGGATCTGCGGCATCAGAAAAGTCGAGGACGGCGAGCTCAAACTGTTGGTGTATGGACTTGCATCCGTGGTAAATATCGACCCTGTAGAGAAAAAACCCATGTTCAATTTTCTGCCCGGAAGCAGAGCTTTCTCGTTTGGGACTGTAGGGTGTAACTTTTCATGTAAATTTTGTCAGAACTTTGACATTTCCCAGTATCCAAAGGAACACAACCACCAGATATTCGGCAAAGAGTACCCGCCGGAACGCATTATTGAACTTGCAATAGAGAACGGGTGTAAATCAATTGCCTATACCTACAATGAGCCCATTGTCTTTTTTGAGTATACCTATGATACAGCAAAACTTGCGCATGAAAAAGGACTGAAGAACATCTATGTCACCAGCGGATTTGAAACACACAAAGCCTTGGACCTGCTGGCACCTTATATCGATGGTATGAACATTGACATCAAAGGATTTACCGAAGAGTTCTACAAGGAGATCTGCGGTGCAAGGCTCAAACCGGTACTCGAATGTGTCAAATATGCCCATGAAAAAGGTATATGGATCGAGATCACGACACTGTTGATCCCCGGCAAGAACGATTCTGACGAAGAGATAAGAAATATCGCCAAATTCATTGCGGAAGTCGACCCAACCATGCCGTGGCACCTCTCCGCATTCTACCCCATGTACAAAATGCTCGACGTACCGCCTACACCGGGATCAACACTGCGCAGAGCCTACGAAATAGGCAAAGAAGAAGGGCTGAAGTACATTTATGTAGGCAATATCGAGGATGAAGAGCATGAATCGACCTACTGTCCTCAATGTGGTGAGAGAGTAATAGACAGAACAGGACATATAGGACAGTATGTTACCAATGAACTTGACGAGAACGGAATTTGTCCCCATTGCGGCTACTCGCTTGAAGGAGTATGGCACTGAGTCTTACTGCCCGACCACTTTCTCAAAGAACTGTTTGTTTTCATTACTGTGAAATACAAAATAGACTTTGATATCGTGTCCTTTGGATAGAAAGGCTTTTACCGTTTTATAGGCGATACGTGCCGCTGCCTCCTTCGGATAACCGTAAATTCCTGTGGAGATAGCAGGAAAAGCTACATCTTTACACCCCAGCTTCATCGCCTGTTTCAGTGAATTTTCATAGGCTGCAGCCAGCAGAGAATCACAGCGGTTGCCGCAGTTGTGATATACAGGCCCTACGGTATGAATCACATACTTTGCAGGCAGGTTGCCAGCCGTTGTTGCAACTGCCTCACCTGTGGGAAGTCCATCAGGGTACTGCGTCTGGCGTATCTTTTTACAGGCTTCCAGAATGGCAGGTCCCCCTGCTCTGTGTATGGCACCGTCTACACCACCTCCACCCATGAGTGAACTGTTCGCTGCATCGACAATCGCACAGACATTCTCATTGGTAATCTCGCCTGTTTTTATAATGATATTTTCATTCATAGCATACCTTTTAACTTCAATTTTAGTGTATAATACTTTTTATGAGGAGAAGTTTATGCCGCGCTCACATAAAATAGTCTATGCCATTTATATCGTAATATGGGCAATACTGGCGATCAATCCCAAGTACCGTGAAGACTGGTTACTTGAAAATATTCTGGTATTCATCGTTTTTCCGACAGTTATCTGGCTGGATAAAAAATATCATTTTACTTTGACAAGCATTATTTTTCTTCTTATCTTTGCCAGCCTGCATTCTCTGGGCGCACATTTTACCTATGCCGAAATGAAATTTTTCGATCCTATTACACAGTTCTTCGGATTTGAAAGAAATAATTTTGACCGGGTGGTACATTTTCTTTTCGGTCTTCTGGCTTTCAGGGCAATTTTTGAACTGGTCGCACCGGGTATCACCCATGTCAAGAAAGCACTTTTCTTTACTTTCACGGTAGTTGTAACTATATCAGCATTCTATGAGTTACTCGAATGGCTCGCTGCGATCATCTTCCACCCCGAACTGGGTATAGCGTTTCTGGGAACACAGGGAGATGTATGGGATTCACACAAGGATGTCACCGCTGCAATATTTGGTGCCTTGATAAACCTGGCTTTTTACAGAAGCTATGCAAAACTCAAGCCCTTTTAATATTAATTTAATTTATTACATAATATAATAGATATACTTATAATAAATGGAAACATCTCAATAGATCATAAATATCAGGAGTCCTACATGAATGTTCTGCATCCACCTTTCGTACACTTTGTCATTGCCCTGCCACTTGCAGCGCTCTTTTCTCAACTCACCTATGTTGCATCAGGCAATAAAACATACTCTAATGCCGCTCTCCGGATCATGGCTTTTGCATTACTGGTATCATTTTTTGCTGTTTTTAGCGGGATCCTTGATGCAAAAAAGATCGTGGACGGACACAATATACTGCAAAATGGCCTTCTGGTCCTGCAAGAGCATAGAACATTCGGTTTTGTCGTAGTCGCCATACTGTTCGCCACCACCCTGATAAAATGGATTGCCCTTTCCAAAGACTCACTGACTCTCGAAAAACTATCTATTCTACTGATCATTCTTTCCATTGCTGCTTCACTTTACCAGGGCAAAAAAGGCGGTTCCCTCATCTATAAATATGCCGGAGGCATTGACAAGCAGATTATTATGAAGAGAGTAGCAGAACAAAAGGGAGAGTAAAACTCTACTCTCTTTCCAGCACTCCCTTTTTGGAAGCGGTCATGCAGTTTCAGGAAGGCAAATACCCCGAGATCACTTCTGAGAACTTTCAACAGTTCCGTTAAGTGTATCGGGCTCTTTACTGCCCAGTGACCCTTCCTCTGCATTAGACTGAAAAGCACTCGGCCTGCTTTTATGGGAGAACTTCAGGATCATCGTTGTAAGCACAGCACCACCCGGAATGATCCAGACAATGGTCAATCCCGTCATTTTGAAAAGATCGACCACCTGAGCCCCGGCTTTTTTGTACTCCTTACGTCTGATCAGCGACGGGATCTCGATGGTCTCTTTGAATTCTACATTCAGACCTTTGCCGATGTTCTTACTGAAGACAGTGAATTTTTTAATGTGTTTTTTCATGTTTGCGTATCTTTACCTATTTTCTTTTGTGATGAATACTACAAATGAGATTATAACCAAAGATCAACATTTATTAACCAAACAATACTATAATTGTACTTTATATTAATAATAAGGATATTTTATCATGAAATACGCTGCACCTTTAAAGATGAACAAATCAGATTACCGCTGAAAACTTCCATCAATTCCACTAAAAACGGTTGAGGGCACTACCAAGTACCCTTTACCCACCAAGCATCACGGTAAAATCTCCCTCCATGTACCCCTCTTTTATCTGCACTTTTGCACCAAGAGATCGGCAAAGCTCCCTGATCTCATGAGGAAGCCAGTAACTAAACTCTCCTTCCCGCTCCCTTCCTTCCAAAAGATTAAAAACAAATCCTTTACGGCTTTTGTCAAAACATCGCTGAATGAATAGTCTCGTCTCAAACCGTGTCAAAAGGTTCATAGATCCGCTTGCCACATACCAGTCTGCCACAGGCAGTGTCTGACACAATATATCCCGATGCATTATCTTGCAGCCTGTACGCACCTGAGCCTCTTTGACCATCGGTTCACACAGATCCAGTCCGGTATAGGTTTTTGGCAGATTGTTCTTTTCCCTGAGGTAGAGGTAGAAGTCCCCAAAACCGCATCCGGCATCGACAAGGGTATCCTGCATCACATTCCCAAGACAGGAGGCAATAGCCGAAAAACGGCGTCTCTGTGTCTGCAAGGAATCCCAAGCTACACCTTCCGCAGATACCCCATAGGTGTCGTAATTATTCTGATAAAAGTTTTTTTGATCGATACGTGCCATACATTAGTACTTTCTGTTTGTGTAAATCGGTAGATCTGCCTTACTAAAGATTATAGCTAAATTAGGATATATCCGGGAGACAATGATGCGAATACGGTTCGACTGCCCTGGTAATATCGAGCATCTCATTCAGTATCTCAGCAAGTTTTCTGTGTCGCTACTCAATGTTAGGGGATATTGCAGTATATAAAATGAGTTTTAAGTGGGAATATGCCAAATTGTCATATGTTTATAGAAATTTGTGGTATTTTACCTGTAAATTGATTTTTACTGGCCCAAGGAAAACATCCATGCATAGCACAATGAGCGATTCGAAAAAACTGTTAGTACTCAACAAGCCCAAGGGCTATGTGGTCACGCGTTCTGATGAACTTGGGCGCAAAAAGGTATATGATCTTTTACCTGATTGGACTTTTAATGACGGGTGGATGCCCATCGGACGCCTTGATCTGGAATCAAAGGGGCTTCTACTGTTCACCACCGACGGCAAGATCAGCGATGCCTTGACCAGGCCCGGAAACTGTATAAAGGTATACGAGATCTGGGTCAGAGGTCATGTGACAGATGAACATATAGCAGAAGCCAAGAGAGGTGTAGAAAGTAAACACGGCTTACTCAAAGCGCTTGTCGTAGAGAAAATAGGAACAGGTGGCGCAAAAACCAAACTCAAGATAGTCATCGATGAGGGAAAGAACCGCCATATCCGTCGACTCTTCGGAGCACTGAAAGACCCGAAGTTTGGAACTCCGTTAAAGGTGTTAGAACTGAAACGTATCAGTATCGGCAGCTTTGAACCTGACATAGAAAGTGGTAAGTGGCGTTACCTTACAGTGGAAGAAGAGAGCATGCTGCTTGATGCTTTTAGTTAGTTTCCAGTATTGTTATTCTGACTTTTCTGTTCCTCTTTGAAATGTTTGTACTTTTCCAGATCGGCATATATCAATTTCAGACAAATGGCAAGGACAATGATATCATCTATCTGTCCCAACACCGGTATAAATCCTATCGGTGAAAACAACATGTAAGAGAATGTGACGCTGATGATCACAATAGTCATCCATGAAATATCTCTATACTCATTCTTCCAGTAAGCTCTGATTAAACCGGCCAGTGCACGAATATCATTCCAGAATCTGATAATTATCGTTATTTTTGAGTTGTGGTCCGATTGGTTTTTCATTCCCTCTCCACTTTCCCCCGCAGTCGTTTCTTGCCGGCATGTTTCTTTTTTGAGTTCAATCTTCTATTGACAGAGCCTTTTGTCGGCTTGGTCGGCACTCGCTTTTTTTGAGTGACAGCCACACTTTTTATGAGTTCTACCAGACGTTCAAGTGCCTCTTCTCTGTTCTGTTCCTGGCTTCGGTGCTGTTGGGACTTTATCACAACGATACCGTCTTTGCTAATGCGTTTATCTTTCAGTGAGAGTAGCTTCTCTTTGTAAAACTCGGGAAGTGAAGAGGCAGAAATGTCAAAACGAAGATGAATCGCCGCAGAAACCTTGTTGACTTTCTGCCCACCGGAGCCTTGTGCCCTAATGGCAGTGATCTCTATCTCATTTTCATCCAGCGTAGCGGTATTTGATATCTTTAAGTTTGCCATATTATCTCACCTTCTATAATACATTTACCATTTCTCAAAACCCCGTCCCAACCGTAAAAAAAGTAGTCAGCATCGAAGTTAAGGAAATCTGCAGTGCCAATTTGACTCCACAGAATTAAAGTATCCCCTTTTGTATAAAGGGCACCTCTAAAATTAAAACTTTAGTGCAAATCTCTATTCAGTCGTTCTGACCGCATTCTCGTCACCTCGTGCCGACCCGTTCCCCTGGTCGTTGACGGGTTCAACACCCGGCTCGATAATGATCGCGTTGGTCGTTCTGTACTGGAGGGTGACATTATCCGGTTCCACAGGATCAGAATTGAAAAGATTCTCTTTAACGGTCAGATACTTGACATAGCCGTGCCCTTCATTCGCATCAACCGTATTGTACGGGTCACAGTCAATGCTCTTGTCAGCCTTGAACCCCTTATGTGCATACCCGCCCAGGAGCAGGTCGCCATAGTAACTCTCTTCCGCACTGTTTCCTGTCATAGTGATCTGCCTGGAGACCATGCAGTTCTCCGCACCTACTTCATACCCCCATGCCGTGTTCTGTACGACATTGTCCCTGATCTGTATATGATGCCCTCCATCCACATAGATCGCCGCAGCCCAGCTCTCTTTGCTGCCATAGGCAGGATTGTCCGTGGTATGCATATTCTCCACAAAGTTATCTTCGATGAAACCGTATCTTGCCGCATCCAGTTTCCCGGGAAGAACTCTCCCCTCGCTGTTCGTACGTGACGGTGAAGTTCCCTCACCGCCTATGGCATCGATGGCGATATTGTTGATATCATAAATATCGTTGTTACGGATCTCCCACTTCTTTACATTCCCGTTCACCACGATACTCTCACTCGATCCCGTCCGCATGTCATACACAGTATTCCCTTCGATGATGACATTGGCGATCGAACGTTTGTTGCTCTCTGCCGTTCCGTACACAGCAATACCGTGTGCATTGGAATTACTGTTGAAGTCATGGATTCTGTTATTGCGTATGAGGATATTCTTAATGTTCTCTCCCTCTACGATGATACCGTAGATCCCGTGATTCCCCGCACTGTGTCCCTGAATATCAAGCCCTTCGATCACAACACGTTTCGTATTATCACCGATATAGATGAAAGTTCCATTCTTCGAACTTGTCAAGGGAGACATATTCGCTTTTCCCTGCAGTTTTGTGTTGGAGCGGAAGATCTCCAGAGGCAGTCCTGAAGCACTGTCCCCTACTTCAACCACACAATACCCGTTCTTCCCCACCACATCATCACAGGATTCTATTGCATCTGCAATTGAACCAGCAGCAACAATATCGGGGGTAGAAGAAAATTTTTCTATCCACGCTCTGGCAGGTCTGTACTTGTCCTCCAGAGGTGTCGCTCCCCATGATGCCTGTATCTGTGTCGTTGCCAATAAAAAGGTTATGGCACATATTCCACCAATATATCCTGCTCTCAAACTAAAATTTCCCATTATTCTCTCCAATAATTGATATCTATATCATATCATAAAAACATACGGAATTTAGTTTCAAAAAATATGTGTTATAATAATTATATGCATATTAAAGGTGAGTATTCGACGCTTGATCATTTGTTTTAATTCTATTTTATGATAGAACTAGAGTATTATCATCCAAATTTTTCTAAGGAGCATGCATGAAACTACAATTGGCAATCGATGTACTTACTACGGACGAAGCTTTTGCTTTAGTACAGGAAACAAGAAAATATATAGATATTATAGAAATTGGAACTCCTTTGATCAAACATGAGGGCATTAAATTAGTCAAATCCATGAGAACTCTTTTCCCGGAAAAAACCTTGTTAGTAGATCTCAAAACCATGGATGTGGGGGAGTATGAGGCAAATTACTGTTTTGAAGCGGGTGCTGATATTGTTACTGTTTTGGGTGTTGCTGATATCAATACGATCAAAGGCACGATAAAAAGTGCCAAAAAACATGGCAAGAAAGCTTTAGTTGATATGATCAATGTTCCGAATAAAACTGCTTTAGCCAAAAAGGTAAACAAACTGGGAGCAGATTTTGTAGGTATTCATTCCGGTATCGATCAGCAAAATGCCGGTCAAAGTCCATTGTCTGACCTTAAAGAGGTTTCCAAAAATGTAAAAATCCCTTTGGCTGTCGCAGGGGGGATCAACCTTGATACCATTGATGATATCGTAAAACTCAAACCTGAGATTATTGTTGTCGGGGGTGCAATCACAGGGACTAAAGATCCTAAAAAAGCAGCGAAGGCTATTGCCAAAAGAATCAAAGGCAAATAGAATGGTCGCTAAAAGACTTATACAACAACTCAAGTACGGTCTAAAAAATGCTGACGAAAATAATTTCAATGAATTTATAGAATTTTTTCTGCAAAATAAAAGAATTTTCGTTACCGGTGAGGGAAGAAGCGGTCTTGTAGGAAAATTTTTTGCAATGCGTTTGATGCATCTGGGAAACGATGTTTTTGTACTGGGAGAGATCAACACACCTTCCATTCAAAAAGGAGATATCCTTGTATGTATTTCAGCATCAGGAACAACGAGTAGTGTAGTCAATTCTGCAACAACTGCAAAAAAACATGGAGCTACCATCCTTGCCATTACTGCCAATCCAAAAGGTCTTCTTAAAAATCTAGCCGATTTCACGGTTATGATCGATACCAGAAACAAGAAAAAACGAAAGAAACAGAACATTAATGACAGAAAACCCCCACTTGGGACACTTTTTGAACTTAGCAGTTTATTATATCTGGAGACACTTATCTCAGAAATCATGTATATCTGTAAGATAGATGAAGAGACAATGAGGGCCCGTCACGTAAATATCTAATTATGCTCATTCAAAAATTATCACTATGAGTGATGCTAATGCTATTCTCTTTACCATCAATCCTTTCTCTTCCTAACAGACAGAACATCGACTGAGCCCTATTCCTCAATAAAGGAATATGTTGATATCTTAAGTAATTAGCCTCGATGTAAGATTATTCCTACATTAATTCAGAATAAAAAATGATATTATTAATATAAAAAAGTCCTGAATTAGTTTTATATTACATATATGTATCAAAAGGTAGAGTATGGCTGATATTATTTTTGATCCGACAGGTTCAATAGAAAGTTTTACCAGCAACATGAATATACTCAGCTCTGAAAATGAGTCTGTTATGATCTTGGCATGTGATGCCAATGGCTTTAAGAAAGAATTGGTCGATCCTATCCTTCTGAAGCATACTGTATCTATCATAGGCGGTATTTTCCCTTCTGTTATTTATAATGATAAAAAGTATGATAAAGGTACGATTTTTATCGGCCTAAATGATAAAATACAAGTCAATGTTATTCAAGGTATCAGTCAAAAAAATGATGATGAGTTGGATGCTGATATGGAAAAACAGATAGGTGATTTCGATGAATCAGTCAAAACCATGTTCGTTTATATAGATGGGTTGACAAAACATATCGGTAAATGTATCAATGTCCTGTTTGACAATTACGGACTGGGTATCAACTATATAGGAGGAGGTAGCGGATCATTAAGTTTTGAACAGAAACCTTCGCTCTTTACCAACCATGGACTCATACAGGATGCCTTGGTCTACGCCTACTCGAAACGCCAAAGTTCCATAGGTGTCAGTCATGGCTGGAAAAGTATCAGCGGACCTTACCAGGTGACCAAGTCGGAAGCTACCATACTTAAAGAACTCGATTACAAACCGGCATTTGAGGTTTATAAAAATATCGTAGACCAATACTCCTCTGAACCTATCAATGCAGATAACTTTTTTAATGTTGCCAAATCATTTCCTTGTGGAATCAACACGCTTTCGGATGAAAAGATAGTACGTGACCCTATCATCTTAAACGGTACGGAAATAATCTGTGTCGGAAATATAGAAGAGGGTAATTATGTCGATATCTTAAGCGGTGACAACGACTCATTGATAAAGGCCGCAAGGCATGCTGCATATATCAGTAAAGAAAATATGCATTTTAAAAATGATTTTACCCTGTTTATAGACTGTATATCACGTGTACTGTTTTTGAAAGAGGATTTTTGTGATGAGATCAAAGTGGTATGCAAGAACAATATGCCTCTTGTTGGAGCAATGACTTTTGGTGAGATCGCCAATGACGGTAAAAATTATCTGGAATTTTTTAATAAAACATCTGTAGTAGGGCATATTGGTCATGGATAAAAATCCTCTGCTATGGGCACTTTATGAAATTTCAATGTCCATAGGGAACACGCTTGAGCTTAAAAAAATGCTCGGTGAAGTTACCACTATGGTGTTGAGTCGACTAAACTGTTCTTCAGTATCCATATACCAGAAGAAGGACAACAAGTTTGAATTGCTCTATGCTAAGCCAAAAGTATTGGTCAGGAATAAAGATTATGTCAGTGTTGTGAAAGAACTTGAAGAAAAATATTATCATGGCTGTAGTCATACTCCTATTCTGTTTGAGAAGTCTAATAATCAATATTATTTTTTCGAACTGAATAATTTCGGTTATCTCATCTTGACAAAATCAGCTAATCCGCTTGATGAGCTGATAGTCAAGTCTCTGGAAAAAATAAATCTAAAACTTCTCCATGCTATTCAAGCCTGTATAGATCATGCGGAGCAGAAGCATCTTGAGCAGGAAATCCAAAAAGAGAGTGCTTTACTGAAAACTGTTATTGACACTGTACCCATTAGGATATTTTGGAAAGATCTTGAATCACGATACCTGGGTGCTAACAAGCTTTTTGCCGAGGATGCAAATCTGCAGGATGTAGATCAGCTTATTGGAAAGAATGATTATGACATGCCGTGGAAAAATGAGGCTGACCTGTATCGTAAAATGGATAAAGATATCATAGATACAGGTATTGCGGAATTAAATATTGAAGAACCTCTTACCGATAAAGAGGGAAAACATAAATGGGTTTCCAAATTCAAAGTACCCTTGATCGATAAAAACGGAAAAACCTTTGGTATTTTAGGTGCTTATATGGATATAACACATAAAAAAGAGAATGAAAAGAATCTGAAACTGCAGCGTGATGCCTTGGAACATCAAGCTTATCATGATACTTTGACCGGACTTCCCAACCGTTTACTCTTTTTGGACAGACTGAATCAATATATCCACAAAGCCCATCGTAATAAACAGAAAGTTGCTGTCCTGTTCATCGATATGGACAGATTTAAAGAGATCAATGATTCACTTGGACATGTATTTGGAGATGAAGCCATCAAAGAAGTTGCACAGAGGATAGAGGGTCAGATACGTGAAACAGATACCATAGGCCGTTTTGGCGGTGACGAGTTCATCATGATCTTTAATGATATAAGCGATCCAATTGTTGTTGTGAATATCGTACAAAAAATAATGCAGAGTATGCATGATCCCATTATGATTGGTGGACATAGTATCTACGTGACATTAAGTATCGGTATCAGCATCTATCCTGAGGATGCCGAGACGGCTGATGATCTTTTGAAAAATGCTGATGCAGCAATGTATAGAGCGAAAGAGGATGGACGTAATACCTATAAATTCTATACGGAAGATATGACACAAAAAGTGTTTGAACGTATAGCATTGGAATCAAAGTTACGCCAATCCATAAAAGATGAAAACTTCATGCTTTATTTTCAGCCGCAAATTAATGGGAAAGATAACAGGATCATGGGGATAGAAACTTTGATACGCTGGGAAGATGGACATAAAAACTTTATTTCTCCTGCAACATTCATTCCTGTTGCAGAAGAAACGGGACTGATCATTCCTTTGGGTCAATGGATATTGAGAAGTGGTATGCAACAGATAGTAAAATGGCACGCTGATGGATTATACCCGGGAAGATTGGCGATTAACATTTCCATGCTGCAACTTCAAAAACATGATTTTATTTCAATATTGGAGATGCTGCTGGAAGAGACGGGATGTCAGCCACAATGGCTTGAAATAGAAGTGACGGAAAGTCAAATAATGAAAAATCCTGAACAAATGATTTTGATACTTCAAAAGATAAACAAATTGGGCATCAGTCTATCTATTGATGATTTTGGTACGGGGTACTCCTCCCTGTCTTATCTCAAACGTTTCCCCATCGATACACTTAAAATTGATCAATCTTTTGTAAAAGATCTCTCTGACAATGAGGAAGATAAAGCCATAACCAAAGCAGTAATTGCTCTTGCAGAAAGTTTAAACCTGCGTGTTATTGCCGAAGGGGTTGAGACAGAGGAACAAAAATCATTTTTGGTGAGCAATGGATGTATCAACATTCAGGGATATTTATATGCCAAGCCAATGCCGGCTGATGAGATGGAGAAAATGCTTAGAGGATCTTTATAAAAGGATTTGTGTCGGTTCAAGGTGTCGAAAAAAAGTCGAACTAACAATAAAACTGGATTTAAATTAAATACAACTCTTGTGTCGGTTCGGAGTCGCTCAGAATTGTCTATGGTTTTGGGGTCATTCCACTGTTATCTTCCAAGCTGCCTATGCGGCAGTTTACGTAATGGACGCGGCAGACTGGACGGTGCAGAACTTTCAAGCTGCCTATGGTCATTGTCACGTGGTACCTACGATTTTACCTTTTTGTAGGGTGGTGCTTCAGCCCACCATATATCGTAATTTGGATACCATCAAACATTCACCGAAATGGTTATAATAATGTTGAACCTTGTTGAATAGTTGTTATTGTCACCTGACCCTTATGCCTCTTATGCCTCAGACTTTACAGATGATCTTTATTATAACAGGTGGCGGTTTGGAGGGGTCTTAAAACTCTGATGTCATGTTGTCGATTATTTTCTTTATTATAACAGGTGGCGGTTTGGAGGGGTCTTAAAACCATATTATACAGTATATCAATCTCTTTTTCATTATAACAGGTGGCGGTTTGGAGGGGTCTTAAAACGTAGTAGTCATTGCCAAATTCAGTAGTGCCATTATAACAGGTGGCGGTTTGGAGGGGTCTTAAAACATGATTATTTTTGACATTATCCCATCACCGATTATAACAGGTGGCGGTTTGGAGGGGTCTTAAAACGCCATTCTATATCTCCTTAATAATTAAAGTATTATAACAGGTGGCGGTTTGGAGGGGTCTTAAAACGAAATGGTGGACCGCGTTTATGAAAACATGATTATAACAGGTGGCGGTTTGGAGGGGTCTTAAAACAGGACCGCTTCGGGAACCTCATTAACGATCATTATAACAGGTGGCGGTTTGGAGGGGTCTTAAAACAGCATAGCGAACGCGATACCCACCGCGTGAATTATAACAGGTGGCGGTTTGGAGGGGTCTTAAAACACGGTTTCTGCGCTGTCCCCGCTAACATCTATTATAACAGGTGGCGGTTTGGAGGGGTCTTAAAACAGCATAGCGAACGCGATACCCACCGCGTGAATTATAACAGGTGGCGGTTTGGAGGGGTCTTAAAACAATCTTGACGGTACGGCAACACCGGATATCATTATAACAGGTGGCGGTTTGGAGGGGTCTTAAAACAACTGGAAGTACCTAACGCGGTATTCTACGATTATAACAGGTGGCGGTTTGGAGGGGTCTTAAAACGATTTGGGCGCGGGCTAGTCGTGATTATAGATTATAACAGGTGGCGGTTTGGAGGGGTCTTAAAACCCTGTTTTTGTTATGCTCCTCTATCTCCAAATTATAACAGGTGGCGGTTTGGAGGGGTCTTAAAACCCTGCGCGGGTGACTATTCCATCGTTTACTATTATAACAGGTGGCGGTTTGGAGGGGTCTTAAAACACAACCCGCCAGAAAGTAGTGTCAAAATGAATTATAACAGGTGGCGGTTTGGAGGGGTCTTAAAACGATATAAGGTCTATCCATCCGTTGTCTTTGATTATAACAGGTGGCGGTTTGGAGGGGTCTTAAAACCTCTTTTTCGTACTGATCGACTTTGTTTCTATTATAACAGGTGGCGGTTTGGAGGGGTCTTAAAACAACCTACAGCAACTGCCCCAGATGGGGTATATTATAACAGGTGGCGGTTTGGAGGGGTCTTAAAACTCAGATGTCATGTTGTCGATAATTTTCTTTATTATAACAGGTGGCGGTTTGGAGGGGTCTTAAAACTGGCAGGATAACCGCCTTGGAGCATGTCACATTATAACAGGTGGCGGTTTGGAGGGGTCTTAAAACATAGCCGGCAAGAGATATCACCTTAAAATCATTATAACAGGTGGCGGTTTGGAGGGGTCTTAAAACTCAACCAACGACATAGGGGCGGGCACATCTATTATAACAGGTGGCGGTTTGGAGGGGTCTTAAAACTATTAAAAATTTTCTAAGTTTCTAAAAAATTATCTATTTTTCTTAAATCTATTGTCTTTTTATGAAATTTTTGATAAAATGAAGGTTGTTATAACAGGTGGCGGTTTAAGAGGGGTCTTAAAATCAAGTTGCTGTTATAGCAACCATTATAAAGTTTATCTTCGGATAGACTTCCTCTTTTTATAATAATTCTGAAGTTTTATCAAAAATCAAAAAGTGTTGGCTGTACTATCTCTTCTTGAGATGACTGTTCTCCTATAATTATCTCCATTTTCCCAAACTGTGCATCGGTAAACATCAATATCCTGACATTACCTTTTTTGACATTGGTATTAAGAAAATTACGTAATCGTTTTTTTCCATAATTGGCAGACTCTATACTGTTGAATACTTTGGCATAAATGGAATACTGTAAACGTATATAACTCTCTGTATCAAGATGCTTGGAGAACCATCGATAACGCTTACGATCTTTTTTGGTCTGTGTTGGCAGATCAAACATTACTATAAGCCACATGATCCTAAAGGCACTCATCTAATTTCTTTATATCAAAAACCGGGAAACTCAACAACTCAGCATCACCCTGCTCTACAGATCGTTTGAAAAACTGTACATAAAGCCTGGAGACATTTCGCAGACTCGAACTACCTTTTTCATATTCTATATATACAATATCAAGTAGATTGATAAGTTCTTTTTTCATTTGTGGAGTAAGCACCTCTTCATCAGGATGAAATTCAAGTATACGGTAAACACCGATATCAAGTATTGGACGGAATGGCTCTATCAAATCATCGCTGAGATTAAAAGCGTTGTATTTGTTGTCATGCCAGATACCAAGTGCAGGTAAAAACCCTGCTGCACTCAGATCACGTGTAAGCAGGCTGCGTACCAGTGCATAAGCATAGTTAAGTGCCTGATTTCGTATATCAAATGAGTCAGGCTCTCTTACCAACTGATCAAAAAGCCTGTTCCAGTAGTATTTGGCACTTTTTGCTTCTGCTCCGTATTTGTCTGCTTCACGTACCTGTGTAATGTAAAGTTTCAGTTTTTCGGCCTCTTTTCCGAGGATTTCAAGTACCTCTCTTTGCTGTCCTATCTTGGCAATGATGATCCTCTGCCATAATTTGTCAGCATAAGATGGTGTCACTGCAAGCTGTGCTTTAAGTGTTTTTGTAGCAAGAGAGCTTTGGTGATAGGGATGCAGAATGGCGGAAGGCAAATAGTATTCATCACAAAACAGTGTAGCAATCTTATAGTGACTCAATGCCGAAAGTACTTTGGCACTGATCATAAACCTGTCTCCCTCAAAAACAATACTGTCTGTATCCTCCAATGAAAGTTTAAATCTTAATTCATCATCCTCAACCAATAGATTCCCGTTATCGATTCTAAGCCTGCACGGCTTAGTGATTCGTATCGTCTTCCACGATGCCATAACCAGACTCTTTGAGAAATTGCGCTTCAAGTTCCTTAGGAATGAAACCAAACTTTTGATAACTTTTCATTTTTCCGTTTAAATCCAAATGAACTTTTATTACCCCCGTTGTACTTCCAATACTTATACTTTTAATACTTTTTCCATCTGTAAATTTTTTTGGCTGTGATGAAGGATTTGCAGGAAAACGAGGATTAAATAATGAAATATACCTAGCTCCGCTACTTAAAATCTTAAAGCTTCTCAATGCTCCATAATGAATGATCTTCTTTTTGTTAAATAGATAGATCACTTCGTTCAGATAAACGATCATTGCATTTTCCTTTTTTAACCGATGCAATGAATTGACATCAACTTTACTGATATTGAGTTTCTCTTTTTCTCCTTTTTCAAACATTACAGCCAAAAAGTTATCATCAGTTCTCACCAAAACCTTATTACTCTCACCTCTCTCTATTTCTATCGGAAGGAAAGTATCATCCACAAATACAGTTTTATACACAGGTTTACCTGCTGCCGTAATCGGCTTTTGAAGTAATGAGCGAATTACTTCCTGATACACCTCATCCACCGCTTTATCATGCTGAGGATCTTTATAAATATAAATTTCTATGAGATTCCCTATGGTATTAGCTCTTTCTTCTATGGCACGATAAACAGGATCGTTGGTGTTATCTAAACGATAGAGCCAAAGCTTTTGGCGTATCTCTTTGTCATAAACTTTTAAAAACTCTTCTTTATTCCACTTATGTCTGTTTTTAAGTATATCAAGTCCATTAAACGCACCTAAAATTGATTTTCGAACTGTCGGCACCACCTTATCAGGATTATTTGGATTACGATGCCTGGAGGAGTAAACAGTATCTTTATGTGAAGAAGCACTAAGTGGCTTTTTGCTGACCCAGTATGATACACTTCGGATACTACCAAACATATCACGATACCATAAGCTCTCTTCCCCTTTTGACATAAAACGCTCATAGGCTTCTTTTATGTAGCCGGCTATTGCCACCCCTTCTATATGCGGTGTATATTTTTGCCAAAGTAATTGAAGTTCCTCTTCACTTTTTCCGTAATTCTCTTTGAGCATACGGTGCAGTCTATTTTGCCAGCCTCTATTCAGTGTTGCCAAGATAAGTGCGTCTTCGGCATGATGGAAGTTGGTATCACGACTTTTGGATTTGATACCGAGCCAGGAACGTGTTTTAGAAGTTGTCTTACCCGGTACATTTCGTACAGCTACACCATTTTTTCTGTGTTCTTTATTTGGAAATGGATAATACATTTTCAGCACTTCACTTACTAATGATTCAAGGTAGCTTGTTGCCCTGAGTGCTTTGGTATCCTGTACCTCCACATATATCTCATCCAGTGAAGTTGCCAATAGGTTCTTGCGTTTCTTCCAATTTATTTTATGTCCATTAAACAGCATTTCGACCCTCTTGACATATTCAATATCCCCACTCAGCCAATCCATAGGCAAGCGATTGGATTTTTGCATATTGGTATCACTATTGGCAATAATCAGGTTGTAATCGGTACTGAGTCCACCTAATGAGCGTGGAACGACATGCTCTATATCTGCTCTGCCATTAAAAAGATCACTTATATTGATCACTTCACCACTATAAATATCAATGAATTTTTGAGATTCAAGCAGCTTAATCTTTCTTGCCATCTTACGATCCATAGACGGAAACTCTTTTTTATAGCTCTCTATAATCTTGTCTATTTCTTTCCCCCTTTCTTTCATAGACTTTTCAATAGCATCTTTGATGACCTGTGGCAAAACATCTCTAGCACTCTCTATAATAATTTCATCAAATGATCCATATCTCCAACTAAGATCAGCGATATTTTGCAATGCCCACGATGCTAAAGATTTGACTGCATGATTATTGATGGCATTTTGTGTTTTCTCAAAAAGATTGTCTTTTCCAAGATGTAAATATTTAAGCGATTTCGGATAAGTATTATAATCCTCGGAAGGACTGATACCGAGTATTTCTTTAACAAAACTCTCATCTTTTCCTTCATTAAAGTATGGCAAAGCATCCAAAATAAATCGATGAGAGATAGAGAGTGTTCCGGCACTCTTACTTTTGATAAGAGCCAAAAGTTCTGTAGCCTCTACTTCAATACCATAAGGTTCCAACAATTCATGCAGTGCTGCTAATGCTAGTTTAGGTGTTTTATGGAAACGTACAACTTCAGCTAATTGTGCAAATATATTCAATGCCTCTGTATGAGAAAGTATCTTTTGCATCAATGTTGGAAATTTGCCTATCTCATTCAAAAAGAAAAATTTGATCAGGGTTCTTTGAGAAGATTTTCCTTTAATAACAACCTGATCATCTTTGCCATAGAGTTTCTGTTCATTGGACAACCCGAGTATCTTTCTGATATCTTTGTAATAAACCTGTTTAAGATTTTTTCCTTTTGCAATTTTCTGTATAACAAAATCAACAATTTTATCTCTATCTTCCTGTGTTAAATCATAATAATCTATTTTCAGGTCAGCTAAAGTTTTATAAAGCCTGTATATATCATATAGATAGCTATACCGAGGTGCTGCTTTTTCATTTGCGTAGTAACTACACTGACCAAAAAGAGACTCATCATTCTCAGGCATAATTTGATCTGTGATCGCTTCATGCAGTACTTCAATAAACTGTAAACATCTTTCACCGTCAAATGCAAATGCTCCCAATTCACATTGTTTCTTAATAATTGTTTCAATCTCATACTCTATATCTTCACGTCTAACCATCTTTTCATAATCATCATGGTTACGATAAGAACGAAATTTACCTTCTTGTATCGCTTTGTGTATCACCTGTGCGATCGTATCGACTTTATAGGTCTCCTTTAGACGCTTGAGTCTTCCGAGCGCTGCATAAACCTGTCGTTTTTCATCTGTTTTACTATCTTCCTCTTCTGTTTGCTCTTCAACAAGTCCAAGTTCCAACTCTAACTCATAAAGCAGATCTTCGGTAGCAATCGATTTATATCCCCTGTGTTTGGCCATATGTGCCATGATAGCAAACAGCTCTTGAGGACTCAAGATTCTATAAAGAGCATCTTCAGCTCTTAGTTTCCACTTATCTGTAATAGTATTATTCTTCTGTACTTGCATACATTCATCATAAGACAATACCCCAAAGGAGTTAAAAGTTTTTGCAACCTCTTTAATTCGCTGTCTTCTCTTTTCACCCAATGATCTTTGGCTGGCCTGTTCCCTGCGTGATGTCTGTTTTGATTTACCATCTTTATCATAGGGTGCATCTCTCATAATGACACTATTGTCTATGTTTATGTAACTATTTTCCTCTACTTCTTTAAGTACACTGAAACCAAAAGAAGTGATTCCCAAATCAACTGCTAATATTTTTTTACTCATTTTTTCTCTTCCTTATCAAACATTAAACATTTAAAATATTCTATCTGAAATCTATAAAGTCTTATAATATATCATTCTGACATCTTAACACAATTCAGTAGACACTTAGATGTCCATATTATCCATTTCAGCCAAATACTTCTCCACATCTTTCTTCAAAACATCTCTAAACTCTTTTGGTTCTATGACCTGGATGTGCGGTATCCAGTTCTTGATCTCGGGGAGGAGTTCCATGTTATGTGTTATTTGATAGGTAAAAGTGGCCGTACCGTCTGTATGCGGAGACTCCAGGGTCTGGCTTTTGTGCAGTGGTACTTCCATCAGGTAGCGTTTGGCGTAGGCAGAAACATGCAGACGTACCTCAAAAGGCTTCTGCCCGGCACTCGCCCAGATGGAAGCCCTTTCATTTACCTCTTCTATCTCTGAGCGGGTCAGGTCATTGGGTACACCGGGAAGAATCTCGAACTGCCTGATCTTGAGAAAATCAAACGGTCTTACCTCTTTGCTTGTATCGTCTTTGGCAAGCAGGTACCATTTTCCTTTTGCTGTATAGAGCTTGATGGGAGAAACCGTTCTGAGACTGGAGATACCCCGGTTATTGGTGTAGTCAAACCGGCACTTGCACTCTTTTTCCATACTCTGTATGATCTGCTCGGCGATCTGCTTGGGAATACCGTCGTAAGCAATGGCAAAAGAGATAACCGGGATGGCAGAGGTCGAACCGCCCAGACACTCTATGCTCATTCCCGCATTGGAAGCAAAAGAGTGGAGCATTGCCGAAGGCAGTCTGCTTAAATGCAGCATTTTTTCCGTATCTACATGGTAGACACCTCTGCCGGAGAGCAACGGAATGATCTCGCTTATCTTTTTCATATCTCTACCGATCGTTTTGGTACTGACCTCGTACTCTTTGGATATCTCACTGGCACGAAGCCTCTCAAATGCGTAAAGCCGCCTGACAATATCGACGATCCGTTTAACCGGCTGTGGGTGTTTTTTATGACTCATAAGATGATTATACACAAATAATTTTCCATACCGGAGAAAATTTTACAGTTTTTTAAAAAAACCTCTTGACAAGAGAAACATTTGGTGCTATAATGCCGTCCACATAAGCAATAAAGCTTATTTGGTTGGGGTATCGCCAAGCGGTAAGGCACCAGTTTTTGGTACTGGTATTCGGGGGTTCGAATCCCTCTACCCCATCCACCGAAGATTTAAGTTTGAATATATTTATTCAAGCTATAATCTCATACTTTCTTATAAATGTCGCGGGATAGAGCAGTTTGGTAGCTCGTCGGGCTCATAACCCGAAGGTCGTTGGTTCAAATCCTTCTCCCGCAACCAATTCAAACCACATTAAAACATCATCTCATATTTTCACATGATTATTACGTACCACTTATAATAGTATTTTGCAACGAACAGGTAAAGTTGTTGGTGGAAACCAGTATTAAACCCTCAGTAAAATCTTTTCAAGCTCTTTGACCGACCTGACCGCGTCAGTATGCTCCGTAAATCCCCAGTCGACCATGGTATAGGGAATACCCGCTTTCTGGCTTGCCATCTCGTCTCGGGGGCCGTCACCGACAAAATGTGCTTTCTCTTTTTCTGTGTTGGTCTCTTCAAGTAATTTGTAGAGCATATCGGGGTGGGGTTTCCCCTGTGCGACATCATCGTAGCAGGCTATGGCGTCAAAATGATCATGGACACCCAGGTGTGTCAGTGACTCTATGGTCGAACCCCGGTAAGCATTCGTGGCAACCCCGAGTGCATGCCCCTTCTCTTTCAATGCGTCGAGAAGCTCTCTGATCCCGTCATAAAGTACCAGCTCTTTTTCATGATTCTTCGTGTAATACTCCGAGAACCATCTTTCATGGTCAGGGTCAAAGCGTTTGGAATGGTAGAAGAATTGTGCTGGATTGATGGTATGGTCATTGACATGCTTGAGGATATACTCCTGTTCCATCGGCTCGAAGCCGAGGTTCTGGCGTACATAGTTGATGGCGTTGGCAATGGTGAGTGATGAGTTCACCAAAGTACCGTCCATATCGAATATGATCAGTTTGGACTTCATTATCTCTCTTATTTATTTTTCTGGTTGACTTTCAGATAAACTGAAAGAGAAAGAATGAGTACACCGATACCGACAAGAAGATAAACCGCATAAAGCAGTTTTCCCGGATCGGTCAAGGCAAACTTGAAGACCAGCATCAGTGCTTCGATGGAAAGCGCTATGATAATGGAGCCCAGGAATCGTACCATCGTCTGATGGGTATCATCCGTAGACTCCTTCTTTTTGACCCGTCCGAGAACCTCCTCTTCGAAGATAGCTTTGGTCAGATCGACGATCGCCAGAGAGAGTGTCAGAAGAATGGTAGACTTGAAGATTTTGTTGATATCGATATCAGCAAAGTTCACTCCAAAATGAAGAAAATCTGCAACTCCCTTAAAGAAAAGCAGCAGTGCTACGGCAAAAAGTGCTGCGGCAAAAGCTGTATAGATCCATTTGCTAAGTATCCCGAAATTCGAATCGATCGAACTGGGATGTACCATTTTCAAAATATTCTTCAGTGTGATATCGACACAGATGATCGCCAGAAGATTGTCGTCTTTGTCATACAGGGGGAATGTTGCTGTTACAACCAGTGCATTGCTGACAAGTGAAGGGTACGGGTCAGTCAGCACACATCGGTGCTCCTGAAGCGTTTTGTAGTAATAGGCACGGTCACTCCGGTCTTCACCTTTTCCAAAGCCTCTCAGTTTCGAATTTTTGGAAATGTTGTCTATGATCTGTATGCCGTTACCGTCAATGGCATAGATCACTTCACTCTGCGGCAGGGCTTCCTGCAGATGCTCTATTTTTTTTATGACACTTTCAAGTGTACCGCTCTCCATATTCTGGGAGATGTTTCGACTCATGATATAGCAGAGGTAGGCCCTTGCTTTGGTACGTATCTGCGCATATTCCTGTATCTCTTTGACCATTAGCATCCTATTTCTCCTTTTTTAACAAATTCTGCCCAGGGCATCACCATATGAGACCTTCTGGTTGATGGCGACTTCAGGGACGATACTCCCTTTTTCAGAGAAGGTCAGAATGGTAGAACCCATTTCGAACCATCCGTAGAACTCTCCTCTCTCCACCCATAGATCTTCATAGGTATAATGGACCGGCTCTCTTATCTCGGAATTCGTTCTTACTTTCTCTTCGAAGGTAACGACCATCTGACCCACATTGAGCGCTGCTACAAGTACAAGAACCTGCATTCTTCCCTTCGCATCCTCACATTCAATGACCACTCTTTCATTTTCTATGAAAAGGTCCTTCATGTTGCGAAGCAGGGGAAAGTTCACAGGGTAGTGTTTCCCCGGTATATGCGTCAGGCTGTTCACTTTCAGACGCATCGGAATGTGATATCGGTGATAATCTTTAGGAGAGAGATAAAAGTTTATAAACTCCCCTCCTTCCACTTTTGCCGCGGCTTCCTGATGATACGCTCCGAAAAGTTCCTCTATGCCGTAACTCATCCCTTTGATCTGGTAGGCTTTACCTTCTTTGATCGTTCCTGCATCGGTAATGAGCGCATCTACCCCTGAAATCAATATGTTTTCATCTTCCGGAAGTGCCCGCGGCTTTTCGAGTGCCCTGGTAAAAAGTTTATTGAGTGTTTTGTAGCTGCACGGCTCTCTGAACTCACTCATGTCCAGCCCCATCAGTTTGACATAGGCAGTATTGATGAAACACTGTACCGATGGGGGGAATTCTTTTGAAGCGAATTTCCCGAAATAGTGTGAAATGACGGAAGTGAAATGCTTAGCCATTCGCTGCCTTCGCATAGTGGGCCAACGCATCCGTCATCAGTGAGATATGGTAGTTCTCCTGATGGTTGATGAAGTCAAAGAATTTTGCCAACTCATCACTGTCTTTTGCTACCGCTTCAGAGAGCTTTTTACACTCTTCTTTGGCAGCAAGCTCTTCGTTAATGCCGTCTTTGAGGAACTGTACCACATCTGTAACCTGATACAACTCTTTCATCACGACACGCGGCACTGCAAGGATACCCATCTTCGCACCCATATCTCCAAAACTTTTGAGATGGAAGAAACTTTCCTCGATGAGTATTTGGAAGATCCTATTCATATAGGCGTCGTTACTGTGTGCTTTCAGATAGTTGTAGATCATAATGAGTTCATACTCTTTATAAGTCTCTTCAAACAAAAAGAGCGTAAGCGCATCCGTCGCTTCCTCTGTTAGTTCAATCCCGGGAAATTTGCGTTCCATACTGAATGCCGTGACAGTCTCATCATCCATTTTTTTCAAGACTCCCCTCATATAATGAATATCGCTGGATATCCTGGCATCGAGGTCCTTGTCCGGAGAACTGAGAAGCTGCAGGTCTATTTCATCGAGTCTTTTTACGATGTCATGTAACATATCACTCAGTTTTTCCACCTTTATCGGTATGATATCCCTGTCATAACTATACGATTCGTTCAATGTTATCATTTCATTTTCAAGCCAGGTAAAGTGCCGGAAAAGGATGTCTGAGAAGTCGAAAAGAACCTGCTTGTTCTCTGTTTTGCTCATAAATCCTGCCATCAGTGTAGCAAGCCATGCTTCATGTGTTTTTATCGCCACTGTTTTCATTTTACTTTCCTTCTTCTTTGTTTTCTTCTTTGGGCACACAGGAGTTTGCCACCTGATAGGTGATCACCGGATATGACGGGTCTTCCTGTCGTTTCACATAGGTATCGACTGCGGCTTTGATCGCCAGGGCGACCATTTCGGAACAGGCGGCATCTTCGGCGGGAAGCTTCTCGAGCAGCTTCATCGTTGCATCTACAAGATTGTAGGCACCGTTGAGATTAAGCCCCCTGGCCTCTTCGGTCAGCATGGAGCCGGCCACTACAGTCGTCGTACAGCCTATGGCCTGAAATTTGATATCGCCGATATAAGGCTCATCCTCATCGGTCTCGATCCTGAGGTATACAGCCACCTTTTCACCGTTCTCCGGGTTCTTTCCCATACCTTCGGCATTCGCACCGGGCAGAGCACCGTAATTTTTCGGGTTCATCATATGTTCTATAACTTGTGCATCCATTGTCATGCATTGTGCTCCTGTGTAAGAATGGGAATTATTATACCATGTGTGATTTAGAGTTGGGGGTTGTCAGATAAAATCTGATATGATTCTTCACTTATATAATAGGACTCAAAATGGCAAAATACGTACTGTTCGACACAGAGACCACAGGCAACCAGGAAGCGGACCGCATCATACAGATCGGAGCGATGATCGTACACTCAAAGGATGAAATAGAGGTTTTTGACGAACTCTGTTCCACACAGGTACCTATCAGCATCGAAGCGATGGAGGTACACAATATCACACCTGATGTCATTGCAGACAAACCCGCCTACAGTGAAACAGCCTTTGCCAGAAGAGTGCAGGAACTCAACACAACGGAAAACTACCTGATCGCCCACAATATCTCGTTTGACCTCGGTATGCTTGAGAAAGAAGGGTTTGTCAACCACTATACGCTGATAGACACCGTACGCTGCGCCAAACATCTTCTGCCGGACAGCCCCTACCATAGACTTCAGTACCTGCGCTACTCATTGGGACTCTACAAAACAGAAGCCCAGGAAGCACAGAAACTCGGCATCACCATCAAAGCACACGATGCCATCGGCGATGTACTGGTGATGAAACTGCTGCTCTCCAAACTGGTTACACTGACCCAGGAACGTTTTCCGGGAATCAACCCCATGCAGAAAATGGCGGAACTTACTCAAACGCCTGTTCTTATGAAAACGTTCAAATTCGGGAAATACAAAGACCGCGAGATCGAAGAGATCGCCCGTGAAGACAGAGGTTATCTCCAGTGGATGAGAAACAACCTCGATCTCGATGAAGATATGAAATATACGTTGGACCAGTATCTGTAAAGATTATCTAATCCCCAGATTTCTCATGAAGTTCCCTGCGATAATAGTGCTTCGCTCTTTAAACTGATTTGCAAGACGGGGAATAAATACTTCATCGAGTGTGGCATAGAAGAGTTTGAGCCACTGCTCAAACGTTTCTCTTTTCAATTCTCCAAGATACATGTGCGGCGCAAAAGGGTTCCCTCTGTAGGTAGTGTCACCCAAAGCGATGGAAGCCCAGAAATCCACCAGCAGTTTCAGGTGCACCCTCCACTCTTCGCTGTTCATGTCACTGCCGAGTTTGGCTATGAAGAAGGGTCCGACTGTTTCATCCTGAATCACTTTCCCGTAAAAGCGCATGACCATGATCTCAATGTTCTCTCTGTTTATCGTGTTAGCCTGCATTTTCGTTCCTGATACGGTTTATTTTTCGGAATTATAGCCAAAACTATGGATCATGTTGAAAACTTCGCCCGGTTTGAGTATTTTTACTGTATCAGAATGCGTTTGCCTCCCAATTGCACAAGAAAGGAGGCATGTGAAAGCCAGCAGATCGCGTCAAGGTCTTTTAGTGCTATAAACTTAACACTGCTTACTTTAAAATTTTTGAGTGTGTAAACAGTGATTCTGCCTTTGCGCCTGTCGAAGATATTACCAGAATCATCACGAATCAGCAATACAGGAAAAGGATACTTCCTCATTTTGGGCAGTGCAAACATGGAAGTGATGAAAGATGGCATGGTGTTGACTTAAAAAAGTGTTTCCTTTGCTTTTGAGGTAATCACTCAGTCCAATGGAAACATCTTTTTCAAAAGCCATAAGAATGAGCCTGTCATGCCTGGAAAGCATATGTGCTTTGCCGAACTGGTCCTGCAGTGTCATTTTTGGGAAAGCATCTCCCACTTTTATGTCCGCGAACAATGTCACAGAGAGCATCAGGGCGGCAAGCAGATATTTTTTCATAAATATACCTTCCATTGCAGGATCGAATCAAAGTATATCATTTTCTATTTATTCTATGAAGGCACTTAGTAAATATATCTATCAAAAGTTTGGGTATTTTGTTGTTGCGATAATATTATTTGGCTATAATCTGTTTATGAAAAAAATCATCCTTTTACTTGTACTTTTGAGTACTTATATATTTTCTAATATTAATATAGTCGTCAGCATCCTGCCGGAAAAGAGTTTTGTCAAAGCCGTCGGCGGAAAGAAGGTCAATGTCTCTGTGATGGTACTGCCCGGCAACTCCCCACATACCTATGAACCAAAGCCCTCGCAGATGAAGGAGATCGCCAAGGCGAACCTCTATTTTGCCATAGGCGTTGAGTTCGAGAAGATATGGCTTCCAAGGTTCAAAGACCTCAATGGTAAAATGCAGATCATAGACCTGACACAGGGCATAACGAAACTGCCCATGCAGGCACATGAACACCATGGGGAACACACAGGTCATAAACATGAAGAGATGGGTTACAGCAGTTTGGACCCTCACGTTTGGACCTCCCCTGCCAATGTCAGGATCATCGCCAAAAATATTTACAATGCACTGGCCAAAGCAGATCCGGAAAATAAAGAATATTACCGACAGAACCTTGATTCCTTCATTTCAAAGATCAATGAGACGGACAGAAAGATAAGAGCCATACTGGCTAAAATACCCAAAGGCAGCAAATTCATGGTATTCCATCCCTCCTGGGGCTACTTCGCCCATGAATACGGCTTGGTACAGCTTCCCGTAGAAGTGGAAGGCAAGAGCCCCAAACCAAGAGAACTCATAGCACTCATCAAAGAAGCCAGAGCAGAAAAGATCAAAGCGATCTTCACGCAGCCCGAATTCTCCGATGCCGCAGCACAGACCATGGCAAAAGAGTTGAAGATAAGCGTGATAAAGGTATCACCTTTGAGCAAGAAATGGTCGGAGAACCTTCTGAATATCGCACGTGCCATTGCAGGAAATAAGTAGAACGTAAATGAATGTCATCGAAATACGGAACCTCACCTTCGCCTATGACAAAGATATTGTTCTGGAGAATGTGAACCTCGATGTTGAAGAGAAGGATTTCCTTGCCATTATCGGCCCCAACGGCGGAGGAAAATCGACCCTTCTCAAACTGATACTCGGTGTGAACAAGGTCCAGAAAGGCAGCATAAAGGTCTTTGGTGAAGCACCGCACAAGAACCTCTCTTCCATCGGCTATGTCCCGCAAAATACAAACATAAACACGGACTTCCCTATCAAGGTCATTGAAGTGGTCCTCATGGGGCATGTAGGCGAGAAGAGGCCGCTTTTCGGTTACGGGAAAGATGAGATAGCCTGTGCTATGGGAGCACTTTCCCAGGTAGGTATGCAACATTATGCCCAGAACAAGATCGGCTCTCTCTCCGGTGGGCAGCGACAAAGGGTCATGATCGCCAGAGCGCTCTGCGCACACCCCAGAATACTTATTTTGGATGAACCCACAGCCAGCATTGACACCAAAGGACAGAAGGAGATATACGAACTGCTCAGGCTACTCAACAAAGAGATTACCGTTATTGTGGTCAGTCATGATATCTCGGTCATTCTGGAGTATGCCAACAAAGCCGCCCATGTCAACAGAACACTCTCCTTCCACGATATCAGCGATAAAAAGAAAACCTTCCATACCCACGGCGACCAGGATCATTTCTGTGAAATAGAACTGCTTGAAATGCTGGGTGCGGACAGTTGCAACACCTGCAATCCCGATACAGATCCGCTCGAACCGGCAGGGAAATGGAGGGAAGCCAAATGATAGAAGCTTTGTCGTTCGATTTTGTCCAGCATGCCATTATGGCAGGTATACTGGTTAGTTTTGCCGCAGGGATCATCGGTTCGCTCATCGTGGTCAACCGGATGGTCTTTCTTGCCGGAGGGATCGCCCATACATCCTACGGAGGGATCGGCCTTGCCGTCTATTTTGGACTGCCCATTTTTCTGGGTGCCTCCCTCTTTGCCGTAGGTGCCGCCCTGCTCATCGCTGTACTGACTATGAAAAATAGACACCGTATTGATACATTCATTGGACTCATCTGGGCTGTGGGTATGGCTATCGGTGTGATCTTTGTTGACCTGACACCCGGTTACAATGTCGACCTGATGAGCTATCTCTTCGGCTCCATACTCGCCGTGAACACGGAAGATCTCTATTTCATGGGAGGACTGCTTGCAGTTATTCTCTTTGTGATCACCTTCGGCTACAGGCATATCCTTGCCGTCTCTTATGACAGCGAATATGCTGCGCTGAGAGGGGTAAATGTCAGGTTCTACTATACACTTATCCTGATCCTCTCGGCATTGACCGTTGTCGTTGCCATCAAGGTGGTCGGGCTCATCCTGGTCATCGCTATGCTCACCATTCCTGTCTACATCGCGGAAAAGCTCTCAAGCAGCCTTTTTTCCATGATGCTGCTCTCCGGTACCCTTGCGACGCTTTTTACACTTGTAGGTCTCTGGTTCTCTTACACATACAATCTGACCTCAGGCGCTTCTATCATTCTAGTGTCGGCTGCTTTTCTGGGTCTGTTCCTCATTTTCTACAGGGGAAAAACATTATGAAGCATCTCTTTTTCACTTTGGCTGTTCTGTCTCTTTTAACAGGCTGTTCATCTGGTGTCGGTTTCGGAGTCGGAGGGGTTGTAGGCGGAAGCAACGGTGGTACGGAAGTGATCGCCACACAGGACGGCATACATGGCCAAATTGTAGCCGGAGGCGATATCACACTGTGAGATACAAATCTTATCTATTTAATTAAACACAAAAGGAAAAAACTTATGAAAAAAATCATCATTGCAATGCTGCTCTTCTTTGTTGCAGTCTTTTTTATGCTGAAATATTATTTTTCAGATACACTTATCAACAAATACTCCGATACAGCATCCGTAAAAGAGGATAAGGCGATCAAGAATGGATGGGTACCTGCCCTCCTGCCGGACTCTGCCTATGACATTGAAGAGACACATGACATGGACACCAACCAGCTTTTCGGCAGGTTTTACTACAAAGAGCGGGATGAAGCCGTAATAGTACAAAAACTTGCACCCGTTCCCGATATGAACCAAACTTATGAATGGGGAAATTTTCTTTTCAGGATCAACAAAGAGAAGAATGAGGTCAGGTACCGGAATAAACCTTGACACAACTCAAGTATTCTTCATTCCTATTTGCCTATACTTCGCCAAATATTACTGTAGCAGTAAAAAAATCAAGAACGGAATATCATGAGTGAATTTTTAAGCAACAAGCAATCTCCTTTTGAGGGGAAATACCCTGACGGGCATCCGGTACGTACCTACCTCGAAGAGAACCTGCTCATCCGCAGTCTCATCAATGAAATGCAATCGATCAACATTCAGGAGAACTTCGAATTTTTCAAAGAACTTTTCAACAAACTGGGTAAAGTGGAACTGCATTTTGCACGTAAGGAGAATCAGCTCTTCCCCTACCTTGAAAAGCACGGCTGGACCAGTCCTTCACAGAATATGTGGGCGTTCCACGACCAGATACGTGAAGAGATAAAAGAGACAAGAAAGGCCATAGAAGCAGAGAACATGACAGCGGTCATGATGAACGCCCAGCAGGTCTTCCGTTCTCTGGAACACATTATGCAGGTGGAGGAAGGCAGGCTTCTTCCCAATGCCATGCAGATGCTCAGTGAAGAGGAGTGGAAAGAGTTCAAAGAGGGGGACAGAGAGATAGGCTGGATGTTCGATACACCACCTGCACCCTACCCTGAAGATGCCTACATCCATCCTGGAGAAGATACCCAAAGAAAAAAACTGCCTTTCGGTACTGAGGACAAAACACATTACGACGAAGGCTGGCTGACACCAGAACAGGTAAACTCCATCTTCAGGATCCTTCCTGTAGACATCACCTATGTGAACGAAAATGACCAGGTGGTCTTCTACAATCGTGGAGAGGACCGTGTCTTCCCCAGAAGTGCGGGGATCATCGGGCGGGAGGTCAAGTTCTGCCATCCGCCTAAAAGTGTCGACCAGGTACTTCGCATTCTCGAAGAGTTCAAAGCCGGCAGGCAGGACCTGGCCGAGTTCTGGATACAGTTCAAAGGAAGGTTCGTCCACATCCAGTACTTCGCTGTGCGGGACCCGGACGGAACCTACCGAGGTGTCATAGAGATGAGCCAGGATGTGACCCATGTACGCGAACTCGAAGGAGAACAGCGCCTGCTTGACTGGGACTCATAGATCAGATAATGGGCACCTCTAAAAACCCCAGATGCTCATAATGGGTTTTTAGAGGTGCCCTAATATTATTACTCCCCATTATGCACACCTGGTAACAAAGCAAAGGATACCCATGTTTTTACCTACAACCCAAAAAGAACTTGAACAGCTGGGCTGGGAACAGCTCGATGTCATACTTGTAAGCGGGGACACTTATGTGGATACCCCCTATAATGGTATCGCTATCGTGGGTAAACTGCTTGTCGATGCCGGCTACCGCGTAGGGGTGATCGCCCAGCCCGACATTGAGAGCGGCAAAGATATTACGAGACTGGGAGAGCCTTTGCTCTACTGGGGTATCAGCGGCGGTCTGGTCGACAGTATGGTAGCCAACTACACCGCAACCAAAAAGTTCAGAAAAAGCGATGACTTCACTCCCGGAGCAGTGAACAACAGACGGCCGGACAGAGCCGTGATGAAATATGCCAACCTCATACGCCAACACTTCAAGGGTACCGTACCTCTGGTACTTGGCGGTGTAGAAGCAAGTTTGAGGCGCGTAGCCCACTACGACTTCTGGACCAACAAGGTCAGACGCTCCATTCTGTTCGATGCCAAAGCAGATGTACTGGTTTACGGCATGGCTGAAAAGGCCGTACTCGAACTGACCGCTGCCTACAGAGACAAACAACCCATAGAAGAGATCCTGGGTATCTGCTACATAGCCAAAGAGCCCAAAGCGGGCTACTTTGAACTGCCAGGCTATGAGGAGTGTGCCAGGGACAAGCATGCCTTCATCTCTATGTTCCATCACTTCTATGCCAACAATGAACCCGACATCTCCAAAGGACTCTGCCAGGAGCACAGTGGACGCTGGCTCATTCAGAACCCTCCCCAGCCAAGCATAACCCAGGAAGAGATAGACCATGTCTATGACATAAGGTATGAACGTGATGTACACCCCTACTACAAAGCCCAGGGAGAAGTACGCGGCCTGCAGACCATCCAGTTCTCCGTCTGACCTGCCCCAAAAAATAGATCTATTCCCAAAGTTAGACTTTGATTGTATATCAAGCAGCATTTTGTCTGCCTGAAACTTTTGATGGTGGCTGGTTATCCAGTGCACTGTGAGGTCGTTCATGATTATAGCTGTAACGCCACTTTTCTATGATGACCTGTGCTTCTTTTCTGTTTAGGAACCACTCTCTGCTCAAACACTCATCCCGGAACTTTCCATTGAAGCTTTCAACATAGGCATTTTGCCAGGGAGAGCCGGGTTTGATGAATGCAGGACCGATATTGTGCTCTGTCAGCCATTTGATCAGTGCTTTTGCTGTAAACTCCGGACCATTGTCCGAACGGATAAACTTTGGTCTACCATACAGTGTCATCAGCCTTCCAAGGGTTTTAATGAGATGGTTGGCTCTGATCGATGTGGCTACTTCAAGTGCCAGGCATTCTCTGGTATATTCATCTACCACCACAAGGATCTTCAGTTTCTGGCCATTGGCAGCACGGTCACTGATAAAGTCATAACTCCATACATGGTTTGTATGTTGGGAGAGCAGCTTCATGGGATCGGTACCGGGTCTTTTCCTTCGTGGCCGTCTCTTTGGCAGTTGGAGGTTTAGCATCTTCCATATCCTGTATACCCGTTTGACGTTCACATGTTCTTCTGGTTGTTGCCAACCCAGCATTACGGCAATACGTCTGTAACCGAACCGTGGATAGGTTTCGCTAAGGCTTTTGACCGATTCCATCAAAGGCCTGTCTTTTGCTGGCTGCTTTGGCTCATAGACCAATAGAGAACGGCTCAGGCCGATCTCTTTGCACGCCCGCCGCTGGGATATCTGATGATCCATCATCATTCTGACAGCTTCACGTCTTGCAGCAGGCGTTACCACTTTTTTTCCGTGATCTCCTTGAGTGCTTCATTGACAAGCATCTGTTCGGCCAAAAGCTTTTTCAGTTTGGCATTCTCTTTTTCCAGCTCTTTGAGTCGTTTTACTTCGGAAACACTCATACCGCCATAGGTACGTTTCCACTTATAAAAAGTCTGTTCACTGATATTGTACTTTCGGATAATCTCTCGTTGGGTATCCGCTATCTGAGCCTCTTGCAAAATCTTGACGATCTGCTCTTCGCTGAATCGTTTCTTCATCTTGTCCTCCAGTAGTATTGACATTATAGTCTAACTCTGGTTTTGGCTCAAATTTTGGGGAGCAGGTCACGTCACCACACACCATGGCTGTTACGGAGAGTGCAACTTCTGCGCCATCACCGTGCATCAGGGGCGTACCATACGAAGCAGAAGCCAGGACTCCATCGTCAATGAGATAGACAGGTTCAAGGAACACAAGGATTTCAAAGGCATCATCAACGATGTGGGCGGAGCCACGGCAAACATGTACGGTTTCGAATGTGACAAAAAGCTTAAAAGCGGTGTCTGCCAGGACATTCCCTGCACCAGCTCACAGGTCTGCCCCATCCTGCGTCCAAACCACGGCCCGCAGATAGAGCTGCTTGGCAAAGTACGCAAACTTCCCCATGTCAAAAAAGCCTTTGTCAACAGCGGTATACGCTATGACCTCATACAGGAGGACAAGACCCATGGCAAGCAGTACCTCAAAACGCTGGTCGACCACCATATCTCGGGACAGATGAAAGTTGCCCCGGAACACATCGACGACAAAGTACTCAAACTCATGAACAAGCCGGACAAAGCCACACTCATGAAATTCAAGGCAGACTTCGATGACTTGAACAAAAAGTCAGGCAAAAAACAGTTCCTCACCTATTATCTCATCGCTGCCCACCCCGGTAGCCAGCTTGAAGACATGCAGAACCTCAAAGCATTCGCCAACCAGGAGCTGCACCTGAATCCCGAGCAGGTACAGGTCTTCATCCCTACTCCATCAACCTACTCGGCTCTCATGTACTATACAGAGATGGAGCCCTGGACAAGAGAGCCTGTTTTCGTAGAGAAGGACCCTGCACGCAAACAGAAACAAAAAGATGTCGTGACACAGAAAGAACCTGTAAAACAGAAGCATCACGGCAAAGAGCCGTTCAAAAAAGATGCACATAGAAAAAGAAAAAAAACGGCGCAGAAAAAGCAGATCAGAGAGACAAAGCCTGCCAACTATAAAGAGTATAAAACTTTACACAAGGTGAGAAAGAATTACTCAGAAGAGTGAGGCAATTTAAGGTAAATACCTGTCAGGAGAGAAGATACGCAAACTTCCTTACCCACTCGCCCCATTCTGAGGAACCCTCCACATCGATGCCGTTCTGCTGCATATCTTTGACCAGCATGATGGAGAATTCACCCGGAAGCTCCAATGAGAATTTCAGTACATTATCGATGGCCTCATCACTCTGATCTTCTTTGACGGCATTGACCAGTCCGATGGCCAGTGCCATCATCACCTTCGGGTCATCTTCTTCAAGCTCCGTCAGCGTACCGTTAAGCACTTCATTGAGATCGGGAAGCTCCTTCATTACCTTCTTGAAACTCAGGTACCCTACTGCCGCTTCACGCCCTACCGCTCCGCTGATACTATCTAATATCAATTTTGTATCTATACCCGATTTAATGATACTGTCCACATACTCCCACGATCTGGGCGTAGCGAAACTTTTCTCATTTGAAAGAGGATCGAAAGTGAAGAGCATCGACTTGTCATAGGCGAGGAATGCGATGATGGCACTCTCTATGCCTTGACTGTATGCCCAGTTCTTCCAGTCCGTAAAATCGACCTCCATCTCGAAGTGCACGAAACGGTTGGCAAGCGGCGGCGGCATTTTATAGACCACCCCTCTGTCGTTCTCCCGGTTACCGGCAGCTACGATACTCCAGCCTTTTGGCAGTTCATACTCCCCTACCCGTCTGTCGAGGATAAGCTGGTAGGCTGAAGCCTGTACCGCCGGGGGCGCCGTGTTGATCTCATCGAGGAAAAGGATACCTCTGCTCCCAGGATCGGAAGGCAGAAAACTCGGTTTTGCCCAGACACCTTCATTGGTATCGGCTTTAAAGAACGGGATACCTTTCAGGTCAGTCGGGTCAAGCAGAGAGAGTCTAAGGTCAAGGAACTCCAGCTCCTTTTCCGCGGCAATCTGCTTGACAATGGAGGATTTACCGATGCCCGGTGCTCCCCAGATAAAGACTGGCAATTGACGGTCTATGAGTTTATCGACTACTTTGGTGATATTGGATGCTTTCATTGTTTTCTAACCTTTTTGGGTGCGTGGTTGTGCACCTTACATTATTGGCATTGCATCGCAATGCAAACCTTCATTCAACATTTATCAAACGTTCATCATCACTTTATTCTGCTTCAATACCTCTTCATACGATTTCAGCAGGTTCTCATTCTTTGCCAACTCGTTCTGCAGTCGTGTATCTACTTTAAGAATATCCAGAAGTTCCAGAGGTAAAGCGGCATTGCTTGCCAAACCTTTATTGATGGAAAGTTCATCTCTCTCAAACAGTTCCCGGAGTATCCTTTCAGGCAGGGACGGGTTGTGTGCCAGTGCCGCAAGAATTTCCGGGCTCTCCATATTCTCTTCATAAAGTGCCTGAAGAATCCACAGCGGTGTGGAGGGGTTCCGTGCCAGATGCACAAAATCCTCTACCTCATCATGCTGGTAAATAAGCTCCAGAACATCAGATGATACTGCTTTGTTCCCGCTCAGGGCTTCCAACAGCTCCACATTCCCTTTTTCCAACAGTTTGCTGATCACCCTCATTGCAAGAGAACTGTTATGCCCTATCAGCACAAAAAGATGCTCGTTCACTCCATATTTTTCAATCAGTTCGAGACGCTCAGTGTCAATAGGCTGATGTATCAGCAGCAATGAAATGACCTCGTTTTCCTTCTCCAATAAAGCAGAAAAGAGCTCATTATCGATGGAAGGGTTGGTTGCCAGAGCTTTGTTTATCTGTGTATCATTCCTCTCAAGCAGAAATTTCAAAACCTCACTCCCCGCAGAATGGTTCCCTGCCAGTGCTACATTGACCTTGGTCTCTCTGAGAGAGAGCAGTTTGCGAATGAGCTCTTCACTTAAAGCAGGATTCCTTGCTATAGTCTCATGCAGTGTCACCTTCTCTTTTCCCCGTACCAGAAATTCAAAATTCGGAAAGCCCAGCAAAGCCATAAGCAGCTGGGAATCAGTTGCTTCCGTTGCAAGACGTCTGAGTGTCAGGTAGCTATAGAGTAGGTCCTCTTCATTGGGCCTGATATCGATGTAACGGCGCAGTGTATACATAATGACATCACGGTCCTGACGGTTATCCTCTTCTTCTTCATCAAAGCGGTACATTTTAAGCAGTCTGACAAAGAGTTCATCTGTAAGGTGTTCATTCCCAAGCAGCCTGATGAGCCGTTCCTGGTCATTTCCCAGCCTGATAGCCATCAGTAATGCATCATCATCTATCTCTTCAGAGAGAAGCTGCTCGAATTCGTTCAGCTTGAAAAGAGGCAGTTTGCGATCATAGGCATCGTTGGAGATATCTTCTTCGAGAGGGTTGAGCCTGTGGTATTCCACCACACCTACCACATCCTCTTCAAGATATTTGGTCGCCGTGATCTTGTACTTTTTTAGAAAACGTGCTACCTCTTTTTCAGTAAAGATCCCTTCTTTTCCAAGAAAAAGCAGTTTTTTACCTTCTGAAACTTCAAGCAGTTGTTTGAGTGTTGGTTTTTCATTCATCATGGTTTTAGTATAGCATAGTGGGTTTTAAATAGGAGTTAATTGGTCTTATTTGCAAAGATGAACCTGTACAGGTTATCACGAATCTTTTCAATGGATTTGTAAGAAATCATCCCTCCTAACAGCTTTTAAAAGAGAGACAACC
Source organism: Sulfurovum lithotrophicum (assembly GCF_000987835.1). Lineage (NCBI taxonomy): Bacteria > Pseudomonadati > Campylobacterota > Epsilonproteobacteria > Campylobacterales > Sulfurovaceae > Sulfurovum > Sulfurovum lithotrophicum. The sequence continues at coordinate 973,546 of NZ_CP011308.1, read as the reverse complement.
CTTCACTGCTTTTCTTTCTGAGCTCTTCATTCCGCTTTCTGATCTTCTCTTTTTTCTTCTTTATTTCAACACTCTCCTGTGCTTCCATTCCAACCGCTGTATCTATGTTTTTTTGTAGTTCGCTTGTAATATATCCATTCTTGTAGAGCCACCGGTAGATATCACCTGCCATGGGTGCAGAAGTACTGCCCCCGTGCCCCCCGTGCTCGATAAGAACCGCCACAACGTACTGGGGATTATCATACGGTGCATAAGTCGTGATCCATGCATGTGAACGGTGGAAGTAGGCCAGTTCCGACTCTTTAAGACGACGTCCCATTCCCTGCGGAATAGATGTTACCTGGGATGTACCGGTTTTACCCGCTACTTTAACAGGAAGGTCATGCATCAGTCTGTACGCGGTACCGCCCAGTGTATTACAAACATCGTACATTCCTTTACGTACCTCTGAGATCGACCATGGGTTGAACTTTATCGGTACACTCGTTATATTAACATCCACCCCGTCAATACGCTTTGCCACACGCGGTGTCACAAGGTTACCTGTCGCTACTAATGCCGTGTAGCGTGCTATCTGAAGCGGTGTAACAAGGTCATACCCCTGTCCGATAGCGGCAATAACTGTCTCTCCCAGGAACCACGGCTTCTTGAAACGTTTCATTTTCCATGTTTTGTCAGGGATAACACCGTTGTACTCTCTTGGAAGGTCCACACCGGTCTTCACTCCCAGACCGAATGAGCGCAGATTTTTCGCCATAGCATCGATACCGACCTGAAGGCTTTTTTTGTAGAAGTAGACATCACAGCTCTGCATGATCGCTTTACGCAAATAAACCGTGCCGTGCCCGCTGTGTTTCCAGCAGCGGAACTTGTGTTTGCTGTTCCCGATAGTCATAAATCCCGGACAGTATTCACTCTTTTGGAGGATACCAGGCTTGGCTTTATCAAATGCCAGAGCCATTCCCGGTTTGATGGAAGACCCGGGAGGATAGGTCCCGTGGGTAATCTTGTTGGTGAAAGGGTGTGCCAGGTCTTCCTGCAGTGCTTTCCAGTCTTTAGAGCTGATCCCTCCGACAAAAAGATTGGGGTCGTAGGCAGGGTAACTTACAGCTGCAATGATCTCGCCTGTCGTTTTCATGACGATCGCCACACCGGTCGCATCACCAAAATGCTCATAGATCATCTTCTGCAGGTCAATATCGATATTGAGCTCAAGATTTCGGTTGTCTTTGGGCAGCATCTTTTCAAGCACATCGATGGCTCTGTTCCTTGCGGTCACTTTATTGATCTGATATCCCAGTTCACCTTGAAGAAAAGTGTTGTAATACTTTTCAAGTCCGCTTTTTCCCACTTTCCCAACGATATCGACCACTTCGTCCGCTTCATTCTCTTTCCTATTCGATCTCCCGGTATAGCCGATGAGATGTGCCGCATATTTTCCGTATGGGTAGTACCGTTTCGTTTCGGCTTCTATTTTAATACCGTCATACATACTTAGTTTGGGGTAGGCACTCATCATATTCGCATAGTGTATAAAGTCGACCACTTTGATATATTTGTGGTTGTAGGGAGAGCTCTTCTTCTTATAGACCTTCATCATCACCGTTTTGTTCAGATCAGGGAAAGTTTCAAGCAGAATGTCCACCGCCTGCTCCAGTTCACTCTTCTTCCCTTCTACATTCTTTGTAGAGAGATGCGGCTTGATGGAGAGTGAAAAACCGATCTGGTTCATGGCCAGAAGATTCCCGTTACGGTCGGTGATCTCGCCTCTTACAGGCTTGATGTACTCTTTTCTCTCTATATTCGCCTTGGCAAGACCTTCATAATAGAAGTTGGATTTGACGCTGACATGGTAAAGACGGATGATCATACCTGCCCATACCAGAATGAAAAGCAGCAGTGTTATCTTATATCTCATATCACCACCACTACAAGCAGATCGACGATCAGCGAATAGAGCAGGATCGTATCGAGCATGATACTGTGTGTACTGAAGATAAAATCATAGGCGAGCAGTACACCGAGATAGACCAGGTCGATCAGCAAAACAGTAAGGATCGGTATACATATCCTGCATTTTTTCAAATGGCTCAGGGTACCGTAGAAAGTCATATAAACAATAAGCACCGAAATAAGTATCAGAAAGAACGGCAGAGAAAGGTTCACCTCAAGGTTGATGAAATAGATCAGGGCAATCAGTACATATCCCCACTTCCCCCGATCGATGCCGCTGATAAAAAGATAGCCCATGACACCTATGAGCAGAGGCAGGAAAACATAAAATGAGATCAACATAGGATAAAAGAGAACGAAGAAAAGAAGCAAACCCCAGAAAAGCAGTTTCATCAGATATTTTGACAAAGTGGGGTTTCTCATGAGATTTTGTATACCAGCGCCACTTCGTTACAGACAGGGAAATGGATACATTTGATACAGTCCGTCCAGATCTTGTGCTCGGGGATCGCCTCTTTGTTGATCTCCCTGAAACCGAGTTTCTCAAAAAATCCGGGGGTATAGGTCAAGACCAATACTTCCTCCTGCACCTTCAGGACTTTTGCTTCTTCCACAGCGAATTCAACCAGTTTTTGCCCGATCCTCTTCCCACGGTACGCTGCATCGACAATGAGGCTCCGTATTTCCGCTACTCTTCTGGAGTGGATGTGCAGTGCCGTATAGCCTATCAGCTTCTCTCCCTCTTTCGCCAGTACATAGGAGCGTATATTCGTGGCCACCTCATCTTCGCTTCGGTTCAGGATCACCCCCTCTTTCACCTCTGAGACCACCAGGGCCTGCATCGCAGGAATATCTGCCAGGTTCGCTTTTACCAGAGTGATCAAACCGTTTTCTCCTCATCGACACCGAAGATCGTACTGAGTATTTCGTAATGTACCCTGTCGTGTCCGTTCTTCTTCATGTTCGACACCGTAATGGAACCGGGGAATTCCCGTTTGAGCTTGGCCCGCTCTTTCTGATTGAGTTTGTCGATCTTGGTAAAGACGGTCAGGTAACGCTGATCGGGACGGATGAACTCGGAAATGTACGCTTCCACATCATCATCTATTTTGGCATGGGGATGCCGTGCGTCACGCAAATGGATAAAAAGCCTGATGGAGACACGGTGTTCGATGAACTCGACCAGATTCTTCTGCCAGACCTCTTTAAGTGACTTTGAGACCTTGGCATATCCAAAACCAGGCAGATCGACAAAGCGTACAGGATAACTCTCTTCATTGAAAAGATAGCGTGTTTCAAAGAAGTTGATCAGTTGTGTTTTTCCCGGTGTGGCAGAGCTTTTTGCCAGGTTCTTACGCTGTGTCAGAGAGTTGAGTGTTGAGCTTTTGCCTACATTGGAGCGCCCCAGAAAGACCACTTCACTCATATCTTCAGGAAGAGAATCAGCGATACTCTGGGCAGACTTTATAAAAGATGCTTCTACGATACGTGGTGCACTCACTTCTTCTCCTTCATATCAAAAATAAACTTGACCGGTTTTTTTCTGCTGCCTTTGACTATCGCATTTCCAGTGATCATGTCCAACGTAATGACATCTCCGTTAACGTGTCGTTTATTCAGAAGGTCATCAATGACGGCTTTGCCTGTCAGGACATACTTGGACGTAACAGGATAATACTTTACATTGAGTGCACTTCCTTTGTAAAATCCCTTTTTCTCTTTAACTTCAAAGGTCACTGTTTTCTCTTTGCCTATCGCCTGGGCTTCATACATCTTCGTCTTGTTGTTCTCATCGAAATAAACGACCACTTTGTCACCATGCAGCCAACTGTCATGCTGTTTCACCTTGACATTCCCGATGAAATGTACCTCTTTTTTCATCTCTTCGGCCTTCATGGAATCAGAGGAGACTTCCACCTTTTGGGCATACAATGCAAACAGCATGAAAAAAGGGAGCAGCAGTTTGATAAAATTCACAATGTAGCCTTCTTAAAATTTAATATTTATTATACCATTTATTACTTTTCAGCCGTATAAACTACCGCATGGATCTTTTTGGCAAAAAGTATTTTTTTACGCGTATCGTACCAGCCTGTATTACCGTGTATCGTATTTTTATCCATCAGTGCAGTAAAAGTTGAAGTGATTGTGAGTATCTCCGTCTTTTTGTCATATATGACATGTTCAGCATAATAGTTAAAGCCCTCTTTTTGTTTCACACTGATATTTCCATCCAGATACGCCTTATCGGCAAAATATCGTCCTTTGTCTGCCAGCAGCAGCTCAATGGTATCGCTGTGATAGATGACATTGTCCACACTCAAGATACCTTTCTGACGGGTACCATGCGTACTGAACAGTACTGAAAGCAGTCTCTTTGTATCGACTTCGGTAAAAGTCGTATCGGTGAATTCCATCTCTTTTCGGGAACGCTCTTTCGTTGTGACATCATCGACAAGCTTCACATTATAGGCTATAGCAAGCATTACCACGATCAGTATGCCAAGCAGTAGTTCTAACTTTAATCCCATAGTCCCAGATACTCTTTTTCCAGCCCCTCTTTGACGATAAGATACTCTATCATTTCTCTCACCGCACCATCCCCTCCTTTTTTAGAGAGGACAACCGTAGCGATCCTGTCTACATGTACAGAGGCATCCCTTGGCACAAAAGAGATCTCGGCCGCCTTGAGCATACTGAGGTCATTGAGGTCATCACCTATGGCTGCTACATGCTTCATACTGATATCCAGTCTTTCCAAAAGCGCATCGAGGACCTCTTTTTTGTTTTCGACCCCCTGATAGAAATGCTCTATACGCAGCTCTTTGGCACGGCGTTCGACAATAGCCGACTTCCTGCCGGTAATAATGGCCACCTGTTTCCCCAGTTTTCTCCAGCTGGCGATCGCCAAACCATCCTTGACGTTAAAAGACTTTATTTCATCACCGGTCTGTGAATAGGTAATACGGCTGTCAGTCATAGTACCGTCCACATCGAGTACGATCAGTTCAATGCTCACAGTACACCTTTTGTACTCGGTATACCTGCATTCTCATTGATGGCTACTGCACGTCTCAGTGACACAGCCAGGGCTTTAAAAGCCGCTTCGATGATGTGGTGTTTGTTCTTTCCGCGGTTGTAGATCAGGTGCAGCGTCAATGGAAGGTTGAAGGCGAAAGCCCGGAAGAACTCTTCGACCAGTTCTACATCGAACTCTCCCACCTTACCGCCGATAGGCAGTTCAAATACAAGGAATCCGCGGTTGGAAAGATCTATATCGCAGGTCACACTTGCTTCATCCATCACGACCGTGGCATTCCCGAAACGCTCGATACTCTTGACAGGGTAGATCGCTTTTCGCAAAGCCTGACCGATCACAATGCCCACATCTTCAACCGTATGGTGGTCGTCAATATGCGTATCGCCGCTACAGGATATTTCCATATCGATGTGTGCATGTTTGGTGAATGCTTCGAGCATATGGTCGAAGAATCCGACACCCGTGTCTATCTTCGCCTGTCCCTTCCCGTAAAGGTTCAGTTTTACCGAGATCTGTGTCTCTTTTGTCTCTCTTGTTACTTCAATCATTTTATCCCCTCATCTTAATTTCGTACAATGAATGCGCCCGGCATATCATTACAGTTTTTAAAGTCACGTGCTTCTTCTTCCGAGTTGAAGCCCATCAGCCATACACGGTACAGTGGTGCACCGTCCACATCCGCAAACTTCCTGATGACCGACTTGTATTTCGGATAGCGTCCGGCATATTTCTGCCGATAGATCTTCGCGCCTTCATAACGTCTGAACGCACCCACCTGTACACCGAAGTCCGTCAGTTTCACACGCGCTTGTGTATTGGTCCTGCGCGCTCTGGAAATAGCAGCATCAGACTGCACTTTTCCGGAAAAACCGACCACTTCTATCTGCACTTTTGCAATGCCCATTCTGTCAAGACCGATCTCTTTGCCCGCTTTGTAGGAACAGTCTATGATTCGCCCTCTGACGAACGGCCCCCTGTCATTGATACGCACGATCGTACTTTTCCCGTTCTGCAGATTGTGTACCCTTACCATCGTGTCCATGGGCCAGGTCTTGTGTGCAGCCGTTCTGGCATACATGTTGTAATGTTCACCGTTACTGGTGTATTTTCCGTGAAAATTGGGCCCGTACCAACTCGAGACACCATTCATCTTCTGTCCTACTTTCACATAGGTAGGATTATAACGCTTCCCCCATACCGTATAACAGCGCATAGTAGACTTCTGTCTTGCCGCTGATGTATGGCCTGATGCTTTATAGACATGCTTTTGCTTACCGGCACATCCCGTAAACAACATAGTCGAAAAGAAGAAAACCGCAAGCAGTAGAAGTATGGAAGATCGTCTCAAACAGGTCCCCGATTATTTTTAGATATTATCTCTTTATTTCTCTTTATCTACGCTTGCCCTTTTACAGAGTACGCAGCATCTTTTCGAAGGTTTTTCTGCTGACAGGTACGAGTAGAATGGAATCGAGCTCAAGAAAATCATCTTCAAGAAAGGTAGATAAAAAGGTCGGAAAAGCCCTTTATGCCTTATATCCCAAACAACCTGACGGCATTCTCTGTCGTCAGTGTTTCCATCTTTTCACAAGGCATACCACTGAGTTCACTCATCTTTTCTGCCACAAAAGTACAGTATGCAGGTTCATTGCGTTCTCCACGGTGCGGATGCGGTGTCAGGTAAGGCGCATCCGTTTCAATGAGGAGTTTCTCCTGCGGGATCTTTGGGTAGACATTGATGAGTTTCCTTGCATTCTTGAATGTCAGTACCCCACCGATACCATAGTAAAAATTCCTGTCAGCAAGTTTCAGCAGAGATTCGTCCGCATTGTAACAATGCAGTACCCCACCCTCCTCTCCGGCATACTTTTGCAGCAGTTCGAGAGAATCTGCACTTGCATCACGGATGTGGACAATGAGCGGTTTCTTTTGCTCTTTTGCCAAAAGGATCTGGTCTATAAAAACCTCTTTCTGGCGTTTCTTTTCAGCTGTGATCTCCTCTTCAGATTCCGGAAGCCTGAAGTAATCAAGACCACATTCACCGATGGCGACACATTTGGGATGCTCAACGAACTTTTCAAGATAGCTGCGGTTATAATGTCCGGCATCATAGGGGTGTACCCCTACGGCAAAATAGACAGAGTCATGCTGCTCCGCGATCTGCACAGCACGCTCCAGGCTCTGCGGATCGGCACCTGGTATAATGAATTTCTCCACACCGTTCTGCCGGGCTCTGTGTATCACATCATCAAGATCGTCATTGTAACGCATATCATCCAAATGGCAATGTGTATCTATGATCATCGGTAATACCTGCCTTTTTAAGATGGATTATAGCAAAAAATCACAGAATCAGGGAATGGAATCCAAAAACAGAAGCGGGAAACTTTCTCTAATCTTAAATAAGATATAGTTTATATATTAAAAAGGGAATTTCTAAGTAGGAGGCTTTTCTCATGGCTGCATATATTATACTCTTTATTATTTTTCTAATCCTCGTACTACTTGTCTACAGCGAAAGCAAAACCACAAAACCCCCTGTAAACAAAGAAGAAACGAAACGAAAAATTGACAAAGCCGCAGAAAAAAGAGCAGCCAAAAAAGCTGCCAGAACCAAGGCAAAAGAAAAAGCAGAACTAAAAAAGGCTACTGAACTACAGAAAGAAAGAGCCAGACAGAGAGCTGAAAAAGAAGCTAGAAGAACTGAAGAGGCACGCCGAAACAGAGAAGAAGAAGCACGGAAAAAAGCAGAAGAAAAAGCTGCCAGAGAAGCATCTGAAGCAAAAGAAGAAGCCGAAAAAGCTGCCGAGAAGGAAGCACAAAGAGCCGAAGCAGAAAGAAAAACTCTCGAAGAGACAGAAGCCAAAAGAAAAGCCCAGAAAGAGAAAGCTGCCAGGGAGACTGCCCAGGCAGAAGCTAAAAAACAAGCCGAGGAAGAGGCGCAAAGAATTGAAGCGGCACGCAAAGCACATGAAGAAGCCGAAGCAAAAAGGAAAGCAGAAGAGGAAGAGGCAGCCAAAAAAGCTAAAGAAGCAAAGGCCCTTCCAGCCTATCCCGACTTCGATCATTCAAGACTGGTTGAGATGGGACTCTCCGATGAAGAAGCGAAAGATTTCGTCAAAGAGCTTATCCCCCAGATAGAAGAGCAGTTGCCTCTCATAGAAAAAGCCCTACAAGAGGGGGATTTTCATCAGATGGAGCGACTGACACACAGCATCAAAGGTTCCTCGACCAATATCGGTACAGGCGGTGTAGCCGATCTGCTTGTAGACTGCAACACCTATCTTAAAACAGGAACTGACCCTCTAATTGCAAAATCCTACTATAAAGAACTGAAGATTCAGCTGGGTAACCTCAAGGCGCAGTATCTCTAAGCTTCTGGGCAAATGCCACCGCCTGTTCGGTCGGTTTCTCTCCGGAGATGATACGTGCGATCTCGTCGATACGGCCTGAATTATCCAGCACTTCCGCTCTGCTTTCACTCCCTTCTTTTGTGACCACGATATGCTGATCCGCCTTTGCAGAGAGATGCGGCTGATGGGAAATGGCAAATATCTGATAGACTGACGAGAGTTGGGCAATCATCGTAGCGATGGCGATGGACTCATCTCCACTGACATTGGCATCGATCTCATCGAGTATCAGAACTCCCTGTTTCTGTGTACTCTCTCCAATACTGACTGCCATCAGTGCCAGTCGAAGACGGTTGAATTCCCCGCCGCTGAGCGTTGTGGCACTTGAAGAGCCAAGCCTCACCTCAACTTCATCCATGCCCCCTCTATTCAGGGAAATAGAGTTGAACCGCAACTGCATCGGAGGCAGTTTCAGATCCTCCAGATACCCTGCCAGCCTCTTTTCTATTGCCAAAGCTTCTTTCTTGCGTGCCTGAGATATCTTGCCTGCAAGAATACCAAGCTCACTCTCTTCAAGCATTAAAAACTGCTCCAGCATACTCTTGTCTCGTTCAATATTCTCATAACCTGCAAGCTCCGCTTTTTTGGCCTCTTTGTATGCCAGGGCTTCTTCGATCGAACCGTAACGGTTTTTCAATGCTGTCAGTTCACTCAACCTGTCAAGCACTTCTTCAACATTCACTTCTTCAAGCTCTTCGGCAAGCATCTCGGTATCTTCAAAGTCTGCTCTTAGCTGATTCATCGCTTCAGTAAAGAGGTCACTCTTTTTGTCCAGCAGTCGATAAATCTCTTCCACACTGCTTTCAAAACGGAAGATCTCAGAAGCGTTCTCAAGCGCCTCCTTTATCTTGTCTATACGTGAAAGCTGCTGTTTGATTCCAAAAAGCTCCTCTTCCTCACCCACCTGGGGATTGACAGTTTCAATCTTTTCTATTTCATAGGTGGCAAACTCTATCAGCTCCGCCAGTCTGGCCTCATCTTCCCTGATCTTTGCAAGCTCCTTTGCTTTATCCCTGTAATTACTGTAACGTTTCCTGTATTCTTTCAGGAGCTTTCTGTACGTCTTGTCTTTGCCTGTCAATGTACTGTCTATCAGTTCCAGGAGCGCTTCGGACTCAAAACCGCCTTTGTCACGAACACTCAGATAGCGTACATAGGGGGAAAAGAGTTCCGACAATGTCTTTTTGGAAATGTTCTGCCCGTCGATAAAGTAGCGCAGTTTCTCTTTTTTCATTGTCTTGACAGTAAGTTCTTCTTCAAGAAGGTATGCTTCGCTGGAGAGTTTTGGCGGCTTGAGCACATTGAGTTCGCAGAGTGCTGCCGCCCCCTGTGTGGCGTAGCCGAAACTGGAAAGAATGGCAGACATCAACACTGACTTTCCCGCACCGCTGGGCCCGGTAAAGACCACAAGCCCCTGCTCGAATTCAAGCTCGAGTGCCTGAAAGGTCACCAGGTCACGAAGATAGAGACGCTCTACCAATTTCGGTCTCCCCAGTGAAGTTTTTCACGAAGTACAGAGAAGTAGTTGTGTTCCATCCTGTGAATCAGCTTTGCACCTTTTTTGGCACCGGCAATGTAGAGCACATCCCCCTCTTCGAGTTCATACACTTCCTGTCCGTCTATAGAAGCGATGGCACGGTACTTCTCCGCATCCAGTTCAATACTGAAATCTGCCGGTACGACCAGAGGACGCTGATTGGCCAGAGAGTGTGCCAGTACAGGCGTAATGATGAATGCCTGTGTCAACGGGTAGACAATGGGGCCTCCTGCTGAAAGGTTGTAGGCCGTCGATCCCGTAGGGGTGGAGATGATAAGCCCGTCTCCCGTGTAGCTGTTGAAACGTTCCCCGCCGATCGAGGCATTGACTTTTACCATTTTGGAAGGCTCGGGAGAGGTAATGACCACATCGTTGAAGGCAATGAACTCTTTCTTTTCACCTGATCTTTTTGCAATATATCCTTTGATCATCATACGGTCATCTATCCGGTACTCTCCGGAAAGCAGGCGTCCCAGAAAGGCATCTACATCATCCAGGGTAATGTCGGCCAGAAAACCCAGATTGCCGGCATTGATACCGACAACCGGTTTATGGTAGCCGTAGCTGCGTCGTACAAGAGACAGCAGTGTCCCGTCCCCTCCCAGGGAAACAAGGAAGTCCGCCTTGGCACACATCACTTCAAAAGGCATACCGTTCAGTCCTATCATCCTTGCAGACTTTTCAGAAAGCATTACATCGATACCTTTGGCTTCAAACTGCGCTTTGATCTTCTCATAAAGCGGTTTTATCTCCGGAGAGTCAGGTTTCAGAATGAATCCGGCTGTTTTTATCTGTATAAGTTTCTCGTTGCTCATTGTTTTCCTGATAGGGTTTTGTATAGTATTGGATCTAGAGTATCATAATCTTGCTTTTGAGGATTAAAAAACTATCGAATTGTCAGGTTTATTCGTTCAGACTGTATAGAGAATAAACATTCTCTGTAAAAAACTTAAAGAATAATAATTATTATTTTATAATTTTAATTGTTATTAAGCATTTCTTCTTTATAATACGATTATCAAAAACTTTAGGAGTGTGTATAGATGAAAATCATTAAATTTATGGGAATGTCGTTGTTGGCATCTTCACTGCTGCTTGGTGCAGCATCAGTTGCAGACAAAGCCAAAAATGCAGGTCTCAAAGCGATCCCTACGGACAAAGCGGAGCTGATGAAGCTTATCGATCCAAATAAGACCATTAGCCCGGAAAGGCTTAAACTGGGTAAAAAACTCTATTTTGAACCAAGACTCTCAAAGAGCGGTATCATTTCATGTAACACCTGCCACAACCTTGGTCTGGGCGGTGTAGACGGTGTACCTGCCGCGACAGGCCACAACTGGACGGCAAACCCGCATCACCTCAATTCACCGACAGTCTACAATGCGGTATTCTTCGACAAACAGTTCTGGGATGGACGAAGCCCAGACCTTGAGGACCAGGCACAGGGTCCTATGCAGGCGGCACCGGAAATGGCTGCAGCACCTTCACTGGTAGAAGCAAGAGTCAATTCCATCCCTGCGTATGTGGATGAATTCAAAAAAGCGTACGGAAAGGATGTCAAAGTAGATTTTGTTACCATCACAAAAACCATCGGTATCTTTGAAAGAACACTTGTAACACCTTCAAGATTTGATGACTACCTCAACGGGAAAGAAGATGCGTTGAGCGATGCCGAAAAAGCAGGTCTTGCTACATTCATCGACAAAGGATGTACTTCCTGCCATACGGGTATTGCTCTGGGTGGGAGTATGCAGCCTTTCCCTGCTGTAGGCAAATTTAAATATGCCAATGTAGGTGACTTCAAGGGTGATAAGAACGGTATGGTTAAAACACCGACACTCAGAAACATTACCGAAACAGCACCCTACTTCCATAACGGTACTGTATGGGATCTGAAAGAAGCGGTCAAGATCATGGGTGAAACACAGCTTGGAATGAAGATCTCCGATGAAGATGCTGCCAAGATCGTAACATTCTTCAAGGCACTTGATGGGAAAAAACCTGAAATCGTTTACCCTCAGTTCCCGGAAAGTACACTCAAAACACCGAAGCCAGACTTCAAGTAATCTCTCCTGTCGCCCCTTTTCGGGGCAGGACCCCTTTTTTTCAAACTCTTTTGTTATGATAATGTTTTAAAATTTCTTTCCTAATAAAAACAAAAGGTATCTTCATGCATATGAAATTCTCGGAAGAGTCTGAAAACAGCTATTTCTTTTCACAGCCTCACCAGCCATTTTTTATTCTGGCATTCATCTCCGCCCTAGCAGGGATGCTGATATTCATGCTTGCCTACAAAGGTGTACTGCATATGCCTGTCTCTCCGGTCAGCTTCCATGTCTACGTATTCACTTACCTGATGTTTACTCCAGCCTTTTTCGGTTTTCTTTTTACGACATTCCCACGCTTCACAGCCACTCCGCTCATCGAAAAAAGTACCTATATGCGTGTTTTCGGTTTCTACTACATCGGCGCAACACTCGTGCTGCTTGGCAGTATCGTGACCCCTGTCTTTTCGGGTATCGGCATGGCCGTAGTGTTCATCGGACACCTGATGGGAACCGATATCCTCAGGAATATCTACAACAGAACCACTATGGATGACAAACACGATGTCTACTGGATACTCACAGCGATGAAGATGGGGGTACTGGCACATTTTCTCTTCATCATTGCTGCATTCTTCTACTCACCGCTTATGGGACTTTCCACGGAGATATCCACCTATCTCTTCCTCTTTTTTCTGACCTTTTCAGTAGCTCAGAGAATGGTTCCTTTTTTCTCACACAGCATGGCGGGACGAAATGACTACCTGATGAAGACTATTTTCGTACTACTGATCCTGCATGTATTGCTTGAAGGTATCTACACCAACAGTTCATTCATCGCAGACCTGCTGATCGGTCTATTCACAGGCAAAGAAATTCTTAGATGGAAACTGCCCTTCCCCAACCCAAATCCTCTACTCTGGATACTGCATATCGCACTCTTGTGGATACCTGTTGCATTTATGCTTTCCGCACTGGTAAATCTCACAACACTGCTAAGCGGCGTGAACTTTCTGGCACTCGATATCCATATGCTTGTTCTGGGCTTTGTCTTTACCATCATGATCGGTTTCGGCACCCGAGTGACCATCGGACACTCAGGCAATGTTATGCAATCAGACAAATGGGTTACCCTCCTTTTCTACTGGACACAGGTTGTCGTAGCCTTGCGTATACTTGTTTCCCTCACAGCAGCACTGGGATGGAACTTCATGGTCCTCTTTGACGTCTCTGCAACGGCATGGCTTATCATGTTCACTGCCTGGGCTGTGCGTTTCTTCGCCGTTCTTATCAACGGGAAAAAGCTGAGTTGAATCTTTGTGTCTAAAAGCCCAAATCTCGAAATAGAATTCTTGTAATCTTTGTCATGCTCGTGTCCATGGGATTTGTTTTCATGTTTGAGGCGCACCCGTAGGTGCGGTGATGAATATGAAGCAAAGGCCATGGGCATGATGATGGCGAGGAGTGCTGAATTTCTATTTCGGGATTTGGGAAAAGGTGCGTGGCTACGCACCCTGCATTTCTATGCTATAATCCCATTTATGAAAAAGTTACTCTATGCCATACTTCTATCGACACTGCTCTTCTCCGCCACACCTGAACAGGTAGAGCAATATCTCTCCGTCTCCTACTCCGAAGAACAGCTGCTTGAACTCGAAAAACAGTTCTCAATGATGCAGAACAACCTCAGCGAGAATAATGAAACAAGCAACTACGATATGCAAATGCTCCCCATACGGTTCAGAGAATACCTTCAGAAAAACCTGAGCGAAGATGAGATGGATGAGATCATTAAACAGTACCGCAACGTACTGCTTATGCGCTTCATCTCGGCACAGAACGATTCGGAATATGACCCGAAGCTGGCAGAGTCCTACGTGAAGCGAATACAGCAGGATTCTGATGAGTCAGCCCGTATTGAGCTGGCAGAGAAGATCGGGGAAGCCCTCTATACAAAAGATTCTATAGGCATTCTCTTTGACAACCTGATGAAACCACTGATGCAGAACAGTATCGGTGGTGCCAAAATGAATGAAGAGAGCATGAAAAAAAGCCGGGAGAGGTACATAAAAATGATGATGGAGACAGGGAAGATCGAAACAGTCTACGCTACCAAAGAGTTCACCATCGGAGAGCTCGAAGAATTGCGCAAGATCGTCAAAACACCTGTCATGGATCATGAATCAAAAGCGGTATTTGGTGCGACTGCCTATGCGCTCAAAGAGTTCTTTCTCTCCATCGCCAGCCGTTACGACCTATCCAAGCATCAAAGATAAACAATGAAACCCATCTATATTACGGACCTGGACCATACTTTTCTGCACACAGACCTGAGCATCAGCCCTTTCAGCATAGAAGCATGGAACACAAAAGCGCAAGATGCCTTCATGAGCGTGGCCACAGCACGGAGTTTCACCAAGGCAAAAGAATTGCTGAGCCAACTGCAGATCAATACTCCCATGATACTGCTGGACGGTTCCATCATCATCACTCCTGAACAGGAGATCATAGACATCAAGACCATCGGGAAAATACTGGGAGATGCCATTGTGGAAGTGGGTATGGCACATGAGATAGACCCATTCATCATTGGGATGAAGGACAGTAACATCAATGAATCTTTTTTATACCCGAGAAAGCTCAATGATTATCAGCGTGATGTCCTCAAAGGCTATAAAGATGATCCTCGTATGCAGTTCAACCCAGACAATAGAACGATGGAACAGAATCTGAAGATCGTCTATTTTGGGTATGAAAAACAGCTGAGACCACTTTATGAAGCCCTTAAAAATATATTTGGAAATGAGATAGAAGCGAAACTCTCTCCGGAGAAATACGGTGGAGGCTGGTTTCTCACCTTACTGCATCCCGAAGGTGACAAGGCCCATGCACTCAAGAAAGTTATGGAATACCTTGAGCGCGATCCTTCCGATGTCACAGTTTTTGGGGATTCCGTCAATGACATAGGGATGTTCAGGCTTGCAGGGACATCAATCGCAGTCTCAAACGCTTTGGATGAAGTAAAGAATGTAGCGGATATCGTACTGCCACACAGCAATGATGAGGATGCTGTGGCACAATACCTTTCCGGGCTGTGATATTCAGAAGATTTAATTACTATTGAAAAGCTGGGCATTCAAGAGTTCAAGTCTTTCAGGCGTACCGATGTCAAGCCACTCTCCCTCATAGAGTTCTCCCGTGACCCTTCCCTCTTTCATAGCTGCTTTGAGAAGCGGGACGATACTGCGTTTCCCATAGGGAACACCTTCGAAGAGTTTCGGAGAGTAGTACCCTATACCCGCAAAGGTATATTCTTTTGCATCGACCACTTTTCCCTCGAGCAGGGCAAAGTCTCCTTCAGGATTGTGCTCGGGGTTGGGTACCAGCACAAGATGCGCCAAAATACCTTCAGGGAGTCCTTTCCTGGAATCAAAATCATAATCGGTAAAGATATCTCCGTTCACAACTAAAAAAGTATCCTCACCAAGCAGAGGTAAAGCCTTGATGATCCCCCCGGCACTCTCCAGACACCCCTCTTCCTGCTCATCGGAGTAAGAGATATGCACACCCCACTCGGAACCGTCGCGCAAAGCCTCTTTTATCTTGTACCCCAGGTGCGCTACATTGATGACAACCTCTCTAAAACCGTCATGCTCAAGACGCTCAAGGTGCCAAACGATCAGAGGAATACCTCCTACCTCCAAAAGTGGTTTAGGGGTGTGGTCCGTCAAAGGGCGCATACGTGTTCCAAGGCCGGCTGCAAGTATCATTGCTTTCATAATATAAACTTCCTTTCAGTGCGTAGTTACGCACCCTACAATCCCATTAATCAATCAGCTAAACTCTTTAACATTGTAGCCAAATCCTGAGTCTCCGGGTACCTGGAAGCCGTTTCCAGCACATACTTCAATGTTAACGGTATATCCTTCAGATATCCGTCTTTCCCATCCCTCAGGGAAAGCCGAGAGAAGATCCCCAGTACCTTGATATGCCGCTGCAACCCCATAAAGTCGAACCACTTCAAAAATGCTGCATCATCCACATTCAATCCTGCCTGGTCTCTATAATATAGAGCCAACTCTTCCACCGCCTCTTTGGGCCATTCGATATAACAGTCTTTCAGAAGGGAGACCAGATCATAGGTGCCCGCCCCTGCTCTTGCATCCTGAAAATCAATCACACCCACTTCGTTGCCGGGTGCCAGCATGATATTCCTTGAATGGTAATCACGGTGCACAAAAACACCCTGCGGCTGTTCCAGTACCGTGTCAGCTATAATATCCAGCGTCTCTCTGATAATTTTCTGCTGATCCTCAGAAATTGATATTTGTAAATATTTACCGAGGTACCACTCCTCCATCAGATCCATTTCAAACAGGAGGAACGTTCTGTCGTACAGAGGCAATCCCTCTGTGTCTGCCCTCTGCATTTTGACGATCTCATCGATGGCTTTCATATAAAGTTCACGATAATTGTCCTCATTCAGCACATCAAGATAATGGGTACTGCCAAAGTTTTCAAGTATCAGGTATCCTAATTTAATATTCTTTACTATGATAGAAGGTACATGTACATCAACTGCACTAAGTCTTTCATTCATCTCTACGAAAGGAGGCAGGCTTTCAGGCATCAAAGAACTGTCCATAAGGATAAACGTCTCAGCATGACGTTGTCTTTTAAGCCTGTAGTAGGACCTGAAACTTGCATCGGCTGAAGCCACTTCGATCTCCCAATCCCCCCAGCCGATACTCTCGAGCCATACTTTGATCTTATACATAGACACCTCCAAGAACGGCATTTCGCCTTGCTCCCGTCACATCTTTGAGATCCACGTGTTCATTGTGCAGGCGTTTGTACGCCAGCCAGGCGAAGGTCATCGCTTCAAGTGTGTCTGCGTTTTCCATGACACCAACCTGTATATTCGGCATCAAAGCTGCCAGTCGCTCCACTAGAAAACTGTTCTTTGCACCGCCACCACAGAGCATCAGCAGGTCAGGATTGAATTTCAGCACTTCATTGGAGATGCTGATAGCGGTCAGTTCCAACAATGTACGCTGTATATCCTGCGGCTGTAATGTTGGATTTAGACCTTTTTCAAGCCAGGATTTATTGAACTTTTCTCTCCCTGTGCTTTTGGGGTAAGGCTGAGAGAAGTAGGGGTCTTCCAGCATTGCCTCCAAAAGCGGGTAGATCACCTCTCCGCTTCGTGCCCATTCACCGTTTCTGTCATAAGTAACATCTTTATGCTCTGCGATCCACATATCCATCAGCACATTTCCCGGGCCTGTATCGTAGCCCAAGAGTGTTTTTCCCAAAACAGTGATGTTTGCCATGCCCCCCATGTTCAAAATGCTTACATAAGATTCTGTGGCTTCTGTATTCCCGAAAAGAAAGGCATGGAACGCCGGAGCAAAAGGTGCCCCCTGCCCTCCAAGTGCCATATCTTTCTGTCTGAAATCTGCTACGACCTTGATGCCGGTCCTGACCGTGATCGTAGAAGGGTCTCCCAACTGCATGGAGAAAGGGTACATTCCCTCGGGTTCATGCCAAAGTGTCTGTCCGTGCGAACCGATAGCTTTGATACTTTGGGGGTCTATATGCTCTTGTTCCAGCAGGGTATTGACCGCATCGGAAAAAAGTATTGCCAGTCTGACATCTACTGTGCCGACTTCGGCAAGAGTACACTCCCCGCTGATCATCGAATGCATCTCATCTTTCAGATCAGAAGGGAACGGATACTCAAGAGATGCTTTGAGCAGGCAGGATTGCTTGTCTATTTCGCACAGCACCACATCCACGCCATCCATTGATGTACCCGACATAATACCGATATAGTGTTCTTTATTCATCTTTTTCCTGTAAGGTGATCTGTCAGTGTATTTTAGCATACTTTACGCCCTCTTCCTCTTCACAATAACTCCACGATGGCATCACAAAATCTCCACAAAGTTGTTTTATAATTGCCTATCTACAATTTAAGGAGTCAGAAATGAAACAGACCATATTCAAACTACTTGCCGTCATCGGCTTTGTTTTTCTTGGCAGTACCCTGCTGTATGCCCAGAAAGAACCGCAGCACATGAGTGAAACAAAGATTCGGCAGCTTGACAGAAAACTAACCTTGCATGAAGCAAAACAAAGGGAATTCAATTCAAAATCCGAATTTGAACGCCATAGAAGCTATTATCGCGGAAAATATCCTGGCCAACATACCCTTGGCAGATATAGTAGAAGAAGTTATTATACAGATATTTACTATTACCGTATACCTCCGTACTACGGCAGAGTATTTGCACGAGGACACAGACATCCAAAAAGAGGTTGGAACTTAGCCTATCGTTATGATCGGGCGGCTTTTTATGACCGTAACGGATTCTACTACGGCTACTTCAACCGTTACGGCTATTTCTTTGAAGGGGTGTTCTATCGTTATGACAGATTTTATACCTACCGTGACAGAGTAAGAGGAAAGGGACTGTTCGACAGACTTTTCTATCCACCGGCAAACTATCGGTATTATGGCTTCTGCAGGTAACTCCTGCCTGTCATCATAATGGCAAACGCTACGATCGTTCCTATGAGTATCTGCCATGCAAACCCAAGCTTGAAATCGAACACGGCACCCAGTACATAGGGTTGAAGCAGAAGTACGGTCATAAAACCGCCTATAAGAGAAAGCGGTACGGTTGTTGCACTGCCGCGTTTGGTAAATATGGCCGCAGCATAGACCCCCAACAGTCCGGTATAGGCAAAAGCCATGACACCCAGCGCAAAACTGAGCAGCGGCAGTTCGGTGTAGCGCTGCCAGTAGTAGCTGATCATCGCCATAGCCGAGAGGGCCACGGCAAAGAGCAATACAGCCGCCCTGCCCGCTTTGACAAAATGCATCTCATCCACATCACTTCTTTTGCGCTTCCAGGGTTTATAAAGGTCTTCAATAGCCACGGAAGACATGGCACCCAATACGGAGTTGGAGGAAGAGAGGGCCGCAGCAACCGCTCCGACCGTCACCAGTCCACGCATCCCTTCAGGCATCTCATGCAAAATATAGTACATGAATATCGTGATCTTCTCACCGTCGAATTTCTGTACCACTTCGGTATTGAGTCCAGAGAGTTCGGGGTGTTGGTAGAAGAGATAAAGCAGCAGCCCTATACACAGGAACAAAATAGCCACGGGGATCGTCATATAGATCGAGAACATCAGGGAGTTCTGCGCCTCTTTGGTATCTTTACAGGTCAAAGCCCGTTGCGTCATATCCTGGTCCAGCCCATAGGCAGCGATGTTCAACAGCAGCCATCCGCCAAGCAGTGCCCAGACCGAGAATCCGCCGCTCAAAGACCAGTCAAGCAGTTTGAGTTTGTGCTCTGCCTGCAGTGTCGAGACGATCGTACCCATATCGGCATTCATACTCATATAGAGGTAGATCAGTACCGCAATCCCTGCCCCGATGTAGGTGGCTGCCTGAATAATATCGGAAAAAATGACCGACTTTACCCCGCCAAAATAGACATAGGCCAGTGCACCCAGCATCAAAACGGCAATGGAAATGGCCACATGAGCGGCTGCAATATCCAGAAAAAGGATCATCGATATGGCCAACGCCCCTATGTACAGCCGTGCTCCCGAAGCAAACAGGCGCCCTACAAGGAACATGACACCAGCCTGCTTCTTTGCAGATGCACCGTAACGCTTCTCAAGCAGTTCATAAACTGTCACAGCTTTAATGGCATAGAAACGGGGAATGAGCACTTTGGCCACAAACACAACAGCCAAAAAGGCAGAGAGGTAAAATCCGATAAAGGTCAGATCTTTGCTATAGGCGTATTCCGGGCCGCCCAGAAAGGTGGCTGCCGACTGCGAAGTGGCCAGTACCGAGATAGCTGCAGCCCACATCGGAACGGTATTGCTTCCTACAAAATAGTCTCGGGTATTTCTGATCTTTCCTTGGCTTAAAAGAACGGATGTAACGATTAATACCAAAAAATATGAAGAAAAGACCGCCCAGTCCAGCGTGGAGAAAGCCGAATGCATTATCTGCCTCGGGGAGGCATCTTCAGATGCAGGTCTTTTACATTTTTTCGTACAGAGGACATGAACTTCCTGCCCGGGTCGTTCTTGACCGTTCGGTAGCCTTTGTCCTTCTCAAGCCAGAGAGAAGTATGCTCCATCTGTCTGTACTCATAGTGGCCTATCAGGTATTTTATAGTTGGGTATTTTGCCTTGAGGTAACGCACCAGTGCGATGTTGGAGCGCAGCTGCGCAGGGGTAAGGTCTTCTGCCTTGTTCCCCTTTCCTCCTATATTCTCTATGCCGATACTTGAATAGTTCAGGCCAATGACATGGCGCGCCATCCAGTTCTCAGGCATCAAACGGTAGATGGTCCCGTCACGGTCCACGAGAAACTGCGCGGAGACATTGAGTGCCGAAGCTTTGGCGATGTCTTTCCTGTCTGTCAGCAGTCTTTGCGGTTTAAGCCGGTTAAAGGACTTTTTGAGATCCATCTCCGCCGTCCAGTGCAGTACGATGATACGGGGGGTAATGGTAATATTCTTCACTTTTTTCCCATAATGCTGCCTGATGTACGCTTTGGTCATATTGACACGTTCTTTGCCAAAATCAATAGGTTTGTCTATAATATGCAAAGGTGGCTGGATGGGTTTTGTAGAACATTTGAAATTGTCAGACTGTACAGGCTGCAAAGCCAGTATCAACAACGCAAGTGCGCCCAATATAGTTTTTGTCATGGAAATATTCCCTTCTCTGAGATGTTCTATTCTACCGCATCTTGACTTTTATTGCGAATAAGGATCGTCACAATGATCACAGGAGGGAGTCCCAGTGCGATGACATAGCTCGGCATATGCAGCAGTCCGTGTCTGTGCAGATAGAGAAATCCCAGTATCAGCACAGCATACGCTCCGAGCCGATAGATGGAAAGCGCCGCTTTGGTATCTTTGAGTACCTGAAAGAGTGTGCGTTTATTCTCTTTGAGTTTCTTCTTCTCCTCTTTGACGACTTCTGCAAACTCCTTTTCATCACTCTCTTCAGCCTTGATCTCCTCACTGTAGAGGTCATAGGGGTCTTCAAGTTTATCGATGACATCTTTATCGATATCCGTTGTGATCACTTCATTTTCAACTCTTGTATTGACCATACGGCGGTAGCTTATCATCGAAGCGATCATCACGAGTGTTGCGGAGATGAAACCTATCTGAGTATTCCAAAGTGTTTTTATATCAAAAAATATTAAGGAGACCCCTGCAAGAAGGAGATCCGCCGTAATGAGAAGTTTGAGTATTTTTAGGTTTGTATTTTTCATGCTGAAATATATCTTTTTATTTTGATTGTTTATCCTTCGTGGCTACGCTCTGCTTCGCACCCCAAGGGCATTTCCTCCCGTTGGTCAGGGCACCACTCCGGTTCCGAACCTATAAAAGCAAAGCAGTTTGCTTTTATTTACGGTTCTCATCCTCATCATCGTCTGCCGTATATTTTTTTTGATGTCTATAGCGCGGATCGTTCGCCAGTTCATCCAGTGACCTCTTCTGCTTATCATAGGCTTTATAGACATTCAAAACCGCTGCAGCTATGCCGACAAAGACACCTATCCAAAGTGTCCACATCGCACCGGTAAGTTTCTGCAACCCCAGCCCTATACCAACCCCTATCAGCACGGCCACGACTATAGAGATACCCAGGCTCAGTCCGTCAGCGGCATCTACGATCTTTTTGAATTTCGGATCATCTTCTTTTCTTTGCATATTTTTATCCTTGTAATTGTTGAAAGTATAACAAAACCGTACTTTATATCACTCTTTCAAAAAAAATGTACATAATCATAAAATAATTTAATTTTATAAATGTGATATCTTTTTGTTATAATATTGGAATAAAAACCACAATTAAAGGATTACAATGGCTCGATTACCCTGGTGGATGGGCGGCATATTGATGTCCATGCTTCTTCTGATGACATTTTCCGTATTCGGAGCGGACAGACCTATAGGCGCGTCTACCTATGTACCTTACTTTGCAGACCTCATCTTCGATCTTGACCCCGAAAAGTACTCTTATCTCAAAGAGATACAGAATCCCGGTGCCTGGGAAGGCGTGATGCTCATGGGAGCACTCTTTGGCGGGTTCGTCACCTCTGTGTTCATTACAAAAAGTTTCAGGTTCTCCCTGATCCCGACAGGCTGGAAGAGATACAAGAACAACTCCGTACTCTCCAGACTGCTATGGAGCTTTTTTGCAGGATTTGTCATGATCATCGGTGCAAGACTGGCAGGCGGATGCACCAGCGGTCACTTTATGTCGGGCATGAGCCAGATGGCCATCTCTTCCATGATATTCGGTACCGTGGTCATGATCTCACTGCTCATTACGGGAAAACTTTTCTATAACAAAGAGGAGAAATAATGGATATCGTAGTTAAAACTGCCGGTGATGACTTTTTTTCACGCTTGGCACAAATGTTCGAAAACGTGATCCATCAGGGGCACGGTTCTCTTGCACTGGTCTTTCTGATCGGCGTAATATTCGGTGGTATCATCCAGTATACCCGTGTCGACAAATTCGAAAAGATCGCCGGATTTGCCATGCTGAAGGACACCATTGTCCCTAAAATGCTCTTTCTTGCCGTGGGCCTTACCAGTATTGCACTCTATTTCATGATAGAAGCGGGATGGGCACACTACCATGTAAAACCCATCATCTGGCAGGGGCTGATCATAGGTGGTACACTCTTCGGTATATCTATGGCAATTTTCGGAAAATGCCCGGGAACAGGACCTGTCTCCATCGCTGAAGGACGTATCGATGTTCTTATAGGCGCTATCGGCGGACTACTCGGCGGCTTGGTTTTCACCCTCTATTACGATGACTTCTTCAAACCGTTGATGGGAACAAGCGCAGGTAAACTCACCCTCCCCAAACTTTTCCCGGGACATGAACATCTTGTGGTGCTGATCTTCGGTATCATAGTGACGCTTATCGCCATAGTCATTCCAAAAGTGGAAATGTTCGACGAAGCCGATCTCTCCAAACTTCCTGACGACCAGAGACCGGACAGGGTTTAACTGTTTTTCAATACAGTGGCTTCGCTATTTGGCAGCTTACTATATTGATAGATAAATCATCTTTTACTTCATAATCCGGGTTCAAAGATGTTTTGATATACTGTATTTATGAAGTGGAATAAAGAAGCAGTGGTCATTGTCGGTATTATTTTTTTTGTCTCATACATCTATAACCTGGAATCCGACAGCAAAATGAGCCATCAAATAGAAACACAACAATTAAACACATGCCGAGCACGAAAGCAAGACCATTGTGACCTCATCGAACTCTTTCATAATACCTGCTTCAAAACAAGCTACAGAAGCTATATGAGGGCAAAACACTTTTATACAAAAGAGTACGAAGACTGCCTACAAAAAAAAATCGATGCATTTTTAAAAGAATGATTTTATGGTCTCCTACTTCTTTTTTTCAGCTCTCTGCGCTGCAAGGTCTGTTAACTTGATCTCATTATTCCAGTTCTTGCTTCCTTCTTTACTTTCCAAAGAAAGTGACATAAGCAAAACCGCATTGTTACCACTTCTGGCTATAACCTCGGACAGTTTTTTGTTCACTCCCAGAACAGCAATGGCTTCATTGGATGTTCCATTGAGTTTTTTTATTTGACTGCCGGGTAGTGCATAGTGGTCAAGGGCATACGCAGAAGTATGCAGATAGTAGGTCAGGGTCAGAAGAGGCATATTGTGACTGACCGATGTCCAGGTACAGACTGAAGCATTTGGATAGGTATGTTTTGTATCACGCTTTCCCTCATTGACCGCTTCTCCTACCAAGTTTGAGACCTCTGCCGTTGTCAGTAAGGTACAGACATCTTCTTTGGCTATGGCATTACTGTTTGACGCATCTCCTGATGCACCGCAACCTGAAATAGTTATTCCAAGCAAAATTGCTGTTATTATTACTGATTTCTTCATTTTCATATTCCTTTTTATTCTTTGGGCAAGTCGAGATCCAGCACGACATTTACAAGATTCTCATCTATGTTTTTTACTTCAAAAAGTGTTTCTTTTTTTATCCCCTTGTAAGTTGATTGCAGAAGATAGGTACCAATAGGCAAATTGATAGTACAACTTTGTGATTTTTTATCATACCAGCACATTTCTGTAATCTCCTTACGATGGTTTCTGTTATCAATATGATAAATGGTATGGTTTGCAGAGACTTTATCTTTTGTAGGCATAATTGTCACCCGGATTCTCACTGGAGCTACTGCTCCCAAAATGACATCTAATCCAGTTGTTTTAGCAGCTTCTATGGTAAAAGGAGTAGTTTTCTCTAATATATTGTATTCGCTGCGGACACTGTATTTTCCAACAGGCAGACGTCTTACACAATGAAGGTCTTTATAGCAACTAGTGATATTTTTACTCACATTACCCTCCTTTTGCATAATATAGTGAGTTACAGACTTTATGGGGTTGCCGCCCAACATTTCGTAAGCAGTTATATTAACCTTCCCAGTACCTCCCATAACAATATGTAAAGGAAGTATTTCATTTTCATGAATGTCAAAATATGTATGTTTTGTAAAATGGTTGTAAGAAGAAATTAGCAGGTATCTTCCCACAGAGAGATTTATATCACAACTATACATACCTTCAGTATGGCAGGTATAAGATACATTGCTTTCATTAATCTCATTGTTGATCACACGAAAAATAGAGTGATCTACCTGTATATTTCTTTGACTGTTCTCTTCTTCTGCACTGATTTTTACTGTCCCGATAGGATCCATCACAAAATGCAGATCGACGGTTTTCCCCTGTGTAATTTGAACATGCTTTGTTTGTTCGTATGGAGGATAGTAAGCCTTGATCGTATATTTTCCTATAGGAAGCTGCCAAAGTGTTTTATTGTTTTGTGTTGTTTCACAAGAAGAAGGGTGTGAGAGTATTTTTGTTTTATTTTCATCATATAACGTATAAGCTGCTTTGAGTGCTTTACTGTTTGTATGTAAAGATGAAGAGAGCCTGAGATACCCTGTCTTTCCTGTGTAAATTTCAATTGGAAGTTTTTTTGCAGCTTTGATCACAAAGGTAAGTTGCTGTCTATAGGTACAGTACTCGGTTATCAGTATATATCTGCCTGCAAAAAGTTCAACAGTTGCAGGTGTATGTCCGCTTGCAAGCACTGTGTTATTATTATCTGCTTTTCGAATCACATAAGCAGCATGGATCGGTTGACTGTTAATGTCTTCTTTCGCTGAAATTTCGATAATCCCAGTCGGTTTTAAAACAATGTTTTTTATGTGTTTTTTACCATAGGATACTTCTATTATGGTATCGACTGATAGGTCCTTGTATCTTGTAGTAACGCTGTAAATTCCAATAGGTAAACGTACTTTGCAAGCGGTTGTTTTTTCAGAATCACATTCCATAACAATATCTTTTTTTCTTTTCAGGGATCGGAAAGTATGGTGTGCATTGACCCACGCGGTATTTTTGGTTTCGCTTGCAGTGATTGATACTATGCCGGTTTTTCCGGTAATCAGATCAAGTTGCGTTACTTTGCCACTAAGTACGTCAAATGGAACCTCTCCACTGAGAGTAAAATGGTTGTAACGGATAAGATATTTTCCAACAGGAAGTCTCTCTATAATTGCATCTTTTTCAGTTGTGTCACCACTAACGATCAATGTACTGTCATTGGCAGAGTAGATACCGTAATGTAAACGAATATTGGCAGTTTTCTGAGCTTCTCGTGCAGATATGGAAACTTTGCCTGTTTCTCCGGTTACTACATTTACAGCAGTTATATTGTTTTCATAAACTTCAATTTCTTTTTCTTTGTGATAGCGATTATAATCAGTACTTAATTTATAGCGACCTTCAGGAAGTTTGAGGCCGCACGCCTGGTTAGGATAAGAGATACAGCTTGTAGTTTCTGTTTTTGAAATATTGGAGTCTATGGGAGAAATAATATGCAGTGCCTGTATCCAGGAGCTTTCTCGTGTTTCGCTTGCCGTGATTTTTAAATTCTTTGCAGGAGGCGAAGGAGGTTTTACTTTTTGTATCTCTTTGGCAACTGTTCTAAAAGCCTGAGTAAGCGCAGTTGCATTTTTAGCAGGTGTATAACTGCCTCCTGTTACTTTGGCAATGGATTTTAATTGTTCAGAAGTCTCTTTATCTACATCAAATCCTATGACATGCACTACTATACCCAAGCCCTGTTCTTTAAGTTTGCGTATAGAATCCAGAGAATCACTGTCACATGTTTCCTTGCCGTCACTGATCAAGATAAGTGTAACTCTATGTGTCAAATAGCCCAACTCTTCAGCAACTTTTTTCAGAGAACGGCTAATGGGTGTTTTGCCTTTAGGTCTGATATTACTGACAATATGAAGTATTTTTTCTTTATCTATCCTGCCCAGAGGGAAAACTGTCTGGATATCGCTGCAGTCGGCTTTTTTGCGATGACCATAAATTGTCAACCCTAATGGTCTATTGGGATCCCAATGTTCTATTACATCTCTAAGTGCATTTTTTGCAATTTCAATTTTGGTTTTGTTCCCGATCTTTCCCCACATACTTCCTGAAGCATCAAATATTATAGCGGTCCGTGGTACTTGAGCCGACACGGTAACTGACACAAAGAGAAACCCCAGTAATATTAGAATGTATCGGAAATAGTTCATTGTAAAACTACTTTAACGGGCGTAATGCAATGCCATAAAGTTTAAAAACATAAACCCGTACCGGCTATACCAGTCTTTATTGCCAAAGTACTGTTCCTCACACTGCGCGATCTCTTTCAGCACCTGTTCAAGCCTGCCCAGTAATTCATTGTATTTTTTTTTATAGGCTTTTTTAAATTGTTTAAAAGAGTTTTGAATTTTTTCTCGATCGTGTATCCATTGCAATCCACCGACTCCGACAGACCCGGCAATACTGTCGCCAAATGCAACACTGGCTTTTGTAAATTCATCGGTTTCCACATAGAGTGCACGTAGTTGTTCAAAGTATCGGCGTAAATCATTAACTTTTTCATAGGCATTTTTATAGCAGCTTCCACAATTACTGTTTTTCATATTTCCACATGCAATGGGCATTGTAGGCATCCCTGGAGGATTATAGTTATGTTGCGCATCTTCATCGCTAGGAGAATCCAAGGGTGCCGTTTTTTTAAAATTATCACCTTTTTGGATAAATTCATTAATTTTTCCAATATCAGGAAATGAACCCTGTAATTTTAGTACATCCTGTATCCCACCACTTGCAAATACAGGTAATATGATTAAAAGAAATTTTATTATTTTTGCATATGTAAAATTTTTAAAAAAAATGCTATTGATTGATTTCATCATTTTACACTCCTTAAATTTTGTGTTTTTATTGGATGTTTACTATCTCTGGGAATTAGAACTGGTGACATTGGAGGTGGAGTATGTTTATCTACCCATATGACCAAACGATAAGGCTGCTCACCTTTCAATGTAAATACTTTGATAAAAAGGTCACCTTGTGTTCTGAGGTATTCAACGTATTCTCCTTTTTTATTAGTCGAACCTTTCCTTCTGGGAGCCGTCCAATGATACTTGCGAAGTTCCATATTGACGGGAACAGCTGGATCATTACTTAAAAGAAGAACCATTACTTTCTGATCTATTGACAGACTGGGTACTTTGAATAAGGTACCTTCCGGTGATGCAGTTCCCTGTAGTAAAGCGATTTTTCCTCGGGAAATTGCAGGATTTTTCTCGACTTTAACAATAAAAGCATCAGGTTCTTCAATGGGATTATTTTCACTGCCTATAAGCATTTCACTTATTGCCAATATAAAAACAAACAATAATAAACTTCTATGAATATTTACAGTATACCGCCATAATATTTTTTGTATCATTTTATAATATTCCTTCCTCTCATTTATACAGGAAACAGACAGTTGGTACTGCCTGAATCATTACTATCACTATTCCCAAGATCTTTAATTTCTTTTTCTCTCCTTTTTTTATATTACTGCACATGGTGTATGTTTTGAATTTACAAGAACCTTCTTTTTGATATGACCGTTTCTGTCCATCAAAATTCTGTAAGTGTATTCACCGCACTTCTTTTTATCTGTTTCGAAATTAATACTCTCTACATCTATTACCTCGTACCCTCCCGGGACCTTACGATATTTTTTTAGTCCATAGTATGATTTCAGCCACAGGACCTCGGAAAGGTCAGCACTGTTGTCGATGGGGAGGATATATGACAGGAAGTCTTTTTTGGTATTCATTCGCCATATCTTTCCATTGACATCAATGTAAAATACATTGGCAATGAAATAATGTTTGTCCGAACCATCCAGCCTGTATGCTATACTGTATTTTACAAGGTCTGTCCCGGCAGAGAGGTTTGGGGCGGCAGACTTGAATTTTCTAACCACTTGTTTATCAAAACTTTTTAGCGGTTTGTGATAGGCCTTCCAAATGACCTTGTAACCTTTCTTGACAACCTTGTGATAACTCTTGTCCACCTCGTAGAGACGCATCTCCATATACGCAACACCCTTTTTAAGTTCATATGCTTCGGGCGAAGGATTTGAACGTCCAAAATGCTTCCAGTTTTCTGCATATATATTTACGCTTACAAACATTAGAAGTAACAGCAAGCTTTTCTTCATGCTAACCTCCCACTTAAAATCGGTACTTTCAAATTATACAAAATTATTGTGCCAAAAGTGTGCCAAATTTTTTTAGATTTGTATGTAATGTATTATTTTAGAATAAAACAGGAGGTTGAGAAGGGGCAGCTTAGAGCTTGGGATATTCAGCGAGAACCTGATCTGCTATAATACAGAAATCAGGATTTAAGCTTTTGCGCACAGCAGCGTTTATACTTCTTACCGCTGCCACAGATGCAGACTTCATTACGCTTAAAGTCCACTTTGTCCTCGTAAATATCGCCATCCACATATTTCCACATATCGTTGACCTTCATAAATGCAGACTTTTCATGGTGCATGTGCTGCACACCGTCGTAGATATAATAGGCTTTAAACTCTACCGTATCTTCGTCATGATCAACGATCTCAAGATGCTGCCAGTGGCTGTTGTCCGCCCAGTCCTGTATGAACTTGAGCTCTTCATCGCTCCAGGTATGGTCATGCGTGGTCGCCTGCAGGTAGTTGACGTCACCCAGACAATAGGCGGAGTAGCGTGAACGCATGAGCGCCAGTGCAGTGGGAGCAGGTTCGAATACACGCAGGATGGGCTCGCAGCATTTTGAAAATTCCAATCCACTTTTACAGTAACATAGTTGCATATGGAAACTTACGCTTTGATCTCTTTGAGTGTTTCATAAGCCGCTTTGACCGTCTCGTCTATCATCTCATCAGTGATGGCAGTCGAGATGAAGCCTGTTTCGAAAGAGGAGCAGGCAAGGTAGATACCGCGGTCAAGCATCCCTTTATGGAATTTGGCAAAGAGTTTCTGGTCGTTCTCCATCACGTCGGCAAAGTTCCTGACCGGCTTGTCGGAGAAGAAGAAACCGAACATGGAACCTCTCACATCCGTCACCATAGGTACATTGACGGAATCTGCCGCCCTCTTCAGTCCTTCGACCAGTTTTTTGGCCCTATTCCCCAGTTCGACATAGATGGCCGGATTGGCTTTGAGTTTTCTAAGACTGGTCAGCCCGGCCGCCATAGCTACGGGATTACCCGAAAGTGTTCCTGCCTGATAGACCGGTCCTTCGGGAGAGAGCTGCGCCATGATCTCCGCCCTGGCACCAAAGGCACCTACAGGCATACCCGCACCGATAACTTTGCCCAAAGTCACCATATCGGGTTTCACAGTCGTGATACCCTGTGCACCTTTAAGGGAAGCCCTGAAGCCACTCATTACCTCATCGAAGATCAGCAGGGTATCATGTGCATCACAGAGAGCTCTAAGCTGTTGCAGGAAGGTTTCATCCGCAGGTACAAGCCCCATATTTCCAGCGATCGGTTCGATGATCACACAGGCGATTCCTTCCGGAGAGTCCGCAAAACATTTCTCAACGCTTTCAATATCGTTATAAGTCGCCAAAAGCGTATGTTTGGTCAGGTCAGCAGGCACTCCAGGGCTTGACGGTGTACCAAATGTCGCAAGACCAGAACCTGCCTGTACCAGCAGCGAATCGGAGTGTCCATGGTAGCATCCGGTGAACTTCAAAATGTTGTCCCTTCCCGTTGCCCCTCTTGCCAGACGGATCGCCGACATGACCGCTTCGGTTCCCGAACTGACGAATCGAACCTTGTCGATACTGTCAAACATGGAAACGATCTCTTCAGCCAGTTCCGTCTCTACTGTTGTCGGTGCTCCGAAACTCAGTCCTTTTTTGACTGAATCGATAACTGAAGCTTCGATATCTGCATCGGTATGACCAAAGATCAGCGGACCCCAGCTTTGTACATAATCGATATATCTGTTCCCGTCAATATCAAAAAGGTATGCCCCTTCACCTCTTTCTATGAACGGTGGTGTTCCTTCCACTCCGCTGAATGCACGTACAGGAGAGTCTACGCCTCCGGGAATAACTTTGTAAGCCTCTTCAAATGCCGCAATACTTTTATCATATGCCATAGTATTAATCCTCATTATGTATAATTGCGGGGATTATACACTATAGGGACTTAGGACTATACCAAGCAAAAAAGGCTAAAAAGAGAATGATGATCAGAGGGAGGACTATACGCACACTTGAGGGGCTGCTGCTCTCCCTCCTGCTTCACCTGCTCATCTTTCTGCTCTTTTTTGTCTCGTTCAAAGAGATGAAGTTCCCTCCGCCACCGCCGCCGGCCAAGAAGATCTCACTGAATCTCAAACAGATCAAAACTGTACCGCCAACATCTCCGGCACCCCAACCTGCTATTCCCCCACAGCCAAAACCACAGCCGGTCCAGCCACAACCACCACATCCCAAACCAAAACCCGTTACACCCCCAAAGCCCAAGCCTGTTGAAAAAAAGCCCATAGAAAAAAAGCAGGTAAAAACGCCTACACCTGTTGCCAAGAAAAAAGTGCTTGACGAAAAAGCGCGTCTGACAGTAGAAAAAAAAGAGCATGAAGAAAACAATGTCACCAAGGTGGCCAAAAAAGAGGAAAAGCCCAAAAAAGTACTAAAAAAGAAAGAAAAAAAACCCAAAAAAAAGATAGTCAAAAAAAGCAGGCCGCAGAAACCAAGAAAGCCTTCCCGTCCCAAAAGAGGACTGGCCGGTGCACTGATGGGTTCAGGCCGTTCCGTTTCACTGGCACCAAGCACGCCTTCCGGCCCCAACTACGGTTCGCAGATGATCAAACAGCTCTACGGTTCGGAGTTCGACAGCTTTACCCCAACACAGAAAAAGTTCATCAAAAGGAATCTCGGTATCATACACCGTATTACCCAGCGTACACTCATCCAGAACGGCTACCCCGATGTAGCGGTAAGAACCCGCCAGGAAGGCACCAACGTAGTCACCTTCTATCTGCACCCCAACGGGAACATCACAGGACTGCATCTGCAAAGCCGCATCGGGTACACAGCACTGGACGAAAATACTCTGCAGGTCATACGTATCGCCTACAAAGAGTACCCTCATCCCAAAACAACAACGAAGATCACTTTCTATGTACAATACAGCATCTATTAAAAAAAGGTCCGATTTATGAGTCTCCTGCATACTATCTGGTACAAACTTCCATGGTGGATTTTACGTAAAGCAACCTGGCTGGTTTGGCTCTCTTTTCTCGGAACATTGATCGTTTCAGGCATTTTGTTGACACTATACATACAATCCCTTCCTTCTCTTTCCACATGGCACACGGTAAAACTCAAGAGTGAGTTTACAAGAAAATCGAAGGTGAATGATTTTGAATCGTATCTTGCTCTGGAGAAGAAGCTTTTCAGAGAGCTTGATGCAAAAGTGTATGATAAAATTTCAATAGAAGAACAAAGTATCATAAACCGTTACACCAGAAACAGTCTCTCCGACCCGAAACGCTGGGCGAGAAACTGGAACAGGACTTTTGAACTGCCTGTGGACGATCCCAAGATGGGGGTTCTGCTCCTGCACGGCATGTCGGATTCACCCTACAGTCTGCATGCACAGGCCAAATACCTGCATGAAAAAGGTGTCTGGGTCGTGGCAATGCGCATGCCCGGTCACGGTACCATCCCTTCAGGTCTCACCTCCATCAAATGGCAGGATATGGCAGCCGCAACGGAGATAGGTATGAAACGCCTCAGCCAGAAAGTAGGCAACAGGCCCATTCACATCATAGGGTACTCAACCGGTGCACCTCTGGCACTCAACTATACATTCAAGGCACTCAATGACGACAGACTGAGACTTCCCTCAAGTCTCATTTTCTTCTCTCCTGCCATCGGCATCAGCAAAACAGCCTCTTTTGCAGTATGGCAAAGCCGTATCGGCCACCTCTTCTCACTGCCCAAGATGGAATGGAACAGTATCGCTCCGGAGTACGACCCCTTCAAATACAACTCTTTTGCTATCAATGCAGCTGACCAGGTCTATCGTGTCTGCAGAAAGGTACAAAAGCAGTTCGATGCATACGATAAACAAACCTTACACAGTAAGTCATTCCCCTCCGTACTTACCTTCCAGTCTATCATAGACGATACCGTTACCGTTTCGGATACGGTAGACCATCTCTACAAACGTCTTCCCAAAGGCGACCATACACTTGTTCTCTTCGATATCAACAATTATTTCAGCAAAAATATGCTTGTCAAGAGAAAAACCGCCGCAAAAATAGACGTTTTAAAAAGTGCCACAGGGAACAACTATACACTCGATCTTATCTCTGATATGAATTCAAGCCGGGGAGACCTTCAGCTCATCAGAGATCATACGACACCAAAAGATCTGCCCCTCCACTGGCCAAAAAAAGTTTTTTCTCTTTCACATCTCGCGATGCCGATCCCGGCTGATGATCCTCTCTACGGTAATGAAAATGCCCCGGCAAGCCCGGGTATCCAGTTGGGACACTTGTCCAACTATGGGGAAGCTTCGGCATTGGAGATATCACCTTCTGCCCTTCTGAGGCTGAGATGGAACCCCTTTCATCAGTATACTGAAGAAAGAATATTGACATTTTTAGGGTTGGAGAGACAAAGCAAATGAAAAAATTATTTTTTTTTCTGCTATAATAAAATAAAAAAGAGAGGACACCCTATCATGTTCGGATCACTGTTTAAATCAAAGAACCAGAAGCTTGTCCATAAATGGGAAGAGGAACATAAAGAAATAGTAGCATTGGCTACCAAAGTCCTGGAAGCCTATGAAGCAAATGATGAAAAAGCTGCAAAGCAGGCACTCAAAAAACTGGATTCTCTTGCAGTGGATCATGTCATGGATGAAGACCTGAAGCTCTTCAAATTGATGAAAGAGGAAGCGGAGAAGATCGATAAAGAGACTCAGAGGATGGTAGAAGACTTCGTTGCAAGTTTTGGACAGACAAAAGTAACACTCATGAAGTTTCTGGCAAAATATTCTAAACCGGATGTACCGCTTGACAAGGAATTCCATACTACATTCAAAGAGCTTGTGGACATACTCGCCCAACGCATATCACTTGAAGAATCTAACCTCTACTCAAAGCTTAACGGTGAATAATCATGGAAAAAGACTAAGACCTTTTCCCAACCTTTTCACAACACCCTCCGTTCCCTGAAGCAACAACGGATTTTTGTTTGGGTCAAGCCATCTGATGATTTGTTTCATTTCACTTTCGTTCATAACCGTACATCCCGCAGTCGGTACCTTTTTGATATGCAGGAAGATGCAGGAGCCTGCACCGGGAACAGCACCTTCTTCGTCTATGTGGTTATGATTTACCACGATACCGTATTTGTAGTAATTTTTAGGGAACTTCATATGCTCTTTGCTCTTGTAATCAATCTTGATCTTTCTGCTATCGACGATCTTGTTATAGAACTTTGAATGGACATCGTCCACGCAATGATCTGTCTCTTTATAAACCTTATAGGGATACTTGACCGTAAAGGGATGATAGCCGAATGCCTGCTTGAGCGAGAAGATACCGGCCGGCGCCTTTCCATCCCCCTCTTTCTTGATGATCTTAGCATCCTTGGGAATGCGGTGCAGTCCCCTGCCCCATCCTATGCCGTTGCGTCCAAGCTTCACATGGACAGGCTTGCCTACCTTCTGCCACACGGACTCTTTTTTCTCATAACACTGCAGCATGCCATTGGGTGTGGACCAGTTCTTTGTCGTCACAACGATCAGCTGTTCCGTTTCGGGCAGCTTTGCCTGTAGTGTTGCGGCAAAAAGCAGCAAGGCAAGTAAAATCTTTTTCATTGTGTTATAATCCTTTCATACATTAACGATCAGGTACTTTTTATGGAATACGGAATCATCTCAATCGCAATACCCCTGCTTACGATCTTTTTGGCCATTATAACAAAAGATGTCATCGTTTCGCTCGTCGGAGGGATCTTTGCCGGCCTTTTGGTACTCAATGGCTACGATCCGCTCACGGCTTTCACAGCACTTTTTGACGGTATTGTTTCTCTTTTCTCAGAGGGATGGATCACTAAAACCCTCCTGTTTGCCCTCATGATAGGAGCCATTATCAAGCTTTTAAATCTCTCCGGAGCTGTGGACAGTTTTGTACTCTACCTCAGTCAAAAAGCAAAGAAGATAGACTCACCCAAAGGAGCGATGCTTTTGGCCTATATCATAGGGGTTATCATATTCATTGAGTCATCCATTACCTCTCTTATAGCAGGAACGGTGGCCAAACCACTCTGTGACAAAAATGGTGTCAGCAGAGCGAAACTTGCCTATATCTGCGACTCGACATCTGCACCTATCTGTTCACTCATCCCTCTCAATGGCTGGGGAGCGCTTCTTTTGGGCCTTATAGTCTCAGCTGTCGATACAAATGTTATTTCAGGAGATCCGGTTACACTGCTCATCGCATCAATTCCTTACAATTTTTATGCGATATTCACACTCATCATCGTTCTTATCGTGATATATTTCAAATTTGACATTGGTCCCATGAAACAAAGTCTGCCGCACCCGTATCATCAAAGCCAATTCCATACCGAAGCCAAACCCACACCCTACCCGATGCTGCTGCCCATTATTGTAATGGTACTGGCTGTGCCTGCAGGACTCTATCTGACCGGAAAAGGTGACATTTTCAAAGGATCCGGCTCGACATCTGTTTACTATGGTGTAATTGTCACACTCTTCTTTATGTACTTCTATTATGTTTTTGGGAGGATCATTTCGCATAAACTGTATTTCAAAGGCTTCTATGAAGGATTGGGAGAGATGATACCTGTTGTCATGATCCTGCTTTTCGCACTCTTCATCGGCAAAGTCATCGGTGATCTTGGTACAGCCAAATACCTCGCCCATCTGCTCAGCGGGAACATATCACCTGTACTCATCCCTATGCTTGTATTTCTCGTTTCGGCCATCACAGCTTTTTCTACAGGGACAAGCTGGGGTACCTTTTCCATCATGATGCCCATAGGCCTGGCACTCGGCGCAAGCATGGGAGTGGACATCCCTCTTGTTATTGCAGCAGTGATCTCCGGAGGAATCTTCGGAGACCACGCTTCTCCCATTTCTGACACGACCATCATCTCCTCCATGGCAGCGGGATGTGACCATGTGGAACATGTCAGGACGCAGCTACCTTATGCTTTGATTGGCGGTGCCCTCTCCGCCATGGCGTTTTTGCTCGCGGGCTGGATTTTGTTATAATCCATATTAAAAATCAAAGGAAACTCAAATGAAGCGTGGTATTTCGATTTTGAACTTGGGAGATATTTTGTTACCGATATGGACAAGAAGTTCTATGCGCTGTGTGTCGGAAGAGAGAAGTGATATTTAATGAAAGAATCTGAGAACATACTGCTTGATGTACTGTATAAAGTCGTCCTTTCATCAGTATTTTTATCCGTCACATTCTTGACCTCAACGGCAGCGGCGGACGCACAGGAAGAGCTGAAAAAACTTCCACCGGAATATGATATGATCCTGGCCTACTACGGACGGCCGGGCACTTCCAGACTGGGCGTACTGGGCCAATACTCCCCGGATACACTCTTTAAAAAGATCAGAGCACACGCAGAACGATATGAAAAAGCTTTGAAGCAGAAACACCATGTGACGCCGGGAATAGATATTATCTATGATCTTGCCATAAAGAACCCGGGGTACAACAGGAACTATCTCAGTACGCTTCCGAAAAAAACACTGCTCACCTATATCCGTAAGGCAAAAGAGTATGGAGCTGTCGTGATCCTTGACCTGCAGCTGGGAAAAAAAACACCTGCACAGGCAATCAGGCCTGTTCTGCATTTCCTGCAGTATGACAATGTCCACATTGCACTGGATCCCGAATTCTCGGTAGATGATCTACACGTACCGCCGGGAAGGGTCATAGGCTCCATTACGGGGGAACAGGTCAATCAAGTACAGAAACTGATGAGCAACTACCTAAAAGAACACGGTATCAAACAAGACAAAATACTGATCGTGCATATGTTTACGGAAAAGATGCTTTCCCATAAAAGTGTACTCGGGTATTATGACAAGGTTCACCTGTTGATGAACCTTGACGGACACGGCTCCCCGGCACTGAAGGTCAAGATATACAATGGAATCTACACGAAAAAACGTGCTGCACAATTTGCCGGAGGATTCAAACTTTTTTTCAGAGAAGACAAACCGCTTATGACACCCGAGCAGGTCCTTGGACTGAAACCGGTTGGAAGGTCCAGAATCAAAGTAATGCCAAGATATATTAACTATCAGTAAACTATTCTTTGTTAATATCATTTTATAATATATTAAAGAATGAATCATGAAACATCTTATCCTCTCGGCTTCTATTCTCTTCTTACCTCTTTTAGCAGAGAATCTCAGAGTATATCAATATACAGGTGTAAGAGCACAGTACACAGACAAAAATGCTAAAAACGAGAAGATCCATATAGAAAGAGAGATCGATCCTAAATG
Source organism: Sulfurovum lithotrophicum (assembly GCF_000987835.1). NCBI lineage: Bacteria > Pseudomonadati > Campylobacterota > Epsilonproteobacteria > Campylobacterales > Sulfurovaceae > Sulfurovum > Sulfurovum lithotrophicum. The sequence goes on along the minus strand of NZ_CP011308.1, from coordinate 936,502 downwards.
CCTCGATCTTGCGATCACGAATGAAATGATATGGGAAGGCAGCTACGCGAATCCTTCCGTTCCGAAAGAGTGCAAAGCAATGTTCGTGACCAGTGCCGGGCAGGTACAACCCATGAAACTGCACCCGGATGTTGAAACCTACGGTGAGATGGAAGTGATGAAATTCATCAAGACCATGCAGGACCGTGATGACATGCTGCTGATCGATACAAGAATGGAAAACTGGTACCGCTATCGTACAATCCCGGGAGCTGTCAACATCTCACATCTTGACATCTCCAAAGCCAATCTTTTTCCCAAAGCCTTTCAAAAAGCACTCAAAACTCTCGGAATCATCCAAAAGAATGGTCAATACGATTTTTCAAATGCAAAAATCATTGTTCTTTTCTGTAACGGAGCATGGTGCAGCCAGTCACCCAAGATGATAGAGCATCTTCTGAAACTCGGATATCCCGCAAAAAAGATCAAATGGTACAGAGGCGGCATGCATGACTGGCTGACACTGGGAATGACCTCAACAAGGGCTAAATAGAGATGCCCTGTGCTAAAATACGGCAAATCTACCCTGAGGACAGCACATCGTGAAACTACTTGTATCAGCCCTTGAGCCATCATCCAACCTGCATCTGAAAGAGGTACTCAAGCATACCCGCGATATAGAACTCATGGGTATCTTTGACAAAAGCATAGAGAACGGTACACCTCTGTACGACATCTCACAGATGGCGATCATGGGTGTGGTGGATGCCGTCAAAAAACTGCGATGGTTCTTTAAGGTAGCCGATGAAATGGTAGCACTTGCCAAAGATGCTGATAAAGTGCTGCTGATGGATGGTTCGGGATTCAACCTTCCTTTGGCAAAAAAGCTTAAAACCGCTTACCCGGACAAAGAGATCATCTACTACATCCTCCCACAAGTATGGGCAAGCCGTCCCAAACGTGTGGCAAAACTTGAAAAGTATTGTGATCATCTCCTTGGAATCCTTCCCTTTGAGATAGACTACTATAAGAGTGGTAAAGCGCAGTATGTCGGCCATCCGTTGCTTGACGAAATCAATGTAGGGCGCAGTGATGAAAAGACCAAAGGGTGCATTGCCTTCATGCCGGGAAGCCGTAAAGCAGAGATCAGCCGTCTGATGCCTGTCTTCCTGGAGCTCAGACGAAAGCTGGGCAGTGAAATCAGGCCGCTGCTCGTCATCCCGCCTTCCTTCAGCAACGAGAAGATCGCAGAACTTTACGAGGGGATTGATGCATTCGAGATCACAAGAGACACGCATGATGCTCTCAAACGTTCGGAGTTCGCCTTCATCTGTTCGGGCACGGCTACACTGGAAGCTGCACTCATTGGTACACCGTTCACCCTTGCCTACATTGCAAAGAAAATCGACTACTTCATCGCTTTCAAAATTCTGGGTATCACACAGATAGGCCTTGCGAATATCATTCTCTCGCATTACAACGGTACAACCCTGCACAACGAACTGTTGCAGGAAGAGGTCACGGTTGGCAACCTGCTCGAAGAATACTACAATACCGACCGAAAAAAATTCGCTGCAAAAGCAAAAGAGCTCAGAGAATATCTTGGGCACGGCAGCAGCGAAAATGTCGCCAAGATTTTAATGAGGAATGAAAAATGCTAGTCCACATCTGCTGCTCTGTAGACAGCCACTACTTTCTCCAGAAACTGCAGGCGGACTACCCCAATGAAAAACTCACAGGTTTTTTCTATGATCCCAATATTCACCCCTATTCCGAGTATTATCTGCGTCTGCTCGATGTAAAAAGAAGCTGTAAAATACTGGGGATCGACCTGATAGAGGGGGAGTATGATATAGAGAACTGGCTGGAGGCCGTCCGTGGACTGGAGCATGAGCCTGAAAAAGGGGCACGCTGTTCTGTCTGCTTCGACAGGCGTTTTGAAGTGACGGCGCAAAAAGCGAGCGAACTGGGTGAAAATGTGTTTACTTCCACCCTGTTGACTTCTCCCAAGAAATCCCTCAGACAGCTTCAGCATGCCGGCGATGCATTGGCAGAAAAATTCGGTATCAAATTTATTGCACCGGATTACAGAAAAGCCTCTGGAACACAGGAACAGAATATTCTGGCAAAAGAAGATGCTCTCTATCGTCAGGACTACTGCGGATGCCTTTTTGGACTGAGCATGCAACGCGATCAACAGCAGAAACTCGCTGATGAACTCTTTGTACCTGTCTCCGGACAGATACAGCCAGAATCCATCGAAGAACGCATAGAAATATATGAAAAACGTTGGGAACTTGAAGAAAAGAATATCCCTTACAAGATCATCAAACAACGTTTTCTCAACTGGCGTTTAACAATGGGTTTGCTACGTGTAAGAAAAACAGTGATACCTGCCCACTTTCTGCCCTATTCTACACTTAAAGGTGAGTATACACGAGGGAAAATAGAGTATAACATAAATCAGGTTCATCATATGAACCGTGATGAGGTAAAGTTCATAACACTTGCAGAATACAACCGGCTTTCCAAGACAGATTATGCAAATATCACTGCACTTATCTTTCATCCTCCCCACTTTGAAAAAGAGCTGAAACTACGTGCAAAACTGGGTATGACACCTTATGATCTTTCGGCTATACTGGTAGTGGAAACAATACCTCAAAACAAAATTGAAATACTTTGCCAAAGTCAAACCTACAGTGATGTAAAAGAAGTACTTATAGTACTGTAAACCACTTCTTACTAATTTTTGGATAAAATAATGAAATTTTCCAAAAAGGTTTTACGTGCAATATAATGTTATCGAAATTCAAAAAATACTACCTCACAGATATCCATTTTTACTGGTAGACAGAATTACTGACATGAAGGTGGGTGAGTATGTGGAAGGATATAAAAATGTTTCTATCTCAGAGCCTGTTTTCCAGGGCCATTTCCCGAATCATCCCATTTATCCAGGTGTCATGATCATTGAAGGTATGGCACAGGCCGGCGGCTTACTTGCTTTTGAAAGTGTAAGCAGTATCAATGCAGAGGAGATCAAAGAGAAAGTAGTCTATTTTTTAAGTATAGACAAAGCAAAATTCCGTGCACCGGTGACACCCGGTGATCAACTTGTCTACAGGATCTCTGTAATGAAAAGCAAAGGGACGATATGGCAATTTGATGCAAAAGCCTATGTAGAAGATAAACTGGTTGCCCAAGCTGAACTTAAAGCTATGCTTGTCGATCAATAATAAGGTTAAATAGATCATGCCAACTATACATCCAAGTGCTCTTGTTGAAGATGGCGCCGTACTCGGAAAAAATGTTACGATCGGTCCTTTTGCTCATATCGGTGCAAAAGTAAAAATAGGTGACGGGACCTCTATTGCCTCACATGCTGTGATAGCGGGAGATACAAGTATCGGCAGAAATAATCGTATCTTTTCCCATGCAGCAATAGGCACTATACCGCAGGATCTTAAATTTTCCGGGGAAGAAGTACAGCTTATTATCGGTGATAACAATATCATTCGAGAATTTACCCTTTTAAACCCAGGTACAAAAGGTGGAGGTTCAGTTACCAAAATGGGTAACGGAAATCTTTTAATGGGATATGTTCACCTTGGACACGATGTGATCATGGGTGACAACTGTATTTTGGCAAATGCTGCCACCCTTGGCGGACATGTTGAGTTAGGTGATCATGTCGTGATCGGCGGGCTTACTCCGGTACACCAATTTGTGCATATCGGTGATTATGCTATGGTAGGCGGGGCCAGTGCGCTGGTACAGGACCTCCCTCCTTTTTGTCTGGCGGAAGGGAATCGCGCAACATTACGCGGATTGAACCTTACCGGATTAAGAAGATATTTGAAACGTGAAGAGATCAATGCCCTTAAACTTGCTTACAGAGAACTCTTTGAAAAGGGAAATCCTTTGCAGGAAAAAGCAGAGACACTTTTTGAAACAACGACTTCAGAGAAGGTAAAAACACTGTGTGCATTTATAAAGACCTCAAAAAGAGGCATCCCTTTTAAAAGAAAAACATAAAAAATAGAAAAAAATGAGGATTAAAAATGTCAACTAAAGAATGTAGCTTCTGCTCTGCCCCTGAGAGTGAGGAAAATCCTCTTATTGCCGGAGAAAGTGCATATATCTGTTCAAACTGTGTCATCTCTGCCTACAAGATCCTTTTTGGTGAAGAGGAGCAGGAAGCCGAGATGACCAACCATGAGGCAGTGACCCTTTATACCCCCAAAGAGATCAATGCCATACTCGATGAGTATATCATTGGACAGGAGGGTGCGAAAAAGACACTGTCCGTTGCAGTCTACAACCACTATAAACGTATTTTCAGAAACATTTCCGACGACGATACGCAACTTGCAAAATCGAATGTACTTCTGATAGGGCCTACAGGATCGGGCAAAACCCTCCTGGCGCAGACCATTGCCAGATTTCTCAATGTGCCTATCGCCATTGCGGATGCAACCAACCTCACTGAAGCCGGTTATGTGGGTGAAGATGTGGAGAACATTCTGACCAAACTGCTTATGGAAGCGGACGGTGACCCGCAAAGAGCCGAACAGGGCATCGTTTTCATCGATGAGATCGACAAGATCGCCCGTATGGGAGAAAACCGTTCGATCACACGTGATGTCTCGGGAGAAGGTGTACAGCAGGCACTGCTCAAGCTTATCGAGGGTTCCGTCGTGAACATCCCGCCCAAAGGCGGGCGAAAGCACCCCAACCAGGACTTCATCCAGATCGATACGTCCAACATCCTCTTTATCTGCGGCGGTGCTTTTGACGGGCTCAATGATATCATCAAAAGAAGACTGGGTGGAAATACGCTTGGTTTCGGGCAGGAAAAACGTTCCAAGTCCGAAGAGGAAAATATGCTTCATATGGTCGAATCGGATGATCTCGTCTCTTACGGACTCATACCGGAGCTCATCGGTCGTTTACATATTCTGGCCACATTGGGTAAGATAACAAAAGAGGATATGGTACGTATTTTGACAGAACCGAAGAATTCTCTCGTCAAGCAGTACCAGAGACTCTTTGAGATCGATGACGTAAAACTGAGCTTTGAAGAGGAAGCACTTTCACTGATCGCGCAGAAAGCCATTGACAGGAAAACAGGTGCACGTGGACTACGCTCCATCATGGAAGAGATCCTTCTCAACATCATGTATGACCTGCCCGAACTGGCCGGATATGAAGTGATCATTACCGAAGAGGTTGTACAGAACGGTGCCAAGCCACTCTATATAAAGAATAAAAAAACAGCATAAGCAGCTACAGCAAAGAAAGGATAATCATCGATGTTTAAAAAACTATTAGGCCTGTTCTCAAACGATCTTGCGATCGACCTTGGAACGGCGAACACACTCGTACTTGTCAAAGGACAGGGCATCAGTATCAATGAACCCTCCGTAGTCGCCATACAGTTCGACAAACATGGACAGCAGCGTATCCTTGCTGTAGGTCAGGAAGCCAAAGACATGGTCGGTAAGACACCGGGGAACATCAAAGCGATCCGCCCAATGAGAGACGGGGTCATCGCCGACTTTGAAGTGACCGAGATGATGATCCGTTACTTCATTGAAAAAGCACATAAACGAAAAGGCTGGTTCTCACCGCGTATCATAATCTGTGTACCTTACGGCCTCACACAGGTGGAAAGACGTGCGGTCAAAGACTCTGCAGAGAATGCCGGTGCACGCTATGTCTATCTGATAGAAGAGCCAATGGCTGCTGCCATCGGCGCAGGCATTCCGGTCAAGGACCCCAACGGTAATCTTGTTGTCGATATAGGCGGCGGTACGACAGAGATCGGTGTTATCTCTCTGGGCGGCCTTGTCCTGAGCAAATCAATCCGTGTCGCCGGAGACCACTTCGACCAGTCCATCGTGGACTATGTCAAGAAGAACTTCAACCTTCTGATCGGCGAGCGTATTGCCGAAGAACTCAAGATCAAAATCGGTACGGCTATTCCTCTGGAGGAAGAATTGACAACAACCGTTCGCGGTAGAGACCAGATAGAGGGAAGTCTTGTCGCCATAGAGATTTCCTCTGAACACATCAGAGATGCCATGAAGGACTCTCTTGAAGAGATCGCCAATGCTCTCAAGACAGTCCTGGAACAGACACCGCCGGAACTTGCAGGCGATATTGTCGAAAACGGCATCGTACTGACCGGTGGCGGTGCTCTGATCAGAGGACTTGACAAGTATCTCTCCGATATCGTCAAACTGCCTGTCTATATTGCCGAAGACCCACTCCTGGCTGTGGCAAAAGGAACGGGAAAAGCACTCGATGAGATAGACCTGCTGCAACAGCTGGCATATGAAGACTAGAATAGTCATCATCATCATCCTGCTGGCTATTCTTGCAGGATTGTTGACGAAGAATGATGAACGTATCATGGATCTGCTTCTTGGTACCATCAATCCCATTAAACAAAAATACAAGAACTTCACACAGAACATTGAAGACAAAAGCCAGAGCTATATCTTTCAAAAAGAATCGATTGAAAAACTGAGCCGTGAAAACCGCATTTTACGTAAACGCCTGCTTGAACAGACACATTACATCAAGCAGGTCAAAGATATCTACGATGTCCTCCCCCAGCTCAAAAAACTACCGGCCCATAATATCTCCATTACGGAGACCATCTCCTATGTCAAACTCAACAGTTTTACCCAGATCATACTTACCAAGCCAAAAGAGGTACATGAAGGCAAACTTTACGGCCTGATCCAGGGAACAGTAGCTGCCGGCGTTGCACTCGTGAAGAATAACCAGCTCTACGGATATCTTACTTCAGATGAAAAATGCCGTTTCTCTGTCTTTATCGGCAGAAATTCCGCACCTGGTATCGCTATGGGTTTGAGCAAGAACGAGATGATCATAAAATTCATCCCGAAATGGCACAAGATCCGGAAAGGAGACAAAGTCGTCACCAGCGGTCTTGATAATATCTTCTTTGCCAATGTCCCGGTGGGGATCGTCTCCAAAATCGAGATACAGAGTGCCTATAAGGTCGCCTATATCAAAACCTACAGTGATGTATTCCATCCGAAGACCTTCTTTTTGATCAACGATCCCAAAGCGACTCTGGCACGCAACTTTGACAGATTTCTTACCAGGATACCAAAAGAAAAAGAGTGTATTCAGCCGGCTGATTTGAACCTGACAGATACAAATACTACAGATATGAATGGAATGTTTATCAACTCTGATCGGAACAGAACTTCCGATAACAGGTTGAGCGAAGGGAACCTGAGCGTACCTGTTATCTCCAGTATCCCCACCCGTATCGACCAGACCCAGGAAGAAGTCATTGAACCGGAAGTTCCGATTGAACCACATACGGAACCAGAACCGGAAGCTAAGAAAAAGCATATCATTCAGCGAAAGAAAAAACGTGTGAATCAAAGTCTGGATCTCTTCTAAAAGTGCCTTTTTTAAGGGCATTTTTTGCCTCTTTTTACTATAATATCAAACTAAAAACAAAAGGTATCTCTCCATGCCAAAACGCGACGACATCAAAACAATTTTACTTATCGGTTCAGGACCTATTGTCATTGGACAAGCCTGCGAATTCGACTACTCGGGAACTCAGGCGGCAAAGACGCTCAAAGAGCTCGGATACAGGGTTGTTCTCATCAACTCCAACCCCGCTACCATTATGACCGACCCCGAGTTCGCCCATCGTACCTATATCGAGCCGATCAACGAAGAGGTAATCTCCAAAATCATCAAAAAAGAGAATGTGGATGCTATTCTGCCCACCATGGGTGGACAGACAGCATTGAACGTCGCCATGAGCATGCATGACAAAGGGATGCTTGAAGATGTGGAGTTCCTCGGGGCCAACCCGGCAGCCATCAAAAAAGGTGAGGACAGACAGGAGTTCAAAGAGGCGATGATCAAGATCGGTATGGACCTGCCGATCTCCCAATACGCTTACAATATGGATGAAGCCCTTGACGCAGCAAAAAACATAGGTTTCCCACTCATCATACGTGCTTCCTATACACTGGCAGGTGGTGGTTCCGGCGTTGCCTATAATATGGATGAATTTAAAGAGATCGTCAAAGGCGGCCTTGAAGCCTCACCCATTTCTGAAATTCTCATCGAAGAATCCCTGCTTGGCTGGAAAGAGTACGAGATGGAAGTCATCCGTGACAGAGCAGATAACTGCATCATTGTCTGTTCCATTGAGAACTTCGATCCGATGGGTGTGCATACAGGTGACTCCATCACCATGGCCCCTGCCCTTACACTGACGGACAAAGAGTATCAGCATATGAGAGATGCCTCTTTCAAGATCCTCAGGGAAGTCGGTGTCGATACCGGCGGATCGAACGTACAGTTCTCCATCAACCCGGATACCGGCCGTATGATCGTCATCGAAATGAACCCGAGGGTCAGCCGTTCTTCCGCACTGGCATCCAAAGCAACGGGATACCCTATTGCCAAAGTCGCTACACTTCTGGCTGTCGGATTCACTCTTGATGAAATCACCAATGACATTACAGGCACCCCTGCTTCTTTCGAGCCGGTCATCGACTATATCGTGACCAAACTGCCGCGATTTACTTTCGAGAAATTCCCGATGGCCGATTCTACTCTGACTACAGCTATGAAATCCGTTGGAGAGGTCATGAGTATGGGAAGAACGTTCAAAGAATCCTTCCAGAAAGCACTCTGTTCACTTGAAACAGGTCTGACCGGTTTCAATGAGATCAAGTGTGACGGCGAAACACTGGTCAGGGAGATCCGCCGCTCCAATGCCGAGCGTATGCTTTATGTCTTTGAAGGACTCAGACGAGGCATGAGCGTCGATGCGATCTTCGACCTGTGTAAGATCGACAGATGGTTCCTTTACCAGCTTGAAGAATTGGCCCAACGGGAAAAAGAGATGGATATTGCCCTGCTCTCCGATGCTACACGTCTACGAGAAGTGAAGTCCGAAGGTTTCTCCGATGCCATGATCGCGGAGATTATCAACAAAAAAGAGGGGCTCAGCCTCACTGAGAACGATGTCTACAATGCCAGAGAAAAACTGGATATCGTACTGGAGTACAACGAAGTGGACACCTGTGCCGCAGAATTCAAAGCACTGACACCCTACCTCTACTCTACAACAAACATCACAAAGTTGCCTGACAATCATCCATCCTCCATCATCCATCCTCCATCCGAGGACAAAAAAGTCCTCGTTATCGGCGGTGGACCGAACCGTATCGGCCAGGGTATCGAATTTGACTACTGCTGTGTACATGCGGCATTCGCCCTTGAAGATATGGGTATCAAGTCAATCATGTACAACTGTAACCCCGAAACCGTTTCAACAGACTACGATACATCCGATATCCTCTATTTCGAGCCGATCGACTTCGAGCATGTAAGAAACGTCATCGAGCTTGAAAATCCGGATGGGGTCATCGTTCATTTCGGTGGACAGACACCGCTGAAACTGGCTAAGAACCTGACCGCTATCGGTGCGAAGATATCCGGGACTTCGGCAAAAGTGATCGACCTTGCCGAAGACAGGGAACTCTTCTCAAACTTCATCACCGAGCTCGGACTGAAGCAGCCTGAGAATGGTACAGCCTTTGCCAAAGATGAAGCAATGGCCATTGCCAACCGTATCGGCTACCCTGTTCTTGTACGGCCAAGTTTCGTCCTTGGCGGACGCGGGATGAGAACGGTCTATAACGATGCCGAGCTGAGAGAATATATGGACGAAGCCGTATCTGTCTCCAACGATGCACCTGTACTGATCGATAAATTCCTTGATAATGCCATTGAACTCGATGTCGATGCCATCTGTGACGGCAAAGATGTCTATATCGGCTCGGTCATGCAGCATATCGAAGAAGCCGGTATCCACTCCGGTGACTCCGCCTGTTCACTGCCTCCGGTTTCCATTTCGGATGAACTGGTTGCAGAAGTCAAAGAACAGACGGCAGAGATCGCCCTTGGTCTGGGGGTCGTCGGACTGCTCAATATCCAGTATGCCATTCACAGAGGTGAGATCTACCTGATCGAGGTGAACCCGAGAGCTTCCAGAACCGTACCGTTCGTCTCTAAAGCAACCGGTGTACCGCTTGCCAAAGTGGCTACAAGAGTGATGGTCCAGGGTGACCTGAGAGAGTCTTTGAAATTCTACGATACTTTCAATGTCGTCAACTTTGACAAAAAGATCATGGAACCGAACCTCAAAGGGCATGTCGCAGTCAAAGAAGCGGTATTCCCTTTCAACAAGCTTCCTGGTTCAGACCTTATTCTCGGGCCTGAGATGAAGTCCACAGGTGAAGTTATGGGTATTTCCGAGAACTTCGGTATGAGTTTTGCCAAGTCCCAGTTCGCTTCCAAGAACAACATTCCTCTGGAAGGCAAACTTTTCATCTCCCTCACCGAGATCGATAAACCGCATGCCGGGGAGATCGGTAAAATGTTCACAGATCTCGGATTTGAGATCGTGGCAACTTCGGGAACGCATGCAGCGCTTGAAGCAGCCGGTGTAGCATCGACCAAGGTTCTCAAGATCTCCGAGGGCCGTCCAAATATTGACGATATGATCAAGAACGAAGAGATCGCACTGGCGATCAATACCTCTGACAACAAGGCGAGTAAAGCAGATGCAAAAACAATCCGTCAGTCGGTACTTGCGAACCATGTTGCCTATTTCACCACGCTGGCAGCTGCGAAAGCGACTGCACTGGCGATCAAAGAGCTTAAAGACCAGGACGGATGCCTCGATCCAAAAGCACTGCAGGATTATCTGGCATAAAACATTCATACTCAGCAATATCTTCCATTCCCACGTATGATGTGGGAATGCTTCCTCTATAGAGAGTAATAACATCCTAATACGTTATAATAACATTTTAAAGGAGATATTATGTTCTTTACTTTACTATTGGTTACTTTCATCTTATCCGTTGCAGTATCGTACGGTGTTGTGAGAACGTTTGACAAGCCTGTAGGGGAGATCTTCAGCCGTATCATTCAAGACCCCATCAGCAGTGTATGGCAAAAATATATCAAATTTGCTGCTTATGTCGTCGGTATTTCAGGCGGCGTACGCATATATCAGCTTGAAAGATATATCAGTGCTCCTCACGTCAATATGAAGATACTTGTTTTGACCCCACAGAGATGGACTCTCGAAGTGTATCGTACCATCATAGAGACCTTGCAAAGTCTTGCCTGGATGTATTTGGTCGTTTTCATCTTTGCATTGATCGCTTTTGTTATTGTCAAAGGCTTTGAACTCAAACATCAAAAAAAAGAACAGTGAAAAGTCATAGTGGAACAGAAATGATGCTGAAAAATAAAGTTTTTCTCACCCAGACCGACACTACCATTGGTTTTGTCTCTCAAAATGCAGAGAGACTTACCGAGATCAAGCAGCGCCCTCCCCACAAATATTACATCAAAGCGGTCAATTCACTCAAAACGCTCAAAACATTCACACGTATTCCCTCTAATCATAAAAACAGAGTCAGGCGTGCAAGGAAAAGTACGTTCATCATGCCTGACGGGCATTCATACCGTGTAATCAGAGACACACATCACCTATTGCTTCTCAACCGTCTGCAATGGGCGTACACTACTTCTGCAAATTTAAGCGGTCAACCGTATGATGAGATCTTTGCCAAAGAAGCTGCTGATATTATCGTCACGCCCCTTAAGACAAAGAAGAAACCCTCCATCATCTATAAACTTGGAAAACATACACTACAAAGGATACGCTGATGTCTGTCATCTATGAAAACAAAAATATCCGCATCGAAACGGAAGAAAGTGAAATACCCTGGCTCAAGATCTTTACCCGACACCCCTACAAAGAGATGAGCGAAGTACCTTCGGAGATCAAATTCGAGATCTATGACCTTCTGGATATCATAGAGAAAGCGATGATCGATTATTACAGTCCTGAAAAAATCAATATCGCTTCTTTTGGAAACTATCTGCCGCATGTGCACTGGCATATCATGGCTCGCTTCAAAGAGGACAGTTATTTTCCTGAACCGATGTGGGGAGAAAAACAGAGAGAAGCCACGCTGAGTCTCCCCTCTTTTGATGATTTTTGTCAGAAGCTGAATAGGTTGATAAACTCAATTTAGGGCACCTTTAGTATATTGTCCCTAAAAGAAATGCTATAATAAATAATTACAAATATCTACTTGAGGGATCACAATGATACATGAACTGAAAAATCCTGTCGTAAAAACTCTTTTGAACCATTTACGTGATACGAGCACAGATGCATTTCGTTTTCGTCATATTGTTCATGAGCTTACACGTCTCCTGGTCTATGAGGCACTGGCAAATGAGCCCATGGAGGAAAGAGAGATCGAAACCTGGCAGGGTAAAGACAATTTTCACTTCCTGAGAGAAAAAGACCTTCTTTTTGTCACTGTCCTGCGTGCCGGCCTTCCTATGCTGGAAACCACTATGAACATATTTCCGGAAGCCGAAGCCGGTTTTCTTGCCATGAAACGGGATGAAAAAACACATCAGTCCGTACTTTACTATGACCGTGTTCCCGAAAGCTGTGAAGGCAGGACCGTCATCATCGTCGACCCGATGGTCGCCACAGGAGGTTCACTCTGTGATGCCATTGCCCTCATGAAAACACGATCCCCAAAAAAGATCCTTACCCTCAACCTCATAGGTGCTCCGGAGGGACTGGATATCATCAAACAGAAACATCCTGATATTGAGCTCTACATTGCCCAGATAGACGAAAGGCTCAACGATGACAAATTCATCCTTCCAGGGCTTGGAGATGCAGGAGACCGATCCTACAATACACCGGCATAGCTGTTTTCTCAGCCAAATAGTTTTCTGTAGCGCTTCTTTTTTCTCAGGAACCTTTCCAATTGTTTTTTGATCTCTTTGATCTCTTTTTTCTGATACTTTTTCAGTTCAGGCCGAAGCACCTCTGAAATAAAGATACGCAATGTCGGAGCTTCCTCAATCTTCAGCAACTGTTCGAGCAAAACATCCTGCTGGCAACTGTCATGAAAGTCACCCAGCACCTTCTGGATCTTTTTCATCTCTTTGAGAAGTTTTTTCATCTTCTTTTTTCGATACAGGCCGGCAAAGGTTTCCAGTAAATAACGAAGCTTTTTGTACGAGATACGCAGAGCATGTAACTTCTCTTCTATCTTTCCGGGCTTTTGCTCAAGTGCTTTGATCTGTTTTTTTATTTTCAGAAAACGTCTGTATATTACTTTGTCAGAAAGTTTTTTGATGGTAACATCACTGTCTGAAACAGTGTTGAAGTATTCCCGGCCAAGGTAAGCTTCCCAGGATCGTAAGATATCGCTGCAGGTTTGGCTTAGAAGATACTCCAGAATCTTCCTGTGCTCCTTTTGCAGCATCTCCTTCAGCTGTTTTTTCAAAAGATTCACTGCGTCTTTGTGGGAAACCGCTTCAGCGCTCAAAGTGCATATCCGCCCATACAGTACATCGAGATCACGTTTGGTGTTACTGATATTGATGAGTGTTTTAAGTGCTTTTCTATGCACCAGGATCTGGCCGCTTCTATCGATGGATGAGAACTCCCCCATCAGTACGACCGACCGTCTCACTGCAATCCTGAACTGGTGCAGCACTTCATTGTCATCCTCTTTCAGCACACGTTTGCGGTAGGCATAGATATCTGCAAGCAGATCCTGCAAGATATCTCTAATTATTGAAACAGCATTTTCTTTTTTGCGTATTATCTTCACGCTTGCCTCCGATAATCTATTAATCGATAAAATATTATACCACAGACATGATCCTCACTTTAGCGGTATCTTCCCTTTGCTTCTCCTGGCGATATTGTCACGATAGAGCCACCCACTCTTGATCTTCTCCCTTTCCTCTTTTGAGAGCTGCGGTGTATCATTCCTGCCTGCCTCCGCCAACTGCCGCTCTGCCTCATAGAGTATAAGTGCCGCAGCGACAGAGACATTGAGACTTTGCACCATACCCTGCATAGGGATGATGATCACTGTATCGGCCAAAGAAACTATCTCGGAAGAGACACCCTCTTTTTCATTTCCCATAACGATGATCGTCGGTTTCGTATAGTCCACTTTCCTGAAAGAGACAGCCCTTTCTTCCAAATGGGTCACGACAACCTGATACCCCTTTTTCTGCTTCTCCTGAAGAAACGCTATTTTCTCTTCTGTACCTATACGGATACGTTCAACCCAGCGGTGTGCTCCCTGGGTAATGGTCTTGTGGATACGAAGGTCTTTGTTATTTGCAGTCGTATAGTAAAGATGCTGCACCCCTACGGCATCGCAGGTACGGAGAATGGCTGAAAGGTTTTGGGAACTGTGAACGTCGTCGAGCATCACTTTCAGTACAGGCTGTTTATGACAGAGTATCTGATCTATGCGGTCTATACGGTCCTGATTCGATCGGACACACTCCTCTTTCATATCAGCTCCTACAGAGAAGCCGGGATCGGATAGGTACGTTTCACTTTTCCTACGATCTTCAGGAGCTCTTCTTCTTCGACAATCTCCTTCTCAATCAATTCAAGTGCCAGCTTTTCTATTTTACCCCAGTGTTCCCGTACCAGAGCTTCGGTACGTTCCTGTGCTACACTGGTCCAGTGCAGGAACCGCTCTTCTATCTTCGCTTCAAGGAAATCATCGGCCATCATTACAATGGATTCAATGTTGATCAGCCCCAGTTCTTTGTCCATCCCCAGCGTGGTAAGGGCTGCATAGATATTGACCGAAGCCTGGGAAAGATCGTTCACAGCGCCGCTATCCATCTTCTCTTCTCCGGCTTTGACGATCTTTGACATGCGTCCGGCCATCAGGACACATACATCGTTAAAGATCTCCTCTTTGGTAATGTTGGAGTATTCATCTTCCGCATTGTACGAAACAAACCCGAGCATCTTGCTTCGACGGGATATCGTGACCTGCTCTATCTTTACTTGAGGCATTAAAATGCATGAAAGTACAGCATGTGCCGCCTCATGATAGGCGGTCATTTTGAGTTCTTCTTCCAGATTCTTCACCATTTGTGTCTCTATCTTGTGTCCGTACTTGATGATGTTTATCTGCTCGATGAGAATATCCTCGGTGATCCACTTCTTGCCCTCTTCTATAACATTCAGTGCCGCCATACGCCCAAGTCTGTCTAGCTCCATGGCGCTCATCCCAGTGATATATCGGACGATCCGGTCCACATTGATCTTCGGATCATGCGGTTTTTCAAGTATTTTTTCTATAAAGAATTTTCTGGCATCCTTGTCCAGCTTGGAAACTTCGATGAGAAAATCAAGTTTCTGAGGCGCGGTCAGTACGGGGTCGACATCATCCAGTGATTCTGCCGTTGCGATCGTAAAGACCGTGGGGTCAGACGATTCGATCACTTTGGCGATATCGGAGAACGATACATTCGTAATGGTCCCCTGCAGAACGCCTTTGATATCGATATCTTCGAGAAGAACAACACTGGGAGCATGCCGTGAGGCAAGGTCATATACTTCCTTGATATGGTCGAGTTCAAACAGTTTTGATCCCGAGATCTCCAGATACGAAAAGCCCGCCTCATGAATGAAAGCCTTTGCCAGCATGCTCTTGCCTATGCTTGGCGGACCGTACAGCAGTGCACCTCTGGGCAGCGGTATATCGAAGTCCTTCAGCTTTTCGGGGTCCTGTATGATCTTAATGATAGACCGGAGTCTCTTCTTGACCTCTTTATGTCCCACTACATCATCGAAGGTGATATCGGACCGCTTGAACTTGAGTTTCTCTTTTTCTCTTTTGGATGACATGAGCACCCTTTTTTTTGGATTAACCCGGATTATGCATTAGAATTACTTGAAATCTGCCAAATGCTTGTGCTGTGGGTATTTTCGGAAAACTTGCACCCCAAGGGCATTTCCGTTGGGCAGGTGCACCAGTAGGTGCATCGATGGTTTCTCCGTAAGTGCCCACGGTGCAATGGTTTGCGTAGCGTTCTGTAATCTCTAATGCATAATCCGGGATTACAATTCTATCATATCCATGTATAAGAGTATGCGGGATTTAGGTATAATACGCCCAATCCATGAACGAAAGAAAAATATATGTGTGATTTCAATACTTTGAGTGATGAAGAGAAGCTTCATTACCACACTCTGCTGCTCGATGCGGCTGAGAAATTCGGCGGAAAGAACTTCTTTCTGCAGCTTCTTGAAGCAATACGTGACACCAAACCCCATCCCCTGACTGCTGCAAACCGTGAGTTCACCTTTGAGCTGGGAACGGTCAAGTGGAACAAGGTGATCTTTAACGACAAACTGCAGCTGTTGCAAAAAGCCCGTATCAACGAAGGAAAACAGAACAATCTGCTTCCTCCAAAAGACGAGAAGAGCTATAAAAAAGTCCTGAACCTTGTACGTACGCTCAAACCGATTGTATTTCATGTCAAACCAGCCCATAAAGAAGATGGCCCCGGTTTTTTCTTTCAGCCTTTTGTACGTGTAGATGACGAGACTACCAAACTCAATCCTCTCTTTGATGCACTCTTCTTCTGTGCTATTGAGACAGTGAAGAAAATACTCAACTACGAACCAAAGGCTTGAAATGGCTGACAAGGACGGCAGAAAAAGAAGCAATATAAAGTATGGGATGGATGTAGCCATTGTCCTGAAAGAGGACCAAAGCACAGGATACCTTACCTACGGCAAGGTCCAGAAGATCCTCACCAATTCCCCTACCCACCCGCACGGTATCAAAGTACGGCTCAACACAGGCGAAGTGGGACGTGTGAAAGAGATACTGTGACACTCTTCATCGACGGTGATGCCTTTCCAAATCTTCTTAAACCCATTGTACTTCGCAGTATCGAACGATTAGCACTTCCCACCAAGGTCATTGCCAACAAGAAGATCAATATAGGCAGGTCATCACATATCGAATACATCATTGTGGACCAGGGAGCGGATGAGGCGGATCACCGCATTGTGGACCTCTGTCAAAAAGATGATCTTGTCATTACCGCGGATATTCCTCTGTCCGACCGTATCATCAGTAAAGAAGGACATGCCATAGACCATCGCGGAGAGCTCTACAGTATTGAAAACATTAAACAGTATCTGGCTATGAGAAACCTGATGGAGAGCATCAGGGAGAGCGGAGAGATGACAGGCGGTCCCAAAGCATTCGGACCCAAAGATGCCCACGCCTTTGCCAACCAGTTCAATGCTTTTTTGGCTAAGAACTATCCAAAGTTATAATTGGGGTGATTCTTCTTTTATCTCCGCCCACTGGCTCAGGTCTGTTGGAACATTTTCCAGTTCGTTCTTTAATTTGTCCCACTCAATATAATCCGTATTGAAATTCGCAACATCCTCTGCTGCACGCTCAGCACTTTCGTAAGAGCCGAGCATCTCTTCATTGATCCAAAGATCGTATCTTTTATGCTCTATCTGTCTTATTTCAAATCTTCCGATCTCAGAATTATAGATATACATTTTCATTTCAAACTCCTCTTGGTAAAATCATATCTCTTCATACTCCAGATCAAAATGATACTCCGAGAAATTCCTCTCAAGCATCTTTTCAATCTTTTCGCGGTATTGCACTGCACCCAAAGTATTTTGTGACAGAAAAACAAACGCGACATCCGCTTCCTTTGCATATTCCCCACTCACATCGAGTACAGAAAGGTTAAAAACTTTCAATTTTTCCTTGATGCTGTTGACGACGCTCCTACGCCCTTTCAGAGAATGGACATACGGCAGTTCAATATGGAGTATACAGTTAGAGATAATCATGTATTATTATAGCATCATATGTGTCCCAACGGAAATACACGATCTACCTTTCAGATCTTTGTCCTCAAATATTTGGTACACGTAGGGTGTGCAACAGCACACCTTCCACACATTAGATTTTATATTTTAATCGGTGTGCTATTGCACACCCTACGCGGGTTTTTGGAATGATGAATATTTCCAATCCTCTATGGTTTCTGCCAAACCATGTTTCACGGGATTATTTTGCATATAATTTATCTTCTCCCACATATCTTTTTCATTTCGTATGGTGTGTTCATAATACCTCTTTTGCCAAATGGGTTTATGTCTTCTTTGGTATCTACTGGAAGATTGTGTTTCCTCTGCAAAATACTTTTCATCACAATGTCTGGAAAAATATGCCTTGACATACCCTATGATCTTAGGATACTCCACACTCACAGCAGGGGTGATAATCATATGCAGATGGTCAGGCAACACAACGATTTCTTCTATACGATAATCAAATACCTTCTTGCTCTGCCTGAAACTCTCTCGTAACAATGCTATATTTTCCACAAGTATAGGCTTGCGTCTGTGTGTCACCATCGTGATGTAATAGCTATAACCATCTTCAAATATTCTTCTATAATTTGCCATAAAACAATTTTATCGTATCGTATGATTCAATTTTAAAAATATGTCATATTGTCATATTCTTATTGATTTTATATTTATTTGGAATTTTGGTGTGCCAATGCACACCCTCCAGTTTGGTTTTGGATATTAGATTGCTTTATACATATTCGGTACGCGTAGGATGTGCAATTTGTTGGGGGTTTTATCGCTACATTGCATCACCGCAAATATTCGATACGCGTAGGGTGTGCAATTGCACACCTTCAATACGTTATTTTAGCATTTTTACGACATATCATTAGACCTATGTCGATATTTTCGCTTTTTTACAACATAGATTATGACCTATGTTGTATTTTTAGCATTTTTACAACATAGGTTTTTTATCCAATGTTGTATTTTAACTACTTTTACAACATTACCTATTGTATCATTAAACCTTTTTCTAATCTTTCAAAAAGTTTAGTATTAATAAAAAATTTGCTGTTTTTAATCTTGACCTCTTCAACAATACCCAATACCTCTAATTTCTTCAAATATCTTCCGGCAGTATCTCGATATACACCCAGTCCATCTACCAAAAAATCTATTTTCGTATAAGGGTGCATAAAAAGTATTTCGACGAGATCTTTACTGTAGATCTTCGGCAGTTCTGCTCTTATCTTCTCTTTCGTCTCACCCATGAGCGTGTGAATATCATTAACCAGCTCTATCGTCACCAGTGAAGTCTGCTCTACGCCGTCAAGCATATAGAGTATCCACTCTTCCCAGTTCTCTTTGGTTCGCACTTCCTGAAGCAGTCGGTAATAGTCTGCTTTGTTTCGGATGATGTAAGAACTAAGATACAAGATGGGGATGTCCAACAGCTCTTTGAGTATGAGGTACAAGATATTGATGATCCTTCCCGTCCTGCCGTTACCGTCATAAAACGGGTGAATACTCTCAAACTGATAGTGGATGATCGCCATATTGACAAGCGGATCGAGATCGTTAGGTTCATTGATGTACTGTTCGAGATTTGTCAGCAGTTCTTCTATGAGTTCATACTCCTGCGGCGGTGTAAATACTACTTCACCAGTTGCAGCATTTTTCAAAGTCGTCCCACTCTGCCGCCTAACCCCAGCATCATTCTGTTCCAATATCTTTTGAATAGTGACAATATCCCGCTTGAGTAAAAGCCCGGTATCCCGCACCAGCTCATACCCCTTGAGCAACGCCTCTCTATAATGGCTGCACCTCTTTAGTCTCATTCGTCACCGAAGCGATGTCAAGCCCTGCCCGAAACAGCTCATCATGCGTAGTGATAATATTCTCTATCTCCGAAGAGTCTTTTGCTTCCTGAAGCACCAAAGAATTGATGAGGATGTTCTGATTTGGGATGATCTGTGCTACTCCATTTAGTTTTGCTAATGCACGGTTGGCTGAGATGGTTTTTTTGAGGACTTTTTGGGTTTCAATATTAGTTAAATTTTGTAAATTATTCACTATTTTCCTCTTTTAAAAACTCTTCAAATATCTTAAATACTTTATCAAAGTTTTTGAAATCATCTTTATCTCCATTAGTGCATAACCAAGTACATAAATTTCCTTTTTCATCAGGATTTATATCATATCTTTTGGATTCGACTATCTCTTTACCTCTTACTGTTTTTTTTATTTCATCAGTAACATCAATATAGGTTTTCTCTACTTTCATTACTTTTTCAATAGTACTTTCTGAAAATAAATTTTCAATACCTCTATCGAAATAATTTTCTTTCATGTATGGAATAATTCTTTTAAAAACTCTATCGTTAGTTTTATTCTCAACCTTTGTATCACAATCATAAAGAAGAAGCATCTCTTGAGGGATGGCTTGTAAAAGATTTGTATTATGTTTCCAAATTTTATTTAAGTTTTGATAACCATCAGCATCAATAAATTTAACCTTTTCAATTAAATCTTTTTTATCAAATAATTCAGCTGCTTTTTTAATATATTTAATGTCATAGTCACCCTCTACAAAAACTAATGGCTTTGTACTATTTTTGATTTGTTCTTTTATTTCATTTTCATATCTTTCAGTCTCTTTTAAAACCTTATAAGCATTTTCAAACTCAACAAACCTTTCTGTAGTAATAAGCTCTCCATTTGGCATATTTCGAATCTCAACACCATCTACTCCAAATTCTCTCTCCATACCAAGTAAAAATAGAGGAGAATGACTTGTAATAATAAATTGTACTTTTGGAAATAGTTTTATGAGTTGTGGTAGTACTTTACTTTGTAAATTTGTATGCAAATGTATATCTATCTCATCAATAGCTACAATACCTACTATTTCATTTAAAGATTTAGAATTATATTGACATGCATGTCTTACTATATTTATAAATAGGTTCAACAAAACTGATTCACCCAAAGAAAGGTTACTTATTGGCAATAAAGTATTTGTTTCTTTATCTAAAATACTAACTCTATTTTTTCCTCTTTGTCCTATTTGAAACTCAATATGTTCATTATCTTTAACTTTTCTCAAAATTTCATTAATATTTGTCCAAAGTGTTATATCAAAAACCTTAGTTTGTACTTGCAATAAAATATTTGGATCTTTAAGACTTTCCTCAGCATTACTACCTATTAAAGATTGGATTGAATTTTGACTTAATATATAATCTAAAATTAAATCTAATACAAACTGTTTATTTTCATTATTTGAAGATATAATTTCTATCTCTTTTCTTAATTCTCCTCTATATCTAGTAGAGTCCATAAATCTTTCATCATGTCTAAATTCATCTACTTTCCAAAATGGTTCTTCATATCTATAAGCAGGCTGATAAAAATAAACTCCATTGAGCCAATTACTTTCTAAATCTTTTTTATTTTCATCATTTAAACTAGTAACTTTTTTTTCATTTTCTTTTGTCATAGATGTAAGTGTAAAGTTTGAAATATAAGTTTTTGGTTCATCTGCAATTTCTCCTACCTTATCTAAGTATTCAATTTTATTAGTACTATCTAAAAATTGTAAAGCTGAAAAACCTTTATCCTTTCCAATTTGTATATTTACTGCACCAGAAACTTTATAATATTTATGTCCCATTCCCTGAGAAACTTTAATATCATTAAATGCTGCACCACCTATTTCATAGAAACTATCAATAATTTGAGATAGCATAATAGTTTTCCCTGCTCCATTTTCACCTACAAAAATTATAGGTTTAGGATTGCCATCATCATTAAATGGTAATTCAATATTTAATTCTGAAATTGGTCCAATATTTTTAATAGCCATATGTTTTAAATACATTAATTTTCATCCTTTTTAACCTAAAAATACTTATTAGTACAATATAATAATTTAAAGTTTCTATTTCATTCCTAATCTATAAATCTCCCTCTGCAACCCAAAATACCTCTCACGGATATTGACTGCACCTTCAAATGCCTCTCTGAGTTCTGTTCTGTCCATACCAATGAACTTACGCCCATCAGTAAAATAGTATTCACGGACAATATTGGATTCCAGCCAGTTGCTGGATTTGATCTGAGGGTCGATGAGTTTGGCTCTGGTGTCTGCTTCGGTATATGCCATACGTAATTGCCCTCTCCCCCGTTGAAGTACTATATTTTAGCGTAAAAAAGTTAGAGTTGGCAAGATAAAAAAATAACATTCAGGGGTCTGTTACAATGAATGATTCACGGTCATTCGGGTGCTGTGAAAAGGTGTGCTGTTGCACACCCTGCAACAATATCATTGCGGATATCAAATTGCTATACATATCGGTTACGCGTAGGGTGTGCAACAGCACACCTTCTTACGATAAAGAACCAGCACAATACCATGCCGGCCAAAATAATACCGTTCTATTTCTCTCAGTTCAATACCCGACAGAAGTTCGGGTAGTCCGCCTTTTCGGATGTAGGACTTGAAGTTCCGGTAGTGTTCCCCACCCGCGATCCACTCGATAAAGTAGATCATCCATTTTGAGAATAGGGATGTTTTTTCACTCAGTTCGTAATCTACAATGAGAATGTCACCGCCCTCTTTTGTTACGCGTACCATCTCCTCGACAATCTTCCGGGCAGAGGTATGGTCTTTTTCATGCAGGGCAAAAGCGGTCATCGCCAGGTCGAACTTGGCATCTTCATAATGCATCTGTGTGGCATCCTGCTGTATACAGTTGGCTTTATGTTCTCCGGTTCCGGCAACTTCCAGCATCGCAGCAGAAAGGTCTATCCCCTCCCCGTAAAACCCATGCTTGCCAAGAAGTTTCAGCTGGTCACCCGTACCGCAGCAGACATCGAGGATATAAGTATACTTGTATTTTTTGACCAGTGACAACACACTTCTTCTGATAGGCTTGATAAAAGGCCCGAGAAGCCGGTCGTATATCCTGGCTGTATAGTGATATTCTTCCACTTTCCCTCTTTTAAATGAGGAACTCTTTTCTGAGTACCTCTTTGTCGATGACCTTGTCGTGCAGTGACTTCAGCGGCATACTCTTTTTGTAAACGATCTGTGCGGGGAGCATATAGTTCGGCAGGTGCTTTTTGAGCTCGAAGAGTATCTCGTTCTTGGCCAGTTCACGCTTAGCGCCGTAGACCATTACGATCTCCTCTTCGATCTGCTCGTTGGGAATGGAAAAGACCGCGCACTCCGTTATCTCTTCTATATTGGCATAGACCACACTCTCTATCTCATGGGGACTGACACGGAAGCCCTGGGTTTTTATCATGTCGTCCTTGCGTGAAACGAAATAGATATACCCCTCTTCATCGGCGTAAACATAATCGCCGCTGGCAATGACGATCTCATCGGTCAGCTGCCCCTCAGGGTGCAGTACCTTGTCCAGAATATGAATACTCTTGAAACGTTTTGCCGTCTCATCGGGTGCATTCCAGTACCCTTTGTAGATGCAGGCGCCGCGATGGATCAGCTCACCTACCTCTCTTGGCTTACACGCTTCCCCCTCCTCGTTGATGATGAAGATCTCCACATCGGGGATCGCCTTTCCTATGGAATTGGGGCGTATATGTATCTGGGAAGGGTCCAGGTATGCTGAACGGAATGCTTCTGTCAAACCGTGCATGGAGTAGAATGCCGTATCGGGGAAATGCGTCGTGATGTTCTTGACCATCAATGGGGTGATGTTACCGCCTGAAGAGGTGATCGCTCTAAGGTTTCTGAAATGTTCCGGCTGCGGGATGCGGTGCGGGTCTTCATCGAACATTTGGGTAATGTGTATAGGCATCAACGGCAGTACCGTGATGTTCTCATCGATCAGGTGTGAGAAGAAGTCTGCCGGAAGGACAAACTTATGGATCGCCAGTGTCGCTTTTTTATAGAGTGTCGTGAAGATCTGGTTCAAACCGTAGTCGAGATTGAACGAGAGGATACCTGAAATGACATCCTCTTTTTGAATGTTCAAATACTTTGAGACGATCCTCGCTCCATCGGTCAGGGCGCGGTGGTCTATGACGATTCCCCTGGGGTTTCCCGAAGAGCCGAAGCTGTAGGTAATGACGGCGTTGTCATGCCCTTTAACATCACATTTTACCTCAGCGGTGTAGCATTTGTATATCTCTTCAAAAGAGACATCACTCTGCTCACTGGCTTCATAGGAGATGATCTTTCCTCCAAAGTTTATCGCTTTGATGTTTTCTATTTTGACCTTGTCGGTAATGATACAGGAAATATTACAGTCATCGATGATGTGCTGGATCTGCTCGGGTTTGAGCAGCCTCGTGATAGGCACAAAGACATACTCAGTGGAGAGTACCGCAAGTATGGCGATGACCTGTTCGGCGCGTTTGTTCGAGTAAATGCCTATCCGGCTGCCTTTTTTCAGGCCCAGTGTCGCAAGGTAATGGGCGATCTGATCGACCTTTTTGATGAGCTGTGCATAGCTGTACTGTTCATGGCCGTGTCTGAGCCCGATCTTTTCAGGCTCACTCTGAGCTGCGATCTCCAATAGATTTCGAATACTGTTCACTGACATGACTACTCCTTTAGGGAACTTCCTGTAATACCATAGGTCCAGATCTCATAATTTTGATCAAGCAGAATTTTGGGGGCATGGTGGAAATGAAGGATCTTCTTGTAAAAGAAAAGAATGATGTCATCCACTTCTTCCTGCGTCAGTACCTTGGTGATACCACCGGTAAGCACGATACTGTTGAGGATCTCCAGATTCAGTTCTATGTAGGAAGCATGGTGCTTGGAGACTTTGTACAGTACGAGGAAGATCGCCAGCTGCATCAAAGTGCGTGTGGCCTTTTCGCTGTACTCTTCCAGGATGTTCTCCGTGACGTTCAAATGCTCCAGAAGCTCGAAAACGAACTCATTGTTCTTAGCTGTATGTACCAGACTTTCACGAGATTTGAAGACACCCAGTTTCTTGAAGACCAGTCTGTCATAACCGCTATCGGTCAGAATATTGTCGTTGACCAGGTCACGGCTGTAGTGGATGTCCGTGGTCGCCCCGCCGATATCCACAACGATGAACGGATCGGCTACATCCATATGTTCACTGATCTCTGAAAGCGAACGGTTAACGATGTAGGGTGTAGAGAAGATCTGGTTGGTTGTGATCCCATAGAGCTGCTTGATATCCTCTTTCCCCATGATATCTGCCTGATAGAGATCGGTCAGATAGGTTTTCAGCGCTTCTTCCTGGATCTTGAGCTTGTCAGAGATGACATTCTCAAGTACCACTATGTTTTCGATGTTCTCCTGCAGGAAAGGGGTACTTTTTTTCGTTCCCACATAGACGATATTCTGATAATTCACTCTGTCCAGATAGTCCAGGAGCTTTTCATCAAACACGTTTTCAACGCTGTCTATGCCCCCTACTATGATAACGACGTCGATCATCTCTGTCGGTACGGGTTCCTGCTCTATCTTTGGATACAGTACCGTATCGATGATGTTGATCCCCGAATTGAATGCAATGTTGATGGCATACTTCAGACTGAAAGAGTTTGTCAGCCCGATGATCAGCGTACTCAAGCCACCGTTGGCAGAAGAGCAGATATGAATATTTTCCTCACTATACTGTTCTATAAGGCTGGCACACTTGCTGCTGAGATCATCAAAGATATTTTTGTTGAAATCTCTGAAATACTGCTCGATCTCTCCTTCCTGGGCCACTTTGAAATAGGTACTGCCTATATCTATCATTAATTTACTACTCATAGCATGATCCCTATATCCTGAATGATCTTGTCCACCACGCGTTCTCCCTCGGCCAGTTTTATCTTCGAGCGTTCATAGGCGAAACTCTTTTCCGAAATAGGCAGTTTTCCTTTTTTCAGAATACGGATATTACTCTGCGGGTCACGGATGGTGATCACTTCATTCGCATTGATGATATGCGGTGAGAAAGGAATATCTATGTACCCTTTTTTAATGGAGTTGAAGACCTTTCTCCAAAGCGTATCCGCCCCGTCATTGAATACCGCTTCAAGGATCTCGTCGACTTCGTTAGTCAGATTCTCTTCCTCTTCCTCATCGCCGACCGTCGGCAAGCCTTTGAGCATACCCAGGGTATATTTCACATTGGCGACCGCCATGGCATTGGCCTCTTTGGTCGGGATACCGAAAGCTTCGTTCCGTGTCTTGGTGATGATCTTGTCAGCCCCGACCATCGCAGCGATCACGGTCGAAGTGTTGATAAGTGAATCGGAGTACTCTTTGTTCCTCGGGAAAGCCCCCATCCACTGGTGATAGACGAGATTGATCGTCGCATCTTCATGTCCGAACCTGTCAGCATACTTGCGGGCAAGCTTCTTGATGACATTCGAAGAGACGATGTCCTGCAGCATGGAACCTGTCTGGGAAAAACTCACAGAGAAGGACTTTACACCTTCTTCAAGAGAGAGCAGCATCTCCAAGAGCTGGATGACGATGACGATGGCCGGCGGTTGAAGCGTAGCAGAGAGCGGACCGAAAGATTCACGGTTGATCGGCTCATTGAGTTCAGAGTATTTTGCACAGACTCTCTCAACGTATTTCCAGTAGAGAAAAGCTTTGTCCATGGGGAAGTTTTTGGAATACGGAAGAAGGTAGGTAATAGGCCCGCCCTCGATCTCAAATATCCCCGATGCCAGGGCCGTTTCGACCAGCAGGCGTGCATCCGGCGTACCATGACGCAGACTGACAGGCGTATCATAATGCGTGATCATTTTCCTTGTGGTACGATATCCGTGGTTCACCAGAGGGTAGCCGTTGAGCATATCGACATCGTTCTCTTCAGAGAGTGCCAGCATCTTCTTCGCCGAAGCATAGTCATTCAGACGGGTATTGGAATCGATGGTCAGGGGAAGTACATCGACATTGGCCTCTTTAAACTCTTTGTAAAGCTGAAAGACTTTGTCGTAGGTCGGGAACCCTCCGCGCGGCTGCACCAGCATGTGGTCGGCTGTCTTGAACTTGTGGGAGATGAACAGGTTCTTACTCGCACCCCTGATGAACTCTTCCACCTCTTCAAAATCGAAACGGTCTATATACTCATTGTTGACGATGATCTCACGTTCACGCTGTAACAGACTCATTTGCGTGCCTCCAATGCGGCTTCGAGCTGATCGAGCCCCTCATTGAGATCGACCTGGTGAAAGACCAGATCAAAGCCGTAGTTCTGAAACTTCGGAACGATCAGTTCAGGATCCATTTCTCCCACACCGAGATTCCCGCCTATCATAAAAACCACATCCTTGAAATCGTACTGGCTTTTGAGTATCTTCAGGTCACGGCACCACCCTTCCGCCTCCCCATTGAGAGAAGAGATCAGAAGTACATCTGCATCGGTCTCTATCACCGCATCCATAAACTCTTCAAGGTAGGTATTCACCCCTAAATTGAAGACTTCAAACCCGCGCTCTTCCAACGAAATATCAATCAGCCTGTTGGCAACGACATGGATATCGTTCCCCACTACTCCGGTTACTACTTTCATCTATCTGCTTTATATATAAATTATTCATAATTCTATCTAATTATAGATTTTTTTTAGTATAATCATTCCAAAAAATATCTTATCGTACTACGTCATCCTGAACTCGTTTCAGAATCTCGTCGGGATTTATACGTGATTTTGAAACCGGGATAAATCCAGAATGACAGATGATCTAGTTATCCAAGGAACAAAAAATGCCCTTTTACACTGCCGACATTTCAGACGAACACCACGAAAAAGTACAGGTACTCTCCCCCGAATACCACTCTTACGGTGGTATGGAGAAATGCAAAGGCCCCATTGCCACGCTCAAACTCAAGGAAGAGAATTCCGACCTTATCAAAATGCTCAAAGAGCCCGGTGAGGGGCGTATTGCCGTAGTCGATGTCGACCGGGCACACTATGCGGTCGTGGGTGAGAACCTGATGAAATTTGCGCACGAGAACGGCTGGGCGGGCATTCTCATCAACGGCTATGTGCGGGACACGCACATTACCAAAACCATTCCCGTCGGGCTTTGGGCGCTGGGGACCTGCCCGCGAAAAAGCCATACCAAACAGCCGGGGGAACGTGATGTTACCTTCACTTTCGGTGGTGTATTTTTTAAAAACGGGGAAATTCTTCTTGCGGACCATGACGGTATCATTGTCATTGATGAAGAGAGTTTGGAGGGGTAACAGGTATCGGATAAACCGATCCCTATGCTAAGATCTATTTCTTAGACTTTTTACTTTTCTTCTTTGTTTTCTTTTTGCTGTTCTTCTTTTCAGCTTTTTTCTTTTCAGCTTTCTTCTTAGCCTTCTTTTTCTCGGCTTTTTTCTTTGCTTTCTTCAAAAGCGCTTTTTTCTCTTCTTCTTTCTTCTTTGAATCTTTAGCCATGATGACTCCTTTTTAACTATTGGAATAGTTACATCATAGCACTTTTCTCACGTATAAACTCTTAACTCCTTGATACATCATTAAGCAGATATGCTATAATCACTCATCATGAAAGAATTGTTTGCCCGGGAATACAAGCGTATCCTTCGCTATATCGAAGTTATTATCGTTATTATCTCCATCGCAGCAATCTACAATTTCGTCTCTCCTTCTTCAGAGCATAAAACCTTCTACCTCACAGGCTCCAGCTCTAAAGAGATAGCCAAAAATCTTGAAAAATATGGCTATACAGTCACCTTCATCGATCAGGTATTGATGCATTTGGGTACACTTCCCAAAGAGGGATGGTATCATGTCGAAGATACGGAGAAAAGCAGGTATTCATTCTTCTCCTCCCTGCATAAAAAAAAGGCCGATACTATGAAAGTGGTAGTTTATGCGGGGGAAACTGCCAAAGAGCTCTGCCGCCGTTTGGCGAATGACATGAAGCTTGACCCAAAGAAACTGCTTGAAGAATATGAAGCACGTTCGCGTTTCAAAGAGGGGGATATCTTTGCGCAGAGTTATACCCTTGCCAGAAAGGCGGATGCATTTGCTGTCATGCAGTACCTCTTTGATCGATCCGACAAAGAACTATTGACATTTGAAAAAGAATATTTCAAAAACAAACCGGAACGCTTCACCATCCAGATACTCCTGACCATTGCTTCCATCATCCAGAAAGAGAGCAATTCGGCCAAAGAGATGCCGTTGATCTCCTCCGTGATCTACAACCGTCTGGAGAAGAAGATGAAACTGCAGATGGACAGTACACTAAATTACGGAAAATATTCCCATATCATTGTTACTCCTGAGCGCATAAAAACAGACAATACCTACTTCAACACCTACAAATACAAAGGATTGCCACCCCTGCCACTGGGTACGGTCACCATGGAAGCACTCAGAGCAACGATGATGCCCGCAGAGAGCGAATATCTCTTCTTTATGCTTACCCCAAGCGGCGTGCACAGTTTTGCAGTCACTTATGAAGAGCATTTGAAGAACATCAGGGCATTCAGGGAGTACCAGAGAAAGAGGAAAGCGCAACAGGAGGCAGAAAGCAATGCAACGGTCAAAACCGATACAAACCGTACAAAGGTTTAGGGAATATCGGGAGGGGTGATCTTCTTTCCGAGTTTTGCATAGCTTTTGCCGATACGTGCAATGGCATCAAGTTCGAGCGTCATCTTCTCACTGTCCGTGATGATGGATTCATTGATGTAGAGGTGTTTGATCTCTATGATCACGGGGATGGTCTTGCTGCCTTTCAGGTCGACTTCCTGGAGGTATTCGCAGAAGAAAGCAGCCTTCACGCCTTTCACCATGGGAGGGAAACCTTCTACCACCTCTTCCATAGGGATATCGAAGAGTTCGCTCTCGCTGACATCGGCATCTACCCCTTTTGAGCTGAAATGCATCGCTTCAAGCTGTTCCTCTTCGATCATACAGACCACGCACTTCTTTGTTTCACGGAGATTGCGCAACGTATCTTTTGGCGTACCGTCGGGACGATGCCCTATGGAGACGATCATCGTGGGAGGGTTTGAGGAGAGTCCTGTAAAGTAGGAGAATGGTGCAAGGTTGAGAACCTCCCCCTTTGTAACGATCCAGGCAATGGGACGGGGAATGATGAGCTGGGACATCAGTGCATATTTTTCAGTCAGTACCCTGTTTTCAAAATCGATGATCATGCTTCTCTTCCCTCTCTTTTAATTTTCATGCTGTTCAACAAAATCTTCATAGTTCCCTTCGAAATCCGTCAAGGTTCCGTCCTCATTGAGTTTGATCACACGATTTGCAAATGCATCGATGAGCTCACGGTCATGGGAGACACAGATGGCTCCTCCCTGATAGTTGTGGAGTGCTTCACCCAGTGCGACAATGGCTTCAAGATCCAGGTGGTTGTTGGGCTCGTCGAGTACCAGAAAGTTGGCAGAATCCATCATCATTTTTGAAAGCATGACACGATGTTTCTCCCCACCGGAACAGGCATCTATCTTCTTCTTCTGCTCTTCGCCGGAGAAGAGCATACGCCCCAGTGTTTTTCTGATGTCGTCTATGTGCCATTTTGGGTCGAACCCCTGTATCCACTGCGGCAGTTCTTCATCGCCGACCACGACATCCGTCGTATTCTGTGGAAAATAGGTCGTAGTGATCGTCTGTCCCCAGTTGAACTTTCCGCTGTCTGCCTCAAGTTTTCCCATAAGAATTTCCAACAGGGTCGTTTTACCCACACCATTTGCACCGATCAGTGCGATCTTGTCACCCTTGTTAACCTTGAACGAAATGTTTTCAAGCACTTTTTCATCACCATAGCTTTTGCTCAGGTTCTCCACTTCAAGCACTTCGTTCCCGATCTCCCTGTGGGGCTTGAACATAATGGAAGGGTCTCTTCTGCTTGAGAGCTTGATCTCCTGTACATCGAGTTTATCGAGCTGTTTTTGTCTGGAAGTTGCCTGCTTTGCCTTGGATGCGTTTGCCGAGAATCTTGCGATGAACTTCTCCAACTCGTCCTTCTCTTTGAGCGCTTTGCTTCTGTCTGCCTGTGCCTGTTTCGATATAAGGTTCGCCGCGATATACCACTCATCATAGTTACCCGTGAATTCACGGATATTCTGAAAGTCAAGGTCCAGAATGTGTGTGACCACGCCGTTGAGGAAGTGTCTGTCATGCGAAATGACCAGTAAAGTCCCTTCATGGCGCTTGAGTTCGTTCTCCAGCCATGCGATCGTTTCCATGTCAAGGTTGTTGGTAGGCTCGTCGAGCAACAGGACATCGGGTTTGAGGAAAAGCACCTGTGCCAGAAGGATCTTGAATTTGTCCCCACCGGTAAGCGAGCTCATCAGGTCGTCATGCTGTTCTACCGGGAAGCCCAGTGTGGTCAGCAGTTTTTCTATCTTGACATCGCTCTCATAGGTCGGGTCTTCATCGGCACAGATCATTTCAAGTTCGGCCAGGCGGTTGTTCACTTCGTCACTTTCGAAGTCGCCTTCCATATAGAGCTTCTCTTTCTCTTTCTGTGCGTCATAAAGCTTTTTGTTCCCGTAAAGTACGGCATCTTTAAGCGTAAAATCCTCAAAGGCATACTGGTTCTGGCTGAGCATACCGAGTTTGAGTCCAGGCTGTAACTGTACTTCACCGTCACTTGGTTCCAGCTCACCGGCCAGGATCTTCATAAACGTGGATTTTCCCGCACCGTTGGCTCCGATGAGGCCGTAACGCTTTCCCGCATCCAGAGTGATGTTGATCTTGTCGAAAAGAACGCGTTTTCCGTATCGTTGTGTCAAATTAACTGTACTGAGCATAGTATTATCCTTCTTAATTCAGTATTTAGGGTTATTAGAGGTGCC
The DNA here is from genome assembly GCF_000987835.1 of Sulfurovum lithotrophicum. Lineage (NCBI taxonomy): Bacteria > Pseudomonadati > Campylobacterota > Epsilonproteobacteria > Campylobacterales > Sulfurovaceae > Sulfurovum > Sulfurovum lithotrophicum. Next base: position 904,919 of record NZ_CP011308.1, on the reverse strand, counting down.
CTTATATAATATTGATGCGATTTTACCCAAATCTTCTGAAAGTGCAAAAAAGAGTATCGAATAAACTTTTTAGTATAATCGTCAAAAAAATTTTCAGGACAGACAGATTTATGAAAAGAAGAGATTTTTTCAAAAAAGCCGCCACGGTTGCCGGGAGTGCCGCGCTTGGAGGGAGTACCCTCCTAGCAAATGAAACAGGCCACCCTGTAGACAACAGAAAAGTGTCAGACATTGCCCTTCCGCAGAAAAGACCGCTGATCACCTACTCCGACAGGCCTCCGCTGCTCGAGACACCAAGGGAAGTCTTTGCCAATGCCATTACCCCCAACGACCTCTTCTTCGTGCGCTGGCATATGCCGATGATCCCTACATACATCAACCCACACTATTTCAGTATCTCCATAGATGGTGAAGTTAAAAAGCCCATGAAAGTATCGCTCAAATCACTTAAAACGGAGTTCGAAGCTGTCGAGATCACATCCGTACTCCAGTGCGGCGGGAACAGCCGAAGCGCTTTCCGCCCGACACCCAGCGGCATCCAGTGGGGGCCCGGTGCGATGGGCTGCGCCAAGTGGAAAGGAGCCCGGCTCAAAGACGTACTGGCAAAAGTGGGCCTGAAACCGAACGCCGCATGGATCAAATTCAATGGTCTTGAAAAACCGGTTTACAGCAAAACGGACCGTTTCGTCCGTGCGCTGGAACTCAGCAAGATGCACGACGACATCATCATCGCTTACGAAATGAACGGCGAAGAGCTTCCCTACCTCAATGGTTTCCCTGTACGGCTCATTCTTCCCGGCTTCTACTCTGACAGCTGGATCAAAATGCTCTCCGATATTACCGTCACCGACACAAAACCACCGCTGCATTTCATGGACCATGCCTACCGCATTCCTGACAATAATTGCGAATGTGAAACGCCCGACCATCTTGCAAAAAAGACCAAACCGATAGAGGAGATGAACGTCAATTCTCTGATCGGCTATCCGGTGAACGGTACAAAGGTCAGAAAAGATGCAGAACTCATTGTCAGGGGCGTTGCCTTCGACGGCGGCCACGGCATTGCCAGAGTTGAGATCTCGACCGACGGCGGAACAGGCTGGCAGGCTGCATCACTCGATGACGGCAAGCAGGGGAAATACGCCTACCGAACCTTCACTTACAGACTCACACCCGACCGGACAGGCAGCCTGTCCATTATGGCCAGGGCCACCAATACCAAAGGTGAAACACAGCCTTTTGCTCACGAGGTAAAATGGAACCGAGGCGGCTACAAATACAACGGTATCGACGAAGTCGCTGTGGAGGTACTGTCATGAAAAAATTCACAGCACTCTTCATTCTCTTTGCCTGCCTGCACTCTCTGCATGCCAATGAAACGGTAAAGATAGAAAAGGGGATCAAAATACCCCATATAGAGTTCCCCATGAAAGAGGGAAAAGGCATGTACTCCACCAAAGGAAAATGCAACATGTGCCATTCTTTCGGTTACATCATTAACCAGGGGAATCAGTCCAGAAAATTCTGGCGTGACAAAGTCATCAAAATGATAAAAGTCTTCAAGGCACCTATTTATACCAAGGAAGATATAGATACGGTGACGAACTATCTCTTTGAGAATTATGGGAACGGAAAGGAAGAATAAGCAGTATTTTACCTGCCATTGTTTCGTAGGGTGCTGTCCCCTGACAGCACCATTTTCATCCTAAACACTGCAACATACATTGCAGTTTTGATTTATTGGTGCCGTGAGGACACGGCACCCTACGCGTTCAGCAATTCAACAATCTTTTCTATTGGCCGTCCGATAGCCGCTTTGCCGTCTTTGATGACAATAGGCCTTTCGATCAGCTTGGGATACTCAGCCATCGCTTCGATGAGTTTCTCTTCATCCTCAACTTCTTTAAGCCCCAATTCCCTGTAGATCTCCTCTTTGATACGCATCAGTTCACGTGCCGAAATGCCGAGCATCTTCAACACCTCTCTGATCTCCTCTTTTGTCGGCGGAGTCTCAAGATATTTGACCACTTCAGCCTCTATACCTTTTTCTTCAAGTAGCGTAGCCGCATTTCTCGATTTGCTGCATCTTGGGTTATGCCAGATAGTGACCTTTTCCTGTATTGATTCCATTATTCTTCTCCTTTTAATTCTTTGGGTATTTGCCTGTTTGTCTGTGCACCCAGCTCTTTGAGCTGCTGTACCTGACGGACCAGGTTACCTTTCCCGTCGCTGAGTTTGTTCTTCGCGGCGGAAAAACTGCTCTGTATCGCATCGATCTGTTTGGATATTTTGATAAGGTCTTCGGAGAAACGTACGAACTTGTCGTACATCGCACCTGCTCTTCTTGCGATCTCCTGGGCATTCTGGTTCTGCCGTTCATACTTCCAGACATTCTCGACCGCCCTCATAGCAACCAGAAGCGTCGTAGGCCCTACCAGAAGGATCTTCTTTTTGAAGGCATTGTCGTAAATACTGTTATCATGCTCAAGTGCTACGGCCAATGCACCTTCGATCGGCATGAACATAAAAATGAAATCCAGTGTATTGACTTCTTTAAGACGCTCATAATTCTTGCTGGAAAGCTCCTCTATATGTGCTTTGATGGAATTCAGATGCGCGGCAAGATGTTTGGCCTTGTTGGCTTCATCCTCCGCATTGACGAAACGTTCGTAGGAAATCAGGGAAGTCTTGGCATCGATGATAAGATCCCTGTTGTCCGGAAGATGCACAATGACATCGGGACGCAGTACTTCATTGTCATCCGTCCGCAAAGAGACTTCACGTTCGAATTCGAAGCCCTTGCGCAGGCCTGAAGCTTCAAGGACATGCTCCAGTACCATTTCGCCCCAGACACCCTGTTGTTTACTGTCCCCTTTGAGCGCATTGGTCAGGTTGATGGCATCCGTGCTGATCTTCTCGTTGAGCTCTTTGAGCGAATTGATCTCGTTCTTGAGAACCGCTCTATCCTGACTTTCGGCATTGTAGGTATCGGAAACCTGCTTTTTAAACTCTTCTATCTGTGTCTGCAGCGGTTTGATCATACTGTCGAGATTCTGTTTGGAGAACTCAGCGAATTTTTCCGAATTGCCGTCAAAGATCTGCTTTGCCAGGCGCTCGAATTCCGTTTTCAGTTCTTTTTTATGCTCCTGCATCATTTCCAATTTGCTGGAAGCATGCCTGCTCTCCGTCTCCAGTTTCATCAGCAGTCTTGCATTGTTCACCTGGAACTTGTTATTCTCCTCCTGCAAATGTTCAAAACGTCCCTGAAGTGCCTTGTGCTCTTTGAGCAGATTCTCGTACATCTTCTCAAGGTTCTCAAGCTGTGTCTCCGTCTGACTCAGTTCTTTTTCCAGCGTACTGTTTTTTGTCTGAAGCGTTGCGACCTGTTCGGTCTTGCTGGCTAGCTCCTCCTTTACCTGTGCAAAATGCTGCAGCTCCTGTTCCTGTGCTGCATTGGTGATCTTGACACCCTGAAGTTCTCTTTCCAGTGCTTCGATCTTGATGCTTTTGACTCTGTCGAGTTCGTCACTCTCCGCCAGCCTGTCACTCAGTGTTTTCGCTTTGGTCGAAAAGACAACCACCACGAGAACGATAATCAGCAGTACGACAAGCGCGATGCCTGCCACGAACATCAGTGTTGAATCGTTCTGTATCGATTGAAAGATCTCCTGCATTCTATCCCCTTATCATATCATACGCTTTGGGCGCAGAACAGCGCATGCTTTCAAGGCCAAGTGCGCCTTTCCCATACTTTATGTTTTTAAATACTATTTGTACTTTGTTGTCCAGTTCGTCAAAGTAGGCAATACTCTGCAAGCGTTTTTTACCATCTACCTGTATCGTATAGCTCTTTCCCTCATAACGGGCTACATAGATATTTTCACTGTGCAGTTTCGCCTTTTTTACGATCTCGTTCAGGTTGAAACCTTTTGAGATAAGGTAGATGGAGACCTGCTCAAGATCATGGTCCACTACCCGCAACTCCCTACCGTCGGTACAAACCTCTTTTCTGGTCGGCCGGGTATACTCCCACTTCATCAGAGAAGGTATGGAAAAACGTACTTTTCCACTGTATTGGATGATCTTTTTTTTCGGGTTTGTGATCATCTGGACAAAGTTTGCCTTGAAATGCTCAGGCAGAGTAATCCCATCGGCATACAGAGAGAAGCCTATGGCCATACAAACTAATATTTTTCTCAATTCTTATCCTTTTTAACTTTTGAAATATACCAAAAACTCACTTGTTAAGGGGTGATATCTGCCATTTTGTCATAAAATCGTGAAAGCGTTGTGAGCTTATCTTTACCATAACGGATTATTAATCACTTTTTGGATAAAATTAACCCAATTTATTTAAGGCAAGTATAAACATGATCAAATCCGTACTAAAAGTCTTCGGCACACAGAACGACAGAATCGTCAAAAGCTACATGAAGCGCGTCAGCAACATTAATGCGCTGGAATCAACCTATGAACCCATGAGCGATGAGGAGCTGCAGGCAGCATTCAATGCACTTAGAGAATCGGTGAAGAGTGGAGAAAAGAGTATGGAGGATGTCCTTTATGACTCTTTTGCCATTACGCGTGAAGCGAGTAAGCGTGTTCTGGGGCTGAGACATTACGATGTGCAGATGGTCGGTGGTATGGTACTGCATGACGGCAACATCGCAGAAATGAAGACGGGTGAAGGTAAAACGCTTGTCGCGACACTGGCCGTTGTACTCAATGCCATGACAGGTAAAGGTGTTCATGTCGTCACAGTGAACGACTACCTGGCCAAAAGAGACTCCGGCGAGATGGGTGAACTCTATAATTTCCTGGGTTACAGCGTGGGTTGTATCACGGCCGACATACAGGACGATGCGGGAAGAAAAGCGCAGTATGATGCGGACATCACTTACGGTACGAACAACGAATACGGCTTCGACTATCTGCGTGACAATATGAAAGTCCGTCTTGAAGAAAAGGTGCAGAGAGAGCACAACTATGCTATCGTGGATGAAGTGGACTCCATCCTTATCGATGAGGCGAGAACACCGCTCATCATCTCCGGTCCGACACAGAGAGACCAGAATCACTATGCCAGAGCCGATGCCATTGCCAAACAGATGGAACGCGGAGAGAAAATAGAGACCAAACCGGGTGAAGACGAAAAGACCACCGGTGACTTCATCGTTGACGAGAAGAACCGGACCATTGTCATGACCGAACAGGGGCTTCAGAAAGCACAGGACCTCTTTGAAGTTGACAATCTCTACTCACTTGAAAATGCCGTACTCTCACATCACCTCGACCAGGCGCTCAAAGCACATAACATTTTTGAAAAAGACGTAGACTATGTCGTTCAGAACAATGAGATCATCATCGTCGACGAATTTACAGGAAGGCTCTCCGAAGGACGAAGATACTCCGAAGGACTGCACCAGGCGCTCGAAGCCAAGGAAGGCGTAGAGATACAGGAAGAATCACAGACACTTGCAGAGATCACTTACCAGAACTACTTCAGACTCTATGACAAACTTGCCGGTATGACCGGTACGGCACAGACCGAAGCGACGGAATTCTCACAGATCTACGGGCTGGATGTCATCTCCATTCCAACGAACGTCCCTGTAGAGCGTGCCGACAGGAATGACCTGATCTACAATACGGAAAAAGAGAAACTCGATGCTGTAGTACGCAAAGTAAAAGAGTACCACAGCAAGGGTCAGCCTGTACTCATCGGTACGGCATCCATAGAGAAATCAGAAATGATCCATGAGAGACTCAAAAAAGAGAAGATACCGCATAACATCCTGAATGCGAAGAACCACGCGCAGGAAGCGGAGATCATCAAGAATGCCGGACAGAAAGGTGCGGTTACCGTTGCGACCAATATGGCGGGACGTGGTGTCGATATTAAGATAGACGATGAAGTAAGAGCGCTTGGCGGTCTGGCCATCCTCGGTACGGAAAGACACGAGAGCAGACGTATCGACAACCAGCTCAGGGGACGTTCAGGCCGTCAGGGTGACCCGGGAGAGAGCCAGTTCTTTCTTTCGCTTGACGACAACCTGCTGCGTATCTTCGGTGGAGAAAAGATCAGAAATATCATGAATAGACTCGGTGTGGAAGAGGGAGAGTACATCGATTCCAAGATCGTCACACGTTCTGTCGAAAAAGCACAGAAAAAAGTAGAGAACCAACATTACGAATCGCGTAAGCACATTCTTGAATACGATGATGTCGCCAACCATCAGAGAAAAGCGATCTATGCCTTCAGGAACCAGCTGCTTGACCCTGAATTTGATATCGATGCCAAGATCAAAGAGAACCGTACCGAGTATGTACACCATCTGCTTTCCGAAGCAGGAATCTTCGAAGGGGTGCCAAAAGAGGACTATGATGTAGAAAAGTTGGCGGCACTCATCAAAGAAGAACTGCATATTGAAGTGAACTCTGAATACTTCCAGGACAAAGAGGTTGAGGAACTCGAAGCGATGATCACCGAAATGATGGAAAACATTTATGAAGAGAAGATGTCACAGCTCATGCCGGAACAGCGAAACGAGATCGAGCGTATACTTTACCTTCAGGTACTCGACCCTCAGTGGCGGGACCACCTGTACGAAATGGATGTACTCAAAACGGGTATCGGGCTTAGAGGATATAACCAGAAAGACCCTCTCACCGAATACAAGCAGGACAGCTACAAACTCTTTACCGACCTTGTAGAACGTATCAAACTTGAAGCAGTCAAAGTACTCCATCTTGTAGAGTTCGACTTCTCTTCGCCTGAAGAGGAAGAGGAAGCTATTGAACAGATCAGAGAAGAGCTGGAGAGTGAAGTGGCTGATGCGACACTCAACCAGTCTCTTGAAGAGGGTGTGATTGCAGAGGATTCTGAAAAGCTTAAACCGATCACCGGCACGAAAAAACCGAAAAGAAATGACCCCTGTCCCTGTGGTTCAGGAAAAAAATACAAGAACTGCTGCGGACAAAGCGGACCGAAAAAAGGTCTGTTGGCTTAAATGTCCGCACCCATACGAAAAATCTTACCCAACAAGAAATTTGTTGGGCACATTATCAGGCACTATCTGAAATATGATAAAGAGAACCCCTTCATCTTCATCTCCGCCCTGCTTGCTTTTTTCGGCATCGCTGCAGGGGTGATGGTACTGATGATCGCCATGGGGGTCATGAACGGAACACAGCAGGAATTCACCAAAAAACTCTTTGTCATGAATTATCCTCTTACCGTACTCCCCATCGAGGAGAATGCCGTCAATATCGATTTGGTGAAGAAACTTTCCCAAAAATTTCCCGATATGAAATTCTCCCCCTACTACACGACGCAGGTCATCACCAAAAATGACGGTGCCGTACAGGGTTCACTGCTCTATGGTGTTGACTATGACAAAGAGAGCCGGCTCAATGATGTCTTCAGAAAGGCCCGGGGAGACAGTAAAAGCAAATTCAAGGTCGTCATAGGAGAAGGACTCTCTTATGAAATGAATGCGATGAAAGATGACAAAGTCACTCTCTATTTCTCCGAGCAGACTGCTGCAGGTTTCGGGACGATGCCGCTTCAAAAGCGTTTTGTCGTGGATGGTGTCTTCAAGTCCGGCCTGAAGGCCTATGACAAGGCGATCATGTATACAACACTCGAAGCCTTTGAAAAACTGCTCAAACGTGAAGTAGGGTATTACGACGGCCTGCATATCTACAGCAAGAACCCTGTCGATGATATCGAAAAGGTCCGCAAACAGCTGCCGCCCTCTGTTGTCATAGAGGGGTGGTGGCAGCAGAACGGCAATTTCTTTTCCGCTATGCAGATGGAGAAGAAAGCACTTTTCCTCGTTCTGCTCCTCATCATTCTGGTAGCGTCGCTGAACATTATCTCTTCCCTGCTGATGACCGTCATGAGCAGACGCTCCGAGATCGCCCTTATGCGAACGCTTGGTGCGACCAAAGCAGAGATACGTGCAATCTTTTTCAGACTGGGAGTCATCATTGGACTGGCAGGTATCGTTGCGGGCACCCTGCTTGGCACACTGGGTATCTGGGCACTGAAAACCTTTGACATCATCTCCATGCCTGAAGATGTCTATGGGACCAGCAAGCTGCCTGTCGACCTCTTGATGAGTGATTTTAGCTTCATCATTCTGGGCACTTCCGTCATTATAGTGCTCTCCTCTCTCTACCCGGCCAAAAAAGCGGCACAGACAGATCCTCTCACAGTCCTGAGAAACGAGTAGTCAGGGGGCAACTTTGTTTTTAGGGATTGTGACCTCTTCGATCACAGGGACCTTGGTCGGCTTTTTCTTTTTCCCGGTATTGATAATATGTGCCGGCGACTGTAAAGTCCGCTTGATCAGATCGAACGGCAGGGAGAGGATCTCTTTAGCCGCAGAATAGTTTACTTTGGGATCATCCAGTGTTCCTTTTATCGTAAGTCCTATAGTCACGCTATTATCTTTTCCCATTAGAATATAACCCAAAAGCGGTAGACTTCCAATGATCTTACCGAGTTTACGTACCGTCTGGACAGCCAGCTTAATATTGAGCTTTTTGGTTTTGATATCCAGCGTCCCCTTGCCCACGATCGTTGCCGTATCCCCTTTGACATAAACCGTATCAAATATTACTTTATCCTTAACTATACGATACAATATCTTCCCTTCCTGAATTTTAAAACCTTTTTTAGTCAGTCCAGGATCCTGGATCTGCGAGAGGCTCTTGTTACTTTTAATAAAATTACGTGTCTTGCTGTAGGCTTTAAAACTTTTCAGTATCCCTCCGTCAAGCAGGATCTCACCTTTCATCCGTTTTCCCGGTATGCCGGAGAGCCTGATCGTATAGCGCCCCTTCTGAAGTCCGTTGAAATTGATCAAGGGGTGCAGCATCCTGTCATGGATACGCAGAGCTTCAATAGTGATCTTTTTTCCTGTTTTTCTGAATGTTACTTTGTCACTTCCCAGTTTTCCAACAGCTCTTATTGTATTGTTTCCGGGATAGATCGTGACCGTGTAGGCATCGGTCAGCAACGTATATTTATCATAACGAATATTACTCTTTTTACCTCTGATCACCATTTTTTGACTGCTCTTCTTTTTATTTTTTATCTTTTTCAGACGCAGATTGGACTCAAGGAACTTCTGAAGATCGATATTGAGGTTTTTCAGGGTAGCAAGTGATTTGGCAGTATTGTAATGCAGACGTTTGTTAAAGGCGTAAAAATCAATGCCTTCCGGCCTTATCGTACCCGAACAAGGTACTCGGGTATGGCAGACCTTATTATCGTAGATAAAGCAGTCATATCGTGTAAGAAGACCCTTGAAGGTAAAAGTCTTCCAGTCTTTACTTTGGATCTCCATCGTACCCCCGTCGATATCGATCTCAAGGTTTTTCAGGTATGGTTTTATCTTTGAGATATCAGATGCCGTGATCTTCAGTGTCTGACTACTTTGTCTGACTTTGAGCTTGAAAGAGGGGATGTTGACCAGAACATCTTCGGCATAATCGATACTGAAAGGGATTTTTTTGTCTTTCAGCCGAAAAAGTGTTTTATTTTTCTTTTTGAATTCGATCTTTTTTAGCTGAAGAAGAAGATCTCCCTTCTTCTTTTTGGTATTGATCTTTCCATTCACTGTACCTTCATACCACTGCGATTTTAGTTTAATATTTTTGAGCATAAGTATGTTCTTGCGGAAGGCAAGGTCTCCGCTTTGTACAGGCAGTTTCAGTTTCCCAAGATAGAGGTTTCCCTTTCCAACATGTGCTTTAACATTGACATCAATATGTCTATGAGGCATCTTGCCAAGCGGGATACTTAGTTTCACCTCTATTTTCGACTTACTCTTTTTATGCAATACGGGAATATGAAGATCATAGGCTTTGAGAATTTTCTGTACGGTATCATCTACTCTGGTATTAAAATGCATATCAAGGTTGAGACGTGTATCTTTTGCTTTGCCGATATCGGTAATGGAGACTGTGGCATTGATCTCTCTCTGTCTGTATGTGGGGTTGGTCAGATCAAAAAAGAGACTGCTTTTGTCATAGTTGAGTATGATCTTCTCTGCCTTTACCGGAGGGAGCCCCTCTTTAAAGTGGATCAAAGCATCTTCGAGCAGAGCATTCCCCTTCAGGGAACTCGGGTCAAGCGTAAACTCTGTGCCGTGGACACTTCCTTTGCCCATCAGCATATGGAGTCTGTAGGCTTTTGCTTCTATCTTTTGCGTAATCCACTGATTAACCGCTTCATGCATCGGCAGTCTGTCTATGAATGTTTTTAAATCACTGAAAGTATCGCTGTTCACAACAAACTGTACTGTCTGCCCCTCTTTGATCGCTTTGAATCTTCCTGTAATATTGTACGCTTCGTATTTCCCCTCAAGGATCAACTTGTCGCTGTGCAGATCATAATTGAGTTTTCCGACTATGTTGATATTTTCTTTTTTAATATAAAAAAGTGAGATATCCGCAACAAGCACATGTCCCCTGCGCCATACATTCCCCGCAATTTCATAATCTTCATTGGCAATGTAGAGCACATCGTCTGCAAATATGACCTTGTAATGCTTGTTCTTAAAATCAACCTTGTCGAGTTCCGCATAATCGAAGAATGTCAGCAGATATTTGACACGGTCAAGTGTCTCATCCACCCTGTCGAATGAAGGTTTTTTCTTGGTTTTGGGGATAAGTATATGTTCGGCTGTCAGCGTAAGCTTTTTATCGAGTTTGATGTATAATCCGTCTACCTCATAACTGTTGAAATGAAGATGATCTATATAAATACCTGATTTCAACCAGACAAAGAGGGCACCAAAAAGGATAATAAGAAAAATGAGTGTATCACGCAAAGCAACATGGAGAACATGGATGGTATGGGCAGAGAACATTGCCGTTGTTTTGATCATCGCATTTGCCTTTTACACTACTATACCTGTCAGAACGACGCAGACACTTTTCATTCCTCAAGGCTCTATCAATAAGATTATATCACAGCTCGCTAAAAAAGGGTACGCCGTCTCCATTGTCGACAGTTATATTCTTCGTACGATGGGCAAACCTCAGACAGGTTGGATCTTTCTGGGGAAGAATAAGATGAACCGTCTTGATTTTCTCCAAAAACTCACTTCTTCAAAAGCGATGATCCACAAGGTCACGCTGATCCCGGGTGAAACTTCGGAGATCTTTTTCGATATGCTTGCAAAAGAGCTGAAACTCGACCCCAAAAAACTCTATAAATACTACCATGAATTTTCTCCCTATCCCGAAGCGGGGATCTATGCCGATACCTATTATGTCCCCTACGGTATCAAAGAGAAACACCTGATGCATTTTCTTGTACGTGAATCTGAAAAAAAATATAAAGCGATCTCAGAGAAGGTCTATGGAATATACAATACCAAACAGTGGCAGAAAGTACTGGTGGTCGCCTCTATCATACAGAAAGAAGCTGCCAACACCAAAGAGATGCCACTGGTCTCCTCTGTCATCTACAACCGTCTGAAAAAAGGGATGCGCCTGCAGATGGACGGTACGCTCAACTACGGAAAATACTCCCATCTCAAGGTCACACCGGAACGCATCAAAAGCGATGAAAGTACTTTCAATACCTACAAACACAAAGGACTTCCGTCCTCACCTATCGGTTCGGTGAGCATAGCGGCCATCAAAGCAGCCATCCGGCCGGCAAAAACAAAACATCTCTACTTTATGAAGAACAAAAAAGGTACACATGATTTCTCCGACAGTTTCAAAGCCCACAGGAAAAATATAAAAAAGGCCAAATAATTCTATTTCAATATTTGGGCTGTCAAAAAGAGTATCTGATGGGTACAAATCGTGCTATAATTGGAAATATTCATACCTAAAGAAGGAGTGAACATGGAAAAAGTTCAGGTAAAAAAATTTTCCGTGATAACCGAGAATAAAGAACAGGAAGGTTTGATCGAAGAAGAGATACAGGCTGTCAGGCTTCGGAGAAAGAAACTGGAGCTGAAAACAGAGAAAGCAGAGAGAAGCACCGAAACACAAGCGAAAACCAAAGCTGTAGAACCCGACCTTATAGAGGATGCCCCTTTTGATACCTTTGCGATCGCCCTTTCAGGCGGGGGTATCCGTTCTGCCACCTTCAATCTTGGGTTCCTAAAAGCACTGAATGATCAGGGCATCTTCAGACATGCCGACTACCTCTCTACAGTATCGGGCGGAGGATACCTGGGGAGTTTCGTACAAAACCGTTTGAAACAGACGCATAACTATGATACCCTATTTGCCAAGGAAGAGATAGATCATCTTAAAGCCCACGGGGATTACCTTCGTCCGGGGAAAGGGTGGAGAAAGGTATTTGAAAGTTTTAACTTTTATCTCAATACCCTGATACAGATCCTGCTGCACTCCCTCTGGTTCCTGCTCTTTTTCGCTTTTACACTTTTTACCTTTATCTATGTGGGAGAACAGTTGCCTGATACACCGGCTTTTCTCAATACTCTTCTGCTTTCCCTCTTCTTAGCACTCCTTGTATGGTACTACTTTTTCCACCCCTTGCGCTATATCTCAAAAGTATTATGGTCGGCAAAATGCCTGTTCTACAGTGGGACGGTCCTTGTCATTCTCATTGCAGCAGCAGGCTACAGCGGTATAAAGCTGCAAATGCTCTGTGACTGTTTTGGCTCCATGCACAGCATAGTGTATGTACTGGGTTTTGGTCTCCTGATGATCACTACAGGCTTTTTTGCCAATCCCAACATCCTCTCTTCCCACCGTTTTTACCGCTTTCGTCTGAAAGATGCTTTTCTTCATGGAAGCGACACAAAGCTCTGTGAATTGGCAGAAAAGGAAGAGGGGAAGAAATGGACGTTTGCCCCTTATCCTCTGATCAATACTACCCTCAATCTTCAGGCAGACAAAGCGATCTCTGGTATGAAGAGCTGCGACTATTTTCTCCTTTCTCCGCTTTACTGCGGTTCCAAGATCACAGGCTATATCCCTACCGACAAAGTCGAGTACAGACGCATGACCCTTGCCACTGCATTGACCATATCGGGAGCCGCGGTCAATCCGAGCATGGGGTACAAGTCCAACAGACTGCTCTCCTTCTTTATGACCCTGCTGAATCTCAGACTCGGGTACTGGGCACTCAACCCAAAGATCTTCGACCCCTCTTCTTATGAAACCTCCGGTCTTAGATCCCGCCTTTCCGCCATACTGAGGCAGATTGCTGTATGGACAGCAGAAAAATACCGCTATGCCCTGACACTGTGGCCCTATTACAATATCGCAGAACTTTTTGGAACGATGCATTCTCGCAGGATCAGGGTCAATCTTTCGGACGGCGGAAACATTGAAAACCTTGCTGTTTTTGAACTCCTCAGAAGAAAATGCAAACTGATCATCGCATCCGATGCCGGAGCCGACCCGGACTACAGCTTTTCAGACTTGCAGAATCTTCTGATCCGTGCAAGGAATGAGCTGGAGATCAGTATTGAATTTCCCGATGAGCAGGATCCTGAAAAACTGATCCATCCTGATCTCTGCACAGGACAGAGCCGGCAACACTATGCCATAGGCAGGATCTATGAATTACCTGAAGCTGGAGCAGAGAAACAATGTATTGGGTATTTTGTGTATGTCAAAGCATCTGTGACAGCACAGACAGAGAAGCTCCAAAAAGAGGAAAGGAAGAATGATTTTTACTCTTACAAGAACTATCATCCTGACTTTCCGCATGAATCAACGGTGGACCAGTTCTTTGACGCAAAACAATGGGAAGCCTACAGAACACTTGGCGAAGAGATCGGGAAAGACCTGTTCAAAACATTCAAAACGTATGAGGGGGACAAAAATACAGTATCGATACAAAACCTTATACACTATTTTGAAGATCAGTTAAAATAACGCTGCCTGCGGCAAAAGCCGTGGGAAGAGTCAATATGATAAAATTCAATGCCAAAAAAGCAGCTGCACAATATTCAGTATGAACATTGTTACAAAACCTACTTTGTAGACCATCATTTCGTTCCGTTCTATGAAAGAAAGATTCTTGTCAAAGTAAGGCCGTACTTTCTCGGGATTGTCGATCTCGTAGAGCATTTCCGAATAATTATGGTAGCGTTTATCCAGATTGGTCTCTACGGCACGGAGTATAACGCTTTCCAGCCATTCGGGTATCTTTGCATTGTACTTTGTCGGGTGTTTGGGTGTTTTGTCAAAAGAAGGATTTTGAAACGGTTCTATCTCACCGAAGGGAAACTTCCGCGTCAGTGCCTCATAAAGTGTCACGCCAATAGCATAGATCTCGGTCTGCTCTGTAATGGGCGCCTGGGCAAAACGTTCCGGTGCCAGATAGGATGGGGTACCCGCACGTGTCACATTGGAATAGGCTTCCGTAATACTGCCGAAATCGACCATTTTGAACACGATCTTCTCTTTACGTTTCGTTACGATGATATTTTCCGCTTTGATATCGCCATGCACCAGATTGAGTTTGATCAGAAACTGTGACATCTTCAGCAGGAAACGCGCAAGCTCCACGCCCAAGTCGACTGAAACCGGTTTTTTGGCAATGTACTCTTTCAGCGGCGTACCCTCCACATAACTCATGATGTAGTAACGGTGGGTACGTTTTCTGGGGATGACCGCTTTGGGGAAGAACCCTGCCTTGAGGCGTTTCGCCATCCAGACTTCTTTGACGAACAGATCCAGTATGGTCTCATCCTCCAATGCTTCGAATGGAGCGAACTTGATGACATACTGTACTCCCTTCTTTTCACAGAGCCAGGTACGGTTGTTCTGTATCAGCGGTTTGAGGAGTCTGTAGCCGTCGATCTCCTCACCTTTTTTATACTGTTCCCGGATGATCAGTTCCGTCTCTTTCAGCTTCAGCCTCGGATCGAGCTCTTTGATCTCGATAATAACCGCCGTAGTATCGTCCGGCAGATCATCATTGTGTTTTTTACTGGCCTTTTTGACCAGAAATGAAGCCCCCATCTTCAATCCGTCCGCCAATTCTTCCTGTGAAAGTTCATTGTAAAGTCCGTCACTGCAGAGCAGTATGCGGTCTCCTGCCTGAAGGTTGTTCTCAAAATAGTACGGTTCCACGTGCTCCTCGAGCCCGATAGCGGCTGTGAGCACATTCTCCATACCCTCTTCATCCATGGCATGATCCAGGGAGAGTTGTGCAAACTGACCGTTACGCGTCAGATAGATACGGCTGTCCCCCACATTGGCACCGTAAAGCCTGTCTCCCTCTATAACCACCAGCGTCAATGTCGTTACCAGCTCTTCACGCTCATATTGTTCCATCGATTCAAGGTACAGTACACGGTTGATATTTTCAATAAAATGGCGAATGGACTTCTCCATACTCCAGCTGCGCGGACGGTTCTTGAGTGACTGCATCAAAAACTGCGTGGTCCGTCTGGCAGCATCAGCACCCTGGGCCGCCGCTCCCACCCCGTCACAAACCACCGCAACGGTAATGTTCTCCATCACTTTCACCTCAAAGAAGTCATCCCCTTTAAGCTGCGTACCTTTTGCCAGCGTAAAGCCGGATGTCTCAATGTTTTGTTTTGGCATATTTGCATCTACCTCCGGTTGAAGATCATACTTATGACTCTTCGTCAATGACAAACGCAACAAACCGGTCAATCTCTTTTTGCAGGTCCATCCAGTTTTTCTGATAAAGCGCTGTATACTCCATCAAGTAGACCTTTTTGTTTATATAGACATAGTGTGTCAACTCATCCAATATCTTTACCATTTCGTTTGCATGAATATTTTTATACAAATCTCTCAGGGATCTGGCATACGCTTTCATTGCAAGGTATTCATCATCATAGATCAATTTTGACACTTGCTTTGCACTCCCTTTCAGTGTTTCCCTGGTTTCAAGCAATATTTCCATATACTGCAGCTCTTCACCTACCTCATCCAGTCCCTTCTGCACATCAAGAATGTTTCGGTCATAATCGGTATAGACGTTTCGCTTCTGCTCTTTTTTCAAACTTCTTGCCTGCATGGCAGGGGTTACTTTCAGAAATCTCTCCAACGCCCTATAGACCTCCTGCGCTGTGATCGGTTTGGAGATGGTCGCATTCATACCGGCAAGTACCATCGATCTTATCTCGTGTTTGAAAGCCATGGATGAGATCGATATGATAGGGATATTCTCCCATTTTGGATTGGAGCGTATCCTTTTCGTCATAGTCAAGCCATCGAGAAGCGGCATATTGATATCGGTAAAAATGATATCGATCTCTTTTTCTTCAAGCAGTTTGATCATATCGAGTCCGTTCTCGACAAAGAAAAGAGAAGCCCCCTCTGCCTTGTTAAGAATGTTGCGAATGACCCGCTGGTCAACCTTGCTGTCCTCTGCTACTGCAATATGCGCGCCGCTGAACTTTTTCAGATCTCCCTCTCTGACCGATCTGCTACCCTTCAGAACAAATGTCTCAGGGTCAAATACCTCCATATTGCTGATCCCTTTGACCGCCTTGCTCTTGAGAATGAACATCTGGTAGAGAATTTCTTCCACATCCCCGATAATGGCAGGATTGAAGAGCTCCGCATGTGCGATTGATTTGCCCAGAGCGATTTTATTCTCCGGTTCGAACAGTTCATGGCTGATTATGATCTTGAATTCACTCTTTGGATTCTCATAGATCCTTTTGAAGAAAGCGATATGTTTTGCTGTCAGATCCGATGAGCGGATAATAACCATATCGTACCGGCTGAGATCCGGTTTCTTCTTTTCAAAATCTTCGAGTTTCATATCACTTATTTTAATGCCGTAGGTTTCAAAAATGTATTGTACCCGCTTGGTCTCATACTTCGTCTTCCCGATAAACAGGGCTCGTTTCCCCTCAAGGAATTTTTTCAACTGCTGCTGATGGCTTCTGTTGTCTTTGTCCGGAATATAAGGGATTTTTAACGTGTAGTGTGTCCCGGAGCGCTTATTGCTGCTTAATGTGAGCGATCCACCCATGGCTTCAGCAATCTTTTTGGCTTTGACAAAGCTATTCAGCTCCTCACTCTTCTCGGTAGAGATACTCTCGGTAGTGAGATACTCCCGACAGTCTACTTTGGAAATGACCCCTTTCTCATTGCTCACATCAAACACAAGGAAGTTCTGTCTCGATCTAAATATGCTCAAAACGATCTCTGAGTCGGTACCGAGTACGATGGTATTCTTAAGAAGCGCTTCGAGTATCTGCTCAATATAATCATTGTCACCGACAATATACCGACCTACTTCACTGTCTACATCATAGTGAAGATGATGGTTGTGTGCTTTTAGCGCTTTTCCGATCTTGTTTGTAAGGATGTGCAACAGGCCGCTCAACCTGAAAGGTTGATTCTCTATCTTGATCTTTTTGGATTCGATACGATATGCTTCAAGCACTTCCGGGTTCGTACCTCTCTCCCCACTAGTCTTCGCTTCCTTTTTCGCTTTTGCTCTTTCTGACTGCATACGTTTTGCAAAAAAGAAAAAAACGAACAAAAGAAGAAGCAGCAGCAAGAGCAGGTACAAGAGTGTATTCCCCTGCCCTGAAGATGTATCACTCGCAAAAAGCAGTGTACTTGACACCATTAAAATAAAACTTTTTATCATACTGTGAATCACCTCTTTATTAAAATGACGAAAAGTATACCGAAATGATTACATCATTTCACTGTATCAGATCATTCCACCTGCATTCACTCCCCAGGTCGTTCTCCATCTGGTCTTGACAAAACTGAGTCCGGCAATGGCCACAAGTACGACAGCTGCAAAGATGAGAAATCCTGCCATATAGCCGTCAAAGGCACCTTTGGACCAACCAAGCGTTTTGATGAGCGCCGTACCTCCAAGACCTCCGGCACATCCCACGATACCGGTCATAATACCAATATCTTTGCCGAAACGCTGCGGAACAAGCTGGAAGACCGCACCGTTTGCCATACCAAGGTTTGCCATAATGAAGAAAAGCACGGAGATCGCAACAAAGAACGGCAGATCGAGCAATGCAAGGATCGCAGCCAGTACCGCAACCGCACCATAAAAGAAATAAAGCGCCTTCACGCCTCCGATCTTGTCTGCAATGTTCCCTCCGACAGGTCTGAGTACCGCACCGGCAAAGATGGTAAGGGCACCGAAATAACCAGCGATAACCTTGACGTTTGGCTCATCGAGCACATTAAGCCCGAAGGCACTCATATCTGCCTGATAAGTGTTCATTAGGTAAACCTTCATATAGCCTGCAAACCCTACGAAACCACCAAAAGAGATGGCATAGAAAAGGTTGAACCACCATGTATCTTTATCACGAAGCAGTTTAAGGTAATCGGAAACCTTTTTCGGTCTTGCTTTATAGACAGACTCAGGAGCATTTTTTGCCAGAAACATGTAAGCAATAAATACTGCAATAGCCATTATCGCACCGACACCGAATACAGACTCCCATCCCCAAAGTTCTGCGATCTTCGGAGCGAAGAGGAAGTCAAGTACCACACCGATGTTACCCGCACCGGCAATACCCAAAACCACACCCTGAAGTTTCGGCGGATACCACTGTCCTGCCTGTGGAAGTGCCACGGCAAATGAAGCCCCTGCAAAACCCAGTCCAAGCGCAACGATCAGAAGCTGGTCATATGTAATATCACCGCCTTTAAAATAGGCGAGCAGCAAAGAAGCGATAACGATCGCCTGGGCGATCAGAGCGGTCATTTTTGCTCCAAGTTTATCGACCCCAAAACCAAGTACGATACGCAGGATCGCCCCTGAGAGGATAGGAAGTGAAAGCAGTGTCGCCTTCTGTCCTGCTGTGATGATCTCACCGTGTGCCGCCAGTGCTTCCGCAATCTCCGTTGAAAGTGGTCCGAGCATCGTCCAGACCATGAAACTCATATCGAAATATAAAAAAGCCATGAACAGAGTCGGAAAGTGACCCTGTCCTTTGAGTGCTTTAAATCCAGCCATTTTTTCTCCTTTAAAACAAATGTTTGATGAAGTATACACTAAAATTATATCAATTATTACAAGCTATATGATTAATTTTTAATCAATCGTATAGACCTATCACTACTGTAATAAATAGTAATAATGACTCAAACAATACACTAATTGATTAATTTTTAATCAGTAAAATTACACTATTTTTCGTTCACTACGTTATAATAAAACCAATTATATGCAGGAGTATATTTACATATGGATGTTTTAGAGAAAGCCCTGGAGGCACGAAGTAAAAAAATCAATAAAGTAGAAACGACCAAGGCACTCAAATCCCCTATGGAGGTCTATGCACGACTTGAAGAGATCGCAGCTGCCGGGTATGAAGGCCTGGCCAAGGAAGACTCTGCCTACTTCCTGAAATGTTTCGGCCTCTTTGACAAGGGTGAGGATTTCATGCTGAGGGTGCGTATTCCTTCCGGTCAACTTATCCATGAACAGGCACTGCGGATCGGGGAAGTCGCACAAACCTATGCCAATGACTATATAGATATTTCCACGCGTATGCAGGTCGTATTGCACTATATTCAGATAGAGAACATTGCCAAAGTACTTCATGCACTCAAAGAGGTGGGGCTTAGCACATTTCAGACAGGTGCGGACAATACACGAAATACCGTTTCTGACCCTCTTGACGGGCTTGCTTACGATAACATCATTGAAACCAAACCCATTGTAGACAAACTCGAAAAGCAATTTATAGAAAATCCTGAATGGATCTCCACCCTGCCCCGTAAATTCAATACCGGGATACTCGGTTCACTCTCCAACTCCTGTAATATCTTCGGACATGACTGCTGTTTTGTCCTTGCACAAAAAGAGGGACGATTCGGCTTCAATGTCTATTTGGGAGCCAGGGTCGGTGTACAGGCGAAAGATGCCGATCTCTTCGTTACCGCAGATGAAGTTCCCGAATTTTACGCGGCTCTGCTGAGGGTATTTAAAAGATACGGTTACCGAGACAACCGGAACAAGAACCGCCTGCACTTCCTCCTGAGTGACGTGGGTGTCCCTGCCTTCATAGAGGCGGTGAAAGAGGAAGCAGGCAAAAATTATGCCGAGGCCGGCGTGACCATGGTACAGTCCCAGAACATTGCCCTGGGTTCCAACAAAATACTGCTCAAAGACAATACCTATGCCTACAAGGTCATCGTGCCTTCCGGTATCTTCAGCGGTACCGATATGATCGAAGCAGCAAAAAGTGCACAAACTTACGGCAGTGGACACCTGCGGCTCACCTATGACCAGAACCTCTTTCTTGTCAATATACCGCAGGAGGAACTGAGCGGGCTTGAAGCAAGTCCGCTTGTTGCAAAATATGCAGCATTCAACAACCTCTATTTTCAGGATATGATCGCCTGTGCCGGTACACATACCTGCAGCTTCGGCGTCATCCCCAACAAACCCGACGCTATAGAGATGGCACATTTCCTCAACTCGGAAGTGGCCATAGAGAATGCCCAGGTACGCATGAACTGGTCAGCCTGCCCCAAAGGCTGTGGCATACACGGCATCGCCGATATCGGATTTGAAGGATGCAAGGCCAAAGACGAAGAGGGAAACAGGGTTGACGGTGTGCACATCTTCATAGGCGGGAAGATTACCCGCAGGGCGAAAGAGGCTCATGTCCTGCATAAATCACTTCCGATCACAGAAGCGAAGCATCATGTAAAGTATCTGCTCAAAACATACGCCGGGTACAAAGAACGCAGCGAAACCTTCGAAGCGTTCGAGACACGTTTTTTCAGCCATAACTACAGCTATCAGGCGATCTCATTCTTTACCAAGATCAACTACGTCCTTCGTGAGAAGCTCGGCCTGAATGTGATGTTCGAACTTGACAAAGAGCCGACAAGTGGCAGAAGAGAGGAGTATGAGCTCTTCACTTTCGGCCTCAAACTCTTCAAGCTCCTTACCGGAGAGAAACGTTTTGAAGCAGTTGATGGACTTTCACCAACCCTGGCACGCCCCCGTAAGATCAAACGTGACGAAGTAAGCAAACTCAATCCCAGAGTACCACCGAAACTCTCCGAAGTGATCTACAACATGACACATGAGAACAAAAGTGAACGTGCGCAGGTATTCTCGGAACTGCTTGTGGCATTGAAGGAGGTATAAAATGGAACCATTAAGTAAACATACACCATTGGAAAGCTTCATCAACCACAAGAACGAGACCGGTATGCAGTGTGGAAATTATTCCATTGACATTCCTGACCTCAAACCCGGAGAACAGTACCGCTTTCACTTCGATGCCACTGCCTGTGTAGGCTGTCACTGCTGTGAAGTGGCCTGCAACGAACAAAATGCCAATCCTGATGAGATCAAGTGGAGACGTGTTGGAGAGATGGAAATGGGGGAATTCCCCGATACCCTGCAACTCTTCAACTCTATGAGCTGTAATCACTGCATCGACCCGGAGTGTCTCAGAGGGTGTCCTACCGAGTCCTACATCAAACTGGACAATGGGATCGTCTGGCACGATGACCCTTCCTGTATCGGCTGTCAGTACTGTACCTGGAACTGTCCGTATGAAGTCCCGGTCTTCAATCCTGACAGAGGTATTGTCACCAAATGCCATATGTGCGTGGACAAACTTGAAGCAGGGCAAACACCTGCCTGTGTTCAGGCCTGTCCCGGCGGTGCCATTGAAATAGAAGCAGTGAATGTAGAACAGTGGTTGGCCGAAGATATGGCCAAAGAAGGAGTGGCTCCCCACCTGCCGAACATAGATATTACCAAACCCACCACACGATACACACTGCCTGAAATCCCCAAGGGCGAAGAGATACACCCGGCAGACGAACATCTCCTGCACCCGGCACATCCTGAACTGCCGCTTGTTTTCATGACGGTACTCACACAGGTTTCGGTAGGTGCTTTTTTGGCGCTTTTTTTGGGACAGATGCTCTTTACCTTGGGATTCAATCTACCAAAACCCAATCTGGCAATGGCGATCCTGGCATTTTTACCGGCAGCCATCGGCCTGCCCCTTTCAGCCCTGCACCTGGGACGTCCTGCCAAAGCGATGTCCGCCATGAAGAACTGGAAGACTTCCTGGCTTTCACGCGAAGCCATTGCCCTGGGAGCCTATACCGGCCTGGCAACCATGGTAGCGGGATTGTACTTTTTGGAGATCAAAGGCTTCCTGCTGCTTCTCGTTGAAGCAATTACTTTAGCTATAGGCCTTTTCGGTATCTATGCACAGTCGATGATCTACCGTATCAAAGCACGCCCGAGCTGGAACCGCAAAAGCACTACCAAGCGATTTTTTGGCTCAGGCTATGTCGGCTTCCTCCTCATTGCAATGGTACTGCTCATCTCCAACGGTGCACAGGGGGCCATGGTCCTGCTTGCCATTACGCTGCTTGCCGGAATGGGACAGGCACTGGTCATTCTTGAAGAGGTAATGTTCTACCGTCACCTCGACAAAGAGGACCCGCTCTACTACCAGTACAACCGTACACGTATCCTGCTTCAGGAGCATTTCGCTAAAGTAAAGAAGTTCAGAGTCTATTCTCTTGCAGCATTTGCCCTGACACTGCCACTGCTTGCCATTCTCTTTACCGCCAGCGGCCTTACAGGATTGGCGATCGCAACACTGATCGTCGCAACACTGGGTGCGTTCGCCAGCGAACTGGCAGGACGCTACCTTTTCTACAGAACTGTGGTACCATTGGGACTGGCAGGAAATTTCTTTGCAGGGAATCAATGCCATTAGGTCTTGAAGTGTTCAGTGCTCTCTCGTTCCCCCTTTTTAAGTGGGAATGCATACCCTCATGTACTGATTGGAGTATGCACTCCCACGCTCAGCATGGGAGCCATACAAAAATGAATAATAAATTGCATTTATTAGAAATAGGTATTCTTAATAGAAAAAATACACCAATTAAAACATTTCAATTTGATGATATGATAAAAGGATTTTATTAATATTCAATATTTTTAAAAGTATTGCAATTTGACATATTTTTAATATAATTTATTATTTTAGTGTATACTTAAATAATTTCCAAAAATAGGAGGGAAAATATTATGACAATGATTCCAGTTAGTTCGAGTGCAATAAGTTATATAGGATATGATAGTGCCACTATGAAAATGAAAATTACTTTTAAACAAAGTAAAACTTATGATTATTGCAATGTACCACAAAATGTTTTTGATGATTTTTTAAATGCTTCATCACAAGGTATATATTATGATTTACATATAAAAGATAAATATAACTGTTGGTAAAGATAACAAATCGGAGGAGAGAAACGAGGCTATACTGCGAAAATTTTAAGCTTTTAAGTGTCGCATAAAGAAACTTGAAAGTCGAACAATTAAGTACGAAATATCGCCATCGTTCCTCATCTCAGGCGTTAACCTAACACAAGGATTAAAATGAGTAAATATAAACTTTTTAATGGTGATGAATTTGAAGGAAAAGCAGGAACACAGCTTCAACAAACTGCACAATTGATTAAACAAAAATTTGATCAAAAAAGAAACAGATACCACCAATTAAGAAATCAAATTATAATTGGTTACGATTGGGATGAGCTAAACGAAAAAATTATAGAATTTGACAATAATTATTTCAATCCTTGGAATCAAAAATGGAATACTATTTATAGAACTAATAATGCAATTCAACTAAAAACTTTTTTTGAAGAGGGTGTGAAATTTTTTGATGAAATGGATGAATACATAAACTCACTAAAAAGTATTCAAAGTAATAGTGAAGAAGTTGAAGCCTTAAAATCAGAAATCATACAACACATTGAAAAAGATATTTTAGACTTAAAAACAACTATCTCATCTGAAATTGAAAAAGGAATTAACGATTTAATTGGACTTAAAGCTGAATGGGGTTTACAAAAGAATTTTAAAGAAAATATTGATACAGAGTTGGAAACTGCAATGAAGTTTAGATTTAGATTTATGGCAGGTTTTATGGCAACTTTGTTATTTATTCCTCTATTCGTTTTATCAACATATCATTTTGAGATGTTCAAAAATATTGGAACAATAGAACTTTATGTATTGAGAGTGGGTATTACAATATCACTAGGTCTTTTTTCTTATTTTTTATATTCTCAATATAAACTTTATCAGATTATTTGCTTAAGATATTCTCATTTGCAAGGATTTTTAGGTGGTGGTGCTACTTTTATAAGTCAAATTATTGGATCAGAAAACTCTGAACTTAAACAAGATATAAATAAAAAACTTGCAGAATTGTTTATGGAACTTGAACATGTTTTTGGCTTTGCCAAAAACATGTTCTCACCCAGTAGAAATTTCAATAGAAAAAACAGGGGAATTACTCGATAAAATTGCAAAAATAACGAGCACAACTAAAGGTTAACAAAACAGAGTAGCCAATAAATTGAGAAGCATTTTCTTCCGAACAGCATCTCAAAAGATGGCCTCGCTGAAGCTCGTGAGAGTTGGCCGTTTCGTCATCGTCTCAGCTCTGTTCAGCTTGGTGGGCTTAAGCGCCAGGTTGGCCATTAGTTGAACATGGTTTAGACTGTGAGGGCGCAGCACGTCTAAGCGTGAACAAAGTTGCAATCATCACCGAGGCGACGAGTGTGCAATCTCAAAAAAGTGGTAGCAATAGTGCAGCTAACAAGTGCGTGCACGCGGATTTTCATTACGCTGCGCTCTATGAAATCCGGTGACGCTAGGCGATGCGACGTTTCCGCTTCGCTACAACATCGCATCGGCCGCGCTGATCGCTAAACGCGATCAGCGCGGCCGTTGTCTTACAAAGTTCAGATATCATTATAAAACCAAAAGAATAAGTCATTATGGAATTGCACTTATCGTTAAAATTCTAAACAAACTATGGCAACTCTACACCTTTTTTAAAAAAGGTGTCCAAAAACTAAGAAAAAAGGAATAATCATTGATTATCAAAAAAGTAGGACATTCAAAATCTATTTTAAAACCATTCGATTTATTAGGAAATGATGAAACTGCATTATCTAAAGCTTTTTCATATACACTAGCAAATGAACCTAAAGCATTATTTACTTTTTTACAGTTTTTAGGAGTCAAAAATAAGTTTACAGAGAAAAATTTAAAAGAAGTTTCTATAAATATTGAAAAAGTACGAGATGAAGGTAGAACTGATATTGAGATAAAGAACTTGAACAAATTTCATATAATCATTGAATGTAAAGTAAGAAAAAACAAAGTTAAAAAACAACGTACTCAATATATAAAGTCTTTTGATAAAAATTCTAAAATTCAAAATATTTTATGTTTTATTACACAAGAGAGAGATGCTAACATTCAAAAAATAAATGACATTACCATTATAAATTTAAGTTGGTTAGATATTATTGATATCTTTAACAATAAAAATCTAATAAATAAATCCATTGTAAAAGACTTTTTAGAATTTAGTTCAAGGAATTACAAAATGAATACACTTAAAGAAATCCTAATCCAAGACTTATCGGATAAGACTGAAATGAAAAGATTTAAAGAATTTTTTATTTACAAAAGAGATGAAACTTTTGGTACTCCTCTATATTTTGCTCCATATTTTACTAAAAATGCAGAGCAACAAGAAGGAGAAGGAATTCCTTATTTATCTAAAGTTTTAGGCGTATTGACATTAAAACCAGAAGATATTGATTTATTTGAAGAAAACTTACACCAATTTACAGATGATAAAGATCTTATTAAAAAGTGGGTTGATGGTGTTAAATTAAAACAAAGTGATAAAATACATACATATTATTTTTTAGATACACCTTTAAAACTAAATAAGAACCTAAAAAAAGATGGTGGCATAAAAACGGGAAGAGGTAAAAATTGGATAGCTGCAGCAATACCAAAAAATAGAAATGTTTCATTTGAAGAGTTTGCAAAAAGAATGATGTTATAAAAGACAACAAGTACTGATCACTGAACGCGATCCCTTGCCGGCCGTTAGCTTACAAAAGGAAATTTAATGACATACAGTGCAGTTGAAGATAATTGGTTACGTGTTGAACTAATGTATTCAGTTACCAATAAATACTTTAATTTAACAAAAGGTACTGACTTTAGAGAAAGAATAATAAATAATCAAAGTATGTTTCCTTATTGTGTAGCATCATCTCAAAATATGAGTAAGGAATCAACACTTGTAGGAATGGTAATGGCTTGGTCTGTTGTTGCATTAGAATCTTTACTTAATCACGCCCTTGCAGAAAAAGCTATATCAATAGAAATTGGTAAAAAAACAATTAATGATCCAAATAAAGTGTTAAAACAAATAGGGATTACACATAGTTATAAATCTAAATTTTCAGCAAAATTAATAATATTAAAAAATGAATCAAGCAACGTAGTAATGGATTTAGCAGATAAACTCACTATTATACGTAATACAATTATTCATGATAAACCAATTGATTATTATGAGAATGATGGAGATGTTGAAATAGAGCATTATGGTGATAGTGAAGTAAATACGTTAATAACTTATAGACATAGGGGTCAAGCATAGGAAAGCATAGGGGCCAGGTGACAATAACAACTCCTCTCATTTGTATAATCAAACCATTTTCAAAACGCTCAGTCCAGAGTACACACTGGCATGATCTGCCTATAAAATAATCACCTAATCCCCCATTTTAACCCAAAATTTGACTATAATAATTCTATTACAAAACAACGAGGAACCCCATGAGTCTCATAGACAAAGCAAAAACCTTTCTCGGCTTCGACATTAAAGAGGACAAATACGCCCTCGTCGATGACCCTATCTTCGGAAAAGTGGCCAAAGCCAAAGCCCCTGACAAATGGGTGCGATCTACCTGTGGATACTGTGGTGTGGGCTGCGGTATGTACATCGGTGTCAAGAACGGAGAAGCGGTCTACTCCAAGGGCGATCCGCTCCATCCGGTCAATATGGGAACGCTTTGCCCCAAAGGCCTGAGCGAGCACAAAATGGTACGTGCAGACAACCGTATTGCTACACCACTCATTCGCAAAGAAGGGCAACTACAATCTGTTTCATGGAAAGAGGCTTTTAGTAAGACTTCTGAAACATTCAAGCGTATTCAGTCTGAACACGGAAAAGGTGCTGTTGCCGTCATCTCTACAGGGCAGCTTCTCACTGAAGAATTCTATGCGCTGGGAAAATTCACCCAGTTGGGGCTTGAGACCAATAACTATGACGGAAACACCACACTCTGCATGGCATCAGCCGTCATGGGATACAAGCAAACTTTCGGCTCTGACGGACCGACAGGATGCTATGAGGATTTTTCCAAAGCGGATGTTATACTACTCATAGGTGCGAATATTGCTGACAATCACCCTATTCTGAAACTTCACATCGCAAAGAACAAAAAAAAGACAGGCAAAAAACCAACCATCATCGTAGTGGACCCGAGAAAATCCAAGACCTCGCAGATAGCAGATATCTTCGTACCGCTTGCACCGCGTTCCGACCTGGCGCTTCTCAACGGGCTCTGCTACATCATCATGGAACAGGGCTGGGAAGACGAGAAGTTCATCAAAGAGAGGACCAACGGCTATAAAGCGTTCAGAAAACATATCATGAACAATTACCCGCCGCAGGAAGTAGCCCATATCACGGGTATCGATGTCAAAGAGCTCTACAACCTGGCCAAGATCTATGCCACGGCAGACAAAGCCATGAGTGCCTGGACGATGGGCGTGAACCAGAGCAGCATCGGGACCGATACGGTTTCTGCCATCTGCAACCTGGCGCTCATTACAGGGAATCTTGGCAAAGAGGGAGCTGCTCCCATGTCCATTACCGGACAGTGTAACGCTATGGGGACAAGAGAATTCGGTTTCACCTCATCCATCCCCGGCTACAGAAACTATGCAAGTGATGCAGACAGACAGGCTTTTGCAGACATTCTCAATGTGCCTGTGGATCTTGTGCCTGACAAAAGAGGATATGCCTACCCGCAGATCATCGATGCGATCAACCGTGGGGAGATCAAAGCTCTCTGGGTCGTTGCGACCAACCCGCTGGTCTCTTACCCGGACCAGAACGGACTGAGAGAAGCACTCAAAAAGCTTGACCTGCTTGTCGTACAGGATGCCTTTATGTCTGACACTGCCCAGATCGCAGATGTGGTCTTTGCCGCAGCGACATGGAGTGAAAAAGAGGGATGCTATACCAACTCCGAACGCCGGTGCAACTATGCGAAGAAAGCGATAGAACCTCTGGGTGAGACCAAAAGCGATCTAGATATTGTCAGAGAATTCTCCAAATACTTCGAAGGTAAATACGAGCTGCTTTTCAAAGACCTTCACAGTCCCAGAGATGTCTTTGAGGAGATCAAAAGAGTCAGTAAAGGACAGCTGTGCGACTACAGTGGAATGGACTATGAACTTATCGAAGAACTCGGCGGCATACAGTGGCCATGCAACGAAGCAGCACCCCATGGTACTAAACGCCTCTACTCCGAAGAGATGCCCTGCCCCACACCTGACGGTACGGCGAACCTCCTTCCTGTGAACTGGGTACCGCTGAGTGAAATGCAGTGCAAAGGTCTTCCTTTTATTCTCAATACCGGAAGAACTGTAGAGCAGTTCCACACAAGAACAAAAACCGGAACTATCGGTATACTTGACAACCTGGCCCCTGAAGCATGGGTCGATATGAACCCCAAAGATGCCACCCGTCTTAAAGTAAAAAGCGGTGACAGGATCTCACTCTCCGGAACACGGGGTAAAGTGAATGACGTTATTGTCAAAGTAAGCGGTACGGTAAGAGAAGGCAACATTTTCGTACCTTTCCATTTCAATGAACAGCTTATCAACAACATTACCATACCGGAGTTTGATCCCAAATCTTTTGAACCCAACTATAA
Organism: Sulfurovum lithotrophicum; assembly: GCF_000987835.1. Classification (NCBI taxonomy): domain Bacteria; kingdom Pseudomonadati; phylum Campylobacterota; class Epsilonproteobacteria; order Campylobacterales; family Sulfurovaceae; genus Sulfurovum; species Sulfurovum lithotrophicum. The sequence goes on along the minus strand of NZ_CP011308.1, from coordinate 876,092 downwards.
ACAGTGTGCAGTGCAGCTTCACTCACAGGCAGTTCCGGAAGGCATAGCATACGAAGAAAGAGAAATATCAGGCTACCTTGAAGGCATCAATATCTCAAAAGATAAACATATGCAGGAAGAGAAATCGCCAATGATGAGTAATACCGATAAATAGGATTCGATATCTTCTGTGGTGTTCCCTAATCAAAAAAAGGATATTATTTTTCATGAAATTCATTATTCCGCTTCTCTTTTCAACACTGCTGTTCGCGTTGAACCCTGATCCGAACCTGCTGCGTTATCAGCATAGGTACAGTTTGTGTCACGGAAAAACAAATTACCAGATAGTACAATGTCTTGTCAACGGCAATCTTGACTACTCAAGATTCAGAGGTGAACGTTTTCCGAGAAAAAAGATCAGCCGCAAGGCTGTTCAGGAAGCGGAACAGTACGGTGACCTCTTCGAATATACCATGCAGTTGCTGCCACAGAGCAGACGCTATATAGAGCTTAGACGCTATCTTGACTACCTCTACTCCATTAGAGATATTTACCGGCCACCCCTTTTCAGAGGGGATCAGACAGACGACATTCTGCGTATCAAGTCGATCTTCAGACTGCTTGGAGTGGCTGACCTCCCTCCAGATCCGTATGTATCGGATGCCTTTGTCGAAGCGGTCAAAACATACCAGAGAAGATGGGGACTGGCCGTAGACAGAAAGATCGGTCCCCAAACAAAGCGGTATATGCGGCAGCCTATTTCGGCCATGATCACCAAGGTTAAAAAAAACCTGGTGATTGAGAGTATCGTTCACGAAAAGCCCGCTACCTATGTGTTGGTCAACATACCCGAATTCGCTATGCACTACTACGAGAACGGCTGGCCTGCACTGAACATGAAGGTCGTGGTGGGAAAGCCAAAGATGAGAACCCCGGTTTTCCACAGGAACATGCAGTACATAGTGGAAAATCCAAGATGGAACGTACCACCGTCCATTTACGCCAAAGAGTATGCCAACAAGTCGGAAAGCTACTTAAGAAAAAAGGGCCTGTTCTACAACAGTGACGGAAAACTCTATCAGAGACCCGGAAGGCGAAATTCGCTGGGACTGGTCAAATTCCTTTTCCCCAACAGATTCAATGTCTATATGCACGATACTCCCTCAAAGTATCTCTTCAAACGATACAGAAGGGCATATTCCCATGGCTGCATCAGACTTGAAAAGCCTTTTGCCCTATTGAATAAACTTGGCTATACCTACAGACCGGGTAAGACCAGATGGATCACGCTCAAGCATACCATTCCCGTCTATGTCGAGTACCATACTGTCTGGGTCGATGACAACGGTATCGTGCAGTTCAGGCCTGATATCTATGGTTACGAAAGAAAACTCTTTCCCCGTAGATGATCAATCGTTACCATAATAGAGCTCTACCGGAACAATCCAAGTAACTTCTGCCATACAGAGCGGCGTTTCCGCATTTCTCTGTAATATTCTTTCTCCGTTGTCAACTTTCTCTCTGCCTCATTCAAATAGCTTGACAGCCTCTTTTTTGCCTCTTGTGTCTGTACGGGACGAAAATCACTTCGCATCAAGTACCTTCTCTATCTCATGCATGGCATCTTCATTCTTGAGCCTGAACTTGATCTCGATACGTCTGGAGGCATTTTTGTCTTCCACACCGTTGACCTTGATAGCATCCAGGTAGGAACGGCCCGAAGCGATCAGGAGGGGCTTAAGGTTGTACTTCTTGGCAATATCAAGCGTCAGCAGATAGTTCATAACGGCAAAGGCCCGTCTTTGGGAAAGGTCCAGGTTGTAAAGATAGCCTCCGTCGCTGTCGGTATGCCCCTCGATGATGATCTTGTCAAGATGCGGTTTGATCTTCGGGTTTGTCACCAGCGTGCCGATGTATTCCTCAAAAGCCTTTTTCAGCTGTACTTTGGCGTCATCTTTGAGCACTGCACTTCCCTTGTCAAAAAGAATGTTCGACGAGAGCCTGAGCGAACCGCTCTTTTTGTCGATATCTATTTTGTCTCCTAAAGCTTCTTTCAGTGCCGCGATCACTTTGAGCTTGATACCTGTAAGCGATTTGATCCTGGCTTTCTGTTTCTGAAGGTTCTCCACCAGTGTATCGTACTTCGTCTCTTTCTCATCGAGTGCATTGAGCAGTTCAAGCAGTTTCTTGTTCTTCTCCTGTACGGTCTCATTCACATCACTGAGCTGATCCGAGAGAACAACGATCTGCCCTTTGTAATGCTCAAGCATCTTGTTACGTTCTTCCAGGCTCATTTTCGCCTTGTTGAGTGTACTGTTGCTCTCTTTGAGCAGATTCTGCACCAGAACGATCTTTTTGCTGAGCAGGTCCTGCTGGGTATTGGCGGCCAGCAGCATACGGTTGAGCTTTTTGATCTCATCTTCCCTGAGCTTGAGCGTGTGCAGCTGTTCACTTATCTGCTTTCTGCTTTCATCGAGGCTCTGGTCTTTCTGCAGCAGCAATCTTTGATTTTCGCTCAAGGACCTGCTCAACTCACCCAGCTTCTCCTCTTTATGCTCCAGATTGCTTGAGAGCATGGCAAGGCGGTCCTCTTTTTCATGCAGGTTGCTTTTCAGTATGATGGACTTGGAAACAATGGCACCGATGAGCAAAATGAAAACAAAGAGCAGTCCCGCCATCAGATCGGCATAAGATATCCAGAAGTTGCTGCCTTCGTCTGTAGCTTTTTTTCTAAACATCAGGTTACTTTCTGCCCTCGTTGATCGCATCGAGATTCTTCAGGATCAGCTGGTTCTGTTCAGAAAGAAGTTTGGCAAAAGAGCCAAGCTGATCAACGATCTGCCCTACTTCACCGTCTATCTTGTCAAAAGTATGGTCCACGGTACCGTCAAAACGCTCCAGGGTACGTTGAAGGTTTCTGGCATTTTCGTTAAAGCCTTCAATATTCTCTTTGATCGTAGAGACAGCATTGACACTCTCCCTTCTGTCCTGTACCTTGTCAAGCGTCGTTCTCAGCTCCACCGAAGCATTGTGCATCTGCTGGGTCAGTTCATTGAAACTCTGAGAGGTCTCGTTCATAATAGTGGTAAAATTCTTCAGGTACTGCTCGTTCAGCTCACGGATAAAGTCCATATTAAAGGTCTCCTTGAGTGTTTTGACGATCTCCTGGTCTTTGAGTTCGCTCTGCATATGTTCATGCTTGATGAGTTCCGCTTTTTTCCAGACACGGGCATCGTAGAGTTTTTCAAGATCATGCAGGTTCTTGTCAACCTTGCTGTTCCCCCGTTTCTCGAAATAGGTCCAGATCAGAGAAAGCGCGATACCGTAAATGGAAGCGTAGAATGCCGTACCGATACCCGAAAGCAGTATCGAGATCTCCTGGTCGAGAGACTCAAGGTCTTTGACTGTAAAGTCAGGCATGGAGATGGCAATGGCAATGAAGGTACCCAAAATACCCAGCATCGGGAAAACAGAGGGAGCGACACGCGCAAAATTGTCGTTACGGATATCTTTATAATACTCCGTCATGAAATCCTTGACATGCAGCGTCGATTTGGTCTTTCCCATAATGGTCAGCGCATTGGCCCTGAGCTCATGCTGAAGCTGATCTTCCATTCGTCTGAAGGAACCTCTCATATGACAGGCAGCGTAGTTGGCATTGTGACGTACAAACGCGACAAAGACCACGAAAATAAATGCAATGATGATCAGTGTATGTATCTCAACCTTAAACGGGATGATCCCTATATAGCCAAGCACAAGCCCCAGCAAAAAAAGCAGCGGCAGAAGAATGATTACAAAGGCATTTGCAAAGCAGGAACCATTGTTAGAATTGTCGAATTGCAGCATAAAATATCCTGTATAATTTAATAAATAATAGTATATCAGAACTCGTTAAATAAAATGTTAATCTCCCGTCTCCAAAACGAGTACTTCCCCAAAAGGCACTTCTTTCTCTTCCGGTATAACCCACAGGACATCATACCCCGGAGGGATCTGTGGGAAAGTACCCATACCATCCGTAAAGTAAAGCAGCAGTGTCGGGTAATCAATGTAATTGTCGATATATTCGAACACCGGACGAAAATCGGTCCCTCCTCCTCCACTGACCTCATATGTCAGAGGTTCTCCGGGCAGAATGACTTTATGTGACTGGATCTTTGCATCAGCCGTGATCAGGTCTATCTCATAATTGGGATAACTCTGCATCACGGAGTTCACTTCTCCCAGAAAGATTCCCAATAGTACTTCATCGACGGAACCGGATGTATCCACAGCGATGATGATGCGCAGAAGGTCCGAACTCAGACTTGGCAAATAGATACCGCGATAGAGGTATTTCATATTGGGAGGTACGAACGAGTAACTGCTTTTGGCATAGGAAGCGATGTATCTGTAAAGCATTTCACGCCAGTCGACCTTGTGGGAGAAATATTCCGGTACCACGAACTTCAGGTCTTTGGGTAAATTGCCCTGCCGTTTGTGCTTTTGGAATATCTGTTCGAACAGCTCCTGCAGTTCCGCTTCATCCATCTCCATCTCTGCCGCTTCATTCTCCTGTAGTGATGCCTGTTGGGGAGAAGTATCAGGGGTACTGTCATTTCCACTGTTCTCACCTTTTCCCTGTTGTTCTTTGGCGTCTTCAGACAGTTCATCTTCTGCCATGGCCTCGGCTTCGTCACGTGTATCATTGGTGATCATCTCGTCTTTGAGAACATCGTAGATCTCTTCGGCATACATCCCCTCAAAACGTTCATCATAATAGACATATGGCGGCAATTCAAAACCATTCTTTACCAGCATGGAATTGACCACCAGGTCGATCGCCGCCTGCCAGATACGGCCGACCCTTTCGTTCACACGTTCACTGTGTTTAAGCACTGCATGCATCGCACCGTTCGCCAGGGCGAACTCTATCTCTTCGAGCGCTGTCTTCTCAAAATACTCATGATTATAACGCAGCTGTTTCCCGTCACTGGTAAAGGTAAGCACTTCCTGTGTATCTTCGATCTTCAATGCCGTGGCTACCGACCCGATATAAGGATGTTCCAACATCAGTTTTGCTTTGGCTTTTTTCAGTTTCTTTTTGTGATCCATGAGGCGATTATAGCAAAGTTTATTCCACATCATGCTACACTGTTCATCAAGTTTTATTCTGGAGAAAATATGCTCTATTATCCTTACGAACAATTTGTAGAAGATGTCAAAAAAATAGTCAGGCTCACAGCAGAGTACAACCCCGATACCATCATCGCCATTGCACGAGGCGGATGGACACTGGGACATGCCTATGCATCTGCCACGGACAACAGGCAGCTCATGAGTATCAACTCCATTCTCTACGAGGGTGATCAGAAAGGCAAACAGTGCGAAGTTTTCAATATCCCTGAACTGGATAAAGCAAAAAAAGTGTTACTGATGGACGACATTGTCGACAGCGGGGAGACCATAAAAGAAGTGCTTTCCTGTCTGAAAGAGCATTTTCCAGACATCGAATTTAAAATCGCTTCGATCTTCTATAAAAAAACCGCTCTCATCCAACCTGATTTTGCACTGTATGAGACCAATGAGTGGATCGAATTCTTTTGGGAAAAAGACTATTTACTCAAATAGATAGTACAAAAGGTAGGTGAATCCACCCTACGCGTCCAGATACATCGAACGTAACCCTAAACTACTTTTAGCTATAATCGCGGCATTATTATTAGATAGGATTTTTGATGAGAACACATTATTGTGCTGACGTAAATGAACAACATATCGGTGAAACTGTCACCGTAGCCGGTTGGGTTGCCAGCCGTAGAGACCATGGCGGGGTTATCTTTATCGACCTCAGAGACAAAGACGAAGTCTTTCAGCTTGTCTGCGACCCGGCGGACAATGCAGAGGCACACAAGATGGCTGAGGAAGTCAGGGACCAGTTCGTTTTGATCGCTACGGGCAAGGTCCGTGCCAGAGGCGAAGGCCTCGAAAACCCAAACCTTAAGACAGGTAAAGTTGAAATGGTGGTGGACTCCCTGACCATCGAAAACCGTTCCAAACCGATGCCATTTGAACTCAATGACGAGAAAGTGAACGAAGAGATCAAACTCAAGTATCGCTACCTCGAGCTTAGAACACAAAAAGCATACGATACTTTCAAACTTCGTTCCAAAGCGACCATCGCAACCAGAAATACCCTCGATGAACTTGGCTTCCTTGAAGTGGAGACTCCTATCCTCACCAAGTCGACACCCGAAGGAGCAAGAGACTATCTTGTACCAAGCCGTGTGCATGGTGGCGAGTTCTACGCCCTTCCCCAGTCACCACAGCTTTTCAAGCAGCTTTTGATGGTTGGCGGATTCGACCGTTATTTTCAGATCGCAAAATGTTTCAGAGATGAAGACCTCAGAGCGGACAGACAGCCGGAATTTACGCAGATAGACGTCGAAATGTCTTTCTGTGACCAGGAAGACGTCATAACCGTTGCGGAAAAACTCATTTCCGATGTCTTCATCAAATGCGGTTTTGACGTACCGACAAAATTCAACCGTATGACACATTCCGAAGCCATGGAAAAATACGGTTCAGACAAGCCGGATATGCGTTATGATCTTGCCATGGTGGATGTCATCGATATCTTCGAGAGATGTGACAACGAGATATTCTCAGGCATCGCAAAAATGCCTAAAAAGAATCGTATCAAGGCACTCAGAGTACCCAAAGGAGACGAGATCTTCTCCAAACGCCAGATGAAGGGCTTTGAGGATTATGTACGCAAATTCGGCGCGCAGGGTCTGGGCTATTTCCAGATGAAAGAAGACGGACTCAAAGGACCACTGACCAAATTCTTTACGGAAGATGATATTCAGGCGATCATCGACCGATGCGGACTCGAAGTGGGTGATGCCGTCTTCTTCGGTGCCGGTGAAAAAAAGCTGGTCTGGGACTACATGGGCCGTTTCCGTATCTACCTGGCAGAAACCATGGGTATCATCCCTGAAGACCGCTTCGAGTTCCTCTGGGTTATGGATTTCCCGATGTTCGAAGTGGAAGACGGAAAGGTCAAAGCGCTTCACCACCCGTTCACACAGCCGAAATCACTTGATTTCAATGATATCGAAGAGATAGAATCAATCGCCTACGATGTGGTCCTTAACGGTACGGAACTTGGCGGTGGGTCCATCCGTATACACAAAGAGGATGTGCAGGAAGAGGTCTTCAAGCTTCTCGGTATCTCGGAAGAAGAGGCACAGAGCAAATTCGGCTTCCTGCTTGACGCACTCAAGTTCGGTGCACCACCGCACGGCGGTTTCGCACTCGGCCTTGACAGAATGATCATGATCATGACAGGTGCCAGCAGCATCAGGGATGTCATCGCTTTCCCTAAAACGCAAAAAGCCCAGTGTCTTCTTACACAGGCACCAAGCGAAGTGGACAATGAGCAGCTGAAAGAGCTCAGCATCCGTGTCAGACAGGCTGCACCTACAGCATAACCCGCATAGGGTACTGTCCCCCGACGGCACCAAATATATGATATACCCCTTGTTCCCACGCTGAGCGTGGGAACGAGATAAATAAAAAACAGACCTATAGGGAACCTGTAAAACTACAGAAAAGGAAAAGAGACATGAAAAAACTATTTTTGATCATCGGAGCACCCGGCTCCGGAAAAACAACAGATGCCAGCATCATCGCGGAAAAACATCCTGACAGGATCGTTCACTACTCTACCGGTGACATGCTCAGAGAAGAGGTAGCAAGCGGATCAGAACTTGGTCAGACTATAGAAAGCTACATTGCCAAAGGTGCGCTGGTACCATTGAACATCATCATAGACACTATCGTTTCTGCGATCAAACATGCACCAGTCGACACCATCCTCATCGACGGTTATCCAAGAAGCGAAGAGCAGATGACCGCCTTTGACGAACTGGTCAGCAAAGAAGAAGATATCGATCTTGTTTCTGTCATCGAAGTAAGGGTAAGCGAAGAAGTGGCCAGAGAGAGAATTCTCGGACGTAGAGCGGAAGCGGCTCCAGGCGAAGAGAGAAGCGACGACAGCGAAGAGGTATTCAACGACAGGATGAAGATCTACACCGATCCGTTGCCGGCGATCCAGAAATTCTACACAGACAAAGGACTTCTTACCATCATCAACGGAGAAAGAACACTCGATGAAGTGGTTGACGAAATGGAGAGATTCGTACTCAGCAAGATTTAAAATTATTTCTTCTTTTAGTGGTGCGTGCTTACGCACCCTAAATTTCTCCTCTCTACATTCTTCCAATAATTTTCTTTATCTTTATATATATTTCAACTATTTTTAGTGAATCACATAATAAGTTTTATGATTTTTTATTATATTATGATAATATCTATAAATATACTTGACATTAAATAATTATTAAACTATACTATTTGAAATCAAAAATATACTTCAAGGAAAATGATGAAAAAAAGTAACCTAAACCTGCTTGGAACCAGTATTGCACTGTCACTTGTGACTTCAACTCTTCTACATGCTACGAATGGGGATAGCCTCATAGGACTTGGTGCCAAAGCCAGAGGTATGGGGGGCGTCGGTATTGCTGTAGCGCATGGAGCAGAATCAGGATTGGTCAACCCTGCGCTTATTACAACGGTTAAAGGTACAGAAATCTCTTTTGGTGGGACAGTCTTTATGCCGGAGATCAAAACACAATTGAATACCAACCCTATGGCACCTCTTCCACCACAAAACAAAATGACATCCGATGCAGATTTGAACCTTATTCCGGAAGTATCTCTTGCCAGTAAGATCACTGAAAACTTTTATGTAGGTGTCGGTATGTGGGGAACCGGTGGCATGGGTACGGATTATAGTCAGGGACCTGGCATCAACCAGACTATCATGCAAGGACAATTTTCCAACTTTGATATGGTCACCAACCTTCAAATGATGCAGTTTGCTGTGCCACTTGCCTACAAAACAGAAGGCTTGAGTATCGCTATCGCACCAATCATCATGTATGGCAACCTGGACATTAGCTATACACTTCCGGCACCATTTTCTCCACCGCCTTACCCTACTGTCGGAGCAGGGCTGGCACAGGATTTTGGTTTTGGAGTCAATCTTGGCGTAATCTATGATTTTTCAAACGGTCTTACTGCAGGTGCCGTTTACAAATCAAAAATAGATATGGAATATACAAACCAGCTCAGTACGGCAACACAGCCTTTTGGTATCATTCTGCCGGATGGAGACCATCTGGAACAGCCGGCTGAATTTGGGGTGGGTATCGCATACAGCATGGAAGGACATACATTTGCATTCGATTATAAAAAGATACAATGGTCCGATGCCAAAGGATACAAGGATTTCCAGTGGGAAGATCAGAATATTTATGCATTCGGTTATGAGTATGCACAAGATAACTGGGCACTTAGACTCGGATACAACTATGCTTCCAGTGCCGTAGTGGAAACACTCAATCCGGCAATGAATATGTTTAACCTTCTTGGGTTCCCGGCTACAGAAGAGCAACATTATACGGTAGGTGGAAGCTATACTTTCAATGATCAGTTTTCTTTGGACCTGGCATATGTATACGCTGCAAAAAATACTGAAACATTTGATGTAAGCCAACTCAATATGGGTCTGGATTCAGTCACAACAGATCATAGTGAGAACAGTATTTCTATCCAACTTAGCTACAACTTCTAAAATCCGTGTACCAAACTTAGTTTTGGTACAAAAGCAATTTCATATTTTCCTATTTTCTCCAAATCAATCCAAACTTTACCATTCTCTCTTTCAATCTTAAGTCGTTTACTGTAGAATATAAAAATAACTTATTTAATTAAAACAATTTAATAAATAAAGGTGTATTATGAAAAAAACTTTAATAACTGCCCTTATTCTATTTTCCTTTCCTGCTACAGGACTTCTTGCCAATACAATCAATATTACCGGTACTGTCGTTTCCGATAATCAAAAATACATTGGTGCGCGCTATATGGGTTATGTCAAAGAGGTTTTTGTCAACATCGGGGACAGGGTCAAAAGAGAAGATGATCTGTTCAAAATGGATTCGGCTGAGTTTGACATTCTCAAGGAACAGGCAAACCTTGCACTCGAACAGGCAGAGATCCTGACTGATGTTTACCGAAGCAAACTCGATGAAATACGTCGAAACAAAGCCCTGCTTTCAAGGAACAAGAACAGCACATTCAATTTTGAAGACATGAACGAAAATCTTTCGATAACTGCAGAACATACATCATCGATGCTCAAAGCTATGAAAGCGATCGTCAAAAGCGCTTCACAGAAAGCAAAAGAAGTGAGTATCATTTCACACTACTTGGAGATCAAGGCCCCAAGTAACGGGATCATTGTACAAAAAAATCTGCATGTGGGAGATATGGTCATGCCCGGTTTCCCCGTCATGGTCCTGGTCGATCTCGATCATCCTGAAATAGAAGCCCAAGTCTCTGAAAGTGACCTGCTCAAAATAAATAAAGGAGATTTCGTCAAGTTCACTATCCCATCCATCCGATACTATGGAAGAGGACGCATAAAGTCCATTGTACCGAGTGCCAACCCTATGACACATACATTTACCATTCGCATCAAATTCAAAAAAGACAGTGAAAAGATCTATCCCGGTATGTATGCCAAGATAGAGATAGAATATGACCCCACAGTGTATGAACAGAATTTTGCTTCTTCAGACTAACAAGAAAATCCACCAGTTTTTTACCCGTCATTCTGAAACGAGTTCAGAACGATGAACAGATATGGGCACCTCTAATAACCCTAGATGCTCATAACATCACTAGCTTTTGTCTAGGCTAGGCACTCTTTTGAAGGCCTAGCCGTAGCTAAGTCAAAAAAGAGTAACGACGCATAGGCGAAAGCTAGTGATGCCCAGAGGGTGGGCTTTGCAAACGCAATCTTTCACAAGATGCTTACTTCGTCTTAGCTTTGGCTAGGACTTGAAAGCCTCTTGCAAAATCTCACATTTGCAAAACCCATTATGAGTATTTAGGGTTATTAGAGGTGCCCCTATTTATCCTCGTCACAATCTTTCTTGTGCTTTTCAGGGAAGAGGATCGTTCTGAGATTGTCCGTCAGTACACAGAGATGTTCATCTTCATCGAACTCTTCACCCTCCCCGCACTTGTTGCCTGCATGAGGGTCCATCGCTTTGGCATTGTCCATCAGTACGGGAATGAAGAAGAGTGCCACAAGTGTCGCGGCAATACTTCCAAAGATAAGCGCGATCCCCAGTCCTCCGAAGATCGGGTCAGTTGAAAGCAGCAGGGAACCCAGTATGATCGCAACGGCAGTCATGAGGATCGGTTTGGCTCTGGTCGCTGTAGCAATGGCAATGGCACGTTTCTTCGCATAACCTTCCTGCATTAAAGACTTGGAAAAGTCAATAAGCAGCAGTGAACCACGTGCTGAGATTCCCATGAGCGAAATGAAACCGATGAGAGAAGTCGCGGTCAGGAAGAAGTGAGTATCGGTAATAGCCAGAGAGATCTTGTCTGTCACCCAGTGCCCGACGATCACTCCGATGATCGAGAGGAAACTGCCCGCCAGTACGATCCCGCTGAGTGCGAACGATTTATAATACACGACCATCAGCAGGAACATCAGTATCAATGCCGCAATAAAGGCACCTCCCAGATCCCTGAAGGTATCGAGTGAAACCTTCATCTCTCCATCCCAGCGTATCAGTATCTCTTCACCTGTCAGTTTGTCTTTTGCTTTGAGATCGAACATATAAGTGGTGATACCTGGTACTTTTTCTATATAGTATTGATCCCTCAGGACTTTAAGCATTTTGTCGCGGGCATCAAGCAAAGGATAGACCTGTGAGACCATATCGCATTCTGCTGTGATGATCGCCATATTTTTCAAGTCTTTCCTGAAGATCGTAGGACTGGAGTCAACTTCTTTAATATCCACCACTTCGGTCACAGGGACCATCATTCCTTTCTGGTTCATCAGCCGCAGACTTGAAAGCTTGTTCTTCAGCGTCCTTTTGCTCTCACCGTCGATCATACGGGAATCTTTGTTCAGGCGCAGGAAGATCGGTATCTGATCCTGCTGATTCTTGGTATTTTTCTCAGCGACCGGCATTCCCTTGAATGCAAGGTAAATGATCTTGTTGACTTGGTCTACGCTCAGGGCACTGCGTATGATCTTTTCTTTATTGGGAGAAAGCATATAGGTCTTGTAAATATCATCCATCATAATATCTACATCTACCAGTCCCTCGGTCCGGGAAAGTATCTGTGAGACTTTTCCGGCCATTTTGCGCAGCTGTCCATCACTCTTTGCGTAAAGCTCCACTACAACCGTAGCCAGCGTCGGAGGTCCGGAAGGCATTTCGATGAACCTGATATTTGTCGAAGGCACCAGCGATCCGCAGGCTTTTTGTATCTTAGGGCGCAAACGGTGCACCATCATGAACGAAGGCTCGTCACGTTTGTGCTTGTCCGTCAGATTTACCACCACTTCCGCCTGGTTCTGAAAACGCTTGAATGCACTCCCTTTGACCAGTCCGGCATAGTCAAGCGGTGCCCCCTGGCCCAAAAAAACTTCCATATCGGTTATTTCAGGCTCTTTTTCCAGTTCACTGACAACACACTGGGCTACTTGCCGCGTCTCTTTGATGGATGCATTGGTCGCCGTATCTATATAGACCGTAAGCGTATTGGCACTTTTGCCCGGGAGCATTTTTGCCAATACCAGTTTGGTAGGGATCATCATCACAGATCCCATCAATGCAAGAAGTACCAGGCCTATGAGGATCCATTTGTTACGTCTGCTGTCGAGGATACGGTAGAGGAAATGCTCAAATTTCATTTGCCTTCCTCATCTTTGCCTGTTGCTTCTTCCTGTTCATCCCCATGCTCTTTTTGATGATGCGCATGTACCTCGGCTTTGATCTTCTTGAAGTTGATGAATTTCCTCGCCATATAGGGGGCAAAGACATAGGCCACAAAAAGAGATACGGCAAGTCCTACCGGGACATTGAGCGGTATGGGCTTCATGAACTGCCCCATCATCCCTCCGACGAATGCCATGGGCACCATCGTCAGGATAATGGCGATAGTGGCGATGTTGGTCGACGGACCTATCTCGTCGGTCGCCTGTACGATGATTTCATCGACACTTTTCTTCTCTATGTCCAGATGCAGGCGCCTGTGGATATTTTCTATCACTATGATGGCATCATCAACAATAAGCCCAAGGGAAAGCAGGAATGCAAAGAGGGTAATACGGTTGATGGTCTGATCGGTTATCTGTGCAATGAACAGTGTCGCAGCGAGGATCATCGGAACAGCAATGGTAACGACCATCGACTCCCTCCATCCGAGGAAAGGAATAAGGATCAGCATAATGATAAAAATGGTGATCTCCAGGTGATGTACCAGCTCATTGACCGCCTCATCCGCACGAACACCATAGTTCCGCGTAATGATAAATCCTACACCGGCATTGTTCAGTTTCTCTTTGGATTCCTGTATCTTCTCTATCGCCTCTTCCGCGATATAGACGGCATTGGTTCCCTTCAGTTTCGATACGGTCAGCGTGATCTGGTCTGTCAAACCTCTGAAACTGACCGGGGCATGTTCTTTTTCTTCGCTACTCTCCTCTTTTCCCTCATGTTCTCTGACAGCTTCAGGGTCCTTGTCCATCCCTTTTTGATAGGTGATAAGGGATTCCTGAAAATTCTGGATATCATAATTGTACTCAACATCCGCAATATTCTTCAGATAGATCGGTGATCCCATATACTGGGCGATGATCAGTTCTTTGAGGTCATCGATGGTATCGATAGCGTTCTCCACACCAAAGACGACCAGTTTTCCTTTCTTGTTAACGGTATCGATCATCGGTGCATTGGTAGAGATAGACTTGATCGCCTGCGCAACCTGGCCAAGTGATATATGATAGGCGGAAAGTTTGCTCAGGTCTATCAGTACATTGAATTGCGGGCGTTTAACTCCTTTGAGTGTGGTCTTCGATACATTGTCAAGTGCATTGATCTCCTGCTGCAGTTCACGGATAGTCTGATAGAGTTCAACCACATTGGGCTGAACATTGGGAAGCTGATAAAAGGCTGCTGTCAGTATGGGAATATCGATATCGATATCGAATGGCTTTACCAGCGGAGGCATAGTCCCTTTGGGAAGCTGGTCCATGTTCTGCATGACTTTGTCATAGAGTTTAAGATTGGAAGATTCACGGTCCTCCCCGATGAAATACTGCACATTCACGATCCCGAAGTTGTTCATGGCAGTGCCATAGACGTGCTCTACTCCCTTGATTTCACGAATACGCCGCTCCAGAGGTTTAACCACGACATTAAGCACCTCTTTGGGGGAAGCACCCGGCAAAGCGACCATGACCGCGCCGCCGCTTACCTCGATCTGCGGGTCTTCTTCTCTGGGCATCGTCTGTAAAGAGACAAATCCAAGCAGTAAAATGGCTATAGCCAGTATAGGGGTAAGCGGATTGCTTAAAAACGCTTTCGACATATGCCCGGCAATATTCTTTATCTTGTAAACTTCCATAGAACTATTATATCTTTATTAATTTATAAGTATAAATTTAATTTATCAAATAGGATAATTTTGATCAGATTGTATCTATAGTTAACATCTCCTCCAACGTCACTTTGACATTCTCTCCAAGGGCCTTCACGTCATACCCACCTTCCAGAAAAAAGAGGTACGGCACATCGGCACTTTTCAGAATGAGGCGTACGATCTGTCGTATACCTTCAGTCGTCACGTTCAACTGTGCCAGAGGGTCACTCTCATGCAAATCATACCCGGCGGAAACCAGAATGATATCGGGCTGATATGCAGTAACACAGGGAGGGAGATCATTTTCATAGATATCAAGCAGTTCTTCATCACCGCTATCGGGCATCACGAGAAAATTTGCCGTATACCCCTCTCCTTTTCCAGCACCCTTCTCTTTTTCCATACCCGTACCCGGGTAAGCAAAAGCCTGATGCGAGGAAAAATAGAAAACAGTGTCATCATCATAAAAAGTGTCCTGCGTTCCGTTGCCGTGATGCACATCAAAATCAATGATCATCACCTTTTTGTACCCCTGCTGCTGCGCATAACGCGCAGTGATGGCAACGTTGTTAAAGAGGCAGAAACCCATCGCCTGAACGGGTGTGGCATGGTGCCCCGGAGGACGTACGGCACAGAAGGCACGATCGAACTCCCCCTTTTTGATACCGTCTACAGAAACAATCCCCGCACCTACAGCTTTTATTGCCGCTTCGTAAGAGTGTTCACTGCAGATCGTATCGGAGTCTATCGCCATACTTTGTTCACTTGCTTCTATCACATTTTGAATATGTTCAGGAGTATGTACCAGTGCTAGTATATTCGGAGAAACGGCTATAGGAGAGACCTCAATGAGCCTCTCTTTAAGCGGATTCACCGTCCTTTCGATAGATTCAAGACGATAGCGGGATTCAGGGTGCGAGATACCGGTGTCATGCTCCAGGTAGACCTCATCGGTTACATAGGCTACATTCACAGTCGAGCCTTTTTTAAAGCCTCTATCTCCCTGCGGAGTGCTCTCACTTCTGCTTCAAGTTGTGTAACACGGGTTTCAAGCTCATTATCCTCATCTTTTTGTGCTTCATACTCCTTCTCTTTTGCAATAGTCATATTATTTTCATCCACTATGATGTAGATTGTCTCTTTCCCCTCTTCAGTAACGGTCTCGCTTTTTACTTTTCCGCTTTTGACAAGCTTGACAACATTAAAGAGACTCAATTTATGCTTTACCGCATAGGCTTTCATCGTCATCTTTTCCATAAGCATCCTCTCTAAAGATTTTATTTATAGTTAGTTTACACTATTTTGGTATAATTTAATAAATATCATCATAAGGACATCCCATGAGAACACATTTTTTAAGAAGTGCACTGCTGCTGCTACTGTTGTTAAGTGCTTCATTGCATGCTGAGTTCATTAACCAGCCCAAAGAGGTCATAGATGCCAATGCCGATGCTGCCATACAGCACTTCTACAAAGAGGTCAAAGGAGGAAAAGACTTTTTATCCAAAGTGAAGGGCTATCTTGTTTTCCCCTCTGTCGTCAAGGCGGGCTTTGTCGTAGGCGGCAAATATGGTGAAGGCGTACTGCGTGTCAACGGAAAGAGTGTCGCTTACTACAGTATTGCAGCAGGCTCCGTAGGATTCCAGCTGGGCGCACAGAAAGCTTCCTACATCATTGCCTTCGTCAGCCAGGATGCTCTGGACAAGTTCATAAGAAGCAATGGATGGGAAGCCGGTGTGGATGGTGCGATCACTGTAGCCAAGTGGGGTGTGGGTACAGACATCAGTACGATAAGCTATCAAAACCCCATCTATGCTTTTGTCTTTGGAGAAAAAGGCTTGATGTACAATCTCAATCTTGAAGGGACTAAGTTCACAAAACTTAATCGTTAAACCTCTTCTTGTAACTGCATTTCCTGCAAAGCTTTTGCATAAAATGACTTCAGCAGTCGGCTCACGCAACTGGTTGCGTTAAAGAGTATTAAATCGTTCTTTGTAACTGCATTTCCGGCAAAGCTCTTCAACTGCTTTGCCCTCTTTAAAACCTTCTATCATGTTGACCGTACGTTCATTTGAAAGTATGGTCTCCAGGCTCTCTTCATGCAGATCTCCAAGTTCTATGATGCCATCACAGTCCAGACAGCACGGTACCACTTTGCCGCTGGCAAGAATGGCAATATGTGACTGTAATCCCTGACATGTGCCATGGCCGTAATTTTGGTTTTCTAAAGATGGCCACTCAAAATAGTTGTCAAAATGTACAAGGACCTTATTTGCCAGACGGATGGATTTCGGTTTTTCACTGTAGATCGTTTCAAGATCAAGTGAAACATCAAATGCCTTTGAGAGGGTTTCAAAAAGAATTTCATTAAATATTCGTTCGCTCATCACCTCATCAAGATTCCATACCCGCAGATTGATGAAAAGTTCTTCTCCTCTTTCAAGTTTGGCTTGACACAGGTCTAGTACGGGAGTGATATATTGCTCGAAGGTCAGTGCCGTATCGTTCTTGTTGTAACTGTTGAGAGAGATATTTATCTGTTTGACAGCAGGGTGAAAAAGTGTTTCATAACTATGTTTTTTCAGAAAATATCCACTGCTCGTCAATATAGCTTTCATACCATGTCTATGGATAATATCGAGATATGCTGAGAGGTTTGAGAGTGTCAGGGGGTCACCTACCACATGACAGGCTATCTCTTTCGTGTAGGGCTTGAGCTGAAGCACGATAGATTCAAAGAAGTCCATATCCATTTGCATAGAAGGAAGCTCTTTGGCAGGGCAGAAAGAACAGCTCAGACCACAGACATTGGTGATCTCCACATAGGCACGGTAGAACTTCACTTACGCATGCACCCTGCGAGGTCCGTAATATTTTTGGCCATGCGTATACACGGCATTCTCGCTTCGAGTATATCAATGTTGTCATCAAATTCATCGAGTATCCTGTTCTTCTCTTTTTCATCCCAGGTATCTATACGGTTTTCACCCTCTTGTGTCTTCACCATTTTGGCCTTAAAATCACTGATCTCATCAATGCAGTCGTTGGCCTCGAGTTCATCATCTGCCCCCTGAAGACACTCCCGTGTCTCTTTCATGCTTTCCAGCATTTTAGGCAGCAACTTTTTTTGCCTTTGGAATATATGTTCTCCCAAACGATTTAGATAGCTCTCTTTCATTTTTTTAAGCCTGCTGCTTTTGATAAATACTCTTTTTTCAAGTATATCGTTCAACAATTGTGAAACTTCTTCTGGGCCTTTTTTCTGTTTGATACTTGTCTTGAACAATGCCATCTTTCGTACCGGGAAGTCTGGAATGGAACACTGCTCTGTATCGACATCGATATTCTCTTTTACAAAAAGCGCTTTCTTTTCAAAATGAATCCCGAACAGTTCCTTTTCGACTAAAAGCGGTATGCCTTTGTAGAGACAAATATGCACCCCCTCTTTGGCCCACATATTACACTTTTTCCCTGCAATCACCCTTTCACCGTGCGGCAGCATACCCTGAGTAATGTTTTTAATTTCTTTTCCTTTGGGAAGAGGACGTTCCAGAATGATCTCCTGATCATAGTCGACATCATACTGCTGTGCCTTGTCACGTTTGATGCATTTGGAAAATTTTTCACTACTCCTGAAAGCACCCGATGTACTCTCCTCTATCTCCTCTTCCGTCAAAACGACTTTCCCCCACTCTTTGAAACGCAGCCGCCCTTCCCCCACGATCGTGAGGTTAAGGTCAGGGGCCAAAGCACCACCACCATGAATACTGTAAACAATGTTACCTGATCTTAGCTGGAATTCTTTTGTCATTTGCTCCATGGCTGCCAAAGAGAGCGTACCTATACATACAAGCAGCATACCTGTTTTGAGCTTTAAAAACTTATACATCTTTCTCCTTGCTTAGCGGTGGAATTGCCTTTTTCTGCGATTATTGTAGCATAAAATTTGCTTTTCAGGCTAACACAAAAGGGGATGGCAAAAAAAGAGAGAATCTTCATCCTCTCCTTGGCGGAGGAGTACTGCTGCCCTCCTGTCGGAGGTTCTCCTGTTCTTCTTTATTCTTTTCAGATTCTCTTGAAGGTGGGGTACTTTCTGTTTTTCTCTCATGTGCAGTTGCAGGTTCCGGTGCCCCAGATGCTCTGTGAACCGTATTTTTCTTCCCGGTCTTGCCAAGTACAAATGCAATAACAAGTCCCACAGCAAGGATCATCAATGACATCATCGGCCGTGAGGAAAACCATGCTATGGCAATGACCAAAGAACCCAGTACCAAGGTCAATGCTCCTGCTACAAGAGCAGTTGCACCTCCCACCAGTGTACCCAGCATTGGTATGACATTTGCCAAAGTAGCCAAAATACCCATCATCATACTAAAGCCGATAAACATCAGCAGAAGTCCGATACCCCGCAAGATCCATGTCCACAATGCATTGGCATCGAGCTCCTCTTTGAAAATACGTTTGGCAGAAACTTTTCCATAGCGTGCAAAGAGAAAGTCTTTCCCATTCTCTGTTGTATAGTATGTCAATGTTTTTCCTGCCTGTTCCCCTGCAAATGTATAAATACCTGCAGGTGCATAAGTGTAGGTGATCTTTGTGTCACCGATCTGCGGTTTTGCAGGATTCTCGCCAATATAGAGATACGCTTTATAGTTTTTGGCATCTGCTACAGTGTCCGGCATTTGTGACAAACCGGGAAAGCCTTCTGTAGCACCTATGTGATTGATAATCTCTTTACCAAGATAAAAGTCTCCAAGCTGTGCGTCGGTACTGTATGTTGCTCCACGGTGTGTCATAGGCGGATTTTCATGTCCTTCGGGATGCTTGAAGCTCACAGAATTATTTGCATGTTCAGACCACTCTTTCGTGTAGGAATAGGTTGTGACCGTTTCGGTCCCACCGCCGAGCTTATCCTCACTTTTGCTCTGTGTATGCTCTTTCCACTGGTACATCTGCACCTTTCTTTGCAACACAAGCCCATCTGTTTTCACTCCATATTCAGGGTCTACAACCTCGTGCAAAGGCTTTACTTCCCCCTGAAGCAGCACAGCCTTGCCATCATTTACTTTCTGATAACTTGTATCCGGGAGCGTTATGATCTTCTGCTCCATCTCTTTGAGTGCCGTTGCCTGTTCTACACTCCTGTTTTCATTCCATGCAAGCAGTATGATCGCTCCGACAATAAGAAAGAACCCAATGAAAAAACCCTTGAGCGAATTGCCTATATTCTGTCCAAAACCGGTATAACTTGTTTCTGTAAATCTATCCATATCTTATTCCTCCTAAAAATTGAACCTGTCACCCATTGCCAGGTCACCTATCGCGCCCAGAACAGAGCCTTCACCCGTATCTTTTCCTCCAGCCTGAGGTGCGGCAGAAAGCATACGGCCAGCCAGTCTCGAGAATGGAAGCGACTGTATCCATATTTTGCCCGGCCCTCTGAGTTTGGCAAAGAAGAATCCCTCACCTCCGAACAAACCGGTCTTTATGCCTCCTGCCTGCTCAAGATCAAAATGGATATGGGGTTGCATAGCGACCAGACAACCCGTATCGAGATGCAACTCCTCTCCATCTTTGAGTTCTATCTCTTTGAGCATACCACCGGCATGAATGAATGCAAGTCCGTCCCCTTCAAGTTTCTGCATAATGAACCCTTCGCCGCCAAAGAGTCCCGTCAATACTTTTTTCTGAAAATAGATACCGATGGAAACGCCTTTCGCCGCACAGAGGAAACAGTCTTTCTGACAGATGAGCGTCCCGCCCATCTCATCAAGATCGACCGGAATAATACGTCCCGGATAGGGTGCACCGAAAGCCACTGTAGCCTTTCCGTTTCCTCTGTGGGTAAAGACCGTGGTAAAAAGACTTTCACCTGTGACCAGACGTTTTCCCGCGCCTACCAGCTTGTCAAACAAACCTCCCGTATCTTCTTTGGAGCCTGAACCGTCCCCAAACACTGTATCCATCACAATATGGCTGTTTTTATACATCATGGCCCCTGCTTCTGAGACAACACTCTCTCCCGGATCAAGCTCTATCTCTACATAC
Source organism: Sulfurovum lithotrophicum (assembly GCF_000987835.1). NCBI lineage: Bacteria > Pseudomonadati > Campylobacterota > Epsilonproteobacteria > Campylobacterales > Sulfurovaceae > Sulfurovum > Sulfurovum lithotrophicum. The sequence goes on along the minus strand of NZ_CP011308.1, from coordinate 855,497 downwards.
TGGATGTCCTCCCCGTAGATCGTATAGTCGATCTCATCGGCACTGTTAAGTCTGCTTCCCCTTGCCCGGGAAGGAGGGGAAAAGGAGGTGGCTACCATCGTATCGTTTGCAGTCAGCTCCACCACTTCACTTATCGGCTTCCATCCACTGAAACCCTCTGTCCATGCATACCCTCCGGCATCATCCTGCACATATTTTCTTGCCTCTTCTATCGTTACAGGTCCGTATTTTCGCCCGTCATCATATTCTATGTACCATTGTGCTGCCATTTTTATCTCCTTGTGTTTTCTGTTTAGACTATATCGTCCACCTGTCTTTCAATAAACCAACAATATACCATTTTCCCTGATACTTCTCAAGTATCACCACCAATCCCTGCCAGTCATATTCTTTGGTATCTGAGTCCTCATTAATATGCAAAAAGGCATATCCTTTGCATTGTCTATGTTTTGGACAGGGAAATCCACGCAAAGAAGTCAGCGGTTTTACCTGGTTGATCTCAGATACAGGCAGCTGCATACTTTTCATCACATCATACAGACTTTTATATATCTTATCTCCCCTGCCTTCCGTATGCCTCCAAAAAAGCACTCGGCTTCGGTTCTTCTCCATCGTATATATCTCATGGTCGGTAAAAAGCCGGCTCTCCTTACCAAAACAGGTCCGATACGATACCTGTAAGCCAATGTTGCTGTGCATATATTTGCTAATCTTTTCCGGCCACATCACATCAAAATCTCTTATAAAATATACCGCCTTTTGGTAAGCGGAGTCATCATATTTGCTGCGCAGTGTTTTCAACGCTTTCTCTTTCAGATAATCTTCGATATACCGACCTGTCACACAATAGCCGTCCATCTCTTTGGATGCGGCACCAAAATGACTTGCTCCTTTGAGTCTGCTTCTGGCTATCTTTTGGGTTTCAATACCGACTACTTTGTCACTTCTTGTTGCAATATGGGAGACTATATCACATTTACCGTGACTGCATCCAAGTACATAGTCACAGTTTCCTTCTCCCTCAACAAGTACATAACCTCTATCGGAAAACGTTAGATAACGGGCATTGACCCACCCAGGCTTGGCACCGTATCCAAACGCGTCATAGTCATACTGAGCAAGATGAAATACCTTACACCATGTCGAATGTCCCACTTTTTTGCAGCTATCTACACCTACTCTGGCATCAAGAGGCAAAGCACCTGTTTTTTTTGCATGATAGTCAGGAGAACTCCTTACATTCAAAGTATCGTGGGGAGATAGATTTACGACATAGGCAAAGAGGGGTACCTCCCCTGTCCATCCTGAAACAGAAGAAAAAAGGAAATAGAGAATTAAAAACTTTATCATCCCTGCAACTTTCTTACAAAATTCTCTTTTTTCATATTCTCCTCACTTTTTGGGTTGTTTTTATTCCTGCAGTATACACTTATCTAATGCTTAAAACAAGAAAGCTTTTCCTATACAAAATATAACTTTTCAAAATCTACAATCCATTTCAGTACCTTTGACTTCTCTATGCTGTTCCATATACTGTGATATTCAGGGTCTCCACCCATAGCAGTTATCGCAGCTTTTTATATAGCCTCTTCCCCTTCCTCCCTTTCCACAAAGAGAGACAGTAGAGTCATTTTGGCGACAAGGATATACCCCCCCCCATTATTATTTATATAGGGGATATTTAAATATTATAATCAATTTTTGTGTAAAAAATGTGCCTAAATGAGATTTTTATAAAAATTTATGAATTATGCTAATTTACACAATATTCATCTGAGCTATTTCCAATCCACCTTTTTCATTGCCACTGTTTCTAAACATGTAATACATTGCTGCTTCAGGATCAGGGTATACTGGATCTGGGGTAATGAAGAGTGTTCTGAAGCCATGATCATTAATGAATTTCTTTAGATTCTCCTGGTTTTGGTGCTTGAGTCTTGATATCTCATCAACGATCAAAAAGAACGGCGTGTCCTTGTCTGCTTTGTTGGCAAACAGGGCTAAAATAGAGATAGTGATTGCCACTTTTAAGAGAATATTTCCACCTGAAGAGCTGTCATTTTTAAGATGGCTTAATCCCTTTTTCTTCACACCATTTTCTACATAAGAGATAGTCAGGTCAATGGTATCAAAGATATGTATTGCCCCACCCTCACTCTGCTTTTTGATCTTACCGAGTGTTTCAATAATGGCATCAATATTTTCAATTGATTTAGGCTTATCAAAAAAGAGTGATGTCTTGTCTTCAAACATCGTTCTGGCACTTACGACTTTGCTGTTTAGTGATTGCATCAAGGATGCAATAGAATTGTTATTGCCTTTAGATTTATCCATCTCTAAAGAGATCTGCTTGATAGCACCAAAATCTACCTTGTTTAAATTTCTGTTTATTCTATTTTTTTGTTGTTCAAAACGATCTTCAAGATCATTAAAAGTACCCAACTTCTGGGGGATAATGTTACTCAAGTAGTTGGTAAAGTCTGCATGTCTTGATCTCTTTTGATTATCATAAGAAATCATACTAAATTTATGTAACTCTTCAAGTGAATCTTTAATGTGCTCAAGTGACGCGATGGATGCCACTTCATCAAACTTCTCAATACTCAGATTGATATCGATAATTGCATTGTATTCCAAACTAGCCAATCTGCTGAGTAATGACTTAAAATCAATTCTGAGATTTTGATATCCTCTGTTTTGCAATTCATATGCATCTACAAGTTTGTCAAGCTCTCCTGGTTCTTCAATCTTTTCAATAGTCGATAAATCAACTTCCAATGCATCTGATTTCCCAATTCCATCTTTCAATTTTTTAAGTCTCACACTGTTTTTTTGGTGTTCTTCTTCTAAGCTTTTGGATTGTTTTTTTGATACTTCTATTTTATGATTTATTTTTCCCTTGATGTTGCTTAAAAAAGTCTCTGTTCTTTTATGCTCTTTTTTTATAATGGGTAGCGTAGCAATCTCTTTTTGTTTTTCATCATACTCATCTAAAAATGCTTCAGCACGGTAACATTCTTTAAGCTCATCTTCCTTTGCTGCTCTTTGATTCTTATACTCACTTAGTAGTTCATCTTCTGTTTTGGTCTTCTTTTCAGATTCTAATTTTTCTATCTCTTTTCTAACTTCAGCTCTTGCACTCTCTATTTCAGATTGCACTTGACTTCTCAACGCTTTAACATTAAACTCCAAATCTTTTTTACGCTGTTCTATCTGACGCTTTTTATGATTGTTTTGGATCTTCTCTTCATCTTTTTGTGTTTTCTTCTCTTGCTTGATACGGTTAATTCTCTCAACATGCTTCTTTTTTTGCATTTCAAATTGCTCTTTGAGCTTTTCTTTGTTGTCCTGATACCGTTGTTTGCGCTGTATATGCTCCTGTTTCAATTCAGAAAGTTTTACCTGTAGTACGCCCAAATTCTCCTGCTCTAACTTTATTTCGCTCTTAATATTATCTATTGTTAGATTAGCTTGATTCAGGAAATGATCATACTCAGCCTTCAAAACCCTATCTTCTTCTCTAGCTTTTACTAGGCTAATCTTTCTGTCTTCTTTATGTTGCACAATTTTTTCATGTAATTCTTCTGCTGTAGGATAAACCTTCAAAGAAGTAAGATCCATAGTCACACCAAAAAGCGTAGAGGTAGATTTAAAATCTGCTACTGGCTTTAGCACATCACGCGATTTTGAAAGCAGCTCTTTATCTATCACAGGATAGATATGTTCTTCCCATCCATCCACTTCCTCAGCCAAAAATGCTTTGAGTGTATTGGGTTCATGACTCAAAAGCGTTTGATACTCTTTTATTCTTGTATTGTTATATAGGCGTACACTATTAAGTTTCTCAGCCCTTTCAAATCGTGCTTGGAGATAATCATTTTTATATTCCTCGATCGTTCTCTCTTCCTGTACAACTTGTCTGGACGATCTATCTAGTACGGACTCTTTTTCAGCGATTTGATTTGCTATTTTTTCTTGTTCTTTACTGCTTCTTTCTTGCTCTGCTTCATACTCCTGAGACAAGCTATCACTCTGGGATTCATAGCTTTTTTTAAGTGTCTCAACATTTTCTTCTTCCACAGATAGTGCACTTTGTAACTCTTCTATCTTTTTTTCTATCTCTGAAAATATCTCTACAAATTCAGCTTCTATGATTGCAATATCGTTATCACACTGATTCTCTTCCAACTCTTTTCGCTTACGAAATGTTTCTCTTCCTTCAGCTAAGATATCTACATTTGTTTTCCGTGTTAACTGCTCTATCCTACTCTCAATCTCTTTAACGATACTACTCTGCTCTTCTTCAAGTTTTCCTATGGAAATAGTAAGTTCTTCGCTCTCTTTTTTTAGCCCATTCTTCTTTGCAGCTATATTCACAGCTTCTTCATATTGAATAGGAGAGTACTTCTCTTCCAATACCTCTAACTCTTTAATTTTAATAATAAAATCAGTAATTTGATCCCTTACCTTATTCTCCAGGACACCCAATCTTCTTTCCCAATGTTTTACCCTACGTTTGAATGCCTTTAGTGCCTCTTCTTCTGTATCATATGCAACTTTGAGCTCAGGTAGTTTCTCTTTATCCGATTCCTGGTTATATCTTATCTTTCCAAGTAGTAGTTGTATAGTCTCTTCCAGGGCGACAAGCTCTTCCATCACATCAACGGATTTTTTAATATTGTCTCTTTGCCTGTCAAACTTTTTGAAAAAGTCATAGTCTCGCTTAAAGGCTGTCATATCTGCAATATAGGTATCAAAATCCAATGAGAGGATCTCATCATCTTTTTGCAAAGATTTCTGTATGGCTTTTTTGATGCTCTTCATATCGACAATGGCTTTATCGACATTAAAGACCATGTTGTAGACTTCCAAAAATGCATCATAGTTTTTAATGGATGCAATAGAGAAGTCCGTATAGCGTCTCTCCTGCCCATAAATAATCTTCCTGTACTCAGCATTGGTTTGTGGACGATAAGAGCTTACATCTTTAAGATAAGCCCTTATAAGGTCATGTTCTACAAGTATACCGTTAGAAATAACTCTCTCCAGATCAAAAGGCTGCTTGCTAAACCATTTTTGCACCTTTCCACTTCGTTTAAATGCCATCATAAAAAAGTCATCAAATACATAGACAATATAAGAGTTATCGTAAGGAAAGTAATACTTTTCAAAAGAGTCTTTATCACTAGGGATTCCCAGTTGTCTTCCTTCTGCATTATAAAGGTAGTGAATCGCACGGGTTGTTGTTGTTTTACCTGAAGCATTGTCACCAAGAAAAAACACATCTTTAGAGAGGTCAATATCTACAAGGTCAAAATTGGCTGAGTTAATCAATATCATTCGTCTAATCATTTGCTCTCCCTACTATTAGGCTCAGAGAGTTCAATGATCTTTATATAGTAATCAATCGCATCAAGCACTTTATATTTATCCTGATCATTGTTACCTATTCTCTCTATGAGATCAAACTTTCTAAGTCGATCGAACAGTGCATCAAAAGCACTTTTAAGATCTACATTGCCTTTGCCTGATACAAGCATATTAAGTCTATTGGCGATGGAACTGTCTTCTTTCTCCTGCATTTTGTATTCATGTATCAAATCTGTATAGACAATAAAACTTCCTCTATCTATCTGTGGTCTCAATTGTCTAAGTATGGAGATAGCCAAGATTGCATCTGTATGTTTGGCAATATACGCTTCCATCTCATCTTTATTCATCTGCCCTTTTTTTGAGAGGTAAAAGTACCCTCCTTCACCATGCAAGATGTAACCTAGAGTAGATGCAGCATCATAAAACTCATCAAAGACCTCTTCATCCATAAGATGTCGTGTGTATTCACTATATTTTTTTGAATTAGATGAAATAATCTTCCCCTGAGACAAGATTTCAAAAACATTGGCTATATCCATGCTACTCTCCTTATATGATGAGATCCAAATCCTACATCTATTTTTGTATGTTCTCTATGTTCAGATACGGTCATTAAAAATGCTTTAAATGCTTCCGAACGCTTTGTTTGTACTGCATCAAATTTTTCAATCTCTTCATGGTTTAAAATAAAATCAAACAGATCTTTAGGCATATCACTCTGAATATCCTCAAGCAATTTTTGATAATTTAATACTATTTTTTCTTCGAGTTCTTGCTTTTTGTAGATTGTTTGTGGTGCTTTTACCACTTTATGAGGCTCCAGTGTGAACACTTGACGCAAAATAACAGCAAAACGTTCCTGTTCTATATCTTTTTGAGATGGTACCGTTTTGATTTTGTGTCTTTTTATATTGCCAAAAGTATGATGTAGTGTTTCATGACCACTTCTTAAAAGTGCTTCAAGCTCAGAGGCATCATCTGCCATAATCTTCCCTGCCAATGCCGCAATCTTATTGTTTTGTTCTTTCCTCTGTTTCGTTCTTAGTATGAATCCATTGAGTCGATGAATATACTTATGCAGATTATCAGAATACCGTTGTATGTCGATCTTCACATCAATGATCAAATCATCTATCTCTTTACTTAACCCTACAATCTCTTTAGAGAAGATATTATAGGTCTGCGTACTAGCATTTGAGAGCTCCTGCATTTGGAGGAGGATATGCTCTGCATCATCCAAGATCACCTCCAAACTCAAGGCATTTTCATGAACAATCCTACTTATAAGTACTGAGATATCTGAATCTCTTCGTTTAAACTTCAGATAAACATCCTCTATCCCTTTACGGATACGGTTTAGATAGGTTTTGTCTGAAGTTTCCAAAAATCTTTTTTTATACGTAACAAGCTGCTGCAACTCTTCAGCATATTTTCCAAATATCACACCATACTCTACCCGTTTGAGCATGGTATTGATAAATTGGATATAAGCTTCATTGAGAACGACACGATCTCCAATTTTGTTGAAAATCTCCGCTTCAAAGAGTGCAGTATCTATTCCAGAAGGCATCTCCCCTTTGTATGCTCGGTCAATCACTTTTTTGTGTCTATTCATCAAAGAGATAAGCTCAATATGGGTCATACTAAAATACCTCCTGTTCAATCACGGCACTGTATTGATTGATAAAATCAATAAGCCATTGTAACTCATCATGAGTAGAAGGGAGAGAGGAGAGCTGCTTACGATAAAGCTCTTCATTTCGATACTTGGCATTTGAAAAATAGTTCTCTAGTTTAGGGTGCTTAAAAAAACTTTTACTTCTACACTTAAAACTATCATAAATGCGTATCGCCTCGATATCATAGTCCAGGAAAAAGGTAACGTCTTTATCTTTGAGAAACTTCCTAGTGGCACTATTGCTCATGCCGCCCAGGTACAAGAACTGGTCATAATCAAATCTGGATGCAATATCATAGATATTTAAAAATGTCTCTCCATTCTCCACTGCCAAAATGGGAGTATCATTTACTATGATCTCATCAGAATTTTTATAGAGCCTTGGCTCTTCATCACCATGCTGAAATATCACCACACCATCAAACACTAAAATATAGCGGCTTTTACTGTCTCCAGTATTTTCTATATTCTCTTTTCTACTTTGTGTTGAGGATAGCAACTGTTCTATCTCTTCAAAAGAGGAGATACTTTTACCATTATTCCCTATTTCAGAGAGAAACAAAAAGAACTTCTCCCAGTCAAGCACTTTACTTTTTTGTCTTAGTTTTATCTCTATAAAATAAAGATCATTATCTTTTTGGTACTGCTTGGCTAATCTATTGAAGTATGGTGTTTGAGAGTATGTAGGGGTATTGTTATGAAATCTTTATGCTTGTTGTAGTAGTGTTTTATTCATATCCACTCCTTCATCATATTAATCTAAATTATTCCCAATTCGTTAGCCAAATCAATTTTTAACTTTCCTAATGATTCAGAGTCTAAATTCTTTTTATACAAAACATTACCAAATAAAAATGCTTTAACCCGAGACTCAGAATGTTTAGTGATTCTTGATAATTTAGTAATCATGTCATCAGTAAATACTTCTCTTTTTTTAACAAATTCTTTAACTTCTAATGTATGTGTTTCATACACTTCATTGTGATAAAAATCTTTTACATACTTATAACACAAAGGGTTAGATGTTACAAGTTTAACTTTATAATTAGGCATCAATTTAAAATGCACTTCATTTTCAAAATTATAGCCAGAAGAATATGGATTCATATACTGTTCAACATCGCGTGTACCTTTTATATTTGTATTACATACTGCACAAGAAGGTACGAGATTGTATAAAGACAATGCAAAAATAGGGTATTTATCTTTTTGATAGAAATGATCCAATGTGAATGTAGCTCTTTTTACTTTTTTAGTATGAAAATTAGAGATAAAATTTCTATTACAATAAATACAAACTCGGAAATCAACTTCCTTAAATCTTGGACTTATCCCTTTTAAAGATTTTTTGTATTCTCTATCACGAGTATAATCAAATATCTTTTTTAAAATATGATTTGGTTTTGGATTAGGATATGCATCAATCAAAGCTATTTTATTTTGCAGGAGGTCAGGATTAATTAAAAGAATTTCTTTTAACCTTTCTCTACTCTCACGTATATTAGTTATGGGATTAAATATAGCATTAATAAATTGTTCCAGATCATTATTCTGATTATATAACTCTAAAAATATTCTCTCTAACTTGTATTTTGGAGGTGTAGGCATATTAACATTTATATTCAAGGAAAATCTATCAATTTTATTGCCATTTTTGTTCGTTGTAATAATTTGATGTTCACGATCTAAAATATCTTCAATATATTTAGTTTCAAAATCAAGAACCCGCAAGCCTACTCTACTTAACTTTTTTTCTAAATCAATTTTAATCATTCTATATCTTTTATTAACTTAGTTGCTAAACTAGGATCTTTCTCTAATGCTTTAATTAGCCTATCTCTATCACTCAAATTATGTTCATCTGATATATTAAACAATTTATTACACTCATCTAAACTATTTTTAAATGCTATTTGAAGATATTCTTCTCCAATAATATTTTGCAAACCATGATAATATTGATAATTTTTTTCATATTTTATTTTTAAATTATCTTTATTTTCTTTGAGTCTATTTAATTTGTTTTTTAAGTTAGAATCTTTTTTTTCTGTTGATTTTTCATCTACATAATACATTTCAATTTTTTCTATTTCTTTATCATTCTCAAATATTTTTTCAAAAAAATCAAAACAGTCTCGAAGTTTATGTTCTGCAATTTTTCCCATCATCATATCCTTTTGCATGAAAAAAGAATCATTTAGTAATGTATGAATATTCTCACCAAATGTATACAGAATATCTTGTAAGTTACTAGATTTCCCTTTATCTAAAAACAAAATATTATCTTTTGGTAAATCTGAGACAATAAAAGGAGAATGTGATGTACATATCACGTGATAACTTAAATCCAATGAAGTTTCCTTCAGGGTCTCAACAATATTATATAAATATTGTCGTTGCCATTTTGGGTGAAGACCCAGATCAGCTTCATCTAGCATTATTAGAACATGATAATATGCTCCCCTTATTGTTCCCATTCTAGTAACAATATTATTAATTTGATAAATTAATGTAGTTAATAAAATATAAAATGATTTTTCTCCAGCACTTAAACTTGTAAAAGTTCTATTATGCTTATCTCTAAATTTCACTTCAAACCAGCTAGGTAAACACTGTAAGCGTTTATCTTCTATTGAAAAAGTTTTTTCTTTATTCAATAATGTTAAATTACTTTCATAACTAGGTACTATATATTCATGAAACTTTATTGCATTACGAAGTTTTAATGTACTATGTGTCTCATCCATAATTTCAGCACCTACATTATCACCTTCAAAAACTACATTTCGAATTAGTAGTTTTGAACCAATCGTCATAGCTCCAATTTTACCCTCACTAATTTTCTGACTATTAATTATATTGTATTTATCTATTTTATTAGCAATATATAATTTATTAAGAATAAATAATGGAATATTATATATCTCATCATCCAAATTATTATATAGTGTAGTCAAGTCTTCTTTTTTTGATTGAATATCAAATTCGTCAGCACTATCTTTTTCTAACTGTTGTATCAACTCTTCTTGCTTAGAAATCTCTTTGATTAAACTATAAATATCAGAAAAAATTGATTCATAATTATTTTTAATCTCATGTGTAAAATGATACTTTTTAGAATCATTTGGAAGTGTCAATATTTTTATTACTTTATTTGTATCTATCTTTACGGTTACTTCAATAGGTTCAAATATATCACTTAAAAATTTATTTTTATCAAATGATTGCTTATGCAGTATCATTCTTTGTCTAGTTAAATAATTAAGATTGTTAATATTGACATTATTATCTTTTTTGTATGGTTCAAGTAAAATTGGTACAGTATAATCATCTGACTTATGATATATGTCATCAATCCAATTTTCAGTAGAATCATCCTTTAATGAGTCTAACATGTAATTAAAATATATTGTATAAAAATTTTTATCATAGGTACTAAACTCTCTATTCTCACCATTTATTTTTAATTTAATCTGTGATCTATTATTAGTATAAATACAATAAAATTTAGTTTCAATTTCCACAATTAAAAAACTATCTTTATTTAGTTCATTTTTAGAAGAAAAATCAGCGTATAACAGTTGAATAATTAATTTCATTATACTGCTTTTTCCACTACCATTCTCTCCAATAATAGCAGTAATATTTATTTTATTTTTCTCATCAAAAAAGTTATCAATAAAAAATGAATTAGGTTCTAAATGAATTATTTCCTTTTCATATTTAACATTGTATTTTGAAGAAAGTTTATAACCACCCTCTAAATTTTTATATTTTTTTGTCCATAAATATATTAACTCCATTTCAGTACACCTTCCCTAATCTCTCCAACAAAGAATCCAAAACATCATCCACCAAGCTAATCTCTAGTCTAGAGGCTATCATGGTTTGTAACGCTATAACTTGCTTGATATACTCTTTTTGCTCTTCTATAGTAAATCTTTGCCAGTTCTTTTTATTTTTCTTTCCGTTATGGGCTTTTATGAGTAGCTGTAGGTTGTCTGGGTGGTGTTTACCTGCCTCTGAAGAGTTGAGTAAGGCAAATGCATGATCTACCTCAAAATCGAGGCTGAAGAACTTGTTTAACTGTTTGGCTATGCTTTCAAACCCTTCTATGCGTTCTTCTTTTTGGGCTTCAGAGATATAGCGTACTTTACGAGGGTGTTCGCTGTCATCTATCTCCACTTCAGGGAATCCACCTGTAGAGAGTCTGGAGCTAATACGGGCTGCAAGTTCTCTTAGTCCTGTAGTATCATTGGCTTGATTGGCTGCTTGCTCATTGGCAGCATCTAAAATATCTGGATACAGTTCGCCTACTCTTACCGCCCATGATGAGACGATGACCCAGTCATCAAAGGTTTTGAGTGCTTCTAAATATTTTTGTGTTTTTGTCATAAATGTACTTCCCCTACTAATTTACCAACTCAATAATTCTTCGAAAATGTCCTTCAATTTCTCTACCGCTATCAGCTTCACAATACTGTTCATATGTCATTTCCTTTACAACATCACTGTTGAGTACTTTTTTACAGGCAGAAATTTTTTTCTTTTTCTTCTCATCTGTCAATTCATCCCAAAGATGAGGACTTGTAGATGCTTCATGTACCTTCTTTGCCACTTCTAGTGGTACATCATCAAAATCATCAAAAGGATTTAGTCTAATTTCAATATCATAATTAGCATATGTACTACAAATTACGTCATGATGTATATAGCTTTCAAGCTCTCTTTTTGAAGTGATATAGGCTTCTTTATCCTCCTGAGTATTCAACTCATCTACAATAGTTTGATAATGAGCAGCAGTAGGTGGTTCATAATCTCTATCACATATATGGAACTCAGGTATATTTAATCCATTTAGCCTATTTATCCATAATTTAAAACTAGAGCCTCCAAGTGGTATAAAGACAATTTTTCCATCATTTTCTAATGTATCCAAATCTATTAACTCTGGATATTCTCTACTAATAACTTTTGAGAAGTTTTTCAACCCATTAATATCATTAACACCCTCTACACCAATAAATAGCTTAACTTTATGGTCAGGAAGTACACCCAAACTATTTGCTATTTCTATTTTTAATTCATCATCAAGTGTATTAATAATTTCATTATTTTTGATGTATCTAATATTGTTTTCATCAATATGATTAGTTAACATAGGCGTATGTGTTGTAAATAAAACTTGCGTATTATCTTGCTGTGACAACTCCCAAAATGCTTCAATTAACATCTTTTGATTATCAGGATGTTGTGAAGTTTCAGGCTCTTCAATAGCATAGATAATATTTGTTGAGTTTTGTTGTTCAGCCTTTACTCTAAAAAAGTTTAAAAGTATCAAGCGTCTAACACCGCTACCTCTTTTGTTAATAGGGATCTGTTCATCACTAGTCAAGCTTAATTTAAATACCTTACCCCAATCCGTTTTAAAAACAGGGTTTAATTCATTAGCCAGTTCAAGATCCATCTCTTGAAGCTTTTCTACAGTTCTATTGGCTACTGCTTCAACTTCTCTTTGTACCCTTCTGGCTATAACATTTAATCTCGCTTCTTGGGCTTTCATAGCTTCTTTAATAGCTACCTGCATAGGGTCTTGTGCTTCTGCATCTTGATCTGTACTCGGTCTATCGGATTTAAATAAAGAGTATGTAGGGTAAATGGCTTCTAATTTTTCTCCTATTTTTTTGGTATCTTCGTCTTTTACCAAAATACTTTGAAGCTCAAACTCAAGCTCAATACTTTCCCAAATCCTTTTTCGTATTTCTGATTTCATTGTTTGGTTTACACCGTCCAAGTTAACATCAAGCTCTCTTGCACGAGTCTTTAAGGGAGTTATTTTTAATTTTAATAAGTCACTAAAATTTTCATTTGAAGGATGATTGGCAATAATATATGTTTCTTTATGTGAAGGAGCTGCACCTTTATATACTTTCTCTATTTCCAAGTATCCATCAGAATTTAAAAGATACTCCTCAGCTAAATTTATCGGGTTTGTTTCATCTATAACAACTTCATCGGGTAAATTAGAAAACACTGCAGTTAAACGAATCTCTTTTGTATCTCCCAGATTAATATTGTAATCACCTGCATCCATTTTTATATTATTGAAAAATGTATCCATTGCTTCCAATACAGTAGATTTTCCAGAATCATTTTTACCAATGATTGTTGTAAGATCATTTAGATCTATACACGTCTTTTCTTGATATCCCCTAAAACCTTTGACACAAAATCGAATCAATTTCATAATACTTCTCCCTCCTTATATTTACCTACCTATGAAGCCATCACTTCCTCAATGATCTTCACAATCTCTTTACCCTTTAACTGTTTTCTAAACTCTATTTTGACATCTTCGGACATATGTGCAAAGAGTGCTTTGGCGTGAGCTATTTTTTTCTCTTCTGTTTTACCTAGATCCTCTTCCTTTTTACCTTTTGTCTCTACAATTAGATGAAATGTTCTCTTCCCTTGCTTGTCTTTGATAACATATGCAAAATCAGGGCTGTAAGTACCGCCACCTGCTACAGGGATTTTGATGGAGTTTTTAGGGATCTTGGTAAAGACAATGACTTCTTCAATATTTTTAACTATGTTTTGTTTTTCTAAATCACTATCAAAATAGAGTTCATTGAAAAAATAACTATCTGCTACTTTTTTATCATCTGCAAAGTACACACCCACTTCAGAGGCATTGATACTTTCAAGAGGTTTACCATCCTTATCTGTGAGTTTGGTTGGATGAACTTCATTTGATATCGTCTTATAGCCGATAGAAAATTTATCCATTGATTTACTTAACAAGTATCTGTTAAAGCCATTTTTTATGATTCTTACCGTTTGTATATTCAAGTATGTATTGATATCCAGCTTCTCTTTTAAGTTCAAAAATACTTGATGCAAAGTTTGTATATTGAAATTCAAGGCACGACTAAGCTCCAGTAAAAATGCCTTATAAGTCATAGTAGATATGGGTAATATCTTGTTATTTACACTCTCAACTTCTTTATAATATGCCGCACCATCTTCAAAATTGATACTACCAATTCTCGTTTTAACACCTTGTGGTTCAAACTCTCTTAGGTTATCCTCCAGATAGCCTTTAAAAAGTGTGGCAAAGCCTTCTTCTGTATCTATTTTGTACTCTAACACTACTTTTTGGTTTATCTGTTCCCAAAGGGCTTTGAGCTCACCATATTTACCAACCCTGAGCGTAACTTTCTCTTTTTCTTCTTTTGCCCCTCTTACTTTACCTTTTGTCAGCCCACCAAATGCATCTGCATACTCTGATTTAAGTTTTTCAAATCCATCATCAATAAATTTCTGTCCAAAGTCTATAATACCTGCTTCTCCCAATGTTTGAAAAAGCGTTGCCTCATCTATGGAGTATTTCTGGGTGATTTTTTCTACAAGCTCAGGCGTAAGTTTTTCAGGTACTTTATCGCTACCATACGCACCTGACTTTTCATTGATCTCCGTCACAAGTGTTTTTACAAAATCCTTCTCACTAAAATCTACAAAATAATGCAGATCAAAATTCTCATCTTTTACCCTACTCATGTATTCATTGACGGGGAGTCTGAGTCCACGTCCTACTTCCTGGAGTTTTGAAGTAGTACTTCCACTGCTTCTAAGCTTACAGATTTGAAATACATTAGGATTATCCCATCCCTCTCTCAGTGTCCATTTGGAGAAGATAAAACGTCTCGGGTTATCCAGGCTTAGTAAAGATTCTTTATCATGCAAAATCTCAGTAATCTCTTTTTCTATTTTTTCGTCTTTTTCACTGTTGTCTTTAGAGAAGTATCCTCCATGAATAAGTGAAACATCTTTGAGTGAAGCTTCAAGATATGCTTTGTAACGCTCATCTTTCACCTCTTTGAGAAGTTTTTCTATATGTGCTTTCGCCAATGTTTCAAACTTATCTTTGAGTGATCCAGCTATCTCATTTCCATCACGATACCCTTCAATATCATCAATAAAAAAGAGCGTCAGAGGTTTAATGCGAACATCTCGTGTCAGGAGTTCTTTCTCTATCTTGAAGTGATTGGCAACGGCTTGTTGTATCATCTTGTCTTGCAAAGACTGGGCATAGGAATAAGGGTTTATTTTATCTCCCTTTTTAAGCTCCAATCCGTTAGAGAGTACTACTTTTTTTGTATTTGCATTAAGTACAAAAAGATCTCGCATCTCTTCATGAAGCACAGCCATACTCTCTTTGGGTGCTATGGTATGCACTGTTTTCTTTCCTGCTTCATGTAACTCAAAGGCTATCTCTTTTGCACTGCTTGAAACTAGTTTGAAGTAAATATCTTTTCCCTCATCAAACTCTTCCACATAGGTCATCACACCCTTAACAAGGTTTTCATTAAAAGCATCTACAGCACTGAGCCTATAGATGAGATTGTGATACTGATCATTAAATGTCGCACCGAAACGGAAGATAAACTGAGATCCAAACTTCTGTATATTCCCATAAGTCACACCCTCTTTTGGAAACTTATGCGGTTCATCGATGATGGTAAAAGGATTAATCGAGGCAATAGCCCCAAAAGGAGTATTATATCTGTCAAAAAGACTCACATCAAACTTTTTACTCATGGTATCGGAGTTGATCATCCCTGCATTAATGACAAGAACATGCACATTGCCATCATCATGTGCTTCGACAAACTCTCTGACAGCTTGTGGCATATACGCTTTTTTGCTTTTTGACTTTTTCTGACTCTCTACGATATACGTTTTAATAACAGAGCCATACTCTTGCCTAAAGTGTTCATTGGTTGCTTTGGCTTTGAGAAAGTTAACCGTTCCTGCCTTAATGGAAAGTGTCGGCACTACTACAACGAACTTTTTAATGCCAAGTTGTTTGCTCAGCTCAAACATCGCTTTGGTGTATGTGTAGGTTTTTCCTGTACCTGTCTCCATCATGATGTCAAGTGTATGCAGTCCTGGAGAACTCTCTTTGCAGTCAAAGTATTCTTTGCCAGAAATGCCATTTTGTTCTTGCACAGCTTGAATATTCTTACAATAAAGATACCCAGGGTCATAATCTATAACTGGATTAGCCACAGCTGCCATAGCCTTCTCTGCCAGAGGTTTGGCTTGTGCTCCATCATACACTCTCATGATGGACTTAACCGCTTCTACCTGATGAGGCAGATTTCTCTCAAACTTAAATCCTGCCATCTTAGTATCTCACTACTACATCGAGTTCTATGGACTTTTTATTGGCATAGGAGCTGAGTGCTTCATCTAGCTCTCTTTGTGCTTTTGAGGTAAAGTTGTAACCGAATAAAACTACTCTGCTTGGCTCAAATGTTGGATCACTATCTAACTTTTCTAAAAGTGCTTTTAGCGCGTCCGTACTAAAGCCACTATACACAAGATAGAGTATCCCCTTACCCAGATGGGCTTTGTAGTCTGAGAGTTCTACACCTTGCAGTTCATAGCTAAGTTCCAAACCATCATACACTTTCCATGTAGTTAGGAGTACTTCAAGCTCTTCATTATTAAGTTTACTTCCATCAAAAAGAGTTGTATCTTCTTCAAGTTTCTCTATCTCATCCAGGTATCCATCCCATACAGGCATTGTCTCATAAATCTTGAAGCCAAGATCACCTTTACAGTTTGGATGTTCTTTTTTTATATTTTCTGATGCTTTTTTTAAACGTATTTGAGTTAATTCGGATACATCATGAGGCTTGCTATGCTCACCCAAAAATTCAATAGCATTCTTTATTGTTTTTTTTCCATCCCCTGCAGCATTGGCATATGCTTCGTCCAAATTTTCTCTAATCTGCACAAGTACAAATGATACTTCACTTCCTTCATTAACATTTAATTCCATCACAGCCTGTCCTGTAGTTCCTGAACCGGCAAAAAAGTCCAAAACAATATCATTATTGCCAACACCAATGGATTTCATTAATCTAATTAAAATACTCACATCTTTTGGATTTGTAAAATACTTGCCTCCCATCAATTTAGTCAATTGCTTCGAAGCAACCCTTCCGTCTTGATACTTTATGCTTGTTAAGCTTTGAGATTCAGTATCTTTCAGATATGTTTTATTATTTGGTACTGTGGTATGGTCTTTACCAAAATGCACAAGATTATCTTTGATTCTTTGTATCATGGTCTCTTCGGGATATCGCCATCCACTACTAGGGGCTTTGCAGACTTGTTTTGTAACAGGATGATCAACATCATATCTATACTGTCCATGATTTGGACCAGAAATATTATCAGGAAAATACACACCTTTTTCATCCATCCAAGTATAATGTTTACTTCCCATTATTGGATCTGACGCGGGAAATTGTTTATACCAAGATAAGGCATCTTTATGAATAGCACCCCAGTCATCTCCATGTTTTTTTCTAAACTTTTCAAAAGCTTTATAGATTAAATCTAGTCCCTCTTTTTTTTCTTTCCAGTCTCCACTATTATGTGCTTTACTTTTTACGTATACAAAAATGTACTCGTGCTGTATAGAAATGTATGATTGATCATTTTTACTACTATTTTTCCATACAATTTCACCTGCATAATTTTCTTCACCAAAGACTTCATCACAAAGTATTTTTAATTGTGCGTTCTCATTCTCATCAATTGAGATAAAAATCACCCCTTCCTCTTTAAGTAGCTGTCTTGCCACATAAAGCCGTGGATACATAAAAGTAAGCCATGCAGAGTGGGAGTTGGCATTACTTTGGGTAAACTCCAAAATCCTTTTGGCTTCATCCATGTCAATATCTGCCAAACGGCTAAGTTCTTGGGATGTAAATTTTCTATCATCATTATAGACAAATCCATCTGACCCTGTATTGTATGGTGGGTCGATATAGATCATTTTAATAGACTCGGCATAGGCGTTTGAGAGGTGTTTGAGCACCTCAAGATTGTCACCCTTAATGAGGAGATTTTGACTCTCTTTATTTTGCTCTTTGGTGTTGTGCTTTTTGTCTTCTTTGAGCAGTGTACGAGGGTTTTCGTTGGCAAGGAGTCTGGCATAAGATTTTCCTAACCAGTTCAGAGAATAACTCTCTTTTGAAAGCTCAAGCCCACTCTCTCCTACAATCTCCTCCATCTTATGAACGATGAAATTACCATCTTTATCAAAACACTGTGGAAAGTTTTTTTTGAGGAGTTCTACTTGTTGGCTGTTAGCAGTTACATTTTTATTGTCATTGAGGATCTCTTCTTGCATACTTCTCTACCCTTGTCAAATATTAAAATAAAATTAATATTGATTATACTACAAGCATACTTTCAAAGGATAAAGAAAAAGAACTGGGATCAAAGCCCGTGTCCTGTATAATCTAAGACATACATTTGCATCACAGCTCATAAGCAAAGGTGCTGATATAGTTTATGTGTCTAAAATGCTTGGGCACAAAGATGTTTCCATCACCCTAAAGATCTATACTAAATTCATAGAAGAGGATGACGAAATACGCTTTAAGAAAATAGAAAAAATGGGCACGATTTTGGGCACGGTGGACAGACAACACCTCTCAAAAGCCCTGTATATGGGGTTAAAAAGATGAGGATAAGAGTCTATTATGAAGATACCGATGCCGGAGGCATCACCTACCATACACGCTACATCAATTTCTGCGAAAGAGCACGTTCCGAAATATTTTTTGAACAAAACATGCTGCCTGGGGAGGGTTCCGACAGCGGTTTTGTGGTGCGCAACATCCATGCCGACTTTTTGGCTACTTCTACACTTGGGGATATGCTCGATGTTACATCGAAGATACTGAGTCAAAAAAGCAGTTCTATGGTCCTATTGCAGGAGATATTCAAAAATGATACGAAGGTCTTTTCCATGGAAGTGGTATTAGTCTATATTGAAGATGGAAGACCCAGACGTATTCCCAGAAAATTCAATACTATCTTTGACTATTTCGGAAAATACTAAAGGTCATCTCCAAGTCTGCTTCTATCAGGTTTTACAATCCTACCACACAAAAATACTGTAACAATAAACAGTGTCGGAGAATAGAAAGAGTATTGAGTGATGCAACAAAAGGCTAACGTCTTCTTCTTCGGGTATATTTCTTGTTGGTCTTGTAGATACGGAGAAGATCTGGTCTTGCAAACTGCATATAGCGGTGACGGGTAATGAGGACCGGCATGCCTACCCACGCCCAGTTGTAAATCAGCGGTATATCTTTTTTGTCCACATGGATGCAACCATGCGAAGAATAGTCGATATTCCCTTTATGCAGCGCATGCCCCCACGGTGTAAAGAAAAGACTGTAATCCATATTATTGCTGCCGTCAGGTTCAGGATATCTTTTGGAAGTATAGTAGCGTTTTTTCTGAAGTATGCTCCATTTTCCGGAAGGGGTGAATCCCATCTCTTCACCAGAAGAGATGCCGCCACTTAGCCAGACCGTGCCGTCACGGTCCACAGCATAGACCCTGCCGTCACTGTCTTCTTCCCTGACCGATACCAGGATGAAATCCTTGCCTGTCAAATCAATATCATGTTCATTTCCCTTTGTGTCTATATAGATGAATTCCGTTTTGGAAACAGGAATGAGTTCTCTGTCCCCCGCATGAAGAACAATGGAAAGGAAAAGCAAGGAAAGTACGATACGCTTCATCTAAAAACCTAATATAATGAAATTGAATATGATTATAACATAAAAGAGAGGAAATATCCTACCCCGAAACCGGGGTAGAAAGAGATAGAGAGGTACTTACTCGACCATCGCTTCAAGGTCTTCTTTGGCAACCTTGTTGAAGTTCAGGTATCTGTAGACATCATCCGTCATTTCAGGTTTGATCTTCTTGGTGACCAGTTCCATATATTCCTCGGCTGTCGGCAGTTTGCCTTTCAGGGCAACCACGGCTGCAAGCTCAGCAGAACCAAGATAGACTTGAGAATCTTTACCCAGTCTGTTGTCGAAGTTTCTTGTAGAAGTAGAGAATACATAGGCACCTTTAGCCACCTGTGCCTGGTTACCCATACAGAGTGAACATCCCGGAATCTCCGTTCTTGCACCTGCCGTACCGAAGATAGAGTAGTACCCCTCTTCGATCAGTGTATGCTCATCCATTTTTGTAGGAGGACATATCCACAGCTTTGTCGGTACCTGACCTTCACCTTTAAGGACTTCACCCAGCGCTCTGAAAAGACCAATATTAGTCATACATGAACCGACGAAGACTTCATCGATCTCCGTTCTAAGTCCCTGCTCATGGATTTCTGTCAGTGTCTTGACATCATCCGGATCGTTTGGACAGGCAAGAATCGGCTCTTTGATCTCATTCATGTCGATCTCGATGACCGCAGCATAATCTGCATCACTGTCTGCCTCAAGCAGTTCGGGATTCGCGATCCACTCTTTCATCTTGTCCGCACGTCTCTGAAGCGTTTGTTTGTCTTCATAGCCCTGATCGATCAACTCTTCTATGAGTACGATATTTGACTTAAGATACTCGATAATAGGCTCTTTGTCCAACTTGACCGTACATGCTGCTGCCGAACGCTCTGCCGATGCATCCGAAAGCTCAAATGCCTGCTCACACTTGAGGGTTTCAAGACCTTCGATCTCAAGAACACGACCTGCGAATATATTTTTCTTACCTTTCTTCTCAACAGTCAACAAACCGTCTTTGATCGCCTGGTAAGGAATGGCATTGACCAAGTCTCGCAGTGTGATACCAGGCTGCATTTCACCTTTGAATCTTACAAGTACAGACTCAGGCATTGTCAAAGGCATCATACCTGTTACCGCTGCAAAAGCAACAAGACCCGAACCTGCAGGAAACGAGATACCGATTGGGAAACGTGTATGTGAGTCTCCACCCGTACCAACCGTGTCCGGAAGACACATTCTGTTCAGCCAGCTGTGGATAACACCGTCACCCGGTCTGAGGATGAAACCTTTTCTCTCTGTCCAGAACTTCGGCAGTGTATGCTGAAGGTTGATATCTGCAGGCTTCGGGTAGGCCGCTGTGTGACAGAATGACTGAAGTACGAAGTCTGCACCAAAGCTGAGTGCCGCAAGCTCTTTGATCTCGTCTCTTGTCATAGGGCCCGTCGTATCCTGTGATCCGACCGTAGTACATACCGGCTCACAATAGGTACCTGGCTTTACGCCTTCCATGCTGCATGCTTTACCCACCATTTTCTGTGCAAGGGTGAATCCTCTGCCGTTATCTTCAGGCATTGTTGGTGTCATGAACATGTCGCTTGCACCCATACCAAGCGATTCTCTTGCTTTGGCAGTCAGGCCTTTACCGATGATCAAAGGAATACGTCCGCCTGCTCTCATCTCATCAGGAAGCGTATTTGGCTCTAGCGTAAACTCTGAAACAACTTTTCCATCTTTCTCTATTACACCTTCAAAGGGCTTCACTGTAATCACGTCACCTGTCTCAAGTTCCGCCACCGGAGCCTGGATAGGCAGACATCCACTATCTTCTGCTGTATTGAAGAAAATAGGCGCGATAATATCACCAATGACCACTCCGCCTGTTCTTTTGTTGGGAACACCTGGAATGTCATGTCCCATGTGCCACTGAACAGAGTTGATACCTGACTTTCTTGAAGAGCCGGTACCAACAACATCACCCACATACGCCAAAGGATGACCTTTTTTCTTCAACTCTGCCATTGTCTCCAGTGGATTTTCCATTCTTGACTGGAGGAAAGAATTCGCATGAAGAGGAATGTCCGCTCTTGTGAACGCTTCAGAAGCAGGAGAAAGGTCATCTGTGTTGGTCTCCCCAGGGATCTTGTAAACGGTAAGCGTGATCTCTTTTTCCAATTCAGGTTTGTTCGTGAACCACTCGGCGTTCGCCCATGATTCAATCACCTGTTTTGCGAATTCGTTGCCTTCATCCATCAGTGTTTTAACTGTCTCGAAGTCACCATAAACCAAAATAGTATTTTTCAGCTGGTCTGCCGCTTCCTGAGCGATGGCAACATCCTGGTTTCTCAACGCATCGATCAGTGGCCCTATATTGTAACCGCCAAGCATAGCACCGAGGATCTCAACCGCTTCGAATTTGGTGATAGCACTGCTCTTCGCGTCGTCCTGGACGATCGCGTTCAGGAATGCTGCTTTTACGTAAGCTGCATCATCCACACCTGCAGGTACTTTATTCTTCAAAAGATCCAGCAGATATTCTTTTTCTACGATTGGGTCTGCTTTAAGCAGTTCCACAAGTTCCGCTGTCGCTTCAGCCGTCAATGGCAACGGCGGTACACCAAGTTTCGCACGTTCTTCTGTGTGTGCTTTATATTCTTCTACTAAGGCCATAATGGTCTCCTGTTCATTTTGAATTTGTAAATAAATAGTATCGAAATGAGGTTAAATCTTATTTGAATGATAAGCTTATAAAAAGTAGTTGGTGACGGTGTAGCAAAATGTTACAGAAAAAGTACCCTCCGTCACTCTTTTGGGAAAGTTTTTAAGCATTTAGAGAATTTCTCTGTTACCTTTTGCATTCGGTGCGGAGAGTACTCCCATCGCTTCAAGCTGCTCGATAATATTGGCCGAACGGTTGTACCCTATCTGCAGTTTTCTCTGCAGGTAGGAGATGGAAGTCTTTTTGTCGCTCAGTACGATCTGTTTTGCCTCTTCGAAAAGGGGATCAAGGTCAACCTCTCCACTCTCGCCGTTCCCTCCTTTGCCTGTGGCACCTCCGGTGACCAGATAGCTTTCATCATACTCAGGTGCTCTCTGCGCTTTAATGAACTCAACGACCTCTTCTATCTCTTCTTCCGTATTCCATGGCGCATGTATACGTACCAGTCCCGTTGTACCCGGAGGCGTGAAAAGACCGTCCCCGCGTCCCAGCAGACTGTCGGCTCCCAAAGCATCCAGAATGACTTTGGAGTCAATACGCGACCCGACCCTGTAACTCAAACGGGAAGGAAGATTGGCTTTAATGAGTCCGGTCACGACATCCACCGATGGACGCTGGGTCGCCACGATCAAGTGAATACCGCAGGCCCGTGATTTCTGTGCCAGACGCGCAATAGAAAGCTCCACCTCTTTCCCGCCGTTCATCATCAAATCTGCCAGTTCATCAATGACCACAACAATATAAGGGAAGGTTTCACCCCCTGTCTTTTTAACCTTTTCATTATAGTTCTCAATATTTTTCGTGCGTGCTTCAGCCATCAGTTTATAGCGCCGCTCCATCTCGCCTACCATATTGGCAAGTGCCGCGATCGCTTTGACCGGCTCCGTGATCACCGGAGTAATAAGATGCGGAATATCTTCATAGCTCGCAAACTCCAGCATCTTCGGATCGATCAGCATCAGCTTGAGATGCTCCGGATCGTTCCGGTAAAGCAGGGAGAGGATCATCGCGTTTATCCCCACTGATTTACCCGAACCTGTCGTACCCGCGATAAGCAGATGCGGTAGTTTTTTAATATCTGTAATAAAGGGCTTTCCTACGATATCTTTTCCCAATGCAACGGTCAGAGGCGATTTCGATTCCTTAAAAAGATCACTCTCAAGGATCTCCCTGAGATAGATCGTATCGATCTTCTCGTTGGGAATTTCTATCCCTACCACATCACGTCCCGGAATGGGTGCCAGGATACGAATGGTCTCCGCACTCAGAGCCATGGCAAGGTCATCCTGCAGTCCCAGGATCTTGGAGACCTTTACATTGGGTGCCGGCTTGAATTCAAACGTGGTGACCAGCGGTCCGCTATAGGTACGTACCACATCTCCATCAACTTTGAACTGCTGCAGTTTAGAAAGGAGATCTTCTATTTTTCTGTCGATCTCCGCTTCATTGATCTTCCTGGTCTTCTTCGGAGCCTTCTGCAAAAAGTCCAGCTTGGGAAGTTTGAAGTTCTTCGGCTTTGCCACCTTCCCCTTTTCTATCTGGTCGAGCAGTTTGGAGTTCTCCTCCAGTTCCTCTACGATCTCCACACCTGTCTTACTGCTGGCACTCGGACGTTTTGTCTTTTTATCCGTCAGCGCCAAGGCTTCTTCGGCTTCATGTTCAAGTTCGAGTATCTCGTTGCGAACAGGATCGTCCATCTCGTCAACATCTTTAACCACTCTCTCTTTCGGTTTGAGCAGTGTTTTGCTCTTCGTCGCTGTCTTTCTCGGCTTACGGGTTCTTTTGGGCTTTTCTTCGATTACATCGATGATCGGCATCATCTCATCCTCGAGTTTCGGAGAGGAGAAGGGGTTGGTGAAGATCACCCTGAAGAACTTTTTCAATCCGCTGCCAATGGGTTTGAGCATATCTCCAGGCGAACGGCTTTTCTCTTTTTTTCTGCCACGTTTTTCTTTTCTTTCCGGCAGGAGCGATCTCCAGGAGAAGTCATCTTCCAGTATGAAGACCAGGGAGAGTATCATGACCATCAGCCAGAGTAGCCAGAGTCCGGCTTTTCCTATCAGCGGAGCAAGGAAAGCAACGATTTGTGTACCGATGAAGCCGATATGTTTGCTTTCAACCACCAAAGATTCGAAAAGAACGGCTCCTATAAAAAGAAGGATCCACCCCAGATAGAAATCGATCTCCTTTCTTACCTTTGGCTGGCTATAGAGTTTATAGAGCGGATAAAAGAGTATGATAATATTGATATAGGCAAAGTAACCAAAAAGATGCAGATTTGTATCTCCAATGAGTTTTCCTATATTCCCGACCAGTGCCGTTTCATGAAAAAGTGTAGAAAAAGCACCATACATAAACAGTATAGCCGTAATGATAATAGCAATTTTCACTCGTTGTCCTAATTTCATATTAATTAATGAAGATATTATAACGTATAAACTTTAGTCATCTATAAAAAAATGGCAAATTGTCATAAAAGCCTCTTTTTTAAGACCCCCTAAACAGTATTTAAGCGATGCGGGGGTAGAATTCTTTCTACATTTCAGGATGTACAGGCCGCAGTGATGGAACTGGTAGACTTGGTAGACTCAAAATCTTCTGCCTTCGGGCGTGGCGGTTCGAATCCGCCCTGCGGTACCACCTAATGTTAATAGCCTGTCTGCTTTCAGACAAACTCTTTTGCGGGAGTAGCTCAGTTGGCTAGAGCGTCAGCCTTCCAAGCTGAGGGTCGCGGGTTCGAGTCCCGTCTCCCGCTCCACTTTAACGACACATGGATAGTTGCGGGCGTAGCTCAGCGGTAGAGCATAACCTTGCCAAGGTTAGGGTCGACGGTTCGATCCCGTTCGCCCGCTCCATGATTTTTCATTCATTTTTCCCACTAAAATAAAATTACTTATACCTGTTAATATCCCTGTTCTTTTCATCCTGCCTCTTTGACTTCAACATATTTTTTTATAGTTGGAGTAGTATTGCCTACAAGAACTGTGGAGACTGGGTAGAGGAGTCCTGCCGTACTGCCTTAACAGAGAAAGAGGACAGAACATGGGAAGTCATAACGTGGGAAAGTCGAGCCAGGGATCTGCACCTGCATTGACAGATTTCAACCCCCGAAACCAGGGGATTAGCCTCCCATAACGGTCATACGGGAGGAACGCTAATACTTCTCCAAGGGGTCATAGCGTACGATGGCCGGTTTGGAGAAGTTGGGTACATCGTCGTAGGAGAATACCGCATAGTACTTCTCTTTGTCGAAGGAGGCAAAGTTGTCGTAGGTCCAGGTGTCTTTTCCACCGTAGAGCTTTACACCGTCCATAAAGTGCTTTGGCGGATGAAAGCTGTTACGGACTACATAATAACCAGCCAGTGCCTCATCTTCCACTTTGTTCCAGCTCAGTTTGATCATCCTGTTCTCTTTGCTGATCTTGACATTCTCAACTGCTGCGACAGGTGTTCTGCGTTTTTCAATGTATTTGACGACAAGCTCGACATCTTCATGCCACTTGGTAATGCGACTCTTCGCACCCAGTGCAGATGTCGGTTTGATGACCAGTTTGAGTGTTTTGCCTTCCTGGTGCAGTTCATCGAGTACCTGCTTTGAAAGCGTATCAAAATTAAAGTACTGGTACTCTTTGGCATTGAGGTCAGACTCTGCCACTTCGTAACCGATATATTCGATCTTCTCACGGTTCTTGATATCCTCATACGTTCCTGCTTCACCGATCTCCACCAGTTCGACATAGAAACGGATGTCCGTCTTCTTTTTAAAAGTATTCTTGTTGCGTATTTTCAAAGCGCACTGTATGATCATCGTTTTGTTATGTTCCGGCAGCTGTGAAAGATCAAAATCAAGATAGCCGTACACTTTGTCACCATTGGCATCGAAACCGCTTTGCAGCACAGACTCCTCGACACCCTCTTTTGAAATAGTCGTGAAAGTCTGTACCGGAAGGTTTATCTTTTCATTCTTAATGGTATATTTAATATCAAGCATCGGACGGTAATGGATCCCTCCGCCAAACTGTCCGTAACCGATATCGAATTGCATCATCTGGCTGTCTTCACCGTCCGGCAGGTATTTAGGCCCGTCGATCCTGAATACCGCCTCTTTATTCTCTATCTCTTCCTGTAGCATTTCACACTCTCTCTGGGAGAATTCCCAGAAGTTCCAGATACCCTGTGTCAACTGGCGTGACTTGATCGCCTGCCCGATGATCCCTTTGGACTCGGCATTCTCTATCTCATTAAAATCAGTGATCTCGGAGAAACTGCCGTGTTTGAGCAGGGAGAGGTCCCATTGGCCGAACTTTTCGATCTTTGCACCTACCCTGTTCATTGGATAGAGGTAGAAACGAGCCGATTTGATTATGGCATTTTTCGGCAAGGCACTCAGGTCAATCGTGGCAACCGCATCACAGATACCTTTGGATTTGTTGATACCCACAAAAAGCGAGTTGAGCCCAAAGTGTGAACGGTTCTGCTCCTGAGTATACTGTCCGACATACCCTGTTCCCTCTTTGGTCGCGAAGATCAGCTTGAAGAACTCGTCTTCATCAAGTTTCGTTCTTACTTTGACCACCGGCGCGAAGGGTGATTTGTAGGAAGTCGTCTTGCTGACGGCACGAATGGTATAGTGATAGTTGGTCGAACTCTCAAGGTCAGTATCGACAAAACGATTCTCCCCTGCTATACCGATCTTTGTACGCTCGTTGCAGGCATCCTTGTCTTTGGTACTTCGGTAAATTTCGAAGAAAATGTCATCACGCTTTTCATACTTCCATACCAATGTAACCGTACTGGATGTCCTGTCATCAATAGTAAAGTCTTCCACCCTTCCCGGTGCATAGGAGGAGTAGTTGATGACTTCGGAGAAAGTTTTAATAAGTGCCGGAATATTCTCATGTATACTGCTGCTCATACTTTTCATATAGTCAGGAATATTCTTCGTTCCTACTTCCACAACCAATGCTATGATCCCTCTGGAGTAGTAGTACTCCCGTCCGCTTCCACTGATGAGATGTGCAGGTGGCTTGCCACGGTGGATACCGTACTTTCTTCCCGTGATCTTGACGAATTCATCGTTCATGTTCGCAGCGATCACGTTCATATCGGTACCGTCGATCTCCGCTTCATGATGGAACTTGTGTGCCGGGAAGAATACGTTCCCCTGGGAGTGGTAATCGAGCGCAATGGTGATATTGTCATGTGTATCGACGAACTCTTTGATGGCCCTGGTCTCTGCCTCGGAAAAGGGTTCTTCTCCGCCATAAACATTGGAACTTGTGTCTTTCTGCTTAACAAAACCTATGGAGAAGTTCCTGTTCAGGTCTACGCCGTAAGTACCGTCATGGTTCTTGCGGCGGTTCTTTCTCCAGAAAGAAAAGTGTTTACGCGAATACTCATACCCGTCAGGGTTCAGACAGGGAACCATATAGAGGGTGGATTCAGACAGTGCTTTTTCCAGTACCGGGTCCACAGTCCAGTTCTCAGCAACATGGCTAATGAATTTAAGTGCCAGCTCATGCCCGATCCACTCTCTGGCATGAATACTCCCCGTATAGAGCAGTGCCGGCTTTTCATCTGCCGTTTCAACATTGTTTGATATTTTCGCAAGGACAATATCACGCCCTTCGTAAGTGGTACCTATCTTGATGATCTCGATGAGGTCGGGGTACTGTTTCTCCATAATATGAAGAAATTCCAGACTCTCCTGGTATGACATATATTGGTTTTTCATTGATGTTAGTTCTCTTTAATAAATTTTAGAAGTTATTTGATGCATAAAACAGGCCAATAGTATATTGGACTGATCTATAGACCATTGCAGAGTGCTTTGATGCACCTGCAATCATATAGCCCTAGAGTTTCTTTTTGAATTCTTTCCACTCTTCCTGAAGTTTGGTCAGGAACTTTTTCTTGAACCATGATATCTCTTCTACAAGCTTTTCAGGAGCAGTTTCAAGGGCATGTACCAGTTCTGCGGTATCGAATTTGTCCATGATCTTTTCGGCTTTTTTCTTGCCTATCCCCTCAACGGAAGTCAGAAGTTTTTCCACTTTCTTTTCTGTAAGTTCAATCATATTCTCCTGTTCGGCAGACTCTGCATTCTCATCTTCATCATTGTAGTGGGGATTGCTCTGGGCATGTACTTTTCGGATGGTCTTACCGTAATTATCCTGGAAATTCCACTTTTCACTCGGCCACTCCTCTTTGGTCCTGTCCTCTGTAAGCAGTATCGGGTAAAGTGAATCCAACTCATGAAGATACATTTCTCCCTCTTCTGTCTCTTTGGTCTTGCTGTCAAGGAAGAATGCACCGTCATAACTCGGTGTATAACGTCCAAACGTGATGTAACGCAGTGTTCTGAGTACTGAAGCATCCATCTTTCCAAGCTCTTCCCAGTTATACAGAGGAATATTCGGTAACGGGAATCTTCCGTTGGAGAACTTCCACATGAGGTACTGTCCTATCCAGTCCCTGATGTACGGGAAAGCGGCAAATGCCGTTGCACACTCAAGGATACGGTATTTACCATCTTCGCCTACAGCAATATCACAGGCCCAGTACTCGGCATTGGCAGCTTTGGAAACTTTAACGGCAAGGTCAAGCAACTCTTTGGGTACATCCATATAGTCCATGCTTCCACCCTGTGAAGTGTTGGTCAGCCACTCACCTTCAGGCGGTCTTCTCCAGAAAGCACACACAGGCTTGTGCCCGATGAGCATCACACGGACATCGGCTTCCATAGGAACGAAATCCTGCATATAGACCGGGTGATATTTCTTCTGTGCAAGAAGGTTGTGTGCTTCCTGGGCAGAGTCCACTTTATGTACGAAGTACCCACCGTAGTTTGACGGGCCATAGGATTTTTTGATGATCTTTGGGAAAGACGTTTTGTTAATGAATTTTTCCGCTTTGTCATGATCGTAAAAAATATATGTTTTAGGGATAGGTATATCGTATTTCCATGCAAAACGTGTAACATTCTCCTTGGACTTGTTCGAGAACTGTGTGTCCATAGAAGGGATGAACTGCACATGCGGCAGCTCTCTGGCGATCTCTCTGAACGTTTCATACGCCGTCGCGGGAATGTTACCGATGAGCACATCGATCTTCTTTCTCTTCACCTCTTTGACAAATCTGTCCTTATCGTTCTTCCAGTGGTACGTTACCGTTTCAATTTTGTCCGGCCATCCTTTAAAGTTCGATTTGTCAAAAAATCTCAATACGTAATCAAGATAGAGTAGTCCCAGTTTCGGTAGTTTTTGCTGTTTGTTTTTTTTTGCCATTTTTTCCTCTTTTAAGTTTTTATTTTTTTGTTTTTCTGTCGATCAGATCTACGATCAGGTCGATCTTTTTATCATTGAAGTTCAGTCCCATCTTCTCCTGTTCCGGTGTCGCAAACGCGGGAATGCCATTCACTTCCAGCACCACGTACTCTTCACGTTCAAGATCATAAATGATATCCACTCCTGCAATATCGGTACCGCAGACCTTTGCAGCCTTTTTCGCAAGATTGATAATATCGTCGTTAGGCTCACGCATAAAGACAGAACCACCGCTTGTCACGTTCGTACGCCAGTCCGTTCCACTTGCTTTTCTTCCGTAACATCCCACAAACTCTCCATCTACAATGTCTACACGGAAATCGGTATTGTCATACTTGACGAATTTTTCCACATAGAAGAAACGAAGGTCCATCTGGTTGAGGAAGGGAAGCAGGGTATCAAGTGTCGCTTCACTTTCGATCTTGGTCAGCCCTACACCGCCCCAGCCGTCTGTAGGCTTATAGACCATTTTGTCCCACTTTTTGATGATCTTTTTGAGTTCATGTCCGTCATCTCTGTGGCAGAGCTTGAAACTCGGCGTAGCAACACCATGCTGTCTGAGAAGAAAAGAAGTTTGGAACTTGTCTTCTGTCAAAGCAAAGGCATCATACGTATTGATCATAGGCATCACCCTGTTGAGTGCCTGGTAAAGAAAGACCTGGTACTGTGTCTGTTCTCCGGCATTATAAGAGAAAAAGAGATCAAGTTCATCTATTTTTAATTTATCATGAAGGATATGCCCGTTCTTCGCAACTGCATGTCGCAGATTTATATCTGTTACCGTCTCAATATCCCTCTCTTTAAGCTTTTTTACGATCTTTTTCTGGATCTTGTCGCCACCGCCATTACTGTACAACCACATACCGATTTCTCTGGCCATCTCTTCTCCTGCACGTTCCCTGAAATTAATGTATAATTTTACTATAATTTACTAAAATATCTTCAGAGATTTATTACATTTCAATTACAGAATATGGAGTAGCAATGGGCAGCATCGATTTTACAGAACTCAAAAAGATCATCGAGATCAATTCCTGGACCAAAAACAAAGAGGGTGTAGACCGTAACGGAGAGATCTTCGCCTACTGGCTGGAAGAGCTCGGATATACCCTGACAAGGTACCCCCGCGAAGAGATAGGCGACCACCTGCATCTTACTTCCACACGAAAAGAGGGAAAGAAACTGCTGCTGCTCGGCCATCTCGACACCGTATTCCCTCCCGGTACATTCGAAAAATTCAAAGAAGATGAAGCATGGATATACGGTCCGGGTGTCTGTGATATGAAGGGCGGGAACTATGTAGCGCTTGAGGCACTGAGAAATGTTCACAGAAAATTCGGAGAGATACACAATATCGACTTCCTCCTCGTCAGCGATGAGGAAACAGGCAGTGACGACAGTAAACATCTCTCTGCCAGACTCGCAAAGGATTATGACTACTGTATGGTCTTTGAGGCAGCCGGTCTCCATAATGAAGTTGTAGTGGGAAGGAAAGGGGTCGGTACCTTTTTCATAGACATAGAAGGGGTTGCGGCACATGCAGGAAACAATTACAGCAAAGGTGCCGATGCCAACCTTGAAGCAGCGATAAAACTGCAAAAACTCGTAGCCCTGACAGACCTGGAAAAAGAGACCACAGTGAATGTCGGAAAGATCAGCGGCGGCATAGGTGCCAATACCATATCGCCCCATGCTCATCTGACATTTGAACTGCGCTATACGAATACCCATGAAAGAGACAGAGTACTCAAGGCAATCGATGAAATCGTCTCGTGTGCCTATGTGGACGGTACAGAATCGATACTTTCCGGTGGCATACAAAGAGATGTTATGCAGCCCTCTCCTGCACAAATGACTTTCATAGACAATATCAATGATGTCTGCGATATCGTGTTACCTACAGAAAAACGCGGCGGTGTCAGCGATGCGAACATCATCTCCTCTCAGGGAGTTGCCACACTGGACGGCTGGGGTCCTTACGGTGACGGTGACCATACCATTCACGAGAGGGCTTCCAAAAAGAGCTTCAAAGAACGCATCTCACTTGTAACGGAGATATTTCAACATTTCCTTGAGGGTAAGATCTAACTTTTATGGTGCGTGGTTATGCACCCTTGGGACTCTTCTACATCAGCAAGAGTCAGAGCGAACAATACATTGACATCATGTTGTATCAGCACCTTTTGTGCCTCCTGAAGTGTTATCCCCGTAGTGATGATATCGTCCACCAATATAACATCCACACCTCTTTTCCCGGTATAGACAAAATCCCTGGGGTGGTCCAGACGGTATTGCAGTGGCTTCCCCGAGTAGTTTACCCTGTTTTTTGCCAACAGTGAAGCATGCTGTGGCAAAGCCTGTTTACATTTCATCGCCCGTGTCAGCAATGCAACGTGCGAATAACCATTCCTGACATATTC
Source organism: Sulfurovum lithotrophicum (assembly GCF_000987835.1). NCBI lineage: Bacteria > Pseudomonadati > Campylobacterota > Epsilonproteobacteria > Campylobacterales > Sulfurovaceae > Sulfurovum > Sulfurovum lithotrophicum. The sequence continues at coordinate 823,365 of NZ_CP011308.1, read as the reverse complement.
ATCTATACCGACAATAAACACTCTCCCCTCATCGTTTTCAATGAACTCTTTGATAAAAGGCCTAAAAAAGAGTTTTCCCAGTTTTTTAAAAATACGGTAGCCTTCGGGCTTGTGCTTGGTATGAAGCAGGCTCTCCAGTGTGGCATATCTGAAAAAACTGATGACATCCAGCGTGCCGACCGTTCTGGTCCTGACTGTAGGAACGAACAGCGTCTCCCGACACTGTTTGCAAAGAATATCGAGACTGAGTTTTGAACAGCTATAGCAACGCATGATACTCCTTTGTAGATTTGGTCATACCACAAACCTACGGTATGATCCGATTTAGAGCCTCAAGCGCACCCATAGGCAATGCTATCTGTGCACCAATGCTCTCTCTTGGGTTGATACGTATGAGCGGAACATCGAATCTGTCTGTCATCTGTTCGGAAGTGTTCCTCACCGTGGGGACGGCTGTTCCGGCACCCATTTCGATGATCGCCGGTTTTCCACCTTCTTCCAGTCTGTCAAGCCACAGGGCCAATCGTTCTCTCTGTCCATCCGTCCGGGCATACTCCCAGCCATAATCACCGAACATCAGGATATTGGGCCGTGCCATAGTGCCACAGAACGGACAGACCGGCAGAGGATCTTTCGCTCTGAAATCATCCGTGATCTCTATCTGTATATCCTCGGCACTCCATATCATTCCCTGACAATTGTCTATACATTGCAGATGATGAATGGAACCGTGACACTCCATAATCCGCTCTTCGGAAAAGCCTGCTTTCTGGAACTGCCCATCGACATTGGAGGTAAAAACAAAACTTCCATATTTTTTAGTATTAGACAGATGAAGCAGTTTTTTGAACCCTTCGTGCGGCTCGGTCTCACGGTAAAGCTGGAGCCTGTGTCCGTAAAATGCCCAGGCCAGATGAGGATCGTTCTCAAACCACTCCGGATTGGCCATCTCCTCAAACCGTAAGCCCAGTTCTTTTACCTTCGGATAAGCATTCCAGAAACCTTCCACTCCTCTGAAATCCGGCAGGCCGCTGTCCACACCCATCCCGGCACCGGCAGTAATGAAAAGTGCATTGGCATCATTCAAAATCTTTTTTGCTTCTTCAATCTCTTTTTCGTACATCCGGAAATTATAGCATATGATTATCATATATAAATAGTGATTTAGAATGTTACAGAAAGGCCAACATACCGATGCTGATCTATTTGTACGTTCCGGTATTTATCTGGAGTATGCCAAAGCCTATCTCGAAGATGAACAGATAGACAATGTGGATGAGGAATCACTGCTGGGTTAGAGGATATTCCTCAGTACGATGGCATAGTGCATCACAAAGAGATTCAAAAAGAATATCAGCAGACTCGAACCTCTGGAAAGAAACTGCTGAATCGGCGTTCTTTCCCTGCCGTTCGTTTTGTATGCGATGATGAAGTGTATTACCGTCGCTACGGTAAGGATCGCAACGAGAATGACCTTCATCTGCAGGGCATTCGATATAGGACTTCCGTTGGGATGCAGCATGATCTCAAAGAGATGGAAGTTGATCCCCATGATGAATCCCGTGCTCAAGAGGAGTATCAGGGCTACCACTTCGAACCATCCAAAGATAGGCCCTACGTGCGGGTAAACTTCCTGCTGCGCTTTCTTATCCCTGAGCGTGATACCGAGGACGAACATGAATACCGACCCGCCGATCCAGCTGATGGCCATGATCAGATGGATATGAAATGCCCATTTTGTGATCCACTCCCACATCTTAGCTGTCCAGCTTCAGGACAGCCATGAATGCCTCCTGCGGTACCTGTACCTTACCGATGGCTTTCATACGCTTCTTACCTGCTTTCTGTTTCTCAAGCAGTTTACGTTTACGGGTGATGTCCCCTCCGTAACATTTGGCGGTCACGTTCTTGCCCATGGACTTGACGTTGGAGCGCGCGATGACATTGTTGCCGATACTCGCCTGGATCGCCACTTCAAAAAGTTGTCTCGGGATGAGTTCTTTTAGCTGGCCGACAAAAGCCAGGCCTCTGGTTCGCGCTTTGTCCTCGGGTACGATGATCGAGAGAGAGTCCACCACTTCTCCTGCTACCCTGATGTCAAGCTTCACCAAATTTCCCGGCCTGAAACCGATGGGTTCATAGTCAAAACTTGCATAGCCTTTGGTGGTGGATTTGAGTTTGTCATAAAAATCCATTACGATCTCGTTCATGGGGATATCATACTCCATCAATACACGCGTCTCGTTCAGATAATCCATTTTTATCTGTATCCCGCGACGGTCGTTCAGCAGTTTGATGAGATTGCCCACATACTCCTGCGGTGTCAGAATGGTCGCTTTGACATAAGGTTCGTAAATCGTATCGATCTTTTGCGGTTCAGGCAGTTCCGAAGGGTTCTGTATCTCAATCTCTTCACCGTCGGTCTTCTTGACCTTGTAAACGACCGTAGGAGCCGTAGCGATGAGCTCGAGATTGAACTCTCTCTCCAGACGCTCTTTGATCACTTCCATGTGCAGCATTCCAAGGAAACCCGTTCTGAAACCGGAACCCAGTGCCATGGAACTTTCCGGCTCAAAGCTCAGTGAAGAGTCATTGAGCTTAAGTTTGTTGAGTGCATCACGAAGGTCTTCGAACTTGTCCGTTTCTATCGGGTAGATACCTGCAAAGACAAAGGGTTTGGCAGGTTCAAAACCACCGATAGCCTCTGCCGTAGGGTTCTTGGCATCCGTAATCGTATCACCCACCTGAAGTGCTTCGACCGTTTTGAGTCCTGTCACGACGAGCCCTACCTCTCCAGTGGAGATCTCGTTGGTCTTGACAGGTTTGATCGGGTTGGGATACATCAGGTCAAGTACCTGATGCTCCTCTTTTGTTCCCATGATCTTTATTTTCTGCCCCTTCTCTATTTTCCCTTCAAAGACGCGTACCAGTGCCAGCGCACCCAGATAGTTGTCAAACCAGCTGTCATAGATGAGTGCTTTGGTCGGTGCATTGATATCGCCCTTAGGTGCCGGAATACGTTCCACGATCATATCGATCAGTTCCGGGACACCCTGCCCTGTTTTGGCAGAGACCAGAGCATGCTCCGTTGCATCTATGCCTATGGCTTCTTCAAGCTCGGAGAGTACTCTGTCAGGATCGGCTGCAGGCAGGTCGATCTTATTCACGACCGGCAAAAGTTCCAGGTCATTCTCTATGGCGATGTAAACATTGGCAATGGTCTGTGCCTCCACCCCCTGTGCCGCATCAACAATGAGAAGCGCCCCTTCACACGAAGCCAGAGAACGGCTTACTTCATAAGAGAAGTCAACGTGGCCCGGAGTGTCAATGAGGTTAAGGATGTAGTGCTCACCGTCTTTGATATAGTCCAGACGTACCGACTGTGCCTTGATGGTGATACCACGCTCTTTCTCTATATCCATCGTATCCATTACCTGCGCGGACATCTGTCTGTCAGAGACCGCCCCGCATTCTTGTATGATACGGTCAGCCAGGGTGGATTTACCATGGTCGATATGAGCGATGATGGAGAAGTTACGGATATTCTCCTGTGGTACTTTTTTTGTCACTTTTTTCCTTATCTGACCAAATAAAAATTCTTTTTCATCCGGTGTTGTAGGGTGTAGTCTCCCGACAACACTCTGTTTGGTTTATGCATTGTTTTTTGGTGCTGTGAAGGCACAGCACCCTACAGTATTTAGTTCGTCTCAAAAAGAGAATTAACACTCTCATTGTTGTGTACTCTTCTGATCACTTCCCCGAGCATGGAAGCTGTAGAGAGCATCTTGATCTTCGTACAGGGTCTGGTCATCGGTATGGTATTTGCCACAACAAGCTCATCGAGCTCACCCTTTTCAAGGCGATCGAATGCCGGCCCGGAGAGTACCGGATGCGTACAGCAGGCCATAACAGAGGTCGCACCAAGATTCTTCAGTGCCGCTGCCGCTTTGACCATAGTCCCTGCCGTATCGACCATATCGTCGATAAGGATAACATCTTTACCTTCCACATCACCGATGATGTTCATTACTTCGGACTCGTTTGCCTTTTCACGACGTTTATCGACAATGACCATATCGAGTCCCAGCTTATTGGCAAAATATCTGGCTCTTGCCACACCGCCGATATCCGGAGAGGCAATAATAGGATTCTTGAAATTCTTCGCTTTGATGTAATCCATAAACAAAATCGCTCCATAGAGGTTATCTACCGGAATATCGAAAAAACCCTGGATCTGTGAAGCATGCAGGTCGACAGTGACCATACGCGTGATACCCGCTGTCTCCATCAGGTTCGCTACCAGTTTGGCAGAGATAGGTACTCTCGGTGCCGCCTTTCTGTCCTGTCTTGCATAACCGTAATACGGAACGACCGCCGTGATGGATTTGGCTGAAGAACGCTTCAATGCATCCGTCATGATAAGCAGTTCCATCAGATTCGCATTGGCCGGTGCTGAGGTTGGCTGGACAATGAAGACATCCTTCCCGCGTACACTTTCAGATATCTGAACATTGATCTCACCATCAGAGAAACGATTGATCTTTGCCTGCGAAAGAGGCATTTCAAGGTAATTGGCTATCTCTTGCGAGAGTTCAGGGTTCGCTGTTCCGGAAAAGATCATATATCCGCTCATTGTGCACCTTTTGTAAATAAATTAGTAGGCGTATTTTACACAAAAGTTGATAAAAAGGGGATTTAAAGCTCCCGAATACTAAACTATTACCGCACTAACTAAATAATTAATATAAGTACGGTTTTAAATGATAAGAAAAGTTTTTAGAAAGAAGAAGAATACGGGCGGAAAGCAAAACAAGATCGATGCCTTTTTGGAAAAATACCATCTTCCCAAAGACTATCTTGGTATCAACCGCCGTTCGGTCACACGCGGTGTAGGCATTGGGCTTTTCTGGGGCTTCATTCCCATGCCTATGCAGATGGCCGCCGTACTGGCCACGACACCGTTCATCCGTTTCAATGTACCCATCGCTATCTCCATGGTCTGGCTCAGCAATCCTTTTACCATGCCGCCGATGTACTACATGGAGTACCTCACGGGAAACTTTTTGCTCGGACGGGAAGGGATACACAATGTCGAACTGACGGTAGAGTGGTTCAAGAACAACCTTGGCGATATCTTCTTACCCCTCTATGTTGGTACAGCATTCTACTCCATTGTCGTATCGGGTTTGATCTACCTTGGATTGAACTGGCTATGGATACACTCAGTCAGAAAAGAGAAAGCCGAAAAGGATATTGCACGCAAAAAGCGCAGGGAAGAAAAAAAGCGTAAAAAACAGGAAAAGTCTAAAAATAAACGCTTCTGTTTGACCTCATCACAGGAACATGACCCGCAGATAAAAAAGAAACCGTAGGGTTTGTAATGCCCCGCAGGCTAGCCCGGGTGCATGCACCGTCTTAACAGATCACTCCGCCGCCCAATAGTCTTCTGCCATCATAAAATGCTGCGACCTGCTCTTTTGCCAGTCCAAAAACCGGTTCAGTCAGTACAACGGTGGCTCGCTCTCCCTTTATCTTGACATGACAGGGTACTGCTCTCGTACGGTAACGTACCTTCACTTCGCAGTCGAACTCTACAAGGTCTTCAAAAAGGTTGATCTGCTTGACCTCGAAGGCATTCTCTTCCAGTTTTTCACGTGTACCCACCACGATCTGGTTGCTTTCGGGTTTGATGTCTATAACGAAGTGCGGATCATGGGCGCCGTTGACAAAAAAGCCCCTTCTTTTGCCGATGGTATAGTGCATGTAGCCTTTATGTGTTCCGACGACATTGCCCTGCGTGTCAACCGTTTCTCCGGGCATATCTATATCCATATGCTTTGCCAGCACTTCGTCATAGGTATTTTCCACAAAACAGATCTCACTGCTTTCCGCCTGTGTCGCGAACTCTTTGAGTACGTCAATATTGGCAGCATATGCTTTGACATCATCCTTGATCCATGTACCAAGCGGGAAGAGAAGCCTTGGCAGGACCTCTTTTTTTACTTCCGAAAGAAAATAGCTCTGATCTTTACCTGCATCTTCTGCCGCATATATATAATTTCCATCACATTGCAAGTAATGTCCCGTTGCAACAAATTCAATACCCAATGTGTCGGCGAACTCGACCATTTTCCCAAATTTGATGGTACGGTTGCACATCACGCAGGGGTTGGGTGTCAATCCCTTTTTATAGCTCTCTACAAAATACTCATAGACATTGGCATTGAATGCTTCGCTCAGGTCATGAAAATGCACTTTGATCCCGAGATAGTCGGCGACCTTTTGTACTTTTTCCCAGTTATCTTCATGGTACCCGGGCTTGTCATGCAGTCTCATGTAGACACCCTCAACCTCATAGCCTTCTTTTTGCAGTAGCACGGCTGTCACAGTAGAGTCCACCCCACCGCTCATTCCTACCAGAACTTTTCCTTTTGTCATATCTTCTTTACCTCTTTTATCTGCACCGCGATCTCATCATCTACCATGACAAGTCTGGCAGTTGCAATCTTTTTTTTCTCAACAAAAAGTGAAATATCATCCATATCTACTTGGGTGGTTTCCACTTTATGTCCAGCTTCAAGTACCCTGCTTCTTAAAGTAGCCAATGAAATTTCCACTTCTTTATATTTTTTATTATCAATTTTGTTTACTATATATTTTACTGGTTCAACTATCTGAATCGTCATACTTTCATCATAAGAAACAAGCACCGCTTTTGCACAGCCATTCTCCTCTGAAACAAGTATCATTTCCATCTGTTGCATTCCAAGAAGAAGTACATCACCCTTGGACAACTTTTTGAGTAAACTCTTCTTGAGCGTGACGGAGGGCAGACACAATTCATACTCTGGATAGACCTGGTGTTTCTGCATCAGTCTTTCCAGACGAAGCGCCTGATTCTCATCCTTCATGCACATCCCCGATGAACTTTTCAAGCAGATACTCCTTGCTTGCCACCAGCAGATCATCCGGTACTTCCTGTCCAGTCGAGAAGTAGCTCATCGGAAGGTCATAGAGCAGCATGAAATTAAGCAGTGTACCGAAATGTTTCGTCTCATCGAACTTGGATATGATCACGGAGTCCAGGTTCAGAAAAGAGAAGTTCTCATGGATATCTTCCATATCTTCATACTTCACCGTTGCTGCAAGCACCAGTGCCACTTCGATCTTTTTAGGTATCTTTGTATTGACGAACTCGATCGTCTTGACGAATTTCTGTGTATCATAGGGAGACATGCCGGCAGTATCGACCAGGATAATATCATAGGAACTCAGTGCTTCTATCTTTTCTCCAAACGCATCGGCAGAGGCGATGGAGTAATGTTCTATCTGCATGATATCCGCATAATGCGCCAACTGTTCGATGGCACCGACCTTGTAGCTGTCGAGGTTGATAAGCGCCACTTTATAGGGCCGGTCCAGCAGGTAGGCATACCGGGCAGCCAGTTTGGCGATCGTGGTTGTTTTCCCTACGCCTGTCGGCCCGACAAGCATCATGATCTTTGAGTGATCCAGATCTTCCTCTTTAACCTTGAGGGTTTCATCGATCTCTTCAAGCAGATAGGAGACAAGCAGCTGTGCATCATCCATAACCGTTGTACCGATAAGGGGGATAAGTATACTGTCAAGCCATTGTTCGGCGATACCTTTTTGCATGAAAAGTTTCTTGACATCGTCTGCAACCGTACCGAACCTGCCTTTTTGCAACAGCCCGTTATGCATCTCTTCAAGCTGTGTCTTGAGCTCACCGATCTCATCCAGAAGTGTTTCTTCCTCATTTTCAGGGCCCGTATAAAGTGCCTGTGTACCGAACGACTTCTCCATAAAAAGTGCTTTGGGTACGGCGATGACCACTTCGGAACGCAGTTCATCGTCATCGTACTTCACCTGCTTTGCAGAAACGATCTTGATATCGGTACCGTATTTATCCACAGCCTGTTCATACGCACTTTTGGGATCGGCGGCTACAAATGTTTCATTGATCATTATCTTACCTTTTCTTTCATCATTGACAGAGGGATCAGCACTGATGCTCTCTGCATCCATGAGGGATGCGGAAGTGTCAATTCTCTACTCTCCATCCTGATATCCTCATAAAATATCAAGTCTATATCCAGTGTTCTTGGTCCGTCTTTAAACAAACGTTTTCTGCCAAACTTCTTTTCTACCCGAAGAACATAACGCAGTAATTGCTTTGGTGTCAGATCGGTCTCTACAAGCAATGTCGCGTTCAAAAAATCATTCTGTTCCAGAAAACCGAACGGTGGATTTTTCAGTATCGGTGAGCTCTCCAGTAAATAAACAAATTCGGAATCTTTCAGGTACCAGTAAAAATGCTCGAAACGACGGAGTACATCACCTACATTCCCGCCGATCCCCAGAAGCGCTCTGTAGCGCATACGGGATTTTCTCTTTGCATTATAGGGAAAATGAGGGGTAAAAATCAATGTCAAGTCTTTGTTCAGTTTTTTTCTTTTTACCATTTATTCCCCAATATAAAAATCAGAGCACCCGCGCTCTGCCGTCCACCATGGCCACCATATCCTCAATACGAATACCGAACTCTCCGGGGATGTAGATACCCGGCTCTATGGTATAAACCATCCCGTCTTCGATGACAGTGTCTGAGCGGCTGGAGATGTAGGGCATCTCATGAATATCCAGTCCTACACCGTGGCCTGTCGAGTGGACATAGTACTCTCCAAAACCTGCTTTGGTGATGAGATCGCGTGTGAGGGCATCGACCTCTTTGGCTTTCATGCCTGAACGGGCTTTGGCTATGGCCCTGTCATGGGCTTTGAGCACAGTATCGTAGGCTTTTTGTACCTTCTTCTTTGAGAAGCTCTGTTCAGTCTTGAACATGAAGCCTTTCTCCGCAAAGACCGTACGTGTCCTGTCAGAACAGTAGCGTTTGTACTTCAGCCCCGCATCTACCAGCAGAAGATCACCTCTTTTAAGCTTTCTTCTGCTTGGTGTGGCATGCGGTTTGGCGGCATTGGCATTGATGGCCACGATCGGATCGAAACTGAGATCATACTTTCCCAAACCACTTAGAATACTCTTGGCTCGGTATGTCAGTTTAAATTCATTTTCACCAAAACCCTTCTTGTTGAACTCTTTGGCAAGCACAGAAAAGGCTTTGGCACCAAGCTTGGCCGCTTTGGCTATGATCTTCAACTCCGCATCACTTTTGATGATACGTTTTTTATGGGAAAAGTCCGGCATTGCCTTGAAATGCACTTTGGTTTTGGTACTGATGGCTTCAAAGCCGGCAACACTCCACTCTTTTGGATCGAAGATCACCTTTCTGACTTTTGCCTTTTTCAGCAGCTTCACCGCGCTTCCGTACAGGTCTCCGTCTATCACTACATTGGCACCCCTGACATGATCCTGCGCATCTATCGTATATCGGCTGTCGGTAATGAAGAATGCCTCGGATCCCAGTGAGAGATAGAGTGCATTGTCACAACTGTAACCGCATTCATAATAGATGGCATTTTCATCTTTGAGCATGTAGTTCATAATTAAGCCTTTTAAGATAAGAAGATGACCGTAGGGTGCGGGTGCGATATTTCGCACCGCCTGACCAATACGAGGTATGAATGTCTTCTGCGACGGACACAGAAAACAGAGAAAATTACTTCTGCTGTGCTGCTGCCTGGGCTTTGGCCTGCTGCTCTCTCATTGCCGCTACTTCAGAAAGGATCTGCGTCATACCGACCATTGCAAGATGGTAACCAAAAGGTCCCATACCCACGATCTGTCCTGCACATACAGGCGCGATGAGCGACTTGTGTCTGAACTCTTCTCTCTGATGGATATTGGAAAGGTGTACTTCCAATGTCGGAAGCTGTACTGCTGCGATCGCATCACGGATAGCGATGGAAGTATGCGTATAGGCTGCCGGGTTGATGATGATCCCGTCTGCATCACCGATGCACTCCTGGATACGGTCTACGATCTCACCCTCGAGGTTGCTCTGGAAAAATTCGATCTCGAGTTTATTCTGGTCTGCAAAACCTTTCATCTGCTTATGAATATCTTCGAGTTTCATCGGACCATAGATATTCTGTTCTCTGATTCCGAGCATATTGAGGTTTGGACCCTGTATTACAACTATTTTCATTTTCTGCCTTATTTAATATAATTTGGGTTTTATTTTATCGAAATTGCTTTAATGTTTTCAGAGAGTGCCCTCAATGAAGCTACATGTCCAAAGGGCTCACTACCCTGCCCCTGTTCATCTCTACCACCATATGCATATAGATCATGGTTGTTTCTACAGATTTATGTCCTTTATAAAAAGGGTCTTGAAGTGCAAGTAAACTAGCGCAATAAATTCTTTTAGTAAAAACTGGTAGAATTGTTATCTTTTTTAGGGTCTTTTAAGGTGGCAACTGAGCTTTAAGCTTCCTTTGGCATTAACGCGGGACTTGGTTTACCTACATAATAACCTTGCGCATAATCTATGCCCATCACTCTTGCCTTCTCCAGCAATGTTTTGTTCGAGATCCATTCTGCTATTACTTTTGATCCTGTTTCCTTGGCAAGCGATACAATAGATTCTACCATGATCTGGGATTTATGGTCATTCTCAAGGTTTTGTACCAGTATGCCGTCAATTTTGATATAATCTATATCAAAATTAAAGATCACATCATAATTTGAATACCCCGAACCAAAGTCATCGATGGCGATTTTTGCCCCATAGCTGTGTACCATCACAAAAAAATCATTCACCTCCTGTAAATTCAGGGCCGCTTCACTCTCAAGCAGTTCAAAAATACAACGTTTGGCAATCTCGGGATTATTTTTCAGTATGGTTGAAATAAATATTTTGATTTCAGTATCAATAATATCCAGATAAGAGAGATTGATAGAAAATTTATAAGGCTTGTCTTTAAAGAACTCAAACGCTTTTTTAATGATAAGCTTGGTCACTTCAGGATAAATGTACATCTTTTTCAGTATATCCAAAAAATCAGAGGGAAGCAGTATCTCTCCATTCTCATCCTTTATACGCATAAGTACTTCGTATTTAATGATCTTATTGCTCCTAAGGTCCAAGATCGGCTGAAAATAAAGCAGGATCCGGCTATCCATAAATGCCAGACGTAATTTTTGCTGGAAGGTAATATGTTTTGCAAAATACTCGATCTGGTCTTTGTCTATTTTCTCCGATTCAATAATGGATCCATGCTGCTCTTTTGAAGCCATCATCCCATACTCGCAGAGCTCCAGTACCTGTTCCCCAAATGAGGCAACACATCCGTATATTCTTAGGGTAATTTTGTTTTCAGGCACGCTATACAGTTGTTCTTCTATTTCTTTTTTCAATTTTGAAGCAATGCTTTTCCGATCTTTGGTATCGATCACAACAGCAAATTCATCTGCGTAAATTCTAAATACAGACTCTGCACCGACCTCATCCAGTAAATAGTTCGCCATCTCTTTTAATATCTTATTGCTTTTTTTATGCCCGTATACAAGGTTTATCTTGCTGAATTCGCTGATATTGAAAATAAAAAGGCTCATCTTTTTATTACAGGATTCGATATATTCTAAAAGCTGCAAATAGTTTGACAGGCCTGTCAGCGGATCGATATAGATAGAGTCCAAATGCTCCACCATATAAAAATTCATCAGCATATCACGTATATTATACGAATAGGTTAATATGTTATGATAAGGAAGAAGAAAATAGGCATATTCCTTCTTCTCATACATCCGCATGGCACTTTGTGCAAGTGCATGCAGACATCTATGTTTTTTGTCAATCTCCTCATAATCACTGTCTCCTTTGTAGGTAAGCAGCCATTTGCCTATTTCACAATATTCAGGATCAAGTTCCAAAGGTTTTTTCTCTCCTTTGATATTTGCTATGAAAGCCTGCATCCAATGAAGGTGTGCATTGATCAATTTACGATTTTTTTCAAGTGTAGGTAAAAAAATTTTTTCAAGCTCAATCTGAATATGCCGGCTGTCTTTCTCAATTTTTTCAGCCAAAAAAGCTTCAGAAATATAGTTTTTGATCCTGTGTCCCTCTTTTTCCCTGTAAAAGATACAGCGAAAAAACTCATCGACATAGTCTGATACAATAACAAAAGGTACACCGGAGCTATAAAAGTATTCTCCAATTTCACTGCATACTTTTTTATCCGGATCTTCCCATCCTACCCTTTTCCAGTATCCTGCTGCCTTTTCAGTAAGCAATATTTCTTTCCAGGGTGAAAAATAACCCAAATGTATAAGATCATCAATGGCTTTTTTAATCTTTCGCATAGAAAATACCCTTCACTTATTTTATTAGATTAAATTATAGTAAAAAAATACTAAAAGCATAGAAATTACACTTTGGATTTAAATTCGGGATCCTTCCAAGAGAGGAAAAAAATATGGCGGGGGAGGGTCATGGGGCATGAAGTATAGGGGTCAGTCGCCACCTATACTTCCTTTCTTACCTGACTCCTATTTCTTTGCTGTTCAGATATTGATACAGTATTGGTATCAGGGTATCGGGTTCGATCGGTTTTGCAAGATAATCATCCATACCGGCATTAATATATTTTTCCCTGTCACCCACAAGGGCATTTGCCGTTAGGGCAATGATCGGTGTATATCCACGCTTTTTTTCTTTTTCGATAATGCGAATTTTCTGCGTTGCACCCCTACCGTTAAGGCGTGGCATATTTTCATCCATTAATATCAGGTCGTAGTTTCCGGCTTCAAACTTTTCAACTGCTTCAATACCGTCAACGGCCTCATCATACGTCAAACCGCTGTTTTTCAATAACAGAGAGATAAACATTCGGTTGGCGGCTATGTCTTCAACTACAAGAATGTTCCCGGTTAGCGGAATGTCTCTGTCATGCAACGGCTTTTGTTCCAACTCCTCCATTTCACCTGTCTCAACGGGGATAAAAAAGGAAAAGGTGCTTCCTTTGCCTAGGGTACTGGTCACATTGATCTCACCCCCAAGCAGCTGTACGAGCTGTGATGAGATCGACAGTCCCAGACCGCTTCCGCCATATTCTCTGACAGTAGATTCCTCTGCCTGGGAAAATGATTCGAAAATATAATCTAACTTATCTTGCTCTATTCCTATGCCGCTATCTGCCACTGTGATGTGCAATCTGTGATCTGCATACTTTATATTTATACTAATGGCACCGTTTTCCGGCGTAAACTTGAGTGCATTGGAAAGCAGGTTATAAATAACTTGCTTGATTCGCAGTATATCGCTATAAAGCACTTCGGGTATTCCTGGGATATAGTTGACATTGAGCGTAATGCCTTTCTCGGATACCTTTGCCTGGAACAGTTCTGCCGTCGCCATAATCTCCTTATAAGGGCGAAAATTGACTTTGGAAATGTTCAGTTTACCACTCTCTATCTTGCTGATATCCAAAATATCGTTTATTGTATTGAGCAGCGTGTGTGAAGCATCCTTGATGACCTGCAAATATTTGAGCTTTTCGGGGTCATATTCCTCTTTTGCCAACAATCCAATAAAACCGTTGATCGCATTAAGCGGGGTGCGGATCTCATGCGACATATTGGCCAAGAAGATACTCTTCACTTGAAGCGCTTTTTCGGCAGTCTCCTTTGCTTGTGCCAACTGCTCTTCAAATTGTTTCTGCTCGGTAATATTCGTGTGGATTCCTGTCATACGGACAGGGATGCCGTTCCTGTCATACTCAATATATCCTCTGCCAAGAATCCATATCCATTGCCCGTTTTTATGTTTCAGACGGTGGATCGTCTCTACATACTCTTTTTTGGCTTCGAGCGTGACTCGTACAAGTTCCATGACATTGTCAATATCGTCTGGGTGGACACGATCTTTCCAAGTAGACAGATGGTCAGGAAATACAATATCTTCATCATATCCCAGCATCCTTTTCCATTGTGGCGAGAGGTAGGCGCTGTTATCAACCATATTCCACTCATAGGCACCAGCATTGTAGCCTGTAAGTGCACGTTCCATACGCTCTTTTAGCTTTTTGGTTTTCATGCTGTTTTCATATTGCCGGATGGAGCTGACATCAAAGTACATTTTTTGAAAATAGTATGCCATGAGCGATATGGTAAGTAGAGCCAAATAGCTTTGCAGCAGTGCATAGTCATCTAAAGCAGCAGAAAAAATCCCTGTTGTGATCAGTAGAAAAAAAACAGTGATGATGAACAGCAGACTTCCTACCCAGACGCGTCCTTTTTCATACCCGATGAGATAGAAAATAAGTACCGGGTAAAAAAGCATCCATAAGTAATACATAATGTTAATATAGGAACCAGCATAAAAGACCAGGACCGCACTAATGTAATATACAACGGCAAGATATTGAGACGTCTTGTAGATATCTCTGAAAATATAATAATATAATACCAGCATAAAGGCCATAGAACATAATATGGTATCAACCACAAGCACTCGTTTATAAAAGATCAATTCCGTGAGTACTTGAATGATCATTAAAAAAGCAGTTAAAAAGAGAATAGTAAGTGTGAACTTTTTTTTGTATTGTTGATAAAAACCGATTTTATTCATTTTTTATCCTATATTATTATACTGAAAATCAAAGTGTTTCTAAACTATGATATAAAGTTAATAATGGAGTATTATTTCTTGAATAAAACTTAATTTTAGGTATTATTTCGGATATTCTAAATAAATTTATTCCAAATCACCAATCAAGTGATTCTTTCGTACAGTGTCTTTCGTCAATTCTAGATCGAGATGGGTTTGATAGGGTTACTGATGGCGGGTATAGCTGCTATTAAATATTTGATTATTTGCTCTTAAACATATTTTTCATCATCTCCTGCATCTGTTTTATCTCTTCAGGACTTGGCTGATGCCCTCCTCTGCCGGGTGTACTCATCTGATGCTGCATCATCTCTTCCAGGGACTGAATTGGATAATCAGGCAGTTTTAGCTTATCGGACGGAATGGAAACACCGAACTTTGCCTCTGTTGCCTCCTCTTTGTGTGTCATACCCATGATATTGCTTTCAATCTTCAGGGTCACCCCTTTATGCATCCATATTTTACTTCCCATAACTTCCCAAACCTCACAGGGAAGCCCTAACACTTCACCCTCACCTACCTTCTTGCCACCCATATTTTTGAGCATCTCTTTACCCATTTTGCTCATATCTTTTCCGTTCATCAACTCAGACATATCCTGTTTGGTGATTCTTTTTTGTTTATAATCAACAGAATAAACCATACCGTCCTGGATCTTCACCAGTTCATGCCGTGTCTCAGTACGGCCCATTGTTGTAGTCGTTTCCTCTGTTTCCTGCACTTGCACATTGCCATAGTCTTCAAAATAGAGAGTTTTGTGCCCATGTGTCTCATGTTTCATACCCATAATATTTCCACTGCCCGTAATCTTGTAAGTTACCATACCGGACTCTACTTTATAGCGCTTCGTTTTGGCATAAAGAACCTGTGTTGATATAAATATGAACGATAGGCTTAAAAACAGTAGCTTTTTCATCATGACCCCTTAAAAGTTAATATGTTTAATTGTAACATATTTTTTTCTTTCGTTCTCATCCGTCCCCAGTAGAAACGAAAAAAATAGAGCTTATTGAAGCCCAATCGCTTGGTATTACCTTTTTTTGAAACTCCGATTTTCGGTTAGTTATTCTCTGCTCCAGTCTCTTTTGACAAGGCGGTTACCTTTCCGGGGTACCACATCTGCATGAGTAAAAATAACTCCCACTTGGATATAATACTGTCTATATGTTCGGTATCTAAAAATACAAAACAGTATCTACACAAGGACAAACGCAATGAAAATACTCGTAGCTGACCATATCTATACACCTAATGGCTTCGTAGAGAACCAGGCTGTAGCCTTTAACAACGAGATCCACGGTATCGGCCCTCTTGAAAGCCTGCTGAGCATTTATCCCAAAGCCGAGATCATCAGAACCGCACCCTACTCTGTTATCTACCCCGGTTTCATCAATACCCATGTTCACCTTGAATTCTCCGCCAACAGAACCTCTTTGAAGTATGGCTCCTTCATGCCGTGGCTCGACTCGGTCATAGAACACAGGGACGATCTCGTCAATGCCTGCGACAATACCATGATGCAAAAAGAGTGTGATGAGATGCTGCGTTCTGGCATTACTACATTCGGTGCCATCTCCAGTTTTGGTACGGAACTTGAAGTGTGTGAAAAAGCAGCCCAACGTGTCGTTTTTTTCAATGAGGTTATCGGTTCCAACGCCGCTACTGCCGATATGCTCTACGGTGATTTTCTTGAACGCGTCAAGGCTTCTCAAAGCTGCGATGAATCTGCCAAGATCACACCAGCCGTGGCCATCCACTCCCCCTACTCCGTTCATCCCATCATTCTTCAGAAAGCCGTGACACTCGCCAAACAGAACAAGATGCCGCTGACTGCGCATTTCCTGGAGTCACAGGCAGAGCGTCAGTGGCTGGAAGAGGGAGAGGGAGAATTCAAAAGCTTCTTTGAAAAATACTTCAGCACTTCCACTCCGGTCACGAACATCCAAGAGTTCATGCATGCCTTCGACACCTACCCGACCCATTTTGCCCATGCAGTCCAGGCCACTGAAGAAGAGCTGGAGTACCTGAGTCAAAAAGGCCATTCTATCGCACACTGTCCCCGTTCCAACCGCTACCTTGGCTGTGGACGCCTAAAAATCGAAAAGCTCAAGCTGCCTTTCTCTGTTGCCACGGATGGACTGAGCTCCAACGATTCACTCAGCATCTTTGACGAGTTCAGAGCAGCTCTGATGCTGCATAACGACATACCTATCCATGAGCTTGCAGAACAACTCATCACAGCAAGTACGCAGGATGCCGCAGATATCCTCGGACTCGATTGCGGGAAGATAGAAGTGGGGGCCGCAGCAGACCTTGCAGTACTTACCCTGCCGGCTATGCCGCAAAGCAAAGAAGAGGTGGCGTTGTGGAGTATCATTCATACCAAACAGGTCTCACATGTCTATATAGAAGGAGAAAAATATGTTTAAAAATCTAAGCGACTTCATCAAATGGCTCGGCGATCACTTCAAGGGAATGCTTTTCCTGCTTATCCTGCTGATCGTCTTCATGCCTACTTCAGAATCGAAACTGAAACCTGCCAACCTGCAGGAGATCAGGCTCACCGGTCCCATCATGGATGCAGATAAGGTCCTCAAAGAGATAGACAAAGCAAAAAAAGATAACGATATCAAAGGAGTACTTTTCAATGTCAACTCACCCGGAGGCGCCGTACCTCCTTCTATCGAGATCTGCCATGCTATCAAAGAGCTCAAGGAAAAGAAACCTGTCATCGCCTATGCCAGCGGCATTATGGCAAGCGGAAGCTACTATGCCTCTATCTATGCCAACAAGATCATCGCCAATCCCGGTTCGATCGTGGGTTCCATCGGTGTGATCATGGAGGCACCCAATCTTCGGGAACTGATGGAAAAGGTAGGTGTAGGAACGCAAGTCGTCAAAGCAGGAGAATATAAAGAGGCCGGGACACCGACAAGAGAGTGGACCCCCAAAGAGAGAGAAGAGCTTGAAAGGCTGACCAAAGATACCTATGAGCTATTTGTTTCGGATGTAGCCAAGGCAAGGGGACTGGATGTGAACAATTCATCAGCCTATGCCGATGCGCATATCTTCTCTTCCAAAAGAGCCAAGGAGACTGGCCTCATCGACGAGATCGCAACAAAAAGCCGTGCAAAAGAGGAGATCACCTCATTGGCAAAGGTCAAAAATCCGATCTGGAAAGAGAAAGATAAACTGGAATCTTTCTTTGAAGAGTTGAGCAGCAAAAGCATTCTGAAACTGCAAAGTTACTTTTACGGCTTGAAGTCAACGGTTTTCTAATCATTTGTCTTGATCTAAATCAATTTTATTTCATATAAAATAGTTATACTATAAATTAATTTTTTTATATTGGAGGAAAAATATGCTTGATGAGATCAAAATGATAAAAGCGAAGTTCGAAATGATAAGGATAATCGTCGGTGATACCCTTACACTAGAAGACCTGTCCAATCCCAAATATCTCAAATCACTGATCGATGCTACAGAAAACACCTATGTACACCTCAATGATTCCATCTGTGAAGATCTGCATATGTGTCGGGAATGTGCCCAAAAACGTGAACTGCTCAGTAGCTATTTGCACCTCTTCGATGACCTCGAACTTGGAAAAACAGTCCACGATGCCCATGATCAGATACATGCTTTCCCCGAAGCGATCAAACAGGTTATAGACAGAATCAATACCGTACTGGTCGATCTTAAAAAATAACTCCGACACGGGTATACCTTCCCTCCTGCAACAAATAAATAGTGTATAATATTTAAAAGGACAGTCGGTTACCTCTCTGTCACATCACTTGCAAAAGGATATCATGTATGGGAAAAAAGAAACAAAATAAATTTATCGAAAAATGCATTGGCAAGTGTGAAAAAGAAGAGGAAAGGGTTACCAAAGGGAAAGAGCCCCGTCTGCCTGTCTGGAAAAAAGAGTGTACCCTCAACTATGAAAAAGAGTTGAAAACGCTTCAAATGGAGCTACTCAAACTCCAGAACCATGTCAAAAAGAAAGGTCTGAAAGTTCTTATCATCTTTGAAGGACGTGATGCAGCCGGAAAAGGCGGAACCATCAAAAGGATCATGGAGCATCTCAATCCCCGTGGTGCCAGGGTCGTTGCTCTGGGCATTCCTTCCGATGTTGAAAAAACACAATGGTATTTCCAGCGCTATACGACCCATCTTCCCAGCGGAGGCGAGATCACCCTCTTTGACCGTAGCTGGTATAACCGTGCCGGTGTCGAACCGGTGATGGGCTTCTGTACGGAAGAAGAGCATGCCCGATTTCTGCATGAAGTGCCCTTTTATGAGGAGATGCAGGTAGGTTCCGGTACACACCTGATCAAGTTCTATCTTACCATTTCGAAAGAGGAGCAGGCAAAACGCTTCCATGAGCGGCAGGTCAATCCTCTCAAAAATTACAAGATATCCCCCATAGACATCAAAGCACAGGAGTTGTGGGACAAATATACCATCGCAAAATACGCTATGCTGCTGGCATCACATACCGAAGCTGCTCCCTGGACCATTGTCAATTCTGACATTAAGAAAAACGCCCGTATCAATGTGATCAAACATATTCTCTCCTCTTTCGAGTATGAGGGGAAATCTTCCAAGATAGACTTGACACCTGATCAAAGCATTCTTTATGATGGTGGTAAAGAGATTATCAGGCTTGAAAAACTGATCTCCGGCAAAGAAAAGACCTAAGCATCATTCTTTAAGGGTTACACTTCTTCCCCCTGCATTTAAAGTGTACTCCGAAAAATATCTGTTCTTGGGTACAGTGACTAAAAGCGTATTCTGGTCATGGCAGGTGATATGCAGTTTGTCCGTATAGTTGATACATTCCAGCACATCTTGATTGGACCGCGGTTCAAAGAAAAGAACGATCTTTTCCCCTTTTTTTACGTTCACAGTGGTGTTTCTTTTTGTTATTCTGTACAGTTTCTGTTTAAATCCTTTTGTCCTGAACTCCCAACGTTTTTGAATGCGCTTTTCATCTGCCATAGCTTCAAATTCTACCTGGTAAGTCTGATCGTAATCCAGTCTTTTCAAAGGCATGAAAGCAAACTGGAATGGTGTAAAACGTTGGTTGATATCAGTACTGTATGTGAGAATCTTCCGTTTTTTTATCTCTTTCCCCTTTGCATTGAAAAGACGGAATTTTTTCAATTTTATGTTGTTGTAATATGCAGGATTGAACTGAACCGATATTGGGTATCCGCTCACTTTGGAACCAGGAAGAGGATGTGGGTGTTCAGTATAAAAAACGGGAGGTGATCCTGTGGCATCAGGGTAAGGATAGACAATCAAATCACTATTCTTTCGTCTGATCATCTCACACCTCTCCTCATAAAGATATTGCGGTACAAGATGGGCAGGGTCTCTACACAGTTCATTCATATAGGTTAATCCGTTTTGCAGAAAAAAAGTTTCTTTGCACAGTTTGGAGACTTCACTGGAACCCAGAAGATAGACAAATGTTGACACGATCCTCCTCTTTTTTTTACTATAAGCACTACCTATACCTATTTCATTCTTGTCAAAATTCAAAAAGACAAAACGGTGATAGATCGCAGCGAAAAGCGTATCGATGGACTGCCGGGTATTTTTGGCATTTACAGAGACATTTTCCATCACATCTCTCGCAGGATAACCCGCATGAAGTACTCTGTCGGAAGGAGTCCTTCCCGTATAGCCTTTTCTCCCTTTTTTTTCATAATGACCATACTGCTGCTGGAACAAAAGGTATTTTGCATGTGACTTTGCCGCTTTTTCCAGTACAGTATTGGATCTGAGTTCGATCAGTCCTGTATGTTGTCGGATCGTATTGAGATATCGTAAGGCGTCTTCTTTATGCCCTGCCTGAAGCAGGACAAATACAGAGTACATGAAGATCACAAGTTTAAGTAACAATGTATCGTATCCTTAAAGAGCAGCAGCTGCCTGAAGAAAGTCTTCCGCGATCACTTCAGGGTCTTCCAGACCAATGGAGACACGGATAAGTCCTTCGTGTACACCAAGGGACTTTCGAGTTTCTTCATCAAAGTCGCTGTAGATCGTACTGGCCATATGAAGGGCAAGTGTTCTGTTATCCCCGATATTCGCTGTTTGTATGACCATTTGAAGAGCGTTTAGCAAGGTGAAGGCCTTTTCTTTCGTACCACAGTCCAGTGTCAAAAGAGGCCCGCAACCCTGTGCATAATCTTTCATATATCGTTCATGATCCATACTCGAAGTCAGGCTTGGATGATTCACACTGACACCGTCAGGAAGCTTTTCATCGAGTATCTTGGCAATTTTTGCTACGGAATCGTTAACACGTTCCATTCTGAGCGCAAGGGTTTCAAGTCCAAGCATCGTCAGGAATGCCCCAAAGGCATTGGCTGTCATACCCATGTCCCTTATCGCCCTTTTCTTGCAGATAGGAATAAAGGCTTTCTTTCCCATTTTATTCACGATTTTGTGGAGGTCCGCATATTTTTTATGATGCAGTTTGTCACTCTCTTCCTGCACAGCTCTGAAGACAGCAACACCACCAAGCGACGCCGAGTGTCCGCTCATGTTTTTGGTCGAAGAGTGCACCACGATGTCCGCACCCAGTGCCAATGGCTGCATCAGAAGAGGTGTGGCTGTATTGTCTACCATCAGAAGTGTCTCATAGGTATTGCACAGTTCTGCAATCCTTTTAATATCAGGCAGTCTGAGGCTCGGATTGCCCACACTCTCCATGATCACCATCTTGATACCGAGTTTGAGTGTTTCTTCGATTTGAAGGAAATCATCTACCTCACAAAAGGAGTTACCGATACCGAAACGCCTCATCGTTTCATTGATCAACGTATAGGTCCCTCCGAAAAAACCACCGATACAGAGCACTTCATCCCCTGCTTTCAGGAAAGCTGTGGTCACCATGGAGATGGCACCCATACCTGAAGCAGTAGCGATGGCACCGACTCCACCTTCCATTTTTGCAACGATCGATTCAAGTTTTGCATTGGTCGGATTACCTACTCTCGCATAAAGCGGAAGGTTCACCTCTCCGGCGAATATTCCTTCTGCCTCCTGTGCATCTGCATAACCATAAGCAGCGGAAGGAATTATAGTGGGAGCAATAGGTCCTGTTTTAGAACCTACACTCTGGACAAGAAGTGTATTGAAATAGTTAAAATCTTTTGTCATCTCATTTTCCTATATGGAGTAATTAAGTGTATCGTTGGCTTTTTGCTGATAGCTTTTCAATTCGGAAAGCGGAATATCGAACACGTTCGCCACCCCGTCTCTGATATCTTCCCAGAAGAGTTTCAGTGCCGGGTTATTCGTCCTGCATACTTCGGAGAGCGCATCGGTCTCAAGTGCCATTACGATATCTTTCAGTGTGATGTCCTTAAGCTGCTTTGCAAGCCTGTAGCCGCCATGGGCTCCTTTGATACTGACAAGAATATGCTGTTTTTTGAGTTCAAGCAGTATCTGCTCCAGAAAATTCTGGGGAACATTCGCACGTGCAGCAATCTCTTTGATCTTGAGCAGCGCATCATCCTGAACCTGACTTAGTTCATGAAGTGCCGCAACAGCATAGATCGTCTTAGTTGAAATTCCCGTCATATCTGATCACCTTAAACTCGGATTAAAAGAACAGTTTAACCTAAAACATCTTTAATATAAAGTAAATCTATAGAACTCATTGTATTTTAATTTAAACACCATATACACACTTCTTGCACATAATTTATGTAAAATATGTTTATCTACAATTTAGGGACGAACCATGCGACTTTTCCTCTTCATTCTTGCAATAGCAGTTACACTGCTGCAGGCACAGAGCATTAACCAACTTATAGATTACTCACTGAAAAAACACCCCTCTCTTCAGACGATCCAACATCTACTCTCAGCGATGGATGACCGTATAGCGAAAAGCAGGAACTGGTCCAACCCGGAGATGCTACTCAACATGAGCGATATCCAGTTCGATGATCCGACCAACAGAGGCATCGAACCCATGCAGTATCAGGCGATCAATGTGAAACAGCGTTTCCCCTGGTTCGGCAAGATCGATGCAAGGGAGCATTTCACACGTGCACAGAAAAATGTCATTCTGGATTCTTATGACATTGCAAGGATCAAGCTGGCAGAGGAGATCCGAACGACCTCCTATACCATTCTTGAGATCAGGGAACGGCTCCGTATCATCGGACAATATAAAAAGCTTACAAAACAGAACATTGCACTCTATGATGCCTATACCGCCACAGACAGCATGAGCCACTCTAACAGTATGGCAGCGGAGTTGATGCTCTCACGACTGCATATTCGGAGTGAAAGATACAAGGCGGTGATGAAAAGCCAGGAAGCCAAACTTGCCTACCTGGTACAGAAGAAGAACATATCTATTTCCGACAGACTGCATCTAAAAAAACCGAGATCACTAAGGTTTTACCTCTCAAAGCTTGAGCACAATCCAGCCTATCATAAAACCCTTTCACAAATCAAAGTGGCAGATGCCAACCGAAGAATAAAAGAGCTCGAAAGTAACCCGGACCCTTTCGTTCAGGTAGGCTATTTCAACCGTAAGGAGTATGAGGACTATGCCAGCGTCGCCGTAGGGTTCACCCTGCCTATCCTCGGTTCGGAAAAGCTTGAAACGGAAGCGGCGCGCAAAGAAGTCCTGGCAGCAAAAAGCGCGGCACTGGATTACCGTGCAGCACTTGAGAGTGAAATACGGGTGAACTATGCACAGATGAAAGAGGCATACCACATCTACCAGATCATTCAGAACGACAGTATGCCCAAGCTTCAACATATGTTTGAACTCAATGAAGCTTCCATTGAAAGCGGTGAAGACCTCTTTACCTATACCAATCTGCTGGAACAGAAACTCGACCTCGATGAAGAAAGGATCGTTGCCAAGGCGCAATATCTCAGAAGCGTAGCCAAGCTCAAATCACTGATAGGAAACATAAAATAATGGAAAACAAAATATTCAAAACCTTTATACTTACTCTTGTACTTTTCACCATCTCGGCACAGGCAGAGATGAAATGTGAATCCGGAAAATGCAGTACAGGCAAAGAGGCAACCCAAAAAGCTATTCCCAAAAAACCTGAACCGGCCAAATCGGAAGCGATGCCCGATATGACAACCGAAGAGCATACTGCCATGCTGAAAAAAGAAGCAGCACAGGCAAAGAAGCCTGACCCCAAAAAGGCACATGAGAAGAAGAACCGACGTATCATCGAACAGCTTTTTAATGTCAGGACCGTGAAAGTCAAACGTCTGAAAGCGGCAAAGGAGCAAGTTAACTACGGCTATATCGTCGTGGAGGATTCACGCAGGGTCGATGTCGTGGCCTGGTATGAAGGCTATGTCGAAGCGCTGTTTGCAGACACACTCTACAAAAAAGTCAAAAAAGGAGATGCGCTTGCAAAAGTCTATTCTCCGGAGGTTTATAAAGCCAAGCAGGACTACCTGAATTCGCTCAAGTTCAATGCACAGCGCTCATCGCCAGGTATGCTTAGAGGGGCCAGAGAGAAACTCAGACTGCTCAACATAAGTGATAAAGAGATCGAGCAGATCAGATCAACACGGAAGATCAATCTCTATACGACTATCTACGCACCGATGTCAGGCTGGATCTTTTCCAAGAAGATCAATGAAGGATCAAGTTTTAAGAAGCAGGCGATGCTTTTTGAGATCGTCAACCTTGAACAGGTTTGGCTCGAAGCGAAACTCTTTCAAAAAGAACTCGCCAAGCTCAACACACTTCAGCACTTTACTGTAAAGGCAGAAGGTATCCCAACCGTATTCAAAGCCAGAAAAACCCTGCTCTACCCAAGACTCGACCCCAAAGAGGCGACAGCGACACTGCGCCTTGTTGTCGACAACCCAAACGAAGAGCTTAAACCCGGTATGTATGCCAAAGTACATGCTTCCGGCAAGAAACAGACCGACCTGGTGATCCCGCGTACTGCTGCACTGAGAAAAGACGGCAGGTGGTATGCCTTTATCGCCACGGAATTCAAAGGAGAGTATGAACCAGTCAAGATAGAACTCGAACCGCTCGACAACCAGTACTTCGTCGTCAAAAAAGGCTTGTCTGAAGGAGAATCCGTTGTAAACAATGCACTCTTCATGATGGACTCAGATGCCCAGATCAACAGTATATATTAGGACACACTATGATTGAAAAACTAATCTCCTTCAGTGTCAAGAACCGTTTTCTGGTCCTGATGGCTGCCCTCTTCATCGTAATGGGGTCCATCTGGTCCATGAGGAACACCCCTCTCGATGCTCTGCCCGACCTTTCTCCTCCGCAGGTAATCGTCCAGGTCACATGGAAAGGACAGAGTCCGGAAACCATCGAAGATCAGGGTACCTACCCTCTGGTCTCCCAGTTTCTTGCCGTGTCGAACATCGAGACAGTGCGTGGATTCTCTACCTATGAGAATGCGCTCATTTACATTATTTTCAAAGAGGGAACGGACCTTTACTGGGCAAGATCACGTGTACTCGAGCAGCTCGCTTCCATTCAGAGCCAGCTTCCCGATGACATGGAAGTGACACTGGGCCCCGACGCATCCGGTGTAGGCTGGGCCTATGAATATGCCCTGACCTCCAAGACCAAAAACCTTGAAGAGCTGCGTACCCTGCAGGATTATTACTATAAATATGCCCTCATGGGTGTGGACGGTGTCTCAGAAGTGGCAACGATCGGCGGATTCATCCCTACCTATCAGGTGACGGTCAACAACGATGCACTGGTGCAGTACAATCTCTCCATTAAAGATGTGGCACGCACGCTCAAAGAGAACAACAACGACACCGGCGGGCGGATCATTATACAGAACGGCTATGAGTGGATGGTACAGGCAAAGGGATACATCAAAGATCTCGACGAGATACGAAATCTCGTTATCACCACCAAAGGCGGTGTACCCCTGACACTGGGAGACATCGGTCGTGTGGAAAAAGTACCGGCCGCAAGACGCGGTATGGCGGACCTGAACGGTGAAGGTGAAGTGGTCGGCGGTATCGTGATGCTGCGTTACGGCGAAGATGTCTACTCTGCCCTGCAGCGTATCAAAGCCAAAATGAAAGAGCTGAAAGTGGAAGGGGTTGATGTGGTCACTACCTACGACCGTTCCGAGCTCATCGGCAAAGCGGTCAATACCCTTAAAAGCACACTGATCGAAGAGAGCATTATCGTGGTCATCATCATCGGGCTTTTCCTGATGCACCTGCGTTCTTCTCTCATTGTCCTTATCGTCCTGCCGCTTACCATAGGCCTGACCTTCCTTCTTATGAAACTCTTCGGTATCGGA
Organism: Sulfurovum lithotrophicum; assembly: GCF_000987835.1. Classification (NCBI taxonomy): domain Bacteria; kingdom Pseudomonadati; phylum Campylobacterota; class Epsilonproteobacteria; order Campylobacterales; family Sulfurovaceae; genus Sulfurovum; species Sulfurovum lithotrophicum. The sequence goes on along the minus strand of NZ_CP011308.1, from coordinate 797,460 downwards.
TCGAACATCATGAGCCTGGGAGGTATCGCCATTGCCATCGGTGCCATGGTCGATGCCTCCATCGTCATGATAGAAAATGCACACAAGGCCATACACAAGGAGGAGAAAAGACGGGAACGCGACCTGACAAACAAAGAACGTATCGAGGCGATCGTCAAAGCTTCACAGGTCGTCGGCCGTCCGATCTTCTTTGCGCTGGCACTGGTTGTGGTCTCATTCCTGCCTATCTTTGCCCTTTCCGGACAGGAAGGACTGCTCTTCACGCCGCTGGCCTTTACGAAGACCTTTGCCATGACAGCAGGAGCACTCCTCGCCGTCACACTGGTTCCTGTATTGATGATCTATTTCGTCAAGGGAAAGATCATCCCTGAGTCAAAGAACCCCCTGAATCGTTTTTTCATTTGGCTCTACCACCCGATCCTGATATACGGACTGAAATTTAAATACCTGGTCATCGCGATCGCTGCGGGGCTGCTTCTTTTGGCCGTACCGCTTTACCAGAAGCTCAACTGGGAATTCATGCCGATGCTCGATGAGCAGACGGTCATGTATATGCCTGTCACGCCTTACGGGATTTCCATAGACCAGAGCAAGGCACTGACGCAGAAAACGGACAAGATCATCAAAAGCTTTCCTGAAGTGGCGACGGTATTCGGTAAAGGCGGACGTGCGAACTCCGCAACCGACCCTGCACCGCTGGGGATGATAGAGACCATCATCACCTTCAAACCCAAGGATCAGTGGCGTCCGGGAATGACCACGGAGAAACTGATGGCGGAAATGGACAAAGCCCTGCAGGTCCCAGGCCTTGTCAATTCATGGACCTACCCTATCCGCGGGCGTATCGATATGCTGCTCTCGGGTATCAGGACACCACTGGGGATCAAACTCTACGGAAAGGATGCCAAAGGACTGCAGGAGGTCGCGCTTAAGATCGAGAGTACGCTGCGTAACCTCAAAAGTACGCAGTCTGTCATATCCGACCAGGCCAGTGCCGGTTTCTTCATCGATATCAATATAGATACCGAAGCACTCAAGCGTTACGGCATAAGCAAATCCGTCATCCTCGAGTACACTTCCGCAGCCATCGGCGGCAAGAAGATCACTACTATGTACAAGGGCCTGGAGCGTTACCCCATCGCGCTGCGCTTCGAAGAGGAGGAACGCCGCAATCTCGACGAGATACGTAACATCCAGGTCAAGACACCGCTGGGCTTTGTTCCGCTTTCGACCTTTGCCGAAGTGGAGTACAGACAGAGCGCTTCGGTCATCAAGAGTGAAATGGCAACGCCGGTGACATTCATTTACATTACACCTCAACTCGGAATGAGCGTCGTGACCTACAAAGAAGAAGCAATGAAAGCCTTGAAAAATCTCAAACTGCCTGCAGGCTATTACATCGAGTGGGCAGGACAGTCGGAATATCTTGCATCGGCGATGAAGAAGATCAAGTGGATCATCCCGACCGTACTGCTGGTCATTCTGGTACTCATCTATTTCGCACTCGGTGAAATGGTACCTACACTGATCGTATTCTTCACACTGCCCTTCGCTCTGCTGGGAGGATTCTTCTATGTGGATATACTTGGTTTCAACATGAGTATCGCAATTATCGTCGGTTTCCTTGCCCTTCTCGGGGTCGCGGCTGAAACGGCCATTGTAATGATCGTCTATCTGCAGGAAGCCGTTGAGGAAACAGAGGCGAGGCTGGGTGACAAATTCGATCTGAAGCATTTGAACAATGCCATCTATGAAGGGGCTGTACAGAGGGTCAGACCCAAACTGATGACCGTCTTCGCGATTCTGGCCGGTCTTCTGCCTATCATGTACACGCACGGTGTGGGTTCAGAGGTCATGCAGCGTATCGCCGCACCGATGATTGGCGGGGTTGTAAGCTCCGCTGTGTTAAGCTTGCTTTTGATACCGATCTTTTATGAGATGTATGAGAAGCATAAGCTGAAAAAACAATAAAGCAACACACCGCGTAGGGTGCTGTCCCCTGACGGCACCAAAAACCAACATCATATAAATGGTGCTGTGGGGACACAGCACCCTACACAAGGAAAGACAATGCAGACATTTGAAACAAAAGCTTTTCAAAAGAAAAACATGCCGACACTCCTCATTCTATCAGCAGCCATACTGCTGCTAACAGGTTGTTCCGACAAGGAAAAAAACAAATCCCTTACCGAAGGCGGCATGAAATGCGGTGCAGGAAAATGCGGGTCGAGTATGGTGGACGGTTCTGCCGTACTGGTCAAAAAAAAGATGAACATTCTTGACCAAATAAAGAAAGAGGACAAACGGCGAGACTGTGTACTGAAGGCCAAGACAACCAAAGCGCTTTACAACTGTGTACGTGACCCTGAAACAGGCAGGTTAACCATCCGGGAAAATAATAAAACTGAATCTTTTGAGAATAAGATCACTCTTGAAAAGAAAGAGAAAAAAGTACCAATAAAAGTAAGTAACGGCAGTATGAAATGTGAAGCGGGGAAATGTAGTAGTGGAAATTAAGAATGCTGTATGTAGATTTTGGGTTTGTGTAAAGGAGCTTACTATAATGTAAGTGACTGCACACATCCCAAAAAGATGCGTGCAAATCAACAAAAATTATTTCATTGCAGCGATATGATCAGCTACAGCTTGAATATCAGCATCGCTCATAGAAGCAACCTGACCTTTCATAAGTGCACCCATACCATGTTGGTTAAGTGTACCTGCTTTGTAACCTTTAAGTTGCTCTACTGTTTTAGCAGCATCTTGACCTTTGATGATTGCTGATTTACCAAGAGCAGCTTTTTCACCGTTTTGTCCGTGACACCCTGCACATTTAGCAAAAAGTGCGGCACCGTCTGCCATAAGTAGAGTTGATCCAGCAAATAATGTTGCAATTACGATTTTTTTCATTGTTTCTTCCTTTTAGTAAAGTTTGTTTAAGCGATCTAAAGAAAGTATATCCACACTTCCCCGATCGATTGGAACATATGATATACTTCCAAAGCTTAATATTATATTAATAATAACGCTGGCTTAACAGCTTGGTACGTTACCTGAATCAGATGCATACTCATGTGCAAAGTCATATACATCATTGATGTATTTTTCTTTCAACTTAAGTCCCGGACAGATCTTTGCAGCTTCACCAGCAAACTTACCGGCATTCTTGATCTTCTCCCACTCATCCTGAGTATGCTTGGTAGCAAATTTGGCACCTGAGAATCCACATTTGGCTTTCATTTTCTTCATGTAGATCTTTTTACCTTTGTTTGGATTGGCAGAAGCTGTTGTAGAAAGTACAGCCATACCAAGAAGTGCGGCCAGAGCCAATTTAGTCATTTTTGTCATTGTTCATCCTTTTATTAATTTCAAGACAAAGAGATGATACCATGGAATTGTGAAAAGATTGTGAAGGGCATGTAGAAAAAAAGCAGCTTTTTTTAAAAACTGCTTCCTGAAGTTACATATATGACTAAAATATACTTATTATTTATATGAGTATACCTATTTTAACATTTGGGAACAATGCCATCGCTTGCATATTTGTGAGAGAACTCATATACATACGGCCACCATGACTTTTTGATCTTCTTAAGTTTGAGTCTGGGGCAGATCTTTTTTGCTTCATTCTGGAATTTACCTTTTTCGTAAATTTCCTCCCACTCTGCCTGTGTATGATTCCTTGAAAACCTCACTCCGGAAAAACCGCAGGCTTTACGGAATTTCTTTTTAAATATCTTCTGGCCTTTTTTTGCTTTGGATGCGGCCATGGAAACTGTCGGTACAGTCATTGTTACGAGCAGCGCAAGCGCTACCGTTCCCATCAGTTTTTTCATTTATACACTCCTTTTTTATATAAACTAATATAATATAAAAACATTGTATCTACTTCAACTTATTAAAAACCTTAAACTTTTCCCAGTAGATATCGACAGCTCTGTTCAGCTCTTCTGGGGAAAGTGTCGTTTTCTTTTTAATACCGAAACTCTCAATAAAAAGTTTCGACATCACAGAGATACTTCTGTTGGGGTATTGCAGATAGTGTATGATACCCGCTTTGACATTCTGTTCTCCACTATAGACCAACAGATACTTTTTAAACATCTGCTGCAGCGAAGTCGACAGATCCTTATGGCATGGGACACAATTGCGCTCATAGACGTTCTGGGCAGACAGTATGGCTGTAAACAGCACGACAATAAACAGTAATTTTTGTATCAATCTCATTCTCCTATTAATTTTGTTTTACTTTGACTTTCCTACGGCGGTCTTTGTAAGACAACGCCTTCGGTTCCAAGCCTATGAACGAGAAACTCTTCTCGTTCATTTAACGGCTTTCACAGTTTCAAACCTAAAAATGTGAAGCAGTTCACATTTTCTTACGGTTGGCCTGTACGGGTCGCTTTGCTCCACCGCTCCGGTTTCGAACCTAAAAATGTGAAGCAGTTCACATTTTCTTACGGTTCTCACCATGTGAGTACCATTTTGGTTCCTTTATTTATTGTTGAGTATACCTCTATTTTGATATGATACTCATCGAGTATCTTTTTAACAATACTCAACCCGACGCCGAATCCCCCTTCGCTCTGGTTAAAGCGCATGTAGCGGTCGAAAATGAACGGTATCTTCTCTTCATCTATACCGACACCCGTATCACTGACCTCCAGGCTGCCGATACGCAATTTGATACTGATAGTACCACCTCTTTTATTATATTTGATCGCATTGGAGAGGAGATTGTCTATCACACGGGTGATCTTCTGTTTGTCGGCGTGGATGATCACATTTTCCGTATCGAGTTCAAAATACAACTGTTTGGTATTTGCCAATGCCGTAAAATATTCTATTCGGTCACGTATAAGCCCCTGAAGTTCTATCTCTTCTTTATGATCCTTCTGTTCCTGTTTAAGGGTCAGGTAGGTCAAGTCTTTATAGAGTTGTGAAACGGTCTTGGCTGCAATATTGATACGGTTGAGTTTCTTTTTGTTCTTCTCCGCCATCACATCTGTATCCATCATCTCTATATTGGTCAGAATAGCGGAAAGCGGCGTATTGAGTTCGTGGGTCGTATCCTTGATAAATCGGTCCAGCAGTACGATGGAGTCACGCATCGGTTTCAGAAAGAGTCGTGCCAGGATAAGCCCGAAAACCATAAAGAGTATGAAAGCCAATACGCTGCCAATAGCGATCTGCTTCCAGGCTTCCTTTTTCCAGGCCATATCTTCCGGTACTTCTATAATAAGGTATTTGGTCCCAAGATAATAGGTATCAAGAAGTTTGACAAAATGGATATAATTGCCGGCCCTGTATATCTCTTCATTAAAATGGATATTCTCATTTTCAAGAAGAGAAAATATTTTCTTATATTCAATATCGTAAATGGCCGATTTAAAGCGTGGATCCCGGGGATAGGTGGTACGCTCAGGAAAAAAATAGTGCAGAACCTTCAGACGCTTGGTCTGTATGTAGGCATATTTGGAAAGCTCTGCACGCTGATTGGAGAACATCAGCTTCTCCTGGCTCTGGTAGTAGAAGATGGACAGCAGTGTGATAAGCAGGATCACCAGGGACGTATAGAGTGCCAAGAACCTTAAGAGGGATTTTTTTTCACTTTTTAGCAATGAATTTGTATCCCTGTTTCTTGATGCTAACAATTCTTTCCTTACCGATGATCTTGCGAAGATTTTTTATATAGGTTCGAAGTGCCGTATCGCTCGGCTCTTCATCATAGTCCCAGAGATGCTCATAAATACGTTCATGCGCCAGAACTTCTCCCTCTTTTTTGACAAAGAGTTTGAGCAGGCGGGACTCCTTATTGCCCAGAGAAACACTCTCACCGTCGATGATCAGCTCTCCGTTTTTGCTATCATAAGAGATGTTCTCATCGATGGCTATCAATTCTTTGGATTCATGAAAGAAACTGCGTTTGAGTAGGGTCTCAACACGGATCTTCAGTTCTTTTAGTGCAAAGGGTTTACGAATGTAGTCATCACAACCGCTTTGAAACCCTCTCTCAAGATCATCAACCGAATCCATCGATGTAATGAAAATAGCCGGTGCTACCACACCTTCTTCCCTACTCTCCTTAAGCAGTTCAAGACCATCAATACCCGGTACATTTATGTCAAGAAGTAATAAATCATACTTGCTCTCATAGAGCTTTTCCTGGGCTTCATAGCCGTCATAGACAGAGACAACTTTATGCCCTTCCTCTTCAAGAAACTCCGTTACGGTCTCATTGAGATTGGCATCATCTTCAAGGAGCAGGATCTTAGACAAACTGTTTTACCCAGCTTTGCAATCTTCCCGCACTCAAGGCTCCACTGACCTGATCGATCTGCGTACCGTTCCTGAAGACGATCAGCGTCGGAATACTGCGTATACCGTACTGTGCACCCAAGGACTGCTGTTCTTCGGTATTGACCTTCAGGAACTGTGCCTGAAGCGGCATAGCCAAAGCAGCCTCTTCAAATGCCGGCGCCATCTGCAGACAGGGACCGCACCATGGTGCCCAGAAATCCACGACCACCGGAATATCCGAATTGGCAAGGAATATCCCCAGTTTATTCGTATCGACAGAGACAGGTTTGCTGTCCAGCAACGATTTTTTACATGCCCCGCAATTGGCTTTGGTATAATGCTCTTTCTTGGGAATTCTGTTTACTTTGAGACAGTGGGGACATACTACATTTATATTCATTGTAAAAGCTCCTATATTTTATGATAGTTTTTATTTTCTTGGATATTATAACACATCTTATACATATGAATGTGACTTTTGTCACATTTATTAGCGCTCCCCTAAAGGAATAAAAATGGCACAAAAAGAATTGATTGTAGGCGGCGGATGTTTCTGGTGTACTGAAGCGGTATTTGAACTGCTTAGAGGGGTCAGTGATGTGGAGAGCGGCTATGCCAACGGTGACATACCCAACCCGAACTACCGCATGATATGCGGAGGCGACACAGGCTATGCGGAAGTCATCAAGATCACTTATGATAATGAGATCATCGACCTCGACACCCTCTTCGATGTCTTCTTTGCGACACACAACCCAACCACACTCAACCGTCAGGGTGCCGATGTCGGCACACAGTACCGTTCCTGCATCTGCTATCAAAATGATGAAGAGCTCGAAGCGGCAAAAAAAGCTATCGAACGTGCACAGACTGACTATAGTACTCCTATTGTCACCACACTTGAAGCACTGAAAAACTATTATCCGGCAGAAGCCTATCACCAGGACTATTACAGACAGAACCCGATGCAGGGCTACTGTAATGCAGTCATTCCACCAAAGATCGCAAAGCTGATGGAAAAATTCTCAGAAAAAGTAGACTGATCAACGCTCCCCCAGAGGATTGTCGCTGCGTTTCTTGGCTTTTTTTTCCTGTTCCTCATCTACCTGAGGCTGGGAGAATTCTACCTGTCCGTAGATAATGCAACCTTTGCATCCCGGATCACAGGGATGGTGTAGTTTCATGCACCAATCTTTAATATCACCGTTCTTTCCCATAAACTGGCATCCCCATCCGCTTGCCATCTGCTACTCCTTTTAATTCATTGTCTGCTTTAAGGCTTTCGCTATAAAGTCTGTTTTTATGCCGCTTTCCTTATGCGGTGGGCAATGCCCACCCTACGGGACTGTTTTCCTCATGTGGTGGACATGAATGCGCCACCCTACGACAACAAATCTTTTTTTCTGAAAAACATACCAACATCCTCCATCTTCCATCGCATTCAATACCTTATCTCAAAACCATCCGTATTAAATTCTGCATCATCTATGATCTCATAGCTTATCTCTTCGACAATGCTCAGAGGCGAGCCCTCTTTTAGTATTTTCATGACACTGTCGAAATCATCATCAAAGATCTCAACTACCACTTCCACGGTACCATCAGGCAGGTTTTTCATGTACCCTTTTATCTGTTTTCTCATCAGGGCCTGTGAAACGAACTTTCGGTAGAAAACTCCCTGCACCCTCCCGTAAATGATAAATCTGTACCACTCCATCTTTATACCTTGCACTCCTCTTTTAAACTCTGAAGGAATTCAATGATACGCATTTGAAAGAGTGCTTCATCATCTTCATCCTCTACACATTCATGCAGCTGCATCAAAAGGCCGATATCGATCTTATTGCAGAAGCGTTTTACCTCTTTGACCTCTCTGTTGACCTGTGCGACAAGGTGTTCAAAATCCAGACCGTTATCAGTCATGATCTTGGTGTGAAACTCATAAACTGTATCGATCAGAAGTTCCGCACGCTCCTGATCGTCATGATAGATCGTATGGGCGATCTCTTTGAGCTTCTGCCGTTCACATTCGTTTATCTCCCCATCCGATGTGATCATCAGTGTCAGCAGCTTTGCACGAAACTCCAGAGAGCTGTTGTGGTAGACCAGCACCTCCCTGAACATTTTCATGACATTTCTTTTGAATGTTTTAAGCATTATATTCCTTAGAGTATCACTTGTTATTAGAGGTTAACTTAACACCATTTTAACAAAAAAAGACTATAGTTTTATAATTTTTAAACCAAAGCGAGATAATAATGAACAATATTGATCTGCTCATCATCCTGAGTACGGCTTTTCTCGGCAGTGTAGGACACTGCATCGGTATGTGCGGAGGAATCGTCGTTGCTTACAGCTCAAGCAAGATTGATCATAAGGCTTCATGGGTAAGACAGACCATCTCACATCTTGCCTACAACTTCGGAAGGGTTACCACCTACAGTATATTGGGAGCTCTGTTTGGTCTAATGGGAAAAGCCATAGCCTTTACCCCGACGACCAAAGGAGTGCTCTTTGTCATTACCGGTATCCTGATGGTGGCTGCCGGGCTTTCCCTGCTGGGAAATCTCAAGTTCCTCAATTCGGCAGAATGGTCTGTCTCGAAGAACAGATGGTACCAGGACATGTTCAGGAAACTCATCAGCAGCAATTCTCTTTCAAGTTTCTACCTGCTCGGGATGCTCAACGGTATCATCCCCTGCGGGCTGGTCTACTCTTTTGCCATCTTTGCGGCAGCTACGGCCAGTCCGCTCTGGGGTGCCATCGTCATGGCTACCTTCGGTCTTGCAACCATTCCGGCACTCTTCTTTTTGGGAACAGTCACGAAGTTCCTTCAAAAGGGCTCCTTGAGAGGTACTATGATGAAACTGGCTGCTATGCTTGTGGTTTTTTACGGATTCTACACACTCTATAAAGGCTACAAATTCATTGCACATCCCAAAGAGATGCAGCAAATGATCGACAGTATGCAGACAGGAAGCGTGAAAAGCAAACTGGAAGGAAAGTGCGGAGGCATGAAATGTGCCCCCGGGAAATGCGGATGATCCCGGTGATCAGTCCCTGCCGCTGGCAAGATCGATCAGGTAATAGCCTTTTTTCCAGTTTTTACGGATCGTTTCCTGGAAATCCTCAATATCTTTATTGTTGGCGAAGAGTTCTTCTCTCTCTTTGGGATAGACAGCAAAAATAAGAAACCATTCGCCTGCAGTGTATTCGATGTTCACCAGTCTGTAACCTGCTTTCCAGCGTTTTTTGATCTGCGGACTGACAAGTTCCCACTCATCGACCATGGTATAGGCCTGATCCTTGAACCCGGTATTCTTGGCAAATATACCTGTCCAGTAGCCCTCGGCAGCTTCCACATCTATGAGCATATAGCCCTCTCTCCAGTGTTTGACAATGATTTTTTCAAAGTCATCGCGGTATCTTGTCGATTCGAACAGAACATCTTCGTACCTGCTTCCCTGCGCAAAGATCCCCAGCCAGTCACCTGCCCCATACTCGATATTGACCAGTTTAAATCCTTTCGCCTCATATGCTTTGACCGCCTCTTTGAACTTTTGAATATCACGTCTGTGCATGTAGGCCTGCTCCTTGTAGTCCGTACCTTCTGCATAGAGTGCCATCCAGGCATCATGTCCGTAGGAGACGTCGATAAGGTCATAGCCTTTTGCCCATTCATTCTCAATGTTCGTTTTTAAATGTGCAAGACTTTTGCTGGTCGTATAGGACTGGCCGGTAAAACCTGTATCTTTTGCAAAAAGCCCCACCCAGAATTCTGCTGCCATGACGCTTGCCGGTACCAGCAATGCCAGCACTGCAATTTTCAAAATCTTTTTCATCTATTCTCCTCAATAAAATTATAAAACTGTATAAGTTCAACTGAACTATATTGTATCGAATATCTGATAAAAAATGGAGTGGAATGGGATGACTTCCCAGCGTGACACGACAGATGTATCATACGGTGATAGATTTGGCTATAATTCCGGTATGAATCATATTAAGACCTATGCCTACGACCATTCACCGCTTCACTTTGACTTCAAGCAGACCATTGAACGTTTTTTCGTTGAGGAAATACCTCTCTATGATTTTACGGGAATAGGAAATTTTCTCATTCTCAAGATCAAAAAGACTGATATGAGCACCTGGAAACTCGTGACCGTTCTGGCAAAAGCAACCGGACTTCAGGAACGCGATATCGGGTATGCGGGTCTGAAAGACAAAAATGCCACAACCATACAGTACATCTCTTTGCCTAAAAGATATGAAAAAGAGCTCAACAAAAATCTGACGACCGAACGCGTGGAAATACTCGAACGTACCTATAACAAAGCTCCCATCAAAATAGGCCATCTCAAAGGAAACCGTTTTAGCATTGTATTGCACAAGATCAACGAGAAAGATGCGAAGTTCTTCAACACCACTGCCAAGAAAATGCAGGTGGACGGTATACCGAACTATTACGGCTACCAGCGTTTTGGAGAGGACAGCCAGTCCTACCTTCAGGGCAAGGAGATCGCACACAGCGGAAAAAAGCTTAAAGGGAGCAAAGAGAAACTGCTTGTTTCCGCCTATCAGAGCCACCTCTTCAACAAATGGCTCGCTTCACGCGTCAAACTTTCTGCAGTCATTGCCAAAGAGAAGCCTGACAGCGCTGCCAAAAAACTCAAATATCCTCCTGAGCTGGTCAAAGTACTTGCCAAACAGCCGCAGTTCTTCAAACTCTTTCTGGGGGATATCATCATGCCCTACCCTTACGGAAAACCCAACTATGTCAAAGATATGATGCAAAGCGCCCTGGCATTCAAACAGGCAAAAATCTCTCCGACAGGACTGCTCTGCGGTGCCAATGCCATGCGTGCCAAAAGTGACGCCTACCATCTCGAAGAGCCTTTTGACGATACGGAACTGAGTTCACTCAAGGGAGACAGACGTTTTGCCTGGATCTGGCCCAAAGAGGTCGAAACAACATATCAGAAAGAGCAGCAGAAACTTACCGTGGACTTTTACCTTCCCAAAGGCGCTTATGCCACAACTTTCCTCGAAGAGATCGGGAAGTTCTCACTTAAATCCTAATCATTTTTTGTAGGGAATGGGGTCTTTCACCCCGGCCAGCCCAAATCCGCGCAGGCGCAGGCGGCAGCTGTCGCAGACACCGCAGGCTGCATCTTCCGCCTGATAACAGCTCCATGTATCTTCAAGGGGAACACCCAACTCAATGGCTTTTTGTACGATCTGGCTCTTTTTCAGTGAGACAAGAGGCATCTTTATCTCGATGTTCGTCTCATCTTTCGTACCCAGGTTGATCGCTTTCTGCATCTGTTCAATGTAGCTTTCACGGCAGTCCGGATAACCGGAACTATCCTCCTCAACCACACCGATGAAGAGTGCTTCAGCCCCATGTTTCTCTGCAATAGCCGCAGCAATGGAGAGGAAGATGCCGTTCCTGAAAGGCACATAGGTCACCGGCACACCTTCTTCCAACCCTCCGGTAGGAACGTCAATACTTTTGTCCGTCAGTGCCGAGGCACCAATCTGTTCAAAGAAATCAAGATCGATCTCGTAAGATTCCGAGGCATTCAGCTCCTGAGTGATCTTTCGGAAACATTCCAGCTCTTTGTTCTGGGTACGCTGTCCATAGTTAAAATGCAAGGCAATAATCTCATAGCCCTCTTTCTGTGCGATCTTTGCACTTAGAGCACTGTCCATGCCTCCCGATATAATACAGACTGCTTTTTTACCCATTACGATATCCTAATTTTTAATACCATTTTACCAAGATTTGGGTAAACTTCGGGCATGCATACTATAATAGAACTGGATAATCAGACCACTTTAAATGTCGATATCGAAGCCCTCGAGAAGATCGCGCAGTCTTTGACCAACAGAGAGATAGAACTCATCATCACGGACAATGAGAACATACAGGAACTCAACCGGGAATACAGAGACAGGGACAATCCCACCGATGTTCTCAGTTTTCCGCTGGAGACACCCTTTACTGAACAGAGTGTCTTTGATATACCGCTGGGGACGATCGTCATCTCGGCTGATTTTGTGAGAGAAAGAGCAAAGACATACGGCCATACAGAGCAGGACGAACTCAAACTGCTCTTCATACACGGACTCTTGCATCTGCTGGGATACGACCATGAAACGGATGAGGGCGAAATGCGCCAGAAAGAGCGGGAGATCATTGAAGAATTCGGTCTGCCTTCCAGTCTTATCATACGAAACGATTAAAGGAAACCGATGAATTTTGTCATTTTTGTCATCGCAATGGGTGCGCTCATCTGGGGTGCTGAACTCATCATCAAACAGAGTGAGAAGATCGCACTGAAGTTCAACATTCCCGAATTCATCATCGGGGCGACACTGATCGCACTTGGAACTTCCCTGCCTGAAATGGCAGCGAGTGTCGCTGCAAGCATGAACCATAAACCGGAGATCGCCATCTCCAACGTGATCGGAAGCAACATACTGAACATCACGCTGGTACTTGCCAGTGTATTTCTCATTGCCAGAAGCATCAATCCCAAACGTGATTTCTTTGCCAAAGACAGTACCTGGGCCCTGGTTCCCGTTCTGATCTTCATTCTGATGATCCTCGACGGTGTCATCTCCCGTTTCGATGCCATCCTGCTTCTGCTGCTCATGGGTGCCTACCTGCTCTTTTTACTGCAGGATGCCAAAAGCATCCCGCTTGAGGAGCTTGACGATGTTGATGTAAGCCACTTCTCATGGGTTATTGTCATTCCCATACTCATCGGAGCCTTCATACTGGTGATCGTCGGTGCGCATTTCACCGTAGAGAGCGCTTCGGAGATCGCCAAGAGTTTCGGTATCTCCGAGTGGATCATCGGTATCGTCATGATCTCCCTGGGAACCTCCATGCCTGAGCTCGTCGTCAGTATCTCCGCTGCGGTAAAAGGGAAAGTCGATATGGCTATTGGTAACATCATCGGCTCGAACCTCGCCAATACAACCGTGGTGCTTGGCTCAGCAGCGCTGGCAAACCCCATGCCCATCAATGCACCTGCCTACCTTTTTGACATCGCGACGATGATCGTTGCGACACTGATACTCGTATTTCTTACGGCGAACAAACTCTATACAAAATCGGCCGGTATCAGCCTCATAATTATTCTGGGACTTTTTCTGAACAATACAATACAGAGTATGTAATATTCAGATGTATTTTTATTAACAATGGATGCTTGAGATCTTCCCCAGTATCTCTCTATATATGCCAAAATATGCCAAAGCACCATAAAATCACTCACAGGATAGTGCCCTTCACCACTGAAACGACAGAACGCACAGATATATTGCTGGCAGAGAGTAAGCACATCGTCGTCAGCTGTAACCCCACCATACTCGATCGGACAGCACACTGGTGTAATTTGGCCCGTGAAGTCATTACGTGTTCAGTTGCGGATGCATGAATGGTCGATCTGAAGGGTTAACCCTGGATTATACTGTTCGTTTATTATCAGAACCGGAGAAGTTCCGCCTCTTTTCTCTCCTGCTGAGCCTTGTTCCAAAAAAATTCTTTCTGTTTCAGCCAGTGGGTGAGCGTATACTCCAGGTCGGGCCAGTCGGCTGCCATATTGGCATACATCCAAACCAGATCGAGAGGACTTTTTTCAGATATCTCTTCAAAGCTCTTCCCTTTGTATTTGCCAAACGTGATCTTCTCCAGCATCATAGGTTCTACCGTAAGAGTCACCAGAGCATCTATGTCACCACCTGCCTTTTCAAGAAGCAGTTCAAAGAGAACATAGTGCCACAGGGCATCACTCAGTGCATCATGCGCATCGATATCTTCCAGGCCGATCTTTTTAGCTATGGCTTCCGCTTTTGAAGTGAGCTTGTAGCCGGTAATGAGATCCCCCAGTTTATAACTGTTCGCCTCTTTCAGCAGGAGTCTCGCACATTTGTCCGTGTCGATCTTTTGCATCTTCAAAAAAAGCTCTTCATGCTCAAGCATTGCAACATCAAGCTCATTTCCGTGCGCAATGAAATAGTTGGAAGGTTTGTTTCCCTTCTCAAGTTCTATGAAAGCATCTGTCTCATAGGGCCAGTATTTGTCTTCAAGCATGGCATTGGTAATATTATGTACGGCTATCACCGTGTCGTTCATCTCTATATCGGTATAACACAGATCGTTGAACGCTTCTATCTTCTCACCCTGCACTTTCAAAAAAGCAAGTTGGATAAGTCTGTCGTTCTTCAAGTCGACACCTGTAGATTCTACATCGACGCAATAGAGTGTGGGAGTCATAGGTTTCACACTTCCCTCATTCTATTTTTCCAATACTCTATCCATGTTTCTCTTAATTCATTTTTATTTACGTTTCTGTATTTCTTTGGCAAGTTTCTTCTCAATCGCATATAGGCTTTGTTGGAAAGGTTTTTATTTGTCATTATACACACAAAACCTGTCGCTCCCTGCTGATGACAGCCATAAACGGTAAAAGCATCTGGCTTGAAGCCATATTTTTTGAGGTTGTTTATGTTGTCTTCCAGCAGCGCGGTAAAAATCTTGTCCTGATTTTCAGGTTTTTTCCATTCCCTGTGAGGTATATTGAGTTTTCTGGTGTAATGTTTTGCGGTTTTCGGCATGATCTGGTATTTCCCGTATGCCCCGGAACTTTTGTTCACCGTGGTATATTCCCCATGGGGTGTTTCAACCTTCACGATCTTTGTTTTGATCTTCTCAAGTGAAGGCTCCCCACAGCCCTGTAACCCTATTGCCAAAAGGCTCCCTGTGATCATAACCAGATATTTCCTCATATTAAAACAACTCTCACCTTCATTATGAATAATCTCTCTCTTTGTTGAGAGTATTATAACCCTGGAAGATGAATGTATTAAAAATAATGATTAATCAATGGATAACCGGAATAAATGCTTAGTGCGTGGAGGTTTATAAAATGCTCTTCAAACTCAACCTCACCTTCCCCTTCTCCACATCGATCGAGATCACCTCAATCTGAGGCAGATACTGATTGACCGAAAGCACTTCAAGCGGATGGGCAATACGTTTATCACTCATTTGGGAGATATGGATCATCCCGTCATTCTTCAGTCCTATATCCACAAAGGCGCCAAAGTCGGCAATGTTCCTTACCACACCTGAAACGATGCTTCCTTCTCTAAGCATGGAAATATCTGTCATATCATCTTTGAAAGGAATGGCCGGAAGCTCTTCCCTGGGATCAAAGCCGGGTTTTGCAAGTTCTTTGATGATATCTTTAAGTGTCTCTTCTCCCACATTCAGTTCCTGTGACAGAGCTTTTGTGTCGATATCACCGCTGATCTTTTCCAGTGCTTTGGCAACACTGTAACTCTCCGGGTGGATACCGGTATTGTCAAATATACTTTCCCCGTCACGTATACGGATGAACCCGGCCAGCTGCTCATAGGCTTTGGCGCCAAGGCCTTTGACTTTCAGAAGCTCTTTTTTGCTTTTGAAAGGTCCGTTCTTTTCTCTGTAGGCTACGATGCTCTTTGCCAATTTCGGCCCTACGCCTGCTACAAAGGAAAGCAGGGAAGCTGAAGCGGAATTCACATCGGCCCCTACCCTGTTCACCAGGTCTTCTACACCTTCATGCAGTTTTCTCTCAAGCAGTTTCTGGTCAACATCATGCTGATACTGCCCTATTCCCAATGACTTGGGATCTATCTTCACCAGCGCAGCCATCGGATCACGTACACGTCCTGCTATGGAAATGGCTCCTCTGATAGTTACATCCAGGTCGGGATATTCTTCTGCCGCCACTTTGGAAGCCGAATAAACAGATGCCCCTGCTTCTGATACGACCGTATATTTCAACTGGCCGTTTAGCTCTTTGTTGATCTTTGCAAAGAACTCCTGCGTCTCTTTGGATGCCGTACCGTTCCCTATGGCTATCCCCTGTATATTGTATTTTTTTACCAGGTCCAGTACTGTTTTTCTGGAACCCTCATAATCACTCTTCGGAGGTGTAGGAAAAATCAAGGCATCATCCAGGTACTTTCCGTTCTTATCGAGTACAGCCAACTTGCATCCTGTCCTGTAGGCAGGGTCAGCTCCAAGAAGTACTTTATTGGTCACTGGCGGAGTCATAAATAACTGTATCAGGTTCTTTCCGAATACCCCGATAGCAGCCAGATCGGATTTTTCTTTGAGCAGAGCGAATACTTCTCTTTCAATGGAAGGAAACAACAGCCGTTTGAAACCATCCTTGTAGGCTTCCAGCAGCAATGTTTTAGAGCTGTCCATGTATTCTTTGAGTTTGTAGCGTTTGAGCGTATCGAAGTATCGTTCTGTATCCATAGTGAGTTTGACAGATAGCTGCTTCTCTTTCTCTCCTCTTTTGATGGCAAGGTAGCGGTGCGAGGGAATGAAAGCCACCTTCTCTTTATGGTCTTTGTAGTTTTTATAGACACCCTGTGCTTCAAACTCTTTTCCGGTTTTGACTTCCAGCATCCCGTGTTTGAGAAGAAGGTCTCTAAGAATGGTACGTTCTTTGGCTGTATCAGCGTATCTTTCGGCAATAATATCCTGGGCTCCCTTGATGGCTTCGGGAACATTCTTCACATTCCCTCTGGCAAACTGTCCAGCCTTCACTTCAAATTCTTTCCTGCTCAGCTTTGCCGACTGGAGTATATTTGCAAGTGGTTCCAGGCCGTTTTTGACGGCAGTTGATGCTCTGGTATTTTTTTTCTCTTTATACGGTCGATAGAGGTCTTCAAGGATTGTGAGGGTGGCAGCTTCTTCTATCTGGCCACGGAGTGCCGGGGTGAGTAGTTCCTTTTCCAAGAGAATATGCAGAATCTCTTCTTTGCGTTCAAGCAGCCTTTTGGATGAAAGATAGGCTTCGTAGAAATCACGTAACTCACCATCACTGGCACCGCCGGTCATCTCTTTACGGTAACGGGCAATGAACGGGATGGTGGCGCCCTCTTCCAGGAGTTTGAGAATATTGCTGATGACTTGGGGTTTGAGATTTGTTTTATTTGAGAGGAGTGTGACGAGGGTTTGCATGGGTTATGGATACTTTGTATATTATTTGAAGGAAACCTCTAATAATAGAGGATATCCTTTAGGGATATTATAGCGCAAAGGTTATCGAAATCATAAAGTAACGTTCGCAATATATGCTTTTATCTGGCTTTCAGGAAAAGAGGTGAGTATTGCCTGCCACCTCAAAGGTATCAGGATGACAACACAATAGAAAAATTCGTCATCAGCTTCTTATATGGCGGCAGGCGGCAGTTTCGACGGCTGTATAGATGCGACCTGTGTAATGCGGTGCAGGTAAGCCGATTCGATATAGCGTTTTTTGGATTCAAGCTCCCGGATCTTCTGTTCCAGTGAGGAGATCTTCCGTGTGATAGGTTCGGTCTTGAGCAAAAGGTTCTGTTTTTCAAGTTCATGGTTCAGGAGTGTCAGCTCAAGATTCCCTATCTCCGCTTCCAATCTGTCCAGTTCTGTATACCTGTTTTGAAGAAGACTTTCACTCTCTTTGGAGTGGCCCAGATTCTTCAATTCATCTTCAAGTTCGGAAACGACCACTGTTTTTTGGATGTACTGATCCGTCAGACGCTGCAGAAGACGCAGGGTATACTCTATCTCTTTTTCCACCGCCGTCAGGGTATCATCATACGGTTCTTTTTGTTTAAACAGCATCTCAAGCTCAATGCGGGCACTGTCGATCCTGTGTGTCCAGCTGTGAAGCTCCTGGGCGTAATCGGCTATATTTTCTTTGTAGCGGCTGTCAAGCGCACTGAGTGCCATGGCTACTTTAGCCGCGGTCTGCCCGGAGAGTTCATCATGCTCTTCCATGGAGGAGGCAGTATTTTTTTGAATGGACATATGTTCATGCTGTGCCATAGTCTCTCCTATGCATTTTCAGCAAGCCGGTTTTGTACCGTCTGACGTTTCTTCTGAAGTTCTTCGATCTTGCTGACAACCTGATTTTTTGTTCCCTCTTTCAGTTTGAGCTCCAGGTTTTCGATCGTATGTGCCTGTTTCAATATCTCTTTTTCAAATTCCCGCTCTCTTTGCAGATGACGCTGTTCATTTTCCATATTGTCCTGGCTTAACTGTAGTATCTTCTCTTCTTTTTCCTGCAACAACTGTCTGTCTCTGGCCCTTCCTCTCATCAGTATGATACTGATGCCCGCCAGCAATAAAAACAGAGAGACCGTACCTGTATAGAGTGAAGTCTGATAGATCGGTGTTTCTGCTGCCTGTACCGTATGTACAACAAGAAAAAGCATAAGTAGTTGTTTCATATATCATTCCTTGGAATTATAGTAAGGTATATAGTAAGATATAACTACTTAAGGAGACCTCTAAAATAGGTGATATGATTGATATTTGAAGATTTTTGAAGTGGCTCCGGCACGAGGATTCGAACCTCGGACCAAATGATTAACAGTCATCTACTCTACCGCTGAGCTATGCCGGAACAATGATTGAAAGAAGCGAGTGCTTGTTTCGTGGGTGAGATTATAGACAAAAAGTCCTTTAATGTCAAGAGTTTTTTAAACTTTTTTGTAAAATTTTACACCATTTGTCTCTACAAGCTTTATTTTGTGTTTATGCAGAAGATTTTCAACCCGTTTTTGGCTCTCTTCATCAAAAAGTACTTCTATATCTTCCTGTGTCAGAGGGCGTTTTGAAAGGGTTTCGAGTATCTCTTCATAGGAGTAGCTCTCCGGGGAAGCATCTGTTTTTTTGCGTGAGGCGATGTAGACCGGCAGACTGCTGTCAAAGAGATGACTGATCTTCAGGAGTTCTTCGTAACTTACCGGTTTGACATCGAATGCCGGAGGTCTGTCTATAGTGCCTATGTCGATGCGGGTCGGTCGAAGTTTCAAAAGGAACTCATTAAGCTTGGCAATCTCCTCTTGGGAGTCATTGAGTGTCTTGACGATAAGTATCTCTATGACCAAAGGACCTTTATACCTCTTTTTGAATGTCAGCATTCCCGCTTTGATATGCTCTACATCGATACCCAAATGGGAACGGTCCAGTTTTTTGAGGCACTTCTGGGTCGCGCAGTCCAAAGAGAGCTTCACCTCATCGAGCTTCAGCAGGGCATCCTGTACTTTGGGGTCATCGATGCTTGCAGCATTGCTCAGGATAAGTGTTTTGGTATGACCTTTGATCTTGTTGATCTCGTCTATCAGTTCTGAAAGGTGAGGATACAGTGTGGGCTCACCATTGGCTGTGATGGTCAGAAAATCAATATCTTGATGTTCCTGCAAACCCTTTTTGATCGCATCAATGATCTCTTCGACACTCAATACCTCATCCTGTCCCACCATAGTCTTTGCGGGGTCCAGCTCACAGTAGAGACAGTCAAAGTTGCACTGCTTTTTGCCCGGGCTCAGATCAACACCGAGCGATTTGCCGAAACGGCGGGAGTGGATGGGACCAAAGATGATATTGTTCATAGGTTTCCTTTATAACTGCTATTATACTCTCAATGTTTTTAAGTTCTTTTCTATAGTCTCTATTGTCTTTTTTAAAATATCCAACTCTTTGGCTATCTCTTGCCATCTGCTTACGCCGTAGCGTACTTCTTCATAAATCTGTGGTGCTTCTTTAATGCCATGCTTTTTGCCCATCTCCAGCAAATCTTTTTTTGCAGGGTTTTTCCCATTTCCAAGATACATCGTGCTGTGCTCGCCACCGGGACCATAGGAGAAAGTGGCATCATAGAGCGGTGAGAGTCTCCATCTTCCTTTTTCATCCATTAGAAATGAGAAGTTCTTGGCATGGTCATCACGGTTATGGCTGAGTAGGTTAAAACATGCCAGGCGGTACATCTTTTTTTGCTCTTGTACATTTTTGGTGAGGTGTAGTGTCAGACTTAGCAAGTCATCATAGTCAAGTGTCGGGTACCTAAAGTCACTGTGCGTCAGCCCTGCTACAGAGTGCATATGCACCCTGTTGTCTCCTACCCTGTCAAATCGCTCACAGGCAAAGTAGCTTCTGTTCTTACCTTGAAGCAGTGCCGTTTTTGGTACTTTAAGCCCGGCCTCTTTTGCCATACGTGCATAAGCATATTCTATAGCGCCTATCTCACGGCTGTCTGTAGAGGAAGCAAATTTCACCATGTAGTGAGAAAACCCCTCTCTCAGTTTTTGTCGCCCATGGATGATCTGCTTTTTGTCGTCACTGAGCTGTACCAACACCTTAGGTCTTGCCCCTGCTGACGAGCCTCCCAAAAGAAGTAGCTCATCGACCATCTCATCACTCCTGCCTTCGAGTATGATATCTGCATGTTCTGCCAGTGTATCTAAAACTATCTCATCAGGCAGATGTTCCATATCTTGGTGTGGTTCATAACTCAATGCTCCCATGGCATGAGAGCCTACATAAGTCAGTCTATCTAACGGAGTCAAAGCATTGGGGTTCACATCCATCCCCACCAAATGCCTATCCATCAACAACCGTCCCCACCCATCAGGCAACGAATCTGAAAACACACCCCACAATCCCTCAAAAGGGCTGTCATCACATCTTTTCAGTCCTGCTTTGAGTGGTAGTTTATAGGGTGAGAGTTCTAATCCTGTTTTTAAGAACTCTTTATCGTATTCGAAGTAGATTTTTTTGTCTTTTATGGCTAGGGTGCCGACTTTCTGAGTTTTTTGTTGGGTTAGGTGGATGGTTAAGGTTTGAGTATTTTTCTTCATTAAACCATATCTGCAATATTAAGTTTGATATTGTATCTTTCAAATTCATGCTCTGCGTCTTTAATATTCATAATACCCGTACCATCTAAAGCAACATATCCACTCATTTGCATAACACCAAAATTATCATCCCTACCAAAAGATGGTGTAATGACTTGTTTTTCACCTAATAGTGTCCAACAAATAGTTAAATTATTTTCTGAAAGGAACTGTAACAGCTTGTCTTTTCTAACCATTAAATATGGATTTGATTCATGATAGATACTTGGATCAAAACAGATAATTTCTCCATCTTTGTCTATAAAATGACCCTCTTTTTCTGAGTATCTCATTTTCAAACCTTCAAAAAGTATATTAGATGGCTTATTCATCCCCAATGAACCCTCTTTTGAATAATCAAACTCCGATTCCCAATAGTATTGTGAAGTTGTCAAACCAATTTTATGTGGATATTTTGCTTTTAATTTATAACTATCTATTTCTGACCACTCTTCATATCCATAATATGGGTTTTGAAAAAAAGTATAGGTGTCAGACCAGTAGAATTCTCTATTAAACATTTGATAATGTTCTTTAGCATCAGGCATCCAATTGTTCCAAAAACTTTGATTTTCAGCCCATGTTTTAAATTCATCAATATGTTCATTTGGAATTAAATAACCATGTAAAATATACCAAGCTTTTTTATATACTATATCAGATTTATTAACCCCTTTTTTAATTGGTTCTATCCAATTAGGTGTAGAATTTAAAGCAACCCACTCTTGACCACCATCATCAGTAAAAAATATTGAACTTTTCGGGTTTGGTATATCTTCTGTAGAATTTATCCACTCTTTATTATCCATTTTCCATTGAAAGTTTGTTTTAACACTCCACCAAAGTTTACTATCGGTCTCTATATACCAATTAGATTTAGTCTCTTTCAATAAAATTGTAGGGTCTATATCTCTAACATAAGGTTCATATGTTCCTTGATAATCAACATATTTTTTTTCTTCACCATTCCATCCACTACTTGGGTCTACTATCCTAAAATTATCTGTTATCCTAGCTAAAGTATCATGCATCGCTATCCACTGATACTTTTTACCTATCCTCTCTATCTTATGACTATGCCTATCATAGCTATATCTATTTTTCTCTTGGATAGATTTTTCAGCATCATTAAAAAAACTTCCATCATATCCATATTCTTCAAATATCTTTCTAGTTGCATAATTGCTAATTAACTGTTCATCTTTTTTACATTCAAAGTAATGTAAATTACTACCGAATACATACCTACCAAAATCTCCATATCCTCCATATCCCCTACCATTACCATATTCCGTCATCATTGATGATATTATTATACTCTGATGATAACCTTCTTCATCATCCTTATATTTATCTAAATCCTCATTTGTTGGCAATTTTTCTATCTCTGGGAAATAACTTTTATATGGCGGTTTTATCTTTTCTAAATCTACATCTAATTCAATGCCTAAATACGCCATATAGTCAATTGTACTTTTAGCATAATCTCTTAGCAAAATATGTGGAATAACTTCTTCTTTATCAAAAATGGCATGATAGATATACTCTCCTAACTCTCTTAATCCTTCATTATTTTCTGTCCCAACCACAACACCAAAAGCAACAGCAAACAGTCTCTCTTGTATATATAATTCATCAATATCTTCAAATTTTTTCAAAAGTTCTAAAAGAACGGTAATCCTACCTTGTAATATTGAGATTAATGCTTTTGTTGAGGAGTCCCTTAATTGTCTATTAGATGTTGTCAAAAACCAAGATAATGTTATTGAAGTCAAAAGCAAAGACTCATCTGATACATAACTTTTATCTTCATCTGACCATGACCAGTCAATGAGCCTTTTTATAGGATTTATCCCATAATCTAAATAAATTTCATTCAACAAAGGTATAAACCAAACATCCCTATCTTTCATAGAAAAGTCTTTTAAGTATTTATGCATTAAATTTGCATTCAAAGGATGATTGGCATTAGAAGCAACTAAAAAGAATGTTTCAAAAATATTTTTTTGTATATATTGGTTGTCTATATTTTTTACTATTCTTTCTACTGTATGTTGAGAGATACTATCTACTTTTCTCCACAGTAAACCTTCAAAAAAACTTTCAACTAAAACTTGATTTTGATCTACCATATCTATAAGTTCTACCTTACAAACCTCAGGAAGCTGGATACTCATAGCATCGATGATGCCTCTGTTATAATACATCTTATCATCCTCAAAATAACTATTGAGAGGTTCTTTTTCAAAAGACTCTTTAGGGTTATCTCCATCTAAAAATTGTTCAAATAAATATTTTACTTTTAAATGATCCTCAAATCTTTCATATGCAAAATAGACTGTTTCATGATACTCTTTTATTTCATAATCATATTGGAGATTTTGTGTTAAGAGACCTTCTGAAATCAAGTCATCTAATAATCCACTATTTAGGCCATATTTAAATGAAATTTCTTCAACTTTTTCATACGCTGTAGCATATAGTATAACTTGATTTTCAAGACTTTGGATAATTAAACTATTTATAATTTTACTTAGAAGTTTTAATCTTTTTAAAGGTGGATATGTACGTATTAATTTATCTTCAACACCCTCTATAAAAAAATTTATAATATTTGATATGCCTTCATATCCTTTAGGCACTTGGACAAGTCCTTTTTTTTGTAATCCCTCACAAAATAATTTTAGAAATAAAGGATTTGAAAACTCAGGATGAAGTAATGGTATAGCGGGCTGCTCAATATTATAGTATTTAAAAAATATTTTTGAAGCATCATATTCCATCTCATCAAAACCATAATGTGTCATAATCGCTATACTTTCATCATTTTTTATTCTTTCTGGTATAACTAAATTAAAATATGAAGAACGAATACTCAAAACCAAACCTAACCATTCATATTTTTTTATAGACTCTACAAAGCTTACTAAATAGTCACTCCAAAAATTTCTACCCTTTCCTTCATTAATCGCATCTATAAAAATAATTGTTCTTTTTTGATTAACTTCTGCTTTAGCATTTAAAGCCCCTAGAAATTCATCTTCATGACATTTGAGTCTTAATAAATCATCTAAAATTTGACTCCATGGAGATTTTTCTTGCATAAAATGCTGACCTAATAAAAATATAGAATCACTTCCATCTTCTAGTCTTTGATTTATGATATCCGCCAATAAATGGGATTTACCAATTCCTGCTTCACCCTTTAAAATCATATAAGGGTTATTTGCTAATTTAACAAATGACTTATTTAGTGTGTATTTAAAATTATAGAGAGAATCATTAGCATTTCTTAAATCACGGATATAGCCATCGAAACTAGTTGACGTTCTATAATTTCTTTCAGTTTTTATATTTTTTTCTTTAATCTCTTTTTCGTTTAGACCTTCTAATAATTGAAAAATCTTTTCTGATATTGATTCTACGTTATTCAGATGATTTTTAATTATTTCAAAATCAATTTTTTCTATTCCTATTAGATTTAATTTAAAATAGTCTGATTCAAAATCCAATAAATTATTATTTAATGTCTCAAAATTAACTATCAAGTTTTTATTAACGTGGTGACGATTTAATAATTTTCTAAAATTAACCATCATATCATGATAAAGGTCATCTATTTGTTCTTTAAAAGAATTATTTCTACTTAGAGCATTGAAGTTTTCTATAATCTCTAATTCCACATTAATTTCAGGAGTATATCTAGCACCAAGATCACTTATAGCTAATTCATTTTGATTCTTAAACCACTTATCAGACAAATCAATTTCACTAAAAAAGAATTTTTTCAAGCCAGCATTTTCTTCTTTTACTAATCTCTCAATAAATTCAAAACTTCCCCAATAAACAATATCTATTTGTCTACCATAAGTATCTAATGCAAACTTTTTCCATTGCTCAACTTTTTCATTCCACTTATCCATAAACCATTTTTGATTATCAATCCGTGGGTCTGCTCTATCTAATGGAATAGCTACATAATACTGAATCATATTAGGATGTTTCGCCAAAGCAGTTTTAAATGACTTTTCTACTTGATTCCATTGTGTATCTCCAGGAGTTGATAAAAACCATTTTGCCTGAAAACCTATTTCACTATTATCATCTAAAGAGATATAACATTCAACACCACCATCAGGATTACCGACTTTTATAAACTCTTTTTTATTTTCGATAGGCTCTTTTTTTACTAATTGACAAAGGAGTTCTTCAAATGCATTATTTTGAGAACTTTCTAAGCTTATTATATTTGTCCAATTAAAACTCATACTAATACCTCATCCATATTCTTAGGTAAATCCTTACCAGCACTACAAATAGTAGAAAAATCCCAAAAACACTCCAAAACAAACCCCATCACTTCAACCTCTCCAAAAGCCCCAAACTATCTTCATCCATCTTACTAAAAGCAAACCATTTCTTACCCAAATCCTTTAGACTTGCTCCTATGTGATAAATCTCAGTATCATCAAGTATCAAAAACCTATCATGTGAGACATCAAATTGTTTCAGTTCTATATGGTGATATTGGGAGTTGTACTTTTTAAGGTCAAGTTTGAGTTGCTTAGTGATATTTTTGGTATATACCGTGACTTGAATATTCTGATTTTTACTAAAATGAATTAGAACACTTTCATCTATGTAATTGTCTATCAGCTTAATGGAATCCTTCGCACTTTTGATAAGGTTTGCAATAAACACATAAGCATCAAATACCTGCCCATCATAAAAAATACCCTGTGTGGGTTTTAAGGATTTGTCTTGTAGTTTTGTATCAATATCGGTTACTTTATTTTGGAGAGAAAGCACCTCTTGTTCTAGTGCTACGAATCGTTCATTGGTAATCTTGTCTGTGTTTATAGTATAACCATCTCTAATGTACTGTTTTAGTACAGAAGTAGCCCATTGTCTAAACTTTGTAGCTTTGATAGAATTTACTCTATAGCCCACTGATATAACCACATCAAGGTTATAATGTTCTATATTTCGTGCAACTTCTCTTCCGCCTTCATTTTGAACTGTTCGGAATTTCCGAACAGTTGAACTTCTGTTCAATTCATCGCTATTGAAAATGGCTTTAATATGCTCACTAATATTTGCTTTACTCGAATCAAACAGCTCAACTATCTGTTTTTGTGTAAGCCAAATAGTCTCTTCCTGGATAGATATATCAAGTTCTATTTCTCCACTTTGATATATCGCTATATGGTTATTCATATTCTTATCTCCAATTTACACACTTGTACAAAGAGTATCATATATTTTTCAAAGTCTTACAAAATATAGCATATTGCACCCCAAGGGCATTTCTTTCAGGCACATGTTTTTACTATTTACCACTTTCTAGCACCTCTACAATACTCCCAAACCTCTCCTCCTCAACCTCACACAAAGAAGAGAAATCCCCCAAACAATCCAAAACAAAAGCCAACTTCAAAAGCGATTCCAAAGATATCTGTCCAGAACGCTCAAAGCGTTTGAGTGACCCAAGGCTCACACCAGAACGCTCAGAGAGTTCGGTTTGTGTATAACCCAAAGCTTTTCTACGTTGTCTAAATTTGCTTTTGAGAGTATCCATCATATCTGATGGCGCAGGAGGAAGAAAAGATAACATATTAGCCCTTATTGGTTTATATACTACAATATAGCTAAAATATTATTTATTGTTCTTAAAGAATGGAGGTCAACCCCAAAAAATCTTTGGGGTCAAAATTGGAGTCATTTTGAGGACAAATGGAGGTTTATTACTTTTTACCGCTCACTCTCTGACACTCACTTACAAAGTGTTTGGCATTCTCAACAGGCACATCCGGAAGTATCCCATGCCCGAGATTGAAGATGTGGCGTTTACCACCCATGACTTTTTGAATGGCTTCTACACACTCAGTGGTCGCTTCTTTGCTGTAGAGTCTACACGGCTCCATGTTGCCCTGGAGGACGTATTGGTCTCCCAGTTTCTCTTTGGCCAGTGCCATTGGCGTTCCCCAGTCTACACCGAAGACATCGAAGTTTCCGTATACAAGCCCTCTTTCAATGAATGCAGGGATGCCCTTAGGGAACATGATAATAGGAGTATCCGGGTATTTTGATTTCAGATGATCTGCTATCTCTACCATATATTTCCAAGAAAATTCATCATATTTACCCGGTTCAATAGCAGATGCCCATGAATCAAATATTTGTACTACATCAATCCCTGCTTCGATCTGCTTCTCCATATAATATTTGACGACTTCGGTCACTTTAGCAAGAATGTTATGCAGCAGTTCCGGGTTGGAATACATCATCTTTTTACAAATGTTGTAGGTTTTGGTTCCCTGTCCTTCTATCATGTAGGTTGCCAGCGTCCATGGTGCGCCGGTAAAGCCGATCAGGGCCTTGTCCTCTACCAGACGTTCTTTAATGAGCTTAATCGTATCGTATACATAAGTCAGTTTGCTTGCTGCCTCTTCACCGCCGATAAGCCTGTCCACATCGGCCAGTGTCTTGATAGGGTCGGAGAACTTTGGCCCTTCTCCCTTGACAAAACTCAGATCCATTCCCATCTCATCGGGGATAACCAGAATATCGGAGAAAAGGATCGCGGCATCCACACCAACGATATCGACAGGCTGGAGTGTGACCTCACATGCTTTTTCAGGGTCGTGGCACAAGTTGAGGAAGTTTCCTGCTTCTGCTCTTACTTTCATATACTCTGGCAGGTAGCGTCCTGCCTGTCTCATCATCCATACCGGTGTGTACGGTGTCTCTTTGCCTAAACAGGCATCTACAAATATTTTAGACATTAATGTTTTCCTACCTTACTTAAAAAATATAATCCTACAGAAACTGCAGTGATCGAAAGTGCCAGATAAAACAGCTCCAAGGGCTGTGTGTATTCTGCCAAACCTACTTTTTTGAAAAAACCGACCACAAGAACCATCACGATCACTTTGGAGATCTTGTCCTTGAGCTGGTCGAGCGAGTGGATCGAGAGGATCTTGTTCTGTCTCTCATCATCCGTTTTTGCCACATCTATATCGGAGATAAAAAGCTCATAGAGCCCAAAAGAAAAGAGCAGCATTACCACTCCGATCAGATAGAGGTCCACTGCTCCGATGATCTCACCAACAACTTTCTCGTGGAACTTGTTCGGATGCAGATGGTTAACATAAACATCAAACACAAAGGTCGATACATGATAGACATCGAAGCTGGCTACGATGAAAAGTACCACTGCACCTATCAGACCAAAGATGACAGCCAGAAGGACCATGAAACGGGTCGCCCATAGGCTCCACTCGAAGCTTTGTTCCAACCATTTCATCAAACAGCTTCCTCCAACTTGATCCACTTCTGCGCGATCCGTACTGCATTGGTCGCAGCACCGACACGTACCTGGTCAGCCACACCCCACATATGCAGTATGTTCTCGGCAAAGATATCTTTTCTAATGCGCCCTACATAAGTATAATCCGTATCTGTCGCTATGATCGGCATAGGGTATTCACCTTTTTCAAGGTCGTCTATGACTTTGACATTCTCGAAGTTCGCCAATGCTTCCCGTGCCTCTTCCACACTCACGTCTACCCCTTCTCTGAAAGTGATCGTGATGGACTCGGAGTGCGAACGAAGCACCGGTACTCGCACACAGGTCGCCGAAACGGCAAAGTCTGAGTGCATGATCTTGTTGGTTTCATTGACCATTTTCATCTCTTCCTTGGTGTAACCGTTCTCCTGGGGTACATCGATCTGGGGAATGACATTGAGAGCAATTTGATGTGAAAATGCTTTGATCTCCGTCTCATCAAGTTTGAATGCGAAGAAGTCCTGCATCTGCTTTACCAGTTCTTCCATCCCCGCTTTTCCTGCACCGGAAACCGCCTGGTAGGTACTGACATCCACTCTCTTGATCCCGTACAGGTCATCGAGCGGCTTGAGCAGCTGGACCATCTGTATGGTCGAACAGTTCGGGTTTGCTATGACCCCCGTATCCTGCCAGAGTTCGATATCTTCAGGATTCACTTCAGGTACGACCAAAGGCACATCCGGGTCCATTCTGAAATGCGAAGTATTGTCAATGACCACTGCCCCTGCTTCTACTGCAAATCTGGCGAATTGTGCCGAAATGCTTCCACCTGCCGAGAAGAAAGCGATATCAATATCTCTTCCCTCAAATACTGTTTCAGTCAACTCTTCTATCTTGTAGGCTTTCCCCTGGCATTCTACCTCGATACCTACCGAGTTTGCACTGGCAAGCGGCAGAAGATCTCCTATGGGGAACTTCACCTCTTCCAATACTCTGAAAAGCTCTTCACCTACGGCACCCGAAGCGCCAACCACTGCTACATTGTATTTTCTTTTCACGTTCTATACCAATCCTAATGTATTATCGTTATTGTCATCTTTTGTTTCACTGCCTGCTTCATTTTCAGAAGGTTCCTCTTCAGGCTTCTCCTCTTTCTGGCATTTAGCCATACTGACTACTTTGTCCTTTTTTTCTACAGAAACCACTTTCACACCGGAAGTATTTCTTCCCGCTTTACGGATGGTCTCCATATCGACACGTATCATTTTACCGACAGAAGTTAAACACATCAGGTCTTTGTCCTCTTCCACCATGACTACACCGACCACATCACCGGTCTTAGGCGTGAGTTTCATCGAGATGACACCTTTACCTGCACGGTTCTGTTCACGGTATTCGCTTGCTGTTGTACGTTTGCCGAGTCCTTTTTCAGAGAGCATAAGGATCTCATCATCTTCACTTTCCAGCGTAGTCGCACCACAAACATAGTCACCGTCGATCTTGAACTTGATCGCCGTCACACCACGCGATACACGTCCGATCTCTCTTGCATCTTCCACTTTGAAGCGGATACAGAGACCTTTTTTTGTCGCCACGAAGAGCCATTTGGTCTCAGGCTTGACGATCTTGGCTTCTACCAGTTCATCATTTTCATCAAGGTTGATCGCCCTGACACCGTTACTCCTGATGTTGGAGTATTCGGAGAGGTTCGTTCTCTTGACGATACCATTTCTCGTAAAGAAGACCAGTCCTTTCTCTTCAGAGAAGTCTGTTGTCGGAATGATCGCCATGATCTTCTCGTCAGGCTGAAGGTTGATCAGGTTGACCACCGCCTTGCCTTTTGCCGTACGCGAACCTTCCGGAATACGGTAAACCTTCAGCCAGTAGAGCTGTCCTCTGTCAGTGACGAACATCAATGTATCGTGCGTATTGGAGGTAAAGAAGCTCTCGATGAAGTCGTCGTCATAAGTAGTAACGGCTGTTTTGCCTTTACCGCCTCTGTGCTGCTTCTCGTAAAGCTTCACAGGAACACGTTTGATGTACCCTCTGTGCGTGATCGTCACGACCATCGGCTCGTTGGGAATAAGGTCTTCAATGTCGATATCGTCATAATCATCCACGATCTCGGTACGTCTCGGTGTACGGTATTTCTCACCGATCTCGATAAGTTCTTCACGGATGATCTGGTTGATTTTCTCTTCACTTTTGAGAATACCTTCAAGGTAGGCAATAGTCTTGAGAAGTTCTGCCAGTTCATTCTCGATCTTCTCGATCTCAAGTCCGGTCAGACGTCTCAGGCGCATCTCGAGAATGGCTTTTGCCTGAATCTCGGAAAGCTTGAAACGTGACATAAGGTTCTCTCTCGCCTCCACATCATCCGAAGAGGCACGGATGATCTTGATGACCTCATCGATGTTGTCCACAGCGATCTTCAAACCTTCGAGTATATGGGCTCTCGCTCTCGCTTTTTCAAGATCGAAGATCGTTCGTCGAATAATGACCGTTTTCCTGTGGTTCAGAAAAAGGTCGAAAAGTTCTATCAGGTTGAAGACTTTCGGCTCTTTGTTGGTAATCGCCAGCATGATGATACCGAAGGTCACCTGCATCTGCGTACTTTTGAAAAGGTTGTTGAGTACGATCTCGCTCATCGCATCACGCTTGAGTTCCATCACGACCCTGATACCCTCTCTGTCCGATTCGTCACGGATCTCGGAGATCCCTTCGATGTGTTTGTCACGCACCAGCTGGGCGATGTTCTCGATGAGCCTTGACTTGTTTACCTGGAAAGGAAGCTCATCAATGATGATGATCTCTTTGTTACCCTTCTGCTCGATATGCGTCTTTGCACGTACCTTGATACGTCCACGACCTGTCGTGTAGGCATCAGTAATCCCCTTGCGTCCGAAGATGATACCGCCTGTAGGGAAATCCGGACCCTGAACGATCTTCATCATATCTTCAATGCTCGCTTCAGGATTGTCAATACGTACTACCAATGCATCGATCAGCTCATTGAGCCTGTGCGGAGGGATGTTCGTTGCCATACCGACTGCAATACCGCTTGAACCGTTCAGAAGGAGATTCGGCACACGTGAAGGAAGTACATCCGGCTCGGACATGGAGTCATCATAGTTGGGAACGAAATCAACCGTATCTTTTTCCAGATCACTCAGAAGTTCTTCTGCGATCTTCGTCATACGCGCTTCGGTATATCTCATCGCAGCCGCATTGTCACCGTCAACCGAACCGAAGTTACCCTGTCCGTCCACAAGTGGTGCCTGCATGGAGAAGTCCTGCGCCATACGTACCAGCGCATCATAGACCGAGTTGTCACCGTGCGGGTGATACTTACCGATCACATCCCCGACGATACGCGCCGATTTCTTATAGGGACTTCGGTGCGAAAGACTCAGATCGTTCATCGCATAGAGAATTCTTCGGTGTACGGGTTTGAGTCCGTCACGCGCATCGGGCAGCGCCCTACCGATGATAACGGACATAGAGTAGTCCAGATAGCTTGATTTGATACTGTCTTCGATCAGCACCTCTTCAACATTATTATTATCGTCAAACAGATCAGACATTTTTATCCTTACTTGTAAAGTGGAATGATTTTATCCAATGGAGACAGTGAAAAGGCTTAAAAAGCGCTCAAAATCGCATTTAGACGCTTTAAAACGGATTTTTGTAATTCTTTGTAATTTTTGATTAACATAATATTTTTCTTTTAAGCGCTCATTTTCCCGTTTTAATAACACTCTCATTTATTAACATTTTTTAGGCTATAATGCATCCAAAAAAACAAGGACATTACTGTGCCCATAGAACAGATAAAGAATATCGTTGACTACGGGATCATCGGCCTTCTGATCTTCCTCAGCTTTATCACTTTTGCATTTGCCATAGAAAGAGTGCTTTTTTACCGGGGTATCAAAGTTGAGGACTACAAAAACAGAACCGCTATGGAACTTGATATTATGAAGCGTCTTCCCACCATTGCTTCCATTGGCTCCAATGCCCCATATATCGGTCTGCTCGGTACGGTACTTGCGATCATCCTTACTTTCTATATCATCGGCGAACAGCAGGAGCATGTCAATGCCGGGGATGTCATGAAACACCTGGCACTGGCACTGAAAGCGACTGCTGCCGGTCTGGTAGTAGCCATCCCTGCAACTGTGATCTACAATGCCCTCCTCGCTAAAGTCGATACCCTGCTCGCCCAGTGGGACATCGCCCATGATACACAGAAGTAAAGCATCCTCATGAGACGCGAACGCTTTGACAAGATGAATGTCGTCCCCTTCATCGATATTGTACTGGTTCTGCTGGTCATTGTACTGGCAACAGCAACTTTCGTGACCAATCAGACCGTCAACGTCGATCTTCCTACAGCTTCATCCAAAAAAGCCGAAGAGAAAAAAAGTATTGCAATTTCGGTAGATAAAGAGGGAAAATATTATTATAATAAAGATGAATTGCCACTTGATGCTATTAAAGAAAAACTGATGAAGCTTGATCCCAAAAAAGACCTTATTTCTCTGCATATGGACAAGACCAGCCAGTTCCAGTTCTTTGTAAACATCATCGATATTCTGAAGACCAAAGGGTTTGAGAATATTTCAATCATTACGAAGAAATAATACAGAATCACTGTATCCAAATAACACATTCATATTTCCCACGTCATCCTGAACTTGTTTCAGGATCTCCCCGTGACTTAAACCGAGGCGTAGTTTTCCTTTCATTTTTTTTAGAAAAAAACGAAACAAAAAAATCGTTGTAACTCTCGAATCGCTTCGCTTTCAAGGTCGTTCGTTACAACAGTGCACACTGCGTGTGATTAATTTAAATGCTGTCCTATAAAATCGGACCGGTACTATTCCGTCATCAAAGTATACGGCCGTTTAAGTTGTTCCGTCATCTGATGCAGACTCACCGCCCTTCCCTCCCGAACAAACTCCCTTCCGTCCAGAAATACGATCATCGTCGGTACCGAGAAGACCTGGTAGTGTGCCGAAATCTCGGCATTTTCATGGGCATCAAGATAAATCTGCTTGATGAGAGGAAACTCTTTGTCGAATACCTCTTTAAATTTGGGACGCAGTGCGTGGCAGACATTGCATTTCTCTCCGGAGAAGTAAAGCAGTACCCCCACTTCCGATCTGATGGTATTTTGTAGTTCTTCCAGGGTCATAAAATTACCTTCTTAATGTGTTGTTTTGCAAATCAAAAAATACAATATTAAATTTCAGAGATTCATTTTGATTTTTCCTGTAGTAATTATATCGATTGCCTTTTAAACTTCATCGCACAATAATTCAGACTCTTGACTTCATAAACCTATGCTATACTTCTCTATCTTACAATCCAAACGGAGAGAGGACATTATGCAGGAAAACAGACCGGAAGCGGAAGCAAACAGGCTGATCGAGAAAATCGACGATCTTTCCAGGAAAATGGGTTTTGAGGATCATGGGAAAACGGTCTTTGAAATGAGTAGTACCGATGATCCTGAGATAAAAGAACTCATTCATAAAAGCGGAGAATGGAGTGAAAACAAACCGATGTTCATTTATGACAAAGAAGACCCTCATCATGCCTATGTATTTATCTCTGCCGAGCGCTTTGCGAACCTGCTCAATACACTGCAGGCAACTAATCAGGAAAACTTCGACCTCAAACTTGAAAAATCGATCTTAAAACAGACACCTGTTGACTTTCATGATGTCTGGGTCGTAGCAATGGACAGGATCCAGAAGATCATCCAGGAACAGAAAGAAAAGGGAGAGCCGCACACGATCAATCTTGATCAACTCATCTCCGATATCAAGCGAGAGTATCCAGCTCTTTTTATCAACCTCTCCGAAGTGCTGAATGACACCGGACAATATGTTCTCCCCTCCAGCCGTACTTGATTACATTACAGTGCAAGGAACATGGAACGGCAGCTGATCGTCTCCTGTCCGAAAGTATGCATCAGTCTTTCCTGGTCTAGTTTGACGAAACGTTGTACCTTTCGGTAGAGATGCCTGATATCTTCTTTGTGACTCAATGCATAAAAATCTCTCTCCATCACTTCAAGATCAAGAAGATTCTGCTTGCACCTGCTTCTTTGGATACGGTTAAGCGATAAGGCGGAACGTTCCTGATTCAACCGGCGCCTGACCTGACGCAGACGGTTGAAAAAATATCTCAGTTCATTCTCAAGTTCAGCATGGCCGCAACCATCAATAGATGTTAAGTAATACATCACCGACTCCTTTAATTGGTTTGTTCACATTATAAATGGTCTTTACTTAAACAAATACCTTTAGGAACTACAGCTTAACTTATTATTCTTGTACACTTCGGGGGTCACTCCGGCCCATCGTTCATACTCCGGATGTTCATCAAATGGATTCCGGGCAATCCTGAAAAGATCGTCTATCAGAGCGTATGTCCCCTCAACCGCCGCATCGATCGCTCCCTGAAGCATATAGTTCTTCAAGACATATTTCGGATTACTCATGAGCATTTTTCCTTCCCTCTCCTCCTGTGTCGAGCTGTTCTGTGCCAGACGTGCATCATAATCATCCAGCCAGTCATGCATCGGCTGATGGTAGAGGCCAAGCTTCAGGATAGCTGCCCTGTCACCGTCATACCGGCTCAAAGTCCTGAAGAAAAGTGTATAGTCGATATGCAGTCCCTGCAGTGTACCGAGCATATGTTGTATCAGAGCAAGGTCTCCTTCAATTACCTCATCAAAACCCATTTTTCTACACATAAGCTCTGTATAGTGTGCCTTGTATATTTTCCAGTACCCTGCCATACTCTCTTCCATTTTTTCCGTATGTATCAGAGGAGAAAGGGCTGCCATCAGCGCACGGAGGTTCCACTCTCCGATGCTTGGCTGATTACCGAAGCTGTAGCGTCCGTACTGGTCCGTATGGTTACAGATGTATCCTGCATCGTAATCATCAAGAAAAGCATAGGGACCGTAGTCAATGGTCAGGCCGGCAATAGACATATTGTCCGTATTCATCACACCGTGGTTGAAGCCGACGGCCTGCCATTCAGCCATCAGTCTGGCCGTTCTTTTCACTACTTCTCCAAAAAAACTTGCATAGGCATTCTCTACATCTATCAGATGTGGATAGGATTCTGCAATGGCATAGTCCGTCAGTGCTTCAAGTTCTTTAAGTTTCTTTTTATGGGCAAAATACTCAAAAGTACCGAAACGTACCCATGAGGGGGAGACGCGTAACACTATTGCACCCTTTTCCCATTCTTGGCGGAACACCGAATGTTCCGAACCGATCAGAGCCAGCGCTCTAGTGGTCTCTATGCCCAATCCATGCATCGCTTCGCTCATCAGGTACTCACGTATGGAAGAGCGCAGTACGGCACGTCCGTCACCTGAACGGGAATACTTGGTCTGCCCCGCCCCTTTGAGCTGCATATGCAAGCCGTTGAGTGTTCCAATATTGATAGCACGCCCATCTCCAAGACGGTCCACATAAAATCCAAACTGGTGCCCGGCGTAGCACATGGCAAAGGTATCGCTGCCTTCAGGCTGGTACGCACCATTGACAAAGTCCACAAACTCCTCTGTGTAAAGTTCTTCTTTATCGATACCCAGCATCTCTGCAACAGCCTCATTGGCATGTATGAGAAACGGTTTGGTCAGCGGTGCCGGTTTGACACGGTCATAACATTCCGCCGAAAGCTTTAGATAGGGATTGGTAAGTTTAAGTTCATTCAGTTTCATAAATTAATAATATCAACACTTTCTTAAAACAGTGAGGTAGGGTGCGTAATCACGCACCAAAGATAAAATTTGCATAAAATAAAAAGTGTGCCGAAAGGCCATCAAAAGGTGCGTGATTACGCACCCTACATAGATAATTAATTGATTTCGGAGTATAATCACACAATTAAATTTCTAAGGAAACAAGTATGGGTAGAGCGTTCGAATACCGCAAAGCAGCAAAAATGAAACGATGGGGAACTATGTCACGTGTTTTCCCGAAACTGGGAAAAATCATCACGATGGCGGCCAAAGAGGGCGGCCTTGACCCGGACATGAATCCAAAACTTCGTACGGCCATTCTCAATGCCAAAGCGCAGAATATGCCAAAAGACAACATCGATGCCGCGATCAAAAGAGCCGCAGCCAAAGATGCTGCGGACATCAAAGAGATCACCTACGATGTCAAAGCACATTACGGTGTACAGATGATCGTCGAGTGTGCCACGGACAACCACACAAGAACCGTTGCCAATGTCAAGGCGATCCTCAACAGGAACGGCGGAGAAATGCTTACATCGGGATCACTCAACTTCATGTTCACAAAAAAAGCGGTATTCGTGTTTGACAAGACAGACGACATGGACCTTGAAGAGCTTGAACTCGATCTCATTGACTATGGACTTGAAGAGATAGAAGAGGATGTTGAGCCCCAGGAGAACCATGACGATAAAGCCATTGTTAGGATCTTCGGGGAATTTACTTCATTCGGGGAACTCTCCAAAGCTCTTGAGGACAAAGGTATTGAAGTGAAAAAAGCGACCATCGAATATATCGCGAATACCCCTGTCGAACTCGATGAAAAGCAGCTCGAAGAGATCGAAACACTGATCGACAAATTAGAAGAGGATGAAGATGTCCAAACTGTTTATACGAACATTAGTTGACTCTCAAGTGGGAGTTGTTTCCCTTCACTACCAATAGAGCATTACACTCCGCCTTCCCCAGCGGAGAGCTTTTCTTCTATTTATACCCATATAGATATCGATACGCTTCCTAAAACGTTTGTTCATCTTGTCACGTACTCTGTAGATACCGGGTAATCCACCAATACGTACTCTTGAACCGTTACGCAATCCGTATTTTGTCAGAAGGTCCCTCGAGACTGCAATGATCTTCATTCCCGGTCGTATATGATTGTTCCAGGCTGCAAGGAACGGCGTCTTGTCCGTTTGACCCCGATGTGAACTGTAAGCGGTTGCTGTAACTCTCAACTTGCGTTTTCCAAACCCCCGGATCAGTTTGGAGCCTTTACGTTTTTTCAGTGCCTTGGCAAGTTTTCGTTTCTTCTCCTCGGCTTTTTTCTTCGCTTCAAGTGCTTTGAGTCTGTAAGGAAGAGGCAGCTGTATTGTCTTGCCGACGCGTATGAGTGCAGTCGTTTTTAACTCATTGAACTTGGCTACGTCTTTAGGCTTGAGATTGAACTTGCGTGCAATGGAGATAAGGGTGTCTCCCTCCTGTACTTTATATTCTCCCGAAGCTATGGCATCAATGATATTCTGGGGATAAGGGAGCAGAAGTTTTTTACCAAGCCTGATCTTTGCATCTTTTTTGAGCTGGTTCAATTCCAGTAGTTCCCTGGTCTTCATACCGTACTTTGCCGCAATGGTACTGAGTGTATCCCCTTTGGCAATTACATAAAAACCCTGTTGAACTTTTTGCTCTTTTAGGATCTTTTCTTTTTGAATCTGCTCTTTTGCTTTTTGCGCGAGGCGCTCCTCTTCCAACCTATCTAATCTTTGTTCCTCTTTTAGTCTTTTTATCTTTTTAAGCGCTTCCTGTTTTCTGATTAATTCTTTTTCTTTTGACGTCATCTCCTCGGAACCCCGGTATCGCATGGAATCTGATATATGTATATACTTCTCTATCATATCAGCTACGGAAATGACTTTCAGTTTGGGTTTTTTGACAGGAACGGGAAGGGTTTTTGTTACGATAAGTTTCTGTTTATCGATATCATAGGAGACCTCTTTTGCCACAAGCAGTCTCTTACTGTAAGGGTTACACTCTGTCGTACCACCGGTAATGACACGGCACTCCACTATACCTTTTGCAGACAAAGAGCTCACCGTAATACTGGCAAAAAGCAAAAAAGCCGAATATTTTCTATACATAACTGCTTGCATTGAACTATAGGAAGTTCAACATCTCTCCTTTTATATCCTCTTTATCTACAATTGTATCATGAATCACCGGTTTACCGAAAAGCGCGCTGATCATAAAAGGCACAGGTACATTGGCCTTTTCAGATACCCACTTCAGGGCTTCAAGATCGTTTTCTGCTACATGGCCGAGCGCCTTGGAGACTGTCGTACTGAACTTCGTCCATTCCGCCGTGGAGTAAAGGATAGTGGGGATCTTTTCTTCTCTGAGATCCCTGTATGCCTTGAAACAGGTTGCCGTATGCGGATCCATGATGTACCCTTTTTTAGCATATTCAGCAATCACTGCTTCGCCCTCTTCATCATTTGAGAATGTCGCTGCAAAATCCTCCTGGAGCGAAGCAAGCTCTTCAGGAGTCAACTCAAATCTTTGGTTTGCGTTCAGCGCTTCCATCAGTTCTTTGGTACGCTCGGCACCAAATTTATCGAACATGACACGCTCGATGTTGGAACTCTTCAAAATATCCATGGCAGGCGATTCGGTCAATACCAATTCTCTGTCACTAATATCATAGATTCCCGTATTGATCCAGTCACTCAAAATGTTGTTAATATTGGAGGCAATGAGTATTTTTTTGACCGGAAGTCCCGCTTTTTTGGCATAGTAGGCACCAAGTGCATTACCGAAGTTCCCGCTTGGAACGACCATGTATACCTCTTCACCCATGGCAATAGCCTCCTCTCTTACCAGTGCAAGGTAGGAGTGGATATGGTAAATGATCTGGAAGATGATCCGCCCGAAATTCACCGAATTGGCTGCGGAAAGTTTGATACCACGTGCTTCGAGCTGGGCTTTAAAATCCTCGGAAGCCAGCAGTTCTTTGAGCGCATGCTGTGTGTCATCGAAGTTTCCTTTGACCCCGATCACCTTGAGATTTTCGGCATCTTCGGTGACCATTTGCAGTCTCTGGACATCAGAGGTCCCTCCATCCGGGTAGAGACATGCTACCTTGATATTCGCCTGGTTCTTGAATGTCTCAAGCGTTGCAGGCCCTGTATCTCCACTGGTGGCCGCCATGATCAGATAGTTTTCACCTCTCTGCTGTGCCGTTTTGCTTAGAATGTATCCGAAAGGCTGCAATGCCATGTCTTTGAAGGCACGTGTCTGCCCATGGTAAAGCTCAGAGACGAAACAGTCATTTTCGATCTGAACAACCGGTACAGGGTTTTGAGGATTATCAAATCCGTCATAACGATCTACGGCTGCTTCAAGCACCTCTTTAGAAATATCGATACCGAATCTGTCGAGAAAATCAAGCGCCAGGCTCTTGTAGTGGCTGGAAAGGTGGCTGGTTAAAAAATCTCTATCTAACTCCGGGAGGGTCTGGGGAACATAAAGCCCCCCAAAACTGGCACTCGGGCTGAGTATCGCTTCCGAAAACTGTACGGATGAGGGTTTCTTCCCGTCATTTCCCCGTGTCTCAATAAATTGCATTTAAATTATCCTGTTATTTTTTGTATATTAAAAGTAATAATTATAGCCAAAAAAGGTAACAAATTCTCTGAAAATGTACCCCTTCCATATTACTTTGTTTTACGCAATTTAATGATAAAGAAATTCTTTGCAGGTTTGAAACTTTCCGTTTCACCTACAACAATGATACTCCCGTCACTCATTCTTGCTACACCGTGAGCTACATCTTTGCGTTCACCGCCATAGACATGAGACCAGATCAGCTCACCCCGTCTGTCCAGTGCCAGAAGGTACGCACTGTGGTTTCCTTTTCCCAGCGTATTGGTACCGCCGACCAGCATAAAGCCACCATCACGTGTCGTGGCTACCGCTTCACCGTACTCATAATATTTGAACCCGTAGATCTTGTGCCAGATCGTCTTTCCTTTTCCATCGATCTTCATGACTGTCAAGTCACTTTGCGCACTTCCGTACGAGCGTGTACTTCCGATCGCAACGATACCGTTGTCTACGGTTGCTGTGACACCGAAAAGCATATCCTCATAGGGACCGCCGAAGGTCTTCACCCAGCGCTGTTTGCCATTCTGGTCCAACTGCATAATGAGAAAATCGCTATTCCCCGTACGTGATGCTTCTCTATATCCTACCAGTACCATCTTCCCGTCACGGGTACGTGTCAGTGCCGTGGCGACATCTTCTTTTTTCCCTCCGACCGTATGGGCGGAAACAAGCTTACCCTCTTTGGTAAGCTTGGCAATATAGATGTCTTTATCCGCTTTTTTACCATAGGATTCACTGCTGCCCACAACCAGTACACCACCGTCATCGGTACCGGCAATCCCACCCGCATATTCGTCACGTTCACCGCCAAGACTCTTCTCCCAGATCTTCTTGCCATCCAGTGATATCTTGGCGACATAGAGGTCATAATCATATCTTTTTCCGAATTTCGAGCGCCCAAGTACCAAAATGTTCCCGTCCGCTGCCCTGGCAATGGCCTTGCCTTCATCTTTTTTCTTTCCGCCAAGCCAGAGACGCCATTTCATAGCGCCGTCCGCCGACATTCTCGTTACACAGATATCGGTACGTTGCGCGCCATAGGATTTGCATGTACCCACAATAGCACTATCTCCATTTTCAAGGGCTACGACACCATAGGCAATATCATCTTCTGTTCCACCGTAAATTCTCTGCCATACAGCATGATAGGCCTCTTTTTTGACAACCTTCT
Source organism: Sulfurovum lithotrophicum (assembly GCF_000987835.1). NCBI lineage: Bacteria > Pseudomonadati > Campylobacterota > Epsilonproteobacteria > Campylobacterales > Sulfurovaceae > Sulfurovum > Sulfurovum lithotrophicum. Next base: position 756,534 of record NZ_CP011308.1, on the reverse strand, counting down.
TCACTTTTGCCTTATCGGCATTGATAGTTATGGAAAAGGCTAAGACTCCCAATAGGGCATACCATAATTTATTTTTCATGATTTATTCCTTTTATATAAAATTTTTTTATTATACTCTATTTTTTTATTTTATTTTGCTTATGCGCTTTATAAAAACCGATAAAATCATCTGCCGACATAGGTTTGGCGAAGTAAAAGCCCTGGCCTGTGTCACATCCGTGTTCTTTTAAAAATGCTTCCTGTTCCTCCGTCTCTATGCCTTCCGCTATAACCTCATACCCCAAACTCTTCGAAAGTGCGATGATCGCTTTGGAGACTTCTGCATCATTGGAATTGTGAGGCAGGTCCATAATGAAGGATTTATCGATCTTGATCGTATCGATCGCCAGGCTTTTGAGGTAGCTCATGGATGAATAGCCTGTCCCAAAATCATCGATAGAAATCTTACAGCCGATGTTACGCAGCTCTTCAAGAATGGTAAGGTTGGTCGTCGAATATTCCATAATGAAACGTTCCGTGATCTCTACCTCTATTTTATCTGCAGGGATACCCGTACGCAGAATGATCTCCTGGAGTCGGTCAAAAATATGCTCTTCTCTGAACTGTATACTTGAGAAATTAATGGAAATACTGTCGATCTCAACTCCCTCTTTTTTCCATTGCATATAGGTTTTGCATGCTTCTTCAAAAACAAAATATCCGAGATCAATAATGATTCCCGTCTCCTCGGCAACAGAGATAAACCTGTCAGGAGAGACAACACCGAGATGTGTATTCTTCCACCGCAGGAGTGCTTCTGCACCGTTCACTCTGCCACTTTTGAGTGAATACTGGGGCTGATACTGAAGAGAGAATTCATTTTTGCCCAGTGCATGCAGCAACTCCTGTTCAAGATCCAGTCTTGACTGAACATCCAGTGACAACTGACCGGTATAGAACCGGTAAGTGTCTTTTCCTTTTTCTTTAGCATGATACATTGCCGAATCTGCATGCTTGACAATCTCACTTCTGTCTTCACCGTCATCGGGATAGACGGCAATACCGATACTTGCTGTCGTATAGAGATAGTAGTCCTGTATTCTGATAGGCTCACGGATAACTTTCAGTAGGCTTTCTGCCAATATGCCTGCCTCTTTCCTGTGCTCTTTCAGGTACATGACCACCACAAACTCATCGCCTCCTATGCGTGCAAAAAAGGCATTGCTTTCCAACTGATTCCCGATACGACGGGCAAGCCGGACAAGCATTTCGTCACCGATTTGATGCCCCAGTGTATCATTGATCACTTTGAATCGGTCCAGATCGATAAAAAGTACCGCTATAGTCTGTTTATCTCTTTTTGCCAGGGCCAGAGTATCGGCCATATAACTTTCAAAACGTATACGGTTGGGCAAATCTGTCAGACTGTCATGGTAGGCAAGATAGTTGGCCTTTTCTTCCATTTCGATAATCTCTTTGAGATTCGTATAGATGGCAATATAGTTTTGAATTTTTCCGTTCTCATTTTTCACTGCCGCAATGGTAAGCCATATAGGGATAAGCTCTCCGTTCTTCGCCCTGTTTTCAACTCTTCCTGACCATCTTCCCTGAGACAACAGCTTTTGCCACATATTTTTATAAAAAACGATATCTTTTTTCAATAACATAATGACCATAGGTTCTTTACCTAACAGCTCCTCTTCCCTGTAGCCAAACAGATCACAAAAGGCAGGATTGACAGAAACAATATTTTTATGCTCGTCGGTAATGACGATACCGTCTGCGATATTCTCATACACTGTTGCAGCCTGCTGCAGTATTTTCTGCTGCCGGATATACTCTGTGACATCAAGCTTGATGGCCAGATACTGTTGCAGTTCACCATCCATGAATATAGGAACGATGGATGCTCTCTCGTAAATGAGAGAGCCGTCTTTTCTTTTGTTGATCAATTCCCCCTCCCACTTTTCTCCCCGGTCAAGTGTCTCATTCATCTCTTTATAGACCTCTGGACGTACAAGACCGGATTTAAGAATATTGGGGTTCTTGCCGTACACTTCCTCTTTTTTATACCCTGTTTCTAACTCAAAAGCATCATTGACATACTCTATGTACCGACCTGCATCGGTAATCATAATCACATTGTCACTGTTCTCTATGGCATAACGGAAAGCCAGCAGCTCTTTTGCCGCTTTTTTGACCCGGATATAATTAAAGACCAGAAGAAACAGCATGAAAAAGGCCAAGCCAAAGAAGCCTAATCCTATCATTTTTTGCTCTTCTCGAACCTGGTTATAACGTAGATTCATCTCATTCGAAAGGTGAATAATCTTCTTGGAAAGCCCTATGTGTGCATTCTCTTCTATGATTGCATCGAGTTTTACAGTATTGGCAACAAAATTTTCAAGATGCAGACAGAGATACTGAAGCAGTTTGTCTTCATTACCGCACACTTTAAGCAAAGAGAGCGATCGCTTGAATGCTGCTTTGTCATAAGGGAGTCCCATATAGATCTGTCCTACCTGAAAAAAAAGTGTATTGATCAGATCAAGATTTTTGGCATCGTGCTTATGACGATTGTTGATCTCCCTTTTGAGGTCGTACATGCTATGTATGGAATTGGTCAGGTTTGCATTCAATGCCTCAAAGCGTATCAGCAGATCACTTTTTTGTTTAAACACCTCTTCTACAGTCCTGAAATCATCATAGATATGTTCCCCGAACTCCTCTCTCAGCGCACTCTTCTTGAAAAAGGCTATCTTCTCTTCAAATGCTTTGGAAAGGTGACTTGTTTCATCATAGTCCAGGAATTGGTATTTTTTAAAAAAGATCGAATCCAGTTGGTGTTCAAGTGCATCCATTTCCTGAAGGACTTGCCGATACTCGTCATAATGCCGTATCTTTCTGTCGCCATGAAGCAGATAGAAAAAGAGGGAAATGAGGAGTATGGCAAAAAATACAAAAAAAAGATAAAAACTGTCTACCCTCTTTTGCAGTGTTTTTATCAGTTTCATGCTCAGTTCTTCCTGGCACTTTTGGGTAGCTCACCCGTTAATGATTCGAGAAAGGCAACGATCTTCCTGATCTCATCCTCCGTTATATACCTTCCAAGCTGGTGCTCCGACATGATCCCGACAGCTTCCTGAAGCGTCCGGGCCCGGCCGTCATGCATATAGGGTGCGGTCAATGCTACATTCCTCAGGGAAGGTACCTTAAAGACATATTTGTCTTCTTCACGTTTGGTAATATTGAAACGTCCCAGGGAGCTGCTGTTGGCATCTTTAAAAATACCGAACTTGTTGTAAAAATTCCCTCCCACATTAACGCCATTATGACAGATGATGCATCCCTTGGATGTAAAGAGCTTGTATCCCTCTTCAGCCTCTCGGCTTATGGCACCCTGCTTTCCTTTCAGATAGCGGTCAAAAGGTGCATTGGGTGTAATAAGGGTTTTTTCATACTCTGCAATGGCATCGGCAACATTCTCCTGCGTAATGCCGTCGGAGTATATTCTTGCAAACTCAGATACATACATTGGATCTTTTTTCAATTTATCCACAGTCTGTGCCATAGTCATGTTCATCTCTACGGGATTCTCAATGGGACCGAAGACCTGTGCTTTGAGATCTTCGGCACGTCCATCCCAGAACTGCCTGAAATTAAAGACGGCATTGTAAACGGTGGGTGCATTGATATTCCCTTTTTTTCCACTGACACCGACGGAGTACTTCAAGCCATCATCTCCCCCTTTCTCAAGATCATGACAGCTGGCACAGGAAACCGTACCATCTGCTGACAGGTGGGGATCAAAAAAAAGCTTTTGGCCTAACGGAACTTTTTTCCAGTCCGCTTTCACGCTTTGGGGGAGTGGTTTTATGGGAGCAGACAAAGCCGTACCTATGTATACTGACATCAGGAAAAAAACATATGTAAACAGCTTCATACTTTCTTTCCCCCCTCTTTTTTACAACTCTATACAGGTTCCCACACCTGTACTTGTCAATATCTCCAGCAAAAGTGAATGTTCTACGCGTCCGTCGATGATATGTGCTTTTTTTACACCGCCTCTGAGTGCTTCGATGCAGGCATCGACCTTGGGAACCATGCCGCCCTGTATGGTTCCGTCCTCTTTCAGGGCTTCCGTTTGCTCGATGCTCAGGTTGGTGATCAGTTCCATCTCTTTGTCCAATACGCCGGGAGTGTCCGTCAGAAAGAGTATTTTTCTGGCTTCCAGAGCCACAGCAATCCTGCTTGCCGCAAGGTCCGCATTGATATTGAACCCGGGATGTCCCAGAATATTACTGCCTGCAATAGGAGCGATCACAGGAACGGCATCGTCATCGATGATATTGTCAACGATCTCCGGGTCGATATCTTCTATCAAACCGGTATAACCAAAGTTCTCAAAATCCTTTGGCATACCTTTGAGAAAGCCACCGTCCTTTCCGGAGATGCCTATAGCTTTGGCCCCATGATTGTCCAGAAGCGAGACGATCTCTTTGTTTATCTCACCTGAAAGTACCATTTCGACGATACGCATCACCTCTTTGGTCGTTACACGCTGCCCGTCTACAAACGTGGTATCTACGCCCAGGTCCGCCAAAAGCCGGGTAATGCTTTTACCCCCGCCGTGTACGATAATGGGTTTCATTCCAACTAGATGCAACAGTACGATATCCTGTGCAAACTGTTCTTTAAGCTCGGCACTTGTCTGCGCGGCACCGCCGTATTTGACAACGATCTTTTCATTGGAGAATTTCTTGATGAACGGAAGGGCATCCAATAGTGTTTTGACAACATCGATCTTATGTTTCATTTTATAGATTCCTTTTTAAAGAAGTTTATGAATGATAGGTTTGAATATATCTTTCGATTTTTGTAAAGACCTCATCTTTTATCTTTAATTCTAACTTAATTTGGGAGACAGGCAACTTAAAGCCCGCCATTTTGACATGATCCTTTTGGGTGACCAACAGACTTTGTGCCTCATACTTTTGCATCAGCCTTTCAAGCATCTCTTTTTCAAAATAGGCATGATCTTTCAGGTAGACTTTTCCTACTACTCCTGTGGGAAGATAACGTTCCAGGCGTTTGGGGTTGGAGATGGCTGTGACAAGAACCATTCTGGATGTGGGATCTCCATAGCTTACCACTCTTTCAAAATCCCTTTTCTCCTTGAGTACCAGGTCTGCATATTTTTTGGTGAAAGCAAACTCTCTGAAAGGACCGGATGGGAACGGAAATGGATTTTTGATCTCTTCGGGCTCCAGAAGGATCTCATACTTCTCTATCTCAACCCGGTTGAAACCATCATCAAGAATGATGAGCTTCGCCCCCTGCCCCTTTGCCAAAGCGATCGCTTCATGCCTATCCTCACTTACAATGACTGAAGCATTGGGGAGGGAAAGTGCCATCAACATTGCTTCATCCCCACTCTGCTCGACGGAAACAAGTATCTTTCCCCTCCGGCTCACCTCGACCAGTCCGTTGCTCTTCCTGCCGTATCCGCGTGAAATGACCGCAACGTCACTGTAACGGGATGCAAGCGCAATGACAAAAGGGGTTTTACCGCTTCCTCCGACAATGAGATTTCCTATACTGACAATAGGAATACCAAAATCTTTTTTATAAGCAAGTATTCTACGGAACAGCATCCAACTTCCATACAAAATAGAGAGCGGAAGCAATAGCAGGATGACAGGATAGTGGTACCATCGGGGATGAAAGAGCATCTGCTCATAGGCTTGGGTCACTGACACTGTTTCGCACCCAGTTGCAGTATTTCACTGCAGGTGAAGCCCGCCTCTTTCCTTGCATTCACATTAATGTGGGGACGGTGTTTGCCCAAAAGTTTGTAGCGTTCGAGTATTTCAAAATAGACACTCTCATCCAGTCCGTTCTTTTCGCAAAGGTATTTGAACCATTTATCCCCTTTATGGACATGGACGATCTCTTCATCATAGATCACATCAAGTACTTCTATGAGTCTTGCTACCACAGGATTTTTCCGTTTGTTCTCCAGCTTTTTAATGATCTGCGGATTGACATCCAGCCCCGAAGCCTCATAGTATCTCGGAACAATCGCCATTCTGTCCAATACGGAATCTTTTGTATGGTTAGCTGCATCAAATAGTCCGCAGTGAACAGGGAAGTCCCCGTAACGGTACCCTACCTCATCCAGTAGTTGCCTGAGCATTTTGTAGTGGCGTATCTCATCCTGGGCCACCTCCAGCCAGTCTATTTTGTAGGCAACAGGCATCTCGGGGAAGCGGTAGACCGCATCGAGTGCAAGGTCTATGGCAGAGTATTCAATGTGTGCAATGGCATGGATGAGTGTAGCCAATCCTTCGTTCGTATCAAAATCTTTTCGTGCAGGAAGTTCTCTGGGGTCGACGATCTGACATTTGGAAGCATAGGAAGGGGTTTCAAACAGACGGGGAGTGAAATCAACATCATTCACTTCATTTTTGGTACAATACGCCAAACACTGAAGTGTCAACTCCTCTTTCAGGGCGATATCGTCAGTGAGGATGGCTTCTTCGAGGAGTTCATAGATATTCATAAGGAGATTATAACCGATGGAGATTAAAATACAACCCATGGGGGTCTACCAGACCAACTGCTATATCGTCACTGTGGACGGGAAAGATTTCATCATAGACCCCGGTGTCGATGCGACAGAGTGGGTGCTGAGCAATGTTACCAATCCCATAGCCATCCTCAATACACACGGTCACTTCGACCACGTCTGGAGCAATGCAGAGCTCAAAGAGAAACTTGACATCCCCATCTACTGCCCCAAAGACGATGTTTTTATGCTCACCGACGATCCTCTTGGACAGGGCACGCCCAAAAGTGTACCAGACTACGAAGTAGAAGGTGACAAACTTCTCGAGATTGCAGGCGTGAAGATACAGTACAGACACTTTCCCGGACATACCCCGGGATGCTCCGTCATAGAGATAGGCGATGTCTGGTTCAGCGGTGACTTCCTTTTCCAGCAAAGCATCGGACGCTGGGACTTCCCGGCCTCAAGCGGTGAAGATATGATCAAAAGCCTGGAGAAAGCGCTGAAAATAGAAAGAGACTATACCATCTACCCCGGTCATGGCCTCAGCACAACTCTGAAAGCGGAGCAAAGGGTTATTCCTTATTGGATTGAACAAGTGCAGAGTACACTCTAGGTTTTGGTGCTGTGAGGGCACAGCACCCTACAATGTCCATACTGATATAAAAGTTATGCTTCTGTAGGGTGTTGTCCCCGACAACACCAATCAAAATTAAAAAAGAGAAAAAAAGTTGCTTGCAACAATGAAAATATAGAAGTCTGTATAGACAAGACATGTCTTGTCCCTACCAAAGAAATTTTAATACGAGAACTTATATCCACGTCTTCTCACAGTATGGATCACCTGGAATCCAAGTATACTTTTAAGACGCTTTCTAATCTGGTTAATAGCAACTTCCACAGTGTTGTCAGAAACATACTCCGGCTCTTCCCAAAGCGCATTGATGATCTCATCTTTCGAGAAGACCCTCTGTTTACGCAGTGCCAAATAGGCAAGTATGTCAAAGGTCTTGCCATTGAGGGAAACGATCTTCTCATCGTATTCGATCTTTTTGTTGGAGATATCAATGACCAGCTTGCCGATATCAACCGTTGTACCGAAGAGATGTCTCATGTTCGCAAGGACCCTTGCCGCAATAAGATCAGGATGTTCGCAATGGTTGTAAATGACATCATCCACACCCAGAGCAAAGAAAGATTCCTGCTGACGGTAATCATCCGTCAAGATCATGATCTTTGTTTCACTCTTTTTCTTTTTCACTTCATTTACATAACGCTCAAGAGAGAACTTCACTCCCTCATCAACGATGATTACCAGCTCATAATGTCTAAAGTCCGTAAAATTCGTTGCGTCGTACAGGTCTTTGGCATTGTCTACAATACAAATAAAATATTTGTCCAATTCTTTTTCGAGCTCTTTGACATACTCGTCATCGAAGCCTACAGTTAATATTCTCATCTTTTTACGGTCCAATCATAATTAGAAAAACCCATAGAACCTTAAATTTTATCGGCTTTTCTATTTTTTTAATGTATTTATAGCCAAAACAAGCTTATTTAAAAATAAAACGGGTCTTCTTTTAGGTTATTTGGGTATTTTAATGCAAAACTGTTCTGTGGGGCTTAGAGAAGCATCTTTAGATCTTTCAGGTCGAAGAGCAGCAGGCTGTCATCTTTACTTTGCATCAGTTCGTTGGAAAAACCGTTTTTGGAAAAGAGAACATATATATCTACCGCTATCCCGGACTTCTGTGCTTTCGCCTTCAGTTTGGATAGTTCGTTCCTGCACACTTTACGCTCTTTGTATTTGCATTCTCCGAGTATCACTTTCTTGTCTGAAGTGACTGCAAGCAGATCGAATTCGCTGTACTGGTCCCAGTAGCTTCCATTACTCAACAGCGGCGTTTTCTTACTATAATACTGCCAGAACATATCGTTACACAACTGTTCATAGACCAGAGAACGCAGACGCTCGTAATGTTTCTCGAAATTCTCCAGAAAGGCACTGCCCTCTCCATGTAACAACTCTTCACGGTACGGAGTAACAAACCCGAACCAGAAACGCATGAAGGGTATGCCAAAACGCAGCTTGTCTTGTATACGGTAGGAACGCAACTCTTTTTTGATCTTCTGTTTGGGGTGTATGCGCAAAGGTTGTTCACGTGAAGGTTCTATGTAGAGGATACCTTTTTCAACAAGTTCCCGAACAATCTCTTCTCCCGCACCTTCACTCAAGCGTGCTTTTCGTAATACCGAGTAGAACTTCCCGTCACCTCTGGCCACGGCAGAGAGCACTTCCCTGTAAGGTCTTTCAAGCAGGTAGGAGGGAGAGACAAGAGACTGGAACGTTGCAAAATCATCTACAAAGTTCTTTTTGACCATAGAAAAGATATCTTCAAAGAAATCCAGATCAATACACTCTTCCATACCGCCAAGTATGGAAAAATACTCAATGGATTGTTCCAGTGAGAGATGGGGATTGTAAATACAAAAATGTCTGAACGTGTTTTTTATAATTTTACCTTGCTGACGTAAATAAAATGATTTTATTAGTTTAACATAGATTGGTTATAATAACTTTAGAGAAAAATGATTATTTTTTAATCATTTATTTATATTTTAAAGTGCGTCTATGGAACAGTTTTTTACCACATCAGAGCAGGTACAGCAGATCATCAAAGGTTTCAACCTCACCAAAACCCTTTTTGTCTCTTCTATCATCATAGGGGAAGCCCATACAGGGAAAAAAAGTCTGGCACGCTATCTTTTTCCTCAGGCCCCTATGGTCTCCGGAAAAGTGCAGAAAGAGGTAGAACAGGCTCTTGAGGAACAGGATGAACTGATCATCACTGATTTTGAAATGCTCAGCAATCAGGAAGCGCTTGACTTTGACAACAAACGTATCATTGCCACTGCCAACTTTGCCGGTAACTACAGTACCATAGATACACTTTTCGCATTTATCTATACGATGCCTTCTTTCAAAGAACGGCCGCAGGACGCTCTCTATATCAGAGACCTCTTCTTCCAGCAGGCGCAGCATGACCTGATGATTGAAAAACTGCCTGCCGACCTTTCAGAATTCAAAATGGATCTCAGTGCTAACAGCAAAAGCCTCAAAAGAGCCATTTATACTTTCCTAACCATACGTACCATGGATAAAAAAAGTATTGAGGAGGCTGTTTACTATTATATAATGGAACATATTACGGGCAACAATGCCTATAAAGAGTATCTTGAACTCTACGAAAAACCCCTCATCGAAGCCGGACTGAAAAAATACGGCTCCCAACTGAAACTTTCCCAGGTATTGGGCATTAATAGAAATACGCTCAGAAAGAAAATACATGAACACACTATCGATTGATTTTCAGCCTTTTGTCGAATGGGACAACAGTCCCTTCATCCTTTTTAGCAACCAGGGAAAAATACTCTACCTCAACAATGCAGCCGAAATTCTCTTCGGGTATGCTTCCAAACAGGAGCTCTACGACATTGCACTCTCTTATGCGCCACAGTCATTCGGCTACAAGACCACTGCCGTCAATTTAACCTATGAGGCTTTCAATTTCTACTCCATTACTGTAGGCTATGAGAACGAAGAGCAGATCTTCATCCGTTTTTACAATGCCCCGCGGGTCAAATCTACGGTGCCTCTTGATACAGACAAACTCATCACGACAGACATCAATATACTGCTAGAGGCGAACATTGCACTTTTCAAAACAAAGAATCCCAATCATCTGCAGCTTCTGACCGACCAGGACATACCTCCCTTCCAGGTAGATCAGAACACCTTTTCCAAACTCCTTCGCAAAACACTTAACGCCTTCAGGTCTTCGGACTCCATCAGTATTACACTGAAATTTCTCATTGGTGAGCATGTGGTCATCTCCGGGAAAAAAGAACCTCTGATACAGCTTACCGTCAAAGCGAACGGCAGATACACAGATGCCGACAATGAGATCAGGACACTTGCAAACAAGATACATATCTCCGTACTCCTCAATGAGCATAATATCAAACTGGAGATTCCTCTCATCCAATAAACCGGCATTAACGCTCATTGCCTAAAAATTAATCACTAAACCGGACCTCAGAATGATATGGCCATGTTATCATTGCTCCTGTAATTCAAATTAAAAGGAAACAGGATGAAGTTAAAACTTTTCGCTCTCTTGGCATCATTGATGCCTATTGCCGCTTCGGCAGCAGACAAACTCGATTCGGGTGATACAGCATGGATGATGATCTCCACCGCGCTTGTACTTCTTATGACACCAGCAGGACTCGCACTCTTTTACGCTGGTATGACAAGAAGCAAGAATGCACTGAACACTTACGCAATGGTCATGGGTGCTTTCGTACTCGCATTTGTTGTATGGATCGTTGCAGGATATTCCATTGCATTCGGTACAGCTGAAAGCGCAGGCATTCAGAAATTCATCGGTGGTCTTGGGAACATTCTTCTCAGTGAAACAAAATGGACAGACCTGAGCGGTACCTATCCGACTTTCGTATTTATCGCATTCCAGGGTACCTTTGCCGCTATTACAGTAGCAATTGCTTCAGGTTCGGTCATCGGACGTATGAAGTTCTCTACATGGATGATTGTTGTAGCCCTTTGGGGACTCGTAGTTTATGCACCTATCACACACATGGTATGGGGTGGAAACGGTGCCCTTCTTTTTGATGCAGGTGCACTTGACTTTGCCGGTGGTACTGTTGTACACATGAACGGTGGTCTGGCAGGACTTGTACTTGCTATCCTTGTAGGTAAAAGAGCCGGATATCCAAAAGTCGCTATGAAGCCATTCAGCATCATCTTCACTGCAGCGGGTGCAGCTATCCTGTGGTTCGGATGGTATGGATTCAACGCCGGTTCTGCATTCGGTGCGAATGCTATTGCAGGTGTAGCATTGCTTACTACGACTGTTGCAACTGCCGCTGCCGGTCTCACATGGTTGCTCATCGAGTGGGTTGTCTATAAGAAGCCGACACTTCTTGGTATCGCATCAGGTATCGTTGCAGGCCTGGTTGCCATCACACCGGCAGCAGGTTTTGTAAGTGTCGGCGGCGCATTCATCATCGGTATCGGTGGTTCGCTCATCGGATTTTTCGGTGTTGTCAAACTTAAAAAAATGTTCGGATACGATGACTCTCTTGATGCATTCGGTATCCACTTCCTTGCTGGTCTCTGGGGTGCATTGATGACTGGACTTCTCGCACTGAACGACAAAGCACTTCTCTGGGACGGACCGATGAAAGAAAGTGGAGACAGAATGGGACAGTTCATGGTGCAGGTCGAGTCTGTTGTGGTTGTTGGTCTCTGGACACTGATCGGTACGGTCGTGGTCTACTACATTGCAAGTGCACTTACTGGTGGTGCAAGAGTCACTGCCGAGGACGAAGAGATGGGTCTTGATGAATCCGTACACGGTGAAAGAGGGATGAACGTGTAAGCAGAATATGACGCAGGGCTTAAGCACTGCGTCATCACACCTGCTTTGAAGCGAACAGTGAATACATTTGTATATGATATAAAAATACAGAAGGGAACAAAATGAAAAAAATCGAAGCGATCATCAAACCATTTAAACTGGAAGATGTAAAAGAGGCATTGGTTGAAGCGGGTATCGAAGGTATGACCGTATCTGAGGTAAAAGGTTACGGAAGACAACAGGGTCATTCAGAGCTCTACCGGGGTGCTGAGTATGTAGTCGAATTCATTCCGAAGATAAAGATAGAGATCGTAGTGAGTACTGATGAGTATGCGGACATAGCCGTTAAAGCGATAAACGGTGCAGCCAAAACCGGAAAAATCGGTGATGGTAAGATCTTTGTCAGTACGATCGATTCTGTACTCAGGATCAGAACCGATGAGCGAGACGAGGAGGCACTCTGATCTCTTTTCTGCAGGGATCTTTCCCCTGTGTTATTTATATTACTGATTAAAATTTAATCAGTAATCCCTAAAAAATTAAAATATTTTTCTACAATATGACTACTTATTAATCACTTTTCCCTATCTTTTCATTTTATTACTTGATACACTTACTCACACCATTTTCAAGTTTCAAGGAGATTTCTATGGATATGCATTATGTAATAGATACATTTTTTTCACTCTTTGCCATGACACTCATCATTTTGATGGTACCCGGCTTTGCCATGCTCGAAGCGGGACTGGTTCGAACCAAGAACGTCACTTCTGTACTCACGGTCAATACAATGATCTATGCTGTTGCCTCAATGTCCTTTCTACTTATCGGCTACCAGTATGCCTTTGGGAGCTGGGACCACCAGGACAGCATTAACAAATATGCCTTCTTTCTGTTCCAGATGGCCTTTGTCGGAAAGGTCATCAATATTATGAGCGGCGGGGTAAGTGAACGTTCACGCATTATTCCACTAGTGATTTTTACGGTCATTATAGGCGCCTTCCTCTACCCCACCATCGTCAACATCACCTGGGGAGCCAATTTTCTTTCCGGCACTTTCCTTGATATTTCGAGTATGCACGATCTTGCAGGATCGACCGTTATTCACTCTACGGGCGGATGGGCACTGGTAGCGGCCATTCTTATTATGGGTCCAAGACGCGGACGTTACAAAAAGAGTGGTGCCATTCAGGTCATCCCCGCTTCCAACATTCCACTGGTCGTACTGGGGGCCTTTTTGCTTTGGATAGGATGGTTCGGATTCAACGGCGGTTCCGTGGGAGCCATCTCTACAAAAGAGAATGCCGATGCTGTAGCACTGACCATCATGAATACCAATACAGCCGGCCTCTCCGGTGCCATTACAGCGTGGCTGCTCACCTACTTCCGTTACAAGAAGTTCGATATCACAATGATCCTCAACGGTGCGCTTGGCGGCCTGGTTGCCATTACAGCTGGCCCAGACCTTTATAACATTTACACTCCTATTCTCATCGGAGCCATCGGTGCGGCACTGGTCGTACTCTTCGTACCGATCTTTGACAGACTCAAAATGGACGACCCCGTGGGTGCACTATCTGTCCACCTGGTCAACGGTATCTGGGGAACACTTGCCGTGGGCATCTTCACTGAAGTCAGCTTTTTAACCCAACTCAAGGGCGTAGTGGTTGTAGGTGCTATTGTTTTTCCACTATCATTTGCTATAATCTACAGTATCAACAAGGTCTTCCAGCTACGTGCTGAAGATGATGAACAACTCGAAGGTATCGATGCCATCGAATGCGGTATGGAAGCCTACCCAGAATTTAAACGCAGTATATAAGGAGTATATTAAATGAAAAAAATTGAAGCAATTATCAAACCGTTCAAACTGGACGATGTCAAAGAGGCGCTTGTCGAAGCGGGAATTGAAGGAATGACCATTTCCGAGGTTAAAGGTTACGGAAGACAGCAGGGGCACTCGGAGCTCTACAGAGGAGCAGAATATGTCGTCGAATTCATTCCGAAAGTAAAGATTGAAATAGTGGTAAGCTCGCAGGAGTTCGCAGACAAAGCCGTTGAAGCTATTATGCACTCTGCAAAAACAGGTAAGATCGGTGATGGAAAGATCTTTGTCTCGGACATCTCCAAAACCATCCGTATCAGGACAGAAGAAGAGGATGAGGACGCTCTATAGTGACTAAATGTTTTCAGGAGGCACTCTCATCTTTTTGCCCAACCCTTAGCGTTGGGTGAATCCTTTGATCTTCTCTTCACTTCCGTAAATTTTCCACTTCACACTATCAACACCATAATCACGCTCGATCCGCACAATACCATACTGTTTTAATACATAAAGCGTTTTATCTATCTGACTGTAAACGGTCTCAAATTCGTATGAGGTCTCTTTCTCATACACTGCAACTTCAGCATTTTTTACTACATTCTTAACTGTGAGAGCATACGCTCTGGCCATCCCACCGGTACCAAGTTTGATACCGCCGAAATAGCGCACGATCAAAACGGCACAATTGATGAGTTCTTCACCACGCAATACATTCAAAGCCGGTACACCCGCGCATCCCTTCGGCTCTCCGTCATCTGAACTGTTCTCAATGACCTGATCGTATTCATTCAGATACCGCAGTGCATATACAATATGATTGGCTTTAGGATGCTCCTTCTTCAGCTGTTCCTGCAAACCGTCATACTCGTCAATAGGCACGAGGTAGGCAATGAACTTTGAACGGTTCACTTCAGTAGGATGGATGCAACTCTGCCTAACGGTCTGCATCACATACCCGCTCCAATCCGGCGTAGAGCAGAAGTCCAATGGCGATACCGATGGCATCCGCGGCCACATCAAGAAATTCTGTACTGCGATTGGGTGTGAAATACTGAGAGATCTCGATGAATACACCATAAAAGAGCATCATCGCTACTGTCGATAAGACTTTTGTACGATAGGAGAGACGCAGCAGCAGCGTCAACACGGCAAATGCCAGAAAGTGGGTCCATTTGTCCGAAAGAGGACCCAGTGTCGGCGCAATCTCCTGCGGCACAATTGCAGCGATATAGGAACCGAAAAGTGCGATCCAGAAGAGGATCTTCAAATGAAGTCTATCTTCGTAAAGTTCTGACTTTATCAACGATCATCTCCACAAATCTGTCGCTGTCATTCATACACGAAGCGACGATATAGTCTTCATATTTTATCTTCTCCGCGATCTCTCTGTGTTCTATATCAAGCTCGAACACGGTTTCAGAGTTGTCAAGCGTAAATGCCAGCGGGTAGATCAGCACTTTTCTATGTGTCGGATTACGCAATACATCCACCAGATTCGGCTCCAACCATGCTGAGGAACCTACTTTTGACTGATAGACCAGTTTGATATCGTGGAATTCAACCCCTTTACAGGCCAGGTAGGTTTTGATCGCCGAAGCATTCCCCTCCACCTGATTCTGATAAGGGTCTCCCGCCTTGATAATACTCATAGGCAGCCCATGTGCCGAAAGCAGAAGATCATATTCTTTGGTCTCTTTGCCTTCCGCCGCCTCAAAGATCTTCTCACAGCAGGCTTCGATATAGGTGTAGTCATCATAGTAGGGATCGATCAACGTGATCTTCGGTGTATACCCCATTGCTTCACAGCGTTCTTCTATATCTTCAATCGAAGAGAGTGTCGTGGTTGTAGAATACTGGGGATACATTGGAAAGAGTATCAGTTCTTCCACTCCATCTTTCTGACAGGCATAGAGTGCTTTGTCTGCAAAAGGAGGCACATAGCGCATTGCCGGGTAGACAGGAAGGTCCAGGCGGGTTTTCAGCTTTGCAATGAGCTTTTCCGTCAGCTCCGGCAGAGGAGACTTTCCGCCAAGCAAACGATAATTCTCTTTGACGTCCTCCAGTCGCTTGGAGATAATGATATTGGCGATGAATTTTCTCATGTAAGGATTCATCGTAAGGATGTTCTTGTCCGCAAACATATTACGCAAAAAGAGTTCTACCTCTTCAATATTGTTAGGGCCGCCCATATTGAGAAGCAACAGTGCCTGTTTCATTTTTTCCATTCCAAGGCACCCCTAATAATAGGTGACACTCACAACATCTTCAGCTTTTGTCTAGGCTAGGCACTCTTTTGACGGCCTAGCCTTAGCTAAGTCGAAAAAGAGTAACAACGCATAGGCGAAAGCTGATGATGCCCGAAGGGTGAGCTTTATAAACGCAATCTTGCACAAGATATTTCATTGTCTTAGCTATGGCTAGGACTCAAAAATCTCTTGCACAATCTCACATTTGTAAAACCCATTGTGAGTGTCACCTATTATTAGGGGTGCCTTATAGTAATAAAGTCCCGTATTTTAGCATAGAGAGTGTAAAATCATACATAAATACATACAAAAGGTTTTACCATGATCATCATTCCCGCACGTATAGGTTCCAGCCGTTTTCCAAACAAAGTACTTGCCGATATAGGTGGCATACCCATGGTGGTCAGAACAGCCATGGCCGTACAGAATATCGATACCGCGGTCATCGCTACCGATGCACAGGAAGTGATCGATATAGCCAGAGACCACGGTATTGATGCCGTAATGACATCCGATACCCATAAAAGCGGTACAGACCGTATTTACGAAGCGGCACAGAAACTCGGCCTTTCCGATGATGAGATCGTGATCAATGTGCAGGGAGATGAACCCTTTATCGAACATGAAGTGGTACAGGCTATCTACGACCTGAGCAAAAAGAATGCCCGCAATGACAGGATCATGATGAACTCCTGTTATAAACGCATTACCAATCCAGAAGCAGATGACCCAAATATCGTCAAAGTGGTTACCGATACCGACAATATGGCACTTTACTTCTCACGAGCCAAGATCCCCTACCCGAGAGACCATCATTTCGACAGCTACAAAGGCCACCTGGGGATTTACGGATTTACCGTACGTGCACTGCGACAGTTCTGCATATTGACACCGGCACCGCTGGAAGATATAGAGAAGCTCGAACAACTGCGTGTCTTACATCACGGTTATGCCGTCGCCATGGTAGAAGTGGATACAAAAAGTTTTGGTATCGATACCCAGGAGGATCTGGAAAAAGCCGTGAAGTTCCACCGGCTTTAGAAAGTAGGACAGAAATATATGCCTGTCACGCAGAGAGGGCTATGCTTAAGCCCTACCCTTTAACCGCCTTACCAAGATCCCACATCGGCATGAATATCCCCAGTGCCATCAAAAGTACCAACCCCGCAATGAAAAAGAGCAGTACTGGCTCAATATAGGCTGCAAGGTTGTCAATAAGATCCTGAAACTCCATATCGTAATAATCTGTTACTTTCTCCAGCATGGCATCTAGCTGACCACCGGCCTCTCCCGCTTTGATCATTTGAAGAAGCATATTCTGGTAGAGCCCTGTCAGAGCAAAGGCTTCGGCCAGGTTCATACCACGGCCGATGTTGGCATTGACTGTCAGCAGTTTCTCTTTGATCGCAAGGTTGTCCACCATTCCTACTGCAGTCTCCAAAGCTTCAGAAACGGGGATACCTGACCGCACCAGCTCACCGAATACCAGATTATATCTATGCATTGTCGAAAGAAAGATCGCTTTATTGATCAGATAGAATTTGGGATGGATCATCAGCTTATCCATCTTATATTTGAAATCCATATTATTCTGATAAAAATACTTGATGGCAAAAATACCACCAACTAAAATAGCAAGGATCAGTAAGCCATAGTTATTGAGTGCCCACTCCAGTTTCAGTAGTATCTGAGTTGGGATAGGAAGATCTGTTTTGAACTTATCGAAAATATCCTTGAATTTAGGAACAACTACCATAATAAGAATAGTAAATGCTATAGCCATTGCAGCCAGAGTGATCAGCGGTGTACGGATCGCTTTTTTGAATTTTCTGGTATTGTCCCGGATACTCTCAAGAATCTTTGCCAGTTTAAAGTACGATTCCGAAATGTTACCCGTTCTCTCACCCAGCTTGGTCATAGCCAATGCAACCTGTCCAAACTCCTCTACATAAGGCTCAATAGCATCCGACATACTGTTACCCGCATTGATATCACTGTTCATTTTATAATAGATTTCTTTGAGTCTCGGATTGTCCGTATTTTCTGCCACATCTTCCAGGGTATCGGTAATAGGAATACCTGCATCTGTCATAACGGCAATCTGTCTGATGGTGGATATTTTATCATTGATGGGAATTTTTGTTTTAAAAGTTTTTTTGATCCTACCAAGAATACCTGAAAGAGTCTCTCCAACAGGTGCAGCAGTCTCTACAGCTCTGGATATGATAGCTGCAGGGAATTTATTCTTTGCAATCCTTACTGCATTCATTTTACTCTTTGCTTTAATCAATTCAGATCTTTTCTGCCCACGTTCCATTACTGTTACATTAAAATACTTCATCATAATCTTGCCACCCTGTAAATTTCTTCAATCGTTGTTTTTCCTTCAAGTGCTTTATGAATACCATCTTCGAACATACTGACAAAGCCCTCTTCCATTGCCTGTCTGGTCATTTCCTCTTTTGACGCATTTCTGGCGATCATTCTGGTAAACGTCTCGCTGATCGGTAGAACTTCCGAAATCATTTCCCGTCCAAGATATCCGCTGTAATCACACTCTTTACATCCCTCGCCTACATAAAATTTCGGATTTTCCGGCAAATACTGTTCTATATCTTTCAAAAGATTAACCGGCAGTACCGTCTCTCTTTTACAATGGGTACAGATCTTTCGAACAAGTCTTTGTGCCTGTATGGCAACCAGCGCACCAGAGACAAGATACTCTTCTATACCCATATCCAGAATTCTCGTTACTGCTGAGATCGCATCATTGGTATGCAGCGTTGAAAGTACCAGGTGTCCGGTAAGTGCTGCCTGAATAGCAATACGCAATGTTTCCTGATCCCGGATCTCTCCGATCATGATCTTGTCAGGATCCTGTCTTAAAATAGACTTCAGTGCTGTTGCAAATGTTAAACCTACGTTCGGATGTACTTGTACCTGCTGTAGTCCCGTCATCTGATATTCCACCGGGTCTTCAACCGTAATGATCTTGTCTTTGACATCTTTGATCGCATTCAAGGCACCATAAAGCGTAGTTGTTTTACCGGAACCGGTAGGTCCCGTGACTAGCACGATCCCGTAAGGTACCTTGATTGCTTCTGAGAACCTGTCATAACAGAACTTGCTCATACCAGCCTCTTCAAGCCTGATCATTGCTTTTGTTTTATCCAAAATCCTTAAGACAATGGATTCTCCATAAATAGTCGGCAATGTCGAAACCCTGAAATCAAAATCTCGTTTGGATACCGTTGCGGAAAAACGTCCATCCTGAGGTTTTCTCCTCTCTGCTATATCCAAATTTGAAAGCAGTTTCATACGTGAGGCCAGAGGGTTAAAAATATCTTTGTCAAAAATAAAACTCTGTCGCAGCATACCGTCAACACGTTCTCTTACGATACAGCTTTTTTCCGTTGCTTCTATATGAATATCACTCGCACGTATAAAAATTGCTGATTTTAGAATGATATCTATCAGTTTTAAAACAGCCGGTGACTCTTCACTGTTCTCTTCAAGACTGCCTTCCTGGCTCAGGTCCTGACGGATCTCAGCTACAAGACTCTTGATACTCTCATTGATTTCAAGTCTGTGTAAATGTTGACGTATCTGACTGGGCTTTGCCATAGCGATCTTAATCGGTTTTTTCGGGAAAAGTCTTTGTACGGCATCCTGTGCAGCCATATCGAGGGGGTCATCAAAGACAACAAGAACATTCAGGTCATTCTCTTCTATAGGAATGACGTTATACTTCAAAAGCTGCTTATAGGGAACTTTGGAAAAGAGCTTCATATCGATCTCAACAGAATCCAAATCCACATATTCGACATTCAGCTGCTTTGCAACCTCTTCAAGGATAGGTGTTATATCTATACCCTCTATCTTCTCAAGATGGGAAAGAGTGATAACCCCCTGTCTGATCTTCTTGGCAAGAAAGATCTCTACTGTATGCAGATCTATCATTTTTTCTGCTACAAGATTGGCAAAAGATATCTTTTTGGGAGGTCTGCTCTTTACCAAAGCGGAGATAGCCTCCTTCGTTATCAATCCTTCATCCAACATTATTTCTATCAATTTAACCATTTGATGACACCGCCCCTTTTTATTCGTTTATTATAATATAAAAATTATAAATATAATATATAGTTATAATTTGCCTTTTCTTATTTGCCCCAGCAATATTTTTGCTTCTAATGAATCTGTCTGCTTGATGTACTTAGATAAAATACGAATAGCTTCATGTTTTTTGCCCAGTTTCATTTTTGCTTTGGCAAATATCAGAACACTCTCTTCGATACTGTTATTGACATTATTGGTCTGAAACGCCCAATAGGCAGCTTTTTTATACTGTCCCTGATTATAATATGCTTTGGCTAAAAAAAGTGAATCATCCGGATCCTGTGTCTCCTTGAAACGCTTTGCCACCTCTTTAAATGCATTTCTGCCCGATGACTCTGTAATCGTAAGATGTACTTTTTTATGCTGCTTGTCTTCTTTGAAACTCTGACTCTTGACCGTAGGCATTTCTGTAGTAACAATATTCATTTTTACTTTTGGCCGTTTTCGTTTCTGCCTCTCTTCGGAAATAGGGAGGTTTTCCACTATTTCTGAAGAATCTTCAGTTATTTCATCAGTCGGTATTTGTGTTCGTTGAGGAACTTGTTCCACTTCCAAATTGCTTATGGGTTTATTTTCAAGAAAATTGATTGGTCCTACTTTGGTTTTCTGTGTCGCATTCTCATCGATCACAAGCAAACCTCTCTCTTTCATATAATACAGGAACACTCCGCCGGCCCCAAGCACAATAATAGTAAGCAGCAATATGAAGAAAGGTTTTCGTTTTTTTCTTCGGTACCTTTCCCACTCCTCTTCCAGAGGTTTAATATCATACATTTATATATCCTAGTTTGAGCGCAGCCATTTCAATAATCCGTTTTGGCACTTTGTCATAATTGATCTTTGCAGGCTCATTCATATCATAATATTCACAGATTTCAAATATCGTAAACAGAAGTTTGTTGCATTCGCGAAAATTCCCTTTGGTAAATGTATGGATCATTTTCATATCTCTTGCTTTAATACTGTTTGCAATCTCGAAAAGATTCTTTTTAAGCAGTTTTTTGTGTATATAGTTTGTCAGATCTTCATGGTTGGCATTTTTCAGCTCAATCACTTCCCAAATACGGGATTGAAAATGCTCTTTTGCGATCAGGTCTTCATTCTCTGTTTTGTGCAGAGACACAACGAATTTTACGGCTCTGCTGTCAGAGAGAAGACGTATCTTCTCCATCATATCCGGACCATACATCTGTGCTTCATCCAGCAGGATGATGATCTCTCTTTCACCTCTTAAATTCTTGCAAAAATCAACCAAAGCAGAAAAATTCACCTCTGTATTCCGGGGCAATTCTTTTCCTGTCAATACTTTAAATAATTTATGAAAAAATTCTTTTTCACTAAGAGAAGGTGTATCAAAGTAGTGGATCTCTTTTTGATATTTCAGTTTTTTCTGGATACGGTTGAGCAGAATACTCTTCCCCGTACCAGGACGTCCAAAAAGAAGAATCATTTTTAAAGGTTTGTCAATGCTGTGTTCCAACTGTTTATAGGCATTAACAGAAGTACTTAGTTCAATGTAATCATCGATATCAATTGAATCGATGAATACATTTTTGGCAGATTCGTATCTACTTTTCATTGAGTTTTGTATATCCAAGGTCTTTCAGTGTGACAGACTTGGAAGATCTTATGATATGCGGTGTAAGGATGAGGACCAACTCTTCTACCTTGTTGATCTTCTCTTCATGTGAGAAGACATACTTCAATAGAGGTATATCGCCTAACAGTGGTATTTTATTAACCTTTGTACCAGTACTGGACGTGATCAAACCACCAAGGATCGCATGCTCACCGTCTTTGACTTTCACTACAGAAGCAATTTGTCTTCTAATAAGGTCAGGTGGAATATTTCTTGTTCCTATTCCAGTAGATACCTCATCTACCGGTTCCGAAATTGATGGATTGATCTTCAATGTGATAATACCATTATTTCCTATTTCCGGAGTGATATCCAGCAAAATACCTGCAAAAACAGAATCAACAACTTCACCCTGAGCTGTATTAGCATTATTTCCGGTACCAAGTGCGCTGGTAGACTTGATCTTATAGAAAAGCTCTCTACCCACTGAGATCATTGCCGGCTGATTGTTAAGGGTCATGACCCTTGGGCTTGAGATCGCTTTGACATCTCCCTGTGTAGCAAGAAACTTCACGACTTCATTGAGATCTGCCTTCCCCGTCAGCTGAACAATGTTTCCATTTCTTGGTTGTGTCCCAGGGGCAAATTCTGTATCAGTGATACCCTGGAGAGCGTCGAAAGTATAGGATGCAACATTTTTTTGTGCCATCATCAAAGAATTGACAGCAAAGTTTTCCAGACCATAAAGCTGTGACCAGTCGACACCTGTCGTCCTACTGTCATCAAATTTGACAGCCAGGATACGCACATCGATAAGTACCTGTGTTTTGATCTGTCTGCTCAATGCGTTAATGTATCTCGCTACTCTGTTGATCTGTCTTGCCGTACCGGTTACCGTTACCATACCTGCTTCCGGATTGACAATCGGCTCAAGCGGATTATATTCCCATACCTGGCCATCAGGTCCTGTCCAGCTGTCTCCTGTTCTTGAATAGTGTGTACTTCCATCACCCGCACCGATCAGGATACGTTGAATCTCTTTCTGCACCGTCTGCCAGAATCTAAATTCATCATTACTTTCAATGGAAACACCTGTTTTTGTGATACTGCTTGCGCTTTTAGCGCCACCGCCACCGCCACCGCCCTGGGCACCAACGGAAGAATCTGCAGAACCTGCAATGGTAATATTCGCATTACTTTTTCCTATTCTTTTTCCGGAAATATAGTGTATCTTGAATGTTCTGGTGATCAGATAGGAGATCGTCAGCTTGTTCCCTTTTAGCGTATAGTACAGGTCATTGTCTTTCAGGATTGTATTCAAAAATCCTTTCAAAGTACTGTTTTTCAGCTTTACGTAATAGAGTTTTTTGTTCATTCTTTTTTTGGCAGCATCATCTTTGACATTTACCGTCAGGTCACATGTATCCGCCAGATTCTCTATGACATCACCAATGCTGAGTTTACTGTCAATGGTAACACTAAAAAGTTTTGTAGAACAGCTTCCTGCCGTTGATGCTTGTGTCAATCCAATGAATATTGCACATGCGACAATGAATTTCATTCCCCTGTTTCGTATTGTTTTCATTTTATTCCCCTTCTGCTATCTTGATGAAATCATTTTTGTTTTCATGAAGAAACAATTTTTTGATTTGGTTGCCATTCTTAAGTACGACTCCTCTTTTACCAATGTACTCCACTGTATAACCTAAAATCTTATCACCGACACTTTTCCATGCATCATTGATAAATGCCTTGTCGTTCATAATAGCATGCAGTGACATTTTGGCTTCTACTTTCACTATTGCAGGTGGTATATAGACAGTCTCTTTTTCCTCTTTCTGCCTGACCACAAATGGTTCTTTGGTCTTTTCAAGCGTAGTAAGGTCGGTTCCTTGTCTCTTTTCATGGATCTTGATAACCATATTTCCTATCTGCTTGACAGAAAGGTCTGCATTCAATGAAAGCACAACAAGTCCAGGAATTAATAGTAATTTTTTCATTAGTGGTTTATCCCCCATACCGAAATATTGATATCTGCTACGATCTGTGAACCATTGGCATCCACCGACATATTTGTACCATAAATATCGGTCACGAGCGTATTTTGCTCCAACTCATTCATGAACTTTACAATATTTTTGTAATTTCCTTTGCATCCAACCCCTATTTCAAGTACATGCCCGAAGCTTCCCTTGTTATCAATATAGTCATTGGAGATATAATTGATATCCACATTCTGTACTTCAGCCCTGTCTGTAATGGAGTTCAAAAATCGTGACCAGCTTTTCTGGTTGAATAGCATATCAGAAAGTTTTTGGAGACTACTGTCAATAAACTGTATTTTCTTATCCAACGCCACGATATTCTGTTTCTTTCTGGCAATATCATTGTCATATTTCTTGACATAATAGTTTCTGTCACCGCGGACTGTGATTGAATTCAAATAGGTATTATTATCTGCAATACTTTTTTGAATGTTTTTCTTGGTGATCTCACTCTTTTTATATCTCTCTTCCGCATAAGGAAGGAGGTAAGCATAAGCAAGATAAGCAATGATCCCGGCGACCCCCAGAATGATCAACCATTTTTCACTCTCCTTCTTAGGAGCAAAATAATTGTCCAGCTCTTCAAGTTTGTCCTCTATAAATTTCATCTTAAATCCACCTTTAACAGACCTTTATAGTATGCACTATCAGGATCTTTTTTAATCAATTCAATATCAATGGAGTTTATCTCGTCAAAATGCTTGTCAGAGATGTACTTGATAAGTTCTGTCAGCTTTCTGTCATCTGAACTTACCAGTGAAAGCCATATAGTATTCTCTTTACTATAGACCCTATCTACATTGACGTTATTTTTTTCCAGGTCTTCTGCAATACTATAGAATATTTCAGATTTGAGACGATAATTCACTTTCTTGTCATAAATTGAAGTCAGCGTTTTTGCTTTATTGTTATAGGTTTTGGAGAGTGTTGCAATCCGTTTGTCAAGTCCGGTAATGATCTTTTTCTTTTCACCTAAAATCTTTTTATACTTGTTCGCTTCTGCCGTAAGCTGGTCATTCTGTATCTTCAGCGCATATATCTTTGCCTCGTTGGCATAGGAACCGACGAGATAAACCAATGGATAGGCTAACCCCACTGAAATAGCCGCAACAGTTGCAATAATGAACTGCCCGCTCGCACGGTTCAGAAAAGATGGCGGGCGAGGGAACATCGTCAGGTTTACGACAGAAGCTTCATCTTCCAGATAATCCAGGGAAGAAAGCAGCATCAAATACTGAAGCTGGTCCGTATACCATTCATCACTGCTAATATGGTAATCGAAGTTAAAATCTCCTGACTGCAATCCCAGATAATTCTCGCTGTAATCATCCAGGCCGATTATCGGTCCCTGGACACTCCCGATATACATATTATCTATTGTTTCAAGCTTGAATGCCCGTTTGATATAAATAATGATATCGTTGATCGTAATGAAAACTTCACCGAAAATCTTCATGAGATTTTGCTGATAAGCACTGTCTGTGGCCTTTAAGCCTTCAGACTCCAAAATAGTAAAGAACTCTTCCTCATCTATTTTTTCTCCGACCAGTTCACAATATTTGTCATATATATGCTCCAGTGAAAAATCGATAGACTTGGAATAAAGATACTCACCATTATTATAGAACGTGACCGATGCATCAAATGTGTTGAAGTAAAGAAAACAGTGGATACCGCTATCCTGCAGAATATCTCTTTTGTATATGGTTTTATATAAAAGAGGTGCAGGTACGATCAGGTCAAGATATTTGGTCTCTTCCTTTGCAGGAAGAAAAAGAGATTCCAGCACTTCAGGCTGTGCAACGAAAATATGAAACTCTCTCTCCTCTGCTGTAGTATTTACTTCCTCATGGGAGATTGCATAGTCAGTGGCCTGATCAAGCCCAAGCTCTTCATAAGCTTTGATATCCAGAATATCCTGAACATCCTCCTCGGGAATACTTCGGCTCAGGTGTACTTTTGCCGTGATGATATCTTTATTACTTACATAAGAAGCAATAAAGTTAGACTTATTGTAACTGAGCTTTTTCAAAGATTCAAACTTATCACCTTTGAATATATACTTTTTATCAGTATATGCATCAAGTGTTACAATATTTCTTATATCCGATCTTGACTTATTTGATGAATTTTTTTCCAAAAACATTTTCCACTTCCTTGTTTGTTAACCAATTATATATGTTATAATATTAAAATAATCTTACAAAGTTATATTTCTAAGGAAAAAGATAACTTTTTTTAATTATATGTTATTTTAATGGCCATAGGAAAGTAGTAAGAAAGTGTCTTTCTTAGGAAATATAGCCAAACTCTTCGAGACTCTCTCTATTCTTGCTCCACCCTTTTTTCACTGCCACATGCAGATCCAAAAAGATCCTCTTTCCCGAAAAGAATTCCATCTGTTCGCGTGCAAGTTTTCCCACACGCTTGATACCCGAACCTTTCTGTCCGACAATCATCCCCTTCTGGGTCTCTTTTTCCACAACTATCGTTGCATACACCCTGTCCATGGTATCATCCTCTTCTATCTTTTCAATCGTTACATCGCTCTCATAAGGTATCTCGTCACTCAGGTTCTCAAATATGGATTCACGTATCAGTTCTTTATAGATATCACGAATATTCTCTGTCGTCAGTATCTCTGTATCATAAAGGAAAGGAGATTGGGGCAAATATTTCACGATCTCGTCAAGCAACTGTTTCCTGCCTACCTTTTTATTAACTGAAAAAGGAATGATTGCTTCAAAACGGTCCTGATATTTCTGGTACTCACCCAGTTTTTTAAGAATATCTCCCTGTTTGACATGGTCCATTTTTGTAAGTACTACGATATGTTTGGTGTTTTTGGATTCATTCAGCGATAGAAATTTTTCATATTCCGTAAGTTTGTCCGTTACCGGGGCCAGGAAAACGATCAGGTCCGCATCCCCCATTGCTTTGAGTGCTTCATCAAGCATAAATTTGTTGAGCAATCTCTCTTTTTCATGTATCCCGGGAGTATCCACAAAGATAATCTGGGCATTCTCATGCATCACTATGATGTTCATACGTTTACGTGTTGCTTGCGCTTTCTTGGAAACCATTGCCAGTTTTTCACCCACCAGATAATTGAGAAGGGTACTCTTCCCTGCATTGGGTCTTCCCACTACTGCAACAAATCCCGCTTTGGTATCTTTTTTTCCTTTATTAAACATTTTGCTCCATTTATTCTGTTTCTTTCATGGTGCATGAATACGCACCCTCCGCTCAACTCTCAACATTCAAAATTAAAGAATGTATCTCGTCGTATCCTCATCTTCCACAACCTGGCCTATCTTATCTTTGACCAATAATCTGTCGATAACTACTTTCTCTCCACTGTGTTCATCCGCCGTAAAGCTAATCTCTTCGATGATCTTCTCCATGACTGTATGTAGACGTCTTGCGCCGATATCTTCCGTTTTCTCATTCGCCATCAGAGAGTAGTGTGCAATGGCATGCAGTGCACTCTCCTCAAATTCCAGTTCCACACCTTCAACCGCCATCAATGCCTGATATTGTTTGACCAGCGAATGCTTCGGTTCGGTCAATATGCGGTAAAGCGCCTCCTCGTTCAATGAGTTGAGCTCTACCCTTAAGGGGAAACGTCCCTGTAGTTCCGGAATGAGATCACTTGGTTTACTCAAATGAAATGCTCCCGCCGCGATGAAAAGGATATGGTCGGTTTTGACCTGCCCCAGTTTGGTTGCTACAGTTGAACCTTCTACAATAGGAAGCAGGTCTCTCTGCACCCCTTCCTTGCTCGGGTCCTGTCGTCCCTGTGAATTTGAAGGGACAGCGATCTTGTCAACCTCGTCAAGAAAAACGATACCGCCCTTCTCCACTTTCTCCAGTGCCAGTTCTTTCAGCTGCTCTTCATCCAGCAGCGTTTCACTCGCTTCCTGTGCCAGTATCTTCCTGGCCTCTTTGACCGTCACTTCTTTTTCCGGCCCTTTTTTTCCCATCCCGCCAAGTACTTTGACGATGGACTCCTGTACCTGTATCATTTGCGGCGGCAGTCCCTCTTCAGGCATTTGCGGATTGTTCGGCATGGTCACTTTGATCTTAAGATGGTCCAGTTCCCCTTTGGCGAACTTCTCCTGCATTCTGGCAAAGGAGGCATCATACTCGGCCTGCTTCTGCTCGCTGGCTCCTGCAGGAAGCGGCGGAAGCAGTTTCTCGATGATCTTGTTCTCTATATAATTCTCGATCTTCTCCGCATTCTTCTCATTCTCGCTCTCACGCACGATCGTCATCGCCGTTGCTGCAAGATCACGTATCATCGACTCAACGTCTCTCCCTACAAAGCCCACTTCGGTATATTTGCTCGCTTCTACTTTGATGAAAGGCAGGTTCATCATTTTCGCCAGTCTTCTGGCAATCTCCGTTTTACCCACACCGGTACTGCCGATCATCAAAATATTCTTCGGCGTGACATCCTGCTGCATCTCATGGTCGAGCTGCATACGTCGGTAACGGTTTCTCAATGCTACAGCAATGGTCCTCTTGGCATCATCCTGTCCTATGACATAGTTGTCAAGATGTGCTACGATCTCTTTTGGTGTCAAATTCTCCAATTCAAAATTCCTTACAGTTCCAATATCTTTATATTTTTATTTGTATAGATACAAAGGTCACCAGCTACTTCAAGTGATTCCTGCACAAGTTCCCTCGGTTCCAGATTTGCATGTTTGTCCAGTGCTCTTGCAGCTGAAATGGCATAATTTCCTCCCGACCCTATCGCCGCGATCTTCCCGTCCTGGGGTTCGACCACATCACCGGTTCCCGAAAGAATGAAGATATGCTCCCTGTCCAATACGATCATCATCGCTTCGAGCTGGCGCAAATGTTTGTCTTTCCGCCACATTTTGGAAAAACCGATCACCGATTTGAAAAGATCCCCTCTCTTCTCTGCCAGTATCCCTTCGAACATATCGAAGAGGTTGAAAGCATCCGCCGTACTTCCGGCAAACCCTGCCAGGATCTTTCCCTCGTAAAGAGTACGTATCTTCGTGGCATTGCTTTTGAGTACCGTATCGCCGAAAGTCACCTGTCCGTCACCGCCTATGACCGCTTTGCCGTCCGCCTTGTACCCCAGTATCGTAGTAGCGTCAAACATGTTTAGACACCTACCACTTCCACTTTCAGCGTGGCATGAATACCGTGTCCGAGTTTGGCATCCACTTCATGGACTCCTGTGGATTTCAATGCTTTTTTCAGATTGATATGCTTCTTGTCAAGATCGATGTCCAGCTGTTCTTTAATCGCTGCGGAGATATCGGAATTCCCGACCGACCCTTTAATCCCTACCGGAGCGGACTGTTTTTCAATGCGGATCGTATGCGCTTCGAGTTTTTTCTTTTCCGCTTCAAAACGGGCGATCTCCTCTTTAAGTTCTTTTTCCTTTCGGGCCTGTTCCGCTTTCCAGTTCTCTACTACATCCGGTGTTGCCAGTTTTGCAAGACCTTTGTTAATAAGGAAGTTCTGTCCGTATCCGTCTTTTACTTCTTTGATCTCTCCAGCTTTGCCTAGTGACTTTACATCTTTTATCAATAATACTTTCATTCTTTTTATCCTTAAGTAGCGTAATAATCCTATTATTTTATCCAAAGTTTGTTAATACTAACACGCGATGTGCTACAATCACGAAAATAATAAATTGGATATGAAAACCGTTATGTTTAAAGAATTTAAAATAGACCATTTGGATACCTTTCCCCAGAAACTGGAGACACTGCTTGACAGACAGAGAGCCAAAATAGACGAGATCACAAAAAACAGCGAGACGAGTTATGAAAAAATTCTTAAACCCATGCAGGATATGGATGAGGAACTCGGACTCTTTTTTACCCCGCTCTCACACCTCAACTCAGTTATGAACTCTGACGAGACACAGAAAGCCTATGAATCCTCCATCCCCCTGCTCTCCAAATTCTCTTCCGAGATCGCACAGAACGAAGCACTTTTTCATAAACTTGAAAAGATCAGAGCCGAAGATGAAGAGGCCAAGACCGTTGTCAGGAACGAAGTAAGAGATTTTGTACTTTCCGGTGCCAAACTTCCCAAAGACAAAAAGAAAAGAATGGAAGAGATAAACCTGCACCTCTCTGAACTCTCCAACAGCTTTTCACAGAACCTTCTCAATGCCACCAATGTCTATGAGCTTATTATAGAAGATCCAAAAGATGTGCAAGGAATGCCGCAGACCGATATCGATGCTGCCACAGAGAAGCTAGAGGGAAAGACCATCTACAAATTCACTCTGCAGATCCCGAGCTACATGGCTTACATGACTTACGGGCCAAACCGTGAGTACAGAAAGGAGCTTTACAAAGCCTACAATACACGGGCACCTGAAAATGCCGAAGTGATCGACCAGATCCTTGCACTCAAGCAGGAGAAGGCCCGACTGCTCGGCTTTGAGAACTATGCCAAGTATGCACTCGAGACACGTGATGCCAATACAGAAGAAGAGGTTCTCGGTTTTCTCGATACTCTGGCCGATGCTGCACTGCCTCAGGCAAAAGAAGAACTTGAAGAGCTGAAAGCCTACGCGAAAAAAACAGATGGCATTGACGATCTTGCCTCCTATGATGTAGGGTATTACAGTGAAAAGCTCAAAAAAGAAAAATTCGATTTTGACGACACGATGACCAAACCCTATTTCGAACAGGAAAAAGTCCTCAACGGTATGCTTGACATCGTTTCAGAGCTCTTTGACGTGACCTTCAAAACTGCCAATGTTCCAACCTGGCATGCCTGTGTCAAACCCTTTGATATCTATGAGAACGGTGAGCTGTCGGGACGCATTTACTTTGATCTGGAAGCACGCAAAGAGAAACGCGGCGGCGCATGGATGAATGACTGGGAGACCCATTTTACAGACAGCAAAGGCATGCCCCACCTCGCTTCGGCCTTTGTCGTATGTAATTTCTCTCCCAAAATAGAAAATGCGCCTTCTCTGCTCAGGCACGACGATGTCGTCACTCTTTTCCATGAAATGGGACATGCTATTCACCATCTCTTCGGAAAGTGCCATGAGCGTGCTGTCTCAGGCATCAACGGGGTTGCCTGGGATGTGGTAGAATTCCCCTCGCAATTCCTGGAGAACTTTGCCTATGAAGCAGCAATACTCAAGCGTTTTGGATTCCATTATGAAACGGGGGAACCCATTTCAGGGGAACTGATGCGAAAAATCAAAGAAACCAAAAACTTTCAAGCGGCACTAGGTATCCTCAGACAGGTCGAGTTCTCTCTCTTCGATTTCAAACTGCACCAGAAGCTCTACCAGGGAGAAAAAGTACAGGCGCTGCTTGACAGCATCAGAGATAGGACCTCCCTGCTCAGACCACCAAGCTACAACAAGTTCCAACACGGTTTTGCCCACATCTTTGCCGGAGGATATGCAGCAGGCTACTACAGCTACAAATGGGCGGAAGTCCTCTCGGCCGATGCTTTCTTTGAATGTCTCGACGAGAAAGAGGGGTTTAACAAAGAGCGTGCCAAAGGATACAAAGAGATCATCCTCGCCAATGGTGGCGCCAAAGAGATGAGTGAACTTTACAAAGAGTGGCTGGGACGCAAACCTGAAGTCAATAGTCTCATTAAACTCTATGAAATCGCATAAATCTGTATTTGTACGACATATAATGGAGAATTGATATGAAAGAATACCGTTCACTTGCACTGATTATTATTGCTATTTTTGTTATTTTGCTTGCGGGCGCCTGGTTCAGTCCAACTTTTGAAGAGCAGAAAACCTACTTGGAACTTTTCATCCTTATGGGTGCACTGCTTTTCATTTTCTCCGTTCTGGTAATCTTCGCTACCATCGGCTTTGGCTCTTTTACCCTCTATATGGCCGTGTTCCTGGTCATTGTGATGCAGATGTACGGTATCGAGGGGGCAGTGATTGTTGTAGGGATGAGTTATTTCGTATGGGGATCCATCTTCGCTATGGAAGTGCTACTTTTTTACAACGGTCTTAAAAGCGCCCATGAATGGTTCAAACAACGATACACGTTCAAATCATTTAAATATGAATATTATGCCTTCTACCCAATGTTGTGGATTGCTTCTGTATTTTTGGAATGGATACCAAGTATTTTATACAGAGAAAGTTTTCTGAAGTTCTCACCCCCCAAAGTTTTGGAAGAGATGAAGGAGATATTGCCTGAAAGGTAGGGTGCGTAACCACGCACCCTACACGTTCTTGTCAGTTTTCTTCCCAAACCCGAAGAAACGTTTGATACGCTCACAGATCGTGACGGACCCTGTTTCTATGCGGCATACTTCTGTCTCTTCATAGTCAGCAACCAATGACTTGATGCGCTCCGGCTGTTTTTTGCCTTCGATGATGAATCTGAGTGCATTGAGTCTAATGAACCCTTCTGCATCTTTCTGGTTATAGACATCATCCGCTTCAAAAGTAGAGTGCTCTTCAGAATAGAGAGACACATCCGATTTTCTTCCGACAACAATGACATTACCTTTGTAGAGTTTCAGCTTGACAGTACCTTCTACATTCTCCTGGGTTGCATCAATGGCTGCCTGAAGCATTTTACGCTCGGGAGACCACCATAACCCGTTATAGATAAGCTTTGCGTATTTCGGCATCAGCTCATCTTTCATATGCGCCTCTTCCCTGTCAAGCGTGATAGACTCGATAGCACGGTGCGCTTTGAGCATGATCGTTCCACCCGGTGTTTCATAACACCCTCTGGCTTTCATTCCCACCATACGGTTCTCGACGATATCGATACGGCCGATACCATGCTTTTTCCCGTAAGTATTCAGCGTCTCAAGAATCGTTGCCGGACTCATCTCTTCACGGTTAATGGCGATCGGGTCACCATTCTTGTAGGAGATGGTAATATACTCCGGCTCATCGGGTGCATTCTCCGGGCTGACAGACCAGAGCCACATATCTTCTTCCGGTTCGGCATACGGATTCTCAAGGTGTTCACCTTCATAAGAGATGTGAAGCAGGTTCGCATCCATGGAGTATGGTTTCGGTTTCCCCTTATTGTCAATATTGATACCGTGTTCCTGTGCATAGGCAAGCAGCTTGGTACGGGAGTTAAGGTCCCATTCTCTCCATGGTGCGATCACGGCAATATCGGGATCGAGTGCTAGATAACCCAATTCAAAACGTACCTGATCATTCCCTTTGCCTGTCGCACCGTGTGATACGGCATCGGCACCCGTCTGATGTGCGATCTCGATCTGCTTTTTGGAGATAAGCGGTCTTGCAATAGAGGTACCAAGCAGATACTCACCCTCATAAATGGCATTCGCTCTGAACATCGGAAAAACAAAATCCTTGACGAACTCTTCTCTGAGATCTAAAATGAAAATGTTCTCCGGTTTTATACCCATATCAAGTGCTTTCTGACGCGCAGGTTCCACTTCTTCACCCTGTCCGAGGTCTGCCGTGAAAGTGACCACTTCACACTCATACTCATCCTGAAGCCATTTGAGAATGATACTTGTATCCAATCCGCCGGAATACGCCAATACCGCTTTACTGATCTTTCTTTTTGCCATAATGATAGCCTTTAAAATAATATTGCCGCGATTTTAGCGTAATTTTGGTTAATACTACACAAAACCGTACTTTTTCAGAATGATATCAAGCACCGGCTTTTTATAGGCTCCCGTATGTCGGAACACTTCATTGCCTGCTGCATCGAAAAAGAGCTGTGTCGGCATCTCTTTGAGCCGGTAGACATCACGGCTGATAATGCGCTCTTTCTGTCCGTCTATGGTATAAATCTGAAATTCAGGATGCTCCTGCAGTACCTGGGCAAATACCTTTGACATCGCTATACAGCTGTAACAGTGGGCCATACCAAATGCCAGAATCGTCGGCCTGCCGTTACCGATGTTGTGTTTGATATCGGCATACAGACTGACAGGAAGCGGTTTTTTTTCTGACATAAGTACTCCGTACAGGAAAATTTTAACGATTATACAAATCCTATCTTAAAAACTTTTGCTATAATCGTTTCAAGACAAAACCGAAGGATCTTCTATGTTACTGGGTGTCAATATCGACCATATCGCCGTTCTGAGAGAAGCTCGCAAAGTAGCCGACCCTGACCCGCTGGATGCACTGGGCATCTGCAGACGTGCAGGAGCAGACCAGATCACCATCCACCTGCGTGAAGATCGCAGACATATGCATGACATCGATGCGAAGAACATCATAGAACTCTCTGCCTTACCGGTCAACCTGGAATGTGCCACGGAACCTTCGATGATAGACATTACCTGCGGCCTCAGACCCCACCGTGTCACACTGGTTCCTGAAAAACGTGAAGAGGTGACCACCGAAGGCGGCTTGGCAGTCACGGGAGAACAGTCAAGACTCAAAGAGGCGATCAGCCGGCTGCAAAAGGAAGAGATAGAAGTATCACTATTCATCGACCCAGCCTCCAATGCCGTACAGGCCTCTGCAGATCTTGGCGTGGAGTGGATCGAGTTCCATACTGGCAAATATGCCAACATCTACGCCATGCTCTACAGCAATCTCACTAAAACACATCACAGCATCCCCGAACTGAAACTTCCCAGAAGTGTACTCAAAAAAATGCTCGAAGAAGAACTTGAAAGCCTGAGTGCTCTCTCTGCCGAAGCAAGGGTACTTGGGCTCAAAGTGGCAGCAGGACACGGACTCAACTACCACAACGTTCAGGCAGTAGCCAAAATAGAAGAGATCGAAGAACTCAACATCGGGCAAAGCATCATTGCACGTTCGGTCTATACAGGCCTTGAGCAGGCGATTTTGGATATGAAAGCTGCACTAATAAAGTAATATATCGCGTAGGGTGCTGTCCCCTGACGGCACCTTTGATGCGCAATAGAATAATGGTGCTGTGAGGGCACAGCACCCTACAAGGCAAACAGATGAAAAAAGTTGCAATATCCATCGGCGATCTCAACGGCATCGGTATTCAACTCGCACTTGAGAACCATGGCAAAGTTGCCAAACTGATCGACCCTATCTACTGCATAGACAAAACAATGCTGACCCAGGCGGCCAAACTGCTCAATATCGGTATACCTGACAATTTCCAAACCATTGAAAACGTTGCACCCTCCTTCCAGATCGAAGCAGGCACAATCAGTAAGGAGAGTGGCAGATATGCCTATGAGTCTTTTAATAAAGCTGTCATCATGGCTGACCTCAAAAAAGTCGATGCCATCTGTACCCTGCCTATCCATAAAAAATCCTGGGAACTTGCAGGCATACAATACAAAGGCCATACCGATGCATTGAGGGATTTCTTTGATGCCGAAGCCATCATGATGCTAGGCTGTCCCGAGATGTATGTCGCACTCTTTACCGAACACATACCGCTTAAAGAAGTAGCGCCCAGCATTAAAGAAAAAGAATTGACCCGTTTTTTACTGGATTTCTACAAAACGGCAAAACCGGACAGAACCGTTGCCGTTCTGGGTCTGAATCCTCATGCTGGAGACAACGGTGTTCTTGGAGATGAAGAAAAAATCATCAGCAAAGCTATAGAGAATGCAAATGCATTCGTATCATGGTGCGGTGAGGGCACAGCACCCTACGAAGGACCTTTGGTGCCCGATGTTGCCTTTACACCAAATGTGCGTAAGCACTACACTTATTATGTCGCCATGTACCATGACCAGGGATTGGCACCGCTCAAAGCACTCCATTTTGATGAAGGGATCAACGTTTCACTGAACCTACCGATCCTGCGTACTTCCGTAGACCACGGAACAGCATTTGACATTGCCTATAAAGGGGTGAAACTGGACAGTCTTAGTTACCTGAATGCAATAAAATATATTGTGGATAACGCGTAGGGTGCGTAATACGCACCAAAATCAAAGCTGTATACCATTAAAGTTGTTCCGAAATGACCTAGAAAAGGTGTGTGTTACGCATCCTACACGAAAAGACAGATGGTCAGCAGAACAGACTCGGTTCCGCCTCATCATACACGATCTCACATTCCTCATTCATCATGGTGCAGAGCTTTTCCTGGCAGCAGTTACACAAGAATCGGTAATTCTGTGTATCGTAATGGATCGTATCGCCTTCATGCAGGTCAGCATAGCATTCCCCGCATACATTTGTGACACGCAGGAGTATCTCCTTCGTAGCCTCCTGCGTGACAAAACAGATACTGCTCATGATTCTCCTCCCAACTCTTCGATCATCTTTTTTGCCTCTTCCAAACTACTGTCAAGTTCAAAGGCTTTTTTGTAATTCTCCAGCGCTTCTTCTTTTCTGCCAAGGTCGTACAGTGTATTGGCATAATTGTAATAATGCGGTGCATATTCCGGGTCGAGCTCTATCGCACGCTTGTGATGCATGATGGCTTTTTCATCCTCTCCGAGTTTGTGCAGGACATTTGCCAGCGAGTCGTGTGCCACGTCATCATTCTTATCAAGAGAGAGGATCTTTTCGTAACTCTCTTTCGCTTCATCATAGTCTTCAAACTCGATCTTCAGGTATCCGTTGCGTCTGAGAGCATCAATATTGTTCTCATCAAGGATCAGCGCACTTTCAACCGCCTTTCTCGCTTCCAGCATATCACCTTTTTCCACGGCTTGATCCGCCATTTCCAGAAGTTCATCGATCCTGTGGGGTTTGATTGCAGGTTTGGAAAAGGTCTTGTCCGGACGGTTGACACCCCCTATCTGCTCATCGGGAAGTTTGGCTTCGAAGTCCACTCCTCTTTTGGGATATGAACCCGAAAAAAGCTGCTTGAAAAAAAGGTAAAAAACACTTCCTGCCACTATGAGTAAAAAAAGTTGAAACGTTGTCATGAAATCTCCAAATATTTATGGGGAATGATAGGATAATCTAACTTAAATCCAAAGAAATTTGGCTATGATATTTTCAAATCAAAAAAGGAATACCTTATGTCTTATAAAATAAAACTGGATAGAGAAAGAATGAAAGAAGAACTGACACCGTTGGAATACAATGTCTGCCTAAACCACGGGACTGAACCACCATTCCAAAATGCTTTTTGGAACAACAAAGCTGAAGGTATCTACAGCTGCAAATGCTGCCATACACCTCTTTTCTCTTCCGATACTAAGTTCGATTCCGGTACCGGGTGGCCCAGCTATTTCAAACCGCTAAGTGATGATGTCATTGAAGAGATAGAAGATGCCTCTTTGGGAATGGTAAGGGTCGAAGTACGCTGTGCGAACTGCGGCTCACATCTGGGGCATGTTTTCCCCGACGGACCGGCACCGACCTACTTACGGTACTGTATTAATTCGGCTTCACTGGATTTCGAAGAGAAATAGATATGAATCTCGAAGGGAGAGTGGATGAATCCAGCCTCCACGGCTACGCTTTGCTCCGACTTTGCCTGTGGTGGTGCGTTAAACGCACATCACCTACGGTTCCGTCGCTAATAAGAGCAAGCAGTTGCTCTTATCTTTACACTCCTCATGGTTTCGAACCTACAAACGTGAAGCAGTTCACATTTGCTTAACGGTTCTCACCATCCTTCCGCCATATCAACCATTTCATAGCCTGCTTCCCGACGTTTCTCGAAGATTTTTTTGAATGCTTCAATATTCTCCGCTGTTTCAAACCCCTGATTTTTCGCATTGTCAACTTTTGAAAAAAGAGTCATCCATCTTCCCAGCGTGAACTCTATATTGCTTATGACATATCCCTTTTTCCATTTTGATGCTATCACTTTTGCCATATCGTACCATCGGGAACGTACGGTCAATGCCTGGCCTTTATAGGAGCTTCCTTTTACAAAAATACCGCAGTAATTCCCTTCACCATACTCAATATCTATCAGGTCGTACCCTGTTTTCCATCGTTTGTTCACCACCGCAGTAAAGTCATCCAGGCTCTTTCTTCTCTCGTATGCCTGAGAGGTGAATGGGGTATTTTTTTCAAAAAATACGATCCATTTTGAGAGGCCATGCTCCGCATTGGTCATATAGTACCCTTTCTGCCAATAACTGTCGAGTTCATTGCTTATCGCTTCCCATCGATCCGATACCAAATAGGTCTGATGACTATCGGGGGAAGCTTTTTTAAAAAGAGTGATCCAGTGTCCGTTACCATACTTGATATCTGCCACATCATATCCCCTGTCCCACTCTTCTCTGATGATCTTTCGCATAGCATTAAGATCCATGGTTGTACGCATTTTCTGGTGTGTTCTGGTTTTTTCGAATACCCCAATGTATTTGTAGTTTGAAGCGGCATATTTTACACTTTTTGCCTGTAGCACTCCTGTCATCAGTAGCATTACCAAAGCAATCACCTGCATTGTCATTCTCATTCTGTTCTCCTCATTCTATGCCTGTAACTGAGAGGCGATTCTGCCTATCTCTTCATCCATCTCATCTCTGGTATCGAACATGAACGTATGCTTTTCATTCTCACCCAAATGGATGAAGATACCAAATCCGACCACCTCAACCTTTCCCTGCGCTTCCACATCCAGCCACTCGAGACTGACCTGTGTCGTTTCATCTTCATATCCCGTTTTGATCACCCCTGCCGGATAAAGCTGGGTTATCTCTTTCGTATCGAATTCTTTGTCTTGTATTGTAATAATCATACGTTCATTATAGTATAATCAGATAAAAATATATTGGAGAAAACCTATGAGTTTAAAAGAACAGATAAAGAATGATATCAAAGAAGCAATGCGTGCCAAAGAGACAGCTAAAAGAGATACACTCAGAAACATCCAGGCAGCCATAAAGCAGATCGAGGTCGATGAAAGAAGAGAATTGAGTGATGCCGATGTCGAAGCGATCCTGATGAAATACCTCAAACAGAGAGAAGATGCCAAAGGACAGTTTGCCGATGCCGGCCGTAACGATCTCGTTGAAAAAGAGGAAGCGGAGATCACCCTTGTCAAGAGCTATCTGCCCGAGCCGATGAGTGATGAGGAGCTGGAAAATATTCTGAAAGAGATCATTGTCAAGACAGGTGCCCAGAATATGAAAGATATGGGTAAAGTAATGGGTGCAGCCAAAGCAGAAGTGGGAAGCCGTGCGGATGGCGGAAGGATCAATCAGATTGTGAAAAGATTATTGGGTTAAATGCGTAGGGTGCGTAACACGCACCCTCTCATACATAAAATGTATGCCGAAAGGCCCTACAAAGATGCGTGTGATACACCCTACAGGAGATCATTCACCGTATTTCACCGCTTTGATCGCCGCTGTAATATCGTCCTGTCTCATAAAATGTTCCCCGACAAGGAATGCATCCGCACCCATTTTGGAAAGTTCGACCACAGTTTCATGATCATTGATACCACTTTCCGCCACAATGATCTTTCCATTTGGAATGAGAGGGATCAGCTTCTCGGTCAGCTTCATATCCATCTCAAACGTTTCAAGGTTTCGGTGATTGATACCGATGATATTCGCACCGGCAAACATCGCCTTGACCAGATCCGTCTTGTCGTGTACTTCTACCAGGACGTCCAGCCCCAGATGCAATGCATAGTCATAAAGTTCTTTGAGCTCTTTGCGTGAAAGCGCCTTGGCGATCAGAAGAATATAGTCCGCACCAAATGCCAGCGCCTCCACAATCTGGTATTTGTCTACAATGAAATCTTTTCGAAGCAGGGGAATACTCACATAACGGCGTACCATACCGAGATATTCTTTGTCACCTTTGAAGAAGTGCGGTTCAGTTAGAATGGAAAGTGAGTCCGCACCGCCTTTTTCATAGGCCTGGGCAATGACCACAGGGTCGAAGTCTTCACGGATGATGCCTTTGCTCGGACTTGCCTTTTTCACCTCTGCAATAATACGGTAGGGGTTCTCTTCCGTAGCACGAAGTGCCGACTGTACATCTTTAGGTACAAAAGGATTGAATGCCAGTGAACGCCCCAACCACTCTACGGGGTAATCCACTTTTCTTTTTTCCAGATCTTCTCTGGTTTTTTTGATGATCTCATCTAAAATCTGTGCCATAGACTCTTCTCTTTAAAATTTTTACCGCATTATACCTGAACACTACTTATTGACACTTCTGTATCGTATTCCAGTGTTCGGCGATCTCAGTCTCTTTCAAACCTTCCTTGTCGACCACTTTTTTCATAAGGTCATATGCTTCGCTGCATCTGTGCTCCTTGTAATAGCCCCATGCCAGAGAATCCAGGTAATACGTATTGTCAGGCTGTTGTAGCAGGGCATCTTCAATGATCTTGATCCCCTTTTTCACATCAATATCTTTATCGATAAGAGTATAGCCGTAATAGTTGAGATAGATACTGTCATCCACACCCATATCTATTGCTTTTTCAAAATAACCAACCACATCATTGATCATTTTTTTGTCATTTTTGTTTTTGGACTTCTCAAAAAGCAGTATCCCTTTCTCTGCAAGCCATTTGGGATCTTTCTGTTCTTTGTAAAGTTTGTCCGTCAGCAAAAAAGCTTTGTCAAAAAGTTTTTTCTGCTTGTAGAGTTCATACAGTATATAGTCTCCATCCTTCACTTTTTCAAGATAGGCTATCGCACCGTCAATATCTCCTTTGTAGGCATAGGCATCGATCACTTTCTTGAGATATTTGTCCTCTTTGTCTTTTTCATACAGTGCTTTGTAGGTACTGATAATCCCATTAACATCATTGTCTTTGACATAGAGATCCAGAAGTTTAAAATAGACTTTGTTAGAAGTAAGTATATTCATACGTCGGTGCGTTTCAAGAAGCTGGATCGCTTTTTCTCTCTCCCCTGTATACGCATCCATAATACTGCTCATACGCAGCAATACATTTTCATTGGAAGTCTCTTTGTACACTTTCTCAAGAAGCGATACTGCCTTTTTAAAATTACCAGTATAGAGATAGGGATTGGCCGCAAGATCAAGATCCGCCGGCTTTGTGGAGTGTTCAAGCAGAATATCCGCTTCCTGTTTGGCCTCTTTGGCCCTATTGGCAGTCAGATAGAGGGGAATGAACAGACGTCTGGCTTCCAATGTATCCGGATGCGCCTCATCCCATCTCTTCAGTCTTTTGATACTCTCGTCAATATAGATCTTCCCCATCAGAGAAGAAGCCACTTCCCTGAAAAGATACGCCTTTTCACCCGTTCTGTCATACAGTGTTTTGAAAACCTCTCTGCTCAAATCATAGGCCCTGTACTCTTCGAACAGAAGCCCCTGTATGATGAGAGTATCGTCACTGACGACCTTCAATTCCTTTGGCTGCTCTTTCGCCGCTATGACACCCGTCAGCAACATAAGCGAGAGAACAATGGATTGGATTATATGATTCCAGGACACTCTTTTCTTACCTCATCTTCATTATTTTTGAACTGCTCCCAAAAGGGAAAGGTACGGCACTGCAAAGGCCGCACAGGATATATTGTACACCGCTTCATCGTTTCATCAAAGAAGATGCAGGCGTAATTGTCTTCCGCAAGTTTCTTCTCAATGAGTGAATACCGGTGTTTCACTTTTTTCAGATACATTGTAGCAAAATCTTCTACACTAAGGTTAACGAACTCCGCCATCTTGACGATCTCATCATATTTTGCCCAAATATATCCGCTCTCTCCTGTACAGCAATGTCCGCCGCATTCTTCACAGGCTGAAGGGGCGAACTTGTAGTTGTATCCTTCTTTTTCCATTAATTCATTGTCCATTTACATAACCTTATCAGTAGATACACCCAAGGGCATTTCCGTTGGGCAATCCACCCTACATTTATTCTATAGGTTCACGTAGGGCGGGTTTAGCCACCTTCTCATTCCTATCGCTCTCAAACTCCCCTTTGATGCTGTGTGTATTGGCCTTTTCAAAGGCCTGCATCGCTTTGGGGGTATAGCGATTTTCCTCATCGAATACGATCAAAGGCGGCAGCACCTGTGTCATCGACTTCGAATTGTTCCTGGCCGCGATAAATACCAGTTTGGATTCCCTGTCCACCTTGGAATGAACGAACTGTACCTTTTCAGGGTTTATACCATTATTTTTCAAATGATGCAAGAGAAGGTCAATCTGCTTGGCATCATAACAGAAGATGAACCACCCTTTTGGTTTGAGAAAGGTCTTGACCCTCCTGACAAAAGCTTCGATGGGGAGATGGTGCGCATAGCGGGCAATATTCAGATGACTGTCCTTACTCTGTGTGACCCTCGGATCATAAAACGGAGGATTAGAGACAATATAGTCGAAACGCTCTTCTGTTATCAGTTCGGTAAAGTCTCCCAGATAGCTTTTTGCCGTCAATCCGTTGAGCAAGAAATTGTGTCTGGCATACTTCAGCATCTTTTCCTGCTTGTCGATGATACTTGTCTCGACATTGAAATCCCGTGTTAAAAGCAGAGAGATGATTCCCACACCGCAGCCGACATCAAGAAGTGAGCCTCTGGGCTTGAATGAAGCGATAAAGTCATACAAAAAGATTGAGTCACTGTTGTAACAGTAACCTGATATCGGCTGATAGAGGAACAAAATAGAAGCCTTGGTGGAATTGAAATTATGCAATTTTACAACAATTTGAGTATAATCGCGATTATGAACGAAGAACTCGACCTACTTAACCCGCCATCGACAGATTTTTCCATGCTGGACTACGACTGTGCCTATCTTCCCGGCCACAAGGTCCGCATGCATTACAAATATATCGAGAAGGCAAATAAGCAGTTCGCCACTGCCGTGATCGCCAGGGGATGGAGACGTTTCG
The DNA here is from genome assembly GCF_000987835.1 of Sulfurovum lithotrophicum. Taxonomy (NCBI): domain Bacteria; kingdom Pseudomonadati; phylum Campylobacterota; class Epsilonproteobacteria; order Campylobacterales; family Sulfurovaceae; genus Sulfurovum; species Sulfurovum lithotrophicum. Next base: position 714,034 of record NZ_CP011308.1, on the reverse strand, counting down.
GGAAGTACTACTTCCACCCCATCTGCAACGGCTGCAATGAGTGTAAAAGCATCCGTATCGATGCCGAAAACTACCACTACAGCAAGTCACAAAGACGTGCTATCAAGCGGAACAAAGAGACACAGATACTGGTCCAGAAGCCCTCCCTGACCGCTTCGCATATTGAACTTTACAACAAATACCATGCTTTCAAGCACCAGAAAGACGGCTGGAGCCACCGTAACATCTCCCAGAGAGAATACAGTGAGAACTTTGTGGAAGGAGCGCATGATTTTGGGAAAGAGGTACTCTACATCGTCGACGGTAAACTTGTCGGTGTCGACCTCATCGATATCCTCGATGATGGTATTTCTTCGATTTATTTCTATTATGACCCGGACTATGCCCACCTTTCACTGGGGACATTCTCCCTGCTCTACCAGATCAAACTGGCAAAAATTCTCGAACTCCGCTGGATCTACCTTGGTTACTGGGTAGAAGGCTGCAAAGCATTCGCCTATAAACCGAATTTTCAACCGCAGGAGATTTTAGACAGTTTTCCGCATATCTCGCAGATGCCCAAGTGGGAGCCATGGGGCAATCCGTAGGATGCACCACGCATCATATAACAAAATTGGCACGATATAAAATTTTTACCGAAAGAATTATCCAAATTTAATTAAGCCTTTCGGCAATAGTGTGATCATATTATATGTTACCCCATGCGGTGCGTGGTACGCACCCTACAGTTTGCGACACCATTTTAGGAAAAGCCTGTCCGGATCTACCCTTGAATCCATCTCTTTTCCTGTCATAATGAAACCAGCCAGCCACTCAGCCATCAGCGGGGCAAAGACAAATCCGCGTCCACCCAGGCCGTTGCAGATATAGAGGTTTTCCAGATATTTCAAGGGCGGTTTTGCACCACGGACAATATTAGGGTACGCCTCAAACATGAACGGTACGTCTATCACCCTGCCAACCAGCGGAAAATAATCCTTCGAGCCCGAACGCATACCGCAGAAGGTCTCTTTAAGTTTGAAGTCAACGGTATCGACCATTTGTGCCGCTTTCTCCTCCAGTGTCTGAAGCGGCTTTCCGTTACAGACCATACAAGGCTCTTTGGATTTGACATGCGTCGCTCCCAGCTTGACAATACCGTTGATGTTGGCAGAGACAGAGATACTTTTGTGCATACTCACTTTCAAATCCAACCTGCTCTCATAGTCTCCACGTGATCCCCACGTACCTCTGACCCCCATATAGCGCATATCAAATAGGCTGTTTTGGTAGCCGGTAGACAAAACAATGTTTTGGGCGCTGAGTGTTTCGTGTTTCGTGTTAAGAAGCGTCCAGTGGTTGCCATTGTATATGAGTTGTTCAACATCGAACTGTTGAAAAGGTACCTGTTTCATCATAGCATTGCAAAGTTCCGGTGCATCACACACCCCTGCTTCTTCAAAAAGAAAACTCTCTTCACAGTTATGAATACCGAGCCTTTCCAGCTCTTCTTTGCTTACCCGCCTATAGTGTGCTTCATTGAATGCTTCATACAGATGAAACTTCTCGGCATCCTCTGCATCTTTTGGTATGCGTATCACCCCTGTCTGGTGAAAATAGTCCGGAAAATTATCAAGGTAGAAATCTTTGGAGAAGTGAAAGGCTTCGTTTGTCAGTTTCTGAAGCGGGGAACCTTTACCGATCTTGGGAGAGACAAAAGCTCCGGCCGCACCAGAACCGCCGCTTGCAGCTACAGAACTCCTGTCAATCAAAAGTACTTTTTGCCCTTTTGACTGTAAAGCGTAGGCAGCACAACATCCTGCTATCCCTGCACCTATTACAATGCTATCATAGGTATTCGACATAAAAAATTAAACTGAAATCTCTTTAATATCTGCAATATCCTTGAAAGTCTTATAGACAGACCCGATCGTATGTAGTCTGTTTGTCTTCAGTGCTTCATCCTCCGTATTGACCATGACATCGTCAAAATAGGCATCCAACTCACGTTTCAGGCCGAAAAGTGCTTCAAGGCGTGTTTTATAGTCAGGAAAATCCTGGTGGATCACTTTTTCATAGGCTGTGTAGAGAGCAACTTCCGCCTCTTCATTGAAAAGAGAGATATCGATGCTCAGGTCACCGTCAAGATCCACGTCTTTGGAGATGTTCGCTACACGTTTGAAAGTGGAGAACTGCTCTTTAAATGTATCGGCAGAAACGATCTCATTGAGTGCCGTCACTTTCTTGGCGATCTCGTTGATGTCACGTTCACCGCTTGCCAGTACTGCGGCGATGACTGACGGATTGGCATCAAGTGATTTGTTGATACGCTCGATGATGAAGTTTTTGAGTTCATCCGTATTGAACTCTGTATATTCTGCTTTGAGCAGCTCGATGATATCGTCGATATTGAAAGGGATATCGTTATCGGTAACGATACGGACGATACCGTTCACTGCACGTCTCAGTGCGAACGGGTCTTTTGAACCGGTCGGGATCTTGCCGACAGAAAAAAGCCCGAAGAGGGTATCGAGTTTGATGCTCATTGCCACGATGGAAGAGAAGAGTGACGACGGAAGCTCCGCACCCTCACCTACCGGCATATACTGCTCTTTGATCGCATTGTAGACCAGGGGGTCTTCTCCCAGAGCTTTGGCATAGTAGTATCCCATCAGTCCCTGAAGCTCGGTGAACTCGTAGACCATTTCGCTCATGAGGTCCGCCTTGGCAAGCTCCACTGCCCTGTCCATCAGCCTTTCAAGCTCTGCTGAACTTTTACCCGTTCCTGCTTCGAGTCTATCCATATAGAGTGCAAGCAATCTGACAGCGATACTCTTTTCCCTTTTGATCTTGTCTGCAAGAGAACCAAGTCCGTCAATGAACTGAACTTTTTCCAGGCCATCTGTGGAAAGTCCATTCCTGAGGTCGTTTTTATAGAAGAAGAGTCCGTCAGCAAGGCGGGGTTTGAGTACCCTCTCGTTCCCTGCGATCACTTTTGAGTAGTCATTGGTATAGGCATTGCTGACCACTACGAACCTGTTGGTGATCTTCCCATGTTCAAACACCGGGAAATAGCGCTGATGCTCTTTCATTGACGTGATGATCACTTCCGGCGGGAGTTCAAGGAAAAGTTCATCGAAACTTCCCACCAGTGCTTTGGGGTTTTCCGTAATGGCAACAACCTCTGCAAGCAATGCCCTGTCTCTTTCGATGATAATATTGTGTTCCGCTTCCAAAGCATCGAATTCTGCCAGGATGAGTGCTTCTCTCTCTTTGGGATGCAAGAGTACCGCCCCCTCAGCCAATATCTTTTCATACGCATCGATGACTGGTACTTCGACTGGATCGTAACTGACCATTCTGTGTACATAGGTCTTTGTACCGGACTGCACGCCAAAAAGTTCTACAGAAATGGACTCATCGCCCATTCTTGCCTGCAGCCACCTGATCGGCCGGATAAATTCATCGCTTCTGTTTCCCCAGCGCATCATTTTCCCAAAGGACATAGATGCGATCCACTTCTCCAGCATCTCCTGAAGCAAAGCAGCCGTCTGTGCACCCTTCTCTTCCTTTTTGAAATAGAGCACTTCCCTGCCGTTGTTGTCGGCACGTCCGAGTTCTTCAAAAGGCACACCGCATTTTCTGGCAAAACCTTCTGCCGCTTTGGTCGGCACACCGTCTTTGATGGCAGCTGCAACCGGAGGGCCCATCAGTTCAATGGTCTGGTCCTCCTGTTTTTCAGGCATGGCTGCATGTTTGAGTACCAGGCGTCTGGGAGTATAGATAAATTCAAATTCATTGTCGAGTTTGTAATTCTTTAGGATATCTTTCCATGATCTTTCAATGTTGGATACGATCTTGAGCAGTGGGATGGCAGGCAGTTCTTCTACGCCGATCTCTATAAGTAGTGGTTGTGTCATATGGATAATCCTGTGCGAATAATAATAGCACTTATTTTATCCAAATGTTGGTAAATAGGGGTTTAGTCCTTGTCCTCAGTATAGTCATCTTCATACTCATCTACAAGGTCTTTCCGTCTCTGCTCTTCATCGAATTTGGAACGGAAATTGTTTCTGATGATGACAAAGGTCATGTAAGCAAAGAGGATAGCAACAACAATATACAGAATATCTCCAAAAGACATATCAGGATTCCTTGAGGGTATTGGGGATCGTGATTTTCTCGAATCCCTCATAGTTCTGGCGCAGTGCGTCATAGATGACCACCCCCACACTCACACCGAGGTTGAGACTTCTTCCTTTACCGCCCATGGGAATGGTAATGCACTGCTCAGGATGGGCCAGAAGCACTTTTTCATCGATCCCTTTGGTCTCGGAACCGAAAAGGATGTAATCCCCTTTTTTAAACGGAGCATTGAAGTAGAGATTGTCCGTTTTCGTCGTTGCCATGTAGCTGTGTTCATCAATGGGATGTTCTTTCAGGAATGCCTCGAAACTCTCCCAGACCACCAGGTCAAGATGTTTCCAGTAGTCCAGACCGGCACGCTTGACTGCTTTGTCATCGATATCAAACCCAAGAGGTTTGATGAGATGCAGTGTTGCACCAAGATTGACACAGAGACGTCCGATTGTCCCGGTATTCTGCGGTATCTGGGGTTCGACCAGTACTATATTGAACATGGTTTAAAATATGATCGTTTTGTTTCCGTTGACGAAAACACGGTCATGCAGCACAAGGTTGAGTGCACGGGAGAGGACCACTTTTTCCACATCGCGTCCGGCACGCTGCATCTCTTTCCAGTCAAAACGGTGGTTCACCGGAATAACATCCTGTGCGATGATCGGTCCTTCATCCAGGTCGTTCGTAACAAAGTGTGCCGTCGCACCGATGATCTTCACCCCTCGCTCATACGCCTGTTTGTAGGGATTTGCCCCAATGAATGCAGGAAGGAACGAATGGTGGATGTTGATGATCTGCTTCGGATAGGCCGCGACGAAAGAAGGGGTCAATATACGCATGTATTTGGCAAGTACAATGAAGTCAAAGTCATGCTCATCGATCTTTTCCATAATTCTGGCTTCATGCTCTTCCCTGACCAGGCCTTCGGCAGGCACATGGAAGAAAGGAATGTTGAAGCGCTCTACCAGCTCACGAAGTGTCTCATGGTTGGCAATGACACATTCGATACTCGCACCCAGTTCGCCTGCTGCATTACGAATAAGAATGTCTCCCAGAGCATGGGATTCTTTCGTTGCAAGAAGCACTACTTTCTTGTCTTTGGGAGCGATCACCCGAATATGTGCATCTATGGGTGCCACTTCCCTGAGCGCCACATCGAGTTCATCTATCTCGAACGTCCCGGAGACAACGGTACGCATGAAGAATCTTTCTTTCTCTTTGTCGACGAACTCGCGGTTGGAGTCAATATTCAGATCCCGCTCATAGAAGATTTTGGAGATCTTGTAAACCAGACCTTTGGCATCGTGACAGTCAATGAGTACGCGTGCTTTAGTTTCCATCAGATCTTATCGGCTCGCATAATCGGCGATAATATCACCCATTTCTGTACATGTACAAATCTCTTTGGCATCGTAGTCACCGATATCACCTGTTCTATAGCCTTCCGCAAGTGCTTTTCTGATCGCCTCATCTATCCTGTCTGCTGCAACTGTTTCATTCAGGGCATATCGCAGCATCATACTGGCACTCGAGATCGTTGCAAGCGGGTTTGCGATCCCCTGGCCTGCGATATCGGGTGCAGAACCATGTATCGGCTCGAACAAGCCTACTCCTTTACCGGTACTCGCGCTCGGAAGCAGCCCGATGGAACCTGAAAGCATGGAGGCTGCATCAGAAAGGATGTCACCGAAGATATTTCCTGTCAGAATCACATCGAACTGTTTGGGGTCACGGATGAGCTGCATAGCGGCATTGTCCACATACATATGGGAAAGTTCCACTTCTGGGTAGTCTTTGGCTACTTCTTCGACGATCTCTCTCCAGAACTGGCTGACTTCAAGCACATTGGCTTTGTCAACGGAACAGATACGTTTGTCCCGCTTCATAGCGATATCAAATGCCACGACCGCGATACGTCTGACCTCTTCTTTCGTATAGATCATGGTATTGAACGCTTCGTCCTCATGCAGCTCTCTTGGCTGCCCGAAGTAGATACCGCCTGTAAGCTCACGTACCACCATGATGTCCACACCCTGGATCACGGCAGGCTTGAGGCTTGAAGCATTAACCAGTTCGTCATAGACCATTGCCGGCCTGAGGTTGGCGAAGGTTCCCATCTCTTTTCTGAGTCCCAGAAGGCCTGTTTCAGGTCTCAAATGACGCTCGAGATTGTCCCACTTTGGCCCGCCGATCGCACCGAAAAGTACGGCGTCGCATTTTTTGACCCCCTGGATGGTCTCTTCCGGAAGAGGTACGCCTGTCTCATCAATGGCTGAACCACCAAGCAGCATTTCATCATATTTAAGGTTGAATCCCTGTGCTACAGAGACCGCGTCGAGTACTTTGATCGCTTCATCTACAATTTCCGGACCGATCCCGTCACCTTTGATCACACCTATTTTATATGTTTTCATTACTTTGCTCCTTCCTGGATTTCCTGTTTTGCAAATTCTATCAGCCCTCCGGCATTGACCAACTCCTGCATGAAGTCGGGGATCGGGGTGAACTTATATGTCTTTGCCTGTGTCACATTGATGATCTCGCCTGCATCCATATCGACCCTGACCACATCACCTTCATTGATCTCTTCGGCTTCGGGAAGTTCAAAGATAGGCAATCCCATATTGAAGGCGTTTCTGTAAAAGATACGCGCGAAAGTAGGTGCGATGATGGCATTGATCCCAGCTGCTTTAAGCGCGATAGGCGCATGTTCACGGCTCGAACCGCATCCGAAGTTCTCACCCGCTACAATGATGTCGCCTTCATGCATTTTGGAAACGAACTCAGGGTCCGCATCTTCCATAACGTGTTTAGCCAGTTCTGCAGGCTCACTCGTATTCAAGTATCTTGCTGCGATGATCAGATCCGTATCGATATTGTCACCAAATTTCCAAACTTTACCTTGCAAAGTTCATCCTTTAACTGGAATTGAATTCCATAAAAATTTTCGCGATTATAGCCAAAAAACTGAAATTTAACAAATTTAACGGTAAAAATGAAGAAAATTTCGGTATAATCCACCTTAATTAATTTTTAAACCTCATCTTCTGAAAAATCAAGGACAAACATGGCAGCAAAAGACAGTATGAAAAACGTGGAAACATTATTAAAGTCCAAAAAGAAAGGGGATGTAGTCACTTTTGAGAATATCGCCAAAGAGTTCAACAAGCAGATTACCGCTGCCCAGGCAAAGAAGATCTATAAGCTTGCCGAAGAGAACAAGATCAAGATCATTTCCGCTTCCGAATATGCCAGTTACCTCATAGAAAAAGAGAAAAAACGAAGAGAAGATGCCCGTAAAAAAGGCTCATCAGAGGAAGATGAATTTGATCTGCACAAAGAGAAAGAGCTTCTCGAATGGAGCCGCTCCGACTCTCCGGTCAGAATGTACCTGCGTGAAATGGGCAAGATCCCTCTTCTGACCAAAGAAGAAGAGGTCGACCTTTCCAAGCGTATTGAGGAGGGAGAGGACATCATCATCGATGCTATCTGTTCCGTACCCTACCTCATCGGCTATATCCTCAACTACAAAGAGCCCCTGCTCAACCGGGAAAGACGCGTCAAAGAGCTTTTCAAAAGTTTCGAAGATGACAAAGGGGATGCAGACGACGAAGCTGCAGAAGGTGAAAGCGGAGAAGCAGGTGCACCCAAGAATGACAAAAGGGTCAAGCAGGTCGTAGAGAGCTTCAAAAAACTCGAAAAGGCCAAAAAAGAGTGGATGAAAGCACGCGAGGATCTTGAGAAATTCATGGAAACAGAGACCGATCCTGTCAAGATCACCCACGAAAGACTCAAGATTGCCTTTAAAAAAGAGCAGCTTAAAAGAGCACTGCTTGATCTCGGGCCGACATCCAAACTGATCAACGAACTGGTCAAGGCGATGGAGACAGCACTCAAAAGTGACGACAGTTTTGACAAAGAGCTTAAACGTCTGGAGTACAAACTCCCTCTCTTCAACGATACGCTCAGAGAAAACCACCAGAAAATACTCGACAATATTATCAATATGGACAAAGAAGATATCATCGATGCCGTACCGGAGACCACTATGGTCAGTACCTATGTGGAGATCAAGAAACTTTTTGAGACCAGAGAGGCAAGTAAAGGCGGATTCGACCTGAGTGAAGAGAAACTCAAGGCCATTCTTGAGCAGATCCGTCAGGGTAAGGCCAAAAGCGAAGTAGCCAAGACACGTATGGCAAAATCAAACCTCAGACTGGTCGTCTCCATCGCTAAACGCTACACGAACAGAGGTCTGCCTTTCCTCGACCTCATTCAGGAGGGAAATATCGGCCTGATGAAAGCCGTCGATAAGTTCGAATATGAAAAAGGGTACAAATTCTCCACCTATGCAACCTGGTGGATCCGTCAGGCAATCAGCCGTGCCATCGCTGACCAGGCAAGGACCATCCGTATTCCTATCCATATGATTGAAACGATCAACCGCATTAACAAGATCATCAGAAAGCATCTTCAGGAGACAGGAAAAGAGCCCGATCTTGAAACGATCGCCAAAGAAGTTGGCCTGACCGTGGACAAGGTCAAGAACGTCATCAAAATCACCAAAGAACCTGTTTCACTTGAAACACCTGTAGGGGACGAGGATGACGGAAGATTCGGTGACTTCATCGAGGATAAAACAACATTGTCACCGACAGATTCCGTACTCAAAGATGACCTGAACAACCAGATAGACGAGGTACTCGATCAGCTTAACGAAAGAGAAAAAGCCGTCATCCGGATGCGTTTCGGACTGCTTGAGGATGAAAGCGACAGAACACTTGAAGAGATCGGGAAAGAGCTCAATGTCACCCGTGAACGTGTCAGACAGATTGAATCTTCAGCCATCAAAAAGCTCAAACACCCTAAAGTGGGCAGAAAGCTCAAGAATTATATCGAAGAGTGATTCGCAGGGTGCATTTCACGCACCTTTCATGTTTTCAATCTCCGCCCTATAACTCATCACTTGTATCATTGGTACCGAAACTCTCAACTGTAGACATCTGCACAGATATTATGTTTCATAGACCCCAAATCCAACCTTGATCATGTTGACAGAAAATAAAGCAATTATGTACCTATATAGAGTGACGGTATACTGACCGGTTGTGTCGCTTTCTCAAAACATTGACAGATTTTTGAAAGATGCATGTTGGAACGGTCGAGATAGGGATGTCTGTCAACAAATGCCCAAAACCTGTCCGGATCTTGGCAAAGTTTGGAAAGATAGTGGAGAGTGATCTCTCCGAGGATCTCTTTTGACCCGAAGATCAAATCTTTTCTCCCGATCATGTGAGGAATACGCTTCCCATAATACTCAACTGCCGGACCAACCGGTTCGAAATCAATCCCCTGTCGTTTTAAAATACGGTACAGTGCAGGCTCCATAATGGCAAAAATAGAATTGCACGGGTAGAGAAATGCATTAATACCAATGGCCGACATCAATCCTACGGTCAGGTATGTACGCAAGCGCAATCCCGAAAGCCCTTCATACGGTTCGATAGAACCGGAAAGTGCAAGTCTTGAAACTTCACAGACGGGATGTTCGGCTACGTAGGACTCTATCTCTTTAACATGACCGTATATCTGCATGGGGATCTTCTGGATGGGTGTGGCGTCATTAACAAAAAAAACCCGTATGGTACCCACATATTTTTGGGTAGCGTTATGCTGAAGCAGATAGATAAAAGACTGTTCATCATCCCGGTTATAGAGAAAAGCAGATTCATCTTCAATATCCGCATAGGTCTGATATGCCGGCAAAAGTGCTTCTTTACGTACCTGTTTTACTGACTCAATATCTTGTTCGGTCACAGCAAGATGAAGCGAGTACACTTCTGTCAAAAGGTGAAAAATAGAAGGTTCCGTCATGCTGCTCTCTGTTAAATCAAGATATATTCCAAAGTGTAATAGTAAGTATTAGTATAGAATAATAAATATTATAATCTTTTGAAAAGGAAATTTTATGAGTGAAAGGATATAATAAATGCATGTATTTAAGGAGGTTGAATATTGAAGGAAGAAATACAATGCCATTGAAATATATACTGTTAACTTTTGTTTTTTTTGTATTTACAGAGGCAGGGGATATCAACAGCTTACTTAAAGAGTATGACAGACAAAATGCATTGAGCCAGAAAACGATCGATGCGAATAAAGGGCATCTTGTTCTTTTTACCAGGGAAAAACTTGAAAGAATGCATGCAAAAACACTGAAAGATGTTTTCAAGACCACCCCAGTTATCTACTATCATGAGAACCGGTATGCCTTACCCGATCCGCTTACGTCTGGAAGCTTTGAACCGTACAGAAGCAACTTTATCAGACTTTTTATTGACGGAGTAGAGATTACGCAGGGATGGCTTGGGAGCGGACTGGTACTTTACGGAGATGTCAATATAGATTTTGTAGACCATATCGAGTTTTATTATTTGACACCCTCTTTTGAAACATCGGTCGAGCCGGCTTTTTTGACAATTTATCTTTACTCCAAAGACCCCAAGCGTGACAGTGGCGGGAAAGTAAGTCTCATTCAGGGAAGTCGTGGCTACAATATGCAGACTGCCAGTTATGGAGAGCAGAGAGAAAACTTTTCATACATGGTCAATCTTTCGCATACCAATGCGATACGCGAGAAGGTCGATAACGGTACACCGGTCCCTTTGAGTCGTGACTTTGAACGTACACAGATATTTTCCTACATTAAAACAGATACACAGATTTTTCATCTTCAGATCATGGATAAACGTACAGATTCATTTGCCGGACCCAGCTGGGATGCTACACCGATTGAGTCCAATACGAATTATTTGAATCTACACATGGATTACGGTATTGATCTTTCTTCCGTATTGCATGCTCAGATATCGTATGATTGGTTAAAAACCGATATGAACTATATTGATGACAAACCTTTCGCCTGGTGGAATGGTGTAAATCAAAACAATACTTTCATCGGAGAAAGTAAAAACAGTACTTATACAGCTGATCTTACCTATAACGATGTTTTTAAAAATCACCATATTACAGCAGGTGTAAAAGGACGGTACAAGTCTTTTGACTCCTTAAAAAGTGAAAATATGGGAACAGATGCTTTTGACTTTTCACATGAAATAATCGGTTCACTCTTTTTTCAGGACCAATATATGCTGACCGAGGATCAATTGTTGAGTGCTGGGCTCTCCTACAACTATATTGTACGCAATGGTGGTGTGACAAATGACTCCTTGCTTCAGTTGAGATTAGGGTATATCTTTACGGGTGATGAATGGGGCTACAAAGCGTATCTTTACCGAACACAGGTCGCACTTGAACCTTTGATGCGCTATTTTTACCCTGAGCAGACTTTAACGGCGGAAGCACAAACCACACTTGGTTTCACTCAGGAGGTCTCCTTTCATACTAAGAATCAGCAAATACGTCTCATTTTACATATGATGAAAGATGAGAATGGGCTTTTGAAGAACTCACTTATTGCCAATACGGGGGAAACAGAGTACTATACAGCCATTTTGAATTATGATTATGCATTCGACAGAGACAATAAATTAAATTTACAGCTTTACTATGCACGGTACAATAATATTTTTAACCTGGACAACCTGGATGACATCAGCGGATATTTCAGCTTCTTCAATAGTTATGGAAATTTTGATTTTTACAATGGACTTGTATGGCATAGAAACAGTTTGGACTGGAAGAATTATCTTGACTGGACAAGTACTGTTTCATGGAATCTGACAGAACAGTTGAGTATTACGTTAAAGGGTGACAATATACTCAATAGGGCAAAAAAGACAAAACTATATCGGCTTGATGTCACCACCCAGCCGCCTACAATAATGGAACCGCTCTCCGTTACACCGATAGACAGACGTTTTACGATTGAACTGGAGTACCTGTTTTGATTAGAATACTGCTCTTTTTAAGCTTGCTATATGGTCATTTGTATGCTTGGGAGAAGAAGAGTACACTGCAAGTGTATCGTGAGCTGTTGACAAGTTTGGCAGGAAGTGATACCGTCAAAATATATACGGCTGATCCGGAACTTCACTCTATCTTTGCAAGATCACATGAGATTAAAATTGTCAATGTACCTGAGGCATCGGATATTATCATCGTATCGAATGAAAACGCATATGAACGGCTTCATGATGTATTGCAACGTAATAAGCAGATATTGGTATTTGCTACAGACTATCATTTACTGAAAGATCACGCTGGTATTATCGGAGCGCTATATTGGAAAAAAGGGCGTTCGCAGCTTCTTTTCATTGATTCAAGATTGAAAGAACATCATATTGAACTGCCGCAAGAGTACCGTCCTTTCATTGTGGAGAGCTTATGAGACTCAACCATCTCATTACAACAAGGGCTACTGCACTTTTATTGACCTTGATGATCATATTCGCTGCCTATATGCAGTATATGGTCACTGAAAGTACTAAAAAGCTGCGGCAACAAGAGATACACAAAACAGAAGTCTATGCAAAAAATATTGCTGAGTGGATCATACGAAGAGGCGGAAAGAATCTTTCAGAACGTCTTGCATCTGATCCCGCATTGAGAAAAGAGCTCAATGAGATGCTCGAGGCATTTATCATACCAAAATACCAATATATATTTTTACTCAAAAAAGACAAAAAAAACCATTACCGTTTTTTACTTGACGGCTCAAAAAAGGATAAGGAGGAATACAATACCCCTTTCTTTCCGGGGAGTACGCTCTTTAATGACGTTTACCGCACACAGCAAGTAAAGATCATCAAGCAGAAAGATGATGTCAAGGGTGTCTGGCTCTCTGTACTATATCCGGTGGTACTGAATGGAAAAACAGAAGCGCTACTTGTACTTGATCTTTCTAAGTGGTACGGAGAGTACATTGATGATTTCAATTCACCTCTACACAGTGTGATCATTTTAATACAAGTATTTCTTGGAGCCAGTTTTCTCTTTTTAATTATTGTCACATATAAGTACTATATGTTCAGAAAACAAATCCTTATCGACCCATTGACCTTTGCAAAAACAAAACTCTACATGGAAGAGTTCTTCAACCGCAATCCTGTTGACCGGTATAATGCTATATTGATCGATATTGACGAATTCAAGGAGATCAACAGAACACTAAGTTATGAAAAGGGTGATATAGTACTCAAAAAGTTTGTCCAGACACTTACATCACTTCTGCCTGAAGATGCATTGATTATTCGGATCGGTGGGGCAGAATTTTTTGTGATCATGAATAAGGGTGATTCACTGAATATGATTACACAAAGAATCTTTGATACGATAAATGAAAAACGTTATCTTGTAGAGAACGAAGTCGTTCGCATGACGCTTTCAATGAGTGCACTTAAGATCCCTGAAGGAACGGCCGATATACAGCATGTATTGCGTCTGCTTGATGAAGAACTGTTTAAGATCAAGAGCAGAGGCAAGAATGATCTGAAGATATTGGAACTTCAAAGCTATCGTGAGATGAAGCATCGCGATGTAGATGATATAAAGAAAGCACTTGATGAAGAGCGTCTGGTGTGTCTCTATCAGCCTATCTATTATGCGCAAAGCAAAAAGATTGCAAAATTTGAAGCCTTGGTGCGTCTTGTCGATAAAGAGGATGAATCTTTTCTCATTGTACCCAATAACTTCATCCCGATCATCAGAGGAACAAATTACTATATCAAGATGAGCAAACTCGTACTCAGAGATGTTTTCAGGATGCTTGAGAAATATGAAAATACAGAGTTTTCGGTAAATATCGATCTTGATGATCTTTACAATCATGATATGATGCATATGATCATGGAGTACCTTTATACCCATAAAGAGCTTGCCAACCGCTTGACTTTTGAAATTCTTGAACAGAATGAAATACGTGATTATGACAGGGTGAACTTTATTTTCAGCCAACTAAAAGAGCATGGTTCAAAGATCGCTATTGATGATTTTGGAAGCGGGTTTGCCAACTACAGTTACCTTATTCGTCTGAATGTTGACATACTTAAAATAGACGGCAGTTTAATACGTGAACTTGAATTGAACAACGTGAAAGCACGTGAAGTCATCGGTTCCATCAAGATTCTTGCTGAAAAATTCGGTTATGATCTTGTTGCCGAATATGTTTCAAACCAAAAGATCTATGATGAGGTATGCAAACTGGATATCACCTTTATACAGGGCTATCATCTTGGTATGCCAAAAAAACTCGATGCCTATATATAGTCGCTCCTGAAAGTATAAGAAGTATAAGGGTCTGTCATTAATATTAGCAAGAGATAAAGTAATTCTTAGCTATACTCACTGGCTATTTGACTCATTCAATAGCTCCAGTTATTGTCTTTTGGTATCCATTTTTCTATAAGAAGGATAGCTGCAAAGTCAGGTGAAATTAGATAAAATACATTTATATAAAAGTGACGGATTTTACTTACACAAAATATGGGGCAGTCTCTTTTAAACACTCTACAGATTCCACAAGGATACAGCATGTCGTCCACCCCGCACTTCTTCACTCTCATTATCGGTACCGAGATCCTCAATCGCAGACGTCAGGACAAGCACTTTGATTTTGTTACAAAGATACTGGCAAAAAAAGGTGCCAAACTCACCGGCTCTTTCATCATAGAAGATGACCCGGCACTCATTGTACAGACCATTAGATTCATCGCTTCACAACCCAATCCTGTACTTTTTTCTTTCGGAGGCATCGGCTCCACACCCGATGACCATACCAGAAAATGTGCGGCTATTGCACTACGCAACGGCGTACTATATGAACATCCAGAAGCCAAACAGATCATAGAAGAGAAACTGGGTGAAGCCGCCTATCCACACCCCATTAAAATGGCGGAACTTCCCAAAGGGGCAGAACTGCTTGATAATCCCGTCAACAAAATGCCGGCCTTCTCTCTGGACGAGCGCTATTTTTTCATGCCGGGTTTTCCCGAAATGAGCCATCCGATGCTTGAAGAGATCATGAAAAAACTGCTGCCAGAGAGCAAGACTTATTACCGTTATACTCTTACGGCCCTCTGCAAAGAGAATGAACTCATCGAAGTGATGGAACAGATGCCCAAAGAGGTGGAGTTCTCTTCGCTTCCCAAACTCTACTCTGACGGATGGCGTGTTTCCATCTCTGTCGCTTCACATGACAAAGCCAAAGCCAAAGAGTCCTTCCAGAAGTATATAGACCTCCTTGAAAAAAAGCATATCCGCTACGGCCTGAACGACGAAGCCTGATACTCTCCATGACCTATAGAGAAACCCTGAAACACCCTATTGTAGCAAGGCTTTCCGCTATTCAGCTTATCTCCTATTTTGGCACATGGTTCTCACAGGTCGCCATTTTCTCCATGCTCGTCTTTTTCGACGCCGACGAAGTCACCATTGCCCTCACCGCTGCTATGGCAATGCTTCCCGCCGTCATACTCGCACCGATCATCGGCATTATCATTGACCGTATCGACTTCAAGAAACTGATGCTTGTACTTCTATGCACGGAGATCTTCGCCACCATCGGGTTCATTTTCATCGACTCGCTTGCCTATGTCTGGGTACTGATGCTGCTTATCTTCCTGCGTTCTGCCGCGGCATCCGTACTCTTTT
The DNA here is from genome assembly GCF_000987835.1 of Sulfurovum lithotrophicum. Lineage (NCBI taxonomy): Bacteria > Pseudomonadati > Campylobacterota > Epsilonproteobacteria > Campylobacterales > Sulfurovaceae > Sulfurovum > Sulfurovum lithotrophicum. The sequence goes on along the minus strand of NZ_CP011308.1, from coordinate 698,305 downwards.
CGGCTGAGATGGCACTGTTTCCCAAACTGCTCAAAGGAAAAATGCTCAAAAATACCAATGAGATCCACTCCATTATCTGGTCCTTCACCTACGCCGCAGGTATGGCCGTTGGTGGCATTATAACCTACTATATCGGTTTTGATGCTGCTTTTATGATGGATGCCCTCCTCTATGCAACCGCTCTTCTCTTGCTGCTCGGCCTGCAGGTCAACCTGGAGCAGGCCATCCATGTCGGTTCCAATTGGCAGATGCTCAAAGAGGGTTTTTTCTACCTCAAGTCACAAAGAAAACTGCTGCATCTCATCTTCTTCCATGCTGCCATCGGTCTAACCAGTTTCGATGCGCTCATCACCCTGCTGGCAGACTTCCGGTACAAGGAACTTATCGCCGTGCCTCTTGCCATCGGGCTCATGAATGCCACACGTGCCCTGGGACTGATGATCGGCCCTTTTTTCATAGGAAAGGTCATTTCCAGAGAGAACCTACACTGGTTCTTCCTGCTTCAGGGTGCCTCCATCATCCTCTGGTCACAGCTTGAGTACAGCTTCTACCTTGCGCTGTTTTCCCTGTTTGTGACAGGATTCTTCATTACCACACTCTGGTCCTACACCTACCTGCTCATACAGGAAGAAACAGAACAAAAATACATGGGCCGTGTCATTTCCTACAATGACATGTTTTTCATGCTCTCCAACGTCACTACGGCTCTTTTCATCGGGTATGCTTCAAAATGGAATTTAAGCCTGGAGAGCATCACTGCCGTCTTGGGGACAGGTTTCATATTTTTCACTCTTTACTACGTATGGTTCAAAAAAAGATATCTATAGATTCTTTTCGATCAACGCAAGTACGTTTCCTATCTCTTTATCCGACAGTTTTCCATATTTCTTATAGATCAGCCTACCCTTTTTGTCAAAAATCAGAATATCCGAATTGTCATCTGCAAGATCCCACTTTTTCAATACAACCTTTTTCTTGTCTTTGACATAGATCGTATCGGGAAATTCTTTCTGCTTGGCTTTGAGTTTGGACTCCAAAATAACATTGGGCAGCCAGGTCGCTGCCAGGTTTATCATGGCAACAGAGGCATACTTCTTTCTGTTGAAATGGCGTTGCTTGAGTGCCTGTGTCAAAGCTTTGTTCAGGTCACGCTCGTCAGGGTCCACATAAAAAAGAATGTGCACTTTTCCTTTCAGCATGGAAGAGCTCCAACTGCCTCCACCGACCTTGCCGCCGTTCACTCCGCTCAACGTAACACTAGGCGGTATTACCCCTACTTCAATAGCCATACAGCTTCCCACTGTCAGCAGGCTTCCCACAATGATCTTTTTCATAGCCTCACCTTCTTTTTATAAATAGTACCATGCTTTTATGAATAATAAATGAACTGGGACAAAATATAAAGAAAATATTCGATTGGAAAATATAATTGGCAATAGTGCTGTCATGCGACAGCACCCTGCTTCATTTAAACCCCGCTGTCTGCTTTTCGGTTATCCAGGTATCTGCCTACCCCCGCTACGATCCCTTGAGCGATACGCTCCTGATAGTCAGCTTTAAAAAGCCTTGCTCTTTCTTTGGAATTTGTGATATACCCTACCTCGACAAGAATTGAAGGACGGCTGGCTCCTACAAGAACATAAAAAGGTGCCGGTTTCGCCCCGCCGCTTCTGGCATCTTTGTATTTGCTCCTTACCTGTCTCATGATACCGTTCTGCACATCGATAGCCAGCTTGTTGGACTCAACGATCTTCGGACCGTTCAGGACCGAGTCAATGATGACATCTTTACTGAGCGCATCCGCTCCCTGCAGCACGGCGACATTTTCTCTTGCTGCTACCCTTTGGGAACGTGCATCCCGTGTTTTCTGCAGGAAGTAGGTCTCGATACCCTCCACCGCTTCAAATCTGCTTTTGTCCGCTATGGCATTGGCATGGATGGAGATAAAAACCTTCGCATCCATCTTGTCGGCAATGCGGGTTCGCTCTCCCAGTTTCAGGAACTTGTCCTTACCCCTGGTCAAATAGACTCTGTAACCTTTTCTTTTGAACTCTTTTGCCAGTTTTTTGGTAATCTGCAGCACAAGATCTTTTTCCTGTTTCCCCGCACAAAGAGCACCGCAGTCATGCCCGCCGTGACCCGCATCGATAACTACAAGATCATCCGATCTGTCAGGGCCTACACATCCCGTTACTATCAGGACTAAAAGTATTCCCAGTAAAAAATATTTTATATATCGCATTGTTCTTCTCCTATAATAGTTTTACTCAACTTCATATAAATCTTCCATTCTATTTTGTAAAAAACTAGTCAAAATCGATCTCTTTTCTTCGGTTGTCGAGGTAATTGCTGATTCCTTCGGCAATACCTTTGGCGATCAGCTCCTGGTATTTTGGAGTAAAGAGTCTTTTTCGTTCTCGGGGATGGGAAATATAGCCCACTTCGACCAGTATGGATGGTCTGCTTGCCCCTACGAGTACCCAAAAAGGTGCGTAGCGTACCCCACCATCCTTCACCCCCCTGTAGTTGGCACGCAGGTTGGTCATGATACGCCGCTGTACATCGATGGCCAGTTTGTTGGACTGAACGATCTTCGGACCGTTCAGTACCGAGTCAATGATCACATGTTTGCTGAGTTTATCTCCAGCCCCTTTCAGGACTGCCTTGTTCTCACGGGCTGCAATACGCTGGGATTTGGCATCTCTTGTCGTCTGCAGAAAAAAAGTCTCTATTCCATGTACCTTGTTCTGTTTTCTTTTTGGTACCGAGTTGGCATGGATAGAGACAAAGACTTTTGCATCTTTTTTGTCTGCGATCTTCGTACGCTGTTTCAGTTTTATAAAACGGTCACTGCGCCGGGTCATCGAGACAGCATAGCCTCTTTTCTTTAACTGCCTTTCCAGACGTTTGGCGATCTGAAGCACAAGATCCTTCTCTCTTTTCCCCCTTGCAATCGCCCCTGTATCATGTCCTCCATGTCCCGCATCGATCACGATACGCTCTTTTCTGTGCAATGCATATGAAGCTCTTTTGTCAAACTTTTCTAAGACACTTTTTTTAGGACGATTATAGACCACAGATACTTTTTTGACGTTTTTGGTACCGGATACCTCTTTTTTCTTATTGACATAATGTTTATTTTTCAGACGTGTAGGGTGTGTTACAGTGAATTTCGGCAGGGGTATGTGATAACTGTTAAAACTGAACAGCGGCTGATAGGCATTGCAGACATACTTTTTCTCTGTTTCAATCACGATACGGACCATCTTTTTCCGGTACTGTGAGACCCTGATCGATTGGCAGTGCGGCGTGGAAAGGTTCTTCCCTACTCTTTGGTTTGCCAAACGTACATTTTTGAGATCGAACACTTCCCGATAGGGTGTTTTCAGCATAAAATGTCTGATATTGCTTTTACTGTAGGATTTGCTGAAGAAGAGGTGTAGTTCGCCTTTTTGAAGTTCCGCTTTTTTCAGCAGTGTCGGCGACGAAAAAAGCAGAATGGGACTAAGCAGAACGGCAAAAAATATCCCAAGCAATTTCACTCTATTTCTCTTCTCCGTTCATCAGTTTATCCATCAGTTTTTTGACAGTGATGATCTCATTGAGTCTATAGCCGTTGGCACCGGTAAAGAAAAGTCCCGTCTCTGCGATACCATCGTAAGCATCCGAAAGCCTGTCGGCGATACAGTATCCCACGATCTTCGCTTCCTCACCACGATGGCAAGGCGTGACACAGTTGGAAATACAGGCAATTTTTGGTGCCGTTCCCTCTTCAATACGCTTATGGAGTTCCGTTCTCACACCGCGCGCAGGGTAGCCTACAGGCGATTTGAACAGTTTGATCGTATCTTCAGTAGAGTCTATAATAACCTGTTTCATGACCTGACTGGCATCACACTCTACCGTACCGATGAAACGTGTCCCCATCTGCACCGCAGACGCACCGAGTTCCATCATTCTTACGATATCATCATGATCCCAGACACCTCCGGCAGCGATTACAGGAATATCACCCCACTCTTTCGCCTCTTCCACTACAGGAGGGAGGATCGCCTCAAGCTGGTTCTCAGGTAGAAAACACTCTTCGTATTTAAAGCCCTGATGCCCACCACTGAGCGGCCCTTCTACAATAACCGCATCGGGTAACCTGTTATGTGTCTTTTTCCATCTTCTGCAGAGAATACGAAGTGCCTTGGCTGTAGAGACAATGGGCACAAGTGCAACCTCCGGGTAATCTTTGGCTGCATCCGGCATGGTCAAAGGCAGACCCGCACCGGTGATAATAATATCGGCACCGGCTTTGCAGGCATCCTGTACCACACGGTCATACTCGCTCTGTGCGTACAATATATTTGCAGCCAAAGGTGCATCACCACATATCTCTCTGGCATTCTCAAAAATATGTTTAAGTGCATTGAATGAATAGAAATTGATCGCTTCAAGCGGTCTGTGATCTTTTCCAACCATCTCATTTCCATGCAAATACTTTCTGTTCTTGTATACCCCTGTTCCTACAGCAGAGATCACGCCGAGTCCTCCCTCTCTGGAGACGTTCCCTGCCAACTGGTCCCAAGAGATACCTACACCCATTCCACCCTGTATGATCGGTTTCTCGATCGTATACTTTCCGATCTTAAATGGTTTGAACAACATTACTTCACCTTCACTTTCGCAAATTTTCTTTTTCCTACCTGGAGGATATACTCTCCCGCTTCCAGGTTCATCTTCTCATCGGAGATCTTCTCCTGATCTATCCGTACCGCACCCTGTTTAATATCTCTTCTTGCCTGGGAAGTAGAAGGTTCTATACCCGCATCCACCAGGGCTTTACATATCCAGATCCCCTCTTCCGCCTCGATCTCGTTTATATCAGAAGGCAGCTGGTTGGCTTTGAAGACATTGTCAAACTCTTCTTTGGCAAGTGTAGCCAACTCTTTATTATAGAATCTTGTGACCAGTTCGAGTGCAAGATTCTCTTTCGCTGTTTTAGGGTGGAGTTTCCCCTGAGCTACATCCTGCTTCATCTGTGCAATCTCTTCAAGTGGTCTCTCACTCAGAAGCTCGTAATAGCGCCACATCAATTCATCGGAGACAGAAAGCGTCTTGGCATAGATATCTTTTGGTTCTTCCGTGATACCGATGTAATTGTTAAGCGACTTGCTCATCTTCTGTACACCGTCAAGCCCTTCGAGGATCGGCATCATCAGGACAGCCTGTTCTTTATCTATCTCATAGGCACGCTGAAGGAATCTACCCATCAGCAGGTTAAATTTCTGGTCCGTTCCGCCGATCTCAATGTCACTTTGCAGCTCTACAGAATCATAGCCCTGAAGCAGAGGATAGATGAATTCAGAGATAGAGATGCTTTTTCCGCTCTTATAGCGTTTCTCAAAATCATCACGTTCAAGCATACGTGCCACATTGAAAGTCGTTGTCAAAGAAACCATACCCGCCGCGCCCAGCGCTTCAAGCCAGGTCGAGTTGAATACCACATCTGTTTTACTTTTATCAAGTATGTTGAAGACCTGGTCCTGGTAGGTCTGTGCATTCTCAAGAATTGTCGTTCTGTCAAGGACCTTTCTTGTTTCACTCTTCCCTGTCGGGTCACCGATCATCGCAGTAAAATCACCAATGAGCAGCTGTATACGTGCGCCGTGCTTCTGGAAGGCTTTGAGCTTTTGCAGGAGGACAGTATGCCCAAGGTGCAGATCGGCTCCGGTAGGGTCAAAGCCTGCTTTGACCGTATACGTTGTACCGTCTTCATAATACTTCGAGACCAACTTTTCGATACGCTCCATATCGATAATCTCCGCGGTACCTCTGCTTATCTCTTCCAACGCCTGCTCTACCATTTCTTTCCTTCTTCTTTTGATCTTTTATTTATTGTACGCATCGTCAAGACTGACGATGTCGATGAGTTTGAATTTCTGTGTCAGTTTCTCTTTGAGAACACTGCGTTTGCTTTCACTGCTTTCCACTTCGAGCTGGCAATACTCGGCACTCTCGGAACTCTGTATACCCAGTTCAATACTGATGACATTTAAGTCCAGCCGTGTCAGTTTCGTCAGCATATCCGCAAGCGCGCCCTTCTGGTTCTGCAGGCTGATGATCAGCCTGTAGCGCGACATCTTGGAGAAACGCCAGTCCACATGGACCATCGCCTCGCCCGCCTTGATCTTGGCATAGGCATGCTTGCATAATTTATGGTGTATAATAGCCTTACTGTCCTTATAAAACGCAACAATCTGGTCCCCTACTTTTGGATGGCAGCAGTAATCGAACTCTACTCCGTCCAGCGGCTTGTTGGTATAGAACCTGAAATGCTCAATCTCTTTGAGTTTCGGTACCTTGTAGCCCCGTTTCAGCAGCTCCCAGAAACGTACCTCTTTTTCTCCCATATAGTCAGCGACCTTATGGATCACATCTTTGTAGTATGAAAGGTGCGAAGGAAGTTTATGTATCGAATCCTGCAGACCCATACGCTGTATCAGCAGTCTGATCTTATCGGGATGCCGCGAGAAAAGTGTCCCCAATATATTATAAGCACTGAGAGTATCTACCTCTTTGATCCGCGCCCTGCAGTGACTGCGTATCCCCTCTTTGGCTTTGGAGGTCTTGACCGTATCGAGCCAGGAGCAGTGCAGGTGTGGTTCATCATCTTTCAATATCTTGACAATATCACCATTCTTAAGTACCGTCAGAAGCGAAGACTTGTGCTTGTTAACCAGAGCACCGGTCGCATTGGCCCCCACTTCCGAGTGTATGGCATAGGCAAAATCAAGTGCCACGGAACCTTTGGGAAGAGTGAAGTAGTCCCCTTTGGGAGAAAAGACCGTAATATCTTCGGAGAAAAGGTCCGATTTGGCCAGTTCATAGAACTCTTCGATCGATTCATTCTGGAAATGCAGACTCTCCAGCCATTCAAGGTTCACACTGTCCGCACCGTCCTTGTACTTCCAGTGTGCTGCGACACCGTACTCTGCCAGTCTGTGCATATCTACGGTACGTATTTGTGCCTCTACGATCCCCTCTTCGTTGAAAAGTGTCGTATGTATCGTTTTGTAACCGTTCTCTTTTGGAATAGCGATATAATCTTTAAAACGGGAGATCAGCGGTGTAAAGTTCAGGTGCATCAGCCCAAGTACCCGATAACACTCGATAGGTTCTTTGACAATAATGCGGATTGCCAGCAGATCAAGTACCTCATCGATGCTCACACCCTTGCGATGCATCTTCAGGTAGATAGAGTAGTAGTGCTTGACCCTGCCGATGATCTCGAAATCCTTGTCGGAGAATCCGTCTTTGTTCATGGTGTCTTTCACTCTGTGGATGAATGCATTAAGTTTGAATTGCAGGTTCTGTGCATTGTTTTGAATATAGGTATCGATTTTTTTATAATCATCCGGGTAGATGTAAAAGAAGCTCAGGTCTTCCAGACTGTTCTTCAGACGCGAAATACCCAACCTGTGTGCAATAGGTGCATAGACCACCAGTGTCTCTTCAGCAATACGTTTCTGTTTTTCGGGAGGAAGGGCATCCAGGGTTAGCATATTATGCAAACGGTCACAGAGTTTGATGACCAGCACCCGTATATCTTTGATCGAAGCGATAAGCATCTTTCTGAAGGTAAGTGCAGAGTTGATCAGCCGCTCATCGGATCCGAACGGTACCAGCTCTTCATCACGTATTTCAACGATCTTCGTCAATCCCCCGACCATATGGGCAATATCGTCTCCGAACTGCTTTCTTATGTCCTCGATGTCAAATGGAGTATCTTCCACTACGTCATGCAGCAATGCCGCCTGTACCATGGTTTCATCATTGGAAAAAGCCGCAGTGATAGCTGCGACCAGAATGGGGTGTACGATGTAAGGCTCACCGCTTTTTCGCTTCTGTCCGTCATGGGCCGTCATTGCAAGCTCAAGGGCTTTGATTGTGGAAGGGAGGGGATGTGGAATCTGTGCCCACAGAAGTGCTTTCGCTTCTTCTATGCTGTGTATGTTCTTAGCTTTCGATAAAAAAGCGTCCAAGGTGTTTTAGCCTTCTAAACTTACAGTGATCTTACCTTCAGCAATCTCTCTGAGTGCGATGTCGGTATATTTCATATCACTTGTATCGTAATCCAACAGCACCTCGGCACCGTTGGCGATCTTCTCAGCTCTTTTACCTACGGCATTTGCCAAAAGATATTTGTCGAAATTTACTTTTTCCAGTGCTTTCGCAGTCAGTTGTTCTGTTCTCATTTTAATCCTTCAAAAAATATTTTGTTTTAATTCCTGTCTTCTGTGTAATGTGACACGTCGCATAAGTCAACTACTGAAGTTGATACAGCATCAGCATAGTCAATATGGGGGTTTTCCCATTTGGCGCTATTTTACAATAGAACAGAGGCTCATGTCGCCTTTCATGATCGCAAGGAGATTTCCCTCTTCGAACATATTGCATACCACGATAGGCAGGCTGTTCTCTCTTGCCAAAGCAATAGAGGTATCGTCCATTACCTTGATATCTTTGGTCAAGGCCTGCTCATAACTCAACGTATCAAGCTTGACAGCATCGTCGAACTTGTTAGGGTCCCTGTCGTACACACCGTCCACTTTGGTCGCTTTGATAAGCATCTCAGCCTCTATCTCGGATGCCCTGAGCGTTGCAGCCGTATCTGTTGTGAAGTACGGGTTACCTGTACCGCCTGCAAAGATAACGACACGCCCTTTTTCAAGGTGTCTTCTCGCACGTCTGACGATGAAGGCTTCACCTATCTCATGCATGTCGATCGCCGACTGCAGCCTCGCCTCAAGCCCGATATGCTCCAAAGCTTCCTGGATCGCCACTCCGTTGATCACGGTCGCAAGCATACCCATGTAGTCCCCGGACGTTCGCTTGATAATCCCGTCAGCCGCCGCACTCACACCGCGAATGATGTTTCCACCGCCCACAACGATCGCCACTTCCATGCCGGCATCTACCAGTGCCTTGATCTCGTTAGCAATGAACTTGAGGATCTTGGTATCGATACCATACCCCTCTTTACCTGCCAATGCTTCACCGGAAAACTTTACCAATACTCTTTTTGTCACAAGCACACCCCTGTATATAATTTCGCGATTATATCCAAAAGAGGTTTAGGAGGGGGTTAAAGTCGTATCAGCTTGAGAGGATTGATATGTTTGGAATTCTTAGTCGCCTGGAACATCAGTTTTTTACTGACTTTTCCGATCACATATCCCTTTTTGATCTTACGGCCCACTTTGATGTTGGGTGCGATCTTCGAAAGCCCGGCATAGACTGTGTGCATCTTGCCGCTGTGTGCTACAACGACCACTTTCCCAAGCATACTGCTCTTCCCGGCGAACACCACTTTTCCGTTAAGAACATTCTGAACCTTCGCTGAGGAACCTGGTGCCTGAAGTGTAATACCTTCATTGAAGATCTTGATCTTGTAAACCGGATCGACATAGGTTCCGAACTTCTTGATGACCCTTGCACCCCTAATGGGAGGGATTGTCTTCCCGCCACGATAGGCCGCCACTTTTTCCTGCTTGTAGGAGGAGTTTACCTGACGTACCCGTTCACTCTGTTTTTTGGATTTCAGCTCAACCTCTTTGACCTCTTTTGCCGCATTTTTGGCAGCCAGGCGTGCCTGCTTCTTCGCTTCTTCCGTTTTAGCTCTTTTGAGCGCTGCTTTGGCTTTTCTGGCCTTGGCACGTGCCAGCTCCTTCTCTTTTCTTATGCGTCTTTTTCTCTCTTTTTCCAGACGGATGGCCTCTTTTCTTGCTTCGGCACGCCTGCGGGCCTCTTCCACCTCTTTTTTATGCAAAATATTCAGTTCGGCCAGCGTCGCACGCAGGTTATTCTGCCTGTCTTCAATCTTTGCGAGCCTGGCATTGTATTTCTCTTCATCGGCTGCCAGCTTTTTCAAGAGCTTCTCTTTTGCCTTTTTTTTCTGCGTATACAACTTGCGTTTTTTGATGATGCGCGCTATCTCACTCTGTGTCTTCTTTTGGAGAGCAAGTTTTTCTTTTTTCCGTTTGCGCAGTACCGAAATATCTTTTTTCAGTACTTCCAGTTCCTGATCATTGAGCTTTTTGTATGCTTTGTATATCTCCTGCGAAATAATGGAATCACGCGTTGGTTCATATTTGGCCTGCTTCATGGCAAAGATGACGGAAAACTGTTCGGAAAGCAGTGAAATGAACTGTTTGTGTTTTTTTTCCAATTCTTTACTGGTCTTCTCAAGCGCTTTTTTCGATGAAACAAGCTCTTTTTGGAGTACTTCATAGCGTGTCTCGTTCTTACTCTGCTCCACTTCGAGTTCCTCTATTTTTTTGCTCAGTACAGCGATCTCTTTTTCTGCCGCCTTGATATCCTGGGCAATTTTCCCAAGCCGTCTGCTGGTCTTTTTTTTATTTTTGACAATCGTCGTAAGGTCTTTTTTGGATTTTTTAATCTTCGTTGTCGTAGAAGCACCCCAAAGCAGTGCTGAGATAACGAAAAAAGAGAGCAGTAGAAGTCTCACTCCTCCACTCCACTACTTGAGAATACGACAGAGTAGACTGATATCAGTACAATGATCAGTGCAGACCCCAGCAGGACAGCAAGGTCGCTCAACCTGAAAAGATCTTCCTGGTTCTTCATCATAATATCTATACCGCTTTTTGCCGCCCACTCAAACTTGATATACAAAAAGATCATTGCAGTGATGAATGTTGCCACAATAGCATCGGCGATAGCTACTTTAAAAAGCACACCCGAACGCAGCATCAGCGGGGCACCGAAGATCTCCATGACCTGCATACGGCGTTTGTGTGCATATTTCCATATCTCCATCTGCTTGATGATCAGGAGTAAACTGACCACTCCCATGAAACCGATAAAAAGCTTCAGTGTAAATTTGATGAAAGAGAAGAGACGATATGCCGAACTGTAACTGCTTCCGAATGTCTCCACCCTTTGAATATCGTTGCTTGATTCAAGGTCATTCTTGATCTTGTCAAGTTCGGATGTGTGCAGGTAGGAATCAAGCCCGATATTGTAAAAATACGGCAGGGCTTTGAGGATCTCTTTTTTGTTACTGTTATTGATCCCCTTGACAATGTCACTGACCACCGCTTCACGCTTGATCTTCTCGGAACTGGCGATATGCGCATTGAGCGCTTTGAAATCATTAAAAGTCATAGGCTTTTTGGAGACAACGAACATCGTATACCCTTCTTTGAGCCCTTTTTCATAGGAGTCCGTCGTTCTGTCAAACACAAGGTAGAACTCTATACCGAGCAGAATCGCCATCAGCGGCAGTATGAACATGAGATGGTTTTTAATGAACTTCATAAACACCCTTGCTTTCGATGATGAAATGTCTGTACGGCAGAGAGAAGATCGTCGGAATTTTGTGTGTCACAACCAGCACGGTCGTCTCAAGCTGCTGGCAGGCATTCTCCATAAGGTCCCAGATCACGTTGGAAGAGTAGTCGTCAAGGTTGCCGGTAGGCTCATCGGCAAGTATCACGACCGGGTTCTTCGCCAGTGCCCTTGCCACCCCCACACGCTGCTGCTCACCACCGCTCAGCTCCAAGGGGAACTTGTCGGCATGTTCGGAGAGTTTGACGTGTTTGAGCAGCCTTTGCGCCTGAGTATTCTGTACATCTACAGAGTAACCCGCAATCATCAGGGGCAGTACCACGTTCTTCGCCACCGTCCACTCGTTGACCAGTTTATAGTCCTGAAAGATGATCCCCAGGTGAGTGCGCAGTTCCTGAAGTTTCCCTGTACTGATATTGGCCAGGTCAAGCCCTCCGACAATGAGATTTCCCTCTGTAGGCTTCAGCGCACCGTAAAGTGCTTTGAGCAGTGTCGATTTCCCGGAACCGCTCGGACCGGTAATGAAAACGAACTCTCCCTTTTTAATGCTGAAACCGGCATTTTTAATGATCTCTTTTTTGCCGTCGTCATACGCCAGTGTAAGATGGGAAGCATTGATGACATTAGACATTGTTTTCCTTTTGTGTCAAGAGTTCTATGATCTTCTGATGTGCGGCATAATTGACCGTGGTCTTTACCGGTTGGGAGGCAAAATATCTGCTGTCATTCTCTTCGACCAGTATGTATTTGTGTTCAGGCCTGTCGAAACTGCCGAAGGCACATTTGACAAGCAATGCGTTATTCCCCACCTTGTAGCTGCGTTCGAAATGCACGAAATACCCATCGAAGACCAAAGCTTTTTTTTGCAGGAATTCTTCCAGATTTGGTGTATATTTTACACTAGTAAAATTAAAGTCTATGCGCAGGTCCCTCTCGTCGGAATCTTCACTGCATTTTACATAGACATCGTAGATGTCCTTCTCCTGTTTCCGCCATCTCGCCTCATATTTGCTGGTGACTTCAAGGGCTTCATTCTTGCGTATCTCCACCTCGGTCTTCGGTACGGCAAAAAAGGTTTCAAGCGCATACCAGAAATACTTGTCACTGTCAGTCCTTAGTTCCAGTCTGCCGCCTCTGCGCAGTACCCGCATCGACTCGGCAAGGAAACTCGGAGAGATCACACGTCTGTGCGGTTTTTTGTCCCATGGTACGGGAAAGTGGACGAAGATCTGCTCACATTTGTTGGATGGCAGCATTTCCAGAAAGAGCCTGGCATCATAATTGACCACCCAGATATTCTCCAGTCCCTGCAGTTCTATCTGTCGCAGTACCTGCTGCGCGGAAGGGGTATGTATCTCAAGCCCTATGAAGAGCGTATCGGGGTTTTTCTGTGCCTGATAGAGCAGATGCCGCCCCGAACCGAAACCCACCTCAACGGAGATCTTCTCTTTGGGATATGCGATCGTTTCAAAATCCTCGATCTTTTTGAAGTACTCCGATGCCAGAGGCGGTTTCCCGTTTGAGAGTGCGATATTCGAGCTGAGAATTTCCAGCCCAAGTTCCTTTGAAACTTTGTCCAAAGCCTCTTTGAGAAGGTTAACCTTCAAAGGACGTGTCACTTTGTCGTATTTGACCAAAGTAGCTTTATTGTCAGGTTTTATCTGAAGCAGAAATTCTTCTCCCCCATGCTCCACGCCGATGATCTCATCGTCCCCTTTCAAGGCCTTGGCACGAAAGGTCATGATGGAACTGTCGGGCAGTTTTTCTTCTATTGCTGCACTGTCGAAAGGTTTTACTTTTAAATGTGGCATGGCTTTTCCTGATGTTTTAGAGTGTTATACGGGCGACCTGGCTCGGACTGGACTTGATACCCTCATAGCTTTTGGCGATGATGCGGTAGGCATAAGTGTTGCCTCCGCGTACCAGTGTATCGATATACTCCGCCATCAGCACGCCTTCAACCTGCGCCATGAACCGCCACTCTCCGCCATTGACCGATCTTTCAATGATATAACTGCTGATCTTGTCACTGGGGTGCGGTCGCCAAAGCAGTTTGACCGCTGTCGGTCCTGCCTTATATGCTTTCAGGAACGAGACCGGTGCAAAAGTGGGTTTCGTCCGCACTTCAACCCTTGTCCCCGGTGTGGATTCTTTTCCAAAAGAGAAGGTAGTGAACTTGTAGACATATCGTCTGTCCGGTTTTACATGCGTATCGACAAAATGCGTAGCATACCGATTGCCTATGCTGCCGACTCGCCTGAACTCCCTTCCTTCGGGGTCTTTGGTGTCGGGAGATTTTCTGTAAACATTGATGCCGTGTACCTTGTCATTTTTGATCGTATCCCATTCGAAACCGACGGAACTCATCATCGGAAGCGTCCGTACGGTTCCGAGCGAGGGCAGGCTGGGGTCTTTGCCGTAGACCATCAATCCCTTGATGGCGGAACCGCAGCCGCTAAAGGTCAGTAAAGCGAGAGCCCAGAGTAAGAGGATCGATTTTTTCATCTATATCACTTTGATCAAAATATTTGGATAAATACAGTTTCATATCGTCAAAAAGCGGAGCAACGAACTCCATTCTTTTACCGGTGACCGGGTGGATAAGATACAACAGATATGCATGCAGATAAACTCTTGGAATTTTATCTCTTTTGCTCTTAAAACCGTATAAATCATCGCCCAGTATGTGCCGTCCCAGCGTATTGAGGTGAACACGTATCTGATGGGTTCTTCCCGTAAAAAGTTTTGCGGCGATCAACTCAACATCATGCATGGATGTCAACAGTTTTTTAAAAGCCGTTTTCGCCGGTTTTCCATGCGGTACAACATCCATTTTCAGTCTGTTATGCGGGTTGCGTCCTATGGGCTTGTCGACGACCACATCCTCTTTGAGAAAATGGTCTATCAGCGCCAGATAATACCGCCCCATACTCTTGTCCTGCAGCTGCTCGCTGAGCATCTCGTGCACTTTATTGTCCTTGGCAATCACCAGCGCACCCGTCGTCTCTTTGTCAATGCGGTGCACGATACCGTGGCGCTCTTCCCCCGAAATAGTAGAGAGCGAGATCCCCTTTTTCACCAGCCAGTCCACCAGTGTAGGCTCTTTCACTGAAGGAGCAGGATGCACCACCAGTCCACTGGGCTTGTTCACCACCATGAGATACTCATCTTCATACAGTATCTCGACGTCAAAGTCTATCTCAACAGGCTCACGTTTCTCAGCCTCTTTGAATTTATATGAAATTTCATTACCCTCTACAACCTTGAAACTGGTTTTAGTGACAACTTTTCCATTCACTGAAACCAAACCATCTTTCACAAGTTTTTCAACCTGGTTGCGGCTTACGTCTAATTCTGTAGCTAGTATTTTGTCTATACGACCTGAGGTTTTTATTTTAAATAAATTCATTTTTCTTCTTTTGCATTATTTTCAAATATAGTGTATTTCTCATGCATACCTTCATTCAAAGACCACACTCTAATAGACTCCATATCAAAATCATTTGCCTGTGCCACCCATACTGCTTGTTCTAAAGATTGTGTATCACCCCAATGATAGTAAGCTGCCAATCTATCTTTAATACAATCAGTCGGTGTCAATAATTTTAATATACCCGTTTCACTTTTTCGTGTAGCAATCTTTTCAACAGGTGCATCCTCTACCCCTAAAGGACCTCTGGGGAATTCTATGAAAAAAGATGTATCATCATGAACAAAATAACGCTTCATACTATATTCTCTAAATCCTAATTTTTCCATAATTTCTTTTATTTTTCTATGTCCCCCGTTATATCTATCGATAAGATCAATATCATCAGAAGTATATCGTCCATGACTATAGAGTTCAACACAGCAACCGCCGGAAAGTACTGTATCTATCCCTTCATTTTCCAAAGCTGTACATACATATGCTGCCAATTCTTCCATGTTCATCTCTTTTACAGACTTCATAAAGGCTTGCCTGTACGCCTGGGTCGTTTACGTGAGATAAGAAGTCTCTCTTGCTCTTTCGGCTCATAGTATGCTCTTGCTTTTTCAAGCAGAGAAATGAGTTCATCTTTAAAAGCATAACGTGGGTTCATCATAAACAACCTTGTTCTACCCACTGTCTTACTTACCAAAACACCACCCAGTTCTAGTCGTTCAAGTTGTTTTTGTATTGGGTCTATACTGCTCTCATAAAAATCTGCTATCTCTTTAGCATACCCCTCACCTCTAGCTAAGATATATTGTAACACACGCTCACGATTCTTAGAACCAAAAAGTTCTTCTAACATTTTATCCTACTTTATAGGTGTTATAACCTACTAACTATATTTTATTACCTATATTATAGGTTTTTAATATTCTTTTGTCAAGTTATTTATAGAAGTATATTGTTTTAAATAGCTTCTTTCATTCATTTTCTTCATTTAGATACACCAAACATAAATCAATCAAAGTCAACATTCTAAAAAAGAAATAATTAGTATGATTACTAGTTAATTCAAGTTTGTTTTGTTCATGATGACGAATACGATAATCGTTTCCTATGCTCGTCAATTTCTTAAATTCATCTTTTATAAAATCTTTATCAAAATCTTTAGAAATTATCTCAACTATTTTAGCTGCTGATTTATTTTTATCATTTTTGGAAGTTGTGTAGAACAAGATAATAATTTGGACTTTTAGTGGGACTGAAAGTCTCCACTTCCGGAGAGCAACATAGGTAAAGAGCTTAGTCCTCTTTATCTATATCATTCCTATCCCAACGCTCTGGGTCAAGAAAAGTATCATCATGGATATGTTTAAACGAAGCTTTGAACATTTTAAAAATGTCTTTATTCTCAGCTTCAAGTCCTGCCAGCCATGCTTTTGTTGAAGCTCTGGCATGCGGCATTTTCACATCTTTCAGCATGGCAGGGCAGGCTTCGTCTCCTATGACTTGAAGGTTATTGTCATCCGCGAAAGCTCTTAGCTGTGATTCCCTGGCTTGAATGAGTGGCCGTATAAGATGAAAGCCTCTTCCCGTCTTGTAAATGGGGGCCAGGGCCCTCATGGTACCGTTATAGAACATATTCATAAAAAAACTCTCGACCGTATCGTCAAAATGATGCCCGAGTGCCACTTTGTTGAAGCCTCCCTGCTCCGCAAAGGTATACAGAGCCCCTCTTCTCATACGGGAGAAGTAGGAACAGAAAGAGGAATTTTCACGGATGGTATCATGTGAGATCTCAAAGATATTGGTATCGTACACCGTATGTTTAATGCCGTACTCTTCACAGTGTTTTGAGAGAAATTCGTAATGTTCATCTGGCATACCGTACTTGACGGTACAGGCTTCAAACTCAAAACGGAAAGGTGCATGCCTCTGTATATGCTTGAGCCCATGGACCAAAGCCAGAGAATCTTTTCCTCCGCTCAGGCCTACAAGGACCCTGTCACCTTCACCTATGAGTCTGAACTCTGCATTGGTCTTTCCGATGACCTTGAGGAGTTTTTTGCTCATTTTGAGCTGTGGTGTAAATCTACTGTCTCTTTGGGACATACTCATGCCTGTTCAGCTACAAGTTTTTCCAACATTGCCATAATGAAACTACTGCTAACCTGTGAAGAATGTTTGAGGAATTCATCGAAATCAAAAGTTGCATCGGTATCGGCTGCATCGCTGATAGCCCGAAGGACAAAGAAGGGAACGTTGAGTGCGTCACATACTACAGCAACCGATGCTCCTTCCATTTCAAGTGCATCAGCATCAAAGGTTTTAGCTATCCACTCTTTTCGTTCGCTGTCCGCAATGAACTGGTCACCCGTTGCGATCACACCTTTTTTCAGATCAATACCTTTTTCATCAGCCACGCTCTTGGCGATACGTATCAAGTTTCTTGAAGGCTCAACATACACCTTGCCTTCAGGTACGTACCCATGGGGATGTCCAAAGGCCGTAATGTCCAGATCATGCTGACACAGTTGCGTCGCAACGATCAGGTCACCGATCTTCAGATCGGGTGAGATCGCTCCGGCCACACCGGTAAAAAGTACCATATCACAGCCGAAATGTTCTATCATCGTCGCTGCGGTCAATGCGGAATTCACTTTACCGATCTTGGAGTATCCAAGTACAATATCAAGATCTTTGTATTTTGCTTCATGGTAGAGATTGTTTCCGTATGTCACATCATTGTGCTTCTTAAAGTATTTCAGCAGCGGTTCATGTTCATTCGTACCCAAGAATGGGTCGACTTCCTCAACCATTGCTCCCATGATTGCGATCTTTTTTGCCATCCTATGCACCCAGCTTTCTGATCTCATCGATCGTTGTTGCAAGGGAGGCCATGTCAGAGACCACAAAATGCGGTTTTTTTGTCGCTTTTCTGTTCAAACCTTTAAGTACCCCGCCGTGACCGAATTCGATATAACAATCAACTTCATCATCAAACTTGGAGATGGACTGTTTGTAGAGTACAGGAGAGACAAGCTGCCTGGGTAGCAGTTCCAACGCCTCTTTTTTGCTGCTGTACTTCTCTGCTGTGACATTCGAGACCACAGGTGCGGTGAACTCGTCTCTGAGTACTTCCTGCAGTTTTTCTGCCAACGGTGCCGTCGCACTTTCAAGTAATGGACAGTGTGATGCCACGGACATATTGAGCAGCATTGCCCTTCTTGCCTTCGCCTCTTTAAGGATCGGCTCAAGTCTTTCCAGATCAGGCTTGATACCTGCTATAACGATCTGACCTTCGGCATTGTAATTGACCGGCCATACTTTCATGCCTGCCGCCCTCTGCTCTTCACAGATCTTCTCTACCACATCATCGGCAAGCCCCAAAGAGACCAGCATACCCACATCCTGACCGGCACAGGCTTCCGCCATGAGTTTACCTCTGAGGTTCACCAGTTCAACTGCATCCGTTACATTTAAAGCACCTACCGATACCAGTGCAGAGAACTCTCCAAGCGAATGTCCAAGCGCATAAACCGGTCTGATAGGCATTTCATCTTCAAACAGCTTATGGGCTATAGAAGATACAAGCAGAATAGCAGGCTGTGTAAATTCTGTTTTCTCAAGATCATCATTCTCTGTAAAAAGCAGTCTCTCAAAATCGATACCCGTTCTGCGGCCGGCATCGGCCACCATCTGCTTTGCTACATCTGAATTGTTAAAGAAATCTTCTCCCATACCTACAGCCTGGGAACCCTGTCCCGGAAATAAAAACGCACATTTTGCTGACATCATAATCCTTTGGATCGAAGTTCTGCACTACACACTGTATCCACAGAGACTTCGTTAAAATATTTAGGTATTTTACCATCTTTTATTGAGAAATCATGCAGAAAGGAATAATTATGAATCAAAAATACATCTGTACCGTGTGTGGCTACATTTACGATCCTGCACTTGGAGATCCCGACTCCGGGATTACTCCGGGAACTGCTTTTGAAGAGTTACAGGATGATTGGGAGTGTCCTGACTGTGGTGTCAGAAAAGAGGATTTTGAACCATACGAGGAGTGAAGATTAGCCTTTAAGGTATTTGTTTATCTCCTTAACAAGTCTCACCAGTTCAAGATGATACTTGTTGACATAGAGCGGCAGGTCTTCCAATTTATCGTACACAAAAAGCATACTGGCCTGTTCTATCACGGCTGTCAAACGCAGTGCACCGATAAATCGTGCCTCTTTCTCCACATCGATAAGGAATTCTTTGGTCTTCCAGATCAATTTATCCTTGACATTGTCCCTGAAAAAGATATCGGAACGTTTGAAATCATCAAGAAAATTTCTTAGCTTTTGTTTGTAATCCATCCCGACTGTTTTTGCATTCTTTAATCCAACTTCAGTATCCAGGACAGGCAGAGAAGGTGTATCTGCCACCTGCTCTGTCACTTTTTTTCTTTCATGCTCTTTTTTCGCCTGCAACACATACTTCTCTGCCTCAAGCAAGCGGTCATAGTTGATATATTTTTTCATATCAATGATTGTTTCAATCGAATCGGAGCGAATCGTTCTATCTAGAACATCATCCTTAAAAAGTTCTATGATCAATTCAAAAATACTCTCCTGCATCACAGGCTTGATCAGGTAAGCCGTTTGAACCTTCGGATGATTGGCTTTTGCCATATTAAAGTTTGCATTCTCTATAATAACATATTTCAAAGAGTGTTTTTTCTGGACACGTTCAATAAGTTCTTCAAGCTTTTCCGTTGCCAAAGCGGCTTCAATAGCCACAATATCATAGCGTGAAAGGTTACTGCCCTGTTTTTTATAGGCTTCCAATCCCACATCCACTTCATAGAGAAAATACCTGAACATTTTTTCGATACTCGCCGCTACTCTTTTTTTGGCACAGATCAGCAATACTTTTTTACCAAGCATTGAGATATCCGGCAGTCTGTAGTGGCGTTGGTTTCCTATATCATCTACCTTCAGAGGCATTTTAATGACAATATCTTCACCTTTCGTTTCGTTCTTATCTATCTCTGCAGAAAGTACTTCAAGACTTTCAGTTAGGCGGTTCTCGATGAAAGTATCTATTTTCATCTCATTGATACCACTTTCCTTTACTGCAAAAGTAACAAGCTCTTCATAGAGGAAATCTTCAGGTGCACTAATAGAAAGGACAACCTCTTTGTTCTCAGTATTCTGTAAAACAAAAGTAAGTACCTGTGTCAAAAGATGCAGAAGAACGTCACTGTTACCTTTTAACTCTTTAGGAACGGTGAGGTCTACATCATAAACAAGTTCTATGTTCTTTTCATTACGTATGACTTCCAGGGAGGAAAAGAGTGTCATCAACAGCATACTGATATCAAACACGTTATCATTTTTTGACATATATTTCCTTTTTCACACGCAATTTTTTATAAATTGCAGGGCATATATAAAGTTAATGATAACAAAAATAGGTGTAAATATCATTGAGTTTTATTCATTTTGAAAATATATTTCGAAGCTTTGCCTGTAAAAAGCTGAAGGTTTTGCAGTGTTCAGTCCGTCTGGCAGAAATGCTTGACGGACTTCTTTATACGGAAATCAGTGTCCGCAGCCACAGCTGCCGTCATCACATTGTTCACCGCCAACCTGACCGGTAGCAGCTTCTTCATCTGTTGCATCTCTTACGTCAAGTACCGTTACTGAGAACATAAGGTCTTTACCCGCCAAAGGATGGTTGAAGTCAACCTGCACTTCTTTGTCGTTGAATGAGGTAACGGTTACCTGTACTGTCTGACCATCTTCGCCTTGTCCGTAAAGTGTCATTCCCTCTTTAAGATCCACACCCTCGAACTGCTCGATAGGCAAAGTTTGTTTCGCTTCAGGGTTCACTTCACCATACGCGTCTGCCGCTTTGACCATGATGTCTCCGCTTTCGCCTTTTTCCATACCTACAAGCGCATTCTCAAGACCCGGGATGATATGCCCTTTACCTGTAATGAACTCGAGTGGCTGTGCACCTTTGTTCGTATCTACGACTTCTGATGAGCCTGCTTCTTTTACTTCGTATTCAATGCCTACGACACTGTTTTCATTTGCAATTGCCATTTATTTTCCTAATATTGAATTTGTGGTATTGTAACCAAGCAAACTTTAGAGGTGCTTAGCTTTTTGGTATTTTTAACGAATTTGTCCCGAACCGTAAATTTTGAATTTGTAAGTTGTCAATCCTTCTATGCCCATCGGTCCCCGTGCATGGAGCTTATTGGTACTGATACCAACCTCCGCACCGAAACCGAAAGCACCGCCATCCGTGAATCGCGTGGAAGCATTCACATAGACCACTGCCGCATCGATACCGTTCAAAAAGGCTTCTGCCGTAGTGATATTCTCCGTGATGATTGCTTCGGAGTGTCCCGAACCATAGCGGACAATATGGTCTATGGCACCCTCGACACTGTCTACCACCCTGATATTGAGTATGTTTGCCAGGTATTCGGTATCGAAATCCACTTCCGTAGCCGGTGCTACTTCTATTATCTCCTGTGTTTCACTGCACCCTTTAAGTTCGGTATGTGCTTCATCGAAAGCTTCTTTCAGCAGAGGCAGTACCTCTTTGGCAATGGCAGCATCGACCAGCAGTGTTTCCATCGCGTTGCAGACTCCCGGTCTCTGTACTTTGGCATTGATGGCGATCCTGATGGCATTCTCCACATTGGCATCTTCATCGATATAGGTATGGCACTGTCCTTTGTCATGCTTGACAACGGGCACGGAAGCATTCTCCGAGACATAACGGATGAGCCCTTCTCCCCCACGCGGGACGATAAGATCGACATACTTGTCCATCTTGATCAGTTTTGCCACCCCTTCACGCGAGGCATCGGGGATCAGGGAAATGAGTGCTTCAGGCAAACCGTTTTGCTTGAGTACTGCTCTTAGGACCTTTGCAATGGCTTCATTGGAATGTTGCGCTTCCTTCCCACCTTTGAGCACACATACATTGGAACTCTTGAAACTCAAAGCTGCCGTATCGGATGTGACATTCGGGCGTGATTCATAAATGATGCCGATCACACCGATAGGCACGGAGACCTTCTCGATCTTTAAACCATCCTCTGTTACCCAGCCGTCAAGTACACGGCCTACAGGCTCTTTGAGTGCAGCTATCTCCTCAACGGCAACCGCCATCCCTTCGACCCTGCTCTCGTCGAGCAGCAGTCTGTCTTTCAGTGCCGGAGTGAGATCGTTTCTGTCCGCATCTTCCATATCCAGTGCATTGGCTTTGAGTATCTCTGCCGTACTGGCTCTGAGTGCCTGCGCCATCTCTTTGAGTATCCTGTTCTTGTCCGCTCCACTGATGCCGGCAAGCACACGGCTTGACGCTTTGGCTTCTTCTAAAAATGCTTCCATTTTTTTGATTCCTTATAAAATAATTGCGGTTATTATACCAAATAAAGATGTGTTGGCAAACGCACCCTACAATTTTATGTGTTATAATTGATCCAATTTAATCTAAGTGAGTTATGATGCAAACAATCACATTCATTGGTAACGGCAATATGGCGCTGAGTATCGCCAAAGGCCTCAAAGGAAAATACAATATCGAAGTAGTAGGCAGAGAGATGGAGAAGCTCGACCGTTTCGAATCCGGTCTTGAGAGCCGGATCGACAAATATCTTCTCGATGGTTTCGATATAACGGATAGAACCATTCTGCTCTGTGTCAAACCTGCCAATGTCGAAGAGGTTGGGAAACAACTTAAAGGAAAGGCCAGAGTACTCTTCTCTGTTCTTGCAGGAACTTCGTTGGAGAAACTGAAAAAACATATTAAAAGCAAAGCGGTCGTCAGGGCTATGCCGAACCTCGCCGCCAGTGTCGGTGCCTCTATGACCACACTGACAGGAGACCACCGCTTCCAAAGAGAGGCGGAATCCCTCCTTGGCGCCGTAGGTGATACTCTCTGGCTCAATTCTGAAAAAGAGATAGATATTGCCACGGCACTGGCCGGTTCCGGACCTGCCTATCTCGCGCTCGTTGCAGAAGCACTGGCCGACGGTGCAGTCAAGCAGGGGCTTAAAAGAGAAGATGCTATGGCTGCCATGCGTGGACTCTTCAACGGATTTGGAAAACTGATCCAGGAAGTACACCCTGCTTTGCTGAAGGATGGCGTGATGAGCCCGGGAGGTACCACTGCTGCAGGCTACGGGGCACTGGAAAAGGGAAATGTACGCTCTGCCTGTATGGATGCCATTGAAGAGGCATACAAACGCACAAAGGAGTTATAGGTTTATAACTTCTCGAGCCTCTTTTTAGCGATCTTCGCACTTTTCTTTCCGCTGTAATTTTCTATGATATTCTCATAAAAAGCTTTTGCCTGTGCTTTATCTCCTGTTTTTTCAAGGGAGACACCGGTATGCAGCAGGAGTGTATCAATGTAGCTCGCCTGGTCGTACAGACCGGCACTCTTTTTAAAATAGAAGATCGCATCATCATACTTTTTCGTATAGTAGGCGATCTCTCCGAGGTAGTAGTTCGATGCGGCAGGCTTGTACCCTTTTGTATCGGTAATCGTGAAACGTTTTTTGGCTTCGTTATAACGTTTTTTATTGAAAAGCCTTACTCCTTCACTGTAAAGTTTGGCATTGGAACTTTTCCCAAGAGAATCACTTTCTGTTGACACGGTACTTTTCTCTTTTTTAGGGGCAACATAACTCCCTTTTGACTTGAGGATCCGCTGTAATTCTTCTTTACTCACATAATTTTCATTGATCCGATCAATCATCGCTCCAAGTTCTTTGAGGAGTGCCGTGTTATCTGTATTGGGAGTATTAGTTTGTGACTGCTGCAGTCTTCCCGGAGCCTGAAGTTCATTAATGGTGATACTCAGCCCTTCCACCAGAGAAGAGAGGCCGTCCATACGCTCTTCAAGCTCTGCTATCCGATGTTTGAGACGGACAATACTGTCCCGGTTTTCGGTGATCACCACTTTAGCCGGTTTTTTACCACGGTTACTGTAACTGTCATCATAGTTTGGTGCATTGTCACGGTTACCATAGACTGACGGCTCTGCCAGGAGCATACCTGTCCCTGCAAGCAAAAGCAGAAGAGAACGGTAAAAAAGCGTATTGTGTCTCATCCCTGATTACCTTGCCAGCCTGAGGTCAACTCTTCTGTTCCTTGCATAACAGCTGTCCGTCGGAGAAGAACATACCGGGTTGCTTTCACCGTAGCTCACCATGACCATTCTTGCCGTATCAACCCCTTCGGCACGCAAAGCATCTTTGACCGCTTTGGCACGCTTGAGGCCCAGTGCATAGTTGTACTCATCGGTACCGAACTCGTCACAGTTCCCCTCTATCTTTATCTTCCCTGATGTTTGGGCCGCTCTGGAGGCATCCGCCGAGATCTTGCTCTGCATTGCTCCCGATATACTGTAGTCGTCAAAAGCAAAATAGACAGAACGAAAGCCATCGGCACTACTGTTGCCCAAACTGCCTTCAGCTCCGCTCTCATTGACTGTCACCGTATCTCCCGTAATTTCCGTAGCGTCCGTAAAGTTATTCTTGCCGCCTGAAGTGCTATTCAGTGTCGGTGCCGTCTGTCCGCACCCGCTCAAAAGCAGTGCCGCAAATACACTTGTTATCCATAGTGTCTGTTTCATTACATATTATCCTTTATTCTCTCTACCAATCAATCGATTGTATCTTTCTGCCGCCCAGAGGGAAAAGCAGACTCTGTGCACTCTCCAAATTGATGTAACCAATCGATGAACTGCTTCCCTGTTGTTTAATATAGAGTACTACCGAGCCGTCTGTCGAAAAACGGGGAAACTGGTTGCTGCCTGTGGTCGTCAGCGGCCGTGAACTGCCTCCATTGGCGGAAGTCAGATAAAGGTTGAATCTGTTCCCTCCAAAAGCATTGCTGCTCTCTCTGCTCGAATAGACTATTTTCGAACCATGCGCATCAACCGCATTGTTGTTACGTCCGTGAAAGACAACCTGCTGTACTGCGGCTGAGCTGATGGATTTCTTGAAGATATTCGCATACCCGAGCCGGTTGGACACAAAGACGATCTGACTGCCGTTGCCTAGATACTTTCCGCTGACATCAATACCGTTGAATTTCGTCACCTTAGTCTTGAAACCCGTAAAGAGACTCATCTCGTAAATATCAGGCTGTCCTTCCGGAGACATGGTCAGGAGTACTTTCCCTCCATCGGGACTGACATCCGAACAGACAATCATCCCCTCCGAGGAAGCGATCTTGCTTTTGGATCCGTTATAGATATTGATCTTGTTCAGTATCGGGACCAATCCGGCATAGGAAGTGTAGTAGAAACTCTTCTGTGTACTGTCTGCCCATTTTGGGAAAAGGTTCAACCCTCCTCTTATGATCACTTTCTGATAGGTAAAGGTATAGTCCGCCAGAAGTATCTCACTGCGTTTAGGTGCCGTATATCTTGCAAAGACCACATATCGGTTGATCCAACCGATATCCGGGTACTTCAGCACCCTGTTGATATCATAGACGGCTTTGTGTACCAAAAAGGGCATTTTCCTGCTATTGTGGATAGCATAACTCTTCTCGAATAGCTGTGAACCATCTGAAGCCTTCAACAGGCGTACTTCGAGTTTCACTCCAGCAGGCTGTGTAAAACGGTACTTGACGATATACTCTTTACTTTTAAGTTCAGGAGAAATGAAGCCTGAAGCAAAATCACCTTTGCGCGGTCTGCTGTCAGCCAGGAAATGGCCGGAGATCTTGAAGTCCGAAAGCAGTATTTTGAAAAGTTTCCCGTTCGAAACCGACGAGCCGTCCACCAGAGCGATACGCGAACGGTGCTCCACATCCTTCTCTATTTTCATGGAAGCATCGACCGCAAAAAGATGCAGGGAAAACAACAGGATCAAAAGATATCTCAAAATTGTTCCTTTTATATAATGTTAAAGTATTTAAAAGTGCATTGTATCAAGGCAGACTTAAAATCTTCATTAATTAATATTAAAGAAAAACTTTAACCAGGTTTCCGGTTATTCTTTTTATGTTAAAATAAAATGTAAAAGATAAAATAAATGGAGGCGAATCATGCAAGAAGTACTAATAGGGCTGGCAAAAGCTGCTATACTCGTTGCACTTAACCAACCTGAGAATTTTGATCTTGAAGGTGTATTAAAAAAATACCCGGAACTCTTAGAGAACGGGGCGGCCTTTGTGACCATCAACAAACGACCCAACGATCAGCTGAGAGGATGCATCGGTTCACTGCAGGCATACCGTCCGCTCTACAAGGATATTATCTCCAATGCGCAGGCGGCAGCCCTGCACGACCCGCGTTTTCCACCGTTGACCCCCGAAGAGCTGAAAGATATCAAAATAGAGGTTTCCATACTCTCCGAGCCCAAGCCGCTGCAGTACAGGGATGTCGAAGACCTCAGAAGCAAGATCGTTCCCATGAAGGACGGTGTTGTTCTCCGTTACGACGGATACCAGGCCACCTACCTGCCGCAGGTATGGGAGCAGCTGCCTAATTTCGATGCTTTCTTCTCTTCTCTGTGCATGAAAGCCGGACTGCCGGGTGACTGCCTCAAACACCATCCCGATATCGAAGTCTATCACGTCACCAAGTATGAGGAGGAGTGATGCCTCAGGGCATACGCAAAGCTGCCGTTGCCGGCTCTTTCTATCCTGAAAGATGCAGAGAGGTCAAGCGTTACATACGGGGATTCAATGCAGCTTTTGACAGGCTCTCCATCAAAAAAGAGATACTTGATATCAGACCTAGAACCGTCATTGTTCCCCATGCCGGCTACATTTACAGCGGTTTTACCGCCAACTTTGCCTACCGGTTCCTGAAGCACACTAAACCCAAACGCATCATTGTCATCGGCCCGAGCCATCACTACTACTTCAAAGGTGTCTCTGCAAGTTATTTTGAAAATTATGAAACCCCCTGCGGTGATATCAAGATCGATACCCCATATCTTTTTGCACTGGCTAAAAAATTCAACATAGGTTTCGACCCTAGAGCACATGAAAAAGAGCACTCCACTGAAGTACAGATGCCTTTTATCAAACACTACTTCCACCAAATAAAGGTCATTGAACTTATCTATGGTGATGTCTCTCCAAAAGAACTCACAATGATCATCACAGCACTGTTGAACAATCCAGACAATGCCGTTGTCATCAGCTCGGACCTGAGCCATTTTTATCCGTTGAAAAAAGCAAAAATGCTGGACAGACATTGCCTGAGAGCCGTAGCCAAGCTTGATCCAAATGAGCTGAAGCAGTGTGAAGCCTGCGGGATCACGGGCATTACAGCAATGATACTTGCGGCTAAAAAACTTGGTCTTTCTTCAAAGCTTCTGGATTACAGTACTTCTGCCAATACAACGCATGATGAAAGTTCGGTTGTGGGGTATATGTCGGCGATGTTTTACAAACCGATCAATCCTTAGCGATGAATTCCGCCTCGAATCTGTAAGGCCGTCCTGCATGGTGCGGGCCGAAACCAATTTCCTGTAACTGTTCGAGGAATTCCCTCAAGCCATGGTTGAAAGCGGGAATGTTAGACTGGGAAACAATACGAAACTCGAAATACCCGCTTGGCTGTATCGTAAGAATGACGGTGGCTTTCTCACCGGCATAGTTACTCTGTGCCGGCCATTCTTCAAGCATTCTCTGTACATGGGCAAAATAGGCATTCTCAACCCCTCTGTCACTCTTTTGCTTTGACTGCAGTGAGGCATTGATACGTTCACTTGCACTCATACTGCTGACCTTGATAAGATCGTTCTTGGATTTTGTTTTAATCGGTTTGTCCGAAACCCGTATGTTCAGTTTTTTCTTTTTGCTCGTCTTTACATTCTTGAAAAGATCTCTTGCCTTCTTTTTAGGCTTGGTAGCATTGATATCTTTTTTTCTGACGATCTTTTTTTTGACCACTTTTTCCTTGATCACTTTTTTATGGGTTGTCTTCTTCTTTTTAGGTTTTGTTTTGGGTTTATGTTTTGGCTTCAGCTTTGGTTTTGCTTTCTTTTTTGGCACAGTCACTTTTTTGGGCGAAGCAAGTGCCACCTGTATGCGGTTTTCATTTTTTTTGACGAAATGCTCTTTTTTGGTCTCATCACGTGTATTGAAATAGAAGATCAACAGGGCGATAACAGTGAAATAGGCAAGAAAAGCCAGTACTCCGGAGATAACGGTGAAAGAGTACTTTGTCATAACGTGATCAGGGAGACCTTCTCGAAGCCTGCAGCCTTGACACTTTTGAGAAGGTACATCACATCTTTGTACTTAAGCTGCTCGTCCGCCCGGATGTAGACTTCGGAGTTTTTATCCATTTTAGCCGATTTGTTGACAAAGTCATCAGCAAAAGTATCCAGGGCATAGGTATCATTGTTCAGATAGATCTTCTGTTTCTTGTCCATTCTGATCGTCAAAGTTCTGGGCTTGTTCACCTTGACTGTCTTGGAACCCTGGGGAAGATCGATCTGTTCCTGAAAATTGATAGTAGGAGCCGTGATCATCAAAATAGCCATTAGTACCAGCATCACATCCACCAGTGGCGTGATATTCAGGTCCGGGTTGTCATCCCAAGAAAACATACGGCTCTCACTCCTCTACCTGGGAAAGGATCACCTCGGATTGTGAGGCAAGCAGTGAGGAAAGTTCATAAGCCTTGCGTTTCAGCATGAGATGAAAGGTATAAGCGAAGATCGCAACAGCGATACCAGCCGCCGTAGCAATGAGTGCCTCAGCGATGGCAGGAGCAACGACTGAAAGCGATGCGCTGGACTGATCTCCCAACTTAGAAAATGTTTCAAGTATACCGATGACCGTACCGAACAGTCCTATGAAAGGCGCAGTCGATGCAATGATGGAGAGCCAGGTAAGCCCTTTGGTGGAGACACGTATGGCATCTGAGGATGCCGCTTCAAGTATCGCTTTGTTAGGTGTGTTCACACGGCTCAAATAAGTAAAAATAAGTGAATTGCTCGCCACTGATTTTGACTGACCTGAATAGAGTGCTTTAAGTGATCTTGATTCTGATTTGATACGTGAATTTAAAATGTAGTACCTGTCCAGAAAGATCCAGAAGGTTATAATGAAGTATCCGGAAAGCAACAGCAGTACGAAAATAGTGATCGCACTGCTGCCAATAAAATAATCAAGGAGAGATCCCAATTTAAAAAGACTTTCCGATCTGTTCAACTTTGCTGACCGCTGATGCGATAGCGACACTTGAGGACTCCGCTTTTCTGATAAGTTCTTTCGCCTCTTCAAGTGCTTTGGCAAGGTCACTGTCCTCGCCGGAAAGAGCCACAGCTCCATCTACGATACAGGTTGTCTTCTCTTCATCGACTTTTACATAACCGGAGTTGATGGCAACAGCCACTTCACTTCCGTCCGCTTTTTCGATCACAATCACACCCGTATCGAGCAATGAGACCAAAGCAGCATGTCTTGGGAGTACCCCGAATTCACCTTCGCTGCCTGGAAGCGTTACCTGTTTGACTTCGTCATCAAAGATCACACCGTTGGGTGTGACGATTTCAAGCTTCATTAGTTCCATATATATCCTTTGTCAGACAAGAACTAAGCTTACTTAGCGTTGATCTTATCGTTTTTCGCAATAGCCTCAGCCATATTTCCTACCATATAGAATGCCGCTTCGTTCATGTCGTCGTATTTACCTTCAAGAAGACCTTTGAACCCTTCGATCGTATCTTCAAGTGTGACATACACACCAGGGCTTCCTGTAAATACTTCAGCAACGTGGAATGGCTGTGAAAGATATTTTTCGATCTTTCTTGCTCTTTCAACAACAAGTTTGTCATCTTCTGAAAGCTCATCCATACCAAGGATCGCAATGATATCCTGGAGGTCTTTGTACTTCTGAAGGATCTGCTGTACACCAGTTGCTACATTATAGTGCTCTTCACCGATAATTTGCGGATCAAGCATTCTTGAAGTTGAATCCAGTGGATCAACCGCAGGATAGATACCTTTTTCCGCAATAGATCTGTTAAGAACAGTTGTCGCATCAAGGTGTGCAAATACCGACGCCGGCGCCGGGTCGGTCAAGTCATCGGCAGGAACGTAAACAGCCTGAACTGAAGTGATCGAACCTTTGGTTGTCGATGTAATTCTTTCCTGGAGTGCACCCATCTCACGGCTAAGCGTCGGCTGATAACCAACCGCGGAAGGAATACGTCCAAGCAATGCAGACATTTCTGAACCCGACTGAGCGAAACGGAAGATGTTGTCGATGAACATAAGAACGTCAAGACCCATCTCGTCACGGAAATATTCAGCCATTGTAAGACCTGTCAGGGCGATTCTGTTTCTTGCTCCCGGAGGTTCACTCATCTGGCCGTAGCAGAGTGCAACTTTGTCAAGTACGTTGGACTCTTTCATTTCGTAGTAAAGGTCGTTACCCTCACGTGTTCTTTCCCCGACACCGGCAAATACGGAATAACCGCTGTGTTTCATTGCAACGTTGTTGATAAGTTCCATGATGATGACTGTTTTACCGACACCGGCACCACCGAAGAGTCCGACTTTACCACCTTTTGAATAGGGTGCAAGAAGGTCAACGACCTTAATACCTGTTTCAAAGACTTCTGTTTTTGTACTTTGATCTTCGAACGGAGGTGGATCTCTGTGGATAGACCAGTGTGTTTTCGCTTCGACAGGGCCTGCCTCGTCAATCGCTTCACCGATCACATTGAAGATACGTCCAAGAACCTCTTCACCTACAGGCACCTGAATAGAGTCACCAGTCGCTTTCACTTCCTGTCCTCTTACCACACCTTCACTCATATCCATAGCAATTGTTCTAACTCTGTTGTCACCAAGCTGTGCCGCTACTTCCAAAACCAATCTCTGTTCTTTACCCTCGAACATGAACGTAGTCTCTAACGCTTCATTGATCTCCGGTAGGTAGTCTGTGAAATCCACATCGATTACTGGACCCAAGACTTGTACTATTTTACCTGTCATTTCTTCTCCTCTAATTATTTCATTGATTCCATACCACTGATGATCTCGATGAGCTCAGTCGTAATCGCTTCTTGTCTTGCTTTGTTATACTTAACATTCAGATCTTTTACCATTTCTTTGGCATTCTTCGTTGCCGCATCCATTGCCTGCATACGTGCCGAGTGTTCAGCGGCAAGTGAGTCTATCAGAGCATAATAGATACTGTATTCTACATATCTCTTGACCAAGGCATCAAGCAATGTATCGTCATCATCCGGTTCAACTTCCATTTCTGATGTCGAGACTGCACTGAGTTCGAGCTGTGATGCATCTACAGGCAGAACCTGAGCTTCCCTGATCTCCTGGGTGATCATGTTGACATATCCGTTATGGATAAGGACGATCCTGTCCGTATCGCCATTGACATAAGACTCTACCACTTCAGAAATGAACTCTGAAGACTGCTTGTAATCCGGAGCTGCACTCAGGCCAACGATAGCATCATCAAGTTCAATATTGTTAAACTTGAAGTAGTCGATACCTTTTCTGCCGATCGCTCTGAGTCTGACCTTCGCACCTTTACTCTGATAGTCGGTAATCATCTGACTCGTTCTTTTGATTGTTTGGGAGTTAAATCCGCCACAAAGACCTTTGTCTGCCGTAATGAAAATAATGTCTACTTTTTTAGGATCGTTATTTTCCTGAAAAAAGATATTGTCAATGCCATCCACATTTGCATGATGCATCTTTTGAGCAATCTCTTCAATGAGCTCGGTCAGTTTTGCTGCATATACTCTGGATCTTTTGGCAAGCTCTTCTGTTCTTTTTAGTTTAGCAGAAGAGACAAGCTTCATGGCGTTAGTCGTCTTTTGTGTATTCTTTACACTGCTGATCTTACGCTTTATCTCTTTTAAATTAGCCATATTTAGCCTTTCTTAGCCAGCGAATGAAGTTTTAAAATCTTCTATAGCTTTTCTTAGTTGAGCATCTGTATCATCAGAGATCTTTTTCTCATTTCTGATAGCATCAAGTACAGATGCATATTTTGCTTCCATGAATGGCATAAGCTCTGCTTCGAACTTGGTAACAGAACTTGCTGCAATATCATCAAGGTAGCCGTTGGCACCGGCAAAAATAATCACAACCTGCTTTTCAACCGGAACCGGAACATAAGGCCCCTGCTTCAAGACTTCTACCATTCTCTGTCCACGCTCGAGCTGGCTTCTTGTATAGTCATCAAGATCAGATGCAAACTGTGCAAATGCCTGAAGTTCTCTAAATGAAGCAAGGTCAAGTCTCAATGTACCGGAAACCTGCTTGATCGCTTTGATCTGTGCAGCACCACCGACTCTCGATACAGAAAGACCAACGTTGATCGCAGGCCTGATACCAGAGTTGAAGAGGTCCGTCTCAAGGAATATCTGACCGTCAGTAATAGAAATAACGTTTGTTGGAATATATGCCGCAACGTCACCCGCCTGTGTTTCAATGATAGGGAATGCAGTAATAGAACCCGCACCCAACTCATCTGAAAGCTTTGCCGCTCTTTCAAGCAGTCTTGAGTGTAGATAGAAAACATCGCCGGGATACGCTTCACGGCCCGGAGGTCTTCTAAGAATAAGTGACATCTCTCTGTATGCAACCGCATGCTTGGAAAGGTCATCATAGAAGATAACCGCATGTCTACCGTTATCTCTGAAGTACTCAGCCATTGTTACACCTGCATATGGCGCAAGGAACTGAAGTGCGGCAGAGTCGGATGCACCGGCATTCACTATGATCGTGTAATCCAATGCTCCGTGCTCTTCGAGCTTCTTCACTGTTGCTGCAACTGTTGACTGCTTCTGGCCGATAGCAACATAGATACATACGACATCCTGACCTTTCTGGTTGATGATCGTATCGATCGCCAAAGTCGTTTTACCCGTTTGTCTGTCACCAATGATAAGTTCTCTTTGACCTCTACCAACCGGTACAAGGGCATCGATCGCTTTGATACCTGTCTGAAGCGGCTCATGCACTGATTTTCTCGCCATGATCCCTGGAGCTTTTTCCTCAACAAATCTGTGTTCTGCTGCTTCAATTACACCTTTTCCGTCAATCGGCTCACCCAGTGGGTTCACAACCCTACCCATCAGATTGTCACCTACAGGTGTTTTAAGAAGTTCACCGGCTCTTTTGACACTCATGCCTTCAATGATTCCCGCACTTGAACCAAGTACAACAACACCGACGTTTGCTTCTTCAAGGTTGAGGACCAATCCTTTTGCACCATTGTCGAACTCTACAACTTCTCCGGCCATAACGTTGTTAAGACCATACACGGTTGTAATACCATCCGCAATACCTACTACTTTTCCTACTTCATTGATGTCGACATCAATCTCAAAGTTCTCGATTCTCTCTTTGATGATCGAACTAATCTCATCTGCTTGCAATTTAACTGCCACTGATACTCCTTTACTGTTAGATAACTATAGAGATTTCTTAATGAAATCAATTAGCTGTTCTTTAACTCTCTGCTTGGAGAAGTTAACCTCAATACCCAAATCATCAACTGAAACACGCAATCCTTCCAGATCCGTTTTTTCCTGCTTTAGCTTTATCTTCGATCCTGTATATTTTTCCAGTGTCTTTTCAAGCTTTGCCAACTCTTCTTTTCCAAGTTTGTTGCTACTCTTTAATACACCTTCATACTGATTCGACTCTTTTTGAAGGTCTGCATTGAGCACCTTTGCAATTGCCGGGATCAGATCGAGTCTTTTGTTCTCGCCAAGGATCTTGATAAAATTCACCAGTGTACTGTCTGCCTCTTTTCCTATAGCCGAAAGGATCATATCCGTCTTTTTCTCCGCGGTTACGATGGGAGAGGTCAGTGCTTCATGTACTTCAGGTACCGAAATAGCTTCGGTCAGAACATTCAGAATAGAAACGATACTCTGCACATCTTGACTCACTGAGGAGAGCGCTGTCGCATAACGTTTTGCTATTAACTCTTCCATATTATGCCACCTTCTTTGATATGATATCGACTACTTTGGTTTCATCGAGCGTAATATCATCCACTGTGATATTTTCAGAAAGAACTTCGTCGATCACATCTCTTGCCGCTTTTCTCTCTTCAAGCATAATCTTCTCTTCGAACTGCTTTTCAAGAACAGCCAACTCGTTCTCTGATGCTTCAGTGATCTTCGCCGCAAGGATCTCAGCCTCTTTTTTTGCATCATCGATGATTTCGGAAGCTTTTTTCATACTTTCATCCAAACGAGCCTGCGCTTCTTTCTTTTCATCTTTTGCAGCCTGAAGCTTTCTTTCGATCTCTTTAAGCTGTCCTGCAATCCCTTCTCTTCTCTCTTTAAAAAAGTTCTTGATGGGGTTTGCCAGTAGATAATAGAGGATCACCGCAAAGATAGTGAAGTTGATCACCCTGGGCCAAAAGTCACTCTCTCTTCCTGTCTGCGCCAGGTAACGAGACTCTTCTCCATGTCCGCCACTTGCCAGAAGAATAGCAGGAACCATGAGCAAAGCGAATAGTGCTAATTTTTTCATATTCATCCTTTCCCTATAGTTTGCTAAACTTAGCTTTGAGGCTCTCTTTGAACAGAGGCATTTGTGAAAGCAGTGAGTTTTTAAGCTCTTCTTTGTCGGAAGCCAGCTTCTGGGCAAAGCTTTCGTATTTTTTGTTCAACTCTTCCTGCTTCGCTTCAACTTTACTCACAGCCAATGATTTCTCTTCATCGATCGCTTTCTGTCTTATCGCTGCAGCTTCAGCTTTGGCATTGTCAATGTTTTCAGCTGCCTTGGCATTGAGTTCGCCACTGTTACCACTGAGTCCTTTTGCCGCTTCCAAATCTTTTGCTATCGAGCTGTCTCTGTCATCCATAAACTTCAAAAGAGGCTTGAATAGCATATTATTTAAAAGAACAAGAAGGATCAGAAATAACACTAAGACGAACAACATCAATGGTAAATGTATGTCAAGCATTAAAACTCCTCATGTAATTTCGCAATATTTTACCATTATGGAAATGAGATGTTGGTTAAAATTCAGTCTTTTTTGAGGAATGTTAAAAAGTTTTCGATATCTTTCTCATTAGAAAAGCTTATCTCAATACTCCTGGCTTTGATCTTGTGTTCAAATGGAAGAAGCTTTTTGAGGGTCTTTTTATGTTTTTCAAGCAATTTGGATGTGGAGGGCTTGTCAGCCGGGGATGATTTGCCTTTTTTATAGCTCTTGACCATCTGCTCGGCATCACGGACAGAAAGTTTCTGTCCGATGATACTGTCAATGATGATCTTCTGCTTCTTCTCGTCAAGCCCTACAAGTACTTTGGCATGCCCCTGCGAGATCTTTCCCGATGCCACTTTTTTCTGTGCATAGGAAGAGAGGGAAAGCAGACGCATCGTATTGGTGATCTGCGAACGGCTTTTATGCACGATAGCTGAGAGTTCATCATGAGTGATCTTATGCACTTCTATGAGTTCGGCATAGGAATTTGCCAATTCGATGGCATTGAGATTCTCTCTCTGGATGTTCTCAATGAGTGCCAGTTCCCGCAGTCTTGCCTCGTCGATCTCCACATTGGCAATGATCGCTTTGATGGTGGTGATCTTTGCCAGTTTATGTGCACGGAGACGACGTTCTCCCGCAATCAACAGGAACCCGTTTTCTTTTTCAATGACAACGATCGGCTGCAGCAGTCCATGCTCTTTGATCGACTGGCTCAGTTCTTTGAGTGCCGATTCGTCAAAATGCTTTCGCGGCTGAAAGGGGTTTGCCGAAATACTTTTGACAGGCAGTTCTTCCACACGCGCACCCTGCGCTTCAAGTTCGGAACTGTCTATACTGCTGAGATCTTCTTTTTCATAGGCTTCTTCCACTTCGGAGAGTATCTCTCCCAGTCCTCTTCCCAGTGCCATGTTAACCTCTTACGATCACTGTTGCAAGATCTCTGTAGGCCAGAGAACCTTTTGAACTGGCTGCATACTGCGTTACCGGCTTGCCAAAGCTCGGAGACTCGGCTATCTTGACATTACGGGGTACCACAATACACTCTTTACCTTTTCTGATGTGGAAAAGCTTGTCTTTGAAATGGTAGCTCAGATCCGCCAGTACCTGCTTAGAGAGATTGTTCTGCTTGGAGTACATCGTAGGCAGGAAGCCTTTGATCTTCAGTTTCGGATTGATGGTCTTTTTTAATAGACTGACCGTATTCAAAAGCTGTGCCAAACCTTCAAGCGCAAAGAATTCGCACTGGATGGGAATGATGACGGAATCCGAGGCACTCAGCGCATTGATGGTAATAGGTCCCAGCGCCGGAGGCGAATCGATGATAATGTAATCATACACTTTCTTGATTTCTTTGATCTTCTCTTTGAGGATCAGTTCCCTATTCTTCTTTCTGCTGTTGTAGAACTCTTTTTCTATACCTACTAGACCGATGTTGGAGGGAACAAGGTCAAGCTTTTTGATCTGTGATTTGAGAATGACTTCGGAGAGTTTTTTACTGCCGATCAGCACATGATAGATATTGTATTCATAATCGTTTCTGTTGAAACCGAGACTGGTCGTTGCATTGGACTGGGGGTCGATGTCCAGAAGCAACACTTTCTTGCCCCTTTCAGCCAAAGAGGCTGCCAGATTCACTGCTGTCGTCGTTTTGCCTACGCCACCCTTCTGGTTGGCTATGCTTATCACCTCACTCATCTTGAACTGTACACCTTTTTTCCCCCTATTATCAAAGAGCCATCCTCGCACAAAGCGGCGTCTGCAAGGCTCTTTCTCTCGTTTTCAATATGGACTGAAAAACGTCTGCTTAATTCAAATTCTATCTGATATTCACTAAAAACCTGCTTCCATTTTGGAAATTTCAGGAGGCTTTCGAGGTACTTATGAAGAAGATTTTCAGGGCTTATATCGGACGGCAGGGAGCTGTAGCCGTTTTGGGATTTTTTCAGATTGATCCCGATACCGCAGACCAGTATATTTTTCAGTTTTCTGGTGATCGTCCCCCCTACTTTTGCTTCATCCAGATAAAAATCATTTGGCCACTTCAACCAGACGTTTTCACCCAGTGCTTCCAGGGTCTTTTTCATAATGAAAGAGAAGTAGATGGAAGCCGAAGAGAGAGGGAGGTCAGAGGGAAGATCACTTAACGAAACGGCAACAGAAGCGAAAAAATTCCCTTCGCCCCCACTCCACTCATTGTCACGGCTTCCTATACCTGAACTCTGCTCCATGGCAATCACTGCCACAGGTACATGAAGCTCTCCTTTTTCAATCTGTTCTACAAGATATTTCTGTGTTGAAGGCAGGCTTTTAAAGGATATTATCTCCAATTTTCTTCCCCCTTCCTACACAGTAGGCCTTGGCAGTCATCGCTTTTTTGGATGCCGGCTGCAAAATACCTATTTTCAAAGCACCTTTACTGCATCCCACAACAACACTCTCTTCTTCAAAAGAGAGTATCTCCCCAGCCGTATGTGTTTTATCGTTTTCAAGCAGTGCCACTTCATCAAATTTCGTTCCGTTGGCGGCAAAAATACCTGGCCACCCCTCAAATGCACGGTATTTGTTGTAAATGATCTCTGCATCCTCAAAATCGATCTGGCCGTCACTCTTCTTGATCTTTTTACAAAGACTCGCCTGACTCTCGTCCTGCACTTCCGGCGTGATCGTTTCAAAATTGCGTACCGTACTCAGAGTCAGCATACAGGCATCTCTGGTCAGCTGTTCCATCAGGGCGAACAGGCGCATCTCTTTTGGGATGACGAATTCGATCTTTTCGAGCATCGGTCCCGTGTCAAGCCCGGCTTCCATCAGCATTGATGTCACACCTGTCTTCTCATCACCGTTCAGCAAAGACTGCTGCACAGGAGAAGCACCGCGATACTGCGGCAGCAGCGAGGCATGCAGATTGATACAGGGAGCGATATCGAGAATAGATTGCGGCAGTATCTGCCCGAATGCCGCTACGATAATGAAATCAGGATTCTGGCTTTTGATCGCTTCTTCAATCCCCTCTTCACTCAAACGGCTGGGTTGGAGCACGTCAATACCATGTTCCTGTGCCAACACCTTGACAGGAGGAGGTGTCATCACCTTTTTTCGCCCTACGGGCCTGTCAGGCTGTGTCAGAACCAAAACAACATCCATATCTTCCGCATCTATAAGTGTCTTGAGTATCTCTCTGGCATAGTGGGGTGTCCCCATATAGACTATTTTGTATTTCATTTATGACCTCGTTGTGGGTGTGAACAATGTCCCGCCTTTATGTACACCTTCAATAAGAAATGCTCGTACATCAGTGAGATCAAATCCACTCGCAAGGAACATCTCCCGGTCATGATTCATCAGAAAATCGGCCGCCTGAAGTTTTGTGACGATCCCTCCCGTAGCGAATTCATTATTCGGAGTATGCTCAGCAGCGAGTTCTTCTTCCTCTATCTCGTTGACCACGGCCCTGCGTTTGGCATCTTTATGGCAGTTGGGATCTTTGTCATAGAGTGCATCGATATCGGAGAGTATTACCAGAATATCTGCATCGAAATAGTGTGCGACGTGCGCAGAGAGCCTGTCGTTGTCTCCAAAGACAAGTTCCTCGATACTCACTGTGTCATTTTCATTGATGATCGGCACGACATTGTTGGCAAGCAGTGTATCAATAGCCACTTTAGCATGGGAAACATGTTTATCAGATTCAAATACATCCGCACTAAAAAGAACCTGTGAACAAAGCAGGCCGAATTTTGCAAATTTCTCCTGATACATCTTGAGAAGTAACGGTTGGCCGATGGCAGCCAGGGCCTGCCTGTTGGCGATCTTTTTTCTGTCAAGTGGGAGTTGTGTATAACCTGCAGCAACCGCACCCGAACTTACCAGAGCCACTTCATAACTGTGTTTCTTCAAGTCGGCGATAAGTCCGACCAGTGCCATCATTCTCTCTCTGGCAATACTCCCGTCTTCCGTCAGGATATGGGAACCTACCTTAATCACGATCCGCTTCATCTTACCTACTTCTCTTCAGCTTCTGTTTCTTCTTTGACATTTTTGACAAAATCACCCAGTGCATAACGCAGTGCTTCTGTATTGAGGTGCGCTACTGACGAGATAGGCAGAACGAACAATGGTTCTTTTTTAGGCAATAGTACACCAAAGTCCGTTTTGAAGCCATAAGAGAGATAGTTCATATCCGCTTTATACTTCTTCAATGTATCATTGGCTTTCAAACCTATGTCATCCAGAAACGTCTCTGTCAGAGTATTAACTTCATCCTGGCTCAACGAATCTATCTTGGTGATGGCAATAGCATGTTTCCTTCCGGCGAGTGTTTCGGAATATCTGTCCAACTCTACCAGCAGTGTTTCGTACTGGTACTTCATCTCACGGTAATTGGCCGCATCGATCATCAAAAGCAGTGTTTTCGTCCTTTCGATGTGCTTGAGGAATTCCAGTCCCAGACCACGCCCGTCACTGGCGCCTTCGATGATACCCGGAATATCCGCCATCATAAAGGAGTCATAGTCACTGATATGTACGACTCCGAGTTTTGGTGTCAATGTAGTGAATTCATAGTTAGCTACCTGTGGCCTTGCATTGGAAAGTGTTGCAATGAGTGTTGATTTACCCACATTCGGATACCCAACCAGTCCCACATCTGCAATAAGCT
The DNA here is from genome assembly GCF_000987835.1 of Sulfurovum lithotrophicum. Lineage (NCBI taxonomy): Bacteria > Pseudomonadati > Campylobacterota > Epsilonproteobacteria > Campylobacterales > Sulfurovaceae > Sulfurovum > Sulfurovum lithotrophicum. Next base: position 658,883 of record NZ_CP011308.1, on the reverse strand, counting down.
TCATCTCAAGTCTGACCTGTTTAGTGATACCAGGGAGTCCGGGCTGTGCATAGGTCGGTCTCTGGTTCGTCGAACTCTTGAAGTGCATATTACCCAGACCGCCCTTCCCGCCTTCAAGGAATTTGACGACTTGTCCTTCTTCTGTAAGGTCCAGCAGCTCTTCTCCTGTCTCCATGTCTACAACTGTTGTCCCCGGAGGTACGATGATCGTAGTATCCTGGCCTTTTCTTCCATATTTCTTACGCCCTTCTCCAGGACGGCCATTCTCCGCTTTAATATGGTTACGGCCTCTGAGACCTGAGAGCGTGTCGGTATTGTTGTCTACCTTGAAAAATACCGAACCACCACGGCCACCGTCACCGCCGTCTGGGCCACCTTTGATGACGAATTTCTCCGTCCAGAATGAGATGGCACCTGCACCACCTTTACCTGAGCTGATCAACAGCTCTACACTATCTACGAACATATATTAAACCTTTGTTATTAAAAAAAACCATCCAACTGCATACAGTGATGGTAAATAAATTATGGAATTATACCCAAATCCTGAAGTAGAATTCTTTCAATCTTTACAATGCTTGTGTTTAAGGTTTTTATATCAAATTTGAGTCGAACCCATAGGTTCGGTGATGATTTTACATGAAGACCTTGAATATAATGATTGTGAAGAGTGTTAAATTTTATTTCTGGATCTGGGTATAACCCAAATCCGGAAAATACTCGCTATAATTTTCCTATCAATTCTTTATGGGGTATATACAATGAAATATCTTAAGTCCATGACACTGAGTACAACGGCACTGCTACTGCTTACTGCCTGCGGAAGCGTACGTCATGTACCGGAAAGTAAAGGCGGTTTCTACTACAGCGGTATCTATTTTGGCAAAAACTTCTCGCAAACACTGAAAGAAGGTGTAGAAGACGGTTGTGATACATCCAAAGGACACTATACAAAGAATCATACACTCTTCAACAACGACAGAGATTACAATACCGGATGGTTCCTCGGACGCAGCAGATGTATACCGCTATTCAAAGTCGAAGAGGATGAAAAACCCGTCAATACACCTGATGTATAGTCAAAGCTATCCAGCTTAATTATTTTACTTCGAACAATATCAATGAATTTTGATAAATTTAGAAAAAAACCCTTCTCGCCAGAGGAGAAGAGTTGGTGGGGAATTACGCAGGAACTACAGAAACTCTTTTTTGGCTTCTTGATCTGTTCTCGAATTTTACTACACCTTCAACCATTGCGAAGATCGTATGGTCTTTACCCATACCTACGCCGTTACCTGGGTGCACTTTTGTTCCTCTTTGTCTGATGATGATGTTACCGGGGATAACTTTTTCACCACCGAACTTTTTAACGCCTAGGCGACGTCCAGCTGAATCACGGTTATTTTGAGTGGATCCTTGACCTTTCTTGTGTGCCATATCTTGCTCCTTCTGTTACTTATGCGATTTTAGTAATTCTTACTCTTGTAAAGTCTCTTCTGAAACCTCTTTTGAGTTTTGAATCTTTTCTTCTTCTTTTCTTATAGATGATCACTTTCTTGTCTCTACCTTCGTTGATCACCTCACCTTTAACAACCGCACCCTCTACAAAAGGAGTACCGACTGTTAATTCACCGTTGTCTACTGCAAGAACTTCTTTGAATTCTACTGCTGATTTTGGCTCAAGACCCATATTGTCAAAACAGATGATATCACCCTCTTGAACTTTGAATTGTTGGCCACTTGCTTTAATGATTGCGTACATTGCAAACCCTTTACTATCTGTGTATTTTAAAAAGTTTGAGATTATACCCAAACAATGTTTAATATTTTTTTAAAGTATTATATATTATCCGAAATCGACATGACGGTCTGCGAACGCAATACATTCTATCTCGACCAGAGCATTCATAGGCAGTGATCTGACAGCCACCGTACTTCGTGCAGGCTTATGTGTGCCGAAATAGTGGGCATAGACCTTGTTCACTGTTTCAAAATCATTCATGTCTGCCAGATAGATCGTTGTCTTGATCACATCGGAGAACTCGGCACCTGCCGCGGCGAGGACATAAAAAAGATTTTTAATGACCTGATGTGTCTGCTGCTCTACTCCGCGTGTTTCCATATTACCGTCAGGCATCAGTGCGATCTGTCCTGAAGTATAGACCAGTCCGTTTGCGACGATAGCCTGTGAATAGGGCCCTATTGCTTTTGGTGCTTCATCTGTTGCTACAATTCTTGCCATGTATTATCCTTTATTTTGTATTTCTCTCATAAAAAATATAAGAAGTCGAATAGTCTGAAAATTCAAAATAGACTTTCTTTTCACCGGGATCCACTTTCCCGTTTAAATTAACGTCATCTATACCGTAACCGTAGCGGTAAGGTCTCATTTTGCCGTCATTGGTTCCATATGCCGTGGAAACTTTGTCGATCTTGACGAATTTATGTACCAGTTTGTCCCCGGCATAAATGTCAAGCACTCCATTGGTCCCTGTCCAGTTCTGCAGTGAGCGGCTGAGTGAGTTCTGCGTCTCCTGCGTACACCCGGCAATGAATAACATACCCAGAATAGACAATGCTATTTTGTATCTCATGATGCTGTCCTTTTCTTTTTGTATAATTGTATCACTACTATACTTTTGGCATGCCAAATTTCTGAGTGATCAATTCACCCTCTTCATTGAAATAGAGATAATAGAGCTTGTCTTTCACAACAGGCAGACCGGCAAGGTAACGCAGTGCCAAATTGGCCTGGAGCGAACCGATATGCATCACGATCGGTGCAGCGATACCTCCCGGTTTATGGTCGGAGATATTGAAGACCTGAAAATCAGCCACATCAAAGAAACAGACCTGTCCGTTGAACTCTTCAACAGAAGCATAGATCCAGGGAGTCTTGCTTGTTTTAGCATACTTGTCTATCTCTCCTCTGACAGGAAGATTGTCCGTGGCATCGAGGATGAGGTCATAACGGTTCCCCATCTCTTTGAAATCATCGAAGGGCATATCGAAAGCCACGGCTTTCACAAAAGGATTTTTCACTTCGATGAGTTTGACAACCGCCTTGGCTTTGTTCTTTCCTTCATCCTCAAGCGTAAAAGCGATCTGCCGGTGGATATTGTGTATTGAGACAGTATCAAAATCGACCATATGTATCTCACCGATACCTGAAGTACCCAGAGCCATGGCCAATGTCGATCCCAACCCGCCCGAACCGATAATGGCAATCTTTTTGGCTTGCAGGGACTTTTGTGTCTGTTCTCCCCAAAGCTGTATCTGTCTGTTGAAATACTCTTCGGGTGTAAGTATATTGTCTGTCATCTGCATCTTTTCCTATTTACTTAGATCTTCACGCTGTTTCAGTTCTCTTTCAAATCCCCAGCTCTTTCGGTGTTCTGTGACCTGGGCTTTGTCTATGACCTCAATGAGCATGGACTCCTTGTCCTCAAGCATCATCTCCACTTCACCTTCGGGAGAGACCAGCATCGTGTCACCATAGAACTTCCATTTCACCTCATTATCGCTGTATTCTCCAAGACGGTTGGCCCGAAGAATAAAACAGCCGTGCAGAAAGGCTTTGGTCTTGATGATCTCTCTCCAGCGGTTATGCGAACCGAATGTGGAAGCGGTAGGAAGCAGTACGAGGTCAATCTTTTTCTGCGTCACAGCCTGCCAGAAAGGATCAAAGTGCAGTTCAAACCCGGCCATGACCATGACCCTGAAACCTTTAATCATAAATGTCATCGGTGCTTTGAGTGGAGCGACTTTGTTTGTAAAGAACTTCTTTTCATTCCAGTGCGCATAGGGAAGCAGGATCTGCTGTTCATAATATTTGGTATATTTTGGTGTCACCTTTACGATGGTTTTGTGGTAACCATCTTTCTTGGTAACAATGATGGGTGCAATGAAGATGATGTCATACTTCACGGCAAGGCTTTTCAAGAGTTCCATATGTTTTCGGCTTTGCTCTTTGACCATATTGGGTGCCATCGTCGTGAACTCTTTAAAGAAATGGTTTAGTACATACTCACCAAGCAGCATCAGATCGGCACCCCTGCTGTGGGCCTGTTTGAGATAGAACTCAAGGCGTGTCGCGTTCATGCCCAGCGTCGGCAGCTGCAGTGCGGCAATGACAAGCTGTCTGGAAGAAGCCATTAGAAGTCATCCTCGGAAAGATGCTGGTTTTTCTGATCGATCACAGTGATCTTTGTTTTTGCCTCTTCAATGAGTTTTTGAGCTTCTTTGATGTTCTTCAGGCCTTCTTCATACAGTTTAACGGACTCTTCCAATGTGATCTCAGGGTCCATCAGCTTTTCAAGCAGCTCTTTGGAATATGCCAGTTTCTCTTCAAATGTTTTGTTTTTCATTCATATATCCTTTGTAGTGCGTAGTTACGCACCCTACAGTTTAACACCGATTCAGCACTTCAGCTATATGTTGTTCAAATTTATCCAACTCAACCAGGAAAGCATCATGCCCATAGTCACTTTTTACTTCCAGATAGGTATGTTTCTGTCCGTTTCGCTCCATCATTCTGGCGATATGTGCCATCTCCGATGGGAAGAAGAGATAGTCCGAAGAGAAGGAGATCAGATGCACGTTCGACTTGATCCTCATGATAGCCTCATGCAGCGAATCATACCCTCTGCTCAGATTGAAAGTATTAATTGCCTTGACGATATAAAGGTAGGAAAGAGGGTCAAAGATACGCGAAAAATTGTTGGTATTGTATTCCATATAGCGTTCCACTTCATAGCGTCCAAAAAGTTCGAAAAGGCCGTCATTGCTGACATAATTCCTTCCAAATTTTTCATCCATAGATATCGGAGAGAGATAGGAGATATGCCCGGCAATACGCCCGATCGCCAATCCATCCATCCCCTCCTCTTTAAAGGCATCCTTATCATAGTTTCCATGTTCAAAACGGGGATCTCTCCGGATCGCCTCAACCGCTACCTTGTTGAATGCAATAGTCCAGGGACGTGTTGCATAGGTAGCTGCCAGTGAAATGACATGGTCTGCAAGATTGGGATAATCCACTGCAAACTGAAGTGCCTGCATACCGCCCATTGAACCACCTACGATCGCTTTGAGATGATAGATACCAAGGGAGGAGAGCAACTGCATCTGTGCTCTGATCATATCTTTGATGGTCACTACGGGGAATTTCAGCCGATAGGGTTCCAGTAAAGGGTAACTTTCACTCATCGGCCCCGTACTGCCAAAACACGAACCCACCACATTGGTACAGATGACAAAATGTTCTGTCGTATCAATTGCTTTTCCATCACCTATAAGACCGTCCCACCAGCCCGGTTTCCTGTCACCCTCGTACGTTCCGGCAGCATGATGTGAACCACTCAACGCATGGCAGACAAGTACAACATTGGACTTGTCTTCATTCAGTTCACCGTAGGTCTCATACGCTACTTCGTACGGTTCCAATATACGCCCGCTTTCAAGGTACAGGGGTGAAGAGAAATGTGCTGTTTTCGTTTCGATTTTCATAGACGGCTTTTACGGTTGGATTTGAATGGTAGTATTTTATCCAATTTGCGCTTTTGTTTCGTAGGGTGCGTAAACACGCACTTTACCTTAAAATCACACAAAGTGTGCTCTGTCTCTGCGAACGACCTTGAAAGCGTAGCGATTCGAGAGCAGAGACGATTTTTTTGCTTCTGCCTACATGGCTACGTTATACTTCGACCATTACGGTTCCGAAACTATAAACGACAAGCAGTTGTCATTTACTTTACGTTTCTCATCTAAAAAAAATGAAGAGGGCAGCACCGCCTCGATTTAAAACAAGAGGATATTTTGGCAAAGGAATATACCCTAAGCCAAAGCATTCTCAAGATCGTCAATAAGATCCTGCGTATCTTCCAGACCGACACTGAGCCTAATGAGCCCGCCCGGCACACCTGCAGATATAAGCTCCTGTGCCGAAAGTTGCTGGTGCGTCGTACTTGCAGGGTGAGTGATGATGGACTTACTGTCACCGATGTTCACCACCACAGCAAAGATCTCTGTACTATCAGCGATCTTCTGCGCCATCTCCCTGCTTTCCACTTCAAAAGAGAGCAGACCACTTGCCATACCGTCCTTAAAGTATTTTTCTATCAGGTAATGCTGCGGTGAACTTTTCAGTCCCGGATAGTTCACTTTTTTGACTTTGGGATGCGCTTCGAGGAATTCCGCGATCGCCAGTGCCGAAGCCGAATGCTGTTTCATACGAAGCGGCAGATGCTCCAGTCCCTGAATATGCAGCCAGGAGTTGAAAGGGCTGGGTGCACCGCCAAGGTCACGAAGCAATGCCAGTCTAACCCTCAACGTAAATAATGGAAGGTGAAGATCACTGTAAACAAGTCCATGATAACTGGCATCCGGTTCATTGAAATGATAATAGCGGTCATTTCCCTTAATCTTCTCTACCAGATTTTCCCTCTCGACAATGATACCGCCCAGAGCAAGCCCCTGCCCCGTCGTATATTTGCTTGTACTGTGTACCGAGAGGTCAACGCCATGCGCAAGCGGCTTGCAGATGATCGGTGTTGCTACGGTATTGTCCACACAGGTCAAAATACTGTGTTTATCAGCAATAGCCACGATCGCATCGATATCGGCCACATCGATGCTTGGGTTGGTGATACTCTCAAAAATGATCAGTTTTGTCTTCTCATCGACCAGCCCTTCAATCTGGGAAGGGTCAGTCACATCAAAATAACGTGTCTCGATACCAAATCGCTTGATGGTATGTCCTGTCAGTGTCGTCGTTCCGCCATAGACCTGTTTTGCCACAATGATGTTGTCGCCCGCTTCCGCCACATTGGCGATCGCATAGAAGATCGCTGCCATACCTGATGCCGTTCCTATGGCCGCTGCACCGCCTTCCAGTGCGGCAAAACGCTTCTCGAACACGTCGGTCGTTGGGTTCATTAAACGTGTATAGATATTGCCAAGCTCCTTGAGGGCAAAAAGGTTTGCCGCATGTTCCGTGTCTCTGAACTCATAGGCTGTTGTCTGGTAGATTGGTACAGCCATGGTCCCCATGGCATCTTTGTCGTATCCTGCATGGATCGCAAGTGTCTGTTCGTGCATTACTGTTCCTTATTAACTTTTATTGATAAATTATAGCTTGTGCTTGCTTGAAGTTTGAGTGAAATGGAAGATCCACCTTAAAAAAGGTGGAATAATGAAATAAGGATATTACCCGTGATAGTTAGGACTTTCTTTCGTAATGGTTACATCATGCACATGTGACTCTTTCAATCCGGCAGAGGTGATCTCGACGAATTCCGCTTTCTCCCAGAACATTTTGATGCTCTCCGATCCACAGTACCCCATGGATGAACGGAGTCCGCCGATCATCTGGTGTACCACATCTGCGATCTTTCCACGGTAAGGTACACGTCCTTCGATCCCTTCGGGAACGAGTTTGTCCGCTGCGGTTCCCTCCTGGAAGTATCTGTCTGTACTTCCTTTGGTCATCGCACCGATACTGCCCATACCACGGTATTCCTTGAACTGTCTTCCGTTATAGATGATCATTTCACCCGGAGCTTCGTATGTTCCTGCCAGTGCAGAACCGAGCATGACACAGCTTCCGCCGACTGCAAGCGCTTTGGCAACGTCACCGGAGTATTTGATACCGCCGTCGGCGATCACCGGGACACCCGCTTTGTTGGCAACTTCTGCCACTTCATCGATAGCGGAGATCTGGGGTACCCCTACACCCGCAACGATACGTGTCGTACAGATGGAACCGGGCCCGATACCTACTTTCACACCATCCGCTCCGGCTTCAATGAGATCCAGAGCCGCTGCACCGGTTGCGATGTTCCCTGCGATCACATCTACATCCAACTCTTTTTTGATGATCTTGACCGTATCAATGATACCCTGGGAGTGTCCATGCGCAGAGTCAAGCACAATGACATCTACACCTGCTTCAACCAGTGCTTTGGCTCTGTCAAGCTGTCCGACACCGATGGCGGCTGCCACTCTGAGACGACCGAATTCATCTTTGTTCGCATTGGGGAACTGTACTTTTTTCTCGATATCTTTGATCGTGATCAGGCCCTTCAGTTTGCCATCATCATCCACGATAGGAAGCTTTTCGATCTTGTGTTTTTGCAGTACCTTGGCCGCCTCTTCGAGGGTCGTACCTTTTTTGGCTGTCACAAGCGGAGCCGGTGTCATCGTATCTGCCACTTTGAGGCTCATATCGGTAATAAAACGCATATCACGGTTGGTGATGATACCGATGAGTTTCTTGTTGGAATCCACTACGGGTACACCTGAAATTCTGTATTCGCCCATCAACGCATCCGCTTCGCCTACCGTTGCATCCGGACTGATATAGATAGGGTCTATAATGATCCCGCTCTCTGACTTTTTGACCTTTTTGACTTGAAGTGCCTGTGTGGCTACATCCATATTTTTATGGATCACACCGATACCGCCCAGTCTTGCCATCGCAATGGCTGCTTTAAACTCTGTTACCGTATCCATTGCGGCAGAGACAATAGGAATATTGAGAGAAACATTACGTGTCAATTGTGTCTTGACACTAACCTCTTTGGGAAGGACCGTTGAGTGCTGCGGGACCAGTAGTACATCTTCGAATGTAAGTGCTCTTTTTTTAATGTTCATTATATATTCCTTCGTAATTTATTTTGTATAGTTAACTGCTTTTTCCATACTGGCAGCACCGTTAAAGAGAGTTTTTTCATCAAAAGCTTTTGCGATCAGCTGTAGGCCGATTGGCATACCTTCGTCATTTTTTTCCACAGGGAGCGAGATACCGGGAAGCCCTGCAAGGTTCACGCCCAGCGTATACATATCGCTCTTGTACATTTCGAGAGGATCATGGATCGAGCCGATCTTTGGAGCCACGGACGGAGCGACCGGAGAGAGAATGAGGTCTGCTTCCTCAAAAATACTGTTGTACCCGTCGCGGATCAAGTGTCTTACCTTCTGTGCTTTGACATAGTAGGCATCGTAATATCCAGAAGAGAGCACGAAGTTACCAAGCATGATACGTCTTTTGACCTCTTCACCAAAACCTTCGCTTCTTGTGTTAAAGAAGAGTTCTTCGGTGTTCTTCGCTTCCGCTCTTCGTCCGTAGCGTACTCCGTCATAGCGAGCAAGGTTCGTAGCGGCTTCCGCTGTGGCAAGTACATAATATGTGGCAATGTCATACTTGGTCTTTGACATCTCTTTGTGTACAATAGTATGTCCTGCTGCTGCAAGTTTTTCTACGGTTGCGTTAAAAGCACTTTGTATATTTGCATCCGCAGCCTCGACATGTGAATCTATGACAGCAATGGTCAGTTTCACATCGGGGTTGAGATTGTTGGCAATATCTTCTATCTCGAAATCTGCAGAGGTGGAGTCTTTCTCATCGTGTCCCTTGATCGCATCATACAAAATAGCCGCATCTTCTACGTTCTGGGCAATAGGCCCTATCTGATCAAGACTTGAAGCATAGGCGGAAAGTCCAAAACGGCTGACCCTTCCATAAGTCGGTTTCATCCCCACAACACCGCAGTAAGCCGCCGGCTGGCGGATGGAACCGCCCGTATCGGAGCCCAGTGCAGCAATAGCGATACCTCCGGCAACCGCTGCCGCAGACCCTCCTGAAGAACCACCGGGGACTCTGTCAGTTCCGTGGGGGTTTTTCGTAGGACCATAGAAAGAGCTTTCCGTGGTCGACCCCATGGCAAATTCATCCATATTGGCACGTCCGAATGCCATCATCCCCTTGGCTTTGAGATTCTTGATGGCTGTCGCTTCATATGGGGCAACATAGCCCTGAAGGATCTTTGAACCAGAAGTGACAGGCCATCCTTTGACCTGTATGTTATCTTTAATGAGAATGGGAACGCCTTCTCCCGAACTCTCATAACCGACATAGGCATTCAGGTCCGACACCTTTGCCTTCTCTTCAAGTTCAGCCCTGAGTGCAGCCAATTCTTCACTGGATTTCGTCAATGCTTCTTTTAGTGTGATCACTACTCTTCCTTGCTCTTTTCTTTTTTCTTATAATAGGCCACTACGGCCAGACCGATTCCCACCAGACCAAAAATAAAAATGATCGATCCGACGATCACTTCCATCGGTACAGGCTGGGAGAGATCGAACATCAGGCACCTACCACTTTGGCACAGCGTTCACAAAGACAATCTTCCAATGTGCTGGTAAATCGCCAGCATCTCGGACATTTTTCCATAGTCGCTCTGTGTACGGTAAAGGTCTTTCCTTCCACTTCAAAAGAAGCAAGCTGTTCACCGTCACTGCTCTCTTTCACGGCAGAAACTACGAACCAATCTTCAAGGTCTTTATCGTCGCTGATAGAGAGAAGGTCTCTATCTCCTGCAATCTCAAGCTCCAGTGTCGCCTTGATGACCTTCTCTTTTTTCAGAGAATCAATCTCTTCTGAAAATTTCTCACGCGCTTCCAAAAGGATCGCATCATCGAAACTTGCCGCTGTTTCAGGTACCGCTTCATAGACAAGGTCAAAGACATTTTCCATATCGCCTTTGAAAATGGCCGGCGCATATGCCAGGATCTCGTCTGCAGTATAGGTCAGTACCGGTGCAATCAGTCCCAGCATCGCTTTGGAAATCAATGCCATGGCCGACTGTGTCGCACGTCTGACATCCGAATCTTTCGCTTCACAGTAAAGCCTGTCTTTGGTAACGTCCATATAGATACCGCTGAGCTCGTTGGTAATGAAATGATTCAGTGTCGCAAAGCCTTTCAGGAAGTCATAGGTTTCAAAAGATTCTTTGACGGAAGCGAAGACATCACCTGCTTTGTTGAGTATCCATCTGTCGAGTTCGCCATAGGCATCTGCAGAGACCAAAGCATCCAGGTCATTGACATTTGCCAGCAAAAATCTGAATGTATTTCTGATCTTTCTGTACTGCTCCGCAGTCTGTTTCAAAATATCATCGGAGATCTTCTGGTCATTCTGATAGTCCGAAAGTGCGACCCAGAGTCTCAATATTTCAGAACCGAACTGTTTGACCACTTTTTCAGGCGCAACCACATTTCCTTTGGACTTGGACATCTTCTCACCCTTGGCATCCATGGTGAAACCGTGGGTGATGATGGTCTCGTATGGCGCAATACCGTTGATCGCGGAGGAGAGCAGCAGGGAGGACTGGAACCAGCCTCGGTGCTGGTCTGATCCTTCAAGGTAAAGTGATGCCGGGTAATTCCCCGCATCATAGTTGCCTGAACTCAAAACCGAATTCCATGTGGAACCACTGTCGAACCAGACATCGAGGATATCTTCGATCTTCTCAAGGTCATCAGGATCGTATTTGCTTCCTGACGGAAGAAGTTCGGCAATGCTCATCGAATACCATGCATCCGCACCGTGTTCGTCGAAGAGGGATGCCACATGTTCAAGTACATCTTCGTCGAAGATGACCGCTTTGGTGCTTTTTACCCTGAAAAAGGCTATCGGCACGCCCCAGCTTCTCTGACGCGAGATACACCAGTCCGGTCTGCCCTCAACCATCGGCTTCAGTCTGTTCTTTGAAGAAGCCGGATAGAAATCAACACTGTCTATGGCATCTACCGCTGCCTCTCTCAAAGTCTTGTCGGCACCTTTGGCAGCATCGTCGATGGAGATGAACCATTGATTCGTCGCTCTGTAGATCAGTGGTTTCTTTGTTCTCCAGCAGTGCGGGTAGGAGTGAGTGAACTTGCTGACCTTCAAAAGGTTATCCCCCAGGAGCTCCAGGATCGGCTCATTGGCTTTGAAAATGTGCATACCTACGAACTTTTCTGCATCCGGAAGCAGATCAAGACCAACTACAGACTCGTCATAACATCCGCGCTCATCCACAGGCATCACTACTTCAAGGCCGTTCTTTAATCCTACCTTATAGTCATCTTCACCGTGTCCAGGAGCGGTATGTACACACCCTGTACCACCATCCATCAGGACATGCTCTCCCAGTACTACTTTGGAAGGGCGTCCATTCAACGGATTGATCGCCAGCAGTCCGTCAAGTTCCGTTGCAGCGATTTTGCGTGAAGCATGTCCTGAGACCACTCCCTCTTCTATCATTGCATCGTAACGCGCATCTGCAACGATGTGTCCGTCATCGGTAAGCACATACATTTCATCAGGATTGATGGAAATACCGGTATTGGCAGGCAGTGTCCAGGGTGTCGTGGTCCAAATGACCAGTCCCGCTTTCCCCTCCAGTCCCAGCTTCTCTTTGGCTGCATCCGAGAGTTCGAAGTGTACATAGATGGAGTAATCTTCTTTATCTTCATACTCTACTTCTGCATCGGCCAAAGCCGTTCTCGCCGCCCATGACCAGAAGATCGGCTTGTGTCTCTCGACCAACAGTCCCCTTTTTGCCACTTCACAAAGTGTGCGGTAAATATTTGCTTCGAATTTGAAATCCATAGTCACATACGGGTTCTCCCAGTCGGCAACCACACCCAGAGATTTGAATTCGTCTCTCTGGATATCGACGAACTTGGCAGCATGTGCTCGGCAAAGTTCTCTGAACTTTTCTGTCGGCATCGCCTCTTTCTTGCTTTTACCGAGTTTCTCCTCGACCTTCTGCTCGATAGGAAGACCGTGGCAGTCCCAGCCCGGCGTCATACGGACCGCTTTACCCTGAAAATAGTTGTACTTCAGAATGATATCTTTAAGGATCTTGTTGAGTGCATGTCCAATATGGATGTCGCCGTTGGCATACGGAGGTCCGTCATGCAGCGTAAAGAGTTCTGCCCCTTCACGTTTGGCTTTCATCTGCTCATAAATATTGGTATCAAACCATGTTTTGTATTGTTTAGGCTCATTCGCCGGAAGATTTCCACGCATCGGAAAGTCTGTTTTTGGGAGGAGGAGGGTTTCTTTGAAATCCATTGTCGATAACACCTTCTTAGGGTTGCCCCTGATATATTATCCCGTGATTGTATCGAAATCCCGTTTAAAAGGTACTTTCGATACAATTTTCTTATGAAAGAGATTAGAAAAAAGACTGAGCAGATCATACATATACTCACCGAAAAGAAACAGACCATCACTTTTGCAGAAAGCTGTACAGGGGGTCGTATCGCAGCCGAATTTACCGCTGTCTCCGGCGCTTCCAACGTACTGCACGGCTCGGCCGTGACCTATTCCAACAAGATCAAACACCGGTGGCTTGGCGTAGATAACGATATACTGGAAAAATTTGGTGCAGTAAGCAGGGAATGTGTATCACAGATGCTTGACGGCATTGCTAAAATGGCAAAGGCGGACTATGCCATTGCCGTATCCGGCATAGCAGGTCCTACCGGCGGTACAGAACTCAAGCCGGTCGGCACTGTATACATAGGCATTAAAACACCTTCTGGTACAGAAATATATCACTGCCTTTTCCATGGGAACAGAGAAGAAGTGCAGAAGCAATCTGTCATCTTTGCTATTGAGAAACTAAGTCAGGCTATAAATTTTTAAATAATTTCAGAAATCTCTTGACAATCAAAGGTTTCTGAGCTATAATTCCGTCCACTTATTGCAAGTTAAACCTGCAAAATGTGACCCGTTAGCTCAGTTGGTAGAGCAACTCCCTTTTAAGGAGTGGGCCCTAGGTTCGAATCCTAGACGGGTCACCACTAGTATATATAAATGTGCGGCGGTAGTTCAGTTGGTTAGAATACCTGCCTGTCACGCAGGGGGTCGCGAGTTCGAGTCTCGTCCGCCGCGCCATTTATTTACAATTTTATCATCGTTGACCCGTTAGCTCAGTTGGTAGAGCAACTCCCTTTTAAGGAGTGGGCCCTAGGTTCGAATCCTAGACGGGTCACCACCACAACAGTTTCATAATTTGGTCGCTTAGCTCAGTTGGTAGAGCGCTACCCTTACAAGGTAGATGTCACAAGTTCGAGTCTTGTAGCGACCACCATTCAAATATGACTGTTTGGATCTAGATGACCCTTTCATCTAGTGGCCAAGGATGCTACGTTTTCATCGTAGTCACAGAGGTTCAAATCCTCTAGGGGTCGCCAACCTATCGTATGGCTCGATAGAAGGTCGCTTAGCTCAGTTGGTAGAGCGCTACCCTTACAAGGTAGATGTCACAAGTTCGAGTCTTGTAGCGACCACCATTTGAAAGAACGCGAAATGAGCAAAGCTCATCTTCAGCTACGTTAACACTGGGTTTTCTTCAGCAGAAAGCTTACAAAACTAGTTTTGTTCTGAAAGTCTTTTTTTAAAGAAAAAAAGATACAATATTTTTCAACCTTTTAAGGTTCAGGTGCGGCGGTAGTTCAGTTGGTTAGAATACCTGCCTGTCACGCAGGGGGTCGCGAGTTCGAGTCTCGTCCGCCGCGCCACTTCTTTACATTATAATCATAAAAATCCAATGATAAACACGCGGACATGGCGGAATTGGTAGACGCGCTAGATTCAGGTTCTAGTGGGAGCAATCCCGTGGAGGTTCGAGTCCTCTTGTCCGCACCACACTTGTTCAATTAGCAATTCCCATCACTAAAGCATTTATACTTTACAATACATATGTACGTTAAAAAATCAGGTATCTCAGGTGCGTGATTACACACCCTACAAAGAGAAGGGAAAACGCTATCTGTTCTTTCTGAAAGCATCACTCGGGATAAAAACCAGACAGAGGAACACGACCATATCGAACAGTTGAACGACCATGCTGCCGGTATTGGCATGTGTACCCGCGGTGCTGATCACTGTGCTCTCTGCCGTTTTGACAATGGCTGTGTTCACTTCCATAGACTGTACGGGGAAGAGTATGTTGAGTGTGATCGAGATGGCAATGAGCCCAAGGATCGTCCATACTGCAGGCAGGCCCATATCACGTATGCGCTTTGCCAGTATATTGACCTGCGCGACTATCATGGCTATGAAAAAGACCATAAACCCTGCCATGACGGCAAAGCCAAAGTGATCCATCAGCATTGCCTGAATTGCAAGGACATCTCCTCCCATGATCTTCTCTGTAGCTCCCACGGCGATTATAGCACCAAGAATAACGGCAACAGAGAGTACTATCAGCAAAAAATAATACCCGAGATACGCCAGCCTTTTCAGTCTTCCGTCAGCCCACTCTCCAAAATAAACTTTTAACATAATACGCCCTTTTATTTAGTTTCTTAAACGGATACGTACTGACTCTTCATGCGCAGTCAAACCTTCCGTATTGGCTATCATAGCACATTGTCCACCTATGTCGTCCATTCCCTTTTTGCTCATCATGATGATCGAGGACTTTTTCAGGAAATTTTCCACACTCAACGGCGAATAGAACTTTGCTGTTCCTCCCGTAGGCAGTGTATGGTTTGGGCCTGCAACATAGTCACCGATAGGCTCCGGTGTATTTTCGCCAAGGAAGATGGCCCCTGCATGTTTGATGCTGTCCAGCAGAGACATTGGATCTTTCGTCACCACTTCCAAGTGCTCTGGCGCGATCTCGTTCATCAGGTCGATCGCTTCGTCCATATCTTTTGTGACAATGATCGCTCCACGCTCTTCGATGGACTTTCTGGCAATCTCTTCACGAGAAAGTGTCCCGAGGAACTCCTCCACCTTGTCAGAGACCCTGTTCGCCAGTTCACTGTCTGTAGTGATGAGTATGGAGCTTGCCATCTCATCATGTTCCGCCTGCGAAAGCAGATCGATCGCAAGATAATCCTCTCTTGCGCTTTCATCCGCCAAGATGCCGATCTCACTCGGTCCCGCTATCATGTCGATATTCACTTCACCGTACACAAGCTTTTTGGCCGTCGCTACAAAGATGTTACCAGGACCCGTGATGACATCCACTTTTGGTATGGTCTCTGTTCCGTATGCCATCGCACCGATCGCAGAGGCACCGCCTACTCTAAATACTTTGGTGACTTTACAGAGGTGGCAGGCGGCAAGCAGCAGTTCATTCAGCTCATTGTCCGGAGCCGGTGTACAGACTATGATCTCCTCTACCCCGGCAACCTGGGCAGGAATGACATTCATCAGCAGGGAAGAAGGGTATGCCGCTTTTCCACCTGGGATGTAAAGTCCTGCCTTGTCCACAGCTGTCACCTTTTGACCCAGTATCGTACCGTTTTCCTCTTCATCCATCCAAGTCTTCGGCATCAATTTCTGGTGATAGGCCTCGATACGGTCATACGCCAGGTGCAATGCACCTCTCAGCTTCGGATCGATATTTTCATAGGCTTTTGCCATATCATTTGTCGAGACCAGAAGCTCATCATCACTTTGCGGCTCCCATCTATCAAATCTCGCGATCTGGGACTTTAATGCTTTGTTCCCATCTGTCTGTATCTCCTTTAGAAGGCCGGAAACGATACCAGTTACACCCTCTATATCCATTTTCCCGCGTTCGAGAAGTTCATTGAAGTTTCCTTCAAACGTGTCGTCGTTGCTGTAAAATATTTTCATTATCTACCTTTTTAGTACGTAATTACGCACCCTACAGTTTTATTTCCGGTATTTCCGTTCATACCTCGGGAGCATGCTTTCATTACCCAACAAACCGCCCTGATGAATATACAAAGTCGGCTTTGTAGTATATACTTCAGAATGCGCAAGTAACGTCCGCCATCCCAAAGGATCGTAAAGGAGATCGAACTCCACTCCCGTTTGTTGTTGTAATTTTAGCCAAATTTCGTAATTTTCTCTATAGAGTTTTCCAAAATGGTGTTTTTTATCCAGTGTAAGAATTCGAGGATGGTATTTTTCATCCTCTTCAAGCATAGAAAACTGTTTTTTCAGATAGGTACTGTCACCAACACAGGGACAGGTAAATACCTGGATTAATGATTGTCCTCGTTCCTGCGAGACTTCATGATGATTGATGATTGATAATGATTTTTGAAGATACAATGCTGTCGTACCTGTGCCAGACGGTAAAAAAACATTGAGTTCATCAATATGCTGTTCTTTTTGCCATTCAATGATCTCTTCAGCCAAAAGTCTGATGCCAAATGCTGCTTCTTTCTGTCTGCCACCCTCTGCAATGAAAAGCGTATTTTCTTCATCCTCCATCTTCCATCCTCCATCTTCCATCAAACGGCATTGCATACCGTTATTCAGTGCGGCTTTGTAGTTACCGTGAGGATTCTCTTTCAAATAATCTGCAATATGATCCACAAAATACTCAAACTCCCATCCTTTCATCTTTGCAAGAACGGAGAGTGAATACATCGCATTGGACTGGGATGAACCGTAGGAGACTGCTTTTTGGACATGGGGAAGATTATTTTGGAGAAAATAGTGGAATTTACGGGCTTTGTTACCGGAAAAATCCGGATGGATGAGATCATCTCTTTTGAGGTAGAAATGTTTGTTTTCAACAGTAATGGATTGGATTGGGGAAGGTAAAAAGAAGTGATTCATGATTTATAATGCTTGTAAGGTGCTGTCTCCAGACAGCACCATGAAAAATTATCGATTTTGGTGCCATGAGTGCACAGCACCCTACATGTCTCTCAATTGCGTCCCACGCAATTGAGATCTTCAAAGGCCTGTTCAAGACGCTTCACCATAGAAAGCTCACCTTCCCTCAGCCATTTTCTCGGGTCATAATAGCTCTTGTTCGGTTTGTCTTCTCCCTCTGGATTCCCGATCTGTCCCTGAAGATAGTCATGGTATTTCGCTTCATACTTACGCACACCATCCCAGAAAGCCCATTGGGTATCCGTATCAATATTCATTTTGATCACACCGTAGCCGATGGCTTCACGTATGTCGGAAAGTTCAGAACCCGAACCACCGTGGAAGACGAAATTGACAGGTTTTTTGGAAGTACCGTACTTCTCTTCGATATATGCCTGGGAGTTATCAAGAATCTTTGGTGTCAGTTGGACATTGCCCGGTTTGTAGACACCATGTACGTTACCGAACGATGCGGCGATCGTGAACATGTCTGAAACTTTCATAAGCTCTTCATAGGCATAGGCCACTTCTTCAGGCTGCGTATAAAGCAAAGAGTTGTCGATGTCCGTATTGTCTACACCGTCTTCTTCTCCACCGGTCACACCCAGTTCTATCTCAAGCGTCATACCGATCTTGCTCATTCGCTCAAGATAGGCTTTACATGTAGCGATATTCTCTTCGATGGGCTCTTCGGAAAGATCAATCATGTGTGAAGAGAAAAGCGGTGTACCGTGTGCTTTGAAATGTGCTTCACTGGCATCAAGAAGTGCATCGATCCAGGGAAGCAGTTTTCTCGATGCATGGTCCGTATGCAGGACTACCGGTACGCCATAGGCCTTCGCTACTGTATGCACATGCTGTGCACCGGAGATCGTACCCAGGATCGCAGCTTTATCAGAAGAAAGTCCTTTCCCTGCATAGTAGGCACCGCCACCGTTCGAGAACTGTACAATGACAGGAGAATTGACGTTTTTGGCAGATTCCAATACCGCGTTGATCGAAGAGGTGCTGACCACATTTACTGCCGGAATAGCATATTCTTCTTTTTTTGCGATCCTGAAGAGTATTTGAAGGTCATCACCCGTAACGACACCCGTCTCTAGAATATCCAATACTTTTGTAGGCATATTACATTTTCTCCAATAAGATTACTTTAGTTTGATTTTTGCATTTTTCATCAAGTCGGCAACAACCTTTTCCTGAGCCACTTTCATCTTGATATTTTTCTCTACGGCATCAAATGGAGGGAATGCTTTTTTTGGATTCGCTTTTTCCGCTGCTGCTTTCAGTTTTTCATACGCGTCTTTCACCTCTTTGTCTGAAAGCTTGACCTCAGACATCTTTTTTTGTATCCAGAGGTTACTGAGCGCTACATCTTTTTCTTTCTGTGTCAACTCTTTTTTTGCTTTGACCGCTGCAAGCTTGCTCGGTGCAATCATTTTGAGTACCTGTTCTTTCTGCTCTTTGTTAATTTTATCCCAGCTTGCCTGACCTCTGCTGATCACGTTGAGTGCTTTATTTGCTTCTGCTACTGAGATTTCCATGCCGTTTACTGTTCCTGCTGTTTCGGCAGACAGTGTCAAAGTAGTCAATACCAAAGCAAGCCCCACCGTTTTTAGTGTTTTTTTCATTTTATACCTTCGTGATTTTTTGTATATATTCTACCGTTTTTTATCTAAACCGGGGTTTTAAGGCTTTCGTATCATCATAGGCGGCAGTGCTGTAGGTGCAGCCACTTCGATTTTGACATCTTTCATCAGACCGTCCATGATCTTCTTCTCAAGTATCTGACTTTTCATCTTGTTCTTGACACTCTCGAACGGAGGAAGGATAGTGTTGGTAGCATTACGTTCCATTGCCTTTTGTTTCAATTGATTATACAGCATTTGAACTTCTGCATCTGTTACAGTGACTTTTGCAGCCTGTTTGCGTATCCAGGCACTGACATAAGCCCCTTCCTTTTCCTGCTCGGAGAGTTCTTTTTTAGCCTGACTTGCCATCAATAGAGGCAAACTGAGTTCCCTGACCAATCTTAACTGCTGATCTTTAGGGAGAGCATCGAAATCCGTAATTTTACCTTTGGTTCTCGATTTAATGTAGGCATCCGCCTCTTTTTTACGGATCTTGTAACCGTCAACAGTAGCAATAACGGCATGGGAAGATCTTGATTTGACCGGTCCACCTATTGGCATGTCAAGTCTGCTGAGATCCACCATACCCGGTGTTGCATCTTTTTCATGTACCATGTGTGACAGATGAGTCTTCAGTATGTCGGCAGACAGTGAACTTACAAGTATCCCAAACGACATACCTGCAGCTACAGCAATTTTTCTCATATTTTTCCTCCCCTTTTATATGATTGACGTTACACTATTTCTTTGCAGCATCTGCCTTTGCCATATTTTTTACGATCTTCGCTTTGCTCTTGAGCTCTTTTGCGATCGATGCCACTTTTTGGGAAAACTGCTGCTGTTTCAGAGAAGCGATGATTTTGTCTTTGACCTTTTCGTAAGGGACTGTCTGTGCTTCTATTTTGTCTTCAAGTAGGATAATATGATAACCAAACTGTGTTTTTACCGGCTCCAGTGTGATCTCGTCTTTTTTCAGTGACCACACTGCTTTGGAGAATTCAGGTACCATCTGACCTTTGCTGAATTTTCCAAGTTCTCCACCCTTTGGTGCTGAAGGACCTGTCGATTTTTCTTTTGCCAACTCAATGAATTTTGCTTGAAGCGCCTCACCTTTTAATGGTTTCAACTCTTTGATGATCTCTTTGGCCGTTTTTTCATCTTTGACCAGGATGTGTCTTGCCTGTACCATCTCTTTTTGAATGAACTTGTCTTTGTTCTTTTCATAGAACTCTTTGGCTTCACTGTCAGAAACGACAATACTGTCAAGCTGTTTTTTCATCCAGAGGTTGACAGCGAGCTCATCTTTGATCTTCTCAAGTGCCACTTTAAACTCGGGATCATTTTCAATCCCCTCTTTTTGGGCCAATTCCTTAAAAAGCTCTTTTTCAATCAGTCTCTCTGTAATCATCTTCTTCTGTGCTGGCGTAAGCTGTGAAAAGTGTGCATTCTGTGCAGTTGCACTTACAAATGCCTCTGCATCCTGCTTTGTGATATTCTTACCGTTGACTGTTGCAAGAATGTCCGATGCTATGAGTGATGATGTCATGAAAGCTGCTGCTACGAGTGATGTTTTAATGATTTTTACCATTTATGTATGTATCCTTGTATGTATTGAAAATTTATTAAGATTATATCTCTCTTAGGTAAATCATTCATTAATGTGATAATATTGCAGCATAATTCATGCTAAAGGTGAACTTTATTATGGTCAAAGTGAAAAAAGCGACAAAAAAAGAGATCGAAGAGATCAAAGCACTCTTTTTGGAACACTATCCCGATTCGGTCACTGAACTGGAGTACAGGAATCTCTATGAACTTCTTATCTCAGTGATGCTCTCTGCACAATGTACCGACAAGAGGGTCAACATCATCACCCCTGCCCTCTTTGAAAGATACCCGGATCCGGTCTCGCTTGCCAATGCTGACCTGGATGAAGTCAAATCCTACATCAACACCTGCTCCTTTTTCAACAACAAGGCGAAAAATCTCATCAAGATGGCACAGTCCGTGGTGGAGAATTACGGCAATGAAATACCACTTGAGAGAGATGAACTTGTCAAACTTGCCGGTGTAGGACAGAAAACCGCAAATGTCGTGATGATTGAGTATACCGGAGCCAACCTGATGGCAGTCGATACCCATGTTTTCAGAGTGGCACACCGCCTGGGACTCTGCGATGCCAAAACCGCAGTAAAATGCGAAGAGGAGTTAAGCAAAAAATTCAAGACCGACCTGCATCGGCTCCACCAGGCGATGGTACTTTTTGGACGTTACAGATGCAAAGCAATCAAACCGGAGTGCGACGACTGCTTCATGGCAGCACATTGCAGAACAAAAGAGAGTTTCAAAGTTTAAAAAGCTCTAATTCTCGCTATGTGTTCTTCTGTGGTAACGCTCAACGACCTCCGGATCATGATGCAGGTTGATCTTTGCATCTTCTTTCCCTTCATATGGGATCTGTGAGAGTACATAACGTATTGACTCCAGTCTGGCTTTTTTCTTGTCGTTACTGTCCACGATGATCCATGGGGCATAGCCTGTATGTGAACGGGAGAACATCTCCTCCTTGTAGTAGGTCACCTTGTCCCACATCTCCTGGGCTTTCTGATCGACCGGGCTCAGTTTCCAGTGCTTCAAAGGATTTGTCATACGTTCCTTGAATCGTTTCTGCTGATTCTCTTTGGTGATGGAGAACCAGAATTTGATCAGAATGATCCCGTCATCTATGAGGGCATGCTCTATCTCCGGCACTTCCTTCATAAACTTTTCATACTGTTCAGGCGTACAGAAATCAAAGACGGGTTCTACAATGGCACGGTTGTACCAGCTTCTGTCAAAAAAGGTGATCTCTCCAGGATTGGGAAGATGTTGGAAGTAACGCTGAAAGTAGAACTGACCCGTTTCTACCTCGGTAGGTTTCTGCAAAGCGACCACTCTGAATTTTCTGGGGTTAAGATACTGGGTAAAACGTTTGATGGAACCACCTTTCCCTGCAGCATCACGCCCTTCAAAGATGATCATCACGCGTTTCTTGTTCTCATAGACCCAGTTTTGCAGCTTGATAAGCTCTACCTGAAGTTCTTTAAGTTCATTTTCATACTCGACATTGCGGGTGATCTTTGCCAGTTTTTTCTTGTTCATCAGCTGGGTAAGCCCGCTTTTGGTTTTGAGAAGATGGATGTTCCCCTCAAGCTCTTTAAGTATATTTTGTGCTTTTTTGTCTTCGACATTCTTTTTTAAGTATTCCAAATCCTGAAAGATCGTTTTCATAGCTTTCCTTTAATATGTGTATCTTTAAATTTTACTCCTTATTCTCTTAAGCTCGATTAATTTTCATCATCATTTAGACTGATTGAATAATTTTATCCAAAACAGTAAAGGTCTTTTCCACAGAATCAAGTTTTACTCTCTCTCTGGTCGAATGCGGATAGCGTATGGTCGGACCGATGGAAGCGAACTTCATCTTCGGATATTTCTCGGCGATCACACCGCATTCCAGCCCGGCATGGATCGCCATAAGTTTACTTTTTCCAAAGACCTCTTTCATCTTTTCGTCCACCAGTTTGGTAAAGTCGGTTATATCAGGTTTCCACGCAGGGTATTTATCTTCCACTTTGCTCTCGAAGCCGTACATTTCAAAGAATGAAACTGTCTCATAGGTCAATGCATCTAGAGAATCTGCATCCATCGCTCTTGCACTGGTTTCAATAGTGACCCCGCCCCGTTCATCGGCATTGATAATGGCCAGGTTGATACTGACATCGGGAATACCTAATTCTCTGTTCTCTTTTCGTACCCCATGTTTAAAGGCATTTATAAGTGCAATGAGCTTATCGCCCTCACTCAGAATCATTGGAGATTCTCTGAGCTTGCGAACCTGCACCCCTCCCTCATTCTCCAACAGCTTTTCACATCGGACGATCGCCACGGCATTGGCAGGAATGGAATTTCGACGCTCCCCGGCATAAATACTCGCGAGCTGTGTGACATCTTTTTGCGCCAGGTAGCGCCCCAACACTTTGATGGCAGAGGGGATCCCCTTGTTGATATCCACACCGGAGTGTCCACCAGCAAGCCCTTTGACCGCCACTTCGTAACAGTCTCCTTTCCCTTCGGCATAACTGTCCTGCTTGAAGGCCGTGATATCCGCCCCACCGGCACATCCTATATAGACTTCTGCCTCATCTTCGCTGTCCAGGTTGAGCATATAGGCTGCCTTGAAATCAAAGGCCACTTCATTCGCACCGATCAACCCTATCTCCTCATCAGAGGTCAACAGAAATTCCAAAACCCTTCCCTCATCCATCAACTGCATCATCATCGCGATCGCCATACCGTTGTCCGCACCCAGAGAGGAGTCCTTCGCCTTCATCCAGCCCTCTTCTTCATACGTCTCTATCTGCGGTGCCTTCCCCATACAGACCATGTCGTAATGCGCCTGAAGACAGAGTGAAGGAGTTCCCTTGTGAATGTAAATATTCTTTGTGCTATCCACTTCAACCTCATATCCCCTCTCCTTGGCAAAATCCACCAGAAAATCACACAGTTTGTCTGCATCCTTTGAACAGTGCGGTATCTGCGTTAACGTTTTGAAATGTTCTATAATATTTGACATGTTTAAATAACCTTTCGTTTTAACAGTGCTGTGAGGACACAGCATCCTACAATATATTTTATTTGTCACTGAACATGGGCATGCAGGTTACGAAGGCATCCACATTTGCGGAGCAAGATGCCGAAGTCACCGTCCACATGCTTGTGAAGTGACGATTTTTTGCGATACTTTTTTTAAAAAAAGTATCAAAGAAACCCAAAATAACATAAAAGTTGGATACAACAAAAAGAAGTATAATACAATCATATAAAAATCAGGATATCATTATGTGCCTCATCATTACCCTCATCATGCTCGTCCTCAGCATCCAGAACCTCATGGAAGGTTACTACAACATCGGCATCCTGCAACTTGTGATCGCCCTCGGTTTTGCTTTCATGCTTTGGAGGAATATTCAAATCACACGTTGTGAGAGATCGGGAAACTGCAGTGGGTGTACACTGCCGGAGTGGCTGACAAAATGGTTCAAAAAAGAGGAAAAGTGATGGAACATTTTTTTACCTGTCCCTACTGCTGGGAACAGATATCCATGGTACTTGACTCCTCCGAAGAGGAGAGTGAATACATCGAAGACTGTGAGGTCTGCTGCCGGCCCATCGAACTCTTCTTCAAGTTCTCAGGTGACAGGCTTGTCTATTTTGAAGCACGAAGGATGGAGGGGATATAAAAAAATACTATCTATTTTTTTAGGATCAAAGATATCCATAGGTGCGTAATGCCCGAAGGAAATGCCCTTGGGGTGCATGCACCTTTCATAAGGCCTTTTGACAAAAACTAGATTGTATACCAATTCTATCAAATGGTGTGCTATTGCACACCCTACGCATAAAGAAACTCGAAAGAGTGTATCACAAAAGAGTAACTTATCCCAAGGCCTTTTCTGCATCGATCAGCGCAACGACACCGTTGTACATATCCTGTACCGCCCGTACTTCGGTAATACCTAAACGGCGGCGGTTACTGATGTCATAGATACCGCCTTCACTTTCACTGTGTTCTCCGTGAATGCCTCGTATCTGCAAATGATACTTGTCTGTAATGGCTTTGAAAGCCTCCATATTCTGCGAGAGTTTCGGCAGAGCTATATGGACACTTGCCCGCATGGCAGTACCGAGATTGGTAGGACAGGAAGTGATGAACCCCAGATGATAGCTGTAGGAGAAAGGAATTTTTGTTTCGATGCTTTTGACCGCATTGACCAGGCGGGTAAAGACTTCTTTGATGTCTCCCCCCTTCTGCATGGAGATGATGCGCAGCTGATCTTCCTCATTGACCCATACCAGAAAAGTCTTGTCGTTGTTATGGTATATCCCCCTGCCTTCAGGCCAGTCCCGGTTCAGCCCGGCAGCATTAAGGAAACGGTCACCCTCTTTGAATAAAAAGTGATCTTTGATCAATGCATCCTGTACCTCTTTGCTCATCCCAAGGATCGGATAGTACTTTCCGGCTAGTTCTCCTTCAAGCCGGGAGAGAGCCTGGATCACATCGGCCTCTACCTTGTTTCGCTGTTCTCTTGAGATAGCCGGACCCAGGGGCATATTATCGACATTGCGTCCTACCCTGATCCTTGTTGAGAGAATGAATTTTCCTTCCGGGTCCGGATTGGGAGCTTTCAGCAGATCAGGTTCCATACAACTGTGGTGGGAATCATCTCTGGTAAATCCATGGTACTCTTCTATGATCGGATCGAACAGGGGTGCAAAGACTCTGTACGATTCTTTGTCCCCTGCATAGACACCGATATTGCTGTCCGGGTTCTTTACCCCGGAATTGATCGCCTGTTCCAGGGTAAAACCATTGGATGTTTTCCTGTCTTTTAGCAGATCAAACACTTCTGGCGTCAGGTACTTGCAAAGCAATGATTTGCAGTTTTCTGGAAAATTCGGATAGTTCACTCTTAGCCTCCCCCATTCCAATATATAATTTTTACTTTTGATTATTATAACCAAATCATACTTTTACAGAGCTCTTTAAAGGTATCCTGAATTCAGTCACTCAAAAACCCTTTTTAAGTACAATATTTTAATCAACTATTTCAAAGGATATTTTATGGCAACAAACATTTTCAACTGTCCGCTACCGGATGAAAAAGGATATTTTGGGGAATACGGCGGTGCATTCATTCCTCCTGAACTACAGACGATCATGGATGAAATCACCGCATCCTACGAAGAGATAAGACAGGATCCGGAATTCCTTGAAGAGCTTGCAGACCTTTACCAGCATTACGTTGGCCGTCCAAGCCCGATCTTCCATGCGAAACACCTTTCCGAAAAATATGGTGCCGATATCTACCTAAAAAGGGAAGACCTCAACCACACCGGTGCACACAAGATCAACCACTGCCTGGGAGAAGCACTGCTTGCCAAGAAAATGGGGAAAAAGAAGATCATCGCAGAGACCGGTGCCGGACAGCATGGAGTAGCGCTTGCCACTGCAGCCGCTCTTGTCGGACTTGAATGTGATATTTATATGGGTGAGGTCGATATGGCAAAAGAACACCCCAATGTGGTCAGAATGCACATTCTAGGTGCAAACGTCATTCCTGCTACACATGGCAGACGTACCCTGAAAGAGGCCGTCGATACGGCATTCGAGAATTACCTTAAAGATCCGGTGACACAACTTTACGCCATCGGTTCGGTGGTAGGGCCCCACCCTTTCCCGCGGATGGTAAGAGATTTTCAGTCCATCGTAGGGGTGGAAGCCAGAGAACAGTTCCAGCTAATGACAGGAAAACTCCCTGACAATCTTGTCGCATGTGTAGGCGGCGGTTCAAATGCCATGGGGCTGTTTACCGCTTTCATCGATGACGAATCCGTTGCCATGCATGGCGTAGAACCTGCCGGTAGAAGCCTCGATATCCCTGGAGAGAATGCCGCAACAATCACTTTGGGAAAACCGGGTGTCATGCATGGCTTCAAATCCTATATGCTTCAGGATGAAAACGGTGAACCTCAGGAAGTCTATTCGGTTGCCAGCGGACTGGACTACCCTTCCGTAGGACCGCAGCATGCCTACCTCAAAGATCTCGGCCGTGTCAACTACGGTTCCATCAATGACAAAGAGGCGATTGATGCATTCTTCGAACTTTCAAGAGAAGAAGGGATCATTCCTGCCATCGAATCGGCACACGCGGTCGCCTATGCGCTCAAGCTCGCACAGGAGCCTGATGTCGGAACGATACTTGTCAATCTTTCCGGACGCGGCGACAAAGATATCGATTTTGTTGTGGAGAATTACGGAAAAGACTACGGCATCCCTCAAGATTGATCAAAGATGCCTATGCGCTATCCTATCTAAAAAAGCATAGGGAACCTCTATGGCATTTTCGCTATACTTCGTCCAATATTTCACAATTGGACGATAGATGATACAGCTCACAAACCTTTCCAAAAGCTTCGGTGGTCAGACACTTTTCAAAAATCTCAACCTTAAAGTCACGGCCCATCAGAAGATCGGCCTTATAGGACGTAACGGTACAGGTAAATCAACCCTTTTCAAACTGATACTCGGAGAAGAAAGTTATGACGAAGGGGAGATCAGCATCCCGAAAAATTACCGTATCGGTACCCTGCGGCAGCACCTCGAATTTACCAAGCATACTGTTGAAGAGGAGTGCGCACAGATACTCCCCGAAGATGAACAGTACAACTTCTACAAGATCGAAAAGATCCTTTTTGGTCTGGGCTTTACTGCAGAGGACCTTCAAAAAGACCCTTTGAGTTTTTCGGGTGGGTACCAGATACGTATCAACCTTGCAAAACTCCTGGCGACCGAGCCCAATATGCTGCTGCTGGATGAACCGACCAACTACCTCGACCTTCTCTCACTGCGCTGGCTCAAACAGTTCATACGCGAATTTGACGGAGAGGTCGTTCTCATCACACACGACCGGGAATTCATGGATGCCGTGACCACACATACGATGGGCATACAGCGTAAAGGTCTTTTTATGGTCCAGGGAGATACACACAAGTACTATGAAACACTTGCACTGCAGGATGAGACCTATGAAAAGACCAGACTCAATCAGGAAAAGAAACGAAAAGAGCTTGAAGATTTCATTGCACGCAACAAAGCCAGAGCATCCACTGCTGCCCTGGCACAGTCCAAGGTGAAAATACTCGAAAAAATGGAAGAGATGGATGAGTTGGAGAGCGAAAACTCCCTCTCTTTTCACTTCAACTACAAAGAGACACCTGCCAAGATACTTTTCAGGGCAGAGGACCTCGGTTTTGGATACAAGGAAGATCAACCGCTTTTTGAACATCTCACTTTTGCGATGGAGAACGGAAAGACACTCGCTATCATAGGGAAGAACGGCAAAGGTAAATCTACCCTGCTCAACTATATCGCAGGGGAACTGCCCCGGCAGCAGGGTACCCTTTCTTTTCACCCCTCCACCACCATGGCACACTTCGGACAGACGAACATCGAACGACTCAACACCCAACATACCATCATAGATGAGATCACCTCTGTCGATAAGAAAATCGGCATGGCCGAAGTGCGTGCCATCTGCGGAACGATGATGTTCTCCGGCGAACTGGCGGACAAAAAGATAGAAGTGCTTTCAGGGGGTGAACGAAGCCGTGTCATGCTGGGTAAGATCATAGCAACACCTGCAAACCTTCTCCTGCTCGATGAACCGACCAACCACCTCGACATGCAGTCCATCGATTCGCTCTGTGATGCCATAGCCTCTTTTCAGGGCTCGACCATCATGGTCACTCACTCCGAAATGCTGCTTAGGCGGCTGGCTGACGCACTCATTATTTTTCATAAAGGCGGTGCGGAATATTTTGACGGCAGCTACGATGACTTTCTCGAAAAGATTGGCTGGGAAGAGGAAGAAGGTACAGTCAAGCCTAAAAAGAGCAAACCAAAGCTTGACAAAAAAGAGCGTAAAAAGAGACGGAGTGCCATCATAGAAGAAAAAGCCAAAGAGGCCAAATCTGTCAGAGAAGAGATCAAATTCTGCGAAAAGAGGCTCGAAGAGCTTGAAATCCTCGAAGAGGAGCAAAATACAGCCCTTGAGACTGCTTCAAATTCCGGAAACAATTCCGCAATGATAGAACATTCCAAAGCTGTTGCTGAGACACAAACAGAGATAGAAGCGCTCTTTGAAAGGCTGGAAGTGGCTACCGAAGCACTCGAAGAGATCAATGGGAAATATGAGATAAAGTTGGCTGAGTTGGCATAAATTACTGTGTATATTGATATACATACACTTATATGCCAACAAAAAAGTAGTTAAAGAATATTAATTTTGTATCACCTGCAAAATAAAATTCAACAGATACAAGACAGCAATGACACTTAATGTCCAGATAAGTGCTCGCTTAACGCCGATACTCGGATTGTGTGTTCCGCAGTGCGGACATCGTTTCACACCATCTTCTACTTCCTGCTTACAGTATCGGCAGGGAACTTTTTTATTTGTATCTTTTTTTTCCAATTTCTTCTCTTTGATATTCAATTTTATTGGGCTTTCGCCATAATCATTGTTTTTATGACTATTTCCCTTTGTAGTGGGGCAATTCCCACCCTACACGCGCAGGAGGTAGCCAAATGTGTATATTTTTATACGGCGTAGTAGCTCGCTTTGGGGTGGTGCACCACCAAAGCCGTCGTACTTTGTTCCGGATGTATCTGGAAGGTTTCACTCAGCTCAATACCAAACTCTTCAGGCTTTAGCAGATCAAAAATGATACGGCTCTGCTCAAGGTCCGGGCAGGCCGCATAGCCAAATGAATATCTTGCACCCCGATAGCGGTTCATTCGGACATCCCTGAGCGTAGCACCCTCATCTTCTTTGAGAATACCGAGATCCATACGTATCTGTTTATGTGCTACTTCGGCAAGGGCTTCGGCAAGCTCTACCGAGAAACCGTGTACCATGTTGTACTCAAGGTATTTACCCGCATCGTAAAGTTCTTTCTCGTAGGCTGAAAATTTGGAACCGGCACTTACACAGGTGATACCCAGCACATCATGCCGCTCATGCCTGAAAAAGTCACTCAACGCCCTGTAGGGTTTTCTTCTCTGTCTCGGGAATGAAAAGACATACTCCGCCCGGCCTACTACTTCTTTGAAAGGTTCCCTGTCGGCATTTTCATCGACATTCCATCCCTCGTTCTCGGAAAAAACCAGCAATTCACGGTCGTTACTTCGTACGGGATAATAGCCGTAAATGATCGTCGGGTCGAAGAGATCTTTATCAATGAACTCATGCTTAAGACGTTCATAGGCAGGATAAACTGTTTCATCCAGCAGTTTCTGATATGCCTCCTTGGTCATCCCTTTGCTCTTGTAACCCCAGTGCATCTTGATGACCGACTTTTTGTTCACCCAGTCAAAGACCATGCTCAGATCAAGATCCTTTTTTTGAAGTACCCGTCTACCCCAGAACGGCGGCGTGGGGATATCAACCGGTTCAGGCATCTGTATCTCTTCAAAAGGCGGAATAACCACCTCTTTCTTTTCTTTCTTCTTTTCTCTTTTTACCATATCAGCAGGCAGACGGGTATCAAGACCAACAGAAGGATCTTCATTGTATTTTTCGATACGACTCATTGCGATCACCCCGTCAAAAGCATCACGGCAGTAGAAGATGGGCCCTTTGTAGATAGGTCGGCAGAAGTCATCGACAAATGAGCGTGTCAGTGCCGCACCACCCAGAAGGATAGGTATGGTCATACCCATTTCTGCCATGGTTTCCAGGTTGTCTTTCATCACCGCTGTGGATTTCACCAGCAGTCCGCTCATGCCGATCGCCTGCACCTTGTGTTCTTTATGGGCTTCAAGATAAGTATCAAGTTCAGTTTTGATACCGACATTGATGACTTTGAACCCGTTATTGGAGAGGATAATATCGACCAGATTCTTACCTACATCGTGTACATCACCTTTGACCGTTCCGATCACCAGTGTCGTATCGGTTTCCTTCTCCTGCTTTGTCAGGTAGGGATTCAGGTAATCGACTGTCGCTTTCATTGTTTCTGCCGACTGCAGAACAAAAGGAAGCTGCATCTGACCTGAACCAAAGAGTTCACCGACTACTTTCATCGCATCAATGAGGATTTCGTTGACGATCCTGTCCGGATCGATCTCTTTTCTTGCTTCTTCGACTAGAGGAATCATACGCTCTTTGTCCCCGTCCAGCAGCAGTTTGGCGATCTTCTCCTCGCTGTTCATCGCCTCATACTCTTCATCAGTCCCGGAATCATCTACCGTTTTATCAGAGAAGTGTTCTATGAACTTGAAAAGCGAATTGTCATCAGGATTGAAAAGCAATTCTTCACAGATATCGATATCTTCACGGCTCATCTTCGCCAGGGGTATAATATGTTTGACGTTGATGATCACCGAGGTCATACCCGCCTGTATACAGTGATGCAAAAAAACCGAGTTAAGATAGACTCTTGCATTCTTGTCGAGTCCAAACGAAATATTCGAGAGCCCCAGCGTTGAACCTACTTCAGGATGCCTTTTATGCAGTTGTCTGATCGCTTCAAGTGTCTGGATGGCCGCATCACGGTACTCAAGGTCACCCGAACCGACCGTAAAAGTCAGCATGTCAAAAATAAGGTTTCTCGGATCGATCCCATGACGGTTGACACAAAGGTCATAAATACGTTCGGCGATACGTAATTTTTCCTCTGTGGTCTTTGCCATTCCTTTCTCGTCGATGGTCAGACAAACAAGTGCGGCACCGAACTTTTTAGCAAGACGACAGATGTCATCGAGCTTCTCTTCTCCATCTTCCAGATTGACCGAGTTGATGATGGGTTTTCCGCCAATGCATTTGAGCGCAGCTTCCATTGTGTTCACACGGGTAGCATCCGGCATCAGGGGCAGCGGTATCTTCTGGTTATAGAGCTCCATCACCTCTTTCATATCCGCCGCACCATCACGTCCTGCAAACTCCACGTTCACATCGAGACAGTGTGCCCCGTCACGTACCTGTGCCTGGCCCACGGTCAGTGTACCTTCATAGTCACTCGCAATAATGAGCTCCCTGAATGCTTTGGATCCCGTCGCGTTACTTCGCTCCCCAATGAGCAAAGGTGCAGGTTTCTGGAAAAGTTCTGTCGTATTGAAAAGCGATGCGATGGAAGGCTCGATGGTTCCTGTGGATTTCTTTGGTATTATGGTCTCTACGGCTTTCTTGAGTGCCTGTATATGCTGCGGCGTCGTACCACAGCAGCCGCCAAGAAAACTTACACCGTCAAACTCCGTAAATTCCAGCTGTTTTTGCGTGAATTCGTCCGGTCCCATCGGATAATAGGTATACCCCCCGCGGTTTTGCGGCAAGCCTGCATTGGCATGTACGGAGATAGGAATATTGCACAGTTCACTCAGCGTTTTGAGATGTTTCTTCACCTGATCGGGACCGGTTCCACAGTTGAAGCCAAGAGAGAGAATGTCAAACGGCTCCATGATCGTCACAATGGTGGCTGCATCCGTACCGATGAGCATGGAGCCGCTCAGTTCAATGGTCACAGAAACCATAACCGGCAGTTCAGCACCACGATCTTTACCGGCATCCTGACAGGCATGCAGTGCTGCTTTGATCTGAAGAGGGTCCTGACATGTTTCAAGTAAAAATACGTCGCATCCACCGTCGATCAGCCCCAAAGCCACTTTTTTGTAGCCCTCATACATCTCGTCATAATGAATATGTCCAAGGGAAGGCAGTTTGGTTCCCGGGCCGATGGAGCCGAGTACGAATTTCGGTGAAACCTCTGTCCCATACTCCACACAGATCTCTTTGACCAGTTCCGCCCCTTTTTTAGAGAGCTCATAGGCACGCTCACCCATCTGGTATTCATCGAGTACCCAGGGCATGGTACCAAAAGTATTGGTTTTTATCAGGTCAGCACCCGCCATCGCGTAGCGTTTATGGATACGTTTGATCAGGTCGGCTGCAGTATCGTTGAGCAGTTCGTTGCAGCCTTCCTGCTCTTTGCCACTGTGATCGATCCACGCTTCTTTTGGTACGTCAAGATCCTGTATCTGCGTACCCATAGCACCGTCTATGACCAAAATACGCTTTTCCAATAGTGAGTTAATTGTTTCGGTAACAGACACACGCTTCCTTTTATCGCGTATAATACGCATAATCTTTAAGTGCAATTGTAGCAAAGTATCGTTAAAGTCATTGAAGTCATTTTTAATACTTTGTTAATATATTAAAGTAAATCAGTGATATAATCATCTAAAATAAATTGAAAAAGCCAAACCTGTTGCAAAACAGGGACGGAAAGCCATGGGACTCATGAAGTTTGCCAGGTTATCATGCCTCCCTGATACGCCTTTCAAACCGGTTTTATTTTTTCTAAAGTCATACAAGGAAAAAAATGGGAAGAACAATCAAAAACATTATTACAGATAAAGAGATCGTCAAGCCTGATCCCGTCGATGAAGAAGTTCCTTTCGACGGCGGTGTCATGATCACGGAAACGGATACAGCCGGTATCATTACCTATGCCAATCGTAAATTCAGAGAGCTGACAGGATATACAAAGGAAGAACTGATCGGTTCACCGCACAGCATCAATCGACATCCGGACATGCCAAAAGCTGCGTTCAAAGGTTTATGGGAGACGATCAAAGGAGGAAACTACTGGGAAGGCTATGTCAAAAACATGACAAGTGAAGGCAAATACTACCTTGTCGTGGTCTGGATCAAACCGAAATTCGATGAAGAAGGGAATATTGTAGGTTATATTGCGGGACGTAAGATTCCCGACCGGGATTCTATGAACAAAGCACTTGCCCAGTACAAAGAGATGAAAGCCGCTGAATAAAAATTGCGGACTTTCAATACTGTATTTTTATAACGTTTTTTTAGCTTCCTGAAGTGCGGCGATAACCGCATCGATATTCTCTTTTGGAATATGTACTTTCCAGTCCGGTTCTTCGGTACCTGCCTGAAGAGAGATCCCTATGCTTGCCACACTTTCACTTCCTGCACCGTAAGGCTCACTGATCGTTGTTATCGTGATCTTTCCGTCCTTTGTGCCGCTCAATACCAATTCGTCTATTTTAGTTATTGTTCCGCTCATAAAAACTCCTAAAAAATAATTTTATAGAAACGATTATAGCACAAATACTCTAACTATTTTTTCTTTTTGATCAATCCGGATATTTTAGCCTGCAGACGAAGCCACATTCTATGTTCGATCGCCGGGAAACCGCCATAGGTCTTACCGCCTTCAAGTGACTTCGTCGCCACACAACGTCCCACCAGTGTCGAGAAATCACCGATACTCAAATGCCCGGTGGTGGCACTCTGTCCTCCCATGACCACATTCCTGCCCAGTGTTGAGGAACCGGAAAGCCCCACCTGAGAAGCGAACAGACAGTGTTCCCCTACATCACAGTTGTGTGCGATCTGTATGAGGTTGTCTATCTTGGTGCCTTTTCGTACATAGGTCGTACCAAATACCGCTCTGTCGATCGTACAGTTCGCACCGATCTCGACATCATCTTCGATGACCGCATTGCCGTTCTGATAGATCTTGACATGTTCTCCTGTTCTTGTATGGGCAAAACCGTATCCGTCAGAGCCGATGACCGTACCGCTGTGAATGATGCACCGCTCCCCAATCTGCGTACCGTGGTAGAGTGTTACATTGGGATGCAGGAGCGTGTTTGAGCCTACAGTCACATTGTCACCCAGGTAACAGCCAGCCAGAATGGTCACATTGTCACCCAGGGTCACATTTTTACCGAAACGCACCTGTACATCAATATCGCAATTTTTACCTCTCTTGGGGACATCTCCCTTTGTCGTGATCTTCTGCGTGAAGAGCCTGGATGCCAGTGCGAGTTTCAGGTAAGGTTCATCCGTGATCAACGCAATACTCGTTTCAGGCAGCAGTTTGGCATGCTTGGCATCGATCAATACAGCACCTGCTTTGGTCTTAGAGAGTTGGGAGGCATACTTTGCATCGTTAAAAAAACTGAGTTGGGAAGGAGAGGCTTCACTGAGCGTATGGATACCATCGATATCGATATCTCTGCCCTGATAATCCAGTCCGATCGTTTCTGCAATTTGGGAAAGTTTGTAAGTCATATCGATCCTTCTGTAGGGTGTGCAATTTCACACCATATATTCATCATATTTTTGGTGTGAAATGCACACCCTACGGGAAATTACCGTTCTATGGCAACCACACCGCCTCGTACGATTTCGCAAGGGTTGTAACGATGTGCCGCTTCGATGAAATGTTTGATACGTTTGGGTTCATCCGCTACCTGTGCGATGACCATCTCTTTACCCACATTGACGATACCGCCGTTATACGCTTTACAAAGAGCCTGAATGTCACTGAGGTTCTCGGCAATAGGGAATTTGATAAGAACCATCTCTTTTTCCACCATCTCCTCATGCTCGATGACCTTGTAGACCGGAATGAGTTTATGCAGCTGCTTGGTGATCTGCTCCATCACCTTTGCATTCCCTTTGGTCGCAATGGTGATATGCGACATGTCACTCTCGGGGATGGGCGCAACGGTCAGAGACTCGATGTTGTACCCCCGTCCGGCAAAGAGTGCCGTTACCCTTGCAAGTACCGAACTTTCATTCATGACAACGACAGAGATAACGCGTCTTTCATTGATATTTCCACTCATTACTTCTCCTCCCCATGTGTTTCGGTTTTCTGAGGCAGCATCATGTTGAAAAGTGCCCCGCCTGCAGGCACCATAGGCAGTACATTTTCAAAGCGGTTGACCGCAACGTTCATGAAACAGACCTTGTCCTGTTCAATTGCATCTTTGATCGCCGCATCGAATTCCTCTTTTGTTGTGACATCGTACCCTATACCACCGCAGGCTTCAGCAAGTGCTTTCCAGTTTGGTTGAAAACTCAAGTCTGTCTCGGAGTAGCGTTTTTCATAAAAGAAGGTCTGCCACTGTCTTACCATTCCGAGGAAATGGTTGTTGAGGATCATATTGATCACCGGTGTTTTATACTCGGCAGCCGTCACAAGTTCCTGCATATTCATCAGGATCGATCCGTCACCGGTCACATTGATGACCGTCTTCTCAGGAAAAGCCCTTTTGGCACCAATAGCTGCGGGAAAACCGAAGCCCATCGTTCCCAGACCACCTGAGTTGATCCACTGGCGCGGCCTGTCAAACGGATAGTGCTGTGCCGCCCACATCTGATGCTGGCCGACATCAGAAGTGATGATGGCATCTTCACCGATAAGTTCTCCGATACGTTCAATAGCCCACTGCGGCTTGATGACCTCATCCGAATCGACATAGGATTGTGGATGCAGTTCATCGTAACGCTTGAGGATCTCCCTCCAGGCATGATACCGCTCGGTATTCACATCGTCAAGCAATGGAAGCATCTGCTCAAGTACCTGTGTGATATCACCAACGATCGGGTAGTCCACATCGACCAGTTTTGCAATATTTGCGGGATCGATATCCACATGGATGATATCTGCATATTTGGCGAATTCGGAAAGTTTTCCCGTTACCCTGTCATCGAATCTTGCACCCAGAGAGATGACAAGATCCGTCTCGGACATTGCCATATTGGAAGCATAGTTTCCGTGCATCCCGAGCATTCCGAGCAAAAGTGGATTCTTCGCACCCATGACGCCTCTTGCCATCAGTGTTTCCACTGCAGGTATCTGTGTTGTTTCAGCCAATTGGCGTACCAGTTTATAGGCGTTGGAAAGCACGACACCGCCACCAATATACAACAGTGGCTTCTTCGCTTTTTTGATCGCTTCGACCGCTTTTTCTATCTGTCTTTTATTCCCTTTGTAGGTCGGTTTGTAACTTGGGATATTCACAGAATCCGGATAACTGAATTCACCGATCTCTACTGTGATATCTTTGGGAACATCCACCAGTACAGGCCCCGGTCTTCCGCTTCTTGCAATGTAGAAAGCTTCTTTGAGTATACGAGGGAGCTCTTCAAGTGAACGTACCAGAAAATTATGCTTCGTACAGGGTCTGGAAATACCTACGGCATCGATCTCCTGAAAACCGTCCGTACCAATAAGTGACAAAGGTACCTGCCCGGAGATCACGACCATAGGGATGGAATCCATATAGGCTGTCGCCAGTCCGGTGACTGCATTGGTAAAGCCCGGTCCCGATGTCACCATGGCAACTCCGACCTTGCCTGTCGCTCTTGCATATCCGTCCGCTGCATGTACCGCTGCCTGCTCATGACGATTGAGAATATGTTCAAAACCGTTCTGCTTGTAAATTTCATCGTAAACGTGCATGATCGCACCGCCGGGGTAACCAAATACGGTCTTCACACCCTCGGCGATGATCGCCTCACACACCATTTGTGCACCACTCATCTGCATGGTCTACACTCCATTAATTTTTTACTGATTATAGCAAAATAATATTAGAGTGGATACAAATTCGTATAAAATCAGATAAAAATAGTCCTTTTTTATTGATTAGAATCATCAAAATACTCAGCTGATTTCATTATACTCTTCTATGGATTTTACACAAGCCGTAGAGATAGCGAAACATATTTACTGGATAGGAATGTATCTGGAGAATGATCCTTTCCAGTGTCACCCCTACTTCATAGAGAATGGTGATGAATCAATATTGATAGACCCCGGTTCCATGCTTGAATTTGAAGCAGTTGTCAGGAAGGTCAACACGATCTCCTCGATGAAAAACATCAAATATATCATTTTGCACCACCAGGATCCCGATCTTGCCGCAGCCGTCCCGGAAATGGAAAAACTGATAGACCGCTCCGATCTTCTTGTCATTACACACAGTAGGATGGTCCCGCTGGTCAAACACTACCTTATCAGGTCAGATTACTACGAGATAGACAAACACGGCCATCAGCTTGTAAGCGGTGATCTGCACCTACAGTTCGTCACCACACCTTACTGCCACTCTCCCGGAGCCTTTGTTACCTATGAGCCTTTCACCAAAACACTTTTTTCAGGTGATATCTTCGGAGGTATCGAAGAATCATGGGAATTTTTTGCAGGTAAGGACTACTTCGAGAAAGCAAAGCCCTTTCATGCCGAATATATGCCCAGCAGGGACATCTTTAACTATGCTCTCACCAAGATCGAGAAGCTTGAGCTGGAAATGATAGCACCGCAGCATGGGTCGATCATACAAAAAGAGAAGATCGCAGGGCTGATCGAAAAAATGAAAGCGCTTGAGTGCGGCCTGTATATTGAAAAGGAGTACAAAGACCGGCTCATTCATACCATTGAAGAACTCAAGGAGAAAGACCTTGCCCTGCGTGCCTCCATGCAGGAGATCAAAGAGAAAGAGGAACTGCTGTTTCAGAAGGCCAAAATGGCAGATATGGGGGAGATGATAGCCAATATCGCACATCAGTGGCGTCAGCCTCTGGCATTGAACAATACACTGATCTCCATTCTTAAAGAGAAGAATCAGCAGGAGGCCCTGCGAAGCACTGAACTGGCCGAAAAGCTTCAGGAAATGGAGAACAATATCCAGTATATGTCAAAGACCATAGATGACTTCATGCATTTCTTTCATCCAAAAAAGGAGAAAAATCTTTTTCTCATTTCCGAAGTGGTCAGACATACGCTTGAGATCACAGATCCTATGCTGAAAAAAGCGGGGGTCTCCCTCACATTCGAAATCAGTTCCGAAGAGGCTGTCGAAGGATACATGAACGAATACATGCAGGTAGTCATCTCCATTCTGCACAACGCAAAAGACACCCTTCTTCATAGAAAGACAAAAGATCCCGATATATCGCTTAGACTTTACGAAAACGGTAAGGATGTGGTCCTCGATATCGGCGACAATGCGGGAGGCGTGCAGCAGGAGAATATACACCGTATCTTCGACCCCTACTTCACAACCAAACACAAATCACTCGGTACGGGACTGGGACTTTACATTTCAAAAATGATCATAGAGAAGAACATGGATGGAACACTCTCTATCTCCAATACCCAGGATGGTGCACTGTTCAGGATCACTCTTCCCCGCCAATCTAAAACAGGAAAAACAGATGCCACACAGCCAGATCACTGATGTCTCCATTCTGATCGCCGAAGATGAAGAGGCACTTCTGGATTCCATGACGGAGTACCTTGAACTCTTTTTTGAAAAGGTGTACAGGGCGAAAGATGGTCAGGAAGCGTACCAAAGCTACTTAAAACACCATCCCGATATTATTATTGCCGATATCAACATGCCACGTCTCGACGGACTTGCTATGATAAGAAAGATCAGAGAAAATGACCGAAAAACAAAGATCATCATCACTTCGGCACACTCCGATCAGGAGAGACTTTTGCAGGCCATAGAACTGCATTTGGTCAAGTACCTCATCAAACCTGTACAGAGTGACCGGCTCAAAACCCTTCTCTTGTCACTGGTCGACGAGTTGAGGTCCCAAAGGCATACACTTGCATTAAAAGAGGCTTTTTACTGGGATACTTTGAATCAAAAACTGTTTCATGATGCTGAAGAAATAGTGCTGAAACCCAGGGAACGCAAAGTCATGTCACTGCTCTGCTCACATCCGAACCAGAGTGTTTCAGCCATAGACATATACAATCACCTATATGAAGACCAACCGGAACGGGACTTCTCCTCCCATGCTATTGCTTCCCTGATGAAACGGCTGAGACAGAAACTGCCCAAAGATACGATTAAAAGTGCCTACGGGGTAGGTTATATTTTACAAACAAAATAAAAGTAGAGAAAAATCTCTTTTTGACAAGATTTGACAAACTCTTTGTCTATAATTTTATTCAAGAGGTGGAAAAAGTATATCTCCCCCCCCTTGTATATATGACAAAGACACCTCTGAGTACCACACTAACCAAACTGTAAGAAAGAGTGTTGCAAACAAACTCTATTCTTTATTCCTTTTGTTCACAACGGGAAGTGTGGCTATTTTATTCTTTACAACTATCCAGTGCAACACCCTCACGCAACCCATCATCGATCACAATACATGATTCAAATTCCACAATATTGTAAATCTCTTTAAAGATCAGTATACCTGCGGCGATCAGATCGCTTCTGCCTGTACCGACCATGATCTCCCGTTCTTCAAAAGGCATGGAGAGGAGTTTTTTCAGATAGAGGTCCAGCTCCTCCTGTTTGAGTGAAGTCCCATTGATCTTTTTGGCATCATAGTTCTCATAGGTCTGCCCGAGTTTCATGGCTGCTACCGTGGTAGGCGTACCTGCAGTCGCAATGAACGCTTCCGGCCTTCCTTTCGTCGCATAGACCTCGGCGCAGTACATCTGTATATCGAGCATCACTTCGGGGAGAGCAGTTTCTATCTGTTCAAGTGTTTCATAGCGCTGGGCAATCGTAACAATACCGACAGGGAAGCTTTTGGAGAATACCTCTTCTCCATAACGGAAGATCAGTTCCGTTGACCCTCCGCCGATATCGACAAGTACGAAATCTTTGGCGGCAAAATGCAGTTTTTCCAGGCGATGCTTTACCGCAAGCAGGGTAAGACGTGCCTCTTCCTCTCCCAAAATGATCTCAAAGCCTATCCCTGTCTCTTTTTTGATCCTGGCAAGGACATCTTTACTGTTCAGCGCCTGGCGAATTGCTTCAGTGGCAACCGCTCTGACCTTTGCATCGGAGAAATTGATCTTTTGTTTCGCCTCTTTAATCGCATAGATCACACGGTCTACAGCTTCATGATGGATCACTCCCGTACGCTCCAGCATATCGGCCGTTTTGACGATCTTTTCATAGGCAGCAATAAACCTTCCGCTCCAACACTCCAGTTTCGTCACACGAAGGGTATTGGACCCGAGATCTAATGCAACAACATATTCCTCACTCCCCACTCTTCACTCCTCACTTTACACAGTAATCAGTGTTCTTCTCTGAAGGCAAAACCGCCCTCTTCAAGCTTTTTGCGTATCAGGGCCTGATGCTCCTCGCCTTTGGTCTCAAGTGCTACGGAGACATGCGCATCTCCAAATTCAAGATCGATCGAAGTTCTGTCGTAACCTATCTGTACGATGTTGGCACCCACCTCGGTAAGTATCTGAGTAAATGACTGAAGGGCTCCCGGTTTGTCGACCAGCGTGACCATCAGCTTCATTTTTCTTGCAGACTTCATCAGACCCTTTTCAATGATCAGTGAGAGCATTGTGACATCGATATTCCCTCCGCTGAGAACGATTCCCACTTTGGCACCCTTTGACAGATCGATCTTGCCGTGCATCAAGGCAGCCACCCCGACCGATCCGGCACCTTCGACCAGTACTTTCTGTTTTTCAAGCAGAAAGAGAATGGCTGAAGCGATCTCGTCGTCACAGACAGACTCAAAACTGTCCACATTTTTCAAAATATACTCCAACGTGATCGGTGACGTGTCACGTACTGCGATCCCGTCTGCAATGGTCCGGACCGAAAGCGTATCCAACGGCCGTTTGGCAT
Organism: Sulfurovum lithotrophicum; assembly: GCF_000987835.1. Taxonomy (NCBI): domain Bacteria; kingdom Pseudomonadati; phylum Campylobacterota; class Epsilonproteobacteria; order Campylobacterales; family Sulfurovaceae; genus Sulfurovum; species Sulfurovum lithotrophicum. The sequence goes on along the minus strand of NZ_CP011308.1, from coordinate 617,776 downwards.
CGTAGGAGTTCTTCATGGCAGGTGCTCCTTCGGCTGAGACCGCGATGATCTTCATGTCGGGTTTCAATGCTTTGGCCGCAACGGACATTCCGCTTATCAGTCCGCCGCCACCGACCGGAACGATCATAGCATCAAGGTCTTCAACATCTTCAAGCATTTCAAGCGTAATGGTCCCCTGGCCTGCCATCACCTCTTCATCGGTAAAAGGGTGCACGAAGGTAAAGTTGTTCTCTTTTCCAAAGGTCACGGCATAGGCATACGCTTCATCATAGTTGCTTCCGTGAAGAATGACATTGGCACCGAATTCCTTGACACCCTGCACTTTGGTCAGCGGAGTGGATTCCGGCATCACGATCGTTGCTTCTATACCGAAATGTTTAGCAGCAAAAGCCACACCCTGGGCATGGTTCCCCGCCGATGCCGCTACCACACCGCCTCTGTCACCTTTCTCGACAAGAGAAGCGATTCGGTTGAAGGCACCCCGCAGTTTGAAGGCACCCGTACGCTGAAGGTTCTCCTTCTTGAGGTAGACTTCATATCCGCTGATCTGTGAAAGGATGGGGGCATAGGAGAAAGGGGTACGGTGTACGACACCCTGCACCCTTTCATAGGCCTGTCTGATGCTTGCTAAATCCAACATAATATTTCCTACGTTATAAATTGGCGAAATTATACCTAAAAGAAAGCTAATTCATCCTATCTGTAATCTTTCAAAAACGCTTCGATCTCCTGAGCATTTCCCCGGAACAGTATTCTCGAGGCATTCCTCTCTATCTGGTAATCATACATCGGGTCATAGTATTCGCTTAGAAGATAGGCGATCCACACTTTGTATTCCTCAAGCGAACCGTTCTTCTTCTGCTCTTTCAATGCATCCTCGAATATTTCACAGACGATCTTGTAGCGCTGTCCACCAAGCCTTTTCTGTATCCTTTTCATCGCCTCATGCATATCTTCGGTCCAGACTTTCAGGTAGTCAAAAGGATAGACCTCTTTGTATTTTTCATGTGCTTTGGAGACATACTCGTCAAAGGTGATCTCTATCCGCTCCTCTGTCGGTGTTTCAAGCACCACAAGCGGTGCCTCGGAGAGATGCTCCACCAGTGTTTTGGGTAGATAGATCCGCCCAACACACTTTCCTTCATCTTCAAAGACCAGATGTTCAAATCCCTGATCGAGTTTCTGTATCAGGTCATAGGCCAAAGCATTCTCAAAATCAATCAGTGTAGGCTGCGGTGTGATATCACGCCCAAAAGATGAGCCTCTATGATTCGCCAGGCCTTCCAGGTCAATAGCATTCTGCAGTTTTTTCAGAAGTATGGTCTTCCCCGAACCTGTACGGCCACCAAGCACGATGGGTTTGAACTGCTCCACAGCTTTTTCAGTCTCCTGCATCAGCCAGTTCCGGAATGCCTTGTAGCCACCTTTGAGCCGTACGATCTCCCTGCCGTTTTCAGCGAGCCACTCCTGTGATATCTGTGAACGCTGCCCTCCTCTGAAACAGTAGAGCATTGCATCGGGATGACTTGCGATGAAATCCGTCCATGCTTTAATGCGCGCCTCTTTTAGATCACCTCTTACCAGAGCATGCCCCAGTTTGACCGCTTCGGCGTTCCCCTCTTCTTTGTATTTGATGCCCACGACATGCCGTTCTTCATCGTTCATAAGAGGCAGGTTCACGGCATGGGGGAAAGCACCTTTTGCGAATTCGACGGGTGCCCGGACATCTATGAGCGGTATGTTGTTCAAAACGATCGATCGGAAATCGCTGCTTTGCGGAAGTTCCTCCACCTAGAGAACCTCGACCAGATGCCGGCTTTTTGCTATGGTCTCTCCGATAGGCTCAAGCATCAGTCCGGCAGCTTCAGTCACCTTTTTGAATGCTTCAATGCCATCTTTTTTAACGATCACAAGCAGTCCGCCGGATGTCTGTGCATCACAGAGTATCTCTCTTTGCTGCTGTGTCATCTCACTTATTTTGTCTCCGTAACTGGCAAAGTTCTTACGCGCTCCGCCGGGAATACAGCCAAGCTGTCTGTACTTTTCCACATTGGGAAGCAGCGGTACCTTCTCGAACCAGACCTGTGCACTGATGTCGCTGGCTTCACAGATCTCGCTCAAGTGGCCCAGCAGTCCGAAACCGGTCACATCCGTCATCGCAACCACAGATTCCAGCGGGGCCAGGTCGGCGCCTATTTTATTGAGCGTGGTCATTGCCTGGATCGCCGGGTCTATGTGCCCCTCTTCGATCTTTTTCTGTTTCTGCGCCGTGGAGAGGATGCCTATACCCAACGGTTTGGTCAGGAAAATGTAACATCCTTCTTTGGCACTGTCATTCTGCATCAGGTTGGCATTGTCCACCAGTCCCGTCGCCGCCAGCCCGAAGATAGGCTCGGGTGAGTCAATGGAATGACCTCCCGCCAACGGTATGCCGGCATCTTCACAGATGGAACGTCCACCGTCTATCACTTCTCTTGCCACATCTGCTGAAAGTTTGTCTATAGGCCATCCGAAAATGGAAATAGCCATTAGCGGTTTGCCTCCCATCGCATAGATGTCACTCAGGGCATTCGTTGCCGCGATCTGACCAAAAGTGAAAGCATCATCCACGATGGGCATGAAAAAATCCGTAGTCGAAAGGACGGATGTTCCATTGCCAAGGTCATATGCCGCTGCATCGTCTTTGTTCGCATTGCCTACGAGAAGCTGCGGATAGACACTGGTCTTTTGTGTACTCTCCAAAATCTCATCGAGCAGCATAGGTGAGATCTTGCATCCGCATCCTGCTCCGTGACTGTACTCCGTTAATTTGACTGATGACATTTAGCAACCTTTATTTTGATATAATATTACCGTACCAAGTAAATAAGCCAAATTATATCACCGAGAGATTAAATGATAGAGATACCTAATTACAAAACCCTGAATATTATACATATTGTCTGCGACTACAACGGCACTATCGCCAAAGACGGCATGGTCCATCCCGAAGTCAAAGTACTCTTCAAGACACTTGCCCAAAGCTACACCCTGCATGTCATCACCGCCGATACCTTCGGCAGTGTCGCTGCACAGCTTGCCGATAGCCCGGTGACCATCAAAGTGCTTTCCGGAAGCGACCATACACAGGAGAAAGCCGACTTCATCGATAAATTGGGGGCGGAGAGCTGTGCAGCGCTCGGCAACGGCAACAACGATGCGGCCATGCTTCAGACCGCTACACTGGGCATTGCCATTTTCGGAGAAGAGGGATGTGCAAAAGATACGCTGATTGCTTCTGACATAGTGTGCAAAGATGTCACAGATGCCCTGAGCCTCTTTCTTCACCCCAAACGGCTCATTGCAACCTTAAGGAAATAGAGGTTACAGTAGTAAAGAAAGTTAATAAAGGAGTTTTTTATGGAATGTGAATTTCCCACAGTCAACAGCAATCAGGAAGAAATCAAAGAGATCTTCGACACAGTAAAGACCATCGCGGTCCTCGGCCTCTCTCCGGACCCGACCAAAGCCAGCCACCGTGTCGCCGCCTACCTTCAGGAGGTAGGCTACAAGATCGTCCCGGTCTACCCAAAAGAAGAGACCATACTGGGAGAAAAGGTCTACCGTTCTCTCGCAGAAATACCGTTTGAGATCGACATGGTGGACATTTTCAGGAAACCTGCCGCTTTCGATGCCATTGCGGATGCCTGCATAGAAAGAGGCGATGTCAAAGTCTTCTGGGGACAGTTGGGGCTGGTCAACAATGCCGCTGCCAAAAAAGCAAAAGATGCAGGGATGAAAGTGGTGCAGAATGTCTGTTCCATGGTGGCGCATAGAAACCTGACATAAAACAGATTGGGGAGGGAAAATATTATCTTGTGGAACTGAAGTTTTATTCAATGACGTATCAAAAAGAATGGAATACTTCCTTTTCTGGTCCATTTCTCCAGATCGTTTAAAATTTCAGACAAATCAATATAAATTTTTCCGGGTCAAAGGCAGACCGGAGGGTCCTACACGTCTTTTTGAGGAAATTGTCTGATACAAATTGTTTGTACCCCGGTCAAATGAAATGGCAAACAATGATAGATAAAGCAACCAAAGTTTCATTTTTGAAACCCCTACTTCCTCTATAGCTTTTTCTTTATTATTCCAAAGGCGATCTACCCAATGTTCCAAAGTCATTTTGTAGTGTTCTCGCAAATTTTCCACATCATGCACTTCAAATCCATGACGTTCAAGATTGGTTACCGTTTGACCAATGTGGTCAAGTTCGGCACCAGGAAAAATATATTTAGTAATGACTTTTTGATAGGCTGTCGGTTTTTTAAATTTCCTGATGTCCCATGTCACCCGCCTTGTAATAGCATGGTGAAGATACAATCCTCTGGGCTTTAACAGTTTATTCATCAATTCAAAATACGTATCATGGTTTTTAAAACCTATATGTTCGAACATTCCTATTTGTGCTATTTTGTCAAAATACTCCTTACCCTTAATATTTCGATAATCACTTAATTCAACTTTTACCTTATCCTTCAGGTCCAATCGTTTGATCTTCTCCTGAGCATAATCATATTGTGCCTGGGAAAGGGTAACTCCGTATGCCTCCACCCCATAGTATTGTGCCGCATGGCAAACAAGACCACCCCACCCACATCCAATATCAAGAAACTTCTCACCTTTTTTCAAACGCAACTTTTTACAAATATAATCAAGTTTATCAATCTGTGATTGATCTAAAGAGGTATCAGGTGTTTTAAAATAGGAACAACTGTAGATCATATTTTCATCTAAAAAAAGTTTATAAAATGTATTGGAAATATCGTAATGAAACTGGACAAGCTCCTTGTCATCCCGACTTTCACTCACATTTTTGCTATAGGCATGTTCATCGTAAGTACCTTTTTTAATTTTAAAAACAAAAGGCCAAAATGTCTTAAACAAGTCAAACTTACTCATTGAGCGTACAATATTTAATATGCCAATATGATCCCACCGTTTAAGCATTTCCAGTGGTGTTCCACCTTCTACTTCAATAAAGCCCTCATAATAAAGCTGAAATACCGTTTCCAGTTTTGGTCTATAAATAAGTCTGGTAACCGCTTCTTGGGAATTGATAGCGAACAATATATCATCTTTTGCATTTTTTCCAAGAGGAATGATCTCCCCATCCCATAATTTTACAGAAAGTGTGGAATCAAGTTTTGTTGCTATCTCCAAAAGCCACTTTTTAAACGTACTTAACTGCTTTTCATACCTGTTCATTGAGATATCTCTCCATCCATGCTAATTTCAACTATATTGATTGAATGATCCATCTGATTTCAAATAGTATAGCACTTAAAAAATGAAATCTCCGCTTTGTTAGCTATTTTTCTTTGAAATTACTTTCCATAAATATGATATATTTTATATTTTTTAACTCGCTCCAAATAAAATAGAAAATAGAAAATAGGATTAAAGGTGAAATTTCACTATGGGTTTAAATTCAAGCTATCCTCTACCTCTATAGCTCCGGCTGTAGAATACGTGAATTTTTGATAGCAAAAAAGCTAACTTATTTCTTCTGTAAAAACACACCGCTTTCCACATGTTCCGTATGCGGAAACTGGTCAAAGAGTGCTGCTTCTATGACAGTGTGTGTTTTTGTCAATGTCTCCAGGTCTCGTACCAGTGTCTCCGGGTTGCAGGAGATATAAACAATATTGTCTATATTTGAAATAAGACCTATCGTTCCCTCATCCAGACCAGCCCGCGGCGGGTCCACCAGTACCGTTGAGAAATCATAGGATTTCAGGTCTATCCCTTTAAGCCGGCTGAATTCGCGTACACTATTCAATGCTTCCGTCATCTCTTCTGATGCCAGTCTGGCAAAGGTAATATTCTTCACACCGTTCAGTTCACAGTTCTGTAGTGCCGCGTGGATGGAACGTTTGGAGATCTCCGTTGCCAGAACCTTGTCGAAGTAGTGTGACAGAGGCAGCGTGAAGTTCCCCAGACCGCAGTAGCTCTCCAGGAAGTCCCCGTAACCCACTTTTTTGGCCTGCCTGATCGCCCACTCTATCATCTTGATATTGACCGCCGGGTTGGGCTGGGTAAACCCGCTTTCATATTGCACATAGGTAAATTCCTTGCCATCGATTTTCAGTGTTTCGGTCACGAACTCATCGGAGAGGATCACTTTCTGCTTCCGGCTTCTTCCCATAACCTTGCAGTCCAACTCTGTTTCCAGTACCTTTGCTTTTTCTGACCAGACATCATCGAGTTTTCGGTGATACAGCATGGTAATAAGACATTCATCCGTAGTTGTTGCCAGAAATTCAACGGCAAAAAGACGTTGTTTCAGTACTTCCTGTGAGGCATTGATCTTCTCTATCAGTTTCCACATACGCTTTTCAATCGCTATGATCACTTTGGGACACTCTTCTATGGTGACGGCACCCTTTTTTTCAATGTTCCCCATCGCATAGTCACACCTGTCACCCTCATGCCAGATACGGAATTCCGCCCTTGCACGATAGTGTGAATCGGGTGAATCGAAAACCTCGAGTTCTCCTTCATAGAACGGTGACAGAAGTTCTGACACACGGTTTTTTTTCAACGCAAGCTGCCCGGCATAATCAAGCGCATACAGGCTGCATGAACCGCAGCTTCCAAAATGTTTACATACCATATTTACACTCACTTAATTTCAATTCGATATAATCACAATAACTATTAATATAAATGCAATTTTATCCAAAAGGTTCTCAAACATGTCTATATCTGTCGTAATTCTTGCCGCTGGACAAGGTACCAGAATGAAATCTTCCACACCCAAGGTCCTGCATACCATTTCAGGCAAACCCATGCTCTTCCATGCCATCGATGCCGCCAGAGAGATCTCCGATGATATTACTGTGATACTCCACCATCAGGCCCGGCGGATACAGGAAGAGATAGAAAAAGAGTACGAGAACATTCTCTTCCACAAGCAGGATGCCGAAAATTTTCCCGGTACAGGCGGAGCGATGAAAGGGGTACACACCAAACACAGCCGTACCCTCATCCTCAACGGCGACATGCCTCTGATCACCAAGTCTTCGCTGGAAGCACTTACTTCCGGTGATGCCGATATTAACATGTCCGTCATCAGGCTTGAAGACCCCTCCGGCTACGGCCGTGTGATCATCGAGGATGACAAGGTCGTGGAGATCGTTGAGCAAAAAGACTGCAGTGAAGCACAGCTTTGCACCCGAACGGTCAATGCCGGTATCTATGCCGTCGATACAGCGCTGCTGGAACGCTATATCCCACTATTACGCAACGACAATGCGCAAAAAGAGTACTACCTTACCGATATCGTCAAAATGGCGGTCGATGAAGGCAGAACGGTACATCCCGTCTATGTGGAAGAGGAGGAGTTCAAGGGGGTCAACTCAAAACTCGACCTTGCCCAGGCCGAAGAGATCATGCAGCGGCGTATCAAAGAAGCACTGATGATGTCCGGCGTGACCATGCGTCTGCCCGAGACCATTTACATCGACTGCCGCACCACATTCGAGGGAGAGTGCGAACTGGAGAATGGTGTCCGCATACAGGGGGTCTCACAACTTGTCAATGCCCATATTAAGGCACATTCCGTCATCGAGGATTCCTACCTTGAAAATTCCGATGTGGGGCCTATGGGCCGTGTCAGGCCGGGTTCGAGACTTGTCGATACGCATATCGGCAACTTCGTAGAGGTGAAAAAGTCCATTCTCAACGGTGTCAAAGTGGGGCATCTTGCCTACATCGGCGATGCTGAAATCGGCGAAGGCTCCAACATCGGTGCGGGGGTCATCACCTGCAACTATGACGGGAAGAACAAATTCAGGACCATCATCGGCAAAAATGTCTTTGTTGGTTCGGACACACAGCTTGTGGCCCCCGTATGCATAGAGGACGATGTCATCATCGCTGCAGGGACCACCGTGAACAAAGATGTGGAAAAAGGCGTGCTTGCCATTTCAAGAACCCCTATGAGAACGGTCAAAGACTTTTTCTACAAATTCTTCGGAGACAAATAATATGCAGATCAATCTCAACGGAAAATCCGTACTTCTCGGTGTAACAGGAAGCATTTCGGCCTACAAGGCCTGTGACCTTGCCAGGCTTTTCGTCAAGGCAGGTGCTAGGGTGCACGTGGTGATGAGTCCAAGTGCCGAACGTTTTGTCTCGGCCCTGACCTTTGAAGCCCTGACACGCAACCCGGTACTGACAGAAAACTCCGAGAGCTGGAGTTCGGAACTCAACCACATCGAGATCGGCAAGAAGTGCGATGTTTTTGTCATAGCCCCCGCCACAGCCAACACACTCAACAAATTGAGCAAAGGGATCGCCGACAATATTCTGCTGCAAACGGCCCTGGCCTATGCCGGGCCGATGCTGGTCGCTCCGGCCGCCAACACGCAGATGCTCAAAAACCACTATACCGCCGGCTCTCTGAAAATGCTGACTGTGAACGACTATACTATTATCGAGCCCCAGGAAAAACAGCTTGCCTGCGGCGATGTAGGGAGCGGTGCACTGGCAGACCTGCAGGAAATCTTTTTTGCAACAGCCAAAGCCCTTTTCAAAGAACCTTTCTGGGATGACCGCCGCATCGTTGTTACGGGCGGGGGTACCAGAGAGAAGATCGACGAAGTGCGCTACCTCTCCAACTACTCATCTGGAAAAATGGCACAGGCACTCTGCCTGGCGCTCTACCTGAGGGGTGCCGATGTCTGCTACATCACTACGACTGGTAACGAAGGCCTGCCCAAAAGTCTCTACACGATCGAAGTCGAAAGCGCCAAAGAGATGCTCGACTTTACACAGGATGCCGTACGCGTCGCCAAAAAGGGCAAGATGAGCAGAGCCAGCATGAACAGCAGTGACCCTGTACACCTCATACAGAAAGAACCCTACCTCTTCATGGCAGCCGCGGTAGCGGACTACACACCGAAATTCCCACAGAAGGGCAAACTGAAAAAAAGTATGTTGGGAGAGAGCTGGGTGCTCGAACTCGTTCAGACAGAAGACATCCTCTCTGTACTGAGAAAAGACGGGATCAAGACCATTGCATTCAAAGCGGAGATGGATAAAGCAAACGGCCTTGAAAATGCCAGAAAACTGTTAGCCGAGAAAGAGGTGGATGCAGTCTGCTACAACCTCCTGAGTGATTCGGGGAGTTTTGGTACCGAAGAGAACGAGATCACTTTCATTACCAAAAAAGGTGAGACAGCGCTTGGCAGAGCCACCAAACTGATACTCTCCGAAAAGATACTGTCAGAAGCCAAGGCACTTTGCGATGCCTAAAACCAAGCTGAAGAATCTTGCCATCATCATGGACGGGAACGGTAGGTGGGCCCGGCAGCGTGGGCTTAACCGTACCAAGGGCCATGAGAAAGGTGTAGAGATCATCCGCGACGTTACCCTCTACTGCGCCAAAGCACCGGACATCGAAACGGTGACCTTCTACGCCTTCAGTACTGAGAACTGGAAAAGGCCCAAACTCGAAGTGGAATTTTTGATGAAACTGCTCGACCGCTATCTGCAAAAAGAGCTTGAGACCTATCAGAAGAATAATGTACGTTTCATGGCCATCGGTGATATTACGGCTTTTTCGGACAAACTGCAGAAGCGTATCAAAATCACGGAAGAGGCAACACGGAACAATAGCGACCTGACCCATATCCTTGCTCTCAATTACGGAGGAAGAGCGGAAATAACAGCTGCCGTGAACAGAGTGATCGCCGAAGGGAAAAGAACATTGACGGAAGCCGATATCTCTTCTTCCCTGCAAACCCCCTACAGCGACATTGATCTGCTGATACGAACCAGCGGCGAGGAGCGGATTTCCAACTTTCTTCTCTGGCAGCTCTCTTATGCCGAACTCAACTTCACCGAGACTCTCTGGCCGGACTTCACCGCAGAGGAACTCGATGAGATCATTACAGATTTCGAGCAGCGTACCAGACGATTTGGAGGATTGGCATGACAGAAACCCTTACTATGGCCTTTTTGGTCTTTATTTTCGGAGCAATGATCGGTTCTTTTCTCAATGTAGTCATTTACCGTATCCCCAAGGGAGAGAGCATCGTCTTTCCCTCTTCCAAATGCCAGAGCTGCCAGACAGCGTTGAAGTGGTGGCACAATATTCCCATCTTCTCCTGGCTTTTTCTCAAGGGGAAATGCTATTTCTGCCATGAGAAAATCTCCGTGCAGTACCCTGTCGTCGAATTTCTGACCGGTGTCATCTTCCTGATGCTTTACCTGAAACTCGGGCTGGTCTGGTACCTGCCTTTTGTTGCAGCTTCTTTTGCCGCACTCTTCGCCCTGGTGATGATCGACTTCAAATATATGGCCGTTCCGGACAACGTGAACTTCGCCGCACTGCTTTTCGCACTGGTACAGCCTGACTTTCTGCATGCCGCACTCTATGCAGCTATGGCCGCAGGAGGACTCTACCTTATTGGCCTGCTCTCCTCCTTTATCGCACGGAGACAGGCAATGGGCGGCGCAGATGTCATTGTGGCAGGCACCATGGGTGCCCTGCTCGGTTTTCCCAACTTTTTCGTTGCTATTTTCCTCTCGGCTATACTGGCGATGGTCCCGGCATTGATCTACCGTGAAAAAGGGGTTCCGTTTGTGCCCTTTTTAGCTATGGCAACCTTCATTGTCTACCTCTACGATACACAAGCCGTCCAACTGCTGGAGAAGCTCATTTATGGTTAATGTCAAAGGGTATATCTCGTCAAATTTCACCAAAGCATTCTTGACCATATTCATCCCTTTTTTTCTTATCATATCCCTTGTATATTTGGTCAAGATCTCGGCACTGACCGCACAGATACAGATAAATTTTCTAGAATTGCTGCTGCTCTACAGCTATTCACTGCCCAATATCATTTTCTATACCATTCCCCTCTCTTTCATCGCTGCAGTGACCAACACATTAATGAAACTCTCACAGGACAATGAACTCATTGCACTCTATGCCCTGGGCCTCAAGGCAAAAAAAGTACTCCGAAGCATACTGCTGCTTGGTGTTTTGTTCTCTATACTGCTTGCCACTCTCTCCTTTCTGGGTATTCCTATGAGCAAACAGCTCTACAATGCATTTAAAGAGAAGAAAAAAGCAGAGGCGACACTCAACATCGTTCCGGGGAAACTCGGGCAAAAGTTCGGTGACTACTACATTTATGTCAAAGGAAAAGATGACAAAAGTGGACTTTTTCATGATATGGTCATTTACAACCGGACCAAAAAGGATGAAGAGCAGTTCTTCTCCTCCAAAGAGGGACAGCTCAACAGAGGCAAACAGGTCGCCTCTCTACTCCTGAAGGATGGCTACGGCTACACTTACAGCAAAGAGAAACTCCAGCAGTCTAAATACAAGACACTGGAAGTCTTTGACAGCAAACAGAAATACCGTTTCCATTTTCAGGATATCCTCTCCTACTGGGCAAAAATAAAAACAGATAAAAACAGAATGGGAAGAGCACTTTTTTACCTCTTTGTCAGCCTGATCCCTCTCCTTTCGGTCTATCTGGTCGCTGCCTTTGCCATGATCAATCCACGCTATCAGGCAAACTACTCTTTCATTATCATATTTTCAAGTACACTTTTCCTCTATCTTGTTGCTTCCTCTCTGGAAAAATGGGGGAATATCCCGGCATTCATCATTTCAGCTATTGCGGTCTACCTTCTTGGCAGAGCTGTTTTTGAGAAACGTGTAGCCAGGTATTTTTAAAAGGATGACCATGAGAGTAAAAGCCGTAGTTGCCTATGATGGAAGTGCCTATCAGGGATTTCAGAAACAGACACGTACGAAGCAGACCGTGACCACTGCCATAGAAAATGCCCTCAGGGATCTTCAGATTATCTCACCCGTCACAGGCAGTGGGCGTACCGACGCCGGCGTGCATGCCAGCGGGCAGGTCATCCATTTTGACCTGCCTGAGTTCTGGGACGACCCGGACAGACTCAGAAAGAGCCTCAACAGAAAACTCTCTACGATATCTTTTAAACACATTTCTGCTGTGCCCAAGGACTTTCATGCACGCTTCTCTGCTAAAAAACGTATCTACAGATATGTATTCAAAGAGAGTGAACCCTCCATATTCGAAAGAAAATATGTCTCACACTACAGTGGTTTTGATGCGGATATCCTTCGTAGCGCACTGTCAATGTTCGAAGGTGAGCATGACTTCGCCTATTTTCACAAAACTGGTTCCGACATACATTCAACGGTCAGAATGATCTATGCTACAAACTACAGGCAGGAAGGGACATATCATTTCATCTATTTTAGTGCAAACGGATTTTTACGCTCACAGGTAAGAATGATGGTAGAGTCTGCCATGCTGTGTGCACAAGGGGTACTTTCACTTAAACAGTTGCAAAAACAGATAAATACGGAAAAGAAATACCACAGCAGACTGGCCCCTCCGCAGGGGCTTTATCTGGCAAGGATCCTATACTGAAGCTTCCAGCTTCTCCCTTATCTCCTCAACATCAGGCTCCATACCTAATGTTTCACAGCATATATTCCCGATCTCTTTCTCAGAAATGAAAAGGAAAGGTCTTGCACCTGCATCATGCACGATATCGGCTATCAGGCAGTGTATCTGCATAAATGAATCGGCATCAAAGAGTACAAAGCGGTACTGGTTGTTCTCCACTTTGTCCATAAAGTCTATGGTTGAGTCCGCTATATCTACACTGTAGCCCAGATTTCGAAGCATGGTTGCATATATTTTTGATGACAAAGGCTCTTCATGATGTAACAGTATATCAGCCTTTATGACGATTTCTTCCTTCATAACGATCTCTTCTTGCACTGGCTCTAGCTCTTCTTTCTCGACAGAAGGTACTTCAGCCTTAACTACTGCTTCTTCCTGCACGTTGTTTGTTTCAACTGTTTCTTCCTCTCTACCTATATCTGCTTTGGATGCTGCCGCTACTTCTTCATCCGTGCCTTGTTCTTCTGGGGGCCTTTGCTCTTCCTCACTCTCGGAAAGCACCATCTTATTTGTGAAATACTTCTTCAACAGTTGTATTAACTGTTCAAGTACAAGCGGTTTGGAAAGGTAGTCATCCATCCCTGCGCCGATATACTTCTCCCTGTCTCCCTGCAGTGCATTCGCTGTCAGTGCAACAATAGGAATATGATGTTTACGGTGCTTCTCTTCATATACTAGGATCTCTTTTGTCGCTTCGATCCCTCCCATCACGGGCATCTGCACATCCATAAAGATCATATCATAGTCATTCTCCTGACGCAGATGCAGTGCCTCTTCTCCATTGTTGGCAAGCGTCACATCCAACCCAAGTTTGTTCAGAATGTTCAAAACGAGTTTTTGGTTGATCGTATTGTCTTCGGCTACCAATACATTAAGACCTTTGAACTGTGCTTTTTCACTCTCTTCTTCATGGCGTGATACGTCTGCAGTATTTATCTCACTGTAAACAACTTCAAGTGCCTTGAACGTTTTGCTAAGGTTGATCGGTTTATAGACGATCTTGTCGATCCTCTCCATCAGTGATTCAATTTGTCTTTTCTTGTCACTTGTGGTAAAGAGTACCGTTCTTGTATGAAGATCCAGATACTTTTCAAGTTCGTTGCCATGCTGACAATATGCATGGTCTATGAAAAGAAGGTCAGGCATTGCATTCTTCTGTTCTTTGAGCAATTCATCCTTGCTGTAAATCACAAAATTTGCATCTGTCGCACCCACATAGTCATGAAGATTGCGTACCAAAAGACTCTCTGTCTCTTTCTGCGGCAGTACCGCCGCTACAGTAAAGCCGTTCATTTTTGGTCTTGGCAGCACTGAAGCAAGTTCACCTTTTGGCAGAGTTAAAGAGAAAAAGAATGTCGAGCCTTCTCCTTCTTTACTGTCAATATCAAGTTTACCGCCCATAAACGCGGTCAATTTTCCGGAAATGGCAAGCCCCAGGCCTGTACCGCCGAATTTTCTGCTGGTACTGACATCCGCCTGGGAAAAGGCATCGAATATTTTACCTTTTTGCTCTTCTGTAATACCGATACCGGTATCTTTGACCGAGAATTTCACAGTCACATCTTTCTCTGTTTCCCCTGTCTTTTCCATACGAACATCAATGGTCCCGTGTGCACTGGTGAATTTGATGGCATTACTGATAAGGTTGACAAGTATCTGGGAAATTTTTGTCGGGTCACCGATCAACGGGGTAGGAAGGTCCGGATCTATAAAGACACCTAATTCAATATCTTTTTCCGCTGCTCTGGCTCCATAGGACTCTATGGCAGACTCAAACTTCTCTATAGCATTGAAAGGAATGCTTTCAAGCTCGATCTTGTCCGCTTTGATCTTTGAGAGATCCAAAATATCATTCACGATCGCGAGCAGGTTGTCTGAACTGTTCTCGATGACCGTAATGAACTCTTCCTGGTCAGGTGAAGGATTTGTAGACTTCAACAGCTGGGTAAATCCGACGATCCCGTTCAGCGGTGTACGGATCTCATGAGACATATTTGCCAGGAAAAGGTCTTTTGCCTGATTGGCCTCCCGGATCGTATTGACAAGAAATCTGTAGATATTGTTTACATCATGTCTGTCGATAAGCTCCTGCAGCTCTTTTTGCTGCTCTTTGTTCAGAACAGCTTCTATATCTCTTAAGGTATCATCAAAGAGCTGCTTGTCTTTGTTGATGTTGTGATTGACTATGAGCATGACCAAAAGTACGAAAAGTGCAAAAAGTGTTCCCGCCCCATACTGCATCAAACTGTTTTTGCTTTCTATGCCACGGTCTTCTGCTTTGACCTGCACAGTCCCTAACAGAATATGCTGTGCCCGTGTCAGATAGCCGGTTTTCTTTTCACTCTGCTTCATCCATTCTTTTGGCGTGACTTTATACTCTCCCGTATCCGCATTGTAAAGCACTTTAATACGCTCCGGGTTCCCTATTTTCTCATAGGCATCTGCCGAAACGATCGATGCAAGACTCTTCATGAGGTCATAATCAGGAATTTGTTTCAAAGAAGGTAGGGCATCATGCAAAAGCAAGCTGTCCCATGTTTGAAGATCCTCATCCTTCATCGGGTATCTTCCATTGAGCACATAGAGGATCCCGCTGTCTTCCAGCAGTACATTACCACTGGTATTCAAATAATCGGTATAGCTGGAAAGATACGCTTTCATGGCGGGGTCTTCTTCTCTCGCCACAACAATCCTGATCGCTCCGACAAGAGGTTGAAATATCTCTTGGTGATACAAGGTATAAAAAATATCTTTATAGTCGGACCCCAGGGTATCGATCTTGTTCCTGACCTTTGAGAGCTTCTTTTTAACCATGACAATTCTTTTGTCATGTAGTTTCAGGTTTGTATTTTGTCTGACATAGCTTTCCAAAGCATCCACCGTATGGTCCACTATTTCACGGCTGGCTTTCAATTCACTGCCGGCAGCGGCACCTCCACTACCCATATAGTTTGCACTCTCCAAACGCTCTTTGGCTATGGCATCGACTGTCTGGCTAAGCAGTTCGACAAAACGGACTTCTTTTTTACCCTCTTCTGCTTTTTGGTAGTCATTGTATGCAAAATATGTCTGGTAGGAGATGGCCCCAAAAACCACCAGGACCAGTACGATTAGAAAGGAAAAAATATTTTTATTGTTTAACAGATTCATTCTTATTCTCCTTTACTGATTCTGGTTATGATATAAGGCGATCTTGACAATGAGATCTTCCAGATGTGCTGTCGATATCAACATAAGCTTTGGAATGAAAAGCGTTTCAGATTTTCCAAGATAAAAGCCATTCGCATACCATGATTTCAAAATCTTGCTTTTTACACCACCAATCTCTTTAGGATAGGTATAGGCTTCAATATCCTGCAGCTTGTTACCAAACTGCGCGATAGACTTATTCATCTGGTTTTGATTTGTAGGATTGTCAAAACCTACATGCAGTGCCATATAGTATTTCATGATACGCTCTATCAGATACTCCATCTGCTTGGTGGCCATCAGCATACGCTCTTCACTACTGAAATCATAGGCATGTGCCGCTGCAATGGAGTCAGCCCCTTCCAGGAGTGTTTCGCTGTAGTCAAGCATCAATGCCGCATTCTCTTCCGTAATCTCTTCGGTCAAAGTCTGTGCGATCTGGTCTTTACTGTATGCCAGGAATTCCAGAATATCTTTTGAATCAACATCTTTTGTCGTGGCCGCGATCATTCGTATATTGTTACTCAGTGTGACCAGCCTCTTCTTCACTTTTGCTTTCACTGCTTCTTTCTGAGGCGTAACAAACAGAAAAAGGTACTCTTTTACGATCTGTTGACTCAAAAAACGTATATTTTCCGTCGCTTCAATAATCTTGACGTCACCTCTCGTTACTGTAGCGATCCTCTTCTTCTGCACACTTTGTCTACTGTTCATATCTGTTGTGGCATAGGACAAACTCCCTGCCAACAGACATATGCATAAGATCTTTTTCATCTGCAATCCTTCCTGATGCTGCAAGTCATCTTACTTATACAGTTCGACATACATTGCTGTGATCGTATTCATTTTCTTCGTAATGTCATCCGTGGTATTGAAAACGATCAGAGGCAGTCCGCCTTTTTCAATATTGAGGTAGAATTTATAGACGATCTTCCACAATCTATCTATCTGATTGAGTTTCCTGTTGATCTCCGGTGTATTGGCGGGGTTTGCCATCAGTGCTTTGTGTGCTTCCGAGAATTCTGCAACGGCTGCTTTCATCTGATCGACCGTATTCTTATCTTTGATCCCTGCCTGATAGGCGATATAGTATTTTGCGATACGCTGTGCAAGCATTCTCTGCTTACCTGATTTTCCAACAATAGCCGATTCCTTCACTTTTACTTTCTCTTTGAGGGAATTAACAACATACTGGCTACCTTCCAGCATCGATTCGCTCAAGTCGATGATCAGCTGTGCATTGTCAAGTGTGAAAGGTTCATTCGCCGTCGCTTTGAAATCTTCGATACTCAGTTCAACGAATGAGAGCAGGTTTCTGATCTCAGGATCGTTAATGGAGTCGACCAGCACCTTGTGCGCAGCGATCATCTCTTCAATGGACTTCTGCTGCTGCTTGCTTGCTTTGGATACCGCTACCTTTTTTCCGACATACAGATAATCTTTTGCAATCCTTTGCGAGAGCATACGCTGTTTTCCCGCAATATCGATCAGTTTGACAATATCTGCGATCACCGCTTTGTTTGTTGCCACTGCAGGTGCCTCTTCCGCCTGTACGACACAGACACTGCCCGAGAGCATCAAAACAGCCGCTACCGCCATACTTATGTTTTTCATCCATACATTTTTCATCTTCATCTTCCTTTTATTTTGATTCAATTTTGACATAAAGTTCTGTAATACTGTTCATATTTTTCAAGATATCATTTGACTTCTTGTAGATCAGCGTCGGAACGAATTTTGACTTTGACCGGTTCATCATTTCAAAAAAGACGAATGAACGCTTGACCTTTGCCAGCAAAGCATTGATCTCTTCATTGTTCACCGGAGATTTTTCCAGCTTCTCCAAAGAGCTTTTGAAAAGCATCAATGCATCATCCAGTTTTAGTTTGAATTTCGGGTCTTTGACACCCCACACTTTCAGCATATAGAGACTTGCCATTCTTTGGGAAAGCATACGCTGACGTCCTGCCATATTGACAATTTCACCAGAGTTTTTCCCCGTCTCTTTTGCAAACAGCTTTGTTGCTTTGTCCGATGCCGTCAAGAGTGCTTCCAAATCCCCCTGCAGCTTTTCTACTTTGCTGAGATTTGGGGTTTCCTGTAGTATTTTCCGAAGAGGCTTCCACTGTACTTCTATCTCATCCAGACTCTTTTTAATTGCATCATTTTTGGCATATGCTTTCAACAACTTCAGATGGTCTGTAAAAGCATCTATAGTCTGCTGGAGATCTTTGCCGGGAGTGCCGAATGTATTTCCCATCCCGACCATGGCATAATCCTTCAGCATACGCTGGGTAAACATTCTCTGCTTGCCGGCTATATTGACCGCATCTTCCGTATTTTGAATCTCAACTGCCGCCAATGATGCTGTCAGCAGGAAAAAGATCCCTATCTTTTTTATTCTTTTTTTCATTCTATTCATAATATACTATTTACCTTCCTGTGCAGCATACAGTCCTGTAGCAGTATTCATGTTTTTAAGGATCTCATTGGATTTTTTGTAGATCAATGCCGGAATAAATTTTGACTTTGATCTGTTCATAATCTCAAAGAACTTGAATGCTCTTTCCGCCTTTTTCAAGAGTGCCGTAATCTCCGGTGTATTCATATCTGATTTCATAAGGCGGTCAAGAGAATCTTTGAAAAGCTTCATCGATGCATCCATCTTTTTTTTGAATTGGGGATCGTTCACACCCCATACTTTCAGCATGTACAGACTCGCCATTCTCTGGGAAAGCATACGCTGACGGCCAGAGATATTGATGATCTCACCCGACTCTTTTCCTGTCTGCTTGGCAAAGAGGCCGACCGCCTCATTAGATTGCTTCAAAAGTGCCTCAAGGTCTTCCTGCATCTTTCCTGCCTTATCTTTGCTGGGCGGCTCATTCAGTGCCTGCTTAATGGGAACCCACAACTTCTTTACTTTCAAGAGACTCTCTTCTGTTTTGGGCTCCTTGTTGAACGCGATCAGCGAGTCAAGGTGGTTTTCAAAATTTGCCATTATCTTCGTCAGATCTTCTTTTGGATTTCCGAAATTATTCTGCAAACCTATCATTGCATAATCTTTCAGCATCCGCTGGGTATACATACGCTGTTTTCCGGCTACATCCACTGCCTGCGAAAGGTTAGCGATCTCAATGGCATGCAAAAATCCGATTGAGAAACACATTATTAGAAAAATTTTTATCCAGTATTGGAGAGGTTTATGCATTTTAACTCCTTTTTTTGTATTGAAAAAGGAACCAAAATAAAGTAATAAAAAGTATAGATACTACTTTACGCGGCGATCTGGCGAACTTAATTTTATCAAGTCCCATGACTTTCCGTCCCTGCTTCACAACAGGTTTGGCTTTTTCATTTTCAGACAATCTTTAATTTTGTCTTAATTAATTATACTTGTCATAATATTAAATTAACGTTATTTTTCTCTCTTTTTCTTTTTGTATTGATTTTTCATCATTTTATGAATATAATAACCTAAAAAAAGTACTTTGGATGAAAAAAAAGATATTACTCGGACTCTTTTTAAACCTTATACTGCATGCCGAAACGATGTCGGAAGTCTATTTGAAGAACGGATGTCATGGATGTCACGGGCTTTACGGTGAAGGGATCGGTGCGACTCCCAGACTGCAGGGACAAAGAGAAGAGGTACTGCTCAAAAAGCTGAAAGACTTGCAAAACGGAAAAACACGAACGGCATTTGGAAACGTGATGATATCTTTTGCCAAAAACCTGGATGAGAACCAGACCCTTGAAATGGCAAAATACCTCTCTACTCTCAAAAGAACGGAGCAGGACGAAGTATACGAGTTGGATTACGATGACAATGCAGGAGACGGGAGCTCCTGATCACTGTCTTCCACTGGTTTAGACAAGACAGTACTATTCTGCAGGAGCAAGCTCTTTTTTCTCGTCTGCCTGGGCTTCATTTTTGAAATTTGCACTATCCTCTTTGGTTTCAAATGCCTCTTTTGATGCACTCTCCTCCACTTCTGCAGCGGCTGCCGCATGATCTTTTACAGCTTCAGGAGCATCTATCGCAGCAGACTCCTCTTTTGCAACACTGTCTTCCGGTTTTGCAGATTCTTCTGTCTTTTTGACCTCTTCAGCTTTTTTGGCCTCTTCAGCTTTTTTTGCTTCTGCCACCGCCTTGGCTTCCTCTTCAGCCTCTTTCTCTTCGGCTATATAATCACTCAAGTCATCTTTACAATCAAAGAGTTCGTCATCTTTAATCTTTACGATCTTGACATTGGCACCGTAAGTATAGACCAGTTCTCCACCTTCTTTGCCCTGCTTTAGGATACCTGCAACAAAAAGAACGAGGATCAGAAGGTAAAGTGCCTTCATCATTCCTCTCTGGATCATTGAGGAAAGTAGTTTGAACACAAGCACAATGACAGATGCCAGCATCAGGTAGGTACCGAGCAGCTTATGTGCCTTCAGGTCCGCCTGTCCCGCTTCCGAGAGAAGATCCCATGCATGTTTTCCATCGGCAGATCCGGTAAGATATGCAGCAATTGCCGCCACAACGGTCAGTATCAGTAAGAAGAAAGAGATCACTCCGATCGCTCTTTTTTTTGTAAAAAGATTGATGATCTCCAATAAAAGCACCACTATCGGCAATGCAATGATAAAGTGGTCGACCGGCGGGTGCATAAGTGCCGGTATATCGAACGGTAGTGGTATCTCAGGTATTTTAAACGGTAGTGCTGGTAATTGCATAATTCATTCCTTAAATGTTGATGTGTAGAGATTATAACACAAAACTATTTAGTTTTATGACTAGAACGGTTTGACCACGACCATGATGACAATGAAGATCATCAGCAGTGTCGGTACTTCATTGTAGAATCTGAAATACTTCCCACTTTTGTAGTAGGGATCAACGATCAGCTTTTTACGTATCACATTGAGTGAAAAACTGTATGCGATCAGCAAAGCAACAAAGAAGAGTTTTGCATGCATCCATCCACCACTTTGAAAAATACCGGGATTCAGATAAAGCATAAGTCCACCCGAAAGTATCGTCGCCCACATCGCAGGTACACCGATGTAGTTATAGAGCTTGTACTCCTGTACCTCGACTACTTCTCCAAAAGCCTTGTTGTCAGCATGCTCCCTGTGGTAGATGAAAAGTCTCGGCAGATAAAAAAGCATTGCCATCCAACTTGTAAAACTCATGACGTGAAATGCCAGTATCCATGTATAATATGCCATCTTTCAATCCTCCAAAATCGTAAAATCTTTTTTGCTGTAAATGACCAGCTGTAACTTCTTATAATACCCAAGATGTGCATAGTCTATCTTGATTTTTGACCCGTTTTTGGGTGTAAGTTTCCGGTTTTTGAAATAGAGGGGTATCTTTTTACCATTGACATATACATACCTGTTTTTAACCACACCGACCAAATTGCGTACGACCTCATTCTGTCTCATCATATCCAGTGAAGCATAATAAGGTATTAGATCAGCCGTACCTTTTTCCCTGAGTTTGACCAGTGCCGTGATCTCTTTAAGTCCTTGATAGGTCGAGATTTCCTGTACACGAAGGTCAAGCTTCCTTCCTTCTTTCATACCCTTTACTGCACCAAATATAAAAATACCCCGTCCTTTTGGTGACTGCTTGACCACGGCATAACGCCCCCGTTTCAGGACGACGACAACATCCTCAAGTACAACAGGATGGTCCAGTTGATCCATTTTGTAAAGATCTTCGATACTGCCCACTGTTGCTTTTTCGGGTGCAGCTTTCGGGGAGGCTCTATACGGTTTTGTATCAAAAACCGCATAGACCGGCAGATGGTCGGAATACCCCTTGCCGGTATGTTTCCCGTTCTTTATCTGCCATCGGTTGATATACCCTTTTGAAGTGAACAGCCTGTCTGATTTGAAGACCCCGAAAGAGTTGTTGACATAGTCGATCCCTTTGCCGTCGAACATTGAAGGAGGTAACAAGATATGGTCAAGTGTACTTCTATGCCCATAGAATTTATGACTCCATCTCTCCTTGAAAGGCACTTCATTCCAGGTAGAGTAATGTATTCCTTTGGGTGCTTTTCGTATCTGGGATTTACTGATAAGCTCATTATTATCAATCGTTTTCAGTATGTGATTGATCCCGGTCCTTCCCTGTGTATCATTCAGTTTTTTTGGCAGTGTCAGGTAGGCATCGTAATTGGAGTTGAGATCTCCGAGGATTATGTATTCTTTGCTTGCCGGCATGGATAAAATACGTTTTTCAAGTGTCCTGGCATAGGCGATCCGTTTGCTCTCAACCCCTTTCCTGCTTTTGGACTTCCAGTGATTGGCAAAGATCGTCAGAGGATACCCGTCGACCTCTGCTTCCACTTCCAGGATGTTACGGACATAGGGAGAAAAGCTTACCTGAAGGTCCCTATGCTTTTTGAGAGGAAAATGAGACAGAAGTGCCACCTGGATAGGTGCACCTTTTTTATGGGTAATCGCGCCGTAACGGTAGGGGCAGCCTACTCTCTTAAGTCTTTTCTGTAAAGCATTGAAAACACTTTCATTCTCTATCTCCTGCAATGCCACGATATCGGCATCGAGATCGCAGAGTACTTCGGCCGTATGGTCAAGTTTGATCTCGGCCATACGTTTCGTCCAGTTGTGTTTCTCCGGGATATACTCTGCATACTCTGTTCCCTGGTAGTCTGCATCAAAAAGATTCTCTACATTATAGGAAGCCACTTTGAAGGGGTTGGCAAAAAGCAGCAGGGGCAGAAGCAAAAAGAATACAAAATGTATCATAGCTCTCATTCTTTAGCCTATACCCTGCTGGAGATCGATCACTGGTTCTCCGCCATTTTTTTGACATTTTTCAGCAATTCCAGGAATTCATCGGCAGTACCGAAACCCTGTACCATTTCTATCACCTTGTCTCCATCCGAATTGATGAAATAGAACGAAGGCGTTCCCAGATGTTTGATCCCCAAAGGCAGTTTTTCGATCAGAAAGTTTTTCTTGACAAAAACAAAATCTTTGTTAAGCACCTCCTTGACCTTATCTTCTACCATCACTTCTCTGTCCATGCGTATACATCCGCGGCAGAAAGAGATGTAACCTTCGATCAGAATGATCTTGTTCTGCTCCTTGGCGATCTTTTTGGCTTCCTCATAACTGTAACGTTTCACACTGTGGGCCACAGTCATTTTCTCGGAATAGACATAGATGAAATCCGTCAATGCTTCGACCTCATCTTCGTTAAGCTGCCCTTTCATACTTGGCATCACCTCGAAAAAACGCGTAAATTCATCAGGTATGACACCTTTATCTTTGGTCGGGGCATTCAGATAGTCGGTCAGCCACTCCTCTATCTGGAATTTCTGCCCCTCCGCATCAAGCGCACGGTCACCGACCTGGTCTTTGATCATGAACGACATCTCTGTCAGCGTGGGCGCTGCAAGGTTCAAGTCTTTGTTGTCATGTTTTGCATTGGCTATGATTTTGTTCTGGGGAACATAGTATTGGTGGCAGGAAGCGCACTTCTGCTTGAACACTTCTTCTCCCGACAGAGCAAAAAGGAAGCTGTTCAGTAATATAAATGTTATAAAAACCGATCTCATTGTGACGCCTACACTAATTTGATACTGTCTTCAAGCAGAACGATCTTTTTGGCTTCTATCAAAGCGGTCAACGTACGTTTGAAGTTCTTCTTGCTCAAGCCGAACATTTTTTTTATCTCTTCTGCATCACTCTTATAGGTAAAAGGAAGCTCACCATCCGCCTCTTTAAGAAGTTCTAAAATACTTCCTTCGGCTTCACCTATCTTTGCCTGTTTGCCTATGGGCTGCAATGAGAGGTCAAGCTTTCCGTCTTTGCGGACGGTCTTGATATAGACTTTTTTACGGTCTCCCACTTTCACGGGCTCAAAGATCTCATTGGAAAAGAGCATCCCTTCATACTGGTTGTCAGCGATCACCTTATAGCCAAGCGGTGTCTGGGCCAGGACAATAGCATCAAGCACTTTGTTTTGATGCAGCCCTTTCATTTCACGGTTGAAATACTTGCCGATCTTCTGTGTTCCGTAAAGCCGTCCGGTCTGCGCATCGAGGCAGACACGCAGCAGATATTTCTTACCGATATGAAAATGTTCTTTCTGCTGGGAGAGCGGTACAAAGAGGTCTTTGGGGAGCCCCCAGTTGACAAAGGCACCGTAGGGCTTATAGTCTACTACGGTAAAGTAACCGTACTCGCCCAGTTTCGCATACGGCATCTTCGTCGTCGCTACGGGACGGTCCTCGCTGTCCGTGTAGACAAAGACATCCAGAAGCGAGCCCATAGGCATCTCATCTTCCATGATGTAGACATTGGGGAGCAGTACCTCTTCATAGTCTTTGGCAGCAAGATAATACCCGAAGTCGGTATCACGTTCTATCTTGAGGGTATTGACCTCACCTATTTTTATATGTTCATTCTGGATTTTTGTTTCTGTCATGGGTTATTCCGTTCATTTTTTTGTTTTATGCTATACGCATAAAGTTTCTATAGATACCATTATAGCCAAAGATCAGATCTATTTCGCTATCTGATCCAAATGCTCGGCAAACTTTTCCGGTTCTATGAAACCTGTCAGGCTCTTCTCCGGCATATATTCGTTGTCTTTGTCAAAAAAGATGATGTTGGGTGTACCAAAGAGTTCAAACTTTTTAAGCAGTGCTTTGTCATCCTCGGTATTGTCCGTCAGGTCCACCTTGATGAAGGTGAAATTCTTCAATGCTTCCTGTACTTTGGGGTTGGGAAATGTGATCTCTTCGAGCTCTTTACAGGCTGTGCAGGAATCTTTCCCAAAATCGACGACCACTGGTTTGTCCGATGCCGCCACCTCTTTGAGAAGACGGTCGATGCTGTAGCCACGGTGGCTTGATTTGTCTTCTTTTACAACCGCGGTGACCGTACCGCCACCCGCAGTGAATTTCTCAAAAGGCCTCAACATTGAGTCGGCACCGCTGAGTGCACCGACAAAAAGAGAAGCACCGTACAGCATGAAAACGACCGCCAGCAGCTGGATAAGTTTTTTCATCCCTTTCTTGGCACTGCTTGGATCGAACACACCCATATAGAGCGCCGAACCCATAAAAAGTAGAGACCAAAGTACCAAAGTAATACTGTCGGGAAGAATACGTGAGAGCATAAAGATACCCAGCCCCAGCATCATCACACCGAACACCTGCGACACGGCCGTCATCCATCCACCCGGTTTCGGCATGAATTTACCCGCACCGATACCCACAAGCAGCAACGGCATACCCATTCCCATACTCATGACGAAAAGTGCCGTTCCGCCCAGCAGGGCATCACCCGTATGGGAGATGAAGAGTACAGCCCCGCCCAGCGGCGGAGCGACGCATGGTCCGACGATGAGCGCGGAGAGCAGACCCATGACCGCTGTACCGACAATACCTCCCTTCTGTCCGGCTTCATCACTTATCGAAGAGAGTTTGGACTGCCAGGAGGCCGGGAGGCCTATTTCGTAGTAGCCGAAGAGTGAGAATGCCAAAGCAACGAACATCAAAGCAAAGATTGTCAGTACCCAGGGGTTCTGCATGGCTGTCTGTATGTCGGCTCCCAGAAGTCCGGCGATCACGCCGACAACCGTGTAGGTCAGTGCCATGGCAACTACATAGACCAGTGAGGTAAAAAAAGCTTTCCCCACACTCGGTTTTTCATTGCCTGCCTGGGAAACAATAATAGATGAGAGGATAGGGATCATCGGGAATACACAGGGAGTCAATGCCAGCAGCAGACCGAAAATGAAGAAAAGAATAATGATAAAAAGAGAACTCTCACTTCCCAGAACATCAGCGATCTTGGCGGTGTTCCCCTCCTGTGTCAATGAAGAGATCTTGTCAAAGAATCCGGCTTTAGCGCCTTTGAAAGTGAAAGATTTTCTGAATGGCTGATAACAGATACCTTTGTCAGAACACCCGACAACCTCGATCTCGAGGGTATAGTCGCCTTTGACCTTCCGGGTGATCTCTTTTACCGGGATATTAACGACAAGTTCTTTTTCATAGACCATGTCACCGTCCAACTCATGTGCGGGGGGAAGTGCGGGTTTGAGGTCTATCTTTTTGGGAGAGACGATACGGTACTTCAGATCATTTTTATAGATATGTATCTTGTCCGCCAGGGTGATCTTCGTTGCGATCACATCGTCTTTTTGTACCGCAGAGATATGAAACGCCTCTTCTGGCTGTAAAAACTTGTTTTTCTTCAGTGCCGAACTGAAACCGCCAAATACCAAACCACTAAAAAGTACACTCAAAATAAGTAACTTTTTGATCAAATGCTGCATTTTCTCTCTTTTATGGTGAATTATTATAGTATTCTATTGTACTATTTGTGTATAAGCTGTGTAATAATAGCAAAAATGGATTAATCATTTATCAATAACGAGGACAAAATGGCCAATCATCTCAAGAATGAACACTCCCCCTATCTTCAACAACACGCCGACAACCCTGTAGACTGGTACCCCTGGGGTGAAGAAGCTTTCAAGAAAGCACGTGACGAGCACAAACCTGTTTTTCTCTCTATCGGCTACAGTTCCTGCCACTGGTGCCATGTGATGGAAGAGGAATCATTTCGTGACGAAAAAACTGCCAAACTTCTGAACAAGTATTTCATACCTGTCAAAGTAGATCGGGAAGAGCGCCCTGACATTGATAAACATTTTCAGAGCGTTTACCAGCTGATGAACGGCCGTCCCGGAGGATGGCCCACATCCATCTTCCTGACCGAAGAACTCAAACCGTTCTACTCGGCGACCTACATCCCCGATGAACCCAAGTACGGTATGATGAGCTTCTCTTCCCTGCTTGAAGTTATCGCAGACAAATACAAAAATGAGAAACAGGTGCTGGTCAACGAAGCGGACAAGATACTCAAACACCTCAACCCTCAGGAGAAGAGCATACAGGCGACCAAACTCGATGAGAGCATCATGGCAAGGGTCCTCAAACAGGCTGAACAGCTTTTCGACAGCAAAGAGGGAGGTTTCAACAAAGCCCCCAAGTTCCCCCAGGCTTCCACCCTTGAACTTCTGCTGAACCTCTACCGTATTACAGCGGAAAAAGAAGCACTCAACATGGCTGCCCAATCTCTCTCCTCTATGGCAAGGGGCGGACTGAGAGATCTTGTGGAGGGCGGATTCTGCCGTTACTCCACCGACAACGAGTGGCTGGTACCCCATTTTGAAAAGATGACCTACGACAATGCGCTGCTTGCCTCTGTCTATCTTCAGGCCTATCATGTGACACACAATGAGTTCTACAGAGAGGTTGCTTTTGAGACCATTGATTTCATGCTCAGTAAAATGTGCGAGAATGATCTTTTCTACTCCGCTTCAGATGCCGATACCGAGGGTCAGGAAGGGAAATATTTTGTCTATACTTACGAGAAGGCGCTCAAGTCATTCTCCAAAGCGGGCATCCCCGAAAAGGCCCATGCCAAACTGGCCAAAGCACTGCATATCACACCGGAAGGAAACTTTGAAGGCAAGAATATCGTCAGAGTGGATGACCCTGCGAAGATAGACATTCCCTATTATGAAAAAGCCATAGAGGCTTTGCAAAAAAGAAGGGATGAAAAACGTGTCTACCCTTTCATCGATACCAAAGTGATCGTCTCGTGGAATGCGATGATGATCAGTACTCTTTTCAGAGCGGGAAGAGTGGAAAAGAAGTACCTCAAACAGGCAAAAAGATCTCTGGAGAAACTGCTCGATACCATGTATATCAACTCACAGCTCTTTCACTCGACACTGATAGGCAAAGAGCCGAAGATTCAGGCATTTCTCGAAGATTATGCCTATCTGGGAGAAACACTTATCGAAGCCTATGAAAGCACACTGGACGAAAGCCACCTTGTACTGGCAACCAAACTGGCGAACAATGCCATAGAAAAGTACTATCAGCATGGAAAGTGGAAATTCTCCAGAGGCGAGTTCGAGACAGACGCCGACATTTACGACAGCTCCTATCCCTCTTCTGTTGCCACGATGACCTCCGTACTTCACTCTCTCTCCTCACTGGTCGATACGGTATACAAAAAATTCGTTTTCAAAACACTCGAGATCCATTCCTACGACATTATGAGACAGCCAATCTCCACCCCAAAAATGAGCCTGATGGCCATCCGTTACCTCAAGGACGACATCATCATCAAAGCGCAGACCGATGCACTACTGCCGCATATTTCACAACTTGATGAGATCACCTACCCTTTCACCTTTTTCAAGAACGATACCAACAACGGTTTTATGCTCTGCAACTCCAACAGCTGTTTCGGACATGAGAAGGACTTTGAAAGTATCGTCAAGTTCTTAGAGAAGAGATGATACGTACGCTTCTTCTTTTCCTCCTTCCGCTTTTCCTCTTTGCGGAGAAACCCATGCTCACACGCATGCAGATGCTTATGGGTACCTATGCGACCATCACCCTTCCCAAAAACAGCAACCAGGAGATCAGTAAAACGTTCGAACTGATCGGAGAAATAGAACATTCACTCTCGACCTATAACCACACAGCCATGCTCTATCAGTTGAATGTAACACACAAAGTTCCCTATGACAGCTATCTTGCAGAGGCACTGAGGCTTTCAAAACATTATTACAAAGATACTGACGGGTACTTCGATGTAACTATCGGCTCCATTTCCAAAAATCTCTATCATTTCGGTGAGGAAAAACCGTTATCACCCGACAAAAAAGCACTGAAGAACGCTCCATTGAATATCAACAGCATTCATATAGGCCAAGCATTCATCACTACCGATAAAAACATTACCCTCGACCTTGGGGGTATAGGGAAAGGATATGCAGTCGACAAAGCTGCTGCATATTTGTCTGAAAGAAATATCACTGGCGGCATCATGGCACTCAGCGGTGACATACGCTGTATTGGTACCTGCGAGATATACCTGCAATCCCCTTTCACTGAAGAAACATTTGCAAAGGTAACCTCCAAAGTACCCGACCTCTCCGTTTCGACCAGCGGGACCTACCGGCGGTACGCCACCAAAAAGAGCGAACACCACCTCATCGACCCCAAAACGGCTTCACAGGGGAAGGCATTCGTTTCAGTCTCGCTCTTTACCAGAGCGAATAATAGCAGGATCGATGCCTATGCTACCGCCGTCTCTGTCATGCCAAAAGCCAAAGCCCTGCAGTTCCTGAAAGAGCACAATGAAATTGGATATGTTCTAGTAGAGCCTGACGGAAATATCATTGATGGGAATTTGGAGGGGTTAATAAGGTTGAAATACAACAAACCCGCGTAGGATGCATTCCAATGCGCAACATATTTTATAAT
Organism: Sulfurovum lithotrophicum; assembly: GCF_000987835.1. Taxonomy (NCBI): domain Bacteria; kingdom Pseudomonadati; phylum Campylobacterota; class Epsilonproteobacteria; order Campylobacterales; family Sulfurovaceae; genus Sulfurovum; species Sulfurovum lithotrophicum. Next base: position 588,744 of record NZ_CP011308.1, on the reverse strand, counting down.
GAAACCGCTACCATTCCAAGCAACACCAAAAACACCCCGACAAACACTCCCATCGTAAGCAGCTTGATCCCTCCTGATGCCACCAGACCAAAAGCGATGGCACCATAGGAGAGAATATTAAAAAATGCAAGTATGAACAGAACCATTGCCACGGCCAATGACACTTTCTGGGAGATCTTCGTACTGAAAAGCATAAAATGCGCAACAACAAAAATAAGCATGCCCATAGCAAAGAGATGGGGTGTTGCTACCTCTACCAGATTATGCATACTTTTGGGCTCAGGGGTACTGATCACTTTCTTCAGGGCACCAGTGATCCCTTCAACACTGTTCAGTCCCTGTGAGAGCAAAAAGAGCCATACACCCGTAGCAAGTATCACTACCGTATAGAGCAGCAGATAGGCAATGGGTATATTGAAATAGCTAAGCTTTTTCATCTGAACTTTAAACGTGGGAAAATGGAAAGGCAGACCCAAAAAGCCAAAAGATGCCAAAGCAGGAACGATCCTGCCCAGACCAGCACAAAGGCTTCAGCCCAGAAATAGGCTCCCAGCAGTAGAAGTGGTGCTGCCAACCCCAGTATAAACAGGGTATGTAGTATCCACTTCATACTTACCGTTGCGTTATGCAGCCGGATGTAAATGGCAGCGAGTATCACCAGTACAAAGATGGTCATGAAAAGATCTATGTGCACCTGAAGCAGTAAGGAGTCAATTAGGATCGGCTCTTCGAACGTTTCTTCATTTCCGAACAGTGTGGTATGGATTTCCGTCATGTCAGTACCTATCACATAAGAGTGCAGCACAACATCAAGACACAGGTAAAGAAATATCGCAATCAGCACCCCGGCCATCAGGTAGGCCAGCAGTTGCGAGTGCGCCAAGTCTTTAGTGATGAGAAATTTCATTGGCTTATTTCTTAGATGCTATCTCAAACAATGCCCTGGCGATCCTGGCACCATCGGAAATATTGCGTGCAGAAAGCGTTGCCCCGCTAATAGTAGGGATATCCTTTCCCATCTTGAGCGGCGCATTGCGGCCTTTGTTCTTGAACTGTCCCATCCAGGTATCGTTAGGGATAAACTCGGGTGGTTCGCCAAAGGCCATGATCTCGGAGAACTTCAGTGTACCAGCAGGCGTGAATCCATATAGTACTGTTGCCATCTTCGTTCTTACTTTTCTGCTGATCAGTATGCCGTACCCTACGGTTTTACCTCCGCTCTTGAACAGATAGTAGCGATAGACTTTAGTAGTTACTTTAGCCCTAGCACGTTGCTGCACCTGCTTGTGCTGCTCTTTGGTCAGGATGATCCGTTTGGCCTCGATGTCACTCACCGAAGCAAATGAACTCTTGGCTACCTGTTCTACCTTGATATTGGCAGAAAGTGGTGATGCCCAACAAAAGCCGAATAAGCACAATAATATAGAAAGAGTTTTCATCACGCTCCTTTCAATAAGAATGCCTTCCTAAAAGACAAATCCAAGTCCCGCAGAGAAGACATTCTGGTCTTCGTTATTAACTTCTTTCATCACATAGTCGGCCTTGAGAACAACCTGATCTACCGGGAAGAAATTCATACCGATTGTAGTCGTATTTGTCTTATATTTCTCTTCATTCAACCCGTCTACTGTTGATGCGACCGGGTTAAAGTCCTCATACTGTACAAAGACCGGAATCTTATACTCGAGTCCTGCCAAAGTACCTACATCATATGAAAGGTTCACATAGAAACCATTCGCTTCCTCTACTGCGGAAGTACTGATCTTCTCTGCACCGTCAAGTGTTGTCTGTGTATAGAGTCCGTACGCTCTGAACGGCCCATTCTCATAATTGGCATGAATATCGAACATTGTAGTGTTCAATCCGGAAACATCGTTGGCAGGATCATCTTTCAGGTTAGAGGCACCACCATAGTAAATTGATGCCCCTATAAGCAGACCATTGATGCCAGTATAATCAACCCTGCCGACAAATGCAGGATCAAATGCTGCTGTTGCTTTGGATCCCTGTCTGCCGCTTCGGATCCATCCATTGCTCGCGTTGGCGGTTTTCTCATTGTTGAGATTTAGCGCATTGATTACTCCTGCGGTATATTCCAGACCGCTATCACCAAATCGACCGTAGACAAGCGCACCGTTCTCATGCCAAGTACTAGGCAGCAGTTTGTTCTCCACTTCTGGTCTCTGCACCGTATTGAAAAGAATCGGTTCATGCCTAAGATTGACCAATCCCATAGGTACCAATACATTACCTAGTCTGAAATTAATCTCCTCTTTCCATAAAAAATCCAGATACATGAACTCCACCGCTATCTCTCCACCATCTTCTGCATTGGCACCGTGTTCATACTCGATCTCTGCATTAAGAATCACATTGTCCGAGAACTTGTAACCAAAGTAGGTGACAAATCTGTAAACATCCGCATAGTCGTCGCTTCCTTCCGGGTTGGCATAGTACATCTCACCGTAACCACCGATCGAGAGCGGGTTCTTTGCAAAGTAGACCTTTGATGCTGCAGGTCCCATACCGTTGTACTGTTTTGCCGTATCAACCAGCGTAAATCCTCCTGTCTGTGTGGCAAGGACCTCTTCGGTCAGCGTATCATTCTTCTCTTCAAGTGCTGCCACTCTTTCTTCAAGAGATGCCGCTGTAGCTCCTGTAGCCAGTACAGCCGCCATACTCGTTATCCACGTTAATTTTTTCATATTTTTTCCTTGTTTATAATTTTGATATTTATTATCGTATTTGTAATGTACCCATTATTTTCTTAAAAAATAATTAAATTGATAATTATTATTAATTTAATAGATTGGCTCCAGGAAGAGTAGAAAGTAACATTCCGTTAAAGAAAGACAGGACTTCTCTATTAACATAGCACAAGCAGAAGTTCTCTTGGTTATAATTCTTTCCATGAAAGAAAGCCTGAAGATATTTGCCGGGGACCTGAAGAACTCCTTTATGGACCTGCTTCCCATCATCATTGTCGTGGCACTGTTCCAGGGAGCGATCATCCGTGCGGTACCCGACAACCTTCTCTCCATCGTTATCGGCCTGACCATTGTCGCCGTGGGGCTGGCGCTGTTCATCAGGGGACTGGAACTGGGGATCTTTCCCATCGGGGAAGGGCTGGCTGTGGACTTTGCAAGAAAAGGTTCCATCTTCTGGCTTTTGACCTTCGCTTTCACCATAGGCTTTTCAACAACTGTCGCGGAACCGGCGCTCATCGCCATCGCCAACAAGGCCGCCATGATCTCACACGGTCTCATAGACGCCTTCTGGCTGCGTATGACAGTAGCCCTCTCGGTAGGCTTTGCCATTGCGCTGGGTGTCCTGCGTATCCTGCTGGGACATCCCATCTCCTACTATATTATAGGAGGGTACATATTGGTGGTTGCCATTACCTTCTTTGCACCACCCGAGATCATAGGTCTGGCCTATGACAGCGGAGGAGTGACCACTTCGACTGTAACCGTACCTCTGGTTGCGGCCCTTGGTATCGGGCTGGCTTCAAGTATCAAGGGGAGGAATCCTGCCATCGACGGTTTCGGACTTATCGCGTTTGCTTCGCTCACACCGATGATCTTCGTTCAGCTCTACGGTATACTTGCCTATTCATCTGCAGATCCCGCTGCTGCGGTACAGACAGCCGTCCAGACTGCAGCAGAACATGCACCAACAATAGACCATTTTGTATGGAGCGATCTCTTTTTTGACCTCATAGGTACTATAAAAGATGTGGCTCCCATCATCGCTGTCATCTTCTTTTTTCAGTACGTTATCATCAAGAAGCAGGTGGCGCATTTGCACCGTATCATTACCGGTATCCTTATGGTGATACTCGGACTCTATGCGTTTATCGTAGGTCTGGAAATGGGACTTTTCCCCATCGGTGAAACGATCGCATACCAGCTGACCGACATGAACAACAACCTGCTTATCTATCTGTTCGCTTTCCTCATCGGTTTTTCGACGACCATGGCAGAACCGGCACTTCTTGCCATTGCCATCAAGGCCGAGGAGATCAGTGAAGGGAACATTAAACAAAATGTACTTAGAATGGTGGTAGCGTTAGGTGTTGCCATAGGTATTGGTCTGGGTGCCTACCGTATCGTCGCAGGTGATCCGATACACTACTATATCATCGCAGGGTATATATTTGTAATCATCTTTACCTATTTCGCACCAAACTATATCGTACCCATCGCCTATGACAGCGGTGGGGTGACCACTTCGACCGTGACCGTTCCCCTGGTTGCGGCGCTGGGACTGGGGCTGGCAGAAAATATCGAGGGACGTAATCCGCTTATCGATGGTTTTGGCCTCATCGCCTTTGCTTCCCTCTTCCCTATGCTGACGGTTATGGGGTACGGAATACATGCGGAATATTACAAAAAGCGTCTTTTGGCGCAAGAAAAATCAACAGAGCAGGAGAAGAAATGAAATTCACAGCACTCATAGCCATCATCCAGGACAAGGATGAGGAAGATGCGATCAAAGTGGCCAAAGAAGCCGGTGCAGGAACGGTCACCATCGTACACGGGAGAAATATAGGATTGCAGGAGAAGAAGGTATTTTTCGGGCTTACGCTGGAAGAGAATGTTTCCGTTCTGCTTTTCATCCTTCCCAAGCGGCTCTCCATGCGGGTCATGAAAGCCCTTCGCCTTGCCTTCGATCTGGACAACCATGAGAACAGCGGCCTTGCATTTACCCTTCCGCTGAGCCATGTGGCAGGACTGGACAATGATGAACTTCACAAATTTGAAGACGATATCAAAATCACACTATAGGAGATAAACAATGTTAGTAGAAGCAGTTATGACACCCAAAGAGAAACTGGTCATAGTCTCACCCATGGCTCCGGTAAGAGAAGCGCTTAACCTTATGAAAAAGCACTCCGTACGCTCGGTCATCGTAGACAAAACAAAACCGGACAGCGCATATGGCCTGGTTACTTTTAAGAACATTCTACAAAGTATTGTTGCAGAAGACGGTGATATCGACCTTCTCAATGTCTACGATATCGCTTCGACACCGGCCTTCTCTGTGTCTGCAAAGCTCAATGTCAAATATGCCGCACGAATGATGGTCAAAAGCAGCATCAAACGCCTTCTCGTACTTGACAGCAATGAACTTCAGGGTATCCTGACCATGACCGATATCATCGGTATACTGATGGAGACGGTCGAAGGACAGTAGCTTTTACTTTGAAGGGAAAGTGAGAATAAATGTACTCCCCTCACCTTTTTTAGAATCAAGTTCCAGTTTGATCCTGTACTTCCTGCAGATGGAAAGTACGATGTCAAGCCCTATGCCGAAGCCTCCCCGCTCTTCATTTGCCCGGTGGAACCTCTTGAAGATATCCGCCTGCTTTTCCTTGTCTATTCCAATACCCGTATCTTTAACCTTTAAAACATTGTTCTTGAGTGTGATAGTCACACTGTCACCCGCATCCGAGTATTTGATGGCATTGCTCAAAAGGTTGTCTATGAGCCTCTCTGCACCCTGCCTATTCATGTGAATCAGAGTAGGTTCAAGATCTATTTTCACTCCAAGACGCTTGGATGCAGTCAGATCACGCACATATTCTAAGCGTGCCTCTATGATCTTGTCGAGTCGAAGCCATTCATCGGGCTCTACCTTCCCCTCAAGCCTGTACGTCAGAGAACTGTACATGACACTCAGACGCTTGGCACTTGCTTCAAGCCGTTTTCGTTTTTTTTCATCAATACCCCTGAGACTCTGTACTGTCATCAGTATGGCTGAAAGTGGAGTATTGAGTTCATGGGTCGTGTCAGCAATAAATCGGTCGAGAGACTCTATCTGCTCCCTGACAGGCTGAAGGAACAGTCTTCCAAGGAAATAGCCTACGACACCCATCAGAATGAATGAAAGAACCAGATACCCGATGATCTTAATACGCAGTGCCTGTATCTGCGCAGAAAGAGCACCCTCCTTCAATACAATATACTTGATCCCCAAATGCACACTTTCATTGCGTGTCACTGTATAGCATTGGCCGTTTTCAATGTAAAAATCTTTCGTGAAATCTACAGGCTCCGGTATCTCCGTATAGATCGCTTTTCCATCTTCATTGTAATACCCCACGTCAAAACGGCAGTGTTTCAGACCTTTCAGGAACCGATCACGCTCCCTCACTTTCATCCCGCCGTTAACATGCAGCATTGCTTCAAGAACGATCCTGGAAAAGATCATGCGCGACTGGTACATCATCTCGAATTTGGTCGCCGACTGCATGGCAGCTTTGTTATTCTCAAAGAAGAGATAGCCGATAATAGCCAGCAGGACAAAAACCGATCCGAGATACAGTGTCAGGAAGCGGACCAGCGATCTGCGCTCATACGATGTTAAAACGATATCCCTCTCCTTTGATATTCTCAAAATACTCTTTTTTAAACATCTTTCTCAGGTTTTTGATGTAAGTCCTAATGGTCGCATGGGTAGGTGCACTATCATCACTCCATACATTCTCTATGATCTCGTCACAGGAGACGATCTTTCCGGCACTGCGTATAAAATATTCAAGTACCTGTGCTTCTTTCTGACGTATTTCTGTCACTTCATCACCTATGATGATCTGATGTGCTTTAGGAATGAACTTCATACCGTCAAACTCTATCTCTTCCTGAAGACGGTAGAGTCTTACGATATGTTCTATACGTGCACGCAGTTCTTCAAGTTCAAATGGCTTTTTCAGGTAGTCGTCCGCACCCAGCTCGAACCCTTTTTTCAGATCAGCAATGCCTGAGAGAGATGTAATATAGATAGCCGGCGTCGTATTGCCAATCTCGCGAAGATAGGAAAGGATCTCAAAACCATCGATATTAGGAACGTTGACATCGAGAAGGAGCATGTCGTACCGGTTCCCACCAATGGCATCCAATGCCTTTTCTCCATCATAGAAACTCTCCACCTCATACCCGTTCTCAGCCAGGAACTCTTCTATGATCTCCTGTAAAATAATATCATCCTCAAGCAATAAGATCTTCATGCTTTATCCTTCTGAAGTACACCTCTGAACTTAGGTACCCTATACTGTTTACGGATATTGTACCATACTCTCTGTGTACTCCGATACACAAAAGATTTGGCTATAATATCTTTATGAAAAAATTTACTCTATTAACTATACCGATTTTGATGTTTCTATTTTTGATGTTTCTATCGGGGTGTACGCAAGTTGTGACAGCACCCATCTCCGTTGCAGGTTCCGTGGCAGGTGCCACCATCGATATAACCGGCTCTGCCGTGGGTGCTGCCGTAAATGTCGCCACATCCGGCAGCGACGACGAAGAAGATGAAAAGTAAAGAGGTTAAAAACTTTTTGCGTTGTTGAACTCAGCGATCTCACTCTCTACCATCGCATCGATCATACGGACATAAAGATCATTGATAAGGTTGGGAGAAAGGCCCAGGTCTATAGCCTGATGGCGTACACGGGAGATCACGTCATTGATACGCTCTTCGGCCTTCACCTCTTCCACACTTGTTTTGAAATGGGCGATCTGCTTGATATAGTCATTTCGCTTTGCGATCAGTTTGACGATCTCATCATCCACTTCATCTATCTTTTTTCTCGCTTCTTCCAGTGTTGTACATTTATAAATTTCCATTCTACTCTCCTTAACTCCGATATTTTTTAAATTATTATATCCTAAAAAATATAATATACTTTGGCTATAATAGTTTTACAAACACGGACACTAAAAGCTTATTTGCAAATAAAATGTAAAAGTGATATACCTGCTTGGGCTTTTACATTATAGTTTATAAAAAACGCAAAGGATACAGATGTTTAAATCTCACTATTTCAGTATGGCAGCCATTACGATAATGGGCCTCAGCTCAGTGGCCAATGCCGGGGCAGAATCGAATTACTATAAACAGTTGACAGGTACCAGTATATACAGTGCGAATAACCGTTACCTTCAGAGTGGCTGGTATGATATGGATGGGGGAGATACCGGGAATAATCCGGAAATGACCAATAGCAATTTTGTGGGAAGCTACATCTTCGGTCAAAATAATGATACCTTGCGTCCTTTTGTAATGGGAGGCTTTGGCTTCACCAAGATCCAGCAGGACCGTTCTACTGTCGGTAACAGTGTGGGCAATATTGACCTGGACTCTACTTACTACCAATTGGGTGGGGGTATCGACTATAATCCAACATCTAATATTAGCTTGGCTGTTGGGGCTACAGGCCTTTGGATGAGCACAGATGGAGACTATAATGGTGCATCAGACAGCATGCAGTACTATTTCAATCAAGAGAGTGACACTTCTATCTATGATCTCTTTGCTGTTATTGGTTACCATACAGAGATAAATGGATATAAACCCTATGCCGAATTAATGCTGCATTACTTATCTATTCATTACGATTTTGGCCTGTCCGATACAGACGGCTGGAGTACTGACCTCGAGGCTGGTGTTTATACACCTACTTTAACTACATGGCTTGATCTCCCTGTACGTGCCAGATTTTTTGCTGCGGCTACATTGCTTGACAATGATCTCTCTACCGATGTACTCTTCGATAATGCTTATAGTGGCGGAGCAAGACTGCTCTGGAAAGTTGGTCCTTTGATTCCTATTTTCAACAATGCATTTAAAGAGACAGAACTTGGTTTCACTCTACAAGGTACCATGGGAGACAATGATCTAAGCGGATGGAAAGCCAGTCTCGGATTCTATATCGCAAAATTCTAATTTAAGCATTCCATATTTACTACTCAAAAACCACAAAAATAATTGCATAAAAAAAGCCCGGCTCCCTTTCGGGAAACCGGGCTTTTAGGTTTGAAAGTTTAAAGCTTTGCAACGGTCTTATTCAACCTCGGCATCGATGACATCGTCATCGTCAGCTTTCTTTCCTGCGTCTGCAGCACCCTGCTGACCACCCTGCTCTTTGGCATACGCCGCTTCGGCAAGTTTGTGGCTCTTCTCAGTCAAGGCTTTGACCTTCTCATCGATCTGCTCTTTGGTGGCATTGTCATCTTTGAGAACTGTCTCAAGATCAGAGATCGCCGCTTCAATGCCCGCTTTTTCATTCGCATCGAAGTTCTCACCAAGATCGTCAAGTGATTTTTTGGTCTGGTGGATCAATGCATCCGCCTGATTCTTCGCCTCAACAACTTCTTTGCGTTTTTCATCTTCCGCTTTGTGCGCTTCCGCATCCTGAACCATTTTTTCGATCTCTTCATCAGAAAGTCCTGACGAACCTGTGATCTTGATCTCCTGAGATTTACCTGTACCCTTGTCTACTGCCGATACGGTCAAGATACCGTTCGCATCAATATCGAAAGTTACTTCGATCTGTGGTACACCTCTTGGTGCTGCCGGGATGTCTCTCAGTTCAAACATACCAAGTGACTTATTGTCTTTGGCGAATTCACGTTCTCCCTGGAGAACATGAATACTTACTGCCGGCTGGTTGTCTTCCGCTGTAGAGAATATCTGTGATTTCTTCGCAGGGATGGTTGTACCTTTTTCAATGACTTTTGTCATCACGCCACCCAATGTTTCGATACCAAGGCTCAATGGTGTCACATCAAGAAGCAATACATCTTTGACATCACCTGCAAGAACACCACCCTGGATCGCCGCACCAAGTGCAACAACTTCATCCGGGTTCACAGACTTGTTAAGTTCTTTGTTGAAGAATTTCTTCACTTCTTCCTGAACCAACGGTACTCTGGTAGAACCACCGACCATAACCACTTCTTTGACATCGTTCTTGCTCAGACCGGCATCTTTCAGTACTGCTTCGATCGTTTTTATCGTCTTTGCTACAAGGTCAGAGATGAGTGATTCGAACTTCGCTCTTGTAATTTTTGTCACAAGGTGCTTTGGCCCGCTTGCGTCTGCCGTAATGAACGGAAGGTTGATCTCAGTTTCAGTTGCAGAGGAGAGTTCTTTTTTCGCCGCTTCTGCTGCATCTTTTACCCTCTGAAGCGCCATGACATCCTCTTTGATATCGATACCACTTTCAGATTTGAACTCATCGGCTACATAGTCAATGATCCTGTTATCAAAGTCGTCACCACCAAGAAATGCATCACCGCCGGTTGCCAATACTTCGACAACCCCATCACCTGTTTCAAGTGCTGTAACGTCGAACGTACCACCACCAAGATCGTATACCACGATCTGCTCGGCATCTTTTTTATCAAGGCCGTAAGCCAATGCTGCCGATGTAGGCTCGTTGATGATTCTCAATACATTCAAACCTGCGATCGTACCGGCCTCTTTTGTCGCTTTTCTCTGCGCATCATTGAAGTATGCAGGTACTGTAATAACCGCATCGGTTACCGTTTCACCCAGGTATGCTTCCGCATCCTCTTTCATCTTCATCAATACTTTTGCAGAGATCTCCTGAGGCGTATAGGTTTTACCCGCTACCTCAATCGCACACGCACCGTTTCTGTCTATAATATGATAAGGAAGTCTCTCTTTTGCTTCATTCGCTTTTTCCTCTTCACACATAAGACCCATAATCCTCTTGATAGAGTAGATCGTCTTTTCCGGATTCGTTACCGCCTGTCTTTTTGCAGATTCACCGACAAGGACTTCACCTTTGTCTGTAAATGCTACGATGGAAGGTGTTGTATTTTTACCCTCTTTGTTGGCGATGATCGCTGCTTCGCCGTTTGTATACACTGCCATTGCAGAGTTTGTTGTTCCTAAGTCAATTCCTAATACTTTTCCCATTTCTGTTCCTTTTTGTTGTTTTTACGTTTGATTTTTATTATTATACTTGATCCTCCAGTGATCCCGATGCTACTTTAGTTGCATTGAGTCACTTTATATCAAGTTTTATTTCGCGGTGCTCTCCAGCCTTCGCGGGTCGCTTCACTCCACCGCTCCGGTTTCGCACCTATAAACGTGAAGCAGTTCACGTTTACTTAGCGGTGCTCACCATTGCCGGACGGAGTACTCTGTCCTTGATGGTGTAACCCTTTTGCATGACCTGGACGATATCATCTGTTTTATGCTCGTCGCTGTCCACCTGCATGATCGCCTGATGTACTTCAGGGTTGAACTCGCCTTTGCTATCTATCTCTTTGATACTGTTCTTTTCCAGTACTTTCTTGAGCTGCTCATAGGTCAGCTTCACACCTTCCTGCATCTTTTCAAGTACTTCGGTTGTATTCTCTTTATCCGCACCCTCAATGGCACTGAGCGCATTCTCAAAAGAATCCAACACTGAGAGAATATCTTTGGCAAAACTCTCATTTGCATATGCCACCGCGTTCATCTTGTCTTTTTCCAAACGCTTTTTCGCATTTTCGAAATCGGCATGGGCTCTGATATACTTGTCTTTATATTCCGCGGCTTCTGCCTGGGCTGTCGCCAACGGATCTACCTCTTGATTCTCCTCATCACTCTGAGCTGTTTGGGTCTGCTCTTCGTTCTGGGTTTGCTCAAGATCTTTTTCTGTCTCTTGACTCATTAAAGACCTCCTTTTTTTCTTGACTTTTGCACCTACAAATTAAATGCTTAAAATTATTATACAACATTGAGTGTATCTTTGTCAAGTATTATACTTATTATCTTCACATAGAAAACTTTAGTCTATATGACTAAAGTTTTAAACGGGATTAGGGATAATAAGAAAATCTTTAAACAAGTATAACTATATTTATTAAGAATTTATCTAACTTGCCTGCAGAGGTTTAAATTTATATTGTGCTGTAAAAAATGTATTTGTTCGGGGAGTAGGGTCGAGAAGAAGTTCTAAACGCTAAGCGCCTAACGCTTAACGCTTATTGAAAAAGATTAGTTTCTGATGCCAAGATCTGCTTTAATCGTATTCCATCTGCTAAGATCTGTGTTCTTGAGATATCTCATAAGTCTTCTTCTCTGACCTACAAGTTTAAGAAGACCCAGTCTTGAAGAGTGATCTTTCTTGTTCGTTTTAAGGTGATCTGTCAAGTATTTGATTCTCTCTGTTAAAAGTGCAACCTGTACTTCTGTCGAACCTGTATCGTTTTCGCCTCTTGCGTATTTAGCAATAATTTCTGCTTTCTTCGCCTGATCTAAAGCCATAATGACCTCCTGATTGGTATTTAAATTCTCAAAATGAGTGCGAAATCATATCATATTAAACTTACTTGAGACTTATAGAGAATATCAATCAAATATGCTAACCCCTTTATAATGATAATTGGAGTAAAATACTCCTAATTAATCCGGAATATAAAGAAGGTAACCTATTATGCTATTAACCCGTGCAACCGAATATGCCCTGCTCTCACTCGACAGTATCAGTAAAGCCGACAAACCTGTCGGCGCAGAACAACTGGCAAATGAGCTGAGTATTCCTAAAAGTTTTCTTGCCAAAATACTACAAAATATGGCAAAACAGGGTATTTTGGAGTCACGCAAGGGTGCCCATGGTGGGTTTGTACTCGCCCGGGATATCAACGATATCACGATCAACAGTATCATCTTTGCCGCAGAGGGAAAACTGCCGGCGGTATTTGACTGCTCAAGTTACTCGGAAACCTGTCCCAACGGTGCCATAGGGACCTGTGTCATCTCTCCTTTTATTGCGAACTTCCAGACAAAGATCAACAATTTCCTTGAAGGGCTCACGCTCGGAGACATATTCTAACTCTTATCTTTTATATATTGTATAATACGGCAAAGATTGCAGGGAAATCACACTCCATGCAGTACACATAAAGATCAAAATCAACAAGGCACTTTTTATGCAACAACATGTTTACCACCTCTCCCATATCGACCTTGACGGTTACGGCTGCCAGTACCTGACAACAAAATGTTTTGACAGGATCGAATGTTACAACGCAAACTACGGACCGGAGGTGACTGCCCGTCTTGCAGAGATGGTCAAAAAGATCGAACAGGACAAATTCATCCATGGCGACAAGATGGAACCTCTCATTCTCATTACCGATCTCAACCTCACGACCAAAGAGGGGAACTGGATAGAAAAAGAGGCCATACGTATCGGTGCAAAGCTGCAGCTGCTTGACCATCATGCTACAGGGAAATCGGCGGCGGAACGCTTTGCATGGTACAAACTCGATACGACGAAATCCGCTACGCTCATCACGTACGGATGGTTGCAGCAGCATTACGGTTTTGACAAAAAGAATGAATACGCGCAGATCGTCAAAGCAATCAATGCCATTGATATCTGGTTATCGGATGATCCGCTTTTCGAATACGGCAAAGTGATGCTGGGGATGATCTCAGGCGCCAGAGAAATCAACCGTATCCTTTTCCCTGCCGAAGACAGAGCCTTCAAATTTTCGCTGATCGAAGCGGCAAAAGCGCGTATAGACTATGAAAATGCACCCATCGTACTCGATGATGATCTGCACCAGGTCAAAAAAGCTTTCTTCAAACAGAAGCAGAACAATACCAAGGACAACCTTGTCGCCTTCTTTGTCACAGACCTACTCACCAAGGACAAGCAGCGTCTTACCATCCATTACAAAGGTTACAAGGGCATTTTGGGCTACAATGTGGGCAACACTTCCATTATTGGTAATACCTGCATGCTCAACAACCCGGACTACGACTTCTACATGGATGTCAATTTCAGGGGACACTTCTCACTGCGGAGCAACAATAAAATGGATGTCTCCACCATGGCGGCACACATCGGGAACGGCGGCGGACATCCCAATGCCAGCGGCGGGAAGATAGAAGGCTACAAAGACTCATTCGTCTATGCGGATGTACGCAAGTTCATACAGAATTATATAGACGAAAAAACCAAGCAATAATCACACGAAGTGTGCTCTGTTGTGGTGAACGACCTTGAAAGCGAAGCGATTGTCCTCGTTCCTGCGGGATTGCATCGAGAACACAAACGCCTCAGTATCAACAAAGGGGTAATTTAAAAACATAGTGTAGATTATCACATTCTATATACAAAAAATTTCAACTAAAAAGAACCACTTTAGGGAACCTTTATATCTTCACTCTCGCCTCAAGCGCACGCGAGAGTGACATAATATCTATATTTTCCAACTCCACACCCGTAGGCACCCCCTGTGCGATCTTCGTGAACCTGATGGGCAGTCCCTGCAGTTTATCCTCGATATAGAGTATCATCGTATCCGTAGCGATACTCGGTGGGAAAGCGAAGATGATCTCTTCTACTCCCTCGACCGCATAGAAAAGATGCGCCTCATCCAGGTCACGCACTTCGGAGATGACATAATAAACCCCGTCGAACTGCCCGCTCTCTTCAATGGTCAGAATATCCTTGGCACTCTGCACGATACAGAGTTTGGCCGTATCACGATAAGGGTCCGAACAGATACTGCAGAGCTCGTCTTCGCTCATGTTATGGCATTTGCTGCACTTGTGTATACTGTTGACCGCTGTCTCTATGGCATGGGCCAGCTTCATTGCGGCAAAGCCGTCTTCCATCACAGAGTGGTAGGCCAGACGGATAGCGGATTTCTTCCCTATGGACGGGAAAGAACCAAAGGCTTCCACCAGGTTCTCAAAGGCTTCTATTTTATAGTTTTTCATTTTTATTCTTTTTGGTGCGTAAATACGCACCCTGCATTATTCTCTATGATAATCCACAACTTTGGAGTATTCAACGACCTCTTTAATGAAATCGACCACTTTAAGATGTTCGGGATGTATGGCATAGGCATTCAACCCCTCTTTGCTCTCAAAGGAGGTGATAATGCTCATATCCATTGCACGTTCCTCTTCGGAAAAGTTCACACCGACATCGATACTTCTCAGACTCGGTATGGCACCCATCAGGTTTTCAAGCATCTGTTTTGCCTGGATGATATTGGCTTTTTTATTCTCTTCTTTGAACTTGAACATTACAATATGTACTATCATGCTATCTCACTTCTATTTATTCGGCATTATAACTAAATTATGGTAGAATTCGCCAAAATTATTCCTGAAAAGGAGCGTTACCCATGAGTGAAATGGATTATTATGAAGTACTTGAGGTCAGTAGAGACTGTTCAGGTGCCGAACTTAAAAAAGCCTATAGAAAACTGGCGCTGAAGTACCACCCGGACCGCAATCCGGATGACCATGAAGCAGAAGAGAAGTTCAAAATTGTCAATGAAGCCTATCAGGTACTCAGCGACGACGAGAAGCGTACCATCTATGACCGTTACGGTAAAGAGGGTCTTGAAGGACAGGGGATGGGCGGCGGCTTCGGCGGTGCCAACATGGACGATATCATGGATATCTTCAACTCTATGTTCGGCGGTGGCGGTGGAGGCTTTGGCGGTTTCGGAAGAACACGCAGAGATCCAAGTCAGAAATATACCCTGGATTTCGAAATAGAACTTCCTCTTGCTTTCAATGAAGCGGTATTCGGATGTGAAAAGAAAATTGACATCACCTACAAAACCCCTTGCGAAGAGTGTGGCGGGACCGGTGCCAAAGACGGGAAGATGGAAACCTGTGATTACTGCGGCGGACAGGGACAGGTCCTCATGAGACAGGGACCGATGCAGTTTGCACAAACCTGTCCGAAGTGTCATGGCGAAGGCAGAAAGATCGCACAGAAATGCCCAAGCTGTCAAGGTAAAGGATACCATGAAGAGTCAGAGAGCGTTACCATTAATATCCCTGCCGGTGTCGACAGCGGCAACCGTCTGCGTGTACCGGGACACGGAAACGAAGCAAAGAACGGCCAAAGAGGTGATCTCTACCTGACTTTCTATGTGGAAGAGGATGAGCATTTCATACGTAACGGAAATGACATCTACATCGAAGTGCCCGTGTTCTTCACACAGGCAATCCTTGGTGAGACCATCTCCATCCCGACACTCGACGGCGAACTCGAACTCGAACTCAAACAGAGCACCAAAGACAAAGAGCAGTTTATTTTTGAAGGCGAAGGGGTACCGGATGTCCACAACGGCAGAAAAGGCCGCCTCATCGCACAAGTGAGAATGATCCTGCCAAAGAAGATCAATGACGAGCAAAAAGAACTGCTTGAAAAGCTCCAGGAAAGCTACGGCGTAGAAAGCCGTCCGCATAAGAGTACTTTTGAATCAGCCTTTGACAGGGTCAAGAGCTGGTTCAAAAACTGATCCTCATATCATTTTCTTCAATCTACTTCTAGAGTATGCGGGCATAGAAACATATGCATACTCTTTTCATTAACTATTCTTTCCTATACTTATACTTAGAGCTTTTATGTATTTAAAAGATAATTATTTTCTTTTAATGCTAAAAAGCTATACTACCATATGGATAATTGTTATCCTTTTAAACTAAAATGAGCTAGGATATCACTACAGATATCAGAAAAATCTTAACAAAAAGGAGAGTAGAATGAGACAATATGAATCATACATATGTAACAAATGCGGAAATGTTGTAGAGGTATCACATGTAGGTGGCGGTACACTTGTATGCTGTGGGCAGGAAATGGAGTGTATTACAGTTGACCTTACACTTGTCAACCTCATGAAAGCCTTTGCCGGTGAAAGTCAGGCAAGGAACCGCTATGAGTATTACGCCAAAGTGGCGCAGAAAGAGGGTTACCGTGACATCGCTGCCCATTTCCAGAGAGCTGCGAACAACGAAAAAGAACATGCCAAACTCGAACTTGCCCTTCACAACCGTATGAAGAACAGCAGTGAGGAATCATGGGGTGATACTATTGCCAATCTGGAAGATGCCATAGCAGGGGAAAGCTATGAGAACCTGACTATGTATCCTGATTTTGCGGCCATAGCCAAAGAAGAGGGACACAGCGAAGCAGCACGCCTCTTCAAAAATATCGGACAGGTCGAAGTAGAACATGAAAAAATGTACAGAGAACTTCTCAAACGTTTGAGTGAAGGGCATGAATTTGCCAGTGATGAGGAAGAGGTTTGGATCTGCGAAGTATGCGGGCATGTCCACTACGGAAAAAAAGCACCTAAAAAATGCCCTGTATGCGGCCATCCGGAACCTTACTTCTCACGTAAAGTAGAATCCAAGTAACCCGTAGAGTTTACTGTACCTTCTGGTGCAGTATCGCCTTGTTTTTCCCCCTTGTAAGATCACCTTTTTCTTTACTTGCATCATACGCGATCACATAGACTTCATCTCCCTGTTGCAGATAATTCTTCTCCCCGAATTCCGCATAGGCAGTGGCCCCTATAGAGATCAGGGCCTGCTTGGGGTATCCGCAAGCCTTTAAATGTTCGGCAATATTCTCAAGAGGTCCGAAATCTTCCTGTATGTTCATCTTCTCAATCAGCCAGTTTTTCAGTTTTTCATAAAAGTAGGAATATCCAGGCAGCGGAGCATCTACACCGTAAGGATGCAACACACCGTCACGTTTCACAAAAGAACAGAGATGGTATCGGTCCATAATACCGCCCTTTTCGAACCTGTCAATATCTATCCATTTGTCACCTATCCCTTTGGAGTTTGGGCCCCATGATTTCTTTTCGGATATCTTTTTAGCTCCCTCTTTACGAATGGTACAGTCGTTGAAGGTGGTAAACTTTTCAGCTATGAGGTCTGTTACTTTATGCTCTGCATCATAGACAATGGTAAAAAGAACTGCTATCTCAGGTTCGACCTGGGCATTGGCATCATAATTGGGTAGGTCAAGCCTCTCTGTCCCTATGGAATAGACTCCCAGAAACGTATCGCTTCCGGGAAGATAAAAAGGAAATATTCCTTTGGGCGCATCCGGCTCAGCCGTGACGACATTTTTAAAATCTTCCAACTCTCCTGCCTGTTCCAAATGGTGTGCAAAATTTCCTGCAACACCCAGTCCGATCACATTTTTTAAAATCATCACTACTCTTTTTTATTATATTATACCATATTGAGTACACACAAAGTACACAAAACGGTTTTATACTGCATTTGAAAGGAACCAAGATGGCAGACAAAAAAAAGGACAGCAAGAATATGTTATTCGTTTCAATCTTTATAGGTACGATGCTGATCTTTATGGTGGGAACAGTCATTTATGTTACCAGTCAGGTTGCGAACTGTTCAAGTGCAAAAAAAGCTCAAAAGCTCTGTTATCAAAGTAAGAAAATAGATGTAGATGAAAAAAAGATTGTTTTAATGAAGAGAAACAGGTTGCACGGCAACCTGTTGGTGTAGAAACTTAGTTACCTGCAACTGCGTCTTTGAGTGTCTTACCGATCTTGAACTTAGGCGCTGTATGCGCTTCTTTTGTATATGTTTTGTCGGTTCCCGGAACCTTACCCGATTTTTCCGCTACCTCTACTGTAGAGAAGGTTCCAAAACCTACCAGTGAGACAGTCTCTTTGTTTACAAGTGCCTCAGTTACCGCTTCAATGAATGCTTTCACTGCTCTTTCTGCCGCTGCTTTACTCTCAAAGTCACCTTTTTTCTGTACCAACTCTACAAACTCTGCTTTTGTCATTCTTCTTCCTTTTTTATATTAAGATGTACCTATTATAACACAACTTAATCTTAGAAAAAGCTAAAAAACCATTAAAAAGCCCTATTTCAGGGAGGTTTTGGGCTAGTTTGTGAAATTTTGATATTACTTTTTAAAAACAAATAATATTATATAATTTAGTACTATGAAGATTATTAAGGAAGGATGGTGCGTCAGAGAGGATTTGAACCTCCACACCACTAGGGCACTACCCCCTCAAGGTAGCGTGTCTACCGTTCCACCACTGACGCACATAGACTTGATAGTTTAAGACTATCAGACTCAATATTGAGGGATAACAAAAAGTTGTAGCGGAAGTATACCGCTACAACTTTAAAGTCTCTTTAAATTAACCGATAAAAGGGTTAGCGTAAAGAGCGATAAGTGCAATTACCAATGTATAGATAACCTGTGCTTCGATCATCGCAAGTGCAATGAACATTGTAGTCATCAGCTTACCGCCAAGACCTGGGTTTCTAGCTGTACCAGCGATTGTAGCAGCAGCAGTATGACCCATACCTACCGCACCACCGAGTGCAGCAAGACCAAGACCGACACCCGCAGCAACTACTGAGTACGCTTTGATCATAGATTCGCCTTCACCGGCAAAAGCAACAGCACCAAGTGCCAAGAAAAGTAAGAAAAACTTTTTCATATTATATCCTTTGAATGAATAGAGTTTGAGTCTCTTCGACTGTTTTTCCAAAGCCCGTTCGGATAGCGTAACTGTACCCATAAAGCATACAGCAACCCAGACATAAATGCCAGGATTTCCCTACTTGTCACTTCGTATAAACGGGGGGATTATAACTAAAATCATTTTAATTTATGCTAAAATTTACGCAAGATACTCCGGCGTAGCCAACTCTACTTTTTTTCCCTTCTGCTCCATCACAACGACCTCTATGTCATCACCTTCATGGTAACGCTCATTCAGATCATTCACTCTCTCTTTGGCGACTTTGGAGATATGCAGCAGTGCATCGAATCCGTCCGGCATTTCAACGAATACACCGAAATCGACGATACGTTTCACTTTACCAACATAGCTTTTGCCTACTTCATACTGCATTTGTTTGCGTACCGGTGCATTGGCGATCTTCTCTATATGTTCTTTAGCAGCAGTAACTTTCTCTTTGTCGTGTCCTGAAAGTTTTACCCCGCCTTTGTCACGGTCAAGGTCAATGCTCACTTCAAACTTTTCGATAATATCACGGATCGTCGCACCTGCTTTACCAATGATGTCAGCGACTTTCTGGGGGTTGATGCTGAAATGCTCGGTACTCGGCAGTGCCTGGCTCGATTCCATTTCCTTCTCCGCCTCTTCCATAAGGTCGAGAATATGCTCTTTCCCCTGCGCTGCTTTTTCCAGAGCAACTTTGAGTGTGATTAGGTCAATACCGCCCAGTTTGATATCCATTTGAAGTGCCGTAATGCCTTTTCGTGTACCGGCTATCTTAAAGTCCATATCACCGTCATGATCCTCAAGTCCCATGATATCGGTCAGTACTGCCACCCTTTCTCCATCTGTCACCAAACCCATGGCGATACCGGCGACAAGTTCGATCATATCGACTTCTGCAGCACGAAGTGCCAAAGCGCCACCGCAGATGGTCGCCATGGAAGAAGAACCGTTACTTTCCAGTACTTCCGAAACAAGACGGATCGTTCCGTCATAATTGATGGGGATGACCGGTTCAAGCGCCCTTTTGGCCAGATTGCCATGTCCCAACTCCCTACGGCCAGGTGCACCGATGAACTTCGCTTCCCCTACAGAGTACCCAGGGAAATTGTAATGAACCATGAAATTCTCCGACTGGGTATTTTTGTCGGTAATGAGTTCGAACATCTGTGCATCTTTTTTATCTCCCAGTGTGGCTGTCACCAATGCCTGTGTCTGTCCCCGTGTAAAGAGACATGAACCGTGTACCGAAGGAAGGATATTAGTCTCGATGGTGATCGGTCTGACCTCATCGAGCCCTCTTCCGTCCGCCCGGATCCCTTTGTCCAGTATCATATCACGTACGACCGTAGTTTTGTATCTATCAAGCACTTTGGAAACCAGCTCTTTATCTGCCTCTTTCCCTTCCGATTCCAGAGCTTCCATAATCTGGGCACGTACTTTTTTCAATTCAGTAGAACGCTCACTCTTTGCCATATGTGAAATTGCTTTGGCTACAGCTTCACTGTAGTTTGCTTTTATATATGCATACAGCTCTTCATCCACTTTTTCTTCAGATAACGAAAGACCAAGCTGTGTTCTCATAACAGGTGTGAACTCTTTTTCATAGATACCACTTGCCTCTTCAATGGCCTTAGCCGCAAATGCAATGGCATCCACCAACGCTTCATTGTCCACCTCATTACACTCCTGATGCTCCAGGATCAGCGGTACACCGCCCATCATAGGATCGATCATATCCATTTCGATATCGTCGATCTTCTCCGAAGCGATAGCACGCATCTCGATCATTATGATATCTTGTTCAGAACCTACCACAAGCAAGTCCAGTACACTTTCATCCTGTTGGCTCAGGGTAGGATTGAGTACCAGTTCATCTTCTATTTTTCCTACCCTGACCGCTGCGATGCTCCTCTGCACAGAAATATCGGAAACATACAGCGCAGCATTGGCTGCATGAAGTGCTGCCACCTGCATATCGACCTCAGAGTCGGAACTGACCACCATTACCGAAATCGTTACCGGATAATGAAATCCTTTGGGGAAGAGCGGGCGCAATGAACGATCCACAATACGGGAGGTCAATGTCTCGAAATCACCGGGCTTTGTCTCTCTTTTGATGAAACCCCCGGGTATCTTCGCCGCCGCGTAGGCACGCTCCATATACTGCACTGTCAGGGGAAGAAAATCTTCATCCACCGGTTTTTCATCGACCGCGACCGCTGCAATGAGCACAGCTTTTCCCTGTCTGTACATCACTGCACCGCTTGCCTGTTTTGCTATTTTGTTAAATTCATATTTTTCGTCAAGATTGTTCAGGTTGATCCCGATGGTCTGTTCGTTCATTTTCTCTGTTTCCTTTTACATTTTTACTGTATGATGTTTTTTTATTTATTTATCTCTTGCTGTTCTACGATCTGCATGACATCTTCATATCCCAACGGACCGAACTCTTTATAGTAGTATTCTATCGAAACATAGTCCTGTATCTTATGCGGACAGAACACACCGTCACAGACAGAGAGCAGATTCTGATAGACAGCCGTATCCAGGATCGGTGTGGCGATATAGATATTCTTTGCGCCCTCCCCTATGACCGACTTGAGTGCTACCATCATCGTAAGCCCTGTTTCAATACACTCATCTGCAAGTACGACATACTTGCCTTTCAAGGAAGCGAGTTCCTTTCCTTTTCTGTATTTATAGACATAGGAGAGTACTTCCTCCTCGTACTTCCTCTGTGCCTCGGCATAGACATAATCATCATTGATACCGAAAGAATCGATCAGTGCTTTATGCATGACCAGGTCTTCCGTTTCCGAAACCATGGCAATGGCCAGCTCATTATTGTTGGGAGCCATGACAGGTTCCGTGAGAAGGATATCCATTCTGGCACCGGTCGCTTTGGCAATCTGGTCCGCAAAGAAAACACCCCCCCTCACTTACACCGATCACAACGGTCTCATTCTCCCGAAGCAGATCGAGAGGAAGTACCTCTATAAGTTTGTCTGCGGCATTTTTTCTGTTCTCGAAATAGATATCAGGGTTTGAACTGTTCTGCATGTTGTGCTCCAGGAAATTGTTTACTGATCTCATTCTCATCAAAAGTATAACGAAACTCTTCTATATACTTCATCAAAAGCCTATAGGCATGGTTGATCTCTTCCATCTTTTGAGAATCACCTCCGATGTCGGGATGATGCTTCTTGGCAATATGCCTGTACTGTCGTTTGATATCAGCTTTGGTGACCAGTTTGGGAAGGTCCAGTACTTCCAGTGCTTTTTCGATCTCATCTTTGGGAGACAGCATTACTGAAGACTCCCTGATCCCAAACTGACAAAAGGGGTAAAATCAAACTGTATGTAGAAACTGTTCTCCGTAGTCGCTTCACCTTCCGGCCTTGGAGTGATATCCTGTCTCAAGGCAACACTCACCCCCCAGCAGTCCTGCTTGTACTGTCCCCCAAAAAGCCACTGTTTACTTTCAGAAGTGTCTATATCGTAGGTCAATCCGCCATGCAGACGCAGGTGATCATTCCAACTGTATCCGAAATTGAGATTGATATCATTGGCTGACACATCGATCAGCGTATCTGAAAGTTTCTGTTTGTATGTATGACTCAAAGAAAAGTTGTAGCGTCTCCCATTGAGTGAAACCCGGGTAGATGACTCTCGTATCTCACTAAACTCCCATGCATAGGTAATATCACTGTAGAACTTCCACTTTCCCCAGTTGTACTGCATTTCATTGTTCAGGTCGGCATACTTATACGGTCTGTCTATATAATAACGCTGCGAAATCCTCTGAAAAAATTTTAAGTGCATAGCCTTGTCATAAAAATAGTGACTAAGCGCAAAGGCATAATATTCTTCCCTGGGGCTAAGCACAAACAACTCTTTCTGTTCCTGGCTCAAGTTCTCAAAATCAACTGGATCCTGGGATTCGGATCCAGGCAAAAAATATTCGATCGAGGGTTGCAGCACATGGATGAAACTGTCATATTTTTTGGTCAAGTCGGAAAATATTTTGGCATGATGGTAATTGTTATAGAACTGAAAATCATTGTAAGCATAGTCACCATTGCCAAAGAAGGACTTGTTGTAATAGAATGTCTCTCCCAATGAGAGATTAACGAAATCATCCAGAAAAGCAGTTGTAAATTCAAACGGTATCTTCATCTCGGCCTGTTTCATGGTCGAACCTTCGATACGGTCAAAATTTTTCAATTGCATATCAACGGAATAGGTCAGATTGTCCCAGATCAGACTGTTCAGATATTGGTGCAGCTGCAGGGCAGGAAGCTGCTGAATGGTCTTGTCATTGTTCTCAAGTCTGGTATCAATGAAGTATTTGGCATTGAGTCCCAGATAGTACTCATCATTGGCTAAAAAATAATTCAGTCTCGATTCCTGAATGGGTACCTGCCCGAAATTGCTGAAACTGCTCTGCTGTAGATTCAGGTATTCGATATCGTTAAGGTAGATCGCGTTGAGATAGAGTTCATCCTTGAATCCACCGGGTACAAGACCGCTAATCAGTCTGCTTGAATCATATCGTATCTCTGCACCGTAATGTTCGCGTTCTTTGGTATTTTCCCTCTTACTGTAAGCTTCACTGTCCTGAAAATATCCTGCCCGGATCTGCCCTGAGGAGTGGTCAGTATCTACGAACCGGAAGGTACCGTACATCCCGAAGCTCCTCTCGGTACGGATCTGGGGGTTGAGTTCAAGGTCCATACTCTCCGAAATCGCCCAGAAGATCGGCTGTTCATAAATAAATCCTTCATTTTCTCTGTATCCCATAAAAGGGAAAAGCAGTCCGGACTTTCTCTGTCTGTCCGTCGAAAATGCCATATAGGGCGTATAGAGGATCGGCACATTCTTAAAATACATTTTGGCATCGTAGGCTCTCATATATTTTTCCCGGCTGTCATAAGTTGCACGTGAAGCCACCATCTTCCAGGCAGGATTTGTCACTTCACAACTCGAAAGTATCGTCTCTCCAAAAGTATAGTTCCCATCTTTTTTATTCGCTTTCTGCGTAAAGAGCCACACATCGTTCTTACTGATAAAAAAGAGCTCTTTAAAGGTAACCTCTTTTGTATCGGTATGTATTTCAAGATGTGATGTATGTTCTTTGGTCCCCTGATAACCGATCATCTCTATATTGCCGTCAAGTTTCAGCAACTGTGTCTCTTTATTGTACAATGCCCTGTCAGCCCTGATAACAGAGTCCTGATAATAGACTACCACGCCATCGGTAGCAGTAACGGTCGTTTTGGTAGAGTCAAGATGTTTGGCCGTAATCTCGATCTTGTTGTGGAGAGAATCATTCGATACACCTTCTGCCAACAGTATTGACATCAATACCAATAGGACAGAAAGAGACTTTTTAAGCATCGATCACCACGATGTTGGAGAACTTGTCATGCATTGTTTGATGCAGGGGAGAGAAAAAAGCAAACAGAAAACCGATATAAAAGATCATCTCGGAGATCAAACGTACCGACGCACGCCAGAGCGCCTGTACCAATGTAGGGGTTTCACCGCTAAGCATATCGACAGCTTTGATCTTCATGACATATTTACCCACTGTCATACCGCTCTGCCATATCAACACACCATGATAAAGTACTTTGACCGCAAGGACAATGGCAATGTTGTCCATGATGAATTGGTTGACAAGTACAATAGATTCCTGATTCACCTCAGTGACACCTGACATCAGAGCTGTCAGCTGTGAAGAGAAGATGATCATCAGAAAAAGATTGATCACCATATCATCTATCACAAAAGACCAGACACGTTTACCGTTGGCCGCGATCGGCAGTGATATTTCCTCCATCATTCTTCTCAGAGTGCCTGATAGGCAATATCGGTACGGCACTGTTTTCCGGCGAAATGGACCTGGCCTACCAGCATATAGGCACGCTTCTGCGCCTCGGCAATGCTGTCACCCAGTCCCACACATACCAGGACCCGTCCGCCTGTCGCATAGAGTTTGCCATCTTCTCCACGGCTCACACCGGCATAAGAGATGTGGGCATTGCCTTCAAGATCGGGATGATGTATATCGTCCACAATGATCTCGGCAGGTTCTGAAGATTTGTAAGGGTAGTCCTTGCTTGCCATGACAACACCTACGGCATATTTGTCATAAAATTCGATCTTGGCTGACTTGAGGTCACCTACGGCCGCTTTGTAAAAGAGTTCACTGGCCGGTGACTTGAGCAATGGCATCAACTCTTCACATTCAGGATCACCGAAACGTACATTGTACTCAAGAATGATCGGCTCGCCTTTGACCACCATCACACCAATGAAAAGTACACCCGTGAACGGCATCCCCTCTTCTTCCATCCCTTTAAGCGTCGGCTTGATGACCCGCTCATCCAGTTTGGCATAGATCTCATCATTGACAAGAGGTGTCGGCGCATAGGCTCCCATACCACCGGTATTGGGACCTTCATCATTGTTCAGCAGTCTCTTATGATCCTGCGCAGCAGGCAGGACCACATAATCCTTCCCGTCACAGATCGCAAATACAGAGAGTTCATACCCGTCAAGGAATTCTTCGACCACTATGGAAGTTCCCGCTTCACCAAAGGAGTTGCCTGAAAGCATTTCTCCTGCCGCTTTTTTCGCTTCATCACGGCTTTGTGCGATGATCACCCCTTTACCGCCGCAAAGTCCGTCCGCTTTAACTACGATAGGTGCTTCAAGCGTATTGATGAACTTGTATGCTTCTTCAAGCAGGTTCGTTTCAATATATCGGGCCGTAGGTACATTGTGGCGTGCCAGAAAATTCTTCATGAAAATTTTAGAACCTTCCAGCTGTGCCGCCTTTGCCGTAGGACCGAATATTGTCAATCCTCTGGCTTTGAATACATCGACGATCCCTTCGACCAGCGGTGCTTCGGGCCCCACGATCGTCAGATCCACTCCATTGGCTTCGACAAAGTCTGCCAAGGCATTGAAATCGCTGATATTCAGGTTTTCACCCAGCTCATCTGTCGCTCCGTTGCCCGGTGCAAAATAGATCTTCTCTACCTTCTCATCTTTTTTAAGCGCCAAACCGATAGAGTACTCTCTACCTCCAGAACCTATGATCAATACATCCATGATTTTCTCCGAAAAAATAAAAGTTTGCTATACGTTTCAGTCAGCAGTGGTTAGTAGTGGTATTTATTGTGCGTAGAGGGTTTTCCAAAGTGCTTGAAGGCGAACTCCCTGTTCGTCGATGGCATTTTGGGAAAGCCTATGCGTGCAAAAAATGCCGCTAATAAAGAACCCGAGTGGCCGTTCTGTCAAAGTCGGCCCGAAAAAGCCAACGGTGCAGGAGAGAGCGGACCTTTAGGAGGCAAATTCTCGCGGGTTACCCCGCTCAAACGAAAATGTCTACACACCAGCCCGACTACATATCCCACTAAGATTAATGTTGGACCCCATATACAGTTGTCGAACCACTCAGGTTAAATATATTATATCCTATTTGCTTTTAGAAGTGAATGATATTGGGCTTAAAAAGTATTTTCTTGAAGAAATTTCGCTTTTTTAATACAGGAGGAGATCAGAGGCTCTTCCGCCACAGCATAGGTAGCATTCTCCGGTAGATGCACTTTTGTTGCCCTGCCTATGACCACTGCGATATAGCTCTCATCCCAATTGAAGCTTTTGAGAAAACAGTGAATGGTAGAAGGGGAAGTAAAAATGATAATAGCGTTCCTGACAGGCTTTTCTGCTTCATTGTAGGAGATACAGCCTGTTTCATAAATGACCTGTTCCTGTAGATCAATCCCAGCTTTTTTCAAAAAACTTTTAGAATCAAAAGAGACCTCCTTAGGACGCAGATAAAGAATCTTTCTCCCTGAGAAACGGGTAATGATATCTCGACTGAGTGTTTCACCGTAATAGGATTGGGGATAGTAGATCACCTTCCCTCCCAGATCTTCGATCTGTTTTTTGGTTGCGGCACCAATAGCGATAGAAGGATACTCTTTCCAACCTGTATCGATTCTGTCTGCCGTGACCACCGCCTGTTTAGAAGTGAACATCAGAGTATCACAGCCCTCAAGCTCCAAACGATCCGCCACGGTAGAAAAGTGAATCATCGGCATGGGGATGGTACCTGATCGGTGTGTCGGCGACAGAAGGTAGATCGCTCTTTGCTCTGACATTACTGGCTTACTTTTTCCAGATCCATCAGAGGTTTGCCATGCAGCATGGCCACATTGATATCTTCATCATCATAGGGATCAAAGTGTGGCGTGATCAGCCAGCGTCTTTTATCATCGAGCTTCATAATCTTCTCTTCAACCTCATCGGCAATACGGTGTGCTTCAAGCAGCAGCATATTGGGACGCAGGACCATATGGAACTCCACAAAGTTCGTGCTTCCGTCCGTCCGCGTCTTGAGCCAGTGATAACTTGTCACTTCGGGATGATTGGAAATGATCTCACCTATTTTGGCAACCATATCGCCGTCAAGTGACTTGTCAAGCAGTATTTCAATACCTTCAACAATGATCTCGTAGGCCGAATAGATGATGTAAAATCCAATTCCCATACCGAAAATCGCATCGACCTCATCCAAGCCTGTCAAGGCAACCAAGCCCAATGCAACAAGCACTGCCGCATTGCTCCAAAGATCCGTTTTGTAATGCAAAGCATCTGCCTTGATGACAAGATTGTTTGTCTTTTCGGCAATATTGATCAGATAGCGTACCAGAAGATAGGTAACCACAATAGAGAAGAGCATTGCCATGATGGAAGGGGTCAACAGCTTTGTAGGATTTCCCTGGATCAGTTTTTCGATTGCCACATAGATAATATATATTCCTGATATCGTAATGACCGTACCTTCTATAACCGAAGCGATTGCCTGTATCTTTCCTTTTCCATATTGATAGATATCATCAGGGTCCTCTTCTGATTTCTTGATGGCAAAAAAGTTGAACATGGAAACTGCCATATCCAAGAGTGAATCGATTGCGGAAGCAAGTACAGCCACCGACCCGCTGGCGATCCCGATAGCAAGTTTTACAACAAGCAACAGTGTGGCAACAGATGTCGATACGACAGTTGCTCTCTTTTGTGGTGACATGAGTGTACTCAAATCGGGATCCTTTAATGGTAATATTATTTTGATTTTAACATAAAATGGATAAATGGAGAGAGAAAGAGCCCGATGGCTCTTTCAAATTAGAGTGCTTTGGTAGCCAGACTTGCTACTCTATGCGCAAAGGCACCTTTGTCTTTTGGCTCCAGACCTTCAGAGAGTTTTGCAGAGTCTAGCAGGATCCATGAAAGGTCATTGAAAAGAGATTCATCTTCCACTTTATCGAGTTTTTTGATCATCTCATGCTCAGGATTGATCTCAAGAATCAGCGGTATCTCAGGCATCTCCTGTCCCATCTGTGCGAACATCGCCGCCATACCTGCCATCGGGTCGGAAGCATCTTTAATGACACAGGAAGGACTTTCGGTCAGACGTGTAGATATCTTCACCTCTTTAACCTCGTCGCCCAGCACTTCTTTGATCTTATCGGTCAGAGGTTTAAATTCTTTACTGATCTCCTCTTTTTCCTCTTCGGTCTTGCTGTCAGGTGCATCGATGGTCGTAATATCTTTGAAGGTCCACTCTTTGTAAGAGCCGATCATCGGTGCAACAATACTGTCTACCTCTTCATCATCCATGATGAGTACTTCAATATTCGCCTTTTTATAGGCTTCGAGCAGCGGAGAATTTCTCAATACCTTTTCATCAGCACCCACGATATAGTAGATCTCTTTCTTCTCGGAATCCCCGCGTGAGATGTAATCATCAAGAGAGACCATTCCCTCTTCGCTCGAACTCTTGTATCTGACGATCCCAAGCAGTGTCTCTTTGTTGGTATGGTCGGTGTAGATACCCTCTTTGATCACCCTGTTGTACTGCTCGGTAAAGATTTCCATCTTTTCACTGTCCAGTTTTTTGATCGCTCCAAGGATCTTCTTTACGGAATTCTGCTTGATATTGGCAAGGATCCTGTTCTCCTGAAGCAGCTCACGCGACACATTCAGAGGAAGGTCTTCGGAGTCAATGATACCTCTGACAAATCTCAGATAAGGCGGCAGAAGCTCTTTGTCATCATCGGTAATGAA
Source organism: Sulfurovum lithotrophicum (assembly GCF_000987835.1). NCBI lineage: Bacteria > Pseudomonadati > Campylobacterota > Epsilonproteobacteria > Campylobacterales > Sulfurovaceae > Sulfurovum > Sulfurovum lithotrophicum. The sequence goes on along the minus strand of NZ_CP011308.1, from coordinate 559,504 downwards.
AACACGCTTCACATAAAGCTTTACACCCGGCTGATAGTCTGCTCTGTAAAGATCCATCGGTGCCTTTTTTGGAATATAAAAGAGTGTCGTAAATTCATTGGCACCCTCTACTTTGTTATGCAGATAAGTCAGAGGTTCATCATCGCCATGGGAAATGGTTTTGTAGAACTCGATGTAGTCTTCCTCTTTCAGTTCCGACTTCGGAAGTGTCCAAAGTGCCGTTGCCTCATTGATCTGTTCAGATTTTTGAACCGTTTTGGTCTCTTTTTCATCCCCTTCGCCTGTCGTTTCCTCTTCCGTATAGTTCAGTATGATCGGATAAGCAATATGATTGGAGTACTTCTTGACAACTTCCTGTACTCTCCACTTGTCAAGGAACTCTTTTTCATCTTCTTTGAGTTTGATGTAAATGACCGTTCCGTGTTCATCTTTCGTGACCGGCTTGACCTCATATTCACCTGTACCGTCCGTAGAGAACATATAGGCCTGTTCCTCTCCGGCTTTCTTGGAGATGACATCCACTTTTTCAGCTACCATGAATACCGAGTAGAATCCTACTCCAAACTGTCCGATAAGATTGGAATCTTTTTTCGCATCACCCGTCAAATTTTCCATAAATGCTTTCGTACCTGATTTGGCGATGGTACCGAGGTTGTCCATCAAATCTTCTTCATTCATTCCAATACCATTGTCACCGATCGTCAGTGAATTGTCGTCTTTGTCAAGTTTGATGGAGATTTTGCCGCTCCAGTTCTCCTCTTTGAACTTTTCATCCGTCAGAGAAAGATAATTGAATTTGTCCAACGCATCGCTTGCGTTTGAAATCAATTCTCTTATAAAAATCTCTTTGTTCGAATAGAGCGAGTGGGTCATTAGCTTTAAAAGCTGTCCTATTTCTGTTTGAAACTGATGTTTTGCCATGTGTTTCTCCTAAATTGTCTTAATTTTTTGGAATTATAGTATATTTTTAAATAAATTTCAAGTTTTTTTGAAAGATACTTTAGTGAAAGTGACTAAAGTATGATCATTTATTGTGATTTATTGTACTTTTGCTATACTGTAGAAATGAAAAAACTATATTTGATAAGACATGCAAAATCGGACTGGAGCGACCTGAGCAAAAATGACTTTGACCGCGGGCTCAACAAAAGAGGCAAACGCTCCATTCCTGTGATGGCCAAAGCACTGCAGGAAAAAGGAATCATGCCTGACCTCATACTCTCGTCATCGGCAAAACGGACAAAGAAAACGGCAAAAGGATTGGCAAAAGCACTGCACTATGAAGGAAAGATTATTTTCCAAGAAGGACTCTATTTCACTGAACCCGAAGAGATGATCGAAATGGTCCGAAATGTGGATGACCGTTACCAGAGTCTTTTTTTGATAGGCCACAATCCGGAGATGACGGAACTGGCCAACATACTGACAGAAGTCTATATAGACAATATCCCTACACTGGGAATCGTCTCTGTCACTTTCGATGTTCAAACATGGAATGATATAGAGAGAGGAAAAGGGAAGATGGAAGCATTCATCTTCCCCAAGATGTTTTCATAGTGAACTATTTTTTAGCCTGGACCTCACATCCTAACTGCTGCTGTTTTGCCTTGAGCTGATCTTTCCGTGCATTGGCATCTCTCAGTACCGGACGTTTTTCCGAACTGTTGGTGATATCCGGCGCAGGCAGTGCGGCAATATACTCTTCAACCTGTGATGCAGGCATTGCATTGATCTTACTGATGAATTCATCGACTTTGGCTAGATCTTTCTCTGTTTTGGCACACGCACTGACTTTATCCGTAGCGGTAAAAGGCACATCAATATATTCATTCGCACAGCCTGAGAAAATACCTGCCAATACTACAGCGGACAATGCTATCGTCAATCTTCTTTTCATCTCTTCTTCCTTTTTGAAAACAGTATAGCAGAAATAGAGTTAAGAGTTAAGAGTTAAGAGTTAAGAGTTAAGAGTTAAGAACTTTTTCATATTGTAGATTGTATGTACCTTAAAGGCCAAACAAATAATTTTTCCTATTTGGCGTCATCTTTGAGGGTTGTCGCGAAGGAGCTGTTTTTGATTGATCTAGGTTTGACTCATAGCATCATTCTTATTCTTCCACCTCATTAACAATTTACTAACACTTATAGCTTAGACTTCTATAATTAAAACTCACAAGGATGCGTGATGAATACGATCAATCAATTAGTAGTAGATGAAAACAATATTGTGTTTTATCCAATGATGGGGAACAGTTACCAGCTTAATGGCACGGGAAAAGAGATTGTCACTCTCCTAAAGCAACATAAAACAAAAGATGAAATTATTGAAGAGTTAGCTTCAAAATATGAGGTTCCTAAGCGTGAGCTTTTTATAGATGTGAGTGATTTTTTGTCTAAATTAAAAATTTACGGATTGCTCTCATGAAAGTTGCTGTCAGTGGACTTAACAATACAGATAATCCTGCACCAGGAATTCCTGTCATAAAAGGAATTCAAGTAAAAAATGAGATTGTTGGCTTCTCTTATGATGCGAATGAACCTGGAAATTATATGCACATGACAGGAAAAACCTATCTGATGCCTTACCCCTCTTTAGGTTTTCATGAACTCAAAAATCGCTTAGAGTATATTCAATCACAAGAAGGTTTAGATGCGGTGATTCCTTGTTTGGATGCAGAACTTCCATTATATATAAAGTATCAAGATGATATAGAAGCGATGGGGATAAAACTCTGTTTACCCTCTTTAGAGAACTTTGAACTTCGCAATAAAAACAAACTCGATGGACTCTCCGAAAAACTAGGGATTACCTATCCAAAAACCTATGAAGTGAGTAGTATTTCTGAGCTTGTTGAGTGTACAAAAACATCCAATTTTCCTCTTATGGTTAAAGGGAATTACTACAAGGCTTACATGTCGTATAACCTTGAGAGTGCCATAGATAATTTTTACAAAATTTCAAATGAGTGGGGATTTCCTGTACTTGTTCAAGAAGTGGTCACGGGAGAAGAGCTGAATCTTGTTGGCGTTGGTGATGGTAAGGGAGAGCTCAAAGGTGCTGTTGCTATTAAAAAGTTAACAACAACGGAGATTGGGAAAATTTGGACGGGTGTTACGATTCAAAATGATAAAATGATGCAAATGGCAAAAGACTTTGTAGCACTTACAAAATGGAAGGGTCCTTTTGAGTTAGAGTGTATTGTCAATATGAATCAAGTCTTTATGATAGAGATCAATCCGCGTTTTCCAGCATGGGTACATTTTGCAACAGAGATTGGTGTGAATTTGCCACAGATGGTCGTCGATATTATGCAAGGTATTGATAATGAGCCTGAACTAGAGTATCCACAAAACAAGATGTATGTCAGATACACACAAGAACTTGTGACTGATTTTACAGATTATATGCAACTATTATCAAAAAAGGAATTATAAGATGAGTGATGTAAAGTATGAAAAACCAACAATTAATAAAATAGAGTTTGCAATGGCTTCAAAATATGGGAGTCCTCTAAAAACACAAAATATCCGTACAGAGATAGATGGAGTGAGTGTTAATGAATTGACAGAAAAATATGGAAGTCCAATTTTTGTTTTTTCACAAAGACAGATAGAAGAGAAGTACAACACACTCTACTCTGCTTTTAGTTCTCGTTACCCTGATGTCACTTTTGGCTGGAGCTATAAAACAAACTATCTTAATGAGATTTGTAAAGTATTTCACAATCTTGGCTCTATTGCAGAGGTGGTAAGTGAGTTTGAGTACCAAAAAGCAAGAGCTTTAGGAATAGAAGGAAAAGATATTATTTTCAATGGCCCCTATAAGCCTTATGAAGATCTGAAAATTGCTGTGCAAGAGGGTGCAAAAATTCATGTGGACAACCTTTTTGAACTTAATGATTTAGAAAAAATTGCAGATGAGTTAGGTATGAAAATCCCTGTTGCCATCCGTATCAATATGGATACAGGAACCTATCCACAATGGTCTCGTTTTGGATTTAACTACGAGAGTGGGGATGCCTATGAGGCGATAAAACGCATGTATGATGGTGGGAAAATGTACTTAAATGGTATTCACTCACACATCGGAACTTTTATGCTTGATGCCAATGCTTATAAGGTGGCAACAACAAAAATCATGCAACTCAAAGCACAAGTGGAAAATGATTTTAATGCTGAGATAGAGTACATTGACCTTGGTGGTGGATTTGCAAGTAAATCTAACCTCAAAGGCGTCTATCAATCAGCAGATGTTATTGTCCCAACAGCCGATGATTATGCACAGGCAATTACCGATGCGATTTATGTAAACAACAAAAGTGAAAAACTACCGAAACTCTACCTAGAAACAGGACGAGCGATGATAGATGAAGCGGGCTATCTACTCACTTCTGTGCACGGATATAAAAGATTTCCAGATGGCAAAAAAGGGTATATCTTAGATGCTGGTGTCAACCTACTTTATACTTCGACATGGTATAACTTTAACATTGAACTTGATAAACATTATGAGGGAGAAAATGAGCCATCTATGCTCAATGGTCCTCTTTGTATGAATATTGATGTGATTGAGGAACATTTGATGTTGCCAGCCCTTGATAGAGGCAGTGTGCTTACTATCTCTCCAGTGGGTGCTTATAACTATACCCAATCAATGCAGTTTATTCGCTATAAGCCAGCAGTGGTACTGATAGATACTGAAGGTAAAGCACGTCTGATTAAAGAAGTGGATGATTTGGCAACAGTCAATTATAAAGAGGTATAAAAAAGAGCATGGAAAATTATAAAAGTCTTTTCTATAGTGCGCTTAAACCCTACAGTGCACTGTTATTTTTAAATAACAAGTATGCAGGTCTTGCACTCTTAGTCATTACTTTTATAAATCCATCTGTTGCTATTAGTGGGCTTGTTGCCGTTGCTTTTGCCATTGCATTTGCTGAGTATCTAGAGTTTAAAGAGGCCTATTTGGCTCAAGGATTCTATATCTATAACTCTCTATTGGTAGGGATGGGGATAGGGTATATCTTTTCCCCTTCGCTGATGAGTATCGCACTCATTGCGATTGTCTCCTCTTTTACTTTTATGCTTTCCTTTATGCTTAATCGCCTTTTTAGTCTCTATAAAATCCCTATACTCTCTCTGCCTTTTTCTATTGTGACAATGTTTGTTTATCTTGCATCACTCAAATACTCTGGGCTTCTCTCAACACTTGTCAACAATAGTGCTAGATTTGACCTAAACTTTCCTCTTGCTATAAGTGCCTTTTTTAAATCTTTTGGCACCATTTTTTTCTTACCCTCAAACATAGCAGGCATAGCGATGTTTGCACTCGTGTTATACTTTTCTCGTATTACTGCGATTATGGCTTTAGTTGGTTTTTATGCAGGAGTGGGGATTCATAGTTTTCTACTTGGCTCTTTTACACAGGCATTATATGATGGCTATGCATTTAACTATATTTTAGTAGGTATTGCTTTATGCGGGGTATTTCTTTTGCCGACACTCAAGAATTTCATTTTGGCTTTGATTGGTGTTGCAATGAGTGTTGTTTTAACCGATGCTATTGGTATATTGTTTAATTACTATGCTATTCCTGTCTTTACCCTCCCTTTTAACATTACTGTTATTGTTTTTATTTTTATGCTCTCTTTGATCTACTATAAAGAGTTTAATACAGAGATAAAAGCAACACCGGAAGAATCTCTTTCCAATTATCTGAGTAAAATTTTTCGTTTTGGAGAACTTGAGCCCAAAATATCTCTGCCATTTTCTGGAGAATGGAAGGTCTATCAAGCTTTTGACGGTAACTGGACACATAAAGGAAAGTACAAATATGCTTACGATTTTGTCAAAACAAAAGAGGGGAAGAGTTATAAAAACGAAGGTCTAAATATCCATGATTACTATGCATTCGGAGAATCAATTTTGTCACCGGTGAATGGCTATGTTGTCGATATCAAACAGGACTTGCCTGATAACACGATAGGCGCAGTAGACAGAATAAACAATTGGGGTAATTATATTATTATAAAAAGCGATTTGGGTTTTTATGTTGAAATTAGCCACTTAATGCAGTATTCCGTTTCAGTGGAAGTAGGTAGCTATGTCCAGGTAAATACTATCATTGCCAAGTGTGGCAACAGTGGTTATTCCCCAGAGCCTCATATACATATTCAAGTACAATCTGTGGGAATTATTGGAGGATTTACGCAAAGATTTACCTTCAATGAATTTTTAAAAGACGATAGATTGCTCTTCAATACCCTGCCCCAACCCGAGGAATGCATTCATTCTGTCCTGATAGACAAAAGTATAAGCTCCCGTTTTTTGTACATTTTGGATGATACCTTTACATATGATGTTTTCTATAAGGGGGATAAAACAGGAACAGTAAGTTTTATTGTTAAAATGGATGAATATGGTTCATTTTATTTACAAGATGACACTCACAACAAACTCTATTTTTATAATGATTCCAATGCATTTTATTTTTATAAATATGAAGGAGGTGAATCACACTTAAAATGGCTGTTTATCTTGGCACCGCGTACACCTTTTATACAAACACACGGTATCAAATATATTGACTATCTTCCGGTTTACTTGATCAAAAGTAAATTCAGTCAAATCTTGATAGAATTGACTGCAACCATTAAAAAAGATGTTTATAAGCTAGAATGTGAGTACTTTTTTAACTCAAAAACAATTGTTTCAACTTATGGAAAGATACATTTAGATATTACCCATAAAGGTCACACAAACATCAAATACAATGATGTTGAATTAAAATTAGTTAAAGGACAATGAATGAAAAAAATAATTTTAACAGGTTTGCTTGGTATAAGCGCAGTTATGGCAGATGTAAAAACAGTAATACCTTATGTAGGTACAGTCAATTATGATTCAAATAACGCAAAATCACTTAAAGATAATGCCAAATTTGCAGGTTTCTATACAAGTGTGGGTAATTTGAATTATCTTTTTGAGTTTGCTTATGGTTATACTGATATTACGTACAAAAACACCACTGTACCAAACTTAAAACAGCACGATATTACACTCAAATATGGCAAATATTATAAAAATTTTGCATGGCATGCAGGGTTGCATTATGTGAACAACAACGAACAAGGAGCTATTAAAGACTTAGGTGATGGATATATAGCAATTATCGGTGTGGAAGGATACAAATGGCTAGATTATAACAAACTCACTTATGGTATAGATGCATATTACTCATACTATACCGATGCATATACCGATACTTCATTAATCAAGACAACAAATGTTAGCCTATTGCAGCTAAGTCCCAAACTCACCTATTCAAAAGCAATAAACCTCAATACAAGAAATACAGTCACGCTCATTGCAAACTTTATTCATGCCTATGATTATCAAGATTCAAGCTATTGGTCCTATGAAATCTCCGATACTTTAGGATATAAAAAATTTTATGCAACTTTAAAATTCAATGCTGGTAAAATGAGAAGTGGTGTAAAAGATGCCGGTTTTACCGTATATAATACAAAGGACTTACTCAAAAACGCCTACTCTGTGAAACTGGGGTACTACTTTACACCAAAATTGGAGGTAAACGTTAGTTATATCAAAAATGACTATGAAGAGTATGATGCAGCAAATTTAGCATTACTGCCTGAAGGAAGTAATACTATTGCTCTTATCTCCATGAGTTATAGTTTCTAATAATGGAAAAGGTGCTTCTACTTTTATTAACAAGCTCATTATTATTTTCAAGTGGGACATTTGAAAAGATCAAAAATGCTTATTTTAAATCTTATAGTTATGAGCAGATAGCTAAATATAAAGAGGCTGTAAAAACTTTGGCCCCTTTATCTAAAAAGTATCCTAATAACTACTTACTGAATTTACGTTTAGGGTGGTTATTCTACTTACAAAAAAAGTATGAGAACGCTACTAAATATTATAAAAAAGCAGCACTTTTAAATACACAGGCACTTGAACCAAAACTTGGATTAATTCGTATCTATTTGGCAACATACTCTTTTGAAGATGCACAAAATGTTGCCACAGAACTTTTAAAAAAAGATTATTATAACTACTATGCAAATCTCTATATGGCAAAAGCATTAAATGCACAACAAAAGTACACAATCGCGAGTGAAGTAAGTAAAAAAATGTTACAACTCTATCCTACAGATATACTCTTTTTAGAACAACTGTTAATAAGCTATAAAGCTGCACACAATAAAGATTATAAAAAAGTATATCAAAATATTCTCCTTCTAGATCCTAACAATATTATTGCTAGAAGCACCAAGTAACTATGTATAGAATCTTACTTGCTGACTTAGATTTGACTCCACTCATCAGTAACGAACTTATTTCCTATCAAGTTGATATTGCCTATGATATAGAAGACTTTTACAATGCAACTTACAAAAACAAATATAACATTTATGTACTGAACTATTACTATTACGATATTTGCAAGGAACTGAAAAAGACAGGAGATACAACACCTACACTTTTTATAGATGAATATTATGATATTCATCATCTTAAAAATGCATTTGAAATTGCAGATGACTACATCATTAAACCAATAAATTTTCAAGAATTAAAAATACGGATAGAGTACCAATTTAAAAAACTTTACAATAGCAAAAAAAAGGTTGTGGTTTACAAAGATTTATACTTTCATTTAGAGTCTAAACAGTTATATAAAAAAAATACAAAAATAAAACTCTCTCCAAACGAAGCAAAGCTTATAGGGTATTTTCTATCTCAAATAGGCACTCCTTTATTAAAAGAAGATATTTTAGATTACCTGGAAAGTTCCAGTGATGGTACACTGCGTGTTTATATATCTAAACTCAATAAAATAGGTTTTAATATTAAGTATGAAAGAGCAAGTTTTTCATATATATTAACTTAAGATAACAACTTTAGCCTGTTTTTCATTATTACTTTGATAGGTTTGGTTCTGTGCTTGTTTGCCCTTAGTTTGTATCAGGTTTGGAAGTTTATGCGAAAGAGCTTACTATAAAGTAAGTGACTGAGCCACATCATCCAAAGATGATGCAAAATAAGGAGCAAGTTATTCCCATTCTATTGTGGCTGGGGGCTTGGAAGATATATCATACACCACCCTGTTGATCCCGTCGATCTCATTGATGATCCGTCTGCTGATCCCTTCAAGCACATCATGAGGGATATGCGCAAAGGTCGCGGTCATACCATCCACCGATTCTACCATACGTACACAGACAGTATTGTCGTAGGTTCTATTGTCTCCCATGACACCGACAGACTGTACATTAAGCAGTACGGTGAACGCCTGCCAGACCTTATCGTAATAACCGGTCGATCTGAGTTCTTCCTGCATAATGGCATCTGATTCACGCAGTAGTCTGAGCGCCTCTTCATTCACCTCTCCCATGACGCGTATTGCCAGTCCGGGTCCGGGGAAAGGGTGACGGCCGATCATATGTTTGGGGAGACCGAGTTCAAGCCCAAGCTTACGTACTTCATCCTTAAATATCTCACGAAGCGGTTCGACCAGTTCAAAGGTCATCCAGTCAGGTAATCCTCCTACGTTGTGGTGGGACTTGATTGTTTTGGAAGGCCCTTTGACGGAGACCGATTCAATTACATCCGTGTAAAGCGTACCTTGTGCAAGGAAGGAGACATCGGTATGTTTACCCGCTTCCTTGTCAAAGACTTCAATGAACTTCTCGCCGATCGCTTTACGTTTCTGTTCCGGGTCGGTTACACCGGCAAGTGCTTCCATGAACTCTTTTTTTGCATCGATGGTAATAAGGGGGATGTCAAGAAGCTTGAACATATCCTGAACCTGTTCTGCTTCATCTTTACGCAACAGCCCCTGGTCGACAAATACGCAGATCAGCTGTTCTTTGGGCAGTGCCTCATGCAGCATGGCAGCCACTACGGATGAATCTACACCGCCGGAAACGCCACAGAGTACTTTCTTCTCACCGACCTGTGCTCTGATCTGTGCGATCTTTTCTTTGGCAAAAGAGCCCATGTTCCAGGTGCTTTCGCATCCGCAAATATATTTGGCAAAGTTCTTCAACATATGTGTACCCTCTACAGAGTGGTGTACCTCAGGGTGGAACTGGAAGGCATAGATATGTTTTGATTCATTGGCAATAGCTGCATAGGGAGAGTTCTCACTCGTACCCACAACTTCAAAACCTTCAGGCAGTCTCTCTGCCCTGTCGCCATGACTCATCCATACGATAGAATCCTGTGCCACATCTTTAAAGATGGGGGAATTCTCATTCTCGATATGTAGTTTTGCTTTGCCGTATTCATGATGATCCGCAGCGATTACCGAACCGCCGAAGTGCTGAGTGATTAACTGCATACCGTAGCAGATACCTAGAATAGGTAAGCCAAGATCCCAGATGCCCTCATCTGGTTTGTAAGCATCTTCCGCATAGACCGAAGCCGGCCCTCCCGAGAGGATGATTCCCTGCGGCTTTCTTGCTTTGATATCCTCAATGCTTTCACGATACGGCACCACTTCCGTGTAGACACCCGATTCCCTGAGTTTTCTGGCAATGAGCTGTGTATACTGGGAACCGAAATCCAAAACTAAGATAGGTACTTGCTTCATAAATAATATCCTTCTATTTATATGAATAAATCTTCTGTTAAAAACTTATTCATAGAAAAAGTGTTCGGAGGTGAAGGCTTTAGCCTCACCTTTTGAATGTGGGACTAAAGTCTCCACTTCCATTTTTACTGTATTTATCCGATATGCAGCACAATGAACTGCATATACCATACGGCTACGGAAACAATATACCCGACCAGTACCGTCCAGGCATATTTCATATGGGCAGAGAACGTATAGATACCGTGCAGTTTTCCCATGACACCGACGCCGGCAGCAGAACCGAAGGAAATCAGTGACCCTCCTACTCCTGCCGTCAGCGTAACCAGCATCCACTGTTCCTGTACGAATTTACCCATATTCGGATCAGACTTGAGTACTGCGGACATGACCGGTACGTTATCGACAACGGCGGAGAGGAAACCGACACCTATATTGACTGCTGTCGGACCGAATTTGTCGTAAAGTGCAGTAAAGTACTCAAGGTATCCCAGGAAATGCAGTCCGCCAACCGCGGCAAGGATACCGAAGAAGAAAAGCAGCGTATCATTCTCGATCTTTGCGATCCATGAGAAGGCATTCAGCTGGGTCGGCCCGGCATTCTGGTTAATATAGTAAACATACATCTTTAAAAGAGCAAGACCAAACATCATACCCCACATCGCAGGCAAATGCAACAGCTGATGAGAGAGCACTGCAAGAACGATTGTCAGAGCAAACAGTCCGATGATCTGCTTACCGCCTTCCAGGATGACAGCTTTTTCTTCACTCGCATTGAAAGGAGGCTGTCCGTCCGGAACGAAACGGCTCAGGAGGAAAGCGGTCACATACCAGCCCAGGATCGACGCGGGGAAAAGGAAAAGGAACTCGGAGAAGGCACCTTTCCCATCTACCCATACCATCAGTGTCGTAATATCTCCAAACGGCGACCAGGCTCCTCCGGCATTGGCTGCAACAACGATATTAATAGCACCCGGCACAAGGAAAGATCTGTTCTCCTTATCGATCGTGATCAGTACTGTAGATAGGATCAGTGCAGTCGTAAGGTTGTCCGCCACAGGGGAAATGAAAAAAGCAAGCAAACCGGTCACCCAAAAAAGCCTTTTATAGGTGTATCCTTTTGAGACCAGGTTGTATCGAAGCGCGGAGAAGACACCACGGTCGATCATCGCTTCAATATAGGTCATTGCCACCATCAGGAAGAAGAAGATACCTGCAATCTCATAGATCAGTGCTTCCACTTCTTTCTCAAGATGGTGCCCATCCAGTCCGTTCATCGCAAAATAGACACCGATCAACATAAAAATACCGGTACCCGCAAACAAGGCAGGTTTCGCTTTGTTAATATGGTATTTGTCTTCCGCTGCGATGAAATAATATCCCACTACAAAGATAATAAGTGAAAGTATCCCCACCCATGTTGTTGTCAGGTCCAAATGTTGTGCTGCTGTTCCCGCCGCCGCTGCCGCTTCTGTCATTTCTTCTCCTAAATGTAATATATTACTATACATACCTTGAAAGCTAATCTGCTTCCATATAGTGTGATCCCAGGGATTCTGTGCGTGCCAATGCCGCCTCAACGATCGCCGAAGCCGTATTGAGACGCAGCTGAAGCAACCGCCCGATCTCATGGTTTTTCATATCATAGATCAGGTTTTTCGCTTCATGAAGCCCTTTGGTCGTCCTGATAATCCCTATATCCTCCCACATCACCTGACGCAGTCTCTGTTTATAGGATTTATCGTTTTCTTTGTGCAGAATATTACCGTAATCTTTCTCAAATTCAGGTGTTTTGATCTGCTGATGTCCCCTGTCTAGAAGATGATCAACAGCACGCTTGGCAAAGACCACTCCTTCAAGCAGAGAATTCGAGGCAAGACGGTTCGCACCATGCACACCGGTACATGCTGCTTCTCCGATGACATAGAGGCCTTCCATACCGGGAATACAGCCGTTCACATCACACTTTATCCCTCCATTGGCATAGTGGAATGCGGGAGATATTGGTACCCTATCCTTGGGGAAATGGTACCCCAGCGCCGCAAAGGTACGGGTAATGTTCGGAAAGCGTTGTTCGAACCACTTCTCCTCAAACATTGAGAAGTCAAGATAGGCCTGCTTACCCGTATTGCGTTTGTGTTTGAAAATGCCACGCGCCACGATATCCCGGCTGGCCAGTTCACCGCGTTCGTCATACTCAAAGAGGAAACGTTCGCCATCCTCATCGACCACATGAGCCCCTTCGCCTCTAAGCGCTTCGGTCAACAAAAGCTTTCTTGCATAAGGGGTATCGACAAAAACCGTCGGGTGGAACTGCATGAATTCCATATCGCTCAGTTCGATCCCTTTTTCAACGCAGATACCGTGAATATCGGCTGAGACGGTCCTGGAGTTGGTATTGTAGGCATAGAGTGACCCGACACCGCCTGAGGCGATGATCACATCATCCGCGTAAATGGTCGTGGGTTCATAATTGACCGTCGCTTTGACACCGTAACATCTGCCGTTCTCAATGAGCAGATCGTACACCAGTGTATTTTTCTGTAACTGGTGTCTGTTCTGCACCATCATAAAGTAATGCATATAGCGTCCCGTGGCATCCCCTCCGGCATGAATGATACGCGGAACCGAATGGGCTGCCTCTTTGGTGTAGAGGATATGCCCATCCTCCGCACGGTCGAATTCCATACCTTTTGCAATGATGTCAGGCGTGGTCTCCAGAGAAGTTCTGGAAAGGATTTCAACGGCTTCTTTCACATTGTGGTAGGCACCGGCAGCCATGGTGTCTGAAACATGCAGCGGTACATCTTCCTCATTCAGGGCCGTAGCCATCCCTCCCTGGGCATAAAAGGTATTACACTCCCAGGGAATATCCTTACAGACTACCAGTACTTTTTTACTTTTAGGCAGCTGCATGGCTGCATACAGGCCCGCAATTCCCGCACCGATGATCAATACATCATACTTTTGCACATCATTCCTTCATTATGAATTATTTGCCCGAATGCGATGCATTCGTATCGGCTACATAGACCGGATTGGTCTTGTACCCACATCCTGACAATACGATACAGCAAAGTGATGCTATAATAATTGTATGAAAAAAGTCTCTGCGATTCTCTCTCATCTTACCAACCAACCTCAGTTCAGATCTTTGAAGCAGCATGCCTGTTACAAAAAGTATATCTCGCTGCTTGGTGCAAAATGGCAGAAGGCCATCGCCTTTGTCTATATACAGAACGATACACTTTTTGTCGCCGTGACACATCCCGGCTTCAAAATGGAACTCAATTATAATAAAGATATATTAAAGGGCGTATTAACCCAGCTCGCAAGTCATGACAAAAGCTGTGAAATGCTCCAGCAGGCAGGAAAGATCGTCATTTTTCACAGCAAGTACCGTTCTGCCATGACTGAGGAAACGGACAATGCAACCGTTCCCTACTATAATGAACTCGCCTCAGCCGATTTCATTATTGAAAGTCAGGATGAAGAACTCAAAGAAAAATTCGAAACGATCAAGAAACGGATCAAAACACAGAGGGAAGCAGAGCAGTCATGATATCCACGGTTAGATCACTGCCGGATTCCCCCGGTGTCTATCAGTATTTTGACGACAAGGATAAGCTGCTCTATGTCGGAAAAGCCAAAAGCCTCAAGAACCGCATCAAGAGCTACTGGCGTTTTACACCGACATTCATTCCCAATCCCGGCCAGAGCCCCCGTATCATCAAAATGCTGCATGAAGCCGTACGCCTTGATTATATCATTGTAGAGAGTGAAGAGGATGCCCTGATCCTGGAGAATTCTCTGATCAAACAGCTCAAACCCAAATACAATATCCTGCTTCGGGATGATAAGACCTACCCCTACATCTATATTGACGAATCAGAGGCCTATCCCCGTTTCGAGATCACCCGAAAAGTAGTCAAGGGTAAGAAGATCACCTACTACGGCCCTTTCCCCAATGGCGGCAGAGCCCTGTTCGATGCGCTCTATGAAATCTTCCCCCTGGTCCAGAAAAAATCCTGCCTTCACAAAGGGAAAGCCTGCCTCTTCTACCAGATCAAAAAGTGCCTGGCTCCCTGTGAAGGCAAAGTCTCGAAGGATGCCTATGCCGAGATCGTTAAAGAAGCAAAACAGGCGATCACCAAACGCAGTATACTTACTAAAACACTGCAGGAGAAGATGCAAAAACTAGCCGTACAGGAGCGCTTTGAAGAAGCTGCCGCCCTGCGCGACAGTATAGAAGCAATCTCTTCCCTGCACATCTCCTCGAATATCGATCTTGCCAATCAGATGGATCTGGATATCTTTGCCATCCTCAACGGTGACGAACGTGGGGTCATTGTCAAGCTCTTCATGCGCAACGGAAAGATCATCTCGAGTGCCTACAGCTACTTCAGGCATACGCATATTTTTGACTGCAACGAGGCATACAGACAGGCACTGCTGGAATTTTACACCATCGACACTCCCTATGTCAGCAAAGAGATACTTACCGCACACCACTTTGAAGATGCCCTCCAGGTCGCCCGGACGCTCAGCAGCCGTTTTGAAAAAAAGATCAGTATTGAAACACCGCAGAGAGGTCCCAAGGCAAAACTGGCAAAACTGGCCCTCCAGAACTGTAAGGAACTCTTGAAGAAAAAAGACAATGACACGATCATGGAACAAAAGATAGCCGATCTGCTGGAACTCTCAACCATCCCATACCGCGTTGAGAGCTTTGACAATTCCCATATGATGGGTGCCGCTACGGTAGGAGGAATGGTTGTATGGGATGAAGGAAAATGGGACAAACACTCCTACAGGCGCTACGAACTGCATGCACGGGATGAATATGGCCAGATGAAAGAGATGCTCACTCGGCGCATAGCCGACTTCAAGACACAGCCTGCTCCGGATCTATGGATACTCGACGGGGGACAGGCCAACCTCAATCTTGCACTCTCCCTCCTCAAAGACGCACAGATAAACCTGGATGTCATCGCCATTGCCAAAGAGAAACTAGATGCCAGGGCACATCGCGCCAAAGGAGCGGCCAAAGACATTCTTTATACTGCAGCCGGCATCATTGAACTCAAACCCAATGACAAACGCCTGCAGTGGATTCAGAAGCAGCGTGATGAAGCACACCGTTATGCCATTACCTACCACCAGAACAAAAAGCGCAAAGAAGATACACAGGTCTCACTTCTGAACAAAAAAGGTATCGGCAAAGCAACGATAAAAAAACTCATAGACTACTTCGGCACATTCGAAGCCATTGCCCATGCCAGCAGTGAAGAGATAGAGAAAGTTACAAATAAGAAAATTTCCAATATTATCAAAAATAATAATGGTGAAATGTAGCCCATTTGATATTTTTTACTAAAAAAGCACTCTAAAACCATTCTTTTCAAGGCATTTTCAGATTAATTGTTATAAAGTCTTATTATGGATTTTAGTCGTCTCTACAGAGAGGCTGCTTCAGTCAAGGGAGGAAGATTCATGCAAAGACCAGATCCTGTAGATCAAGAATATAAATTCGAGGACGGATTGATCGTAAGTTCAACGGACCTCAAAGGCATTATCACTTATGCCAACCGTACATTTTGCAACATTGCCGGATATACCAAAAAAGAACTGACAGGCAAGAACCACAATATCGTTCGGCATCCGGACATGCCCAAAGCCGCTTTCAAAGAGTTATGGGAGACGATAAAAGCGGGGAAAGAGTGGACAGGTATCGTCAAGAATCTCAGAAAAGACGGAAAATACTACTGGGTTTATTCGCATATTACACCTATCATGGACAAGGAAGGTGAAATAACCGGATACACTGCGGCAAGAAGACCCGCCACCACTGCAGAAATCGAGGAAGTCGTGCCTGTCTATAAAAGAATGGTAGAAGAAGAAAAAAAGTAAACAAGGAGTTGTTCATAACATGTACTACATAACAAACCAAAACGGCCAAATTATCGCTGCAAGTTCTGACTTGTTGGCACTGCTGCAGGTCGACAGTATCGAGGTACTTTACAAAAAAATAGCCCTCGATGCCATCGAACTCACAGCTGAGGAAAAAGACATTATAATCAAAACTCCTCTGGATGAAGCACATTACAAGAAAGAAGAAGAGATACTTTTAAGTCTTCTTGGAGAGATGACACTTATTCGCCTTACTGAAAAAATTTCAGGAGAAATCGGCATAGCGGAGGAGTTGCCTTCTTCTGTCGAAGAAAAGGAAGAAAAACTCTTACTTTTGGAAAAAGAGTCAGTTATACCTGAATCGAAGAGTAAAGAGAAAGAGGAAGAAGCTCTTTTCGAGATCAGGGAGCCAGCTGATGAGCAAGAAACATCAGTTCCTGAAGCTAAAGCCAAAAAGCAGGAAAAAGTGCCGGAAGACGATCTCTTCGACCTTATCCTGCCAGACAATGCAGAAGAGACTATCGGTGAGATAGAAGACAAAGCAGTACTCGAAAAAGCTGTCGGCCCTATCTATATCGATGTAAAAGAGATTGCCCAAAGCATCGGCATCTCACCCGAAGACTACAACACTTTCCTCACAGAGTACATCGATACGGCACTTTCCCTCGAAGATGACCTCAGAAGTAAAGAGAAAAGCAAACGCACCGCTGCGACACATACCCTCTTCCATCTCTCCAACGTACTGCGTTTACCTGTGGTCACAGAGATCATTGAACAACTCAAATATACCGAAGATGAAGATATTGAAAGTTCCATCCAGAGTTTCTACAACACACTGAGCAGGCTGACTACTACCAAACCAAAAGCTGCTGCAGGAGAAAAAGAGATTCCTATCAAGAAAGAGATAAAGCCTTCTGAAGGGTTTGGTACCATCGATCTTTCCAATGTCAAACCGATCTATTTCGACTTCCAGGTAGAACAGGCGGCAAACGAGCTCAGCCTTCCTGCTGAGTTGATCGAAGAGTTCATCCACGATTTCATCAAGCAGGCACATGAAGAGACGGACAAAATGCTCAAAGCCTATGAAAAAGGTGACCTGGAAACGATCAACAAGATCGGCCACCTGCTTAAAGGGACAGCAAGTAACCTGCGTATTACGCCGCTTGCAGATACTCTGTACGAGATACAGTTCTGTGAGGACAGCAGTCAACTGGAAAAACTAATCAAAGAATACTGGGGGCATTTCATTGCTTTTGAGACCCAGTTCGAGCTCACATCAAAAAACAAAGGAAAATAGACAATGACTATACGTAACAGACTCAAACTCGTAGCGATGGTACCTATTGTACTGCTCCTCCTGCTTTCAAGTTATTTCTTTATAACTTCATATGTCAACTTCGAGAAAGCAAATGCTCTTAAGACCATATTGACAAACAATGCCATATTGGGCAAGTCACTTACAGCCGTGGGTAAAGAACGTGGTCTTACCGCTCTTTACATGGGAAGCGACAGAAAAAGCTTCAGTGAACCGCTTATAAAACAGCGCAAAAGTACAGATACTGTTTTTGCAGAGCTCAAACGTTCTCTTAAAACTTCCGACACGACCTATCTTCCTTTTCTTCTCAGTCTAACGGGGGAAGGGAAGCTTCTTGATTCGCAGAAATACAATCAACTACTTACAAACCTGCCTAAAGTTGACAAGATCAGAAAAGAGGCGGATACACAGGGCAGTGATTTCAAGAAAGTATTTTTTGACGGCTATACCAAAACACTGGCCAGCCCTATCTATAGCAACCTTATCCAAATCAAGAACTTCTCCCTTGACAATGAAATCTCTTCACTGATCTCTACACTGACACAAATATATACGGTCAAGGAGAATGCCGGTCTTGAAAGAGGGTTTGTTTCCTACTACATGACCAAAAGAGCTTCCATGTCATTCGAAGAAATCGCTCTCTGGGACAATTTCAAGACAAAAGCAAATATCTTCGATATCAATGAAATAACCGACCCGCAACTGCGTAAAGGGGTCTTTGCGATCCTTAACTCACCCAAAGCGAAAGAGATCCTGACCGAGCTGGCTCAGACATCTTCAGCTATTCAGACCGATGTCGATAACGGCGACTATGCGGAAGAACCTATTGACTGGTTCAGACTACAGACACAGAAGATCTCACTCTTTGCCAAAGCGGAACTTGTCGTCTCAAGCACACTGTGGAAAAAGAGTGAGGCATACCTGCAGGAGCAGTTGACACTTCTCGCGATTGCATCGGCTATTCTGATCCTCAGTTTGATTCTTGCCTATCTCGGATTCTCAACGACTCGTGATATTACAAGAAACATCGAAGAGCTTGAAGACGTACTGAACAAAGCCGTTGATGAAATGAAGAGCAGTGACCACTATCTTGCATCCGACACCTCTTACATCGAGAACATTGATCTCGATACTCACGAAGGTACTAAAGAGGCTTACCGCTTCCTCGAAACACTGGTCGAAACTGCCAAGGAAGACAAACTCACAGCACTACAGGCCAATGAAGCCAAGTCACTCTTCCTTGCCAACATGTCACACGAGATCCGTACACCGCTTAACGGTATTGTCGGATTTACCGAGATCCTCAGAAGTACCGACCTTGATGACGAACAGAGAGAATTCCTCTCCATCATTGACAAGAGTTCGGAAAATCTTCTAAGCATTATCAACAATATTCTTGACCTCTCCAAGATCGAGAGTAACAAGATAGAGATCGAGAATGTGGTATTCGATTCTGCCGAAGAGTTTGAAAGTGCTGTTGAAACCTATGCGGTAGGTGCTGCTGAGAAAAATATCGATCTCAACTTCTATATGGATCCAACCATCAGTCCCAAACTTAAAGGCGATCCGACCAAGATCAAAGAGATCCTTATCAACCTTCTGAGTAATGCAATCAAATTCACTTCTTACGGCGGTGAGATCAACCTCGAAATACACAAGGTACAGGACGAAGACGACAGAATGCCGCGTATCAAGTTCTCCGTGCAGGACAATGGTATCGGGATGACCAAAGAGCAGCAGGAGCGTATCTTCGATGCCTTCTCGCAGGCGGATGTATCAGTCACACGTAAATACGGCGGTACAGGTCTGGGTCTGACCATTTCAAGCCAGTTCGTCGAACTCATGGGTGGTACGCTTGAACTTGAGAGTGCCAAAGACCAGGGAACGACATTCTTCTTTACCATTCCTTTTGAAGAGGTCATTTCAACAGAAACGAACTATGCGCATGCCTTTACAGATATGGTCATCGGAAAATACCAGCAGGAGATACCAAGCAAACTTGATAGCTATCTTGCTTCATACTTCGAATACTTTGGTCCGGAGGTCAAACGCTTCGAAACGATCGATGAACTTAGAGACCTCAGCCAACTTGATGAATGTAAAAGCTACTGGATCGATATCGACAAGGCAAAACAGAACATTATTGATGCCGTCTCCAATATAGACAGATCCAAACTGATCGTTATTGCCAATGTGACCAGCCGTAACAAGATCGAATCTATGAATATCGACCAGGGTAATGTCATCTTTAAACCGGTGACACTTACCAAGCTCAAAGAGGCTCTGATCAAGAGTGCAGAGAGCTTACCGCAACTTGCAGAAGAGGCACTGCCGACACATGCAACGATGTTCGACGCAGATGTACTGGTAACCGAAGACAATATCATCAATCAGAAACTGATCAAGCGTATTCTGGAAGAACACGGCATTACCGTCGACCTTGCAAACAATGGTCTGGAGGCCTTTGAAAAGAGAAGGAACAACAACTATGACCTGCTCTTCATGGATATCCAGATGCCGGTCATGGATGGTATCGAAGCAACTCATGAGATCCTTGACTACGAAGAGGACGAGGAGGTACCTCACGTACCGATCGTTGCTCTGACCGCCAATGCACTCAAAGGGGACAGAGAGAGATTCCTAGGTGAAGGTATGGATGAGTACATTACCAAACCAATCGAAACAAGTGAACTGCTTTATATTCTGAACAAATTCCTGTCCGACAAAGCAAAAACAGTCACGGCAGAAGAGAAGAAAGAGCAGATTGAAGAGACAAAAGCGATACAAAAGGAATCAGCCAAAGAGGTAGCCGCTGCCAAAGCTGAAGCAGAAGAGGAAACCATCTCACTTGATGATGTAATCGCACTTGACAGTATAGACAATGAGGCTCCGGCAGAAAAAAGTGAAGAGAAAAGTATTCTCGTAGCCAAGAAATTCATTCTCGAGAAAAGGGTCCTCTCCAAAGTTCTCGACAACCTGGGATATAAGTACTCCATACTTGACGATACAGATGCATTACAATCTGAGATCAGTTCAGATAAATACGATATTGTCTTTGCTGACGAAGATCTTATCGATGAGAGTATCAGTAAGAACAATGAAAATATCGCTATAATCACGTCCGTGAATTCCAAAGAAGAGATAGAATCTCTGATCAAAAAATATAGAGGATAGAAAAGATGGGATTAAAAGTATTAGTGGTTGATGACGATTTCATCAACAGAAAACTGTTGCAGACTCTTTTAAAGAAGAACCCTAAAGTGACAGATATCATTGAAGCAGAGAATGGTTCTGATGCTCTGGAAAAAATGAAAAAAGACCCCAGTATCAACCTTATTTCTGCTCGATATCATGATGCCGATCGTAGACGGAATTGAGTTCCTGAAGATCTTCCGGCTGGACATGGCAAACGCCCATATTCCCGTTATCGTACTCTCCACAGATGATACGAGAAAAACGGAAGTCTTTGACAATGGTGCCAACGACTTCCTGAGAAAACCGGTCAAAGAGGAGATGCTTACTGCCAAAATAGAGCAGTGGTCTTGACTAAATACTAAGTGCTATTATGAGAAGATTTTCCCTATCTTCTCTTTCGTACCACGTAACTTCTATTTTACAAATACTTCTGACAATACGTCATCCACATTCGAAACACCGATTATCTTGATGTTGTTCTTGACCTCACTGGGGATATCGTCCAGGTCACGTTCATAATTTTTCTGGGGAATAAGTGCTTTGGTCACCCCCGCTTTGTAAGCAGCAATGAGCTTCTCTTTCAGACCGCCGATAGGCAGGACCTTCCCTGTCAGTGTCACTTCACCCGTCATAGCTACCCTGTTATCTACTTTTTGGTTGCTTAGAATGGAAGCGATCGCCGTTACCATAGTAATGCCCGCACTCGGCCCATCTTTAGGTGTAGCCCCTTCCGGCACATGGATATGCAGGTCATAGCGTTTATAAACCTCGCTTGGATCAACAGAGATACGCTCCTCTCTCTCTTTCGCTGTATGAGGGATACACGAAGGGCTGATCTTCAGTTTCTTCTCGTCAATGAGTATCTTCACTACAGAATGGGCGATACGTACAGACTCTTTCATTACGTCGCCGAGACTTCCGGTAAGCTGGAGCATCCCCTTTCCTTTGATCTTGATAGCCTCAATGGTCAGTACATCTCCTCCAACAGCTGTCCAGGCAAGCCCACTGACGACACCCACCTGCGGTTTTTTGTCCACAAGTGATATTTCAAATACCTTCTTGTCGACAAAATGTTCCAGATTCTTTTTCGTTATGGTAATATGGTCTTTAGTACTGTCTTCAAGCAGCATACGTGCACTTTTTCTCATCAGTCCCGCAATGCGTCGACGCAGGTTTCTCACCCCCGCTTCTCTGGTATACTCATCGATGAGTATCTTCAAAGCCTTGTCAGAGATAGAGAATTCTCTACGCTTAAGGGCATGCTTCTTCAACTCCTGCGGTATCAGGTAGCGTTTGGCAATCTCGAATTTCTCTTTTGGCGTATACGAGTTCAAGCCGATGAACTCCATTCTGTCACGCAGCGGTGCGGGAATACGTCCCACATCGTTGGCTGTAGCTATGAAGATTGCTTTACTCAGATCGATGTTGAAGTTCAGGTAATAATCCCTGTATTTACTGTTCTGTTCGGGGTCAAGTATCTCCAGCAGTGCCGCAGTCGGGTCTCCCCGCATACTGCGCCCTACTTTGTCTATCTCGTCGAGAACGATGACAGGGTCCATGCTTTTGGCCTCTATGAGCCCCTGCACCAGACGCCCGGGCATCGCCCCGACATAGGTTCTTCGGTGTCCGCGCAGCTCATTTACATCTTCAAGACCACCCAGTGCAATGCGCACAAGCGGCCTGCCCAGTGCCGTAGCAATGGAGTTTGCCAGTGAGGTTTTTCCCACACCCGGAGGCCCTGCAAAACAGAGGATGACACCGCCTGTTTCTTTCTGCTTGACCCCTCTGAGTTCCGCCAATTCTCTTACCGAAAAGAACTCGATAATACGCTCTTTGGGTTTTTCCAGCGAGTAGTGGTCCTTGTCAAGCTCATTGGCGACCTCTTTGACACTCAGGTTCTTCTTGGTCAGTTTCCC
Organism: Sulfurovum lithotrophicum; assembly: GCF_000987835.1. NCBI lineage: Bacteria > Pseudomonadati > Campylobacterota > Epsilonproteobacteria > Campylobacterales > Sulfurovaceae > Sulfurovum > Sulfurovum lithotrophicum. Next base: position 536,547 of record NZ_CP011308.1, on the reverse strand, counting down.
GAACGGTACTTCAAGTACCCACTCCAGATAGGACTGAAGTACATTGGCATCGGCAGAATCCGGATGCATCCTGGCAAGGCGGTCAAGCTGCTTGCTGATCTCCTTGTAGGCATCCTCGGTCAAATGCGGTTTGAGCGCTTCCACTTTTTCCCTGAAAGCGGCTATCTCCTCTTCACGCTGCGTATCCATACCGAGCTCATGCTGTATCTCTTTGAGCTGCTCTTTGAGGAAATACTCTTTGTTGGTCTGTTCTATCTTCGTATGTACCTTGGTACGTATTTCCCTCTGTACCTTGGCAGACTCGATCTCGGAGGTCACAACATCGATGAGGCCGAGCAGTCTTTTCTCGATGTCCGGTTCGATGTAAAGCGCATAGGCAACTTCTTTGTCCAGCTTGAGCATGGAAGAGACAAGGTCTGCAATGCGGTTGGGTTCGTCATTCTCTTCGATGGTACGCACCAGGTCTGCAGGAAAGTGGCTGCTGAGCGAAGAGAGTATCTTGATCTTGTCACGCAGCACACCCATAAGCGCATCGACTTTGAGCTGATCGTAGCCGTCCTGTTTGACGATATCGATGACCGCTCTGTTGAACTCACCCTCCGCCGGTTCGATGATCTGCCCGCGGGCCAGTCCCTGAAAAAGTATCTTCACTCTGCCGTCGGGGATGTGTACTTTACGCATGATGGAACCGACCACCCCCACTCTGTACATTGCATCAAAGTCACGACTTCCCTCTTTGCCAGGAACAGAAGAGGTTACGAAAAGAAGCGAGTTATTCTCCATCGCATCGGTAGCCGCATCAATGTCTTTCTGGTCGGAAAGAAAGATCGGGCTGATCATAAAGGGGTAGAGAAAGAGTTCATCCTCTACCACGATCGGCAGTATCACCGGAAAATCATCATAATCGCTAAGTTGCATAGTAATTATTTCCTTTTGAATATTGGTTTGAATTATTAATTATTTATAAGTATATCAACAGAGGGTTAACATCCGGCAATTTCATGGATATCGAATGATTTTTTCTTGTTCCAACGCCAAGCATTGGAACGAGTTAAAAAGCCAAGGTTTTAGTCGAAGATCTTCCCGATAATCCCTTTTTCAGGCGGGGTGATGTCCGCCATCTCCACGACAGAGCCTTTGTTCTTTTCTCTGTATATCTTGGCCGCTTCCGGTTTTCCGGTCCTGTCATACAACGCTGCAATATTCTCATTGAGCAGATACTGGGCCATATGCAGTCTGACCAGTATGGTTTTGACAAGTGGCGTATAGGTAGAACCCGGATAACGCAGCAGGTAACTCCCCGCCCCCTTGATACTGTCCATAATGAGCTTCTGGTCTTTATAGACATCTTTGATCCCGAGGAAAGCTGCTTTGAGTTTCATATATTCTATGTATTCACGGTTCTTCTCTCCCCCAAAACGCTTGTTGTACTCATCTAGGTAGTAGCCGGCAAGCAGATACTCCTCATTATCCATATGTGCGACGGCAAGCATCATCATCGCCGTCTGCATCAGTGGAGAACGCATATGCTCACTTTTCAATGAAATGTAGTAGGCATCCGCCTTGTCCATATTCCCCGAAGCGATGCTGTCCCCGATCTTCTGGTACCAGTAGAGCGCAGGCTTGTTGAACTCCGCAACTTCGTCGTCGTCCTTGGAACATCCCGCGAACACAAATACCAATGCCAGAGCGATCAAAATACTTTTCTTCAAATTCATATCCTGTTTCAAGGGCACCTCTAATAAGCCTAGATGATCATAACATCTCTAGCTTTTGTCTAGGCTAGGCACTCTTTTGAAGTCCTAGCAGTAGCTAAGTCAAAAAAGAGTAACGACGCATAGGCGAAAGCTAGTGATGCCCGCAGGGTGGCTTTTGCAAACGCAATCTTTCACAAGATGCTTACTTCATCTTAGCTTTGGCTAGGACTTGAAAGCCTCTTGCAAAATCTCACATTTGCAAAACCCATTATGAGTATCTAGGCTTATTAGAGATGCCCTTATGTTATCTTAACTATTATCATATCTTAAAGTGTGTAAAAAACGTATTAGTCTGCCAATGATGCGGGCAGCAAAGCACCTTTTATGCCATAATCATTTCATGTTATAATGGTTTTCCAGATCTATGAATCATTTTGTCCTACTATATAGGCATGTCCGGTACCTTTCTCTATCCTGATGACAAGATCGGGTATACTTGTATCGTCAAATTTAAAGGTCAGATCACAGTTTGATGTCAGAACGGTACTGTAGTCAGGAGTGGAAGAACCGCTAAATCCGGTATGCGGTCGTCCCATATGATCAAAGCCTACATATCTGGCAGCATCGGCATCTCCTCCCCCGCAACCAGTGAACATATTGGTATTTTTAATGCCATATTTATGAGAAATGAAAATATTGGGAGAAGCGCCATTATTGACACCGCTGGCACACGATGTACCGGCAGCTCCCAGCATTCTCTTACCATTCAAAGGATCCACAGCTGCTTCTGCATTGTCAATATTTCCCCCTCTGTTTTCATCGGATCCGACATAGTAAAAAACATCCCCTTCCGCAGCAAGACAGGTACGGACTCCAAAACGCCAGAATGCTTTTTGCCAGTCTGCATTTCGCGGATCGGTTACATCATCCAACAGTGCCATATGTTTTGTATAACGAATGGCAGAAAGAATATTGTCAGCAGCTTCCTGCCTGATATCCCGTTCCATTCTCGGTATGGCCAGTGCTGCCATAATTCCCAGCACAACAATAACAAAAACCAATTCTATCAAGGTAAATGCTTTATACTTCATAATTTGATACATCCTAAACTTGAACTTCAATTTGATTATTATAACATAAGTTTTTTCAACTGTATATTTCACATACTAACAGATAGAAATAAGAGAAAGTAATTTTATATTTGTTTTATCTAAAATATGCTATTCTTTAATATAAAAGTATTGCACTTTAAAAGATGGGTTTGCTGCAAAAGAAAATGGAAGATTATGTATCTGTGAGCAGAAACTATTAGATTGAACATAAATTATACTAAATTAATGTTCATGTTGCCGTTTTAAAGTGCATATCAATTTCGCTCAGTATTGATTGGGCAACAAAGGTGTTATGATGAAATATATAGAAACTATTTTTGTCTTTCTGCTCTTTCCGCTGTTTTTTTTGAATCGATTATTATTACGGAAAAGTTGTGAAAAAACAAACAAAAAAAGCAATTATAACTTATTATTGGCTTTGCTAATTTTACCATTACTCCCTAATTCGTTAAATGCTGCAACCGGAGATGGCTGCAGCACCGCTGAAAACATTACTACTATCCCTTCAAGTTTTACCGTTAGTCTTTCTCATTACTGGCGCTCAGGTCGGCGCTCAGGTCGATACTATTATTACCAATTCACCGCGCCTTCTGATGGAACTGTTCATATATACACTACAGGAGCTAACACCAACACTAATAGTGCATTGTACAATTCGGACTGTTCATCAACATTGACAAATGACGTAGCATACGATAATGATATTGATATGAGCTATTCTGTTAATAGTGATACAATTTATAAAATATTATTATATAACTATAACTCGCGTAATTATGGAAACTTTACACTTCATATAGATTTCACCCCGGCTGCCAATCAACCACCTGTCGCTTCTGCAACCGTTTCACCGACAATTGGACCGGAAGGAACGAACTTTGCCTTTGATGGTTCTGGCAGTACAGACGATAGAGATGATCCCAATGATCTTACTTATGTCTGGACAGAGGGTGGCGAGATTTTAGACAACAATATCAGTTTTTCAAAAAGCAACTTTTCTTTAGGTACGCACACCATTAGACTGACCGTTACAGATACAGAGGGATTGTCCGATTACGCAGAAGTAACCATCATAGTTTCAAACGAACCTTTAACAGATATTGTAGCTACCGACAACAGCTATAAAGTAAGCCCCGGCAATACAGTCAGCGGCAATATGATGACTGATGACACAGGTTCCGGAGTTGATCAGGGAAGCGGTATAACGGTGACTTCTGTAACTGAAGTAACTACTCCAAGCAAAGGTTCCATTGTGTGGAATTCAGACGGTTCTTTTACCTACACCCCTACTAATGGAAAGGTCGGGGTAGATACACTCACCTACACCATTACAGATACAGCAGGACAAACTGCATCTGCAACCTTAAGCTTCAATATACTTGACTTCAGCCAAAGCAATCCACGCGATTTTACAAAAGTGTGGATCAATGGCAAGGAAGATACAAATATTTATGGTGATTTGACCGTCATCGGAAATCAGTCTCTATGCTGGAAAAGCAATTCCAATACCTGTCAGAACCCACCATTCACTGCATCAAACAATAGCTATTCTCAAGAAAATATCAATGAAGATCCCAATGCCGCCAATGCCGGTTATGCCAACTCAACATCAGCAGACCTGACACTGGGACCAAATGACGAAGTTGTCGATGCATGGCTCTATTGGATTGGTCGTATCTATACCATCAATAACACTGAAAGGGCAAAAAGAAACAATGCAGACAGAATTTACCTGAAAACACCGACAACCAATGGGAACTATATCGAGCTACACAGCCAGGCAGACAAATTTGCCTGGATGGTAGGGAGTGACAGCGTCTTTGACTATGGAGGAGCCATCAACATCAAACAATACGTACTGCAAAGCGGTACATACTGGGTTGCAGACCTGCAGGCGACAGAAATGTCAAACCAGGGGTCCGGATGGGCGATTGCCGTTATCATTAAAGATAAAACAAATGGGAATGTAAGAAGTATCAAGAATATTTCTCTATTTGACGGCTTTACAGGGGTTTATAGTCATGATAATAATTACCCGGACGAAATCACCCAGCATATCGCGGGATTCAAAACACCCCGGGAGGGTGATGTAGATGCCAACCTTATCTTCTTTGGTGGAGAAAGTGACCGTGCCCTGGATGACAGAATGAGTCTGACTGACAAAAGTGGTACAGAACATTTTTTGGAAGACAGTCTCAACGATACACATAATGTACAAAATGGTACTATTTCACGTAATGGACAAAATGTAACGGACAGAAATCCCAATTTTGCAAATACACTGGGGGTCGATATTGATGAGATCGATGTAAGTACTGTTATCCAGAACAATCAAACCCAAACAGACATTACACTGTACTCTGAAGATGACCGTATTTTCTTGTCGATGTTCGGTTTTGCGACAGAGCTGTATCAGCCAAATGTTTGTTATGACTATGTTCTCAAACGAAATGAGTTTCTTCTTCCTTCCGATAACGCTGCATATAATATCCCTTTTGTACAAAAAGATGATCAGATAAGTTTTACAGTCGCCATTTGGGACATATCGGGAGATATTGATCCTAAAAAGGTAACGGTCGGTTTGGGATTGATGCAAACTGCAGGCAATCTTTCAGCCATGTTCAACCCTGATAAGGCCTATTATACACTGCCAAACGGTAATACCCTTCTTCCTACTAATTATGCCGACCCCATGAGTACGCCATCTCAGCCTTTCATAGCCATAGGAAAAGGAAGATCAGCTGATGGCAATACAGGAGGAACAATCAGTCCAAATGAAAGATACTATACCAAGTTTTATTTTAAAGCAAATACTTCAGATAGTGCTATAGGTAATTTTAACGTCGATGTGAATGTGACACTAAACTACGGTTCCGGTGATTTTTGGCAGTTTCTGGCTGTTGATCGCTGTCCTCAAAGTGCAGTATATAGTCCGAACTGGTATCGTTTTAATATTGAAAAGGTTTTTAGTAGTGTTCCAAGTGATCCGACTGAGCACTATTCTCTTCCTACACGAATCGCAGGGAAGGACTTTGATTATTCCGTTGCATCCTATATCAAGGACAGTAATGGAGAGTATACAGATGCCAATGCATCCAATGGAATCACAGTCGATGTCGAAATGATCAACATCGACGCTTTTGATGACAACTCCTCCTACTTCAAATGTGGTAATGCCGAACCTTCGATCATTGTTATGCCAGGAAGGTTTGTACATTTCAATGGAGAGGAGCGAATTAACATTACCGATCCTAATGATCTTGTAAATACCTACGCCATTCGAAGTGCCACATTCCGAATGTGGTTTCTAATAGATGAAAATGGGACTATAATACCGAATACAAATCATCGTAAAGATGAGAATTATTATTTTGACGGGATCTATACAACTACATTCCAAGCACAGGACCCTACAGGTTTATGCTCTAATGCATGTACTCCTCCATATAGCTATACCAGTCCACGCTATCCAGATTATGATCAACAGGCACAGGGGTGCTATGCCTGTTTGCGTGACTTTTTTGCGCAGCCGATCTGTGCAAGGGACAACTTTGCTATTCGTCCTAAAGCAATAGAGGTAAGACTTAGTGACAGGGGTCAAGATGCCAATTTGACTGCATCTTTCATTACACAGAACAATGATGCTGCTACCTTCACCAACATAGCAGCAGAATACCCATACGAACTGAATCTTACTGCTGTTCGTAATGCCAATGACCTTGCAGAAGGCTACTACAGCTATATTTTCAAGGAAGAAGACGATATTCAGCCGTCTCCGACAAAAACAGGTGTAAACGCTGCAAGTGCTGCACTGCATAAATTTGAGGATTCGGTCACTTGTGCAGATGACAGGAACAAAACGATTGAAGTTAATTTTGAGAATGGAAATGCCATCAGTCAACTCGATCATGACAATGCAGGAAAATACAGTTTTGAAATATGGGATATCAACTGGACCAAAGTAGACAATGCCTCGATCAATCCTTACAAAACTATATTTGACCCTAGCTGCGAAAACAGCAGTGATCAACGATGCAGTGACTGCATACTCGGAGCAACAGCGGACGATATGACAGGTAACGAAAAAACCGGTTGTCTTTTCGGATCAGAGCTTACCAGCCTTGACGGCACACTCAACAACAACTTCACAAAGCTGAATGTGTTTTACAAACCTTATCAGTTTGATCTTAATTCCATTACTTTACATACCAGACCACATGACGGTATCAATTGGCTCTATATGAATGACCTGATCCAAGACACGACCATGGTCGCTACACTGGAAGGCAATATTACTGCTGAAGGGAAAAACGGTACAGCACTCTCCAACTTTGCAAACGGATGTGCGGCAGAAGATGTGGTTCTATGGCTGGACAGAACAATGCAGCCTGTTCAGGAAAGCGATATTAACGACAGTAACCTTACTCCGGTACGCTTCCAGCAGGGGCTTCAGGATGTAAATGGATGGACCCTGCAGGATAACAGCGGCGGTTACGATATGAATGCATCTCTTGTTGCTGCCAACTTTGTCAATACAAGCGATCTGAATGGTAGTGCAGACGTCAACCTCTCTTACAACTTCAAAAAACCTTATGCTGCAGTTGTCAATCCGATAGATGTGAACTTCTCTATGCTGAGCGGCGCATCACCCGATGCAAAATCATATGCAAACCAGGTAGGCAATTATATACCCGATGGCAATGTCAGCATCAATGCAGAACACTGGTTCTACTTTGCAAAAGTCAAAGAAGCTGATGGCACCGATGGAAAACAGGAGTATGGTACTTTGGTCAATACGACTATCCATGTCATGTCATACTGCGACACAGCCGTAGTGCCCTGTTCCATCCTGCCAGGATTCGCGACCATTCCGGATGAGATTCAAGGTACAGAGGGTTGGTACCGCATGAAAGATCATCTTTCATCAAACGGTGACGGGCAGATCAGCTCTCTTGCTACAGCACAGGCCGGGGTTAGCATTTCACCAAACAGCAATATCACCTTTGACACAAACGGAACAACCGGAACTATTACCATTACGTATCCGTTGAGCAGCACGCGTCCTGTACATCCTGTTTTTCAAATCACTCCTGATGAATGGCTGAAGTATGACAGCAACCCTGCAAATAACGGCATACCTGAATTCATAATACATTTTCTTACTCAGGGATTAAAATGGAAAGGAAAAGGGGAGACAGGACACGTTATGGAGACTGAACCCTCTACACAGTCGAGTGGGAGATTGAATTGGTAAGAAAAACTGAAATACTGCCCAGGTTTACAAGGCAGAGAAAAGCAATCGCGATGATTGAACTTATATTTGCCATAACGATCATGGGTATTGTCATGATGAGTGCGCCCAGGCTGATAGAGCGTTCGACAGCAAGTACCTATGTTGCCTTACAGCAGGAGTCCATAGCCGCAGCAGCCACCCAGATGAACATGATCATGACCACAGAATGGGACCAGGCAGACACCAACTCCACACTGGGTGCACCTGTGCTTCAAACGGGAAGCGGTACCATACCAAACTGTACCACAGACAAACCTGTCGGCGTTACCAGTGCAAGCGGAAGATACTGTAAAGATGCTCTTGCAACCAATTCAGTTTTTTTAACTGCTACCGCACCGGGATCTCTCGGGACCGAAGAAGTGAATGCAACAGTTTACAACGATATAGATGACTACAATGGCCAATCCTATACGGTGAGCGTCTATAATTCCGAAAATTATGAGACATATCAGGGTGACTACCTTGATCAAAATATTACTGTCTCATCTAACATTTACTATGGAGACGATACACCAAGAAATGTTTCAGATACTGCCGGAACCTATCAGACCAGTACAACATTTGCAAACCCTTTCAGACATATCATCACCGCTAACAGCACAAATATCAAACTGATCCAGGTTACACTGACTTCAGGCAACACGGCTGGAGAGATAAATGATAAGCAGATCGTACTTACTGCATTCATGTGCAATATCGGTGCACCGAAACCAAAATATTATAACAACAGGCCTTAATGATGGGATATAAGCATACTTTGAAAAACACAAACGCATTTACACTTTTGGAGGTAACAATAGTTATTGTTATTTTGGGCATAGTCGCTTCGATCGGCTCTGAGATCATTGCCAATGTCTACAAGAACTACCTTTTACAGCGTGCTACATACAGCGCCAGTCTGAAAACAGAGCTTGCGGCACAGCAGATAGCAAATCTGCTAAGCCATAGAATTCCTCATACTACCATTGCAAAAAACCCTGATAACCTGTCCGATTTCCTGTTAGTCACAGACCCTACCAATAATTCGGACTATACCCATACACAACTTGAATGGATAGGTGCGGACAATGACGGTTTTTCAGCTTCCATACGGCCGCCGTGGAACGGGTTTGCCGATGTTGATGCCTCTGATCAGACAAAAGTCATTACTCCCGGCTCAAAACTTTCCCTCACCGACAGTATTATCTCCAATCTATCAAATTCCCAGGTTTCTCTGAGCGGTCCCCAATATCCGGCAATTTTTTTCAGAGATATGAGATATACAGATGATGGTTCAACTCCAAAACTGTATGACATTTTGACCTGTATGGGCGTAACCTCAAATGACAACACATGTATATCTGCTGTCAGCCGGACAGGAGAGGAACAGCTTGATTTTCAGACACCGGGTTCAGGGGTTGCCAACAAGGTCATTTCGGAGCATTATAAACTGGCATGGAGTGCCTACTCCATCTGCCCTAAAAATCGGGGAAACAGACATTATGACCTTGTATTGTTTTACAATTATCAACCTTGGGAGGGCGAACGCCTGAATGGTACTGATTGCAGTTCGACAGTAGGAGAGCATGCAACAGTGATCACCAATGTCACCGTCTTTAAATTTGCTGAATCAGGCAATACTTTCAGATTCAAACTCTGTGCCCAGGAAAATATCGGCGGTGACTACAATATCACCATATGCAAAGAAAAGGCAATAATACTATGAGACAGGCATTTTCACTGATCACTGCTGTTTTTGTGATCATCATTATGGCAACTTTGGCAGCTTTTGTCTTCAATACCTCCGGAAAGATCGTACAACAGACTTCTGCTCAATACCGCCAGGAACAGGCAGCACTTTTGGCAAGGAGCTATACAGAACTTGCAGTACTGGCCGTCATCAACCATGACAGAAACCAGACGACACCAAGCTGCATAGAGGACATTGACGGCTCTGTAAATGGACTGGTCCCGGGTGGAGCTGTATCAGGGAACAGTGGAAGCAGCAATGGCGGATACCGTGTAGAAACCCGCCTCTATTATATAGGCAATGGCCTGCCTTGTTCTCCAACACGAAAATTGAATGACAGCAATAATACAATGAACAGTACAACAACCCTGACAACAGACTATAACAATACAGGTGCGAGCGATGCCATTGCAGCCATTCTGGTAGATGTATTTGTCAGCTATAAAAACCCTGATGCCCCCACACATGAGATAAAATACCACCGAAGAACATTGCAAAAGATTTAAACTATTTTACATTTACCCTTTATTAAGCCTATTAAGTTACAATTAAGTATGGAGAATAAGGGGTCTCTTCGACTTTCTCCGTATCTAACATTAAAGGATTTATCATGAATAAAAGTATTACAGGAAGACACTTCGAACTGACCGATGCCATCAAAGCGTATGCAGATGCACTGCTTGACGGCCTCAAGAAATATAATTTGGACATTACCTCGGCAAACATTGTTATTTCGGCAGATGAGAAGAACGGGAAAAAAGGTTTTCATGTAGAATTCATTGTAAATCTCAAAGACAAGAACACCATCGTCATCACGCAGGTTGACAAAGATGTCTATGCCGCGATGGACCTTGCCAGTGAAAGAGTAAAAAAAGGTCTCAGAAGACACAAAGAGAAGATCAAAGACCATAAGGTCATGAGCTTTAAAGACATGGGTGAAGAAGCAGAAGCCGTTTCAGAGATCGCAACTGAAGATATTGAGATCGTACCTATGGATCTAGAACTGCACAAGCCTCTTGACTTCGAAGAAGCCATTGATGCACTGAGAGATGAGAAGAAAAGACAGTTCATTGTCTTTAACGACTACGATGGCCATATGCGGGTCATGTACAAAAGAGCTGACGGCAAATTCGGGCTTTATTAATAGAAAGCGTTCAGCACCCCAAAGGGCATTTGTCTCTTTGGTTGGGTACATTCAGTGCTGAACGTCCAAAATATCTTCTTTACACTTTTTCCCTATAATCATACTTATTATGCATTTTTAAGACGTACTTTGGCGTATGATATAACTGCTTCATCCTCTGCCATATCCAGCCATTTGAAACGCTGTCCGCTCTGGATAGTACCGTCCAGTATATCTCCACTGTCACGAAATTTCAGGTCGAGTTTGGCTATCTCGAAGCCATTGGCGGTCTGTGCAAACTGTTCGAGCCTGTAGTTCTCTTTGCTGTTCGAGAAAAGGTAGCACCAGCTCTTCAGGCCGTTACGCCCTACCCGTCCCCTTAGCTGGTGCAGTGTAGCCAGACCAAGACGCTCCGCTCCCACGATGACAATGAGCGTGAGTCTGGGCAGAGAGATACCGACTTCCACAACTGTGGTTGCAAGAAGTATATCTCCCTTTTCCCTGAATGCAAGCAGCACCTCCTCTTTCTGCTTATCCTTGCCATGCGTCACATAGACATTGTCAAACCTGCTTTCCCAGAATCCTCTGCTCTCATCCAGGGATTGGTAAGGGACTTCGGAACTCTCTTCCACCAGCGGATAAATGATGAGCACCTGGTGCTGCTGTGCGATCTCCTCTTTGATATGAGTCATCAGGTCAGGAAATTCCTCTCTGCCGATGGTTTGTGTCAGTACCTCTCTTTTAAAAGGCGTTGTGGTGATGAGGGAGACATCGAGCAGTTCGGACTCCATCATCGCCTGCGTTCTGGGAATGGGTGTAGCCGAAAATTGCAGATAGTGCGGTTTTCGCTCACCCGAACTCACCAGTGCCTCAAGACTCTGGCGCTGTTTGGTCCCGAAGCGGTGCTGCTCATCCACCATGACCAGCGACGCTTCAGGAAGGTCCTCTTTGAACAGAAGCGCATGCGTACCTATGATGAAATCCGCTTCCCGGTAGTTCCCCTCGTCTTTCCCCTGCATGACCAGAGCGATCCTGACAGACTTCGGTAAATGTTTACAGGCCTCTTCATAAAGCTGAAGTGCAAGAAGTGATGTCGGCGCCATTAAAATGCTTTTATACGGCAGAGCCATCATCACCGAAGCAAGGATCACCATTGTTTTCCCGGAGCCTACATCTCCAACGATCATCCGTTTTGCTGCTTTGTCCTCTCTTGCAAGGTCCTTCTGTATCTGCACTATGACATTCTGCTGCTCCTCTGTAAGCGTAAAAGGGAGATTTGAAACAAAGGGTTCCATCTCTCCGTTAAGTGCACGCAAAGCAGGAAAGTCCACTTTCTTCCCACGCAGTTTTCTAAGGTGGTTGTAGGCTTCAACGAATTTCAGTACTTCTAAGATCTCGGACTTGTAGCCACCGTTCTCATACACTTCATCTAAACTTTTGGGGAAATGTACACGCATCAGTGTCGCCACTTCTTTGGAATCCAGACCTTCGTTGAAGAGATTCTTCTCTGTAATGTACACTTCCATCAAAGAAGCGATTTCGCTCTCCTTGAGTACGGTTTTGTATTTTGGAGTGATCTTCCCTACCTGTTTGATGGACTTTGGCTGCGGCATCTGAAGATAGCCCTTGTACTCTTCAAGTCTGCCCTGAATATAATGGGTTGAACCCACTTCAAAGAGTTTGTGGTGGTAAGGGGTAACACGAAAAAAAGTGGATGAAATCCTTCGCCCTGACTGTGTCAAGAGGAAGCTCACTCTCAGTTTCCCTCCATAAATGCTGCTCTCGATCACTTTGGCTTCAAGTGTATGGATCTTTCCTATTTCCAGCGTTGTTGAAAGGGTAGTGTCGTTGTAGGAGGTCGGTACGATGAGCGCAAGATCGAGCAGAGAATAGATCTTGAGTTTTTTAAAAAGTTGTTTGGCTTCTTCCACGCTGAACTCCGTTCAGAATTAATAATTCGAGATTGCATTACGCTGCAATGCTTTTGTAGAACGATTATAACGAAGGTTAGGAATAAAAAGAAGAAAATATGTCAGATTGTCATGTTTATCGCGCAGGGTGGGTTCATCCACCTTACACGAAATAGATATTATTTTTTCGTCACGATAGAGAATGAAAGATCTGACAACTCCTTATGTGATGTAATGAAAGCGTTCATCTCATCCAGTGTCACGGTCTCGATCTTTTTGAGTTGTTCTTTGGAGAAACCAAGCGGCCTGCCATAGTAGAACTCGTTGTAGGCACGGTTGAGTCTCTGACTGAGTGTTTCCATTCTGAGCGGTTCGCTTCCCACAAGGAATTTTTTGGCAGCTTCAAGCTCATCAGCCGTAATCCCTTTGCCAACAAAATCATCCACAACCTTCTGTACCAGCGCCTTGGCTTCATCCTGTGTACTGAGTTTCGTTTGGAGATAACCGCTGAGATAGGAAGCGTATTTGGTACGTCGCAGCATTGAGTATGCACCATAAGTCAGCCCTCTCTTGACGCGTATCTCTTCCATCAGTCTTGAACCAAACCCAGCCCCGCCGAGAATATACTCTGCGATCTTTGCTTTGTACTGGTCTTTCTCTTTGTAAGTGTAGTTAAACGGTGCTCCAAAATAGATATACGCCTGCTGCGTATCTTCAGGGATGAACACTATTTCTCTTTTATCGGAGGCGGTAAACCAGGGAGTCTTCACTTTTTTTACCTTGGGTAACAGTGGCAAAAGTTCATTCACATATTTTTCTGCCTCATCGAAAGAGATATCTCCTCCTATGACAGCTATAGCATTGTTGTAGCCCAAGTGTGTAGAGACGAAGCCTTTGATATCATCAAGAGAGATAGACTTGATACTCTCAAATGTCCCATCATACGGCCTGGCCAGCGGCGTATCTTTGAACAGTATTTCTCTTAGTTTCGTTGCTGCAATGTAGTCGAAATCACTCTTCTTCTGTGTTAGCCAGCCGATCTTCTGGCGTTTCACCTGCTCAAGCGCTTCAGAGGTATAGTTGGGGTCCTGCAACAGCTCTTTGAGCCTCTCGATGGCATAGGGAAATTCACTTTTAAGCGCAGAGACTTCAAAAACGAAACTCTCACGTCCGACATGCGCAGAAACATCCACGGCATGGTCATCGAGCTTTTGCGCAAATCCCACACTGCCGTCTTTTTTCGTACCCTCATTCAGGAGTTTAGCCGACATATCTGCCAAACCGTCCTTGGTATTGCTCAAGTGACCCGCATTGGTAAATACAAGCTGTAACGAGACAATGGGAATAAAATTCCCCTCTTCAAATACTACAGGAACCTGCGTATCTTTAATTTTAACCTCTTTTACCATCTCTGCCATCAGCACTCCTTGCAATAATACAAATAATAAAACAATTTTTTTCATAAGAACCTCGTAGGGTGCTGTGTCCCCACAGCACCATGTATATAAACTGCAAAGGTGCCGTCAGGGGACAGCACCCTACGCGTTAAACCCGAAACATGATAAAATAAATATCATCAATATTTCGAATTAAAATCTTTCCAAAATCTCATATGCCGTATTCCGCTTTGCCGGTTTTTCACCGATATCCCTGATGAGACGCACCATCTCTTCCTGGTTCATCTCGTTCTTTGCTCCTGCTGCGGAAACAACGTTCTCTTCCATCATGGTAGAGCCGAGATCGTTCGCACCAAAAAGCAGTGCCATCTGGCCGATATAGGAACCCTGTGTTACCCATGAACTCTGGATGTTGGGGACATTGTCCAAAAAGAGCCTCGCCACGGCCAGGTAACGCAGATACTGGTTGGATGTTGTCTTGGTTATGGTCGGCAATTCTCTTTTGAGCTGTGTATGGTCACTCTGGTAGGACCACATAATGAAAGCCCTGAAACCGCCTGTCTCATCCTGAAGCTGACGCACGTAATCCCAGTGCTCCACGATCTCTCTGGTCGTCTCTACGGTCCCGTACATCATGGTCGCTGTCGATTTGATGCCCAGCTTGTGAGCTTCCCTATGCACTTCCAGCCAGGTATCCTTGTCAAGCTTCTTGGGCGCGATGATGTCGCGTACCCTGTCGGAAAGTATCTCCGCTCCGGCCCCCGGGATGGAACTGAGCCCTTTGGCCTTGAGGCGTGCCAAAACTTCGGAAATACTCAGGTTGGAACGTTTTGCAATATAGTCTATCTCAATGGCAGAAAAACCGTGAATGGTGACCTGCGGGTATTTCTGATGGATATGCTCCACCAGGTCCTCATACCATTCGATCTCAAGTTTAGGGTGTACCCCACCCTGAAAAAGTATCTGCGTTCCGCCTATGGCGACAAGTTCGTCGATCTTCTGGTCTATCTCATCAAAAGAGAGGATATAGGCATCCTCCTTCTTTTCATGCGTGTAAAAGGCACAAAATTTACAGTCGACCCAGCAGATATTGGTATAGTTGATGTTCCTGTCCACGACAAAAGTGGTCACCCCTTTGGGATGCATTTCTTTTTTGCGTGCCAGGGCCATTTTACCCAGTGTTTTGAGATCGGCGTTCTCTATGAGATCGATGGCTTCATCAATGGTCATGCGTTTTGTTTTTGGCATTGTCATATCATTCTCCGTAGGGTGTGCAACAGCACACCTTTATTAATGGTGTGCTGTTGCACACCCTACCATTATTTCCCTATCGCATCCAGCACGCCGTTGATAAACTGCGGTGATTTTTCGTCTGCAAGCGATTTCGCAAGCTCCACCGCTTCGTTGATGATAATGGCCCTGTCTGTTTTGGCTACGAGTATCTCATAGGCCCCCAGACGCAAAATGGCCTTTTCCACTCTGCCGATAGCATCATAATCCCAATCGGTCAAATGTTTCTTTATCTCAGCATCGAGCATTTCGAGATTTTCTATGGTCCCGTCAAAAAGGTCATGCGAAAAATCTCTCTGCTTGTTGCGTATCTTGTCCTCTTCGAGTATCTCGTCGGAGAATTTGGCGATGTTCTCATTGCCCAGGTCATAAGCGTAAAGCAAACCTACGACTGCTGTTCTTGCCTGATGTCTTGTTGCCATCTGTTTCCTTTGTAGGGTGTGCAATTGCACACCACAATATTTACAACGGTGTGCAATTGCACACCCTACGTCATTGACATATTATTTTTCTAATGATCCGTAAAGATTGATAAGCTCGATCAGTCCTACCATCGCTTCAGCACCCTTGTTGCCAGCTTTGGTTCCGGCTCTTTCGATCGCCTGTTCAATACTGTCAACGGTCAATACGCCGAAAGTTGCCGGTTTTCCGTACTTGAGCGTGACGTTGGCCACGCCTTTTGTCGCTTCAGCAGATACATAGTCAAAATGCGGTGTCGCACCTCTGATCACGGCACCGAGACAGCATACTGCATCGTATTTCCCTGATGCCAAAGCTTTATCCAGAGCGAACGGGATTTCGAAAGCACCCGGTACGAGGATCAGGTCAAGATCATCAGGATTCCCACCATGTCTTGTATAGGCATCTTTTGCCCCTTCTACCAGTCTGTCTGTAATGAAGTGGTTGAATCTTGCATTGATGATCGCTACTTTTTTGCTTTTGTCTACGGAAAGATTTCCTTCTACTATTTTCATTTTTGTCCTTCTTTAAATTTGTTTATCTCTTAAGCACTTTTGGTACTACTCTACAATCGACCTGATCTCATCAATCTGCTCGATCAACCCGTCAAGTTTTTGCAATTCTATCATATTCGGACCGTCACTCAAAGCGATGCTTGGATCAAAATGGGTCTCAAAGAAAAAACCGTCCACTCCAACTGCTGCGGCCGCACGTGAAAGATATGGCACAAAAGAACTGTCTCCTCCACTGCTTGCTCCACCTGATGCAGGCATCTGTACCGAATGTGTCGCATCGAAGATCACCGGTGCAAATTGCCGCATAGTGACCAGTCCGCGCATATCGACCACCAGGTTCCCGTACCCGAAGCTCGAGCCTCGTTCAGTCAGCCAAACATTGTATTTTTCGGCATTCTCGTAATTCACCTCGCCGTCAAAGCCTCTGGTCTTGAGTACTTTGGCCACGGAGTGTTCCATAGCAGCCGGTGCCAAAAACTGCCCTTTTTTGATGTTCACTACAGCAGAGGTCTTTGCCGCGGCTACCAGCAGGTCTGTCTGACGTGAGAGGAAAGCCGGTATCTGCAAGACATCTGCCACTTCTGCCGCAGCTGCGGGCTGTGTATAGTCATGCACATCGGTCAGTATCTTGTAACCGAACTGATCTTTGACTTCCTGCAGCATTTTGAGCCCCTCTTCAAGACCGGGGCCTCTGAAACTGTCCAGACTGGTACGGTTTGCTTTGTCGAAGCTAGCCTTGAAGTAAAAATCTTTTGTAC
Organism: Sulfurovum lithotrophicum; assembly: GCF_000987835.1. Lineage (NCBI taxonomy): Bacteria > Pseudomonadati > Campylobacterota > Epsilonproteobacteria > Campylobacterales > Sulfurovaceae > Sulfurovum > Sulfurovum lithotrophicum. Next base: position 519,264 of record NZ_CP011308.1, on the reverse strand, counting down.
AGTCATCATCGTATTTTCCCAATGATTCGGCAATACGCATCACATTTTCACGGCTTTCAAGAACACAGGGCCCGGCGATCAGTATCATATCAACTCCATTCTTTGCTTACGGCTTCTCTTTGGCCAATGCGACCATCAGCCCTGAGACAATAACAAGGATTATACCCAAAATTGTCCAAAAATCAGGAATGGGGTCCCCCAGCAGTGTACCGATGATCAATGCGAACACGATATTGCTGTAGGAGATGGTTCCTACGATCCCCGCTTTGGTCAGTTCATAGGCTTTGGTCATTAAAAGCTGTGACATCGTTGCAAAAATACCCACGGCGGTCACATAAAGCCACTCCACTCCCTGAGGCCAGACAAATTTGGCAAACATCCAGTCGAATCCCTCCGGGACGCTTACATAAGGTGTGATAAGCATCAAAAAGAGTGGCGCTATGGTTCCTACGCCCATAAAGGACATGACTATGGCACGGGTATCGTAATACCTTCGAAGCTCCCTTATCGAAGTATATGCCAGAGCTGCACCGATACCCGAAAAGATACCCAGGATATCGTATTTGTCAAAGCTGCCTCCCTGGGGCTGTGCGATCAATACGATACCGACAAAACCGATCACGATCGCGATCATCGCCGAGGGAGGCAGTTTCTCTTTCAGGAAAATATAGGCAAAGATCGCCACAAAGATCGGGGAAGTTTTGTTGTAGGTCACCGCTTCTCCAAGGGGGATATGCGCCATGATGTAGAAGTATGCCAGCAGTGCGGCAAAACCCATGGAACCCCGAAATATCAGAAGCAGGAACTTGCCACCTGTCTGCTTCAAAGGTACTTTGTAAATGGAAAGGCCGACCAGCACCACACCGAAGATATTTCTGAAGAAAGTCACCTCAACAGGAGGCAGGACCTGTGAAACCACTTTGGCAAAGCCACCCATGAACGCGAACGAGAGTGATGCCAGCAGCATAAAAAGGATACCCCTGTCCATATTCCTGATGATTTGTGTCATTGTGCGGCCTGATTTAATAAATTTTTTCGGAAGTTTAGCATAAAAAGGAGCGTTCAGTGACATTTCAATCGATTTTGTTTTAAATGCGGAAGCTATTTGATCCTTTCGACCACCAGGTCACCATACAATACCAAATCTTTCAAAACAGCTTTTTGGGCGATGTTGTCTTTGCCCACTGCAATCATCAGCTCCCCTTTGTTACTCTCGAAGATCTTCTGGTAAACGATAGCCGTCAGGTACCGAAAGTTACCTTTACCAAGTATCTTTTCATAGATACTCCTTCTATCCATATCGGGGACGATGATGGTCACTTTTCCATCCTGTTTTTCCGCTCCTACTGCACCTATCTCATAAGTACCCGCTTTTGAAAGGTCAATTTTTTTTGGGAGATTGAAATAGAGTGTGAGCAGGTCGTCCTGACTGTAAAAAGCAAGCTCTTTTGTTTCATTTTTATATATTTTCCCTTTTTTCCTGGCAATGTAGGTTTTCGTCACTTTTTTCTTCCTGTGATCCGTGCGATATATCTTTTCACTGTATTTGTCACCATAACTCCTGATCATACGTAACGAATCAGAGATCAGTATGCCATTGACGATGTGTCCTTTGCTGATATATTTCTCCTGCCGGTTCCTGCTCAGTTTTTTAACGATGCCTGTTGTTCTGGCTGATATTTCTATGACATAGCTGTTTTTACTGGTCTCCAAATGTGCTGTACTGACACCAAGCTGTCCGAATATACCGTAGCTTACACTGTATGCAGCATCAAGCACTTTGGCATGCCCGACTGATACCAAAAAGATCATAACAAGTATGTATTGCACTGTTTTATTCATTGTTTTTCTCCTACTTGAATGTTATTTTACTATAATGATGGGGATAAAGCGTGGAGGAATTTTTATGGATACAAATACCAGTATAGAGCAGAACCTGACAAGCACACTCAATGTTGTCGACAATCTTGATATGGGGCTTGCCCAGGATATACAGAATCAGCTTATTCCATTGTATACGTCCAAATACGGAGCTTTTTTTCAACAGATGATCTTTGATATACCTCTGGCAAACCTTTTGCTGGCCATTCTTGTCTTTTTATTCATTCTGGTATTGCGAAAAGTATTTACCCGTATCATATTGGGCTTTTTACAGAGACTTGCCAAACATTCAAAGACCTTTTATGATGACCGCATCATTTCGGCATTGAAAGAGCCTTTGCGTTTTGCATTTATCATCATGGCGTTACACTTTTTCTTTCTTCTCATTTTTAAAGAAACAGTCTTCATCAAAACCATACTCAATACGCTGGTGATCTATACAATATTCTGGGCTATGCTTGCCATTACCGAAGCATTAAGGGAACTTTTTTATGATTTGACCGCAAAATTCAATCCGGATCTCTCCAGAGAAATGGGCAATTTTATTTTGGCCATACTCAAGATCGTTATTGGCGGTATCGGGCTGGCTGCCATTTTACAGACATGGGGTATTAACGTCACTGCACTCATCGCATCTTTGGGACTGGGTGGTCTCGCATTTGCTTTGGCAGCAAAAGATACAGCCGCCAATCTTTTCGGTTCTTTTGCCCTGCTTGCCGACAAGTCCATCCGTATCGGTGAATGGGTAAAAGTTGGAGGTGTGGAAGGGGTAGTGGAAGATGTAGGAATGCGTACAACCAAGATACGCTCTTTTCAGAAAACACTTATTACTGTTCCAAATCAACTGGTAGCCAACCAGCCCATAGAGAATTTCTCACGCAGAGGTATCCGCCGTATCAAGATGCATATCGGACTTACCTATGGTACGACCTCACAGCAGCTCGTCAAAATAAAAAGTGACATCGAAGCGATGCTTCGTTCACACAAAGGCATCAGTCAGAAAGATTCATTGATGGTCTTTTTCGACTCTTTTGGAGATTCATCTCTGGATATCTTCATCTACACCTTCACTGCAACAGCAAACTGGGCTAATTACCTTGAGATCAGAGAAGATATTCACCTCAAAATCATGCAGATCGTTGAAGAGAACGGCAGCAGTTTCGCCTTCCCAAGTCAGAGTATTTATGTGGAACAATTACCCCCTGCCCAATCGTAGGTTGGGGGTAATCTTACCCCGACATCCTTATCAACTTCGTATAAATTAACTCATATGCGAATGATTGTCGGGACGAGGGCATCCCGACCTACGTTATTTTCTGCTATAATTGCATTAATTATCTACAGAAAGAATATTAATGCAAGAACATAACCTAACAAAAGTAGCCATACTCGGCCGTCCCAATGTCGGAAAGAGTTCCCTCTTCAATCGTCTTGCCAGGCAGAGAGATGCCATTACCTCCGATGTATCCGGTACAACACGCGATATCAAAAAACGCCTTGTGACCATTTCGGGCAACCGGGAATTCGAAGTCATAGACACCGGAGGAATAGACTACTCTTCCGAACTTTTCTCCAAAGTGGCGGACTTCTCACTCAAGGCAGCCGATATGGCCGATGTGATCATTTACATGGTCGACGGGAAGACCCTGCCCGATGAAAAGGACAGGGAACTCTTCTACAAACTGCAGCAACTGGGCAAACCGCTCGCGCTTGTAGTCAACAAGATCGACAATGACAAAGAGGAGGAGCGCTACTGGGAATTTCTTGAATTCGGCGCCGATGCCACCTTCCCTATGTCGGTAAGCCATAACCGATACTTCAACGACTTCTATGCCTGGCTGGAACAGTATATTCCGGCTGCAGAAGAAAAAGAACCACTTGAACTGACAGAAGATGAAGTCAATCCCTTCGAGGAGATCGTACGCGACATCAACAGTACCACTGAAGAGGCGGACAACAAGATCAGCGTGGCTATTATCGGACGGGTCAATACGGGCAAAAGTTCCCTGCTCAATGCCCTGCTCGGGGAAGAGCGCTCCGTAGTATCGGATGTCGCCGGTACGACCATCGATCCTATCGATGAAACGATCGAGCACAATGACTATGAGATCACCTTTGTGGACACAGCTGGTATCAGAAAACGAAGCAAGATCGTCGGTATAGAGAAGTACGCTCTGGGCCGTACGGAAGCGATGCTCGAAAAAGCGGATATCGCCCTGTTGATCATCGATGCCACAGTGGGTGTGACGGAACTGGATGAAAGGGTCGCAGGCCTCATAGAGAAGTTCAGGCTCGGTGCGCTCATCGTCATCAACAAGTGGGATATCCGTGGTGAAAAAACATACGAGGAGGCGGTGGACGACATCCGTGACGAGCTCAAGTTCCTGCACTACGCCCCACTCATCACCATCTCGGCAAAAACCGGCATGCGCGTGAACAAGATACTCGACCAGATTACCGCGATCTATGAAAGATACAAACAGCGCATCCCTACTTCCAAGCTCAACGACGTGCTCAGAGAAGCCATGCAACGCCACCATGTCCCGTCATACAACGGTGCACTGGTCAAGATAAAATTCGCTACACAGTACGAGACCAAACCGCCAAAGATCGCACTGATTACCAACCGCCCGGACGGCCTGCACTTCTCCTACAAGCGTTACCTGGCAAACTACATCAGAAGCAAATTTGACTTCGAGGGCGTACCTTTGGATATTGTCGCCAGAAAACGCGGTGAGAGATTTGAAGAAGAGTGATCGTAGGGTGCTGTCTCCCGACGGCACCAGAAACCCGATATTCCAATAGTGGTGCCGTGAGGGGCACAGCACCCTACAATAAACCCACGTAAGGCAGTTTTAGCACCCTGCATTGATTTTTCTTAGCACTTAACACTTAATACTTAACACTCTCCTGCTATAATTTCACAAATTATAGCAGGAGACAGCATGCGCGTACTCACAGGAATCCAGGCTTCGGGCAAACTTCACATCGGGAACTATTTCGGTGCTATGAAACCGATGGTCGAACTTCAGGAAGAGCATGAACTCTTTACCTTCATCGCCAACTACCATTCACTCACTTCTTCCAAAGATGCCGAAACTCTCAGACAAAATACCGTCGAAGCGGCGGTAGACTACCTTGCTGTAGGGATCGACCCCGAGAAAACAACCTTTTGGGTACAGAGCCATGTTCCCGAAGTCCTTGAACTTTACTGGATACTCTCCAAGTTCACACCGATGGGGCTGCTGGAACGTGCACACAGTTACAAAGACAAAGTGGCCAAAGGGATTCCTGCCAGCCATGCGCTCTTCTCCTACCCTGTACTGATGGCCGCAGACATTCTGCTCTATGATGTCGAAAAAGTTCCTGTAGGAAAAGACCAGATCCAGCATGTGGAAATGACCAGAGACATTGCCATTAAATTCAACAACGAATATGGAGAGCTCTTTACCCTGCCTGAGCATATGGTCGCAGAAGAGGTCGCCACCGTCCCCGGCATAGACGGACAGAAAATGAGCAAGAGTTACGGCAATGCCATCGACCTCTTCATGGATGAAAAACCTTTACAAAAGCGATGCAACAAGATCGTCAGCTCATCCACTCCTTTGGGAGAACCTCTGGAATGGGAGAACTGCAACATCTACAACCTCTCGGCACTCTTTTTGGATGAAACCCGGAAAAAAGAGCTTCAGGAACGCTATCAAAGCGGCAAAGAGGGATACGGACACTTCAAAAAATACCTCAAAGATCTTATCTGGGAAGAGCTGGCCGAAGCCAGAGAGAAGAGAGCCTACTACCTCGACCATATGGACGAGGTCAACGACATCCTGTCCATGGGCGCCAAAAAGGCAAAGTGTATCGCCGATGCCAAGATGGAAAAAGTAAGAGCCGCTATAGGATTATAGCACTGCTCTTATGGTCATTTACATCTTTTGCAGTGATACAGGGGAAATATACTCGTAACTTTCAATGAGAATATCAACACTTTCTTTACGGATCTGTCCGGTAGCGTAGACATACACATGTAGCGCACCTTCATTACGATGGCCTCTCTCTTTGGCAAGATCAAGCAGTCGTTTCGCAATGGCATCTCCGGTATGGATAAGGTTCATTTTCCTCTGCATGATCTCTTCGATCTTGTGTGCCACCAAAGGATAATGCGTACACCCGAGCACGATAGTATCGACACTGTTCTCACGCATGGAATGGAGCCAACCCTCGAGCATTTCATGCGTTTTTTTACTTTCGATCTCACCGTTCTCGATCTGTTCTACCAGACCGGGACAGGCTTGTTCATACAGTATGACCGTCTCTTTGGCAGAAAGGACATTGACAAGATCCTGATACTTTTCTCCCAACAGTGTGGCAGGCGTGGCAAGCACACCGATATTGCCTGTTCTGGTCTGCTCCAGCGCCGGCTTGATGCCCGGTTCCGTACCGATGATGATCAGTTCCGGATAGGTTTCTCTAAGTGTTTTTATCGCAGCGGAGGTTGCCGTATTGCAAGCAATGATCAATGCATCGATCTGGTGTTTTTTGATAAAATAGGCTGTAATATCGAGGCTGTACTGCAGGATCTGTTTAGGTGTTTTTTCACCGTAGGGTGCATGTTTTGTATCGGCAATGTAAAAAATGTCTGCACCCCTGACCGCCCGGGCCAGTGCCTGAACGACCGTCAGACCGCCCAATCCGGAATCAAAGACACCTACACGCATAGGAATGAACCTACTCGTTCATCATTGCAAGGAACTCTTCATTGCTCTTTGTCTTCATCATTTTGGAGAAGAGGAATTTGAGTCCTTCCACTTCTTCCATATTCTGCATCGCATTTCTGAGTGCCCAGACTTTCTGAAGTGTTTCAGGATCAACAAGAAGCTCCTCTTTTCTCGTTCCGGACTTGGTGACATCGATCGCAGGGTAGATTCGTCTTTCGGAAATGTGTCTGCTGAGTACCACTTCGGAGTTACCCGTACCTTTGAACTCTTCAAAGATCACTTCATCCATACGGCTTCCCGTATCTATGAGTGCTGTTGCGATGATAGTCAGTGAACCGCCCTCTTCAATGTTTCTTGCCGCACCGAAGAACCTTTTAGGTTTATGAAGCGCATTGGCATCGACACCACCGGAGAGAACTTTTCCTGAACTGGGCGTTACCGTGTTGTAGGCACGCGCCAGTCTGGTAATGGAGTCAAGCAGTATGATGACATCTTTTCCCATTTCCACGCGTCTTTTGGCTTTCTCGATGACCATCTCAGCAGTCCTGACATGGTTCTGTGCGGGAAGGTCGAACGTGGAGGCATAGACTTCACCCTTGACCGAGCGTTGCATATCTGTAACTTCTTCGGGTCTCTCATCTACAAGCAGTACCATCAGTGAAGCATCCGGGTTGTTGTGCGTGATCCCGTGTGCCAGTTCTTTGAGCAGCTCTGTCTTACCTGTTCTCGGCGGTGCAACGACCAGGGCTCTCTGCCCTTTTCCTATGGGGGTAAAGAGGTCGAGTACACGGCCTGTCATGCGCATAGGATTGTACTCAAGTTTGAGCTTTTCATTGGCATAGAGCGGTGTAAGGTTGTCAAAAAGCGGTCTCTGCTTGGATTTTTCGGGTGCGACATAGTTGATCGCTTCGATCTTGAGAAGCGCATAGTACTTCTCCTGGTCTTTGGGTGGGCGTACCTGACCGGTCACGATATCACCGTTTCTGAGGGCAAATCTTTTGACCTGCGTCGCTGAAACATAAGTGTCGTTGCTGGAGTTGGCAAAATTCCCGTCGATGGAACGCAGGAAACCGTAACCGTCGTTCATCACTTCAAGGATACCTGTATAGAGGATGAATCCTCCCTGGTTCACCTGTGATTTCAGGATCTCGAATATCAGGTCGCGTCTCTGGTATTCGTTGGGGTTCTCTACCTTGACCTCTTTGGCAATAGTGACAAGATCTTCCAGGGGTTTTTGCTGAAGTTCTTCGATCTTGTAACCCTGTACGGGCACGTGTGTTCTGTTCTTTCTACCGGCATTATTGCCACTGGCAGGTTTTTTGTTGTTATCGCTCATTGTTCCTCTTGTAATTGGATATGAAATTGAAGGAAATCTCTAATATTGAAGTTCCCTGAAGATTTTGCACGGATAATGGTTATTACTGCTCTATGCGGTAATAGATTATTTTTGTGTAGTGATGTTATTATAATCCTTTTTGGCTGAAATGTCAAACTTACAGCGATATCCTGATAAAATCGGGATATTAATAAAACCAGGAGCCGATCATATGTCAGTCCAATCCCATATCGATAAAGTATTGCGCAATATTCAAATCTGCAGTCCAGGGCAGGAAGAGTTCTATCAGGCAGCACATGAGGTACTGCATTCTCTGGTACCATTGATGGAAGAGGACAACCGTTACGACTTCCATAATATTCTGGAAAGACTCGTGGTACCGGAACGGACCATCATCTTCCGTGTCTGCTGGATCGATGACAACGGAAAAGTACAAACCAACCTTGGCTACCGCGTACAGTTCAATTCGGCCATTGGCCAATACAAGGGCGGTCTGCGTTTTCACCCCACGGTTAACCTCGGTATTATCAAGTTCCTCGGTTTTGAGCAGATCTTCAAAAATGCCCTTACCGGTCTGCAGATAGGCGGTGCAAAAGGAGGAAGCAACTTCGATCCCAAAGGGAAAAGTGACAATGAGATCATGCGTTTCTGTCAGGCATTCATGTCCGAACTCTTTAAACATATCGGAAAAACAAGAGATGTGCCCGCCGGCGATATCGGCGTAGGTGCCAGAGAGATCGGCTACCTCTTCGGAGAGTACAAAAAACTGACAGGACACTTTGAAGGTGTCATTACGGGTAAAGCACTGAACTGGGGCGGTTCCTGTGCCAGAAAAGAGGCAACAGGCTACGGTACGGTCTACTTTGCGGAGAATATTCTGGCCAAATACGATGATGCGCTGAAAGGGAAAATCTGCACGGTATCGGGTTCCGGTAACGTGGCCATCTATACCATTGAAAAACTCTACGAGATGGAAGCCATCCCGGTCACCTGCAGTGACAGCAAAGGAACGATCTATCATAAAACCGGGATCGATGTCAATTCTCTCAAAGCGATCAAGGAGATCAACCACCAGTCCCTTGAAGCCTATTCACAGGTACATCCTGACAGCATTTACACACCGGTGAGCCACTACTCCGAAGGACACCATCAGACATGGAGTATCCCCTGCGATATCGCTTTTCCCTGTGCCACCCAGAACGAACTCAACCTTGAAGATGCCAAAATACTCGTTGCGAACGGATGCATACTAGTCAATGAAGGTGCAAACATGCCTACCACCCCTGAAGCGGTTGAATATCTCAAAACCAACAATGTCCTCTTTGGCCCGGGAAAAGCGGCCAATGCCGGCGGGGTTGCCACCAGTCAGCTCGAAATGAGCCAAAATGCCAGTATGGAAAACTGGACCTTTGACGAAGTAGACATTAAACTGCGCCAGATCATGCGAAACATCTTTGACACTGCCTATGACACTTCAAAAGAGTTCGGCGTCGAAGGCGACCTGGTCACAGGAGCAAACATCGCCGGCTTCAGGAAAGTAGCGGATTCGATGATCGATCAGGGAGCGGTATGATAAATGTTGAATGTTGAAATTTTTCACGTATTTTTTTATATAACCTGAATATAATATAGTATAAAAAAAGAACCGTAGGATGCTGTGCCTCCACCGCACCATTTAAGACATCAACCCATAATATAATAGCGGCGGATACAAGCTCACTCCCATCAAAAAAAACCATGAAGGGATCTTCCACTCCAGCATAGCGGAAAGATCCGGGGAGAGATCTCCTCTGATGAAGATTTTTTTGATCAACTCCAGCTTGTAGAACAGATCGAAGATCTTGAATGCCAGTATCAGGATCATATAGATATTCAGTCTATCCGTTGCGACAATGACAAAAAGTATGAAGTAGAATGCCGGATGCATTAGAAAAAAGAGAAAAATACTTTTTCGGTACCATCCGTAAAGTTTTTCCATCACCCCGTAAAGCGTATCCGACCGTTGCATAAAGGCTTCAAAAAGCTCGAGAAATACCAAGATAAGAGTGAGTGTCAGTGCTGTTTCCATGGCAAATTTTACCCACATTTGGGTAAAATCCGAACACAAATAAACCCATACACCATATATTAAGGACTCATTTGGCCCAGATCGCCTGTACCCACTGCAACCTGAAATTTGACGAATCAGTGATGATTACCGAAAAGCAGGATGATAAAACACTCTACTTCTGCTGCAAAGGCTGTCAGGGCGTCTACCATCTGCTTGAGAGCGAGGGGCTCGATACTTTTTATGACAAATTGGGAGACACACCACTGCAACCAGCCATACAGAGCAGTGAAGACCTGGAAAAATTTGACCTTGAGGGATTCAAGAACAAATATATCAAAGAGCATGAGGACGGGCTTTACGAGATCAACCTCATCATAGAGGGTATCCACTGTTCAGCCTGTGTCTGGCTCAACGAAAAGGTACTGCATAAAACGGACGGGGTGATCGAAGCGACCATCAACTACACCAACAACAAAGCCAAAGTGGTCTGGGACCCCGAAGTGATCCAGCTCTCGAAGATCATCGAGACCATCCGTTCCATCGGCTACAATGCCTACCCCTATGACCCCGCGCTTCAGGAAGAACGGGCAAACAAGACCAAAAAAGAGTACTACTCCCGTATTCTGGTCGCTGTCTTTGGCTCTATGAACATCATGTGGATCGCCATCGCCCATTATGCAGGGTACTTCAGCGGCATGGAGCAGCGGTTCAAGGACATTTTGAATGTAGCCGAGTTTATTCTGGCTACGCCTGTACTCTTCTACAGCGGCTGGGTCTTCTTCCGGGGAGCATACTATGGCTACAAGAACAATATAGTCAATATGGATACACTGGTCGCCTCCGGTGCACTTTCGGCCTACCTCTACTCTATCTATGCCATGGTCACGCAGCATGGCGAGGTCTATTTTGACTCAGTTGCCATGATCATCACTTTCGTTCTTGTAGGCAAATACCTTGAAGTACTCAGCAAAAAGCATGCGGTTGACACGCTTGACTCCATCATGGGAAGTACACCGACCGAAGTGACCGTTATCCAAAATAATGAAAAAGTGCTCGTTTCCGTAGAGAATGTCTCTTTGGGAGATATCATCGAACTGAAACCCGGGGAAAAAGTGGTCATTGACGGTATTGTAACCTCCGGCGAAGGTTCTTTTGATGAAAGCTCTCTGACCGGAGAGAGCGAAGCGGTCTTCAAACAGAAAGGCGATAGCATTCTAAGCGGATCCATCTGTCTTGATTCAGTGGTACGTTACGAAGCGACCAAAGACGCCTCCTCTTCCCTGCTCCACTCCATCGTCTCCCTTCTGGAGGAATCCATCACCAAAAAACCGCGTATCGAACAGCTTGCCGATACTGTTTCAGGGTATTTCTCCAGCATCATTCTCATCATCGCACTGCTGACTTTTACGGGATGGTGGCTCTTTGCCGGCAATTTCGAACAGGCACTCATCATCGGTATCTCCGTCATTGTCATCGCCTGTCCCTGCGCCCTGGGACTGGCAACCCCTATGGCAACACTGGTGGGCATAGGAATGGCTGCCAAACGCAACATCCTCTTTAAAGAAGCAGGATTTCTGGAGACCATGGCCAAAAGTGACCTGCTCGCACTCGACAAAACCGGTACTATTACCGAAGGAAAACCCTCAGTAGTAAAAGAAGTACATTACAATGAGTACGACAGAGTGCTTCTCTATGCCCTTGTCTCCACTTCGAACCATCCCATCTCCAACGGGATCAAAAGATATCTCGAAGGTAATGAAGATACATTCCAGACACTTACCCTTGACAAGATAAAAACCATTCAGGCAAAAGGGATCGAAGCTGTGTATAACGGTCAGAAACTTGTCGGAGGGAACGCTTCTTTTATGAAAGATTTCGGCATTGCATGTGACGAAACTTCTGAAAATACCCTTTTCTATTTTGCGATCGATGGTAAGCTGATGGCAAAATTCGAACTGAGCGATACTATCCGGGAAGGTGCCAGAGAAGCAATCCAAAACATCCGCTCTCTTGGGATCAAAGTGCTCATGCTCACCGGTGACCATGAAAAGAGTGCCAACAAGGTAGCCAAAGCTGTAGGGATCGACCATGTCTATGCCAAACTGCTTCCGCAGCAGAAAGCGGAGATGATCGACAACTTCCACAAAGAAGGCCATATCGTTGTCATGGCTGGAGACGGCATCAACGATACGATCGCTCTTGCCAAATCGGATATCGCCATTGCCATGGGTAACGGTGCAGATGTGGCCATCTCTGTCAGCGATGTTGTATTGTTGGACGAAAAACCACAAAGCATCTACGAAGCCTACAGGCTATCCAAACGTACCTATCGCGCCGTCAGAGAGAACCTCGGTTTTTCACTGCTCTACAACCTCGTTGCTGTACCTCTCGCCATGGCCGGTTTCGTCAATCCGCTTGTTGCCGCACTCTCTATGAGTTTGAGTTCTCTCGTCGTCGTAGGCAACTCAATGCGGATCAAATTATTGAAATTCAAGAATGAGCATTAAAGTGTTACACGGTTATAATTTTAAAAAAATCACGTAAAAAGGATACATGAATGTTTCCACTCTTCACTCTTTACCCCAAGGGCACTTGTCCCTCCGGTCGGGCGCACACTTCACTATTCATTTGCACTCAAGGAGTGCATTGTGTCTGACAACATTATCATCGTCATGATCGGTATTTCCACATTATTGGGTGCTACAGGCCTGGCTGCCCTGCTCTGGGGCGTTAAAACAGGCCAGTTCGATGACCAGTCCAAGTTCATCGATGCTGCCCGTTATGACAATGAAGAAGATCTCAGAGATGCTGTCATGATGGATGAGAAGAAAAAGGCACGACAGAAGAAAAAAGCCGAAGAATCCGAAAAGAAGAAGAAAAACTATATGCCGGCGGACTAGTACGATTATGAAATTTTTCATGCTCGACCTTTCGTAACACTTAACCCATAACACATAAACTACAACCTAACTTAACCTATTTCTCGTTATAATATGAATAAATATTAAAAAGGAGAAGCCATGCATTTAAAAGAACTGCTTTTTTCAACACTTTTGATCACTTGTTTTGTGTATGCCGAAACTTCTGTCGGTCTTGACGTCAACAATGAAGATGTTGAACTGGCCGCAGAGATCAACTTCAATTCACTTGCGGACTATTCCAGCGGAACGACCTATGTGATTAGCGGGACCTACCTTTATTCGGGGGGCAACGACAACGATAACGGAGAACACCTTTTTACTCTTGGCTTCAGCGGTCAGAACAACCTGCCGGGTGTGGAAGGTCTCTCTGTCACCCTTGGAGCAAAAGGCGTATTTGCAGACAACTTTGCGGCACTGCCCCTTTTTGTACGTGCAAACTATGCACTGCCGCTCATTGATACCATACCAACCACCTCTTTTTTCGCCGGCCTTGCCTATGCCCCTTCTGTACTTACTTTCAGTGACGGGGAAGACTACAGCGAATTCAGGATCGGTGCCGACATGGAGGTGATTTCCAATACGCACATTTTTGTAGGCTACAGAAATATCGATACCGATTATACCTATGGTGACTACAATTTCAATGACAGCTTCTACGGCGGATTAAAGCTTAGCTTCTAACAATATGCGTGTTACGAGTTATATGCCAAGTACTACGAAAAATGATATAATCACACTCTATTTAAAAACCGTAACATGCAATACGTAGCACGTAACACTCAAGACCAAAGGATTTTTCCAATGAAAGTTCTCGTCACCGGCGGTGCCGGATATATCGGTTCCCATACTGTCATCCTGCTTGTTGAAGCAGGCTATGAGGTGGTAGTCTTTGACAATTTCTGCAATTCTTCAAGAGAAAGTATCCGCAGGGTTGAAAAGATCGTCGGCCGGACGATCACGACTATTGAAGGCGACATCAGGAACAAGGAAGCGCTTCACACCGTCTTTACTGACCATAAGATCAATGCGGTCATCCATTTTGCAGGGCTCAAAGCTGTAGGCGAATCCGTTGAGCAGCCCCTCAGGTACTATGATAACAATGTCCATGGTACTGTCACACTCTGTGAAGTGATGGAGGAGCACGGATGCAAATCTATCATTTTCAGCTCTTCTGCAACAGTATACGGCGATCCGGCAAGTACTCCCATCACAGAAGAGTTCCCTACATCGGCGACCAATCCCTACGGCAGAAGCAAACTTTTCATCGAAGAGATACTCCGTGACCTCCATACCTCGGACAGTGAATGGAAGATCGTTCTGCTGCGCTACTTCAACCCCGTAGGTGCACACCCCTCGGGAACTATAGGCGAAGACCCCAGCGACATCCCCAACAACCTCATGCCCTTCATTACCCAGACGGCTGTGGGCAAACGCTCCTGCCTCAGCGTCTTTGGCGATAACTACGAAACGCATGACGGGACAGGTGTGCGCGACTACATCCATGTCATGGACCTGGCCGACGGACACGTAAAGGCCCTGAAAAGGCTCAAAGACTTCAATAAGGTTATGGCCATCAACCTCGGTACAGGCACAGGATATTCCGTTCTCGATATGGTCAAAGCATTTGAAAAAGCTTCAGGCAGAGAAATCTCCTACTGCATCGCACCACGCAGAGCCGGAGATATTGCCAAATGCTATGCAGACCCTTCCTATGCAAAAAAGATTTTAGGCTGGGAAGCAAAAAAGGGGATAGAAACGATGTGTAAAGATTCCTGGAGATGGCAGTCAAACAATCCAAACGGATATAGTTCTTAACCCGTTTTTGTTATAATTATCAAAATATTTTGTAAGGAACAACATGTCCATCCCCTCTTCCATTTTCCGAGAATACGATATCAGAGGTATTTACAATAAAGAGCTCAATGAACAGTCTGTCAAACTGATAGGCTATCACCTGGGAAAAAAGATCGGCAAAGGCAAGGTGGTCTCCATCGGCTATGATGCACGTTCTCACTCCCCCATTTTGAGAGACTACCTTACTTCAGGACTCAATGCAGCCGGATGTACCGTCCTCGACATGGGTATGGTAGCCACACCTGTAAATTATTTTAGCAACTATCAAAAGATCGAAGATCTTCATCCCACATCTTTAGATGGTATTGTGGGGGCACAACACCCTACGGCTTCCATTATGATCACCGGTTCCCACAATCCTTCCGAATACAATGGTTTCAAGATCACCCTTGACAAAACACCTTTCTTTGGTAAGGATATTTACGCACTCGGAGATGCCATCATCACCGATCAGGAGAGGATTATCCCTGATGATACTAAGAAGATCGATATCAATGTCAAAACCCCTTACATCAACTTTATGGTCAAAGAGTTCAGCCATCTAAAGGGCCTGGACAAGAAGATCGTCATCGACTGCGGTAACGGTGTGGCAGATACGGTCATTACAGATATATTCGATGCTCTGGAGCTCAACTATACCGGACTTTACTGTGAGCCCGACGGTACCTTTCCCAACCATCATCCTGACCCCTCCGTAGAGAAGAATCTTGCCGATGTCAAAACTGCTCTGGAAAAAGAAGGGGACATTGCTTTTGCCTATGACGGTGATGCCGACCGCATCGCAGTACTGACACATAAACACAACATCAAGGGTGACCAGATGGCACTGTTGTATGCCATGAAGATGGAAAATCCAACTGTCATCGGAGAAGTCAAATGTTCACAGGTCATGTATGACGAACTTGAAAAACGCGGTGCCAAGGCCATCATGTACAAAACAGGCCACTCCAACCTCAAGGTCAAGATGAAAGAGGCGAATGCGGACCTTGCCTGCGAAGTTTCAGGCCACATTTTCTTCAAACACCGCTACTTCGGCTACGACGATGCCATCTATGCCACGTTGCGTATGCTTGAACTTATTGCAGACGGCATTGACCTTGACAAAGAGATAGAAGCCCTGCCTCAAGTCTTCTCCACTGAAGAGTTGAAGGTGGAAACTACGGAAGAGGAAAAATTTGCCATCATAGACCAAGTCAAAGAACTGCTCAAAAACCCTCCGAAAGATTTCCCGACTATCCTCAACATCATTGATGTGGACGGTGTCCGTATCAACTTTGAAAAAGGCTGGGGACTTGTCAGGGCCAGCAACACCACTCCTGTACTGGTGACACGTTTCGAATCGACAGATGCCGCACTGGCAAAAGCGTATGAGCTCAAAGTCAATCAGCTCATTAAAACGGCAAAGAGTTCATTGTGATCAATAAACTCTATTTTAACCCTTCCGACAAAGCTGTTCAGGAAAATGCTTTCGAGGCACTTTGTCAAGAACAGAACTACATAGGTTATTACAACCTTCCAAATCAGGATATTACACCTCTATTGGAATATTGCAATACTATCCCGGATGACATAGAAACAATTGCCGTCATCGGAATCGGCGGCAGCTCTTTGGGGGCAAAAGCTGTTTATGAGTTCATTAAACCCACCAAAGAACTGAAAAGAAGACTATGCTTTTTTGAAAGTACCGACCCTATCAATATCACAACACTTCTTTCAAAGATCGACCTTGAAAAGACGCATTTTCTTGTCATTTCCAAATCAGGTACAACTATTGAGACTTTCTCCATCTACAAGTACCTCTATTCTCTCCAAAACAATGCCTCAGCCTACACTTTCATTACCGATCCCGGATCACCGCTTGAACAGTATGCCAAGGAGATAAAAGCTTCTGTGCTGCACCTGCCTGACAATGTAGGCGGAAGGTTCTCTGTTCTCTCTGCTGTAGGTTTGGTTCCTCTGGCTCTGTGCGGCATCGATATTGAAGCACTTTTACTGGGTGCAAAAAGTATTAAAGAGAGTTTTTTCAACAATGGCTACATGAAAGACACCCTGCTCAAAAAAGCCGCTTTTTATGCCAAACACCATGCACAGTACCATATCAACTGTATCTTTGCCTACTCCGAAACACTCAAATACTTCTGTGAATGGTATGTACAGCTCTGGGGTGAAAGTCTCGGGAAACACCAACGGCACTCCGCTTTTCATGTCGGGCTGACCCCTATCGGGCTCATCGGCCCAAAAGACCAGCACTCCTTCCTCCAGCTCATCATGGAAGGGACCAGAGATAAATCCGTCACTTTTATCAAGATCGAAGATTTTCATGACAACATTACTATTCCAGATATCACCCTTACCCATTTGGAATCACTCGACACACTCAATTCATTACCTTTCTCAAAACTCATCAATATGCAGTGCGACTCAGTCATAGAAGCACTTCAGGATCAGGGAGACATACCTTTAGACACCATAAGCGTCACCTCCGTAACAGAAAAAAACATTGGTTCCCTTATCTTCTATTATGAACTTCTCACCTCTCTTGTGGGAGAGCTCATAGATGTCAATACCTACGACCAGCCTGGAGTTGAAGCGGGGAAGATCATTTTGAAGAAGAAGTTGGAAGCATAGCTGTATTATTACTGTATAATACAGCTTTAGCTATAATTATTATAATATTAATAAAGTGAGAAATAATGATCAAAAAATGTCTATTTCCGGCAGCCGGTTACGGTACACGTTTCCTGCCTGCTACCAAAGCTACCCCCAAAGAAATGCTTCCCATCCTTACTAAACCTCTTATTCAATATGGTGTTGAGGAAGCCGTTGAAGCGGGGCTCAATACTATGGCTATTATCACAGGTCGGGGGAAGAGAGCCATAGAAGACCATTTTGACATCTCTTATGAGCTGGAGCATCAGGTCAAAGGTACAAGCAAAGAACCCCTCCTCAATGAAATTCGTTCCCTTATTACCCAATGTACCTTCTCCTATACCAGACAGCTTGAAATGAAAGGCCTGGGCCATGCCATCCTTACAGGAGAGACTCTCATAGGCGATGAACCTTTTGCCGTCATTCTGGCCGATGACCTCTGTCATAACAATGGAGACGATCCCATATTGAAACAAATGGTAAATATTTATGAAAAATATCAATGTTCAGTTATAGCGATTGAAGAGGTTCCTATGGATAAAACTGACAAATACGGTGTTATAGCAGGCAATCTGGTAGATGGAACGGACGATACCTACAGGGTCACCGACATGATAGAAAAACCAGACCCTAAAGATGCACCGACCAATATGGCTATCATAGGCAGATATATTTTGACTCCGGATATCTTTGACATCCTGCGTGAAACAAAGCCAGGAAAAGGCGGAGAGATACAAATTACCGATGCCCTGCTCGAACAGGCCAAACAGGGAAATGTCATTGCCTACAAATTCAAGGGCAACCGTTTTGACTGCGGGTCCGTTGACGGTTTTGTCAAAGCCACGAATTATTTTTACAATAAAGGTAAACATGACTAATATCATATTATGCGGCGGCAGCGGTACCCGGCTGTGGCCACTCAGCCGTACGCTTATGCCCAAACAGTTCGTCAAGCTCTTCGAAGAAGAGTCCCTCTTCCAGAAGACCGTGGAGCGTAACCAGAAAGCCTGCGACTCTCAGTTCATTGTCTCCAACACAGAACAGTACTTTCTGGCAGTAGACCAGATAGAAGAACATAACGACGATCATTCAAAATTAAACATTCAACATTTAACATTCCTGTTGGAGCCGGTAGGGAGGAATACAGCTCCGGCCATCGCGCTTGCCTGTCTAGCGCTTGACCCCGAAGAGACAGTCCTTGTCACACCTTCCGATCATCTCATCAAGGATGAAGTTGCCTACCTGGAAGCTGTAGAGAGAGCAAAAGCTCTGGCAGTGCAGGGCAGTCTCGTTACCTTCGGTATCACTCCACAATATCCCGAAACGGGGTTTGGTTATATTGAAGCAGAAGGTGAAGATGTCCGCTCCTTCAGGGAGAAGCCTGATGCACAGACCGCCCAGTCCTATCTTGATGCAGGAAACTACTACTGGAACTCAGGGATGTTCTGTTTCAAGGCGGGTACGTTCCTTGATGAACTCCAAAGCTACGCACCGGAGATCTTCGAAGCATCGGTAAAGGCTTATGGACAGGCAAAGAAAGATGACATGATCCGTATATCCCATGAAGATATGATGGCCATCCCCGAAGACAGCATCGACTATGCGGTGATGGAGCAGAGCAGCCGTGTCAAAGTCGTGCCTTCGGACATTGCATGGAGCGATCTTGGAAGTTTCGACGCACTATATGAGGAACTGCCGCAGGACAGTAACGGCAATGCTTCTTCTTCCCTGAACTCAGAGATCATCACACAGCAGGCCAGCAACAATCTCATCCTCTCTGAAAAGCTGGTCGCCGCCATTGATGTGGATGACCTGCTCATCGTTGACACCGCCGATGCGCTTCTGGTCTCCCAAAAGGGTAGCTCACAGAAGGTCAAGGAAGTAGTGAAAAAGCTTAAAGAGCGTAACTCCGAGCTGCCCAACATCCATGTCACTGCACACAGACCTTGGGGAACCTATACTATACTGGATGAATCCAATGGATACAAGGTCAAACGTATCGTGGTCAAACCGGGTAAACGCCTTTCTCTGCAGAAACATTTCCACCGTTCTGAACACTGGATCGTTGTCTCAGGTACAGCCACCGTTACACGTGGCAACAAAGAGTATCTCGTACGTGCGAATGAATCGACCTATATCCCTATGGGAGAAATACACCGTCTGGAAAACGTAGGAAAGATCGACCTGGTAATGATCGAAGCGCAGGTAGGCGAGTATGTGGGCGAAGATGATATCGTTCGTCTTGCTGATGATTTTAAAAGAATGGAGAATTAAATGGCAGAACAAAAAGTAGCACTTATCACCGGAGTCACTGGACAGGACGGGTCCTACCTGGCTGAATTCCTTTTAAAGAAAGGGTATATTGTACATGGTATCAAAAGAAGAGCATCTCTTTTTAACACGGACCGTATCGACCACCTCTATCAGGACCCACATGTAGAGCACAGGAACTTCATCCTGCATTATGGCGAGATGACGGATTCCATGAACCTGACGCGTATCATCCAGGAAGTCCAGCCAGACGAGATCTACAACCTCGCCGCCATGTCTCACGTAGCCGTCTCGTTCGAAACACCCGAATACGTGGCCAATGCGGACGGAACGGGAACACTTCGTATCCTCGAAGCGGTCAGACTGCTTGGACTTACAGAGAAGACACGCATCTACCAGGCATCCACTTCAGAGCTTTATGGAAAAGTACAGGAAGTTCCTCAGACAGAGACGACACCGTTCTATCCGCGTTCTCCTTATGCCGTGGCAAAGATGTATGCCTACTGGATCACGGTCAACTACCGTGAAGCGTATGACATGTTTGCCTGTAACGGCATTCTCTTCAACCATGAATCTCCCGTACGTGGTGAAACCTTCGTAACCAGAAAGATCACAAGGGCTGCTTCCAAGATCGCTCTGGGCCTTCAGGACAAACTCTACCTGGGTAATCTCGATGCCAAGCGTGACTGGGGACATGCCAAAGACTACGTGAAGATGATGTGGCTGATCCTTCAGGCGGATGAACCCGAAGACTGGGTCATCGCTACAGGTGTCACCACGGCTGTACGTGACTTTGTACGTATGGCGTTTGGTTATGTGGGTATCGAACTGGAATTCAAAGGCGAAGGTGTCGATGAAGTGGGTATCGTCAAGTCCATCGATGAGACAAAGGCGAAGAATGCCGGGCTTGACGTCCAAAGACTCCAGGAGCTTGCAGGCAAAGCAGTGGTCGCCGTTGATCCGCGCTACTTCCGTCCAACCGAAGTGGACCTGCTTATCGGTGATCCGACAAAAGCGGAACAGAAACTCGGCTGGAAGCGTGAATACAAACTCGAAGAGCTCGTCAATGATATGATGAAGTCAGACCTCCACCTGATGACCAAAGACCAGTACCTCAAAGAGGGCGGTTACACCATCATGAACTATTTCGAATAGGCAGTACAGTGCAAAAAAACAGCAAGATCTACGTTGCCGGTCACAGGGGACTGGTAGGCTCCGCCATTGTCAACAACCTCAAAGCCAAGGGCTATACCAATGTCATAGGCAGGACGCACAGTGAACTGGACCTCTTGGACCAGAATGCCGTCAAGGAATTCTTCGAGACGGAAAAACCAGACTATGTTTTTCTCGCAGCCGCGAAAGTGGGCGGTATTGTGGCGAACAACACCTACCGTGCCGACTTCATTTATGAAAACCTCCAGATCCAGAATAACATCATCCACCAGAGTTACCTTAACGGTGTGAAGAAACTGATGTTCCTGGGGTCCACCTGCATCTACCCCAAAAACTGCCCTCAGCCTATGAAAGAGGAATACCTGCTGACAAGCGAGCTGGAGTACACCAACGAACCTTATGCCATCGCCAAGATCGCGGGTATCAAGATGTGTGAGAGTTACAACCTGCAGTACGGAACCAACTATATCTCCGTCATGCCGACCAACCTTTACGGCCCCAACGACAACTTCGATCTTGAGAAGTCCCATGTACTTCCGGCACTCATCAGAAAGATCCACTGCGCGAAACTTCTCAACGAAGGCAAAGAGGAAGAAGTGGTCAAGGACCTAAAGGCAGAAAGCATCGATGAGGCAAAAGAGTATCTGGCAAAATTCGGTGTTGACGGCAACAGAGTGGAGATCTGGGGTTCCGGAAAACCGATGCGGGAATTCCTCTGGTCTGAAGATATGGCAGATGCCTGCGTTTTCCTTATGGAGAACCGTGACTTCAAAGATACCTACAGCGTTTCTGAAGGCGCTAACACTACCTGTACTCCCACCGAAGTCAAAAACCAGGAGGTCAGGAACACCCACATCAATATCGGTACCGGTGTGGATATCTCCATCAAAGAACTGGCAGAGACCATTAAAGGGATCGTCGGCTTCAAAGGGGAGCTCTATTTCAATACGGACAAACCCGACGGAACCATGAAGAAGCTGACAGATGTTTCCAAGCTTCATGGACTGGGATGGCAACACAGCATCGGCCTGACGGAAGGCATAGAGAAGATGTATCAGTGGTACAAAGAACAAAGTTGACCCTCGGGTACCTGTATATCACCCAAAGAACCTTCTCATTCTCTATTCCATTTACTTTTTCAAAAGGAATATTATAGATTTATAATATTCCGTCTTGTTTTTCACATAAAATCATAATTAAATTTGATGATAACCTGACTTCAATATCCTCTCAGGCTGTTTTTTTTGTTTTTTTACTGTTTTGGCACATTTTTGGCACATTTTTATGTCATAATATAATTGTAATAAACTAAAAGGAGTTAGTATGAAACGAAATTTTTTATTAAAATGTTTGCTCATAGGAGCAGTTGCAAGTGTGGGTGCATTTGCAGAAATGACGGTAGAAAAGACGAACGGAAGTCTGACCATTACGTCAGACATAAGCGGTACGGTCATTGCCAAAGTCATGGGACCCAATGGCGAAGTCATCGTCAATAAGACATATGAAGGCAATTCTTTCAGCTGGACACCTTCCGGTCCGGACGGTGCCTACAGATATAATGTAAGGGTCGTTCCCAAAGTGGAGAAGGCAATTGCCTCGGCCAATAAAGCAACAGGAGCCAAAAGTGACTATGCCGGCGGTTCGGTAGAGGTTAGAAATGCTCAGATGACAACAGATACTAAAGAGAAGGAATAAGGTCATGAAAAATTTACAAATTTCAACACTTGCATCCATTATGATTGCATCAGTAAGTATTTTATCACAAGGAAATGCTACTGTTCTAACGGATAGAGCAGATATTCAATCGACAAGCGCGTTTCAATATGTGTATTTTGATCAAACAACTTATGGTACCGACCAGGAATGGTATCTTCGTGCAACATCTCCAAATGATAGTCGAGGAAGCAGTATTACAATGATTGATGATGTAGATGACACCAATCACGATTATACAACGGTCTTTTCTATTACTCATTCATTATACAATGAAAACAGCTTCATTGTAGACACAGCAGGTGATATCAGCCTTGCAGACGGTTCTGTCTTTGTCGATAGATCTGCAGATCGTGTAGGGATCGGGACAACGACTCCATCGTATCCATTACATGTAGCCGGTGGAGGTGATATTGGTATGACTAATGGAACTAGTACATGGTATCTGGATAACAATAACGATTGGTTTAATATTGGGGGGTCTGTAAATAGAGTATTTACATTGAATACAAATGCTCCCGCCAATAACTTCTATATGCTTGCAAACGGGGATGTTGGTATAGGGGTCGGTTTTAGCCCTAGTGCCAAACTTGATGTGGGGGGGACCCTACGTAACACCGATACAATTACCTCATCCTGGACAGGTTCCTCAACTGCATGGCTGCACCAGGGGCTGGTACTTGAGAGTTACAACACCAACGCAGCCGCAAACTCCGAAGTAGGTTTTTCACTGGTCAACAGCCGTGACAACCTCAGATGGGATTTCAGGCTCAATGACAACGGTAATTCATTCAGTGCAACGAAAAGAAATACCGGAGGAAATGAATTCAACGTTTATAACACTACAACAGATTTTCGCAATGCAAGAGTCAAAATGGGCGGGGTGACCGTCTTTGAGAACGGCCACCTTGTCACCGCATCGAGCAGAGAGCTCAAAACGGACATCAAACCGCTCGACACACAGGCAGCGATGGATGCTTTCCACAAACTCCAGCCTGTAAGTTACGAATACAAGGCGCAGAAAGGCGAACCTGTAGTCGGTTTCATTGCGGAAGATGTCCCCGAGCTTGTTGCCATGCCTTCAAGAAAGACGTTTGACTCGGCTGAAGTGACAGCTTTGCTGACCAAGGTCGTTCAGGAGCAGGACAAAGTACTTTCCCAGACGAGAAAAGAACTGAAAGAGGCTCAGGAAAAGATCGCCAGACTGGAAAAAATGGAGAAAAAAGTCGCCATGATGGAGTCCATTCTGACCAACCTTGCACTTGACACTTCGAGAAGCACGAAAGAGAAGGTCTCTTTGAACCAGAAATAAAACTTCTTCCCGCCAGGGGCGGGAGGCTCTTGCAAACATTCAATATTCAACATTATAAGTGTATAATATCTTATGATTAAACGAACCCAAAACTTCCTGCATGATATTTACAATAAGCGTGATATACTCTTTGAATTGGCGAAGCGTGATTTCCAGCAGCAGTATATGGGATCCTATCTTGGCGTTGTCTGGGTCTATCTCCAACCCCTGCTTTTTATTGGCGTACTCTACCTCGTTTTCACCATGGGTTTCAAAAGCGGTGGAGGCAGTGAAGGCGTGCCTTTTGCTGTTTATCTTATCGGCGGTATGATCGCATGGATGTACCTTGCTGAAAATCTGAATGCGGGGGCAGCCATTATCAAAAAACATGCTTTCCTCCTGAAAAAAGTCGATTTCCGGCTCAGTATACTACCTATCGTCAAGCTGATGAGCTCCTCCATACCGCATCTCTTTTTTATTTTCATCGCGATCTTCATTGCCGCACTGAACGGCATATACCCTACCCTCTATACCCTGCAGATCATTTACTACTTCACCGCCATGCTTGCTTTGCTCCTCGGTATCGGGTGGCTGACCTCATCGACCAATATCTTCGTACCGGACATCTCCAAGTTCGTCGGCGTCCTTGTTACCTTCGGTTTCTGGCTTACACCCATCTTCTGGGATCTTTCCAGAATTCCGGAACGGTATCAGTGGATCATCAAACTCAATCCCGCCGTCTATATTGTAGAAGGGTACAGGGATTCTATCATCAACCATATCGGTTTTTGGGAAAAACCGTATGAAACCCTCTACTACTGGACCTTCACGGCAGTAATGCTCTGGTCCGGCATTACCGTATTCAAAAGGCTCAGGCCACACTTTGCAGAGGTGGCATAATGAACGATATTGCCATATCGATCAGAAATGTTTCGAAGTATTACAAACTGTATAACTCCCCCAAAGACAGACTGAAAGAGGCACTGAGCTTCAGTGGGAAACAGTATCATAAAAAGTTCTATGCTACCAGAAACCTTAACCTCCAAATACAAAAAGGGGAGATCCTCGGTATCGTGGGTAAGAACGGAAGCGGAAAGTCGACCCTGCTCAAGCTGATCACCGGGGTCCTTACCCCTGATGAAGGCTCCATTGCGGTCAACGGAAAGATCTCCGCCCTGCTGGAACTCGGTTCGGGATTCAACCCTGAGTTCACAGGGATGCAGAATATCTTTTTCTACGGGACTATTCTGGGATTCTGCAGAGAGGAGATAGCAGAGAAGCTTGATGACATCCTCGCGTTTGCCGATATCGGTGATTTCATCTACCAGCCACTGAAGACATACTCAAGCGGCATGAAATCCAGGCTCGGTTTTGCCGTGGCCGTACACATAGACCCGGAAATACTGATACTCGATGAAGTACTTGCGGTAGGTGATGTACTGTTCAAACGCAAATGTTATGCCAAGATGGAAGAATTCTTTCAAAGTGGCAAGACCATCCTGTACGTTTCACATGATGCCAACTCCATCAAACAGTTGTGTACTAGAGCTATCTTCCTGTCTGACGGGAACATATTGCTCGATGCTGACGCAAAAACAGTTACGACACATTATGAAAAATTTCTCTTTGCACCAAAACAGCAACAGAAGGAGCTGAAACATTCTCTGCAGAGGACCAAAAAAGCAAAAACTGCAAAACAGAGTGTTGAAAGAAAAAAACCTTCCGACAGATCAGAAAATTCGGAAAAGAAAGGTGATCACCCATATTTCATTCCCAACTTTACTCCAAAATCAAGAACGGTCTATGATGATAGCAAAGTGGAAATAGCGGACATCCGTATCGAAACCATTGAAGGCGAAACAGTGAATGCGCTGGTACACGGAGAAAAGTATTACTATTGCTATCAACTCACATTCAAGGAAACGTGTGAAGAGGTGGCATTCGGAATGAGCATACAGAATGAAAAGGGGTTTCAGATCACATCGACGGGAAGTTTGAATTACGATATGCTCATCGAAGAAGCTCATAGTGGCGATACCTATGCTGCAAAATGGGAATTCATCTGTTTGCTGACAGCAGGCGTATATTATGCCAATGCGGGTACAACCTACATGCTAGACGGAGAGAGACAACTACTGAACCGGGTCATCGACGGCCTGGCCTTCAAAGTCCTGCCTCTTTCCCATACAGTTCACGGGATCGTTTCGCTCCAGCAGGTACCGGACTACCGGCTACTGGAAAAGGACAGCTGAATGAAGGAAAAAAAAATATCTATTTTCAAACCTTATAACGATCTATGTAAATGTATCTATATCCATATTCCGAAGGTGGCGGGCATCAGTATAGAAGAGGCATTGTTCCGGGAAAAGGTCGGTCACAAATGGGCGTTGATGTACAAAGGCGAAGACAAACAGAAGTTCAACGATTATTTCAAATTCTCATTTGTGCGAAATCCTTACGACCGCCTGGCATCCGCTTTCTTCTTTCTAAAGAACGGAGGACGGAATGAGTTCGATAAGAAATGGTCGGAAGAGAATTTGTCCGCCATAGAGGACTTCACACATTTCATCCAAAACCTGCAAAATGAGGTCTTCAGAGAAAAAGTCCTGAAATGGACACACTTCATTCCGCAATACAAATATGTCTGTGACCAAAAAGGAGAGATTATTGTGGATTATATAGGAAAATTTGAAACGCTCCACAATGATTTTTCCCATGTAGCCGACACATTGGGTATCCCAGTTCATCTCTCTCATCAGAATAAAACATCGAATAAAAAAGATTACAGAACATTGTATACCGAAGATATGCAGGAAACGGTATACAGGCTTTATCAAAAAGATTTCGAATTGTTTGACTATGACTTTCATATCGGGTAGCGGATGATGGGAAACAATATCCTGATCCATATCGGTTATCCGAAAGCTGCGAGTACCACCCTGCAGAAACACCTGTTCCACAAACATTCACAACTATTCAATCTGGGATTGTACCCGGGGACGAATATAGGTATCGATACAGAAGAAGCACATGAAGCTTCCCTGTATGAGAAAGATCCGTATCTCCGTACATTCTATGACAACCTCATACAGATGGACAGCATAGAGTATGATTACAATGACACTACGGTACTCTATAGCAAAAGCGTACGTCCCTATATAACGGATCAGGAACGGGTACGGGACAGAAAGATCGTTTTGAGCAACGAACGATTTGCCTCGGTATTTTACGCCCATAAGGACAATGGTGTGAAAGCACAACGTCTTCATGCCTTCTTTCCGGAGGCAAAGATCATCATCATTCTCAGAAACCAGATCGAATGGCTCAGGTCGCAGTACAGAGACAGACCTTTCGACCCCAGATGCTTTGACACATCCATACCGATGGAATTTGACAAATGGGTCAAAATGATCTATTGGGATCAAAGTATCAAACAGATATCCATGCTGGAATACGACAAGATTATTCGCTACTATCAGAAGCTATTCGGTAAGGACAGGGTCGGCGTCTTTTTATTTGAAGACCTGGTGTTCGAAAAAAGAAAATTTGCCGATGATATCTCTTCATTCATGGGAATTTCTGCTAACGAGACATACAACCTTCTTAAAGAAGCACATGAGAATAAAGGGGTGTCAAACAGATTCAATACCTACAGGACACTGAAAGAAAAATATATATCAAAGTCATTTCTACACAAGTTGGACCACAGCAGAATAAATCGTACTATCGAACGGTTCTTAAAAGAAAAAGGAGACAAAGAATTGACAATGACAGAGGAAATCAGGACAAGACTCACTCAAAAGTTTTCCAAAGGAAACCTCTTTTTAAAAGAGACACTTGCTCTTCCTGTAGATAAATACAACTACCCGGGCAGTACAGACAAGGCGACATCATGAAGATAGGATTGTTCCTGGAAAACCGGAAGATCAGAAATATAGACCTGTCAAGGCCGGAGGAAGGGAACCCGGGAATAGGCGGGACCGAATATATGTTCGTCAGTATGCCCTACTACTTCAAAAAACTTATTTCGGATGATACTGAATTCGTCTATTATACACTGAATGAGACTCAGCTCGATGGCAAATTCTCTACTGTGCGATGTGATGACTGCTATGATGCTTATGTAAAATGCAGTCAAAGCGACTGCGATATCTTTATATGGCGGCCTGTTGAGAATAAAGAGAATTGGTATCTCATCCACAATATAGATAAATTCAAACTGCCTGCAATAGCATGGGTCCACAATACCTTGTCGGAAAAGATGCTGAACACTCTGGCGGAAAAAACGAATATAAAACGATATGTGACTGTAAGTCAGGAGCAGCTTGACATTTTGCGTCACCATCCGATCATCAATAAAGCATGTACCATTTACAATGGTTTTGACCCAGATACCGTGGAAACCAGGCCCATCACAGAAAAAGATCCGAATATGGTAGTCTATGTCGGCAGTATGATCAAGGCAAAAGGTTTTGGACTTTTGGCAAGAGCCTGGAAAAAAATTTTATTGCAGCATCCCTCTGCACAGCTTTATGTCATAGGCAGCGGAAAACTTTACAACCGTGATCAGCAGCTGGGTCCGTGGAATGTGGCTGATGAAGCATTCGAAAGTCAGGAGATCAGACCTTTCCTCTCGGATGAAAAGGGCGGCATACTGCCCTCCGTACATTTTCTGGGTGTGCTCGGAAAAGAAAAAAATGAATATCTGGCCAAAGCACAGGTCGGTGTTGTGAATCCGAGCGCACTGACGGAGAACTGTCCCGGAAGTGCTCTGGAATTCCAGGCTTCGAACACACCGGTGGTCTCACGGTGTGACTGGGGACTTCTGGATACGGTGATCAACAACAAAACAGGTCGCCTTGGAACGACAGAAGATGCACTTGTGGACAATATACTTTTTTTCCTGAAAAACCCACAAGAGGCATACCGGTATGGCAAAGCCGGCAGGGAGTTTGTCAGCAGGAAGTTTGATTATGAAACGATCGTCACACAATGGAAAACACTTTTTGAAGAAGTAATAGACGGCAAACAGGCAGTGATACCTCTGATTGAAGAAAATATATTTTTCAGGAGAAAATGGCTCAGAGAACTGATACGGCTCAGCAGAAGGGAACTGCATAAAGACAAGATCGTCAAACCTTTTGACGAAGAATCGGACATCCTGAAACTCATAGCCGTGCAGCAGTCTTTATCGCAGTTTGTCCAAGCCATGTCACCAGAGAACCAGGATACGTACGAAAAATATCTCGGTAACCATTCCAAGATAGGCGAAGAAAACAAATTCCTGCTTGAAAAACTGCAGGAAAAGAATGAGTTATTAACAAAAAAACAAAAAGAAATCGATAAGAGGGACCTGCAACTATCCCAGATATTGAATTCAAAAAAATATAAACTTGCCAAATTACTGGCCTATCCGTTTACACTCATCAAAAGGATCGTGCAATGACAGTCACTGTCGTAACCGTTGTGTATAACTGCGAAGATACTATAGAAGAAACGATCAAAAGCGTTCTGTCCCAAACGTATCCTCATATAGAGTACATCATCATCGACGGTGCATCAAAAGACAACACACTAGATATCATCAACAAGTATGAAGACCAGATCGATGTCATAGTGAGTGAAAAAGACAAGGGGATCTATGATGCTATGAACAAAGCCATACAGATGGCAACAGGTGAGTGGATCAATTTCATGAATGCCGGGGACAGCTTTGCCTCCGATGATGTATTGTCAAAAATATTTGAAGGGCACGACGTTTCGGACTATGATTTCATTTACGGTGAACATTACTGGAAAGATAGCGACACAAAGCATCTTGTCAAGACCAGACCTCTGGAACTGATGTGGCAAAAGATATGTTTTTCCCATCAAAGTCTGTTTTCCAGAACTAACCTCATGAAAGACAAACCCTATGATCTGGCCTATAAGATAGTATGTGATTATGAAAACTACTTTTCACGGTATATGGAAGGCAAAAAGTTTCTCAAAGTCGATTTTCCCATAGCGGTATTTCTTGCCGGCGGCTTCTCGGATATCAATTTCATGGGAAGAACGAAGGAACGATACAAAGTGGTATCGCAATACCATAACAGTTTCAAAGTAAAAAAATATTATCTGAATACAATAGTACAATACTATTTGAATAAAATAAAAAAGCGGATAAAATGACAAACAATCCCCCATTATCGGTCATTGTGCCCAATTACAACAATAGCAGATACATAGATGAGTGTATCGGCAGTGTCTTGGCGCAGACCTACAAGAACATTGAAATCATTATCATCGATGATGCTTCCACCGACGGTTCACAGGAGATTTTAAAAAAGTATGAGGCAGAATACCCTTTCATCAAAGTCATTTTCAACGAAAAGAACCAGGGAGTGACCAGGAACAGGGATACCGCGATCCGGCTCGCTTCCGGAGACTACATTACGACGCTTGACAGTGACGACTACTATATGGATGCGCGTAAACTCGAAAAAGAGATGACCATCCTCAAAAAGTATCGCAACGAAGGTCGTTCCAACATCATTGCTTTTTCAGATATTGTTCTGGTCGATAAAGAGGGCGAACGGCTATTCCCTAATGCAAAGAACACTGTAAAAGAGGGAAATATCTTTAAAAATATCTTTGCGAGGGACTGTATGGTACCCAGAGATTTCATATTTACAAAACAGCAGTATTTCGATACAGGTGGATTTGATATCGACATCCCGATATATGAGGACTGGGACTTGAAACTGAGACTGGCAAAGCATAATGCATTCTATTTTACCGGTGTGGAAGGGATAGGCTACAGAAGGCATGGAGAAGGCCTGTCCGCTGCAAACAACAACAAACATGTCAAATGGCTCAAATACATTTATAAAAAGAATTCCGGGCTCATCGACAAAGAGGATAAAGCCTATATAGACAAAGCGTTGGATAGATTCATGCAGAAAGCCTTTGCCGGCAGTATAAAAACAAAATTAAAAGATAAAATAAAAACTTTGATAGGAAGAAAATAATGGAAAATAGAAAGACTGTATTTTTACACAGCATGTTTAGAGCCGGAAGTACCTATATATTCAACAAATTCAGGTCCTATGATGCGTTTTATACCTATTACGAACCGTTGCACCATGACCTGGTGCGACTGAAAAAAGAATCACTGGATATATGGAACTATGATAAAAAAGCTACGGATGTCATGAACCATCCGGAGTTGGGGAAGCCGCATTTCTATGAATTCCATACGGCATTCGGTCCCGGCAGTGAATGCCTGCCGTTCTACGATACTGATTTTGCGTACAAAGAGTTTTTCAAGGTCCAAAAATCCGATGTACTGAAACACTATATTGACAACCTCATTGACACAACACCTAAAGAGAAGATACCGGTACTGCAGTTCAACAGAACTTCCATGAGAATAGACTGGTTCAAACAGCATTATGCCGACAGTTTGAACCTTTTTCTTCTCAGGAACCCCAGGGACCAGTTCGAGTCGTATTATCAAAGAGGAAAAGCTGGGAAAAACGTATTTCTCACAATCAATCTCTATATCGTTCTGCTGGACCCAAAAGTGTCTGACCTACTCCTCGATAAAAGAGTGGATTTTAACAGCAGTGATAATGTCGGTGCCGACTTGAGTGTCTGCATGGACCTGTCCAAAAACTTTACGATCAAAGAGCACTATAAATTCTTCTACTATATCTGGGTCTCTTCGTTTCAGCTTGCGAACGATCATGCCAACCTGATAGTGGATATGGACAAACTGAATTACGACCAGGCATATCTGGAAGAGGTCAAAACAAAAATTCATGACTATACTTTGGTCGACATGGATTTCAACGACTATAAAATAAAAAACAATACACAATTGTCCATTGCGCCCAAAAGCATGCACAAGATCGAGAACAGTGTCAACGATATAGCAGACCTCAATGATGATTTCAAAGAAAATCTTCTCGGCTATCTCAGTCAGCTGAACGACAATACTGCCGTTGAACCTTTACCATTCTTACAAAAATTATTTGGATATTTCAAAAAGCGTTAAAGAATAAAAATAAAATTACGGGTTTTGGAATGAATGGAAAAGAAAGTTATCTTCAAGCTTGCAAAAACTCAAATTATCCTATAATAATGTTATTGGTTTTTTATAAAAAAACAGAACGATCTATCAAACAAAAGGCTGTATTATTCTTTTCAATAGTTTTCCGTTTTTATTTTTGGTGATAGTAACACTCGTACTTTATTACAATAAGTTCCTTCGGAAATACCAAATATATATTTTGATCATATCGAGTTTTGTTTTCTATACCTACGGTCAGCCTATTCTGTCCCTCCTTCTTCTCAGTTCAGCCTCCATCAATGCTGTGGCAAGTTATTTTGTATATTTTGAAAACAATAAAAGAAGAAAAAAACAGTATGCATTTCTGGGGGTTGCTTTCAACCTGGCTGTCCTATCGTTCTTCAAATACAGTCCTCTGTTCGGACGGGCACTTGAACACTTCCGGTCACTCGACGGCATAGGCGACTTCCTTGTTTCCATTCCTCTGCCTGTAGGTATCTCATTCTATACCTTTCAGGGTATCAGTCTGGTTGTAGACCTGTACCGCTCCAACCATCAAAGCGAATGTCCTTTGTTCAAGGTAGACAGAAATTTTATCCGTCACTATATCCATACCATCTTTTTCATCTCTTTCTTCCCACAACTGGTTGCCGGGCCTATCGTCAAGGCATATGAGTTCTATCCTCAGATCAAAACCAAATACCTTGAAGAGATAAATTTTGAATCTGCTTTCAAGATATTGATCATCGGCTATTTTTTGAAAATGGTCATTGCTGACAACCTTAAAGACCAGACATTCTGGATGATGTTCCCCTACTTCCAGGTACATTCATCCTATACTCTTATGACCATGCTGTTCGGATACTCGATACAGATATTCACCGACTTCGCAGGATACAGCCTGATCGCTATCGGTGTGGCGAAACTCTATGGGTATGATCTTCCCAAAAACTTCAACTTCCCCTATATATCCAAAAGTTTTTCCGAGTTCTGGACCCGATGGCATATTACGCTGTCCACATGGTTGAAAGAATACCTCTATATCCCTCTGGGAGGAAATAGACGTGGCAGGGTCCGGACCTATATTAACCTCTTCATTGTCATGCTTCTGGGTGGTTTGTGGCATGGCGCCGCATGGAGCTACATGTTCTGGGGTGCCTACCACGGTATCCTTCTTGCAGGAGAGCGGTTCATTCTTCAACGCTACGGAATACCAAACAACAGATACCTCGATATAGTGAGGATATTGATGGTCTTTATACTGGTTACACTGGGATGGCTGCTGTTCAAACTGCCTGAATTCCCACAGGTCATACTTTATTGTAATGCGATGATACATAACTTCAACTACCCGGTCAATCAAACGATCATTACCTATGTGGCACTTTACACTTTCCCTGTCGCACTGTACTATGTGAACTATCTGCTTCGGACAAGAACAGGGAAAAATTATCTTGATACAAGCATTGTCTATGCGATCATGCTTTTAAACATTTTTATCAATAGCGGGAGCAGCGGTGAATTTATTTATTTCCAATTTTAAAAAGATCTCCGGGATATTCTGGAGTTTTTTGGCAATGTTCCTACTCTATAACATCTATATAGCCGTATGTACGCCAAAGATCACTCATTATCAGAACCAGTGGCAAAGGAACACCGCTGTTGCACAGGAGTTTATTTACAGCCCAAAAGCAGAAAATATCATTGTAGGTTCCTCATTGAGCGCCCGGCTCAATCCGACACTGCTGCCACCAACCTTTTTCAATCTCTCTTTTTCCGGAGGAAGTGTACTGACCGGACTTGAGATCATCAAAAAAACAGGCTATATACCCAAACGTCTCTATGTTGAAACAAACCTTATTTTTCGATTTAAAAGTACAAAAATGATCAACACGCTTTTTTATCCTGTCTGGTGGAGGGTCAAGGCATACCTTCCTGCACTTCAGGAAAAATACCAGCCTCTCAATGTACTGTTGTCCAAATCTTTTTGTTCCAAACAGAACAGCCAGACTCCTGCCAGGCCAAAAGGTCCAAAACGCTACAGGGATTCAAAAAGAGATATCAACATACAGCGTTTCAACCTTATGATGAAGCAGCGGAAAGCAGCATATGCCAAGCCTTTGAATACCAGAAATCTGAAAGCGGTGAAAAGACTGATACATTATTTTGAAAAGCAAGGAACTCAGATCGTATTTTTCGAAATGCCAATAGATCCAGAATTGGCGAACACGCCCCAGGCACAGAAGCGCAGGGCGATCATCAAAAGTATTTTCAAGGACCCATGGCTTCCATTACCGGATTATACACAGTATGTGACTGCAGATGGTCACCACTTGACCCATAAAAGCGCCTATAACTATACAAAGGATTTTCTCAATGCAATTCAAAATCTCTATTTGGACAAGTAAAAAATCTACTGGTCAGAAAACATGAGAGCAAAGGAGCACATTATTCAAAAAGAAACCGTCGATGAAGATCATCATTCCCAGTTACCTCTTATTACTGTCGTGACCGTCGTTTTCAATACTGTGAACGGTATTGAAAATACGATCCGAAGTGTCATTGATCAGGACTATGAACATATTGAGTACATTGTCATTGACGGTGGTTCAATGGACGGCACTGTAGAGGTCATTCAAAAATATGATCATAACATCGACTACTGGGTCAGTGAAAAGGACAACGGCATATACGATGCGATGAACAAAGCCATCAAACTGGCAAAGGGAAAGTGGATCAACTTCATGAATGCCGAGGACACCTTTGCCGACAGTCATGTTCTCTCCAACATTTTTAAAAAGCATGATTTTACGGATAATACACTCATCTTTGGCGACAGCATAGATGTCTACCCAGGTTTTGAAAAATATTCCAAGGTTTCCTATGATCCCACTGCACTCTGGAAAGGGATGCAGTTCTCGCATCAAAGCACCTTTTCTCCGGTTTCCTACCATAAAAAATACCTTTTTGACCGTAGCTACAGGATCGCTTCCGATTTTCATTTTATCTATCATGCCTATCTGAACGGTCTCATATTCAAATACATACCCATGCCCATCGCCAGAATATATATCGGCGGTGTCTCCTACACGGATAGAATGCGGGTCATTGACGAATACAGGAAAGTCAGTACGGAAGAAACAAGCGATAGAGAGAAACTCTATTTTAAAATGCAGAAAACAAAGATCTTTGTCAAAAACATTATCAAAAAGTATCTTGGTATGTACGTAACACATCTGTTCATAAAGCATAAATAATGAAAAAAGACACATTGCAGCATACTCATACGATAGATACACCAGTCATACATATCACAGAAGATTTCTCAAAAATGAGCGGAGGATTACGCACGGTCATCAGTGACCTGAACGGACATTTACGGCAACATTCCGTAGAAAGCAGTATTGTTACGACCCTGTCTGAAAAAGACGACAATGTAATACTCTATCCCAGGGACTGGCCCAAAGGGCTCTGGGATCATGCCGGTGAACTGGAAAGCTATTTAAAAAAACATACAGATGCGATATTCCATATCCACGGCATCTGGATGTATCCCCAATACATTGCATCCAAGATC
This sequence comes from Sulfurovum lithotrophicum, assembly GCF_000987835.1. Lineage (NCBI taxonomy): Bacteria > Pseudomonadati > Campylobacterota > Epsilonproteobacteria > Campylobacterales > Sulfurovaceae > Sulfurovum > Sulfurovum lithotrophicum. Next base: position 483,780 of record NZ_CP011308.1, on the reverse strand, counting down.
GCACAACAGGAAAACGTACCCTCCGTTCTCTCTCCCCATGGTATGCTGCAACCTTGGCTCTGGGAACAGGGAACCCTCAAAAAAAGGATCTACTTTGAAATACTGGTCAAAAAATATTTTCAACAGAGCACAGTTATCCACGCCATTACACCCAATGAAAAAGAGAACCTCTTTCAGGAATTCCCTCACCAAAACATTGAAGTGATCCCTAACTCCATCTCTTACAAAGAGATAGAATCATATAATATACAAAAAGAAGAGAAAGAGAAATATATTCTATTCCTGGGCAGACTGCACAAAGTAAAAGGGATTGACCTGCTTATCAAAGCCTTTGCCCAGTTAAACGCAAAAGAAATGAAGCTGAAGATCGCCGGTCCGATCAATGAGTATAAAGAGACGCTTGACGGCCTGATAAAAGCATTGGGAGTGGAAGCGAAAGTTGAATTTCTGGGTCTGGTCTCCAAAAGGGAGAAATATCAGCTCTATAAAAATGCCTGGGTATTCGTTCTCCCCTCTTATTCTGAAGTGATAGGTATGGTTAACCTGGAAGCGGGTATACTTGAAACACCAGTTATCACAACCCATCAGACAGGGATCTATCCTGAATGGCAGGAGAACGGCGGTATGCTGATCGATCCGAATATAGAGGCATTGAAAAAGAGCCTTCAGGAAGCGGTATCCTGGTCAGAATCGGAACGAAATGAAAGAGGGAGAAAACTCAAAGCGTTCATCATTGAACACTACAGCTGGGAGAACAATGTATACAAATGGAAAGAACTATATGAAGGTGTAGCATCATGCAGACATTGAAAGACTTCACGTTACCGAAAAACTTCAGAGGACGGTCCGGTATCACGGTACAATTATGGTGGTTCACCCAGACACTTCTCTTCCGCCCCTCCCCGCAGATATTTTACGGCTGGAGACGCTTTCTGCTCCGTATGTTCGGCGCAAAAATAGGGAAAAACGTCATTATACGTCCGAATGTCACGATCACCTACCCATGGAAGGTCAGTATAGGAGATGACAGCTGGATCGGTGACAATGTGGAACTGTACAGCCTTGGCCCCATAGAGATAGGAAAGAATGTCGTCATATCGCAAAGATCCTATCTGTGCGCTGCATCACACCGATATGACAGAGAAAATTTTCCCATCTTCAGTCAAAAGATCATCATAAAAGATGAATGCTGGCTTGCAACAGATGTCTATGTCGCTCCGGGAATCACTGTCGGCAGAGGAACGGTGGTCGGTGCAAGAAGCAGTGTATTCAAGGATCTTCCTGCCGCAAAGGTATGTGTCGGGTCACCCGCATTGCCTATAAAGGACAGGACTGTTGGATAAACACATTACTGTCATAGGTATCAATTTCTATCCTGAAGAGAGTGCGACAGGACTCTACAGTACGCAAATGGCCGAGTACCTTTCCCAAACATATCAGGTAGATGTCATCACCGGATTCCCCTATTATCCTGAGTGGGAAATAGCGGAAGAGTATCGGAAGAAACCTGTTTTTATGACGGAGAAAAAAAATAGTATAACCATACACAGATACAGACAATATGTACCGAAGAACCCTACCTTCAAGACGCGTACCCTTCATCTCCTTGATTTTACCTTGGGAAGTATACGCAATCTGTTCAGGGTCAAACAAAGTGATCTGGTGATCTGCATCGTTCCTTTCACGAGTTCTATCCTGCTGGGTCTGCTCCTTGCAAAACTTCGCGGTGCAAAGGTATGGGTACACATACAGGATTTCGAATTTGATGCGGCCATCGAATCCGGTCTGGCCGGTGAAGAGAAAGGTTTCAAAACAAAGATCTTCAATCTACTCTTCCAGCTGGAAAAGACACTTCTGGATAAAGCAAATATCGTTAGTACGATCAGTCATGCCATGATCGAAAAGCTAAAAAGCAAAACCCGTACCAAAAACTATTTTTTCCCGAATTGGGTTGATGAAACATTCATAGATCCGATGAAGGCTGGGCAACATGCCCTTTTGAGATCAGCAAAATTCAAAATACTGTACAGCGGTAGCATCGGAGCAAAACAGGATTGGGATTTTTTCATACGGATCGCTGAATATTTTACAGAGAATGACAATATAGAGTTCATTGTTGTAGGTGCCGGCGCAAAGAAAGAATGGTTGGTACAGAACACTAAAAAACTAAAGAACGTACGGCATGCATCTCCTGTGGCATACAATATTCTTCCAGACCTTCTGTGCAGCGCAGACCTGCATATATTGTTTCAGAAAAACAATGTTCTCGATACGGTCATGCCTTCGAAACTGCTCGGTATGATGGCCAGTGCAAAGCCGTCACTTGTAACCGGCAACACGGCTTCGGAAGTAGCCAGGGTTTTTGAAAGATCCAAAGGAGGATACTTTTACGACAGTAACGATTTTGATCATGCGGTAAAGACCATAGAACATCTTTCTTCAGATAAAAGCAGCTGTGCAGAGACAGGCCAAAATGCACGGGATTATGTTATACAGTACTACTCTGCTACCAAAGTCCTCACTGCTTTTGGAGAGAAGGTCAAAGAAATGATCCGGGACTAGCAAGGGAAATGGTATGCTTGCCCAATCTAAAAAAATATTTTTTTTGCTACAATAACTTTTGAAATATGGAGGGTAGCGTGTGAAAGAACTTTATAGTAAAATCATTCTATTATTGCTTGACCTGCTCGCGATATTTATTTCAATAGTGATAGGCTATGAGATACGTTATTTTCTGGGTGCTTCCTTTGAACATCAATTCGGCCATACACTTTCACTCTATCTTTCATTGTGGATGATCTATGTTTTTCCCATAGGTTTGATGTTCAATGAGGGCATCTATACCAGACGATATGATTTTTGGCATGAAAGCCGGCTTGTGCTTAAAGCACTTTTCATGTCACTGATTCTCATTCTTGCCATTCTTGCGATGACCAAAACGATCAATGAATATTCACGCGCCACTATCATATTCATTTTCCTGTCCATCTCTTTTTTCATACCTCTCTTCAAGAACATCGGAAAGAAATATCTCTACAAAATAGGTCTATGGCAACGTAAAGTCAAAATTTACAGTCATGATACATTCCTATCGGAGGAGATAAAAACCAATCATTACCTGGGGTACATTGAAGTACACAAGGAAGAGCCCAAGACCGTTTTTATCAATTCGACAGAGCTGGGTATAGATGCTACACAGGCTATCTTGCATAAAGAAGTCAAAAAACACCATGAAGTTATATTCATTCCTTTGATCAACGAATATAATCTGACCCATTCATTCATCTATGAACTTTCCAATACCCGCACCAATCTCATCGTCTTTCAGAACCGTCTGAAAAGCCCACTCAGAACAGAATTCAAAAACATATCTGATTTCATGCTCTCACTCTTGATGTTTCCTTTTCTGATCCCGGTCATGCTTGCAGTCGCTTACAAAATTAAACGTGAAAACCCTGATGAAAAAATATTTTTCAAGCAGAAACGCCTGGGAAAGCACGGGAAACCCTTCAACTGCTATAAATTCCAAACTATGTATGAGAACAGTGACGCAATGCTCGAAACGTATCTGAAAGAGCACCCTGAAGAGATAGACTATTATCAAAAATACCATAAGTATGAACATGACCCCCGTGTTACGAAGGTCGGGCACTTCCTTCGCCGTACTTCTCTGGACGAACTGCCGCAGATCTTCAATGTATTCAGAGGTGACATGAGCTTCATAGGTCCCCGTCCCTATATGCTTGACGAAAAAGAGATCATAGGCGAAGAGATCGAAACTATACTTTCTGTAAAACCGGGCATCACAGGCCTATGGCAGGTCAGTGGCAGGTCGGATGTGGATTTTCAGACACGTGTGGAATTGGATGTCTGGTATATAAGGAACTGGAACCTGTGGATGGACCTTGTCATCCTTATCAAGACCATCAAAACCGTTCTCGTTCGGGAAGGGGCAAGCTGAATCATATGAAAGCACTCTTTCTGGACCGTGACGGGGTCATCAATGTGGACCATGGCTATGTACACAAGATAGAAGATTTCAAATTCGTCGAGGGAATCTTCGATCTCGTCAGGTTTTTTTCCGATGCGGGGTATCAGATCTTTGTGGTGACCAACCAGTCCGGGATCGGCCGGGGATATTATGGTGAAAGGGACTTTCAGAAAGTGACAAGCTGGATGAAAGAGAAGTTTGAACAGCAGGGTATTCACATAGAAGAGGTAAAGCACTGCCCCCATGCACCGGAAGAAAACTGCTGCTGCAGAAAACCGGAAACAGGTATGATAGAAGCAATAATGGCAACCTACGATATCGACCTGTCCCGTTCCTGGATGATCGGCGACAAACAGAGCGACATCGATCTTGCGGGAAATGCCGGTATCGGCCACAGCATTGCAATCGGCAATAAGAAGATCGAGAAGGCGGACTATTTTTTTCCTGCAATAGCAGAGTGCAAACGCTTTTTAGAGGAAAATCCGGCTATAATAACTGCATGAAATACAATGATATAGACTTTAACGGCAAAACCATACTTATTACCGGCGGTGCCGGTTTCATCGGCTCGAACCTGGCATTCTACTTTCAGGAGAACTTTCCCCAAAGCAGCATTGTCGTCTTTGACAAATTCAGAAGCGAAGAGAAGTTTTCCAACGGCAACCTGAAAAGCTTCGGACACTACAAGAACCTGATAGGCTTTCATGGCGACGTGATCTGCGGCGACCTCAATTCCAAGGAAGACATCAAGGCACTTGAAGCCTACGACTTTGACTACATATTCCATGAAGCCGCCATCTCCGATACACGTGTGTATGATCAGGAGATCATCATGCAGACCAATGTCAACTCTTTTTATGACATACTGGAAATGGCCAGACGCATGAACGCCGTTCTGGTCTATGCCTCTTCGGCCGCGACTTACGGCTCCCTGCCCTCCCCACAGACTGTAGGCAAAGAACATCCCGAGAACCCTTATGGTTTCAGTAAATATGCCATGGACCAGATAGCCTACCGATATATGAATATCTACCCCGATATGACCATCGTGGGACTGAAGTACTTCAATGTCTACGGCGCAAGAGAATTCTTCAAGGACAAAACCGCTTCGACGGTCATTCAGTTCGGCCACCAAATACTCTCGGGCAAAGCACCGAGACTCTTTGAAGGAAGCGATAAAATCGTCCGTGACTTCGTCTATATCAAAGATGTGATACAGGCGAACATCAAAGCCTGCGCACCTAAAAAGAACGGTGTCTACAATGTGGGAACTTCCAAACCGAGAAGTTTTCAGGATATTGCCGACATCCTCCAGAAAGAACTGGGTACTGACTACGGTACCGAATACTTCCCCAACCCCTTCACCGGATACCAGATGCATACACAGGCGGATATCAGTACCTCAAAAGAGTATCTCGGGTATACACCGGAGTGGGAACTCGAAGCGGGGATCAAAGAGTATATAGACGAAATCAAAACTCTCTACAAGACAGAAGTGGCACATGGATAAGATACGGGCCAAAAAAGCGAAGATCGCCGTAGTGGGTGATCTGATGATCGACCACTATATCTGGGGAGAGTGTGAACGCATTTCCCCTGAAGCACCGGTACAGGTACTGGAAGTTTCCAAAGAGAGCAATGTACTCGGTGGGGCGGGAAATGTCATCAACAACCTTACTGCGCTGGATGCGGAAGTTTCTGTCTATACAGTACTGGGGGAAGATGCCAATGCCGCACTTGCAGAAAGGCTTCTTAGAGAGGCGGGTGCAAACTGTGATGCCGTCATTCGTCAGGAGAAACGTGTAACGACCAGAAAGAGCCGCGTAATCGCTTCCAACCAGCAGATCATACGTTTTGATGATGAAAGCCGGGAAGATATCTCTTTGGGCTCACAGTATGCGTTGCTCACAGACCTTCAGAAGAACATCTTCTCCTGTGATGCAGTACTGCTCTCCGATTATGGCAAAGGTGTGCTCACTCCAACGCTTACACGGGACATCATCTCTCTGGCCAAAGCACATGACAAACCGGTATTGGTAGATCCCAAAGGGACTGACTACGGCAAATACGAAGGTGCCACGCTTCTGACACCGAACAAAAAAGAGGCATCCCTGGCCACAGGCATTGAGCTTTCTGATCAGGATACGCTCAGAGAAGCCGGTTTCAAACTCAAGAACGAACTCTCACTTACTTACGGTATCATCACGCTGAGCGAAGAAGGGATCGCCATATTCAATGACGGGATGCACATCATCCCCACGGTTGCAAGAGAAGTCTATGATGTCACAGGTGCAGGAGATACAGTACTGGCCTCACTGGGCATTGCCATGGCAAGCGGGCTTGATATTACCGAAGCCTGTGAATTTGCCAACAAGGCGGCCGCTATCGTTGTGGCAAAGGTCGGTTCGGCTACGGCAACGCTCAACGAGATAGAAGAGTATGAACACTCCCTCAACAAAGGACAGGCGGAAAGCAAGATCAAGGATTTCACACAGATAAAACGAATAGCCAAGCGCCTGAGAGCACAGGGGAGGAAGATCATCTTTACCAACGGCTGTTTTGATATCCTTCACCGCGGACATGCAAGCTACCTTCAACAGGCCAAGGCATTGGGAGATTTCCTTATCGTTGGCCTCAACTCCGATGAGAGTATTACCAGACTAAAGGGCGAGTCAAGGCCTATCAACGACCTTGAGGACAGAGCCTTTCTTCTGGCTGCTCTTGAAAGTGTCGACTATGTCGTACCCTTTACGGAAGACACCCCTTACGAACTGATCAAACGCGTTATGCCTGACGTACTTGTCAAAGGTGCGGATTATGAAGGTAAAGAGGTGGTCGGCAGCGATATTGCCAAAGAAGTGAAGCTCATCAGCTTCGTTGAGGGGAAAAGTACCTCATCGATCATCGGGAAGATCTCCGGAAACAGTTGCTGAAAGGTTATTCTTCACCCTTATTTGCCAATCTCCTGAACGCTTCCGAACGGGAAAGAAGTTCACTGTAACTCCCCCTATCTATGATCCTGCCCTCTTCAAAAAGCAGGATCGTATCGGCATTCTCCACAGTGCTGAGCCTGTGTGCCACAATGAAGGTGACCATTTCATTTTTGATCCCTTCAAGCGCTTTTTGAATGGCTTTTTCACTCTTGTTGTCCAGTGCAGAGGTTGCCTCGTCAAGTATGAGGATCTCCGGTGATTTGTAAAGTGCCCTTGCCAGAGCGATACGCTGTCTCTGCCCGCCGCTCAGGTTGACACCAAATTCGTCCAGGGAGGTATATATCCCCTCGTCCATCTCTTTCACAAATTCCCATGCCTGTGCTTTTTTCAATGCAGCAATGACCTGTTCTTCATCAGCCTCGCTTCCATAGGCCACATTGGCAAGCACTGTGTCCTGAAAGATATAGATACGCTGTGTCACATAGGCGATCTTCCGATGCAGGGAATCAAGCGTGTACTCGGCAATATTGAGATCATTGATCTTCAGTTCCCCCAAAGTCGGTTCATAGAAACGTACCAGAAGATTGACAAAGCTGCTTTTCCCCGCTCCACTGTCCCCTACCAATGCATATACTTTTCCTTTCCGGGCTTCAAGGCTAATCCCCTCAAGTGCTTTTTTACCGCCATAGTCCAGTGAAACGTTTTCAAAGATGACTTTTTCAACATATTGCAGTTCTTTGTTCCCCGAAACGATCGTCGGGGCACTTTCAAACAATTCGCTCATCCGCTCCGTCGCCGCTACTGCATCCTGAATACGATTGTGAATATTGGAGAGTACCTTTATGGGATCATAGAGCATGAAGAGTGCCGTTACAAAAGCAAAAAAAGTACCTACGGTGATCTCATCATGAATGACCTGAAGTGCACCGACATAAATGGCGACAGCAATGGCTACAGAACCGAAAACCTCTAAAGAGGGGCCCACCAGTGCATTGACCCTCATCTGCTTGATGGCCAGCTGGAAGAAATTCATATTCTCTTTGGAGAAGCGCTCATACTCGTACTCCTGGGAAGAACTTGATTTGATCACTTCGATATTATTGAATATCTCGGTCAGGCGTGATGTCAGGTCGGAATTGCTCTCCTGGGAACGTTTGGAATATTTTTTCATTTTACGCGCCAGAATCTGAAGCGGCAGAAGTGCCAGCGGCATAATCACCAGAAAATAAAATGCCAGCTTCGGACTCTGGTAGATCACATAGGCTGTCAGTGTGACGATCAGCATGGCTTTGACCATCAGTGTCGGAATCATGGAAGAGACAACGGACTGGATACGATTGATGTCATTGGTGACACGGCTCAACAGTTCCCCGCTTCGCATTTTGTTGAGATAGTCGATATCCTGATACATCAAATGGAGAGCTAATCTGTCACGCAGTTTCCGGACGATGTCATCTCCGATATAGACCGTATAGTAGGTCTGCACAAAACGTCCGGTAGACTTCAGCATAAAGACCCCAACGATGGCAAAGGGGATCAATTTCAGCATCTCCTGGTCCTTGTTGATGAAAATATCATCCAGTACAGGTTTAAGAAGGTGTGCCGAGAGTGTCGTACCCACTGCCACGGCGATCATACCGAGAATAGCAAAGATGAATTCTCTTTTATAATCAAGCATATAGGGCAGAAAATATTTAATGAGTTGTTTCATTGTATGTTAAATTCTTTTTTAGGTTAATTATACAGAAGTATTCCATTATCCCGGATTATGTGAAACTTTGCTACCATAATGTTCAAGGAGTGCCCATGAAAGAGATGATACAGGCCGAATTCGAAGCACACAGAAAAACGATTGAAAAAACGATTGACATACTGATCCCTTCTGTAGAAAAGGCTTCGCGTATGCTTGTGGATACACTGAGGAACGGTCACAAGGTCCTTTTATGCGGAAACGGCGGTTCGGCTGCCGATGCCCAGCATATCGCAGCAGAACTGACGGGACGGTACAAAAGCGAGCGCAGAGGTCTTCCCGGTATTGCCTTGACTACAGACACTTCGGCACTCACTGCAATCTCCAATGATTACGGATATGACCGTGTCTTCGACCGGCAGGTCGAGGCATTGGCAAACAAAGGAGACCTGCTCATCGGTATTTCGACCAGTGGGAATTCCAAAAATGTTCTCTCCGCTTTCAAGGTGGCTAAAACACTTGGCTGCGACTGTCTGGGTCTGTCGGGGAGAGACGGCGGAGAAATGAATGAAGTATGCGACATTAACATTGTAGTACCCTCTAACGATACTCCCCGCATACAGGAGATGCACATACTCATAGGGCATACACTCTGTCAGGCAGTAGATAACGAATTAAGTTAACTGCTTAACTGCCTTTAGCACATCTTCCGCTTTTATGAACTTCATACACTCATGATGTTTCAAAGGACAGGTCCGCTTCATACACGGCGCACATGCCATCTCTTTTTTAACAATGATCCCTTTGGGGTTTTTCCATTGGCTGGTCTCTTTATCTTTCGTGGGGCCGAACAATGCTACAGTAGATACCTGGAATGCTGCTGCTACATGCATCGGACCGCTGTCTCCGGTAATAAAAAGATCCAGCTGCGATATTCGGTCTATCAGTTCCGGAATAGTTGTTTTTCCGGCAAGGTTCATATAATTCTGGACACCGGATTTTCTCAATTCTTCTTCTATATCTACTGCGATATCTGTTTCATTCGGGCCACCAAAGATCACAATATCATACCTGTCGGAAAGCACAATGGCTACCTCGGCAAACTTTTCAGGGTACCAGCGCTTGGCACTTCCATACGTTGCACCGGGGTTGATACCCAATGTTTTTCTATCACTTTTTTTCGATAACACTTTCCGTTGATATATCTTCAATGTACCCGGTGTGGTTTGTAAACCCAGACAGCTGTTGATAAGATCGTTGTAACGCAGCACCTGATGCTTTTCGATATGTTTATCTTTGCGATAGATGCATTTTTGGGATGCATCAAGAAACCAGAAGAGGAACTTCGTACTGAAACTGCTTCTGAACGATATGGCGATGTCAATCTTGCCTATCTCCCTGGCCTGTTTGTAAAGGTTTAGATACCTGTTCCCCTCGCTTCGGCTTTTGTCCACAACGATCTCTTTGACATTGGGGTGATCCAGGAACAGCTGAGTGGAGAGAAAGGAACCGAAAATAATAAGCTCACATTCCGGATAGTGCCTGACAATATTTTCAATAGCAGGTGTAGCCATCACTGCATCACCGAGCCAGGTAGGGAGTTCAATGAATATTTTCATACCAGTCCCTTAGCACACCACTTTTCTTTTAATACAATCGTATCCTCCAGTATCTGATCATTCAGCGGTAGAGATACACGAGTATTTTCACGATGATACAGGTGATATGCAATTGCATTAAACCTCACATCCTTTCTTTCAATACCTGCATTCATCAGTCTTGCAGCGAACTCACTGTCTTCTCTCCCCCATCCTATAAATGCTTCATTAAAACCGTTTACCTTATAGGCATCCTCTTTATAGAGGGAAAAATTGCATGTCTTGATCCCTTTGAGAGTACTTCGCCTTTGTGAGAATATTTTCGATAATATATTCGAATGAATTGCATTTTTACGATTTTGAAGTCCCTGTGAAAAAAAAGAAAAACGGTATACTTTATGCAGTAACACCTCTTGTGTTCTATGCTCTGTCAACAGTACTCTCGAGCCCTGAATAAAGGTATTGCTTTTCGCCTGTTTCAAATGGTCTTCCATGAATTTCGGATGAAGTATCATGTCTCCATCTATCAGGACAAGATAGTCACTGTTTGCCTGACGTATTGCCTTGTTTCTCACACTGGCTGCACGGAATCCTTCATCTTCCTGCCAGGCATGATAGACCGGTACGATACACTCTTTTGCAATACGCTGAATAAGCTCTGCGGTTCCGGGACCACTACCGTCATCTGCAATAACGATCTCATTGGGTACTATACTTTGTTCCATCACGCTTTTCAGCACAAGTTCCAGTGCCTGTGGCCAGTTATAGGTCGTAATGATCAGGGAAACAGTCATTTTCTATTTTTTTCCAATAATTTAATATATTTATAAAACACTCCATTCGCATTGGATACGGAAATAAGCAGCCCTTCATACCCATACAAAAAACCTTTTTGAAAAATATAATTTTTTATAAAAGAAAAGAGTGCCCTGCTGAATGCCTTGAATGTAGAGCTCTTTTTTTTCTTCTGATTCTCCTGGGCATATAAAGTGGAGTAGTGTTGCATTTTAGAGATCAGTTCTTCTGCATTATTAAAAGAGTAATGCTTCATGGGATAACGCAGTTTTTGTACCTCAATACCGTTCAATATAAGGCTTTCATGCACCTGTTTACTGTCAAACTGAACCTTTTCTCTGTTAAAAAGCCGCCGTACATAATCATTTTCCCAGCCGCAGCATCGGATCAAACGCCCGGCATAATAGTTATCCCGCTTGATCGCATAGACATTGTTTTCATTTAAAGGAAGTGAAGTGATCTCATCTATCAGTTCTTCTTCCAGCACTTCATCACTGTCAATAGAGAGTATCCAGTCATTTCTTGCAAACGATACGGCAAGCTGCTTCATCGGTCCGAATCCGATGAACTCATGTTCATGGACCCTTACATTTTTATATGTCTGTGCGATTTCAACAGTATTGTCTGAAGATCCGTTATCCAAAATAATAACTTCATCGAACAACTTTAAAGCATTCAAAACCTGCTCCAAATAAACAGATGAATTTTTCGTCAGCATTACTACACTGATTTTCTTATCCATTCAGACACCTCCCTGAAAATGACATGAGGATCGATCTGATAGAGACAATCGCTTCTACCGCCCTTATCGTCACAACCCGCCAGACCACAGGCAACACAGGGCATATCTGCCTGAAAAAGTGTTACATTTCCATATGTTTGAACCGGTTTGCTCTCTGCAGCATAACTCTGTGACTGATTGGACCACGGAGACCATATCTGCGGCAATGTAGGACCAAAGATGGCAAATATTCTTTTATTCTGCCCCGAAGCAATATGCATATTGAGTGTATCCATACCGATATAGGCCAGTGAAAGATCGCTTAATGCAATATATTCATCCAATGATGTATCACCCATAAAATCATAAATGTATTCCAGTTCAGGTAAAGAATTCTTGATCTGTACTTCCAGTGGGCTGTTTGCACCTGTTATGATCACAGGGATCTTTAACTGATTCAATAGTTTAAGCAGTCTGTTTCTTAATTCTTCGGGATAGACTTTGTACTCATGCTGTGCAGAGGGGTGGTATATTATAAATTTATCAATACCTTTCTCTTTGAGTTGTGCAGCTATTTTTTCTTTAGCTTCCTGTGTATAGTTCGTCCGCAGTTCAATATGCGACAGCTCTATACCAAGCGGCTTTAGTGGAGCAAGATTGTTCAACAGAATATGCCGATCATTCTTAAAAGTATAACTGTGCTTTAAAAATATTTTTTTCCACCAAGATTTTTTATGTTCCGCTTCCCTTGCGCTGACAGCATATGGACTGGCAGTAGCGGCATAAAGAATGCTTCTGTCGTTTGCAGTCAAATTAATACTTAGGTCATATTTTCTATAAAGTGTTCTGAAAAGATCAAATTCATTTTTTATACGGGAGAATAACGGCAGTTCACGCCATTTATAGCTATAAGTATATACCTGATGGATATACCTGATCGTTTTAGCTATTCCCAAAGTATCGTCATTGACCAGCAGATCTATTTGTGGTGCCTCATAATGCTTGTAAAGTGCATCGATCAATGGAGAGGAAAGAAGTACATCTCCATTATAGCGACGGATAATGACAAGTATTCTATTCACTTTTTTCATTGAAAGGCCTATACAGGAATGCACTGAACAATACAAAAAGGTTTGTTGTATGATGTCCCAATAAATAGGAATCACTTAGCATGATCACCATGAAAAAAAGCGGAAGAAAAATACCTATTTTCTTGCGCAAATCATTCATTTCACGTTGTGCAAACCTGATCTGTGAATAAAAAATATATAGCAAAATAAAAAGGCCCACTAATCCGAACTGGGCCATTTCCAGTAAATACATATTATGTGGTTGTTTTGTGCTTGCAATGTTAGGAGTTTTTTCCATATTTATCTCTTCATAACGTTTTTTAAAATCCCCGGTCCCCACCCCTATAAGCGGGTCCTCTTTGATCATTTCAAGCGTATTGATCGCAAAATTAATTCGCAAACCTACACTGCTATTCGTATCAGAATCAAAATTTTCTATCTGGCTGACCGCCAGCTTAATTCTATCCTGAAAGATCTGACTGCCAAAATAGGCTGTAAGAGAAACACCTCCGACTACCAAGAAAGAAACCAAAAGGGCTTTGAAAAAATTTTTATCGAAATATTGAAAAAAAAGTATGATAACGGCAACAAGATAGCCGACCTGTCCTGCCCTCCCTCCCGTAATGAACATATTGATGCTCATCGTCACAATAAATAATCCAAGTACAGCTTTCTCTTTGATATTTAATGTTTTGTCAAACAGAATAAAATACCCCATCAAATAGATAGCAACTGCCAGGAGGGGATTATAGGAAGTATGATGAATAAAAGGTGTAGGATCATATACGCTTGCATGAAAAATGGGGGGAATAACTTTGAACCAGATCAGATAGGAGATAATCTCAGATAGCGTCATAGCAAGCAAAAAGGCAGAAACATAGTAACGGATATGTTCTTTTTTGACCAGACTCATAATTATAGGGGCAAAAAGGAACATCCATTCCTTTTTGATCATATGCAGTCCCCAGGAGAAATCTTCCGTCCAAAGCAACCCTACGATATGAAGCAGGAAAAAAAGTAAAAATGCCTGTAATACTTTAGAGTCTTTGATCAATTGCCACGTCTGTTTATAATTTCCCTTCAAAAGCCAGAAAAGTAAGATGAATGCTGCAAATATATTATTGATCGCTACGGAAATTGGTAAAGTAAAAGCATACAAGATCACTAACCATGATCCAAGTTGTTCACTTTTCAATTTTGGCAATATGTTCATCATAGCACTATTCATAATATTTCTCAAACTGGTTCTTCCATCGCTGGTGCAGCCAAAACCACTCTTCGGGCTTTTTTCTGATGATCTCTTCCGTAATATTGGCCTGTTGCTGTACCGAACGGAGGATATCTCCCTCTTTGTCTTCTGTTTTTTCTGTTTGTATCGGATCATAAAATGTCAATTCGTAGTGCTTGTGATCCTCTGTCGTAATGAAAACCGGAATGATCACCGCATCAAAACGCCTGCTTAAAATAGCTGCAGAAGGTGTATGTCTGACCGGTTTTCCAAAAAAGTCTATCAACACACCTTCATTTTCACTCGTATTCTGATCGACCAGCAATCCAAGCATGCGATTATGTTTCAAAGCTTGTATCATGGATTTCATCGCACCTTTTTTATCAAGCATCTCTATATCGAACTGTTGACGGTTCTGGTTAAGAATTTCATCCATGGTAGGCGAATCAAGTTTTCTTCCCACTCCTGTCAATGGACCAAATTTGGCAGCGATTGAGAGTGCCACCAGTTCCCAGTTACTGTAATGGGCTGTCACAAGGATCACTTTTCTGCCCTCTTTCAGTGCATCCTCAAGAATATACGAATTTTTAAAAGTGACCTTCGAAAGCAGTCTTTCCCTCGAGATCCCCTGGTTCTTGACAAAATCCGCCAGTGTCATTGCCAGATAAAAGTAGCATTCTCTGACAATATGCTCTTTTTCTGCTTCTGTCAATGTATTTCCGTATGCAAGGTCAAGATTGACTTTAGCTATCTTCCTGTGCTTCCTGTCGACGATGTAAACAAGGTAGGAAAAACCTCTCATCAGCCAAACCAGCAAACGGTCAGGAATGATCCAGACAAAGAATTTGAAAAGATTGAACACACCCAGATACAAGAGATCTTTCATTTACACAACTCCTTTGCCAAAATCACCACTTGATCAACCGGGATATCTGCAATGCAGAGATCTTCTCTGTCCAACCGTTTTGGGTCTATTGCCTTGCCGCAATCCAGTACCCTGTTGAACTCTGTCTCCAAAGTATTCCGCTTGGCCGGTGTAGGGCCAAAAAGGGTGATGCTTGGCCGATTGAGTGCCCAGGCCATATGTGTAGGGCCGCTGTCACCGCCTATGACCAGATCGGATGAAGCAATCAATGCTTTAAGCTCATTCAGTGTCATTTCCGGCAATACCTTCGCTTCGCTATGCTGTGCAATATACTCCGCGCTTTTCTTCTCACTCTCATTTCCCCATACCAACAGATGGTTCCCTGTCAATTGTTTGATCACTTCCAAAAATTTCTCCCGTGGATAGATCTTGCTTTCCCAGCTCGAACCCAGAATATAGACAATATTTTTATCCTCCTGTTCCAAAAAAGGAACTGTTTTTTGCCTGTTTTCCTCGGTAAAAAACAAAAAGGGCTTTTTTTGTGCCAACGAAACAGATTCATCACTGCTGCCTATTGCCTGCATCATCAATTTCATATTCCTTTCTATCACATTCATTTCATAAGGTATGAAAAAAGTCTTACCATAGAAGAATGCGGCCATACTTTCACGGATGGAGTGCCTGTCAAAACCTGTTGTACTGCCAAGCATTCTTGAAACAATGGCCGATTTGATAAGCCCCTGCGCATCGATGACCACATCATAATTGTTTGTGGCATATTCACGAACTTTTTGCACTTCAGACAGAAATTGCCTACGTTTTTTTTTCAAACCTTTCAAATTCACGGGCAGGATATGGTCGATATCAGGGTTGTGTTCAAGTATCGGAGCAAAGACCTCTTCCACGATCCAGTCGATCCGGAGGGAAGGATCATACGCTTTCATAAATTGCAGTGCCGCCATTGCATGAATAATATCACCCATAGCGGAGAGTTTTACGATCGCAACTTTCATACACTGCCTTATTTTTAGGGAACCTTGAATTTGTATCATTTTATCAAAATATCCTAAAGGTGGATAACCTCTTTCAATTTAATTGGCTATAATCACAGTTATTTAACTCAACAAGGAATACCAAATCATGATCGGTATCGTCGACTACAATATGGGGAACCTTGCCTCTGTCATCAATGCATTCAAAAAAGTGGGTGCGGATGCCAGGCTGGAAAGCGATCCTTCCAAACTGCAGCAATATGACAAACTCATTCTCCCCGGTGTGGGGGCTTTCGGTGATGCGATGGCGCATTTGAAAAGTAACGGTATGGATGAAGCAGTCAAAGTATTTGCGGCTTCCGAAAAACCGCTGTTGGGTATTTGTCTGGGAATGCAGCTGCTTTTTGAGAGTTCCGAGGAATTTGGCAAAACAGAAGGTCTTGGTCTCATCCCCGGGAAAGTGGTGGCTTTTGATGAAAACAAGTTCGATCATCCCCAGAAAGTGCCGCATATGGGATGGAATGAGCTTTTTGTGCAAAAAGAAACACCTATATTTGAAGGACTGCCTCAAGAAATCTATCTTTACTTTGTACATTCATTCCATGCTGTCTGTGATGACAGGTATGCTATAGGAAAAACACATTACGGATACGAGTTTGTTTCAGCCGTACAGAACGGGAATATATACGGTATTCAGCCACACCCGGAAAAAAGCCATGAGAACGGTTTGAAGATCATAGAAAATTTTACAAAATCATAATACGGTGCGTGATTATGCACCCTACGAAGGAAAACAATGACAATATTGCCCGCTATTGATTTAAAAGACGGAAAAGCAGTCAGACTAAGCAAAGGGCTCATGGAGTCCGCCAAGATCTACAGTGATGAACCCTGGCAAGTTGCCAAGCGTTTTGAAGAACTCGGAAGCGAATGGGTACACCTTGTCGACCTTAACGGTGCCTTTGCCGGAAAACCTGAAAACCTTGAACAGATCAAGAAGATCAGGGAGAACTGCAACCTCAAACTTGAACTTGGAGGAGGGATCAGGGATGAAGAGACCATCAAAATGTATCTTGATCTCGGCATCGACAGACTCATTCTCGGTTCCATTGCGGTCAAAGACCCGAAATTCGTCAGAGAGATGGCAGCCAAATACCCGATCGTTGTCGGTATCGATGCGATTGACGGCATGGTTGCAGTCGAAGGCTGGGGAGAAGTGTCCGATATGAAAGCCACCGACCTTGCAAAGGAATTCGCCGATGCCGGTGTTGAAGCCATTATCTGTACCGATGTGGGACGCGACGGGATGATGACCGGTGTGAACATTGACTTCACTCTTGCCATTAAGGAAGCCTCCGGACTGGAGACCATCGCAAGCGGCGGATTGAAAGATATGACGGATATCAATGCGCTCATTGAAGCAGGCATTGACGGCACTATTGTCGGCAAAGCATTCTATGAAGGTACCCTCGACCTCGAAGAAGCGTTTAGGACTGTAAATGCAGGATAAGTATTATGAACTGACGATTACTCTGGATGATCAGTATGTCGATCTTATTTCTGATTACATTATGAATATCCATGATGAAGGCTTGGAGTTCGGTACAGGGAAGATCGTCATACGAAGCGAGTCTGATTTAACTTTCGTTAAAGATGCACTGGTAGCCTTACAGGATGAGCTTGAGAGTGACATCCATATGGATTTCAACTTGGAAGAGAAAGAGAATATTGACTGGATCAAGAGTTATCAGGAGTCCATTCAGCCTATTGAAGCGGGAAAGTTCTATATCTTTCCCAGCTGGTACGAACCAAAAGAGAGATTCATCAACATTAAAATAGACCCTGCGTTGGCCTTTGGTTCCGGTCATCATGCCACGACATTCTCCTGTCTTGAAGCGATCAGTGAAACTGTCAAAGAGGGAGACCGCATCATCGATGTCGGTTGCGGTTCAGGTATTTTGGGTCTTGCGGCAAAAAAACTGGGTGCCACTGTCGAATTGTGTGATACCGACCCACTTTCAGTTAAAAGCTGCAAAGAGAACTTCAAGCTCAATGAAGCGCAGTACGACAAACTCTGGGAAGGCTCTATCGATAAAGCTGAAGGTACGTATGATGTGGTCATCGCCAATATCATTGCAGATGTGTTAAGATTCATCTCCAAGGATCTTAAAGCCGCAGTACAAGAAGGTGGATACCTGATACTTTCAGGTATTTTAGATAAAAAAGAAGAACTGGTAAAAGCATCTTTTCAAGATCTGACTTTAGAAAAAAGAACCCTAAAAGACGAATGGGTAACACTCGTCTACAAAAAGGAAAAAATAAATGGCTAATCCAAACAATAACAATGATAATAAGCAAAACAATAATAACAACTTTTTCAATGACAATCCCCTGCTCGCCTTTGCGATCTTCTCCATTGTCATCATCCTGATCTTCAAATCCTTCGTCGGTGAAGGAGACAGTCTCGGCACTATGATGAATACACAGGGTGTAGCGCAGACAAAACAGGTAAAATATTCGGAGATCAAGAAGAGAATCGAAGAGGGAGCGGTTAAAAGTGTCAAATTGACTCCCTCAATGGTCGAAGCGATCATTGAGGACAACGGGCGTAAAGTCCGCTATGTGGCACAGAATGTCCCAACATACGACAGAGACCTCATTCCACTGCTTGACAAAAAAGGTATCGCCTACGAAGGTGTGGTGGGTAACGGTTTCTTTTCTGAACTGATCAGCATGATGCTGCCTATCCTCATCTTCTTCGCTATCTGGATCTTCCTTGCCAAAAAGATGAGTAAAGGTATGGGGGGAGGCATTCTGGGAGCAGGAAAAGCCGATAAACTCATCAACTCCGAGAAACCCGATACACGTTTTGACGATGTCCAGGGAGTAGAAGAGGCAAAAGACGAAGTCAAAGAGATCGTCGATTTCCTCAAATTCCCGGAACGGTACATAGAACTCGGCGCCAAGATCCCCAAAGGGGTCCTGCTTGTGGGCCCTCCGGGTACCGGTAAGACCCTGCTTGCCAAAGCGGTGGCGGGAGAGGCCTCGGTACCGTTCTTCTCCGTAAGCGGTTCCGGATTCATAGAGATGTTCGTCGGGGTCGGTGCCAGCCGTGTGCGTGACCTTTTTGCACAGGCAAAGAAAGAAGCACCTTCCATCATCTTCATCGATGAGATCGACGCCATCGGTAAAAGCCGTGCAAGTGGGGGACAAATGGGCGGAAATGACGAGAGAGAACAAACCCTCAATCAGCTTCTTGCAGAAATGGACGGCTTCGGAACCGATACCCCTGTCATCGTACTTGCAGCCACCAACAGGCCGGAAACACTTGATGCTGCTTTACTTAGAGCAGGACGTTTCGACAGACAGGTACTTGTAGATAAACCTGATTATGAAGGTCGTTTAGCTATCCTCAAAGTACACTCTAAAGATGTCAAACTCGCTCCCAATGTCGATCTTGAAATCGTTGCCAAACAGACTGCCGGGCTGGCCGGGGCCGATCTTGCCAACATTATCAATGAAGCGGCCCTGCTTGCGGGACGCCAGAACAAGAAACAGATCGAACAGTCAGACTTGCTTGAAGCCATTGAACGTTCCTTTGTAGGACTTGAGAAAAAGAATCGCAAGATCAACGAGACGGAAAAGAAGATCGTTGCCTATCACGAGAGCGGACATGCACTCATGTCTGAACTCAGCGAAGGCGCTACCCGTGTCACCAAGGTCTCCATCATCCCACGCGGGCTGGGCGCACTTGGCTATACGCTGCATCTTCCCGAAGATGAAGAGCGTTTTCTGAAACAGAAACATGAACTGATGGCAGAAGTCGATGTACTCCTTGGCGGACGCGCGGCTGAAGATGTATTCATTGGAGAGATCTCTACGGGAGCAGGAAATGACCTTGACCGTGCTACTGCCATCTTAAAAGATATGGTCTCAGTGTACGGAATGACCGATGTAGCCGGGCTCATGGTCCTTTCCCGCAGTCAAAACTCTTTCCTCGGTGCCGGAGCGGTATCGACCGATTACAGTGATAAGACAGCTGAGGCTATGGACAGCTATATCAAATCCACTCTGAACGAACGCTACGGCTATGTAAAGGAAACACTCCAGGATTATTATGGCGCTATCGACAATATGGCCAAAGAACTTTTGGGAACGGAAGTGATCGAAGGAAAAACAGTCCGCAGGATCATCGAAGAGTACGAAAAAGAAAAAGGTATGCCTAGCCGTCTTGCCCATAAAGACAAGGTCGCCAAAAACAAAGCAGAGGCAGAAAAAAAAGAAGAAGCATTAAAAAAAGAGATATCCGAAGAGAGTGATAACAACAAAGAAGCCTAGATGAAACGCAACATAAAGCTGATCTACCTACTGCCGAATCTCTTTACCGCAAGCAGTATCTTTATCGGTGTACTCAGTATTGTTGAAGCCAGTAAAGAAGATTTCAACTCTGCCGCATGGCTGATCCTGCTTGCACTGGTCTTTGACGGCCTGGACGGACGTGTTGCCCGTATGACCAATACCACCAGCCAGTTCGGAGTGGAGTTCGACTCACTTGCCGACATCATCTCTTTCGGTATCGCACCGGCCATGCTGCTCTATTTTTTCACAGGGAACGAGTTTGGACGTTTCGGAATACTGGTATCGGCGCTTTATGTCATCTTCGGTGCCATTCGTCTGGCACGTTTCAACATCTGCACAGCCAAAGCAGATCCCAATGTTTTCATTGGCTTGCCCATTCCAACAGCCGCGATCTTTATCTCGATGTGGATACTTCTTTTTCATAAATATGCACTGGAAAACTACAGTATCTTACTTCTGTTTCTTTGTCTTGGTATTTCCCTTTTGATGGTCAGCAATTTTCGCTATCCCTCTTTCAAGAAAATACAGCTTGACAGACCGATGCTTTTTAAGACCATGATCACCCTGGTGCTTGCCACCTCCCTGCTTTACCTTTTCTCTACAGAAGGATTTGCTTTGATCATTCTTCTCTATGTACTGTATGGACCGATTCGCGCACTTTACACCTATAACATCCGTAAAATTCATTTTAAAAGATAATCTTTATCCCTTGCTATTTTACAGGATTTTGGATATACTTTCCAAAAATTACAGGAGTACATTATGAAAACATACACAAGAAACAGAACCATTTTCACACAAGTTGACAGACTCCTCCTACTTCTCTCACTCTAATTCCCATATTTTAAATATACACAACGCATTTCTAATTAACCACTATTTCGGTAAAATTAGACTACCATTTATGCAATGCCACAGAACAAAGTTCTATGCGGGCTGCGCTAACGCCAAGTTTACTTCATCAGCAAGCTTACGAAAACAGTTTCGTTTTAGGCGTTCTTATCATTTTCAAGGTAAATATAATGAACAAAGAGACCATTAAAATATTTGACACAACATTGAGAGACGGTGAACAGAGTCCCGGGGCTTCCATGAACACAGAAGAGAAGATCCAGATCGCGGCGCAGTTGGAGCGTTTAGGGGTGGACATTATCGAAGCAGGATTCGCAGCAGCAAGCCCGGGAGACTTTGACGCCATTGAAAAGATCGCACAGCGTGTAAGCAACTCTACTGTCTGTTCTTTGGCAAGAGCGATAGACTCGGATGTCAAAGCAGCAGGCGAAGCGGTGGCCAAAGCCAGAATGAAGCGTATCCATACCTTCATCGCGACTTCAAAGATACATATGGAACACAAACTGAAAATGTCTCCTGACGAAGTCATCAAAAGAGCGGTCAGAGCGGTAGAGTACGCCCGTACTTTCGTTGAGGATGTAGAGTTCTCCTGTGAAGATGCCGGACGCTCAGACATAGGCTTCATGAAAGAGATATCCGATGCGGTCATCCAAGCAGGTGCTACGACCATCAACTTGCCCGACACCGTAGGCTTCAGACTTCCCTTCGAGATCGGTGCCATGGTCAAAGAGATGAGCGAATATGTCAAAGGGCGTGCTATCATCTCCGTGCACAACCATAATGATTTGGGCCTGGGTGTGGCCAACTCGCTTGAAGCCGTCATCAACGGTGCCAGACAGGTTGAATGTACCATAAACGGCTTGGGTGAACGCGCCGGGAATGCCGCATTGGAAGAGATCGTCATGGCATTGAGAACCAGACAGGATGTCTTTAAGGGCTTTGAAACAAACATCAACACTAAAGAGATCTACCCTTCCAGCCGTTTGATCGCAAGCATCACAGGTATCGAACCACAGCCGAACAAGGCGATCGTCGGAAAAAATGCTTTCGCCCATGAGAGCGGCATACACCAGGACGGTATGCTAAAGAACAAAGAGACCTACGAGATCATCCGTCCCGCAGATATCGGTTTGGATATGGAAGACACTCTGGTCCTGGGTAAACATTCGGGCCGTGCAGCATTCAAGGACAAATTGAGCAAACTGGGCTTTACATTGACAGATGAAGCATTGAACAGTTCTTTCGAGCGTTTCAAGATACTTGCGGACAGGAAAAAAGATATCTACGATGATGACTTGAGAGCATTGGTCACCAACGAGATGACCTCTGCTCCGAAGATTTTCGAATTGATCTCTCTGCAGTTGATGGACTGCTCCAATGGTATGCCTTCAGCGGCGGTAAGCATCAAGAAAGATGACAATGAGATCATTGATGCGAGTATCGGTGACGGGACTATGGATGCCATTTTCAAGACCATTGACCGTATATCCGGCTATGACGGTCAGTTGTTGGACTATAAGGTCAAATCGGTCAGCAAGGGAAAAGATGCTCTTGCAAACGTGACAGTCAAAGTATCCTTCAACGGAGAACCTGCCATTATAGGGCACGGATTGAATATCGATACGATGCTGGCCTCTGCCAGAGCCTATATAGGTGCACTCAACAGCTACTTGAGCATGGAAGGGAAATTGAAATCACGTCACAGTGACAGTTCGAAAACAATATGATTATATTTTTGCGTAGGGTGTGCAGTTGCACACCTCATATATAAATAATTGTGTTATATTTTTGATCATATTTAAATTGGTGTGCAATTGCACACCCTACATATATTTTTTTAACACTTCCGGAATCTCTATCGTCCCGTCTTCATTCTGATAATTCTCCATGATTGCGATCAGCGTACGCCCTACGGCAAGTGCCGAACCGTTCAACGTATGGACCAGCCTGTTCTTTTTGTTGTCTTTAAACCTGATCTTCGCACGTCTTGCCTGAAAATCCCTGGTATTGGAGATGGAAGAAATTTCCCGGTATTTGTTCTGCCCCGGAAGCCACACTTCAAGGTCGATGGTCTTTGACGCCGAAAAACCGAGGTCCCCTCCGCAAAGTTCCACTACCCTATGCGGCAAGCCAAGTGCCGTCAGGATATCCGAAGCATTCTGTACCATCATATCAAAGACTTCGTCACTCTTGTCAGGGTGGGCAATAGCAACCATTTCTACCTTGTCGAACTGGTGCTGGCGGATCATCCCTCGTGTATCACGTCCGGCTGAACCTGCCTCTTTTCGAAAACAGGGAGTATAGCCTGTCATGAGTACAGGCAGTTCACTCTCCGAAAGGATCTCATCATTATACATATTTGTTAACGGTACTTCCGCCGTAGGGATCAGGTAGAGATCCTCATCTTCTATTTTGAAGAGATCATCTTCAAATTTTGGAAGCTGTCCCGTTCCCTGAAGCATCTGGGCATTGTTCATAAACGGCACACAAAGCTCTTCAAAGCCTCTTTCTGTGTTGGTATCAAGAAAGAAGTTGATCAGCGCTCTTTCAAGCCTTGCAGCCTCACCACGTAAAACAGAAAAGCGGCTTTTTGCCAATTTTACACCGCGTTCGAAATCGATCCAGCCATTTTTCTCCGCCAGTGCCCAGTGTTCCAACGGTTCAAAGTCGAAACTTTTCGGTTCAAGTACTTTGATCAGTTCAACATTGTCCTCTTCATCGGTACCTTCTGGAACAGAATCGTCAGGAAAGTTCGGGATAGCCAGTGCTACTTCATACAGGGATGCCTCTGCTTCTCTTGCCTTCTCCTGCAGAGGTACCATCGCCTCTTTATTTGCATCGACCTTTGCCTTAAGTTCAGTAATATCCTTCCCTTCGCGCTTATACTGCCCAAAGAGTTTGGACATACTGTTCTGTTCTGCCTTAGCTGCTTCGAGTTTTGCGTTGGCCTCTTTGAGTGTTTTAAAAAGGTTTTGCAGATGTTCAAGTATTGCTGTATCCACACCTTTTTTTTGCAATTTTGTACTTGCTTCATCGAAGTTGTTCTGGAGGTATTTTAAGTCTATCATGAGTCTTGCCTGATATGTGGTTTATGTTAGGGGAATTATAGAGTAAAAAGAAATAGAGTCTGATTAAAATTAATCAGATAGAAGATTGATGTACGATATTTTAAAAAATTTTGAAAGTAGATAGATAAGACTCATGGGGTTTAAAAAGTGTTCTAAGTGGTAGCAAGACGGGAACTCGAATCCCGGACCTCCGCCTTATGAGAGCAGCGCTCTAACCAACTGAGCTATCTTGCCACTAATGAAGAGACCGGAATTTTAGCTAAAGTTTGCTTTATTGTCAATAGTTTTTTAAAAAAATCATAAATTTAACACTTTTTCCACTTTTTTCTGATCGAATCCGCAGATCCATTGTGAGCCGATCAGATAAACAGGAACTCCTCTGCACCCATGCTGTTCACAGTCTTTTGCCGCTTTCTGGTCTTTTGAAATGTCAATGACCTTGAATTTGATGCCGTGTGATTTCAGGTGGTTTTTTGCCGTCGTACACCATTTACACGTCGGTGTAGTGAAGAGTACTACTTTTTTTTGTTTTTTTTCCATAATATATACTATCTCCTTTATTGATTTTTAAAAAGATTATACAACATTTACAAAATGAATTCAATATATATCTTAAAGATATTTGTTAAAAAACTTTAGTGATAATGACTAAAGACTATTGACAAAACAGACATTTTTTTGTATGATTGCATTACATAAATTATAAATCGTAAGGAGATATCATGAATTTTAAGCCATTAGGTGACAGACTTTTGATCCAAAGAGTTGAAGAGGCCAATACAACGGCTTCAGGAATCATTATACCTGATAATGCAAAAGAGAAACCGTCAAAAGGTAAAGTGATCGCTGTAGGCAGCGAAGTTGAA
The DNA here is from genome assembly GCF_000987835.1 of Sulfurovum lithotrophicum. Lineage (NCBI taxonomy): Bacteria > Pseudomonadati > Campylobacterota > Epsilonproteobacteria > Campylobacterales > Sulfurovaceae > Sulfurovum > Sulfurovum lithotrophicum. Next base: position 458,752 of record NZ_CP011308.1, on the reverse strand, counting down.
GATATCAATGTGGACGACACTGTCGTATTCGGAAAATATTCCGGAAATGAGATCATCCTGGATGGAGAAGAGTTTCTCATAATGGAGAGCTCCGACATCTTTGGAATACTCGTATAACATTTAAAATAATCTAATAAGAACTACATAAAAGGATAGAAGATGGCAAAAGAAATATTTTTTTCAGACAAAGCAAGAAACGGACTGTTCGAAGGTGTCACGAAATTGGCAGATGCCGTAAAAGTGACTATGGGACCAAGAGGGCGTAACGTTCTCATTCAAAAAAGCTTTGGTGCCCCCCACATCACAAAAGACGGTGTGAGCGTAGCCAGAGAGATCGAACTTGACGATACACTGGAAAACATGGGTGCACAGCTGGTCAAAGAGGTGGCAAGCAACACAGCCGATGAAGCGGGTGACGGTACAACAACTGCAACCGTACTGGCACACTCTATCTTCAAAGAGGGATTGAGAAACATCACGGCCGGCGCCAACCCCATCGAAGTGAAAAGAGGTATGGACAAAGCCAGTGCAGCGATCATCGATGAGCTCAAAAAGATCTCCAAAGAGGTCAAAGACAAAAAAGAGATCGCACAGGTAGCGACGATTTCCGCAAACTCTGACGAGACCATCGGTAACCTTATTGCCGAAGCGATGGAGAGGGTAGGAAAAGACGGTGTTATCACTGTTGAAGAGGCAAAAGGGATCAATGATGACCTTGAAGTGGTTGAAGGTATGCAGTTCGACAGAGGCTACCTCTCACCCTACTTTGTGACCAACACGGAGAAGATGACCTGCGAGATGGAAAATCCGCTCTTACTCATCACGGACTCGAAAATCACGTCCCTCAAAGACCTGATCCCTGTCCTTGAGCAAATTCAGCAGAGTGGAAGACCGCTGCTCATCATTTCTGATGACCTTGAAGGTGAAGCCCTGGCAACACTGGTACTCAACAGACTCAAAGGCGTACTCAATATCGCTGCCGTTAAAGCTCCCGGCTTTGGAGACAGAAAGAAAGAGATGCTCAAAGACATCGCCATCCTCACGGGAGCGAACGTCATCACCGAAGAACTTGGACTCAGCCTTGACAAGGCGACACTTGATGACCTTGGACAGGCAGCACGCGTGGTCATAGACAAAGACAATACTGTTATCGTGGACGGTAAAGGCGACAGTGCTGCAGTTGAAGCAAGAGTAGCCGAGATCAAGGTGCAGGTGGAAAATACCACAAGCGAATACGACAAAGAAAAACTCCAGGAGAGACTGGCAAAACTTTCAGGCGGTGTAGCGGTCATCAAGGTCGGTGCGGCTACTGAGACTGAAATGAAAGAGAAGAAAGACAGAGTAGATGATGCACTCTCTGCAACCAAAGCAGCTGTGGACGAAGGTATCGTCATTGGTGGTGGTGCCGCACTAGCCAAAGCAAGTAAAGCCGTAAAAATTGATCTTAATGGTGATGAAGCAGTCGGTGCAGAGATCATCCTGAGAGCCGTCTATGCTCCGATGAAGCAGATCGCACAGAATGCAGGATTCGATGCAGGTGTCGTTGCGGACAAGATCGCCAACAACAGTGATGAGAACCTTGGATTCAATGCGGCAACCGGCGAATATGTTAACATGCTTGAAGCAGGGATCATCGACCCGCTGAAAGTAGCACGTGTAGCCCTCCAGAACGCCACTTCCGTAGCAAGCCTTCTGCTCACAACGGAAGCGACAGTCTCAGACATCAAAGAGAAAAATCCAGCACCTGCACCTGCAATGCCAGACATGGGCGGCATGCCTGGCATGATGTGAGAACCGTAAAGAAAACGTGAACTGCTTCACGTTTTTAGGTTCGAAACCGAAGCGGTCGGAATGACCATCGGGAATGTAGCCGCGTAGGCTGGAAGATACGTAAATAGACGTGAATAGTTTCACGTCTATAGTGTCGAAACTGTGAAAGCCGTTAAAACAACACAAACTTCTATTGCCGCAACATCTTCTGAAACTCAACGACCGGTAAGGGTTTCGAGAAATAATATCCCTGCATGTAATCACAGCCATACCCCTCAAGAAGCTCTACCATTAGGCTGGTTTCCACCCCTTCGACAACCACCTTCATTCCCAGACTGTGTCCAAGATCGATAATCGCTTTTACAATACGCTGATCCTCCTCATTCATCACTATATTGTCAATGAGTATCTTGTCAATTTTCAAAATACTGGCCGGAAACCTTTTCAGATAGGAAAAAGAGGTATAGCCTGTCCCAAAATCATCCAGTACAACACCTATACCCAGTTTTCTAAGTTCATAAAATATTTTGGCTGAATGTTTCTCATTCTGCATTGCCAAACCCTCGGTTATCTCATACTGGATCAACTCCGGGTTGACCTGATGGTGCTCAAGACGCTGGACTACCTCTTTAACAAAATGGCCCGTCTCTATCTCAAGTAAAGAAAGGTTGATCGAAACGACTATCTGTCTGAACTTGAACAGTTCCCATCTTTTTTGCTGTTTAAGCACCTCATCCAGTACAAATTTACCCAACTCTACAATAAAACCGGTCTTTTCTGCAATTGAAACAAAAAGATCTGGAGGAACCAGTCCATACTCAGGATGATGCCATCTGATCAGGGCTTCTGCCTTGACTGCCTCTTTATTCCGGGTGTCGACAATGGGCTGATAGTACACTTCAAATTGTTTTCGTTCTATGGCTGCATGCATATCATTGTAGAGTATCAGTTCGTCATAGTTATTCTTTTCAGTCTCCTTCAGGAAAAACTCTACTCTCCCATAGCCGCTCTTCTCTGCCTGGGTCAAAGCCCTATAGGCAAGATCAAAGAGTTTTGCAACCGGACCACTATCCGGATACACACCAATACCTATGGATGCGGAAAGATGTAGCCTGCTCTCACCCAGTTTATAGAACCTGCTTAACTCTTTTTGGATCCTCTGTGCCAGATCATTCAACTCTTTAATGTCTTTCACATCAGGAATGATCAGCAAAAAATTATTGTAAAAGGTATGGTATGTCTTAAAGCCTGTCTTGACTGACAATTCGGTAAGGTAACTGGCAAACTTTTTGAGTATCAAATTGCTCTGACTAACGCCTATGATAGAGCGCAACACAGACAAGTTGTCAATATCGATCACCATTACAGCCAGTTTGTCATCTGAAAGATGCAGCCTGGCATTGAGCGCATTAAGGTCATACTGCGCTTTTATCTGGTTTGGCAAGTGTGTAAGCCGGTGGTAGTATTCTGCATCCTCCTTTGCCTTTTTCTGACTAAGATCATGTATCGATACAATACTCCATACCAGACTTGAAACACCTTCTTCCTCTATCCTGTCAATACAAATATCGACAGGCAATTCATGCTTGTCTTGTGTCAACAGTTCTGTTCGAAGCAGTGTAAAATGTGAAGCTTCACTTTCTGAAAGTTTCTCTTTGATCACTCGTCCCAATGTACGCCACTCTTTTCCTACCTTGACCTTGAGTGTATTGTTCAAAATACTATTTTCATACTTTTCATGTAAATGGAGTAATGTTCTCATTGATTTATTGGCATAGAGTACTTTCTGATCCATTGAAAGGATCAGAACGGCATCCGTACAGGTTTCAAGTGCCTTTTGCATCACCGATACCTCGCCAGAAGCCAATGCCTGAAGCTTATTTTTTGCATGCTTGATGAAAAAGATATACAGCAATATCAAAAGGATCAGTATGACTGCCAAAACAGTAAAAGGTATCGAAATAAATTGCTGCATGATGATTCCGCCTATTTCTTGAGTACCCATACCCTGCCTTTGGAAGAGTGAATGCTCATTATATCATACCCTACGTAAAAGGGTCGCATTGTCTTATTCATACCTATACCTATTCATACAATTTTTGTTTATTGACACATACCGCTTCGATTCTGATAGAGGCATCTTCAAGAATGAAACGTGTATCTTTGTCGATCGATGCAAGTGCAACGGGCTTTCCATTCTGTGATATCTGTGCCCATCCCGGACGGCACTGTGAGCGCGGGTCATTCATCTGGAATTTTTGCATCAAATGGTCGAGATGCTGCTCTTTTCGCTGTAGTATGAACTGCATTGTCTGTATGTAAGTATTTCTCATGCTTGGCAATGCTGATTCGAAACGTTCCATTCTATAGGAGATTATACGTCTGAATTCTTCCTCCATACGTTTGAATTCCATTTTGGACTCTTCCAGCCTTCGCAGCGGTGATGAACGATAAAGCATTTCCTCCACATGTTTGAGTTCACGTATCGATTGATTGAGTCTGGAAGTGATCACCTGTTTGAAACGCTCCTCATACTCCGAAAGAGTGTAAAGAATTTCCTGAAGATCGGGAAGTATCATTTCCATCGCAGCACTGGGTGTCGGTGCACGAAGGTCCGCTACAAGATCACTGATAAGTACATCCACTTCATGCCCGACTGCAGAGACCACAGGCGTCTGCATGGCGAAGATCGCATCAGCCACAAGCTCTTCATTGAAACACCATAGATCTTCCGTACTGCCCCCACCCCGTCCAACTACAATGACATCTGCACCGAGAGTGTCGGCATAGCGAAGAGAATTGGCGATCTGGTCTGCTGCAGACTCGCCCTGTACCAGCGTATCAACGATCGTAACTTCCAGCAGTGGCCAGCGCTTCTCTATAATTTTGAGCATATCGTAAAGAGCAGCACTCTCTTTGGCTGTCACCAGTACGATCTTCTGTATGCTTTTGGGCATAGGTTTTTTTCTATGGGCATCGAAATAGCCTTTAGCTTTAAGACGCTCTTTGAGCTGCTCATAGGCCAGTGCCAGTGCCCCTTTGCCATAGGGTTCGATACGTACCGTCTGAAACTGGTATTCTCCTCTGGGCGTATAGACAGAGACCGAACCTTCCACAACGATGTGCATCCCTTTTTCAATATGGAATTTCATCCTGGCAACCGAAGATCGCCACATCACACATTTAATAGCACTTTTGTCATCCTTGATGGAAAAATAGAGATGTCCTGAGGAGTGATAGGTCACAGAAGCCACTTCCCCCTCGACAAGAATATGCATAAAGGTAGCTTCAAGCAGGGATTTTATCTTGGTATTTAGGGAAGATACTGTCATCATATTTGACATTATTTACCTTGTAGGGTGTGCAATAGCACACCTCTGTGTATTCATTTTTATCTGGTGTGCAGTTGCACACCCTACGTTATTTCTTTTGTGCAACCAGCAATGTTGAAATACCCATTGAAAAAGACTTGGTATATTTCATTTCAAAACCTGCCTCTTCCAACTCTTTGGCCAACATCTCCGTAGTCAGAAACTCTTCTATGGAATCGGGCAGATATTTGTATGCTTCATAGTTTTTGGAGATAAAACCGCCTACTCTTGGAAGTATGTTTTTCATTCCGAAATCCACCACTTTGTCTACCAGTCCGCTGCGTTCCTGTTTTGTGAACTCGAGTATCATCACAATACCCTCCGGCCTCAATGCCCGGTGAAACTCCTCCAGTGCCTCAACTCTGTCAACGACATTCCGTATACCGTAAGAGATGGAGATCACATCTGTACTCCCGTCGCCTATAGGCAGTTCCTGTGCTTTGCCTTCTATGAACTCGGCAAAATCCACTTTTTGGCGGGCCACATCAAGCATACCTACAGAGGGATCGATCCCTACGAACTTCTCTATGTTGACACCCTGCTTTGCCGCCTGTTCTTTCCAATAGATCAGCAGGTCACCTGTACCTGTCGCCACATCTGTGATCTGCCCCAGATTCTCTTTTCCCAGAATTTCAAAGGCTTTGTCACAACCTTTTTTACGCCACTGTATATCGATACCCATACTGAGTACCCTGTTGGCTTTATCGTAGGTCGATGCGATATCATCGAACATATGTACGATCTTTTCCTGTTTTTCCTCTTTGTCCGTCAGTTTTTCAATGCCCAATTCTTCTACTCCATAGTAACAGATCCACATCTTTTTTATCCTGATGCAAAAATGCCAAATTCATGTCGATATTATAGGATAATTGGTTGGTAGAGAGCTTAGGTGTCTGATAGATCAGCATCCAATCTATTTTCTCTTTAAGTGCATTAAGCATACCCTCACCCCCTTCCACAAGAACAAAAGAAGGTTTTTCCAAAAAGTTTAAATTATCTGTAACAGTGACCGTTCTATTCTTGATAGTAAAAAGTGGCATTTGTCTGTCTATATCATCTTTTTTTGAATAGATCATGACATCCGGTGCCGCACCACCTGTAAATCGGCAATCCAATGTCGGCCTGTCTGTTCGTACCGTATTGCCTCCAATGAGCAGCGTATCACATTTTTCTCTGAATTGATGCACATGCCTGAGTGAACTTTTTGAACTGAGATACCCGCCGCCGATACGTCCATTGGTCGTCTGTGCCAGCTTGAAAAGTACAAAAGCTCTCTTTTGCCATATCATAAAAGGTTCTATGAGTGCCTGGCAGGCCTCTTCAAGTATACCAGAAGTACAATGTTTCAGGTATTCCATTCCTCCGCCATGCCCTTCAATAGGGTCTTTTGTCCCGATGATGACTTTTTTGAGATCCAGTGTTTCAAGAAGTGTTGCACAGGACGGTGTTCTACCTTCATGGGAACAGGGTTCAAGTGTCACGTAAATACTGCATTCCGAAAAGAAATCTTTAGGTATGGTATGAAGAAAATTATGTGCCTTTTGGGCATCCATCCGGTCGAAATCGACAGTACTTTTGGAAAGTGTTTCATAGGCTTTAAGCAGGGCAAGTACTTCTGCATGTGAAGTTCCTGCCTTTTTGTGGGCTTCAACAGCAAGAATAGTACCATTAAGTGTTACTACGGCACCAACGGCGGGGTTCGGATAGGTAAGAAGCTGATACTCCCAGGCTTTATCGAGTGCGAGTTGCATATAAAATTCATCGTTCATTGCCACTCCTTTTTATGCTTTGCCTTCGTGGGTCTCTTTGCTCCACCACTTCGGTTTCAAACCTACAAAGGACAAGCAGTTGTCCTTTGTTTAACGGTTCTCACCACTCATAATAGGTTTTTACTGTACCAAGATCACTGTATGAGTAGCTCTCTTCACCCTGTTTTGTTTCAAGAGTAATACCCTTATCATCGGCAGCTTTCAAGACACCTTTGAGTTTGTCTCCCCCCAGAAGTTTCACCTTGACCTTTTCACCGATGGCATTCTGAAAATGTACCGGCTTGGAGAGTTTTCTCTCGATGCCGGGAGAGCTGACCTCCAGGCGATAGTGCCCGCTCATAGGTGGATGCACATCCAGAAAAGGAGAAAGCTCATTGGAAATCGTTGCACACAGATCAAGGTTCACACCACCTGTTTTTGTGATCAGTACACGGTAGATGGTTTCATCGAATTCATTTGCTGTCTCAATATCGTAAAGCGCTGCACCGTTGGCTTCTACGATCTTTGCAATTTGTGTTTCAAGATTCATCCGAATCATCCTTTTCTTCACTGTTCTCGTTTTTTCTGCTGATCTGTTTGAACAGCTCTTCCATACGGCTTACTTTTTCCAACTGCTCATCGAATTCAAAAGTGAATCGTGGTGCCTTGAACCACCCTTCACTCTGTTTACAGTGGTTCTGGATATAGCCCGCCACTGTTCTGAGCTGTCTAAGTGCTTCGCCCTGTTCTTTGGGAGAGAGAAAGGATTTATCCAGATAGACCTTGGCATCTGAACGTCCTTTTGAACAGACGACATCGGTGACTACCAGCGCATTGATACGCTCATCATCCAGGGTACTCAATGCTTCCGGAATGATCTCTTTGAGAACGGACTCGACCCTGTGCCGTTTAATCTCTTCTTGTGTCATTTTACAATGAGACCTGCTCTTCAACATCTTTGAAGGTTTCGATCACATCACCCTCTTTGATATCGTTGAAGTTCTCAAGCATGATACCACATTCATATCCGTTCTTAACCTCTCTTGCATCTTCATTGAAACGCTTGAGAGAAGAGATAGTACTTTCATACACAACGACACCGTCACGGATCAGTCTTGCTTTGGCATTTCTGGTGATGACACCGTCAATGACCTTGGCTCCTGCAATGGTACCGACTTTCCCGACTACGAATGTCTCTCTGACCTCTGCCTGTCCTGTCACCTCTTCTTTGATCACCGGACTCATCATACCGCCAAGCAGTGCCTTGACGTCATCAAGAAGATCATAGATAATATTGTATGATCTGATCTCAATGCCAAGCTCTTTTGCTTTCTTCCTCACTGCACCGGTAGGGCGTACATTAAATCCGAGAACCACAGCATGCTCACTTGCATCCGCAAGTGTAAGATCACTCTCTGTGACTCCACCTACACCTTCATGAATAATGTTTACTTTCACTTCTTCATTTCTAAGTTTCTCCAGACTGCCCTTAATCGCTTCAAGAGAACCTTGTACATCTGCTTTGATGATCACAGGAAGTGACTTGAGCTGTCCTTCTGCGATCAGAGCAGAAAGATCATCCAGAGATGCTTTTGTAGTTTTCGAAAGTTGTTTTGCTCTGTCATATTCAGCTCTTTTTTCAGCAAGTTCACGTACTTCTTTTTCTGTATCCATGGCAACAAGGACATCCCCCGCACCAGGAACATCATGGAGTCCAACAATCGCTGCAGGTGTGCTTGGACCTATCTCTTTGACCGAAGATCCGTCATCCATCTTGATCGCCTTGATACGTCCGTAAGTCTTCCCTGCGATCACATTGTCACCTACATGCAGTGTACCGTTCTTGATGATCACATTGGCGACAGGACCAAAGCCTTTTTCAAGTGAGCTCTCAACTACGACCGCTTTTGCTTTCCTTGTAGGATCTGCCTTAAGTTCCATGACTTCAGCTTGAAGCAAAATTGTTTCGAGCAGTTCATCTATGCCCATTCCCGTATATGCAGAAACCGGTACAAATTCATATTCTCCACCCCAGTCTGTTGCCATGACATCCATCTCTGCAAGCTGAGACTTGACATTATCGGGATTTGCACCTTCTTTATCCATTTTAGTGATTGCAATGATAAAAGGAACACCTGCCGCTTTAGTATGCGCGATCGCCTCTTTGGTTTGAGGCATAACACCGTCATCGGCCGCAACGACGATAATAACGATATCGGTCGCCTGTGCACCACGTGCACGCATTTCGGTAAAGGCTTCGTGACCCGGGGTATCTACGAACGTAATCTTCTTACCGTTTTTCTCTACCTGGTAGGCACCGACATGCTGCGTAATGCCGCCCGCTTCCCTGTCTGCCACTTTGGCTGAACGAATTCTGTCAAGCAGAGAGGTCTTACCGTGGTCAACGTGACCCATGATCGTAATGACCGGCGGTCTCTCTTCAAGATGTGTATCTTCCACCTCATCGTATGCCTGAACATAGTCAAGCTCGTCAAGCGGGTTCATCGTACTGACTTCCACACCAAACTCTTCTGCCAGAATCTCGATCTCATCTTTGGAGAGGAAGTCGTTCTTCGTCACCATCATTCCAAGGGCGAAGAGGACTTTTACCACTTCACCTACGGAGCGGTTCACCTTCTCGGCGAATTCATATACTCTTACATTTTCCGGGATCTCCACTGATGTTACAACCTCGCTGCTCTCTTCTTTAGTATACTTCTTGCGCTTTCCGCCACGCTTAAGTGAACGTCTCTGCTGGGGACGAAAAGGCTGTCTGCCTTTTGCAGGCCCGCCGTTCGCCGCTTCTCTTTTCTTCGCTTCTTCTCTACGCTTCTGCTCCTGGCGCATCATATCTTCATAGATATTCTTGTCAGAGAAGTCAAGCAGTACGACTTCTTCTTCGCCAAAGCCGCTGTCGATATCTCCGCTCATGCTGTCATGATTGAAGATATCGATCTTCTTGCCGGTCTCTCTTGCTTCCGCAGGCCCTTTTTTGACCTTCTTCTTGCTTGGAGGTGTCGGTGCTCCACTGCCCATTGATATCTTTGTTGCCGCTCTGACAGGTGCAGGTTTCGCCTTTCTGACGATCTTGATCCCTGTACGGGAAAGTACTCTGCGCTTTGGCTTCTCTTCTGCCGATTCCTTGTCAGAGCCGGATTCTATTTTTTTACTGACAACGGAAATACCTTTGCGCTGCTTCACCTCTTTAACCGCAGGTGCTGTCTCCACACTCTCCTCTTTGTCCACTTCAGAACTTTTTTCTTCAAGCACTTCAGGGCTCTCTTCCGCAACAGCCTCTTCTTTACTTTCAGCTACTTCTGCTGCCGGGACTTCCTCTACGGCTACTTCTGTCGTTTCAACTGCAGCTTCTTCCACCACAACAGGAACTTCTTCAGCAGGGGTTTCAACACTCTTTTCGGGTACTTTTTCAACCTCTTTTTTCTTTACGACTTTCAGTTTTGGTTTGTCGCCCGGTTTTTTGAAACTTTTAGGCAGAGTTCCGCTGATAGCATAGTCAACAAGAATACCGGCATCATTTACATTGATGGCACTGTTGGCTGCCTTTACATTGAACCCTAGCTCTTTGGCCTTCTCTATCAGTTCGCCGTTCGACAATCCTGCTTCTTCTGCTATCTCCTGGATTTTCACTTTATCCATACTTGATTAACTCCTTTAATATACTGCGTCTTTGCGCATAGACCGGCTTTAGGCCAGCGTTCCCAAAAGTCTTGCCAATTGTTCCAAATCCTGTTTGAAACGTTTGGCAAGACCTTTGAGCTTTTTTTTGTCATTCACACAGTTTCTACAGAGGTAAAAACTTCTACCCATACCGTTAAATGCGATAACCTCTTTACCGTTCTGTTTTAATCTGATCAAACTTTTTTGAGGATGTCTACTGCGGCAGATGATGCACATTCGAATGGGCTGTGATTTTTTCATGCGTATTATACCTAAAAAGAGATTAAGCCTGCAGGCTATTATCTGGCGATAGCGCCATTATTGTCCAAAGCGAGTACAAAAACCCTGAAATGGGGAAATCTGTCACGCAGACTCTGGGCGATCTTGTCGGCATCTTTTTCATAGGCAAGGTTAAAGAAAGTAGAACCAGAACCTGAAAGTGTACTCATCAGTGCACCCTGCTTAAGTGCCAGTTTCTGTACATCGAAGAGTTCAGGCATCATCTTCATACGTCTTGCCTGGTGTAGTTTGTCTTTGGAGGCGATACGGAGCAGATCCCAGGATTCACTCATGAAAAGTGCCGTCATATAGGCTGCACGTGAAAGGGAATAGACCGTCTCCTCCTTTTTGTACATTTTTGGCAGTACGGTACGTGAACGCGCCGTAGAAATCGTCCTGTTTGGTACCACCACAACCGCACGGAGGTAGTCGGGCATACGGCGCTTTTTACTATAAACCCTGTCCCCTTCCACACAGGCAACATTGAAACCACCCATCACTGCCGGAGTGATATTATCGGGGTGGTGTTCATAACGCAGCGCCTGGTTGAGTATCTCCCGCTTGTTGTACTTCACTCCCGCCATAGTGTAGGCACCGCTCAGGGCCGCTACAATCACTGCAGAGGAACTGCCCAGACCGCGTGAGATAGGAATGCGGTTGGTAAACTCAAACCTAAAGTTATCTGTCTTCCCACTCAAACGTTTGTAGTTCTCGTTGAAAATACTCAAAAAAAGTGAATTCTTCTTGATCTTGGGATTCTCCGCACCTTCACCGTGTGTTGAGAGGCTCAGGAATTTCGAAGGTTTGATAACGATCTCGTTGCGAAGATCGACTGCGAGTCCCAGGGTATCGAACCCCGGTCCAAGATTTGCGCTGGTTGCCGGTACACTTATTAACATCTGTTGCTACTTTATCAAACGGCCGGGAGCAGATACTCAGGTGTCGATTCTTCATCCAATTCAAGATCATGAATACGCTGGGGTAATCCAAACTCCGTTTCAGGCGGCTGTTCATATTTTTTTGTAATTATAGTCTCTTTTTCCTTGATAAAATAGAGTTTGCCTATGGCTTTGATGGGTCGACCCCCGTTCAGGAGAAAAGCACTGCATCCATAACAGGGGATATCACGCAGGATCTCGATGGTCTTAAGCATGATATAGGTCAGCTTGATGGCCATGTATGAACCCGGTCCTCTGGTGTAAATGATACTCTCTATAGAGTAACGTTCCATGATCTCAGTAATCAGAGGAAGCAGGATTTCAGAGGTTTTTTGATCTGAGCTGATCTCTTCGATCAGTTCACCTTCTCTGTAAACGCCTACCAAAAGCGGTGTGGCAATAGAGATAATAAGCAGTTGGAATTTATGCGAAGGATTTTGCAAAAGCCCTGCTTTGTAACGCTTCGACCGCAACGAACTCGTAATTTCTACTGTCTGAAAGCAGTTTGGAGGTGAGTCTGTAGTTCAGGTTATGGCTGCCGGCGAATGATTCATACTTTGCAAGAATGTTGTGTCCCGAAACCATCATATCTCCCATGGCATCAAGGATCTTGTGTCTGGCAAATTCGTTCTCGAAACGAAGCCCTTCTGGGTTGAGTACCTTATGGTCGTCCAAGCCGATGGCATTCTGCAGGGTCGCCCCAAGTGCCAGGTTCTGGCTTTGCAGATACTGGATGTCTTTGGCAAAGCCGAAGGTCCTTGCTCTGGCGATCTCTTCGATGAAATTATGGGTACCGAATTCAAAGCGTTCACTCTGTTCCCCGATGACCGGGTGGTCAAACTTAATTCTGAAATCAAAAGTAGCTTTCTCGGAGGGCAGGAGGCGGACAAATTTGTCACCCTCTTTGATCTCGACGGCTTTTTTGACACGAATGACCTTTTTGGGAACATCCAGTTCCTTTATACCCGCTTCATCGAGGAGCAGACAGAAGGAGATGGACGAACCGTCCATGATGGGCATTTCATTCCCATCTACTACCACACGCATATTGTCTATCCCATAGGCATATATGGCTGAAAGAAAATGTTCGATCGTGGAGATGAAGCCTTTTTCACTGCCTATGACCGTAGCCATACGCGTATCGATGACAGCATCGGGAGAGAGCGGGATACTTAAGGCAAGATCTTCACGGTAAAAAACAATACCTGCATTTGCAGCGAGCGGTTCGAGTCTCAGCCTGATAGGTTCACCTTTATGCAGGCCGATACCGATGACTTCGACAGCTTTTTGAATAGTACGTTGCTGCATAAAGAAACTCCTTAGTTTGATTTTTTGCTATTATACTATAAAATATAAATAATTGCAAAGTATAGAACTCAATGTATACCCTTACTTTTTTTAGCCTCCTTTTGTTACCGGTGGAGAAATAATAGCATCAGCCTGCTTGAAAGGTTTGTTGATGAATTTGTTGATCCATGACTTGTCGAACCATTCGATCGGCCTGACCTCTATACCTTGGACCAGTATACCAAAATGCAGATGGTCACCCAAAGCAAGCCCGGTCATTCCAGTTTTGGCTATGGCCTGCCCTGCATGCACCTCATCACCCTCATTGACCAGGAACTTCGAACAGTGCCCATAAAGCGTATAGAGACCGAGACCATGGTCGATCAGGAGCATATTCCCGTAAATACCGTTATCTTCGGCAAAGACCACTTTTCCGGAGTTGGATACTTTGATATCTGCCATACTGTTGCTTGCCAGGTCATACCCTACATGGTAGGATTCCGAAACAACATTATCTTTCTTGCCGTAATAATAGTAACGGTGGTCACCGAAACTTGCCACTTTCTTCCCGTTTCTCAGTGGATAGAACTTTTTGATCTTCCAGTTGTCAACCATCTCATCTGAGACAGGTTTGCTCTTTTTGTGTATCAGTACTTCATTTTTCAGGCGCATAGTCTCATTGATCGCTTTGAGTTTTTCAAGTTTGTCAGTGATATCGGCATATTCAGGATCACTTGAAGCCAGATCGGTGATCTTGCCGTTGATGAATTTATCGGTCGCTTTGATGTACGAAGTCTTGTATCTTGGGTTACCGTGATAATAAGGAATATGCACTTCACGTCTGTTTCCTGCCAGGTCCGTTGCCACGATCTTTGCATCGAAACTCTCATCTTTGAACGGCCAGGCGATCAGGGCGGCATAATAGCCCTCTTTTTTGTACGGCTGTACTTTGAACCTGTTCTTGTTGGCAAGTACATACAGCTCATCCATATTTTCATCATCCGCCTGGAAGACCACCAGTGCGGAACCGCCCTGGTTTATCATACGGGAATTGGCAAGGATATTGACATTGGGCCTTTTATAATCCATTGTCACATCAACCGTTTTTGTCGCTCTATTCCCCTCCATCATATTCCACATACTTCTGTCGCCTACCGTCACGGTCAGCCTGTATTCTTTTGCTTTGGGATCAAACACTTTTCCTTTGGGGTATTTCACCTTTATGAGCGCTTCTTTGGTCCCCTGGTTGAAAAAGCCCTGGTCGAGTATCACGCTTTTAGTCCCGTCAGAGAGTTTGACCTCATAGGAATTTAGACCGACATTGTCCGTTACTTTGACCTTGAGTGGTTCTTTTCTGTTCCAGAACACATGCTTTTCACTTTCGATCTGTGGTTTGACCCGTTCGAACTCCGGTGCTGTATAGACATACCAGGCACCTGCGGCTATCCCGACCAGCAGCAGCAGGGAAAATATCTTGTTCGCAATATTTCCGCTACGTCTTTTCTTTGCCATTTTTCAATCCTGTTTCTTGAATTTTTAATACTATTGTATCTATTATTTCTTGTAAGTTACCTGCTTTAAAGGTCACACCTGCGGCTACTTTATGCCCACCGCCGCCAAAGTCGGCGGCAATGACGTTGACATCGATTCCTTTGCTGCGGAAAGAGACTCTGATCCCCTCTTTGAGCTCCATCAGGAAGACTGCCACTTCCACAGTCGCCAGAGAACGGGCATAGTCCACAATCCCATCCATATCGGGTACAGTCGCACCCGTTGCGGCGATATCTTCTTTGGTCACATAGAGTACGGCGATACGGGCATCGCTGTAAAGTTTCAAACTTTTCAGCGCCCGCTGCAGAATACGAAATGAGGCAAGAGAGCGTCTCTGAGTGAAGTGGTAGGCCACTCTCGCAGGATCCACCCCGATCTCTACCATCTCTCTGGCCACTTCAAAGACACGGGCTGTCACTGAAGAGGTGGTGAAATAGCGTGTATCCGAAAGCAGTGCGGCATACAAACACTCTGCACTCTTCGCAGAGATCGCATAATGCTTTTTAAAAAGTTCAAATGCAACCTGGGAAGAGGAAGCGTACTCCGGCAGGACCACATTGAGCGTCCCGTACCCCTCATTGCTGCGATGATGGTCGATATTGAGTATCTGCCGTCCTTTAAGGTCAAACCCAAGCCGCTCCAGGTTTGCACAGTCACAGGCAATGATCAGACTCTTCCCGTATTCCATTTTTGTTTTGATCTTTTCAAATCCTGCCAGAAAATCAAGATAGCGCGGCAGTTCGTTCGAAGCGTTCACAACCTCCACTCTTTTTCTCTTCGATTCTTTCAGGATATTGTAAATACCCAATGCTGTTCCGATAGCATCAGGATCAGGGTTGAGATGGGAGAGTATGGTAATAGAGTCCGCTTCTTCTATCAGTTTTTGTGCTTCATCATAAGGGAGGTTTCCGCTATCAGTCATCATAACACTGGTCTATTCACTATTCGACTTTCATCGAAAGGTCGATCCAGTTGGCCTGATGGATGATAGATCCTGAAGAGATCGCATCTACTCCTGTAGCAGCGATTTGGGTGATAGTCTCAAGTGTAACGTTCCCACTGGCCTCAAGCAGGATGTGCGGGTAGCTCTCATTTCTGTAAGCCACTACTTCCCCTGTCTCTTCAAGACTCATATTGTCACACATTACTATATCTGCACCTGCCTGCATTGCCTTTTTGACCATCTCCAGACTCTCACACTCAATTTCGACTTTTGAGGTAAAAGGAATCTTCTGCCGTACTTCCTGCATAAATGCATCCAGATCATCGATAGTCTTGAGGTGGGTATCTTTGAGCATCAGACAGTCGTCCAGTCCCATACGGTGGTTCAGTCCCCCTCCGCACCGTACTGCATATTTTTCAAATTCACGCAGCAGCGGTCGCGTTTTTCTTGTATCAAGCAGTTTGACACCCGTACCTTCAATTGCTTTGACATACTGTGCCGTCAGTGTAGCAATGGAAGAGGCGTGCAGTACCATATCGAGCATGGAACGCTCCAGAGAGAGAATGCGCTTGGAGTCTCCACTGACCAGAAGCAGTTTGTGCCCTTTTTTAAAAGGCTCACCATCCCTGATATCCCAACTCAGTGCCAGGTCATACATATCGGCCAATACTTCAACATACTCCCGACCCCCAAACACTCCATCACTTTTGGCAATAAGATAGGCGCGGATATCCCTGCTCTCGCTGATACGGGAAAAAAGGTCCCCCCGTCCGATATCTTCGGAAACCAAGGCTTCTATAAATCTTTTTTTTAACATGTGCATTCCCTGAATGACGTGTTACGGATTACGTGTTACGTGTTACGAGATATTCGTAGCACGTAGCACGTAGCACGTAGCACTATTTAATTTCCAGCATTCTCTCGAGTGCAAGGTTGGCATACTTGACCGTATGCGGGTCCACCACGATCTCGTTGATCGGCTGATCGTCCTCGATGGATTTGAGGGTATTGTAGAGATCTTCGAGTGTCGTTTCGTTCATCGTCGGGCACTCCGGTTTGGTGGACGAGAGGACATAGGTATTCTTCTTTCGCATGCGGTTGACCAGGTTGTATTCCGTTCCCACCGCCACTTTCTGTTCCGGGTCAAGCTCGGAGACATACTTGATGAGCTGGGAGGTCGAACCTGAAAAATCTGCGGCAGCTACTATCTTGGGATCACACTCCGGGTGTACTGCTATCTTGATGCCCGGAAATTTGTTGCGGTAGAATTCGATATCGTCCAGGGTAAAGAGCTGGTGTACGGAACAGAAACCGTTGAAACAGATGACATCGGCCTCTTTGGGGTCACATTCACCCTCACCGATCACGCAGGATTTCAACCCCATTTGTATAGCAAAATTCTGCCCGAGACATCTGTCGGGAACAAAGAGGATCTTCTTGCCGCTCTCCAGACCTTTTTCGATGATCTTGAAGGCGTTGGAGGAGGTACAGACCATCCCTCCCATCTCTCCGACCTTCGCTTTGACCGTCGCATCAGAGTTGATGTAGGTAATAGGCAGTATATTCTCTTTTTCAATGCCATGTTTCACCATATAATCGATCGAATCGTCAAAATAACTTCCATCGATCATACGCGCCATTGCACAGCAGGCGATCTTTGGCATCAAAACACGTTTTTCCGGTGCGATCACCTTGACGCTCTGCCCCATAAAACCGACACCGCAGAAGACTACCCAGGGATTCTCGTCCGCTTTACATTTGCGTGCCAGTTCAAGACTGTCCCCGGTAATATCCGCCATCTCAAAAACTTCATCCCTCTGATAGTAGTGTGCAACCACGGTGACAGGAAGTTCCTGCTTGAGTCGCTCTATCTCTGCTTTATAATCTATGCCCATAGCTTTCCTTCAAAACCCGAATTTCACCCTGTACTGCCTTCACTATCATGCAGCTTGATGACAATTTCTGGCTATTTTATCAAAATTCGGTTAAAATTGCACCATCAAATTCAAATCATGGAATTCATAATGAACATCAATCTTATCCTCTACCTCTCGGCCTATCTCATTGCAGGCATCCCTTTCGGTTACCTGCTGGCAAAACAGTTCGCCGGTGTGGATATCAAAAATGCGGGAAGCGGGAACATCGGTGCAACGAACGTACTGCGTGTCGTCAAAGAGAAAGATCCCAAACTTGCCAAAAAGCTCGGGGCAGCCACACTCTTCCTTGATGCGATCAAGGGGATCATCGTCATCCTTGTCGCCAAGATGCTCGGTGCCCCGGAAAGCGTCCTCTGGACGATAGCTGTTCTCTCTGTCGTAGGCCACTGCTTCTCTGCTTTTCTCATGTTCGAAGGTGGCAAAGGCGTAGCGACAGGTTTTGGCGTACTGCTGGTCATGATGCCGATCCCGGCCCTTATTGCCATTGTTGTCTGGCTCGCAGCAGGCAAAGGGTTGAAGATCTCTTCTCTCTCTTCTCTCATTGCACTGACAGCATTTATCATCGCTTCGTACATCCTCTACCCTGTCGTACCGGGGATCGGTTCACATGCCCCTATCTGGATCATCGCTATTATCATCTTTTACAAACATATTCCCAACATTGTCCGTCTTTTCAAGCACGAGGAGGCCAAAGTCTAAATGACCATCCATATTGAAGCACTGACGCTCGATATCATTATCGGCCTTCTTGATTTTGAACGCGAACATACACAGAGGGTTATTATCGATATGACAGCGGACTATGCCTACAATGAAGAGAGTTTTGTCGACTATGGCGATATTGTCATATTGATAGAAAAAGAGCTCAAAGAGAAGCGCTACGAACTGCTCGAGGAAGCCCTCCTTGGCCTGAAAAGCATTATCACATCTACCTACCCACAGATAACGGATCTTACACTGAAGATCACAAAACCGAACATCCTTCCCCAATGCCATGTTGCCCTGAGTAACCACTGGATTTTGAACTGAGAGAAAGTTTTTTTAAAAAAACTTTCAGGAACCTCTTGTTTTATGATATAATTAAGAATGGTTTAACTTTAATCCGAATATTACGAAATGCAGGTTTAAAGAGAGTAAGCAGATTATATATGATACACGTAACACGTAAAAAATAAAGGATTCAAATGAGAGTATTGATCATTGAAGAAGACAAGATCCTGGGCAACACTCTGGAGAAAGTACTTGTAGAGAACAATTACCAGTGTGATCTGGCTGAGAACATGGGTGATGCCAAATACTACCTCGATATCCGTAACTACGATCTCGTACTGATAGGATGGGGTACAGGCAAACCTAATACCGCGCTCATTGCAGATATCAAAAAAGAGGCACACAAGACTTCCGTCATTATTCTCTCGGAAGATCCAAGCAAAGAGACTGAAATAGAGGCGCTTCGTTCCGGTGCAGACGATTTCATCCGCAAACCGATCGACGAGGATATACTGCTCATCCGTATCGAAGCCAAACTGCGCTTCGGCATTTCCAACATTATCGAGATCGAAGAGCTAATCATTAACCCGGAAGAAGAGAAGATCATTTACCAGGGAAATGAGATAGAGCTCAAGGGAAAACCCTTCGAAGTATTGACACACCTTGCTATGCATAAAGACCAGATCGTTTCCAAAGAGCAATTGCTCGATGCTATCTGGGAAGAACCAGAACTTGTTACCCCCAATGTCATTGAGGTCGCCATTAACCAGATCCGCCAGAAGATGGACAAACCACTTGACATCACTACCATTGAAACAGTTAGAAGACGCGGCTACAGATTCTGTTTTCCCAAAAAAATATCCTAATAATACGGGGTACTCCTGACCCACAGGTACCCCAATCTGCTCCTTCGCTTTCCAAATTTTCCCCAAAGCTCTTTTTTACCCTTTTTTTAAATAAAGCATAAGGTTTATTGGGTTATAACTCGAATACATAACTAACGGTCCTCATAGAGAGGCCGAAAACAGAGGAAATAATGGCGCTTTTAATAACTGATGAATGTATAGCATGTGACGCGTGTAGAGAAGAGTGTCCCAACGAGGCGATCGAAGAGAATGACCCAATTTATATTATAGATGCAGACCGCTGTACCGAGTGCGTAGGACATTTCGATGAACCGCAGTGTATCGCTGTGTGCCCGGTAGACTGCATTATCTCTGACCCGGACAATGTCGAGAACATTGAAGAACTGAAATTCAAATATAAAAAACTGCAGGAAGAAGAGTAGCTAGGTCATGGCCAAACGGACCGCGATCATCGATATCGGTTCCAACTCGGCCAGGCTGGTCATTTTTGAAAGGAGTAGCCATTACGGCTTCCATCTCATCTGTGAACAGAAATCAAAGGTACGTATAGGCGAAGGGGCTTATGAAAAAGAGGGCTACCTCCAGCCTGCCGGCATAGAACGTGCTTTTCTTGCACTTCAGTCTTTCATCTATACCATCCATAAATATCAGGTACGCAAAACGATCTGTGTGGCGACCTCCGCACTTCGTGATGCACCCAACGGAAATCTATTTGTCAAGTGGATCAAAAAAGAACTTGGGCTCCATATCAAGGTCATCAACGGGAAAGAGGAAGCCAAACTCGGTGCAATCGCCGCGAACAACCTGCTTCCCCTCAATGATGCCATTACCATCGATATCGGCGGAGGCTCTTCCGATATCGCCCTGATCGAGAATGGACGCATTATTGATACCCATTCTCTCGATCTCGGTACCGTCCGCCTTAAAGAACTCTTCTTTGACAAAGAGTGTTCTGTTAAAGAGAGCAATATGCATGCCAAAGCATTCATACATCAGGAGCTTGAAAAACTGCCTGCCAAGTTCAGGCATAGTGTAGCTGTCGGCATAGGCGGTACGGCAAGGGCACTCAGCAAAGGGGTCATGAAACGCAGTAAGCATCCTCTGGACAAACTGCACGCCTTTACCTATGAGGTTAAAGCATGGAGGAACTATTTCGATGCCATTCCCAGAAGCTCTGCCAAAGGCCTTAAAAAATTCAACCTGAAAAAGAGCCGCTACGATACTATCCGTGAGGGGACTTTGATCTTTAGCGAGATCCTTTCTCGTCTCGGTACCCAAAAAGTAGTCAGTAGTGCGGTTGGAGTACGTGAAGGTGTTTTTCTCGAACAAATGCTCAGAAACGAAGGCCTTGCTTTCCCCAAAGATATCAATCCTAGCGTTACCTCTATCCTGGACCGTTTTCATCCTCTCATCAAACTGGAACAGAAGAACCGTGGAAAACTGAAGATCGCCTCAAGACTCTACAAGGTCATGCAAAAAGAGATCAAAGATGACAGACGTTATAAAAATGAGCTCACCTGGGCACTGAAACTCTCCTATATCGGAGAAATACTCAATGTATACAACTCTCATGAAACAGCCTTTTATATTGCTATACAGGAGTTGAACTACGGATTCACCCATGAAGAGATAGTCCTTGTCTCCTCACTGCTGCGTATACACGGTAGAGAGCTACTCTACCAACCGCTTGTCGAGGAATACAGTGTGATTCTTCCTGAAAAAAAGACCCTTCTCTGGCTTAGTTTCATCTATACACTAACCGTATTTCTGCATGAAACGTCACACTCCGCACAGATCGATTTCGGCTATAAAGACAAAACATTGACGATCACATCGGACCAACCACTCTATCTGGCAAAAGAGAAGATCAGAAAACTTGAAAAGCCTGTACCTTTCGCCATCATCATCAAAGACAGAAATAAAATACCTAAAAACAAAGCATTGGGAATATCCTGACTCTTACCACATATACACATCATGTATTCGTTATTGTTTCACTGAAGTGATCCATCTTGAAGGGGATCGTTGTGAGCTGCTCAAAACGGAACTTAGCCCGCAAAAAGGTAAAATGCGGTTCATTTTTATAAATTTTGAAAATCTGCCGTATCATATTTTTACGGTGAAAATCTCCAAAGTGTCTTTTTCTCTCCTCAGGCATCTTACGGAGCTCTTTCCTTATGGAACAGTCCTTCATACTTTCACACCCCTCCACTACCAAAAACTTGTAGGCAGCCAGTTCATAATAAAAAAGATCACTTGTCTTAATCTTGTCATAGGCAGAATAGTGGATGATCTGTACAAGTGCATCCAGAGGAACGATCAGCCCATGCCATACCAGCGTTGTATAGAACTTCACCAGGTAACTGACATTTTTGATCTTATTATTCTCAAGCAGGGTTTTAAAATGTTCCAGGAGTTCAGACGTAACATAACGTGTTCTGAAACGTGCCACCTCTTTATCTATATGCGCATGCTCCTGCGGTGACTCATTCATGAGCAGTTCCCACTCTCTGGCAAGTACATCGGTACGGTGTATCATTTTCAAAAAAGCGGTATCATCATTTTTGATCTCACTCAACTCTTCAGGTGTCAATTCATTGAGCTGGGTCAGAAGGTCTTTAAAAAGCCTGAGATTCGTCGCATAATTGACAAGAGCAAGTTCCTCTTCACTCATTACCCCTTCTCCCGTATGAATCAGGCCCAGGCCATACTGCTGTGCCAACTGATGATAGCGGAGGATCACGATGATCATCAAAAGATTGCATTTATAGATACTCTCATCTGCTTTGAGCAGTTCATAAATATCAAGATAACGTCTTAATGCCTCCTGTACAAAACGGTAGATATCTTCACTGTTGAAATAGCTTCGGTGGTTGGCCAGCCCATAATGCATAAAGGCACTCTGCATTAAAAAAAGGATCTTCACCGTCGGGTAGTTCTGCACTTTGGCGATCACTTCAAGTTCTTTTGAAAGTCTATAAGCCTCTTCCACATACCCCTGTCTTGAGATCTCATGGTCCTTGAGCAGTGTTTCAAGCGATTCACTCTTTTTTACATACGAAAGATAGGTCTGATATGCCGACGTATCCAACCGTTCCAATACATTTTTGACAAAGGTATATCCTTGACGGTACCCTACATCGAAACGGGCCTGTTCAGTATCGACCTGTAAGCGTTCAAACTGTATTTCAAGGTTTTTCATCGTATCGGAAAGCAGGTTCCACTGCACAGCGATCTTTTCACTCCGGCCTGCCCCTTTGGCCTGAATATTGTAA
Source organism: Sulfurovum lithotrophicum (assembly GCF_000987835.1). Taxonomy (NCBI): domain Bacteria; kingdom Pseudomonadati; phylum Campylobacterota; class Epsilonproteobacteria; order Campylobacterales; family Sulfurovaceae; genus Sulfurovum; species Sulfurovum lithotrophicum. Next base: position 436,119 of record NZ_CP011308.1, on the reverse strand, counting down.
CTGTTTCTATGTTCCATACCAGCCCAAAGGTTTTCAAACGCCGTATGCAACTGTATCTCGATATTAAAGAAATATCTGAAACGATCTAGTATTTCAATTTCGGACATCACAGGATCATACAGTTCAAAAATATCATCTTCCAATGGTTTTTCCTCTTTGAAACGTGTATCGAAACGAGGATAGAAACGGGTATGGTCGCAGTGCAGGCCACGGTATCCGCTCTTTCTTTTCACACTGTAAAACCCGTACAGCAAATGGTCATCCGTTCGGTGCTCATAATCAAAAAAGCTGTAAAGTGCCCTTGCCGCCCACTCGCGCTCATAGGGGCTTGAACAGATAAAAAGCATACCGATCAGGTCATGCAGTGCCCCGCCTTTCATAAATATACTGAGAGGATCATCTAGTAGAGCCGGATCATTAAGCCCCAGTTTGACGAGTTTTTTGATCACACTCTCCGTATATTTGTAACGTATTTTGATCGTCGTGATCCCGGAATTCTGAAGAACTGCGATCTCTTTGTTCCCTGCCATATCCTCTTTGAGAGCCTGAAAATAGTGTATCAGCCCTTCAGTGAACCTTGGCAGTATTCCCTGCGGCACTACACTGCCCTTCCCTGCTATCACCTCTTCATTGATGCCTACAAGGCGGTAATAGACTTGCATGCATTCCAGGATCTTTAGCGCAAATGTATCCAGCCCACCTTCTCCCAGAACAGCTGCTGCCTTTTGGTTAAGCATACTTTCCCTTATGATGGGGGCAAGGCTTTCAAGCGGTCTATATTCTGGGGTTGGCGTAAAGTTGAAGATCTCTATATATGAATGCATGATTATCCTAAATATTTGTGCGGCAATGAAACAATAGTGACATTATACCTTTTGATGTTTTATGTTAAAATCATACCTATATCTTGAAAAAGGATCTGCATGCAACATGCCAGCATCTACATCGCTTCCACGGAACCCCAGTCGGGCACAATGATCATTGCTATAGGCTTCATGGAGATGCTGAAAGGGCGCTATACCAATGTCGCTTTTTTCCGCCCCGTCATTCCTGACCGAAAAGAAGATGAGACCCACATCGGTTTCATGCGTGAACATTTCGGGCTGAAAATCCCCTATGAAGCCTGTTATGGATTCACTGAGTCAGAGGTCATCCAGGCCTTTGCAGATGACCGTGAAGAGACATTCTTTGAAGAGCTTATGGCCAAAGTGGATAAGCTGCACAGGGAGTATGATTTTGTTATGATGGATGGGTATCCGAGAAATCGGTTTGCCTCTACCTTTGATTTCGATATCAACCTCAAGATCGCCAAAAATCTCGGTACGGCTTTTATCCCTGTGATCAATGCCTGGAAAAAGAACAGTGATGAGATCATCAATGAGATCCAGATCATCACAGAGGCCATAAAAACCGAAAGCTGCGGCGAACTTGCCACCTTTGTCAACCGCTGTGATGAGGACTGTATGGAAACCCTACTGCAGGAAGTAGAAAATTCAGGAAAAGAGAAACAGGTCTATATTCTCCCCGAGGTGAAGGAAGTCGATACACCTACACTGCGTCAGATCGTCAAAACACTCGATGCCAAAATGATCTTGGGAGAAGAAGAGCAGCTCAACCATTTGGTGCGCAGCACTAAGATCGTGGCGATGGGTGTAGAAAACTATCTCAAGCGCATTGCGGACGAGGACCTCATCATCGTACCCGCAGACCGTAATGACATCATACTGGCTTCTCTCACCTCCTATGCAGCAAAGAATCATCCCAACATCGTCGGAATGATACTCAGTGGAGGTATAGAACCCAGCAATACCATTATCGATCTGATCAAGGATTTTTCCACTTCTGCTCCTATTCCCATTTTTACCATACACAGTGACAGCTATGAAACAGCAATTGCAGTGGCGGAGGTTCGGGCAAAGATCAGTCCCGAAGACACAGACAAGATCACGCTGGTCAAAGCGCTCTTCGACAAATATGTCGACAAAGAGAGAATAGCCCAGAAATTCAGACAGAGCCAAAACAATGTAATGACACCCCTCATGTTCCAGTACAGCCTTTTTGAACAGGCACGTTCCTTACGCAAGCGCATCCTCCTGCCAGAAAGTGATGATGAGCGTATCCTCAAAGCCACAGCCATCCTCTTACAGAGAGATATCGTTGATATCATTCTGCTCGGAGAGGAAGAGAGCATTCATCATCGAGCGGCACAGCTCAGAGTCGATATTTCAAAAGCACAGATCATGGAGCCGGCCAAAAGTGGACTGATTGAAAAGTTCTCCCGGCAGTTCCAAACGCTCCGTGCCTCCAAGGGACTGACACTTAATGCCGCCAAAGATGCCATGGAGCACAGGAACTATTTTGCCACGATGATGCTTTACAACGGTATGGCGGACGGTATGGTCTCAGGAGCAACGCATACCACAGCCGACACCATCCGTCCTGCCCTGCAGATCATCAAAACAAAACCCGGTATTTCCATCGTCTCAAGCATATTTTTTATGCTGCTCGATACCAAAGTACTGGTCTATGGTGACTGTGCTGTTAACCTCGACCCCAATGCCGAACAGCTTGCGCACATAGCCATTTCCTCGGCAGATACCGCTGCACAGTTCGGCATAGAACCACGGGTCGCCATGCTTTCCTACTCTACGGGGGATTCAGGGAGCGGTCCTGATGTCGAAAAGGTAAGGGAAGCAACAAGAATAGCCCAGAAGATGCGCCCTGACATGCTTATCGAAGGGCCCATACAGTACGATGCCGCCATCGATATGAAGGTTGCCAGAAAGAAACTGCCAAACAGCAAGGTTGCCGGCCGTGCAACCGTATTCATCTTCCCAGATCTCAATACAGGAAACAACACCTACAAAGCGGTGCAGCGTTCCACAGGTGCCATTGCTATCGGTCCCATTCTACAGGGGCTGAAACTTCCTGTCAATGACCTCAGCCGCGGCTGTCTGGTCGATGACATCGTCAACACTGTCGCCATTACTGCCGTACAGGCACAGCATCTGGAGAGATCATGAAAATCCTGGTACTCAATGCAGGCAGTTCATCGCTCAAATGCCAGTATTTCATCGATGAAGAGAGTATCGCTTCCGTCACCATTGAACGTATCAGAGAGAAAGAGAGCTATACAGTCCTGACATATGCCAATGAACAAAGAGAACATACCTCAACCATCAAAGACCACTATGAAGCCTTCGAGACGCTCTTCTCCCTTTTAAAGGAATCTCACATCATTACAGATGTCACTGAACTAAATGCAGTAGGCCATCGCGTAGTACACGGAGGACCGTATTTTTCCAGACCGACACTGATCAATACAGAGGTCATAGAGCAGATACGCTCGCTCATACCTCTGGCACCACTTCACAACCCTTCTAATCTTGAGGGTATAGAGGTCATTGCAAAAGCCTATCCGGCACTCAAACAGGTCGCCGTATTCGATACCGCTTTTCACCAGACTATGCCTGAATATGCAGCACGCTATCCTCTGCCCTACGATCTTTATGAAGAAGCTCATGTGCGTCGTTACGGCTTTCACGGTACCTCTCATGCTTATGTTGCCAAAGAAGCGGCCAAAATGCTTCAGCAACCTTTGGAAACGCTCAACCTGATTACTCTGCATCTGGGTAATGGAGCCAGTGCCGCAGCCATCAAAGGGGGCAGAAGCATCGATACTTCCATGGGCATGACACCGCTTGAAGGCCTGATGATGGGATCACGTTCAGGCGACATTGATCCGGCGATCATCCCCTATCTTGTACAGACACAGGAAATGGATGTTGAAGCTGTTGACGCTATGCTTAACAAAAAGAGCGGCCTCAAGGGTGTCTGCGGGAATAATGACATGAGAAAGATCATCGAAAAGATAAACGGCGGCGATGATAAAAGTCAACTTGCCTTGGAAATGTACGTCTATCGCATCAAAAAATATATCGGAGCCTATGCCACATCACTCGGACATGTAGATGCCATAATTTTTACCGGAGGTATAGGTGAGCATGCCGACTTGATACGAAAAATGGTATGCAAAGGGATGAAACAGACTTTTGGAATGATATTAGATAAAGAGAAAAACCGTTCTGTTTCAGGAGAAAAGTCTGCTATCCACAACCCTGAAAGCAGGATTGACCTTCTTGTCATCCCCACCAATGAAGAGCTGGAGATAGCAAGGCAGACAAAAGAGGTCATCAGCCGACTCTCTTAGAACTGGTTCCCCATCGAGAATTCAAAGGTTGCCGTATCATCATACTCATCCGGATTGATTGCATAGGCGAAGATCAGGTTGATCGCACCGAAAGGCGACTGCCACTCTATCACGGCACCTGTTGAGGATCTTACAAGTGAATCGCCATAGTACGACTGGCTTGGATCATGGAAATCCACATTACTATTCGGGGTTCTGCGTATGGCATCCGTACTTATCCTACCGATATCATAAAAGGCTGAGAGCCTCATTTTTGCCGCATCAGAGAGAGGAATATTCGCTTCCAGTGAGATTGACTCACGTTCAGTACCACCAATTCTACTTCCCGGATACCCGGGAATACCACCTTGTCCTATAACATCCGGAGAGAGAGAATATGGGTTATATCCTCTGACCGATCCAACACCACCCATGAAAAGTCGTTCACCAATAGGGATATACTGGTCATCTCCGGAGATGATCTTTGTATAACGCGCCTTGAATCGCAAGATCAGGTCATAGTCGATCAGATCTTCCATACCATAGAATGCACCAAAACGTGCATTGATCTTCGTGAAACTGGCAAAATCCGTATAGCCTCTATCTCTATTCTCCTGTGTTATATCACCATCCATCTGTGAGAATTCCCCATTGACTGAAGCAATAAAACCCTCTCTTGGCAAAAGGTAGTCATCTGTATTGTCAAACTTCAAAGAAGCAAAACCAGACATCTTTTTGTACTGATCATTATAGAACTGGCTGGAAATCGAATTCAGGTTCTGCAGGTATTCATCGCTGTACTCAGACTGGTTATCTACATAACCAACCCCAACTGAAGCATAGAAATGCCTCCAGAATTCACGCCCCACATTGAGTGATCCGCCAAGCTGGTCGATCGTATAACCATCTGTCTGATCATAGTTGTAGTCATATTTCTTCTTATATAGACTTAATCCCATACTGTACAGACTGTCCCAAACCCTTGGGTTGACAAAAGAGAGGTTAAAGTTCTGGGATACTTTAGACCACTCAACACCAAATGTAGAGTTGATACCCGATCCAAACAGGTTCCTGTCGGAAATGGAAGCATTGACCATGAACCCTTCATAGGAGCCGTATCCACCACCTGCAGAGATGGTACCGGTCTGTGTCTCTTTGACTTTGACAAGGAGATTGATCTTGTCTTCTGAAACCCTTTGGCTCTGAATATCCACTTTCTCAAAGAAGCCGGTTCTCTGAAGCGCATTTTTACTCTCTTTAAGATCGGTTGCATTGTAGAGGTCGCCCGGAGCAAGATAGATGTAGCGTCTGATGACTCTGTCCTTTGTCTCGTTATTCCCTGAAATGAGCACATCCCCAATGGTCACTTTCTGTCCCGGAGTGATGATATACTGTATATCCACAGTACCCTTCTCTGGATCTTTGTGCATATTTGGCGTTACTTTGGCATAAGCATATCCAAGGTCACCCGCTTTGTTCTCCAGCATTTTTATGTCTTTACGCATCTTGGTGATGTTGAACACTCTTCCAGAGTGTAAGTCAAGATCTGAGACAAGATCTTCCATTTTTAGGCCAGGGATACTTTGGGCAATACTCACTTTCCCAACCTTATACTGTTTTCCTTCATTGATCTTGTAATCCACTTCTGCAGAATAGGAACTGTAATCCACACGCATCAAAGGTTTACTGACCTCCGCATCGATATAACCATGCTTCATATAGGTCTCTTTGAGTCTGTAGGCATCATACTCCAACTGATCGACCTTGACTTCGCCATTGTCAAAAAAGAAAGGAATGAAACCGAGTGTATCCTCCTCTTTGTTGACAAGATCACTTTCCAGATCGCTCTTGTCCAGTGCTTTCGCTCCGATGAAGTTAAGCTTTTTGATCTTGATCTTCTCACCTTTGTTTACATCAAAGGTCACCGCTACAGCGTTCTTCCCGACAGGTTTAGTAGTCACTTCCACTACAGAGTCATAATTCCCTTTGGCTTCAAGTGCCTTCTGCATCGTTTTCTTGGCTCTCTCTATGCGCATTTCGTCATAAAGATCACCTTTTTTGATACCAGCACTTTCAAGCAGTTTCTTACCGTCGTCACCATAACCGTTCACAATCACTTTGGCAATAGCTCTTTTCTCGTTGAAGTGGTAGATGAGCGTACCGCCCTTCTGCTCAACCCATACATCTTCAAAATAGCCTTGATCGAAAAAATTCTTCACTGATTCGTCAAGCAATTCACTGTCAATAGTGTCTCCGATATGGACACCGGCCACCTCTTTGGCTACAGTAGGGGAAAGGTGTGCCAAACCTTCAAATTTTATCTGTGTAACTTTCTGTGCCAGAAGTAGTGAGCCCAGCAGCATCCACGAAAGAGCGATTTTCCTTGTCATCATTGGTCAACCTTGTTCATTAAGTGCATTATTTTATCTTTTTTTCAATAAGAGAGGAGTTAATTGATATTTCCGGATTTTGGTTAATATGCTATAATCACATCCAAAATACTGTCTATGCAAAAGGGTACTAATGGCAACAAAGATCGGCATCATCGGGCTTGGACTGATGGGAGGTTCACTCTCCCTCGCACTGAAAAAAACGTCAGGAAACTACCATTTTACAGGGCTCGACCACAATGAAGAACACTGTAGCCAGGCACTTTCTCTAGGGCTTGTCGATGAGATAGTATGTACCCTCGAGGAGATAAAAAAGTGCGATGTCATCATTCTGACCATTCCTGTCGACGGCATCATTTCTGTCGCCAGACAACTGGGAGAACTGGATGAAAAATGTACAGTCATAGACCTGGGAAGCACCAAAGCGAAGATATCTGAAAGCATTCCAGAGAATATCAGAAAGAACTTCGTGACCGCCCACCCCATGACCGGTACGGAGAAATTCGGGCCGACCGCTGCGCTTGATGATCTCTATGAAGACAAGGTCGTAGTGCTTTGCGATATGGAAAAGAGTGGTGCACATCAGCAAAGTGTCGCCAAAAATCTTTTCTCCGATATTGGAATGAAACTCGTCTATATGGGTGCCAAAGAGCATGACAGACATGCGGCCTTTATCTCACATATGCCGCATGCCCTCTCCTATGCCTTGGCTAACTCCGTGATGGAACAGGAGGACCCGGAAAGCATCGTTGCTCTTGCCGGCGGTGGGTTCAAAGACATGAGCCGTATCGCAAAATCTTCTCCGAAGATGTGGGAAGACATCTTCAGACAAAATAAAACAAACCTCATCGAAGCGATCGAAGCCTTCGAGACAGAGCTCAAACAATGCAGAAACATGGTAGAGAATGAAGAGTGGGAAATCCTCAACCGGTGGATGTCCAAAGCCAATACACTGCACGATATCCTATAGCTTATATCTGAAAGTGGCGATCACTTCGACTTTTCTGCCGATGGTTTTCTCTATGACCTCTTTGAGCAGTTTTTTCTCTTCGGGAGAGAGGAAACCGCTGGCGATCACTTCACAGCGTACTTCAAGTACTTTGCTGTGTTCTATGAGCTGAATGTGGGTTAAAACTACTTCCTGTTTGTTCAGCTTGAAGTGGATATTGGCAAGGGTCTTCTGGATCGCAATATTCTCTTTCATCTGTTCAAAAGAACTGTAAAGAGGAATAGACACAAGTGCTACGATCATAAACCAGGTAATGATCCCTTTCTTTGCTACACGGAGGGGAGAGTAACCCAGCACGACAAAGGTCAGTGCCGCTGCCAGAACGATGCCTACCAGGTTTGTCAGAAAAAGCAGAAAAGCCGAGCTGAACATATGCCACTGAGCCCAGCCCAAACCGACACCTGCCACAGCAAGGGGAGGCACCAATGCTACCGCGATTGCCACACCTGCAAGTGAACCGGAGATCTTTTCGTTGCTTTTGGCATAGGCAGCAGCCATCCCCGATGCTATGGCGATAAAAAGGTCGAGGGTCGTAGGAAAGAGCCGTCCTGACATTTCGGTAGTCAACTTCTCAATGGGAATGAACCAGGCGATCAGCGCCGCGGTCAGCAGTACTGAAAGCACCCCGACAACGATTGTCTTCACAGAAGAAAGTTCCAATGCACTGTCCTGCCTCAGTACACCCATACTCATACTGACGATAGGCTGCATCAGGGGAGCCAGGAGCATTGCCCCGATGACCACAGAACTTGAATTGATAAAAAGACCGAATGTTGCGATCATCGTTGCCAGGATCAGCAGTACCATGAATGTACTGCTCAACCGCCCTTCTTCCCTCAGGCTCGAAAAAAGCGAAGCATACTGCTCCTGGCTGGCATGATTGAACAGAGGAATGGCTTTTGCCAGATAAGTTGCACTTTCTTCATCACGAGGAAGGTGGTCTATCTTGACACTGTTTTTTCCCGTCACATCCTTACTCTGTTTTTCCCAGAATGCTTCCCCTACACTCAACTGAAGATCTTCTTTGGTACTACGCAGCACCACCGGTGTTTCAAAGGGTACAGAGGAATCAATCAGTACTTCAAGCGGTCTTTCGGTTTTGATCTCCAGTTTACTGCTGCGCATATAGCCCACTGATCTCGGCAGCTGGTCAGATTTCCACTGTGACACCAGTGACCTGAAAAGATAGCCCATATACTGAAGAATAGAGACCGGCGCCAAAATCAGCAAAGAAAGCTTACCATCCGCTGCATTGATCTGTGAAGCGATAAGCTTCGAGGCAAAAGTACTGTTTTGATACTCCACTCCTACCAAACCTACCGCAGAAACTTTGGTCTCCTGTTCGTTCTCGTCAGTCAGTGTAACCCGGGTATGATGTAAACGTTTTACTTTTCGCAGCGTATGGAAGAAAAGCTGTATTCTGCTGAAAAAACTTTGCTGCTTCAGTACGGTATCATAGATATCCAGTGGCGGGGCATCACCGATAACCACTTCCTGTAATACCAGTTCATCATTGCAGAAAAGCAGGTCTATCTTTTTTTCCGCCTTCTCTTTTGCCACAGCGATACCCTCTTCAAGTTTGGAGGGAAGTGCAAAAGTACGCATAAGGTTCTTCTGTGTCGGCAGCGGTACGATACCGATACTCATCCCTGCCGACTCGGCATAAGTAATGGCTTCTTTTACTTCATCGAGCTGCCCTGAGACCATAAGATGGGAGTATTTACCCTCTTCTATGGCATGTATCCTGGCAAGAGGAATATAGGTAACCCTCTCATCTTCGAGTGCTTTACGACAGGTATCCAGAAATTCCTCTTCTATATTTCCGTAGATATAAGCAATCTGCGAGAGCTCCATCTGACTTCTCTCCCCTCGATATCAAAAGATCAATGGACTCTGTACTTTTCCACCAATGCTTTCAATTCTTTTTTATCAATTATAACACTTTTATCACCGTTTTTCTTTGCATAGAGTTTGCGCACCATCTCTTCAGCCTCTTTGTCATCATTGATATGTGCATAAAGTATCTTCAGGGCTTCCGATTCTTTGAACGGACTGGCATGCCTGCCTTTGAATTTCGGCAGCTGCTGAAACAGGTACATGAGAACGGCACCGGCAATGACGGCAAGCAGGAGCATCCACCATGCCACACGCTCCACTTCCACTTTTTTCTCTATGACTTTCCCAGAAGTACTGCCGGGTTGCTTCAAATTGGTCTGTACTTTACCGACTGTTTGGTTCCCGGACGGTGCCGCCACAGCCGTTTTCTGTCCGACAGCCACTTTCACCTCATAAGAAGGGATCTCAAGTCTGCTGACATTACCGTCCTTTGGATCGTACACAGAAATGGTTCTGGCAGGAATCGTAAAATCATGATCTGAAATGAAGGCAAAACTTTTCTCAAAAGTACTTTTGAGAGCATTTCCGGAAAGCTTGCTTTCCACCTTTGGATCATCACTGTACACGGTCACTCCGTCTATCTCGTAGTCACTTAGGTCAAAATCTTCAAGAGACCCGTTACCTTCTATGCGCACAGTAAGATTGGCAGGTTTGTTCGCCTTGGTCTCCGAGTGGTCCAGATGGCTTTCGAGTTTGAACTCCCCGACCAGATCCGTATCTTCCGGTTTTGGTTTCACCGTGATCGTCAGAGTGTTCGAAGCAATCGATTTCTGGTTTCCGCCGAAGAATCTTCCGAACATATCCCTTCTGCTTCTGTCCATTTCGGAAATGACGGCCGTTGCCGGCCCGACGGTGTAGGTTCCCTCTTTTTGCGGCGTCAGGATATATCTGAGCTCCTGGATCTGCTGATCACCTTTGATATAGGCCCTTGGATCATTGACTTCCTTGACAAAGAAGCCTTTGAATTCCGGTTTGGTGTACTGTGGATTGTCCGTAAGCCTGACACCCGTTTTAAGACTGAAATAGACCGTCACAATCAGAGGTTCACCGACGATCACCTCTTTTTTGTTCGCACGCATCTGAAGAGAATATTTCACATTACTTCCCACACCGGGCGCAGCTGCTTTGACCACTTTGACCTTGAGAGGATCGGTCCTGTAAACCTTTCCGTCAATGGTCACGCCGTACGATGGAACCATGATATCATGCTGAGGCGCAAAGGTCAGGATGAGACTCGTCGAATGTTCATTTGTCAGTTTTCCGTTGATATAGGTGATTGAATTGTTCTGCGACTGCGAACGTCCCAGCACTTTTGTACCATCGATCTCCTGAATATCGGGAAATTCCGCCCTGTCTCCTGTTGCTTTTATCTTTAACTGCACCATATTCCCCTGTACGACTTCCGTATCGGAGAGGCTTGCTTCAACACCGGCAGCATTGGCTATGGTGAACAGCGCCACAAAGAATATTAGTAACTTACGAATGCTCATATTATTAAAGTTTTGCATTTTTAATCCTTTTTTATTTTTTCTTATCTGAAATATCATTTGCTTCTCTTTCCTAAATTATTTTCATATTTTTCTACCAGCATCTTCAATACCGCTTTATCGATCACGATAGTTTTGTCGCCGTTTTCCTTCGCATACAATGTACGCACCATATCTTCGACTGCTTTGGATCTGTTGGTATGCGGATAAAGTATTTGAAGCGCTTCGCTCTCTTTGACTGCGGCTCTCCTTCTCTTCCGTTTTGTTGAAAGAAAATACTGAAACAGGTACATGGCCAGCAAACCCAAAACAAAAGCCGAGGCTATCATCCACCACGGTGGAGGCTGCACTTCGGAAATGTTCTTGCCCTCTTCGGTATCCAGCATCGATTTTTGGGGCTGTTTCAAATCGCTGTGCACCTTGCCTGCACCTGCTGTCCGGCTTTGGGACTTTTGTGCGGCGATCCCCCGTGAACCCTCCACATGCACATCATAGGAAGGCGTCTCCAGATATTTCACTGTTTTGCTTTTCGTGTCATACGCGGATATACGTCGTGCCGGGATGGTAAAATCATGGTCTGAGATGAAGGTAAAGCTTTTGACATAATCGCTTTTAACCTGATTTCCCTCCAGTGTAGTCCGGACCTCTGCATCGTCACTGTAAACGGTTACTCCATCCATCTCAAAATCGGGGAATTCAAAACCTTCGAGTGTCCCGTTCCCTGCTATCTTTACGGTAAGGGTTACCGGTTCGTTGGCTTTTACATTGTTTGTATCAAGCGAGCTCTCTATGGTAAATCGCCCCACAAGATCACTCTCCTGCGGTTTCTTTGTAACGTCTATCTTGACACTGTTGGAAGCGATCGGTACCCAATAGGTACGCACAGCTCTTCCGAACATATCCAGTTTGCTTCTGTCGGACACGCCTATCTTGGCTCTTGCCGGCCCCACGGAAAAACTGCCTGCAGAATGTGGGGTTAAAAGGTATTTCACTTCCGTGATCTGCCGGTCTCTTTTTATGTAGACCTTTTCCTCACCGAGATCTTCAGAAAAAAACCCCTCAAATGCCGGTCTGGTATATATGGGGTTCTCTGAAAGCCTTGTCCCTATTTTCAATGAAAGGGATACCGTGATCACAATCGGTTCGCCTATGATCGCAGATTTCTTGTTTGTCTCGAGATGGAGGAAAAATTTGTTACTGTCTTCCGTATTTTGTGCGTTTACAGGCATTACTTTTATTTTGATAGGTTTTGTTCTATACGTTCTTCCGTCTATCTCGACATTATAGGAGGGGATGGTCACATCATGATGAGGCGCAAACGTGTAGATCCGTATGGTACGTTCCTTTTTCAGTACACCGTTTATGTAATGAGGCCTGTTGACAACAATCTCACGCTCTTCCAACACTTTTACCCCGTCTATCTCGTCAATTTTCGGAAATACCACTTTATCTCCGTTTGCCCTGATCTTGAGCCGTACCATATGCCCCGCAACGATCTCCGTATCTGAAACGAGTGCTTTTGCTTCGGGAACATATGAAAATACTTCAACTTCATTGGCATTTGCAAATGTGCATAGTGCCAGGATCAATAACAGTAGTTTCTGGATACCCTGATCACCATGGATTGGCACCATCACTCCTTTTTGACTTTTTGTCATTGCTCATCTGGTACATCATGGTCGGTGTCCCTTTTTGCTGCATTTTCTTCAGTAACCTTTTGAGTTCCTGCTGTTTGATTTTCTCTTCTTTGGACATTTTCTTTTGCTTTTTTGCTGCACCTGAGGACTGCTCACCCTTTTTATTCTGGGGCTTTTTCTCTTTTTGGGAACCCGACTTCTGCTTGTCGCCCTCTTTTTTATCATTCTCTTTTTTCTTCTCTTTCTTTTGTCCCTCTTTGTTCTTTTTCTGCTGATCGCCTTTCTTTTTCTGGTCTTTTTTCTCCTGGTTCTTTTTATCTTTCTTTTTCTGGTCGCCCTGTTTCTTCTGGTCTTTTTTCTGATCGTTTTTCTTGCTCTTTTGATCTTTCTTCTTCTGATCCTGCTTTTTCTGATCTTTATTTTTCTTCTTGTCTTTGTTCTTCTTGTTATCTTTCTTTTTCTTCTGATCTTTTTTCTGCTGGTCTTTTTTCTGCTGCTTTTTCTTTTTCTCTTCTTCTTTTTTCTTCATCTTTTTGGCAAGTTCCAGGTTGAAACGTGTATCTTTGTCTTCCCGGATCTTCAAAGCCTCTTCATAACTTTTGATCGCATTGTCAAGATCTTTTTTCTGAAAATAGGCATTGCCTATATTGTGCAGACGCATCGCCTTGTCTATCCCTTTTGCCTTTTTATAGGACTGAATGGCTGCATCATAGTTCTTGGACTTGTAGTAGGCATTTCCGATATCATACTCTTTCTGCGGCGCCTCTTTGTCCAAAGAGTGCAGAAGTGCCGCACTTTTGCTGTACTCTTTACTGTCATATGCCTGTTTTGCGGCTTCGATAGTTTTGAAGTCCGTCAACCCAGCATGCAGGAAAGTGAATAGTATCAGTAATAGTAGTTTTTTCATTTTTTACCTCCATCTTTGCCGGATGCTTTCTTTTGGCTTTTGAATCTGGGAAACGAACTCAATCCGATCAGCAGCAAAAAGAGTCCCAGCCCAAGCGGATAGTAAAAATACTCCACTCTCTGCTTGACCCTGACTTCACCCTGCTGCTGTTCCTTGTATTTTCCTTTGATCACTGCGGCCAGGTTTTCAATATCTTCTTTTCCGGGTCCGGCTATCACATAGGCACCGCCATTCTCTTTAGCCAATAGCCCCAACGTATCGTTTCTCTGTGAAATCGCGATAGTACCGTCCTTCTGCATGATCGGTTTGCCGTTTTCATCGATGACCGGTGCACCTTTCTCCGTACCCACGAGTACTACATACAGGTCAATCTTGTTGGCCTTGAGCACATCCGCAAAACCGGCAATGGCTTTTTCGTCACCGCCGTCCGTAAAGAGTACCAGGATCTTCGGGTTTTTCTTTTCAAGCAGAGAGCTTGCAAGTTCACCCAATGCCAGGAAATCCGTTGACCCCATATTGATGTAGGAGTCATCCACCCCTTTTACCATCATCTTGAGGGTCTCTTTGTCAGAGGTAAACGGAGCAAGCACAAAGGGACTGTAGGCAAAGGCAACAACCCCTATCTCGTCACTCGGCATGGCATCAAAGAATTCATTCATCTTCTTTTTGGCAAAGGCCAAACGGTTCGGGTAAACATCTTTGCTTCGCATGGAACCTGAAATATCCAATGCCGTCAGCAGAGTCAATCCCTGCACTTTCACCACTTTGTCTTCCAGCTCTTTGACCGGGCGCGCCAATGCAACGATCATAAAAAAGATCGCTGCGAACATGATGATATTTCTCAATCTGAGAGGCATCCCCTCAGAACTTGCCGTCAAACGCGTTAGTACTTTTTCGTCAAAAATACGTGAGAGACGCTCTTTGTTCGTAGAGATCAAAAATGCAAAGAGTACAAAAGGTACAAGCAGGATCCAAAAAAGATACGGGTTTACAAATTCCATTTATACTCCTTTCGAATTTCTGTAATAAACAAATAACAATAAACTCAACACAGCAAGAAAAAGAGGATAGACATACAGATAGGTATGCTCTACGATCTTCTTGCTATCGAGCTTCGTGACTTCAAGTTTGTTGATCTCATCATAGATATTGCTCAACATGGCTGCCGATCGTGCTGCATACGCCTGGCCTTTTCCTGCTTTTGCAAGTGTTTTCAGGTATTGCGCGTCATAATCCCTTGGACCGCCAATACCTATGGTATAAAGCTTCACATCTCTTTTTTCGATCATATGTTTCACATCCGACAACGGGATCTTGGACATATTGTCCCTTCCGTCTGTCAGAAGAATGATTATTTTTGATTTGGCTTTACTCTTGCTCATCAGATTGTACGCCTGGACCAGCGCATCATTGATGGCCGTTCTTTTTCCTGCCATTCCAAGTTTCTGCATCTCGGTAATGTTGGTCAGAAAATCCTTCTCAAAAGTCAAAGGCGAGGCGATGAATGCCACATCCGCGAACGTTACCATTCCGATACGATCATTTTTACGCTTCTTGATGAAGTCGGCGACCACCTCTTTGACCACATCAAATTTGTTCTTGTACGGATCTTTCGGGTCAAACCCCATCTGTCTCATCGAGTCAGAACTGTCAATGACAAGGACAATGTCCCGTCCTTCTTTCTTGGAATTGATATAATTCTTTGTCAGGATCGGTGACGCCAGCGCGACCACCGCAGCAACAATTCCGACCCATTTCAACCAGGAAAGCAGTGAAGACTTGTTCGTCTCTTTGGCTATCAGCGTGTTGACATGCGGGAAAAAGATCGCCCGGCTTCGCTCTTTACACCATTTGCTGCATATGATAAAGAGCAGCAGTACCAACAGTAATAACGGATATTCAAAACTAAATTGACTCATCTGCCACCTGCACAAAAAGGTTGAATTTATTTTTTGTATCACTATCCACTTCATCTACCTTTTTCTTATATTTGTATTTTTCCAGCATCGGTTCAAGCTGGGAAAAAAGTTCTTTTCTTCTCTCATCGGTTGCCAGCAGCCTTGCATAATGCGTCGCTTCATACGCCGACTTCTTCGGATCTTTCCAGTCGATCTCCTTGAGTTTCGCCAGATACCCTTTTGCGAGGTTGATTTTTCTCTTCTCCCAGAGTTTTTTGATGACAAAAAAGAGCACGGCAAGCAGCAACAGAACACCGAAACCTATCAGTCCCCAGTAAATGTAGAAAGAGTTATCCGGGATCTCCAATAAAGGTTTGATATCTTTGAGTTGTGCTGTCAAATTTTGTTCATTCATCATATTTTCCTTCACTGCTACCTGCTATCTTCTCATTACTCACTGTCATCTCCTCATACTCTTCATCAGTTTCAAGGCTCCGTCCTCGTGCGTATACACTTTGGTGAACCTGATGCCGTGTTTCTTGAATTGTTTGTAAAGTTTTTCATCATTTTTCAGAAGAGCTTTTTTATAGTTCTTCAGTGTTCCGCTGTCGATATTGCCTTCGAAACTCTGTTTCGTTTCCATATCGATCAGTCTGAGATACCCCAGTTCACTCGGCTCTTCTTCAAACTTGTCACGTACGATGACCGCAAAGACATCATGTTTCTTGCTCAACAGTTTCAAGTCCACATCACCCACAAAGTCCGAGAGGATGAAAAGCAGTGCTTTCTTCTTTAAACGGTTGTTCAAAGTCTCGACCAGTGCTTTGAAGTCACCCTCTTTGCCGATGGGTTCAAAATCGACAATATTCTCAACCGCTCTATTTACGGAAAAAAGTTTTTTACTCGGCTTGCTCAGATCATAGAGTTTGTCCGCAAAGATCATATGGGAGAAGAGGTCTGCATTCTTCACCGCAGAGAAACCGAGCGTACCCGCCACTTCGGCGATGATGTCGGATTTCTGCTTTACTGTCCCAAAATAGGTGGACCCTCCCAGCATGGAAACGACCACCACATTGAGCTCTCTTTCTTCTTTGTAGATCTTGACAAAAGGCTTGCCCAGTTTGGCCGTCGTCTTCCAGTCTATCTTACGGACATCATCCCCGTAGACATACTCACGAAGCTCCGTAAACTCAAAGCCCTCACCCTGGAACATCGAAGCATTGTTACCGAGCATATCCCCGTACACCTGCTTCTTCGTTTTGAGAACGATCTTTTTCGCTTTTTTATTCATACTACCTCTTGCGTAGGGTGTTGTTCCCCGACAGCACCACTCACTATATTTCTATATTGTGGTGTTGAGAGGGCACAACACCCTACATTTTTTATTTCATTTTTCATCATCATCCCGATTCCTACGGAATTGGCACTGCCGCCAAAATCTTCTCGATGATATGATCCTGCGTAATATCCTCAGCCTGTGCTTCGTAGCTCAAAATGATACGATGGCGAAGGATCTCTTTGGCGATATAGGCTATCTCAATAGGCGAAACATAATCCTGTCCTTTGAGGTAAGCGATCGCACGTGCCGCCTTGTACATATCGATACTCGCCCTTGGTGAAGCACCAAATTCAATGTACGGTTCAAGCTCTTCAAGGCCATACGCTTTTGGATCACGCGTTGCAGCGACAAGTTCGATGATATACGCTTCGATCTCTTCGTCCATATGCACTTCCAGCGCTTCTTTACGGATCTGTTCAAGCTCTTCTCTGCTCGCTACCTGCTGGATAGTTTCAAAGCTGTTGTTCGCCACACGTCTGGCGATCTCAAGTTCTTCCTCTTTGGTGTTGTAGCCCACGACCACTTTCATCATGAAACGGTCAAGCTGTGCTTCGGGAAGTTCGTATGCCCCCTCCTGCTCTACCGGGTTCTGTGTTGCCATAACAAGGAATGGTGAATCGATCTTGAAGGTCTCATCTCCAATAGTCACCTGTCTCTCCTGCATGACTTCAAGCAGTGCTGACTGCACTTTGGCTGGGGCACGGTTGATTTCATCTGCAAGTAAAAGGTTAGTAAATACAGGTCCCTGTTTGATCTTGAAAGAGTTCTTGGAAGGATCATAAATCTCCGTTCCGATAATGTCTGAAGGCAGCAGGTCAGGTGTGAACTGCACACGTTTGAAGTTCAGCCCCAATGTCTTCGCAAGCGCATTGACCGCAGTGGTCTTCGCAAGCCCGGGTACACCTTCAAGCAGTATGTGCCCACGGCAAAGCAACCCGGCAAGCAGTCCTTCGACCATCTTGTCCTGGCCAACCAATACTTTGGAAATTTCCGTTCTGATATTTTGTATGATTTGACTCAAGTTTTTCTCCTAAAACTATTTGATAATAGTAGTTTACTTGAGTGAGGTTAACTAAGGTTTAATAAGAGAGGAAGAAGGGCAGATAGCTGCCCTTCAAGAAGAAAAAGAGTTAAAAATCGTATCGGACACCTACGGAGATAACATCCATATCCGGTACGTCCGATTTGATCAGGAGACGCTGATAGTCCACAAAAAGGCTCCAACCTCTTCCCTGGTCCGCGTATCCATCAAACGCCCTGTCGTAGTTGCCGTTCTCCACTCTGTCACCTTCACGGTCTGACAGGTCATACTCCAGACCGGCACCGGCCGAGAATCCCCAGTCATCGTCAAAATAGTTCAGGCGCGCACCGTTGCCAAGGTTTTTCGTATATCCGTACCCAAGAAGTCCGTAAAGATTCACTCTTTCACTTATTGGATACTGTGGTTTGGCAAACAGCCCTACGTGCATCAGCGGTGCTCCGCCGAAAGGACCTTCATCCATAAACGTATCGATAAAACGTCCTTCGATCCCGAAGTACTGGTTGACCTCGTATCCGCCACGTACCATGACCCCGTAGGTC
This sequence comes from Sulfurovum lithotrophicum, assembly GCF_000987835.1. NCBI lineage: Bacteria > Pseudomonadati > Campylobacterota > Epsilonproteobacteria > Campylobacterales > Sulfurovaceae > Sulfurovum > Sulfurovum lithotrophicum. The sequence goes on along the minus strand of NZ_CP011308.1, from coordinate 417,786 downwards.
GTATCTTCATAGGTACAACCAGGAGCACCTCCACAGTCATCCACGCTGAACTTTGCCCAGACCAGACCTGCCCCCAGATACCAGGGAGAGATCTCCACAGTTTCTATTGGGATAACCGGTACTATGGCCGGAGCCATATTCTTTCCCCCACCTGCAAAAAGTGCTGTACTTGCTAAAAGCAGTGATACACATGGTATTAGTATTATTTTTTTCATTATATCTCTCCTCTTCTTTCTTCTCTTCTAACAAAATAGAATCCCGATAACAGGGTCATAAACATCATCATAAGCATACCCAAAGAACCTAAAGCATCACCGCCATCAGAAGATTGTGAACTTGTACAATCTATATCGACTGTAACAATCGCTGTAGAAGTATGGCCTTCTGCATCAGTGATCGTATAGGTAAAGGTATCTGTTACATTGTTTATATCCGCTGCAGGCGTATAGATCAATACATCATCTGTTGGATCATTCGGTGTACCGCCATCATCCAATGCTACATTACCATATGTCGGCTGGGTAAAGGAGATGCTTTCCGTTCCCGGACCGAACGCTCCCCAATCATCATTGTTTGCCAATACATCAATGACTATCGGAGCATAAGAGCTGACCGGTACATCAAGGTTGTCTGTTGCATTTGGACCTCCACTATAGTGAATACTGATCAATGCTTTATTACTTTCCTCACCATTTTCTTCTCTGACAGTATACTGAATCGGTGTCGGGTCCGAAGTCTCTAAATTTCCATCCGGATCAAATGTAACTTCACCAGTGCTTTCATCTACAGACCACATTCCTTCATCAGGTACGGTAAATCCTATCACATCACCTTCACTATCCGTCAAAACATTTATTGCATCTGTACCAGGTACAAGACTTACGCGTGTCGAATCCAATGGTGATGAGGTATTAATATCATTATTCAGGATATCAAGAGTGGCAGTCTCACCTTCAAATACAGGACCATATGAATCATTGTTTGCCAGCGGCATATAATTAATGGTTACCCTACCTATATCACTGTTACCGTCTACATCATAGACGATATATTCAATCGGTGTTGGATCACCCACATACCCTTGTTCGGGAGTAAAAGTTATCTTTCCGGTATCAGGGTCGACAGTCCAGGTACCTTCACCAGGTACAATATATGTTGTAACCTCTCCATTAACAGGATCTATAATACGTACCGTTGATGCATTTAAGTCTGAAGTTCCATTAATATCATTCTGTATGACATCTATGGTCACCTCACTTCCGTTTGTAGCATTCACATTATCATCTTCAGCAGTTGGCGGTGTGTCATTATCAATAATTGTTCCTCTTCCTGTATCTGAACTATCTCCTACCGAACCGCTATTGACTGTACTGATATGGATATCAAGATATTCATCTGCCTCTACCAGTCCATCATCTTCTGTGCTAACTGATGCCGTAACATGTGTTGATCCAGCAGGGATCACTACTGTTACTGTTGTGGGTATATAATCCTCACCTTGGGTTGTCGTATTATCTTCCAATGTCAATGTTAGGTTAATGTCTTCACCATAGGCATGTGTAAGATTGACATCAAACACAAGGTCACCACCCTCTACGATCATTGCATCTCCTATGAGGACATCCGGAGCGGCAACAACAGTTACCGTGACTGCCGCTGAAGCAGTATCACCGTTCTCGTCAGTAATGGTATACATAAAGGTATCATGGCCGCTGAATCCTGCATTCGGCCTATAGACAAGCCTGTCATCAGTCGGATCATCAGGTGTCCCGTTATCATCGAGTGTCACTGTACCATTTGACGGTTCGGTGAATGCTGTGATATTGAGATCATCATTGTCAGGATGCGTATCGTTGCCCAATACATCTATGCTTACAGGTAATTCCTGGTCAGTCGTTGCACCGTCAGCCACAGCATTCGGCACAGCATCAGTCGCAGGATCCACAACGGTTACAGTAACGATAGCTACATCTGTATTGCCGTTTGCATCAGTGATCTCATACTCGAACGTATCCGTACCCACAAATCCTGTATTTGGATCATAGATAATATAGTCATCCGACGGATCATTAGGGGTTCCGTTATCTTCTATACTCACCGTACCATTGGATGGTTGAGTTATGATAGTTGTAAGATTAAACTCATCGCCTTCAGGGTCATAGTCATTGTTCAGTACCGGAATATCTATAGAAGCTGTATTGTCCGTACTGGCACTGTCAGCAACTGCCGCCACGGAATTGGATTCCGGATCTTGAGGATCGGTTACAGTAATGATCACCACTGCCATATCTGTCCCGCCATTTCCGTCACTTATTGTATAGATAAATGCCGTGGTGCCGATAAAGTCTGTATCAGGTGTAAAGATTACTGTTCCATTCGCATCAAATGTCACCGTCCCATTGGTATCTGTCGTATTAACATCAACTATTGCCAATACATCACCATCCACATCATGATCATTGTTCAGTACCGGTACTGATACCGCTGTATTGATAGGTGTTGACTGACTGTCATCTTCTGCTACCGGTGCATCGTTAACCGGGTCTATTGTAACAGTCACCGTTGCCGTATTACCTTCCTCATTTGTATAGGTAAAGGTATCTGTGCCATTATAGTTTTCTTCTGGAGTATATTTTACTGTTCCATCAGGATTGATCGTTACTGTTCCATGCTCCCCATCCGTCACTGAAGCTACAGGTGACTTTGTACCTTCCGGATCAGTATCGTTTGCCAAAACATCTATATCAACCGGCGTATCTTCTTCTGTCGTTGCACTGTCATCTGCGACTACTGTCGGGTCATCTACTGCTGTGACTGTAATTGTAAGCGTTGAACTGGATGTTCCGCCGTTACTGTCACTGATAGCATAGGTTACTGCCGGAACAGGACCGTTAAAGTTCGCTGCCGGATCAAACGTGTAAGAACCGTCTGCTGCAATGGTAAGGTTACCTTCTGTCAGTACCAGCGGATTGCCTACGGTTGCAGTGTTCGCACCAACATTATATCCAGTCACCGAAAGCGTATCTCCATCTGGATCCGTATCATTCCCCAGTACGCCTGTCGCAGCCACAACCAATTGTGTATCTTCTGCTGTGCTTCCTGTATCCGGGTTGGCTGTCGGTGCAGGGTTGGTTACCGTCCAACTGAATGTCTCGCTGGTGCTTGCATTACTTGAATCTTTTGCAGTCACCGTGACGCTGTACGGCCCGCTTTGGCTGGCCGATTTATCGATCGTCCCGCTGATCACTCCTGTATTTGGATCGATGCTCAGTCCTGTTGGCAATCCTGTCGCCGAGTATGTCAGTGTGTCCCCGTCCGGATCCGAGAAGTTGCCGCTTACATTCACGCTTGGCGTATCGGCATCGGCATTTGTCTGGTCGGCGATCGGTGTGCTTGTCGGTGTATCGTTTTGAGGTGTGACTGTAATTGTAAGCGTTGAACTGGATGTTCCGCCGTTACTGTCACTGATAGCATAGGTTACTGCCGGAACAGGACCGTTAAAGTTCGCTGCCGGATCAAACGTGTAAGAACCGTCTGCTGCAATGGTAAGGTTACCTTCTGTCAGTACCAGCGGATTGCCTACGGTTGCAGTGTTCGCACCAACATTATATCCAGTCACCGAAAGCGTATCTCCATCTGGATCCGTATCATTCCCCAGTACGCCTGTCGCAGCCACAACCAATTGTGTATCTTCTGCTGTGCTTCCTGTATCCGGGTTGGCTGTCGGTGCAGGGTTGGTTACCGTCCAACTGAATGTCTCGCTGGTGCTTGCATTACTTGAATCTTTTGCAGTCACCGTGACGCTGTACGGCCCGCTTTGGCTGGCCGATTTATCGATCGTCCCGCTGATCACTCCTGTATTTGGATCGATGCTCAGTCCTGTTGGCAATCCTGTCGCCGAGTATGTCAGTGTGTCCCCGTCCGGATCCGAGAAGTTGCCGCTTACATTCACGCTTGGCGTATCGGCATCGGCATTTGTCTGGTCGGCGATCGGTGTGCTTGTTGGTGTATCGTTCACCCCGTTGACCGTAATATTCTCATTTGCTGTAGCTGTAGCACCTTTTCCATCACTTATTACATACGGGAAACTTACCAGCCCATTATAGTTTGTATCTGGCGTGAATGTGATCACACCTACTGCATCAACAGTTACGGTTCCGTTTGTTACAAGAATCGTTTGTGCTACACCCGGGGTCAAAGTCACACCATTAATAGAAACAACCCCTATACTGTCACCATCAGGATCGCTATCAGCTGTTAATGGTAACAAAGTCACACTACTATCCTCAGCAACTGTATAACTATCGTTAACTGCAGCAGGCCCCCTGTTTACTACTGTCAAAGACTCATTAAGATCATCATTTACATTAGTTGGATCAGCTTGATCTCCTGTAGCCGAAGTTGTAAAGTTAGTAATTGTCAACAAAGATGTTCCAGAATCAACAGTTCCTGAAAGTGTCAAGTTCGCACTTGCACCATTTGCCAATGTTCCTATGGTCCAAATACCTGTACCAGAGTTATAAGTTCCCTGGCTTGGAGTATTGGAAGCATAAGTAATTCCAGTTGGAAGTTGATCTGTCAAACTTACATTTGTTGCTTCTGCGGGACCATTATTTGTGACAGTTAACGTATAGGTAACTGTATCGCCAACATTGGGAGATACTTTATCCACGACTTTAGTTGTGCGAAGATCCGCTTGTACTTGATATCCATCATCTCCCACTGAAATTGTTCCGCCTGCTGAAACATCAACAGTTTCGGGGTCTGTTCCCGCTGTTTGGGCATAACCTACGGGGAGAGTGGATTCATTTACGTCAATGACTACACTGGATTCAGTTGCCGAAGTATACGCTACATAATCTCCATTTGTATCTGTTGAAACAAAAAATGTTCCTGTCGTATCTGTAATAGCTATCGTGATGTTGGAGAAACCTGTTTCACCAGAATCATATGCACCGTTGCCGTTTGCATCGTCAAATACCTTGCCTGTCATTTTGGTCCGAGGCGTATCATCAGGTTCTATAGCCAAACGAAGAAAGACGGGTTGGGAAGTCGCTCCTATAGAATAAGTATCCAAATATGCTTTATTTCCATCACCACCACTTGTAAAATCACCCCAATTGTGGTATTTATATGTTCCGTCTGCATTATATGAATCGGCATGTGTCAACCCTAAATAACTATTATCATCCCAGTAAACTTTATTCGATGTATCAATACTACCATTATCTAAAACTGCATTGATTGTCAAACCATTATTACCTGAACCACCACTTGTTTCTGCATCCGCGGCAGTAAAGTGAAACTCTCCTGTTTTAAGAACGATCTGTGCTTTGTAAGTACCATTAGGAACGGTATTACCACTATTATCTACGCCATTCCAGTTAACACTATTGTCTCCAGGTACAGCTGTTCCGTTCAGAAATACATCCCCACTACCAAAAACATCATCATTGTTTACATCTATTATAATGGTATAGGTTCCACTTATTGCCAAGTTTGTTGTAAAGAGAAAGTTTCCTGTATCCTGTACTGTCACTGTGTCACTTGGTGAGATCGAATCATCAACACCTTGATCATCAAGAAAATGGAAATTTGTAATCTCAGGCAGCGTTGTGGGCCTGGGGTAAGAAGCAGCAGGGTTGGAAAGATAAAGTTTATATTGCGCTTCAACATAGTTTCTATTTCCAGATACAGAAGGACAGGGTGCCGCACTATCTGAATCAATACATCCACTCAAAGCGGCAACAATCGTTCCATCAGCATTAGGACTCGTAAGTCCCAAATTATTTGCTGTTAATTCGTATACATATCCGGCAAAATGGTCAAGATCAAGTTCCCATGTATAATAACTGCCATTAAACCCACCGTCAACCACAGCGTATAAATTGGCACTGGTGGAGTGGCTATCTCCAAAAGAACCTGCATCAAAAGCCCATCTATAGGCCCAAAGCCGCCCTTGATCTATACGTGGGTCCACATCATCACCAGGGTTTGTCTTGACAAATACATCAAAGCGTTTTAAAACATCTTGCGTCCCTTGTGTATTGTCTAAACGTATCTGATAGGTACCTACTGCTCCTGGAATAAACTCATATCCTCCACTCAATATACCATTAAAATCATCAGTACAATCGACATTTGAGCTATTCATTGTCGTGGAATCCAGTAAGGTTGTACCCGATTCATCATAAATCTCGATGGACAGATTATCACCATTTGCCTCTCCACAAATATGAATATTTATAATTTCATTTGCATTTGTGATATCAACATAGAGAGGTCGTTCTTTAACTTCCAAACCTGTACTTGAGTTATTATAAGTACTGTTCCATTGAAACAATGGCTGTTCATGTGTTACATCTTCATTCAGCCCCATCTGCCAGGAACCTTCAGCATGCAACTGAACCCCAAAACCTAAAAACAAAAAACCAAAAAGGGCAACCGCCCTCAACCATGACCAAATTAACTTCATTTACAACCCCTTGTAATTTTGTAAAATATTTATTTTGGCAACCCGGCGGTCTGCCCTCAAAAAAAAGGGGGAGATCCGTAGCTTTCCGTCCCACCTTCTCAGGTGGTTTGGCTTTGACAATATGCTGTATTTCCTCTCTTCAATTTAGAAAGGGAATAACATAACATTGCATTATAACAGATAAATGTCACGCAAATGTCACGTAAAGAGTATTATTATGCTATAGTACATTTATAAAAACCAGCATCACCGGTGACAGCCTATGAAATTTGTATATCTTTTTTTATCTTTTTTCCTGACCTTTCATCTTTTTTTACATGCAAAAACTCTGCCTTCAGACCTTAACCTATCAGAGCCAAAGAGTACCTTTACCTCTTTGGGTGAAGCACGCTTGGTACAAAACATGCATACAGACGACAATACCCGGTATACAGCTGAGAATCTTTTGAAAATGCTCTTTCCTTTTGCCCTGCTTGTCCTGCTCATACTGCTCAGCCTCTATGCACAGCGCCAATACAATAAACGGTTGAGAAAACAGATGGAATTGGCGGTGGAAGAGTTGCGGCACAAGGATGAACTGCTACTTCAACAGCAGAGAATGGCTGCAATGGGAGAGATGCTCAGCATGATCTCGCACCAGTGGAAACAGCCGCTTGGAGCCATAAATTCCGCTGTCATAGGGGTTAACATGAAGATCGCAAGCGGTAAATTCGACCTTGCCCAACCTACCGAACGAAAAAAGTTCCTTGCTTATCTACAAAGGAAACACGACAGCATTCTGGAGTATGTGCGCTATCTTTCCGATACGACGGACGACTTCAGGAACTTTTTCAACCCCTACAAAAGCAAGGCGACAGCACCCTTGAGCCAACCCGTTGAAAATGCCCTGATGATCATTCAAAAATCACTTGAAGGCAAAGGCATTCAAGTCATTACAGAATTGAATGACCATACCGAGATCATGATGTATGAAAATGAGATCATTCAGGTCATACTCAATCTGCTGAAAAACAGTGAAGACATTTTTTTGGAAAAAAATATCCAAGTCCCGAAGATCATTATCGCTACGCTTCAACAAAAACAACAGTGTCTCATACGGATATACGACAACGGCGGAGGAATTCACGCTACTGTTGCCAAAAAGATCTTTGAACCCTATTTCAGCACCAAGGAGCACAATGTCGGTACAGGACTTGGGCTGTATATGTCCAGGATCATTATGGAAGATCACCACAACGGTTCCATAAAGATGCGAAACAAAAACGGGGGGGGTCTGCTTTGACCTCACTTTCAATAAGCCTAAAAGGACTGACTGAACAATGAGAACTTGTATCCCATACCATAAATACTGCTTATCACACTCTTGGGAAGTTTTTTACGCAGTTTGAAGACCAGGTTCCGTATATTTTTTTCATCCAGCTCAACACTCTCAAGGTAGAAATAATGCAATATCTCCTCTCCCGTGCATACCTGTTCAGCTTTTCTTACCAATAACTGCATCAGAAAGGTCTCATGCCGGGTCAACTGCACAGGATAACCGTTCTGCGTCAGCAGGCTCCTCTCTTTGTCCCAAAACATTTTTTCTCCCAGATCAAGCATACTGCCTTGAGAAACTGTTGCATTTTCTTTACTGACCTTTCCGCATACAAAAGAGAGTGAATCGAACAGACGGTCATGCTGTACGGGCTTGCTGATGAATTGTGCAATACCCAGATTGATGAGCCTGAGAAGATATTTACTGTCCGTATGGGCAGAAAGAATGATGATCTGCTGTTCCTCGTTGCGTTCACGCAGAGCCTCACAAAGGTCAACCCCATTCATCAGCGGCATCTGTATATCCGATATGACAATATCAAAGGTACGGTGGCGTTTTGTACGATACTCATCGTAAAGTCCCAAAGCTTCCACACCGTTCGATGCTGCTACCACCGTTTCAAAAAGATCTTCCAGCATTTCTGCCATATCGTTGCGAAGCGGCTCATAATCTTCCACCAACAGCACCGAATACGCATTGGTCAGTTCGAAAAGTCTCTTGTAGCCAATCACTATTGTTTCCCCTTCAAATATCCCATCGCGGTTGCAATGATATCGTCATCATCTTTGGAGTTGGATTTTAAAACCACGCGCTCTTTGCCCTCTTCCCTGAACTCAATGAAGACATTCTCCCCGTAGGAAGAAACTTTGGAAATGCCCTGCTCTTTTGCCAGTACTTTCATGACCATGACATCGATAAACTGTCTGGTGATGGTGTCAAGTTTACCAAAGCGGTCGGCAATCTCGGCTTCTATCTCGTAGACCTCTCCTGTTGTTTCGCACAGTGAGAGCCTGCGGTAGAGTTCGAGCCGCAGCCTGTCCTCTTCGATGAGCTCTTCGTTCAGGTAGGCGTCAATGGAGAGTTTCATATCGATGTTATGCGCTACCTCTTTGTCCTGTCCACTCAATTCTTTGATGGCATCTTCAAGCATACGCAGGTAGAGCGAATAACCAATCTGCTTGATGTGTCCACTTTGTGCTTCCCCGATGATGTTACCACCACCACGGATCTCAAGGTCATGGAAAGCCAGCACGGCACCCGAACCGAGATCGGAGTGCGATTCCAGTGCGATGAGGCGCTTTTTGGCATTCTCGGTCAATCTGTCCTTGTCCGTTACCATGAAGTAGCAGTAACCTTCCCTTCCGCCCCGTCCGACACGGCCTCTGAGCTGATGCAGGTCGGCGATACCGAAATTGTCCGCCCCATCGACGATCATCGTGTTGGCATGCGGCATATGGATGCCTGACTCGACGATGGAGGTGGAGAGCAGTACGTCATACTCTCCATCCTCGAACTTCAGCATCTCGTCTTCCGTCTCTTTAGCGGAGATCTTGGAGTGCAGTACGGCAACACGAAGCTTAGGCAGAATTTCAAGCAACTGTTTCTTCTTCTCGTCTATCCCGGCAATGGAGTTGAAGACATAGAAGATCTGCCCACCGCGCCGCATCTCCCTCAGAATGGCCTCTTTGATCACTTTGTCATCATAACTCTTCACAAAAGTACGGACGCCCTGGCGTTCTGTCGGAGGTGTAAGTATCTCAGAAAAGCTCTTGACCTCTGAAAGCGCCATATTCAATGAACGCGGTATAGGTGTGGCAGACATCGAGAGCAGATGCACATCGATACTCATCTCTTTGAGTGCCTCTTTCTGTTTTACACCGAACTTATGCTCTTCGTCTATGATTACCAGAGCAAGGTTCTTGAACTTTGCCTTGAGCAGTGCATGTGTACCCACTACTACATCAATGCTCCCTTCCGCCAATCCTTTCAGGATGGCATTTTTCTCTTTGGTCGTAGAAAAACGGTCGAGTTTGGCCACTTTGAACCCGTAATCATAAAAACGCTCCTTGAGGCTTTTGTAATGCTGGGAACTAAGCAGCGTGGTCGGTGCGATCATCATAGCCTGGTAACCGTTCCTGACGGCAACGAACATCCCGTTCATCGCCACTTCCGTTTTTCCGAATCCCACATCGGCAGAGAGCAGACGGTCCATCATCCGGCCCGAACTCATGTCATCGAGCATATCGTTGATCGCCCTTTCCTGATCTTCGGTATGCAGGAAACCGGCTTTGGACATGAAAAGCGTATGTTCCTCTCTGTCGATCTTCATCCTGATACCTTTTTTCAGGTGTCTCTGGGCGGAGAGATTGATGATCTGGGAAGCGATGGCAAAGAGTTTCTCCCTTACCTTGCCTTTGAGCTTTTTAAAGCTTGCCTTGCCAAGCCTGTCCAGAACCGGCAGTGCTCCGCCCTCTGCCACATAGCGGTCTATCACTTCAAGAGAGGAGACCGGAATGAGCAGAGAATCCTCATTCTGATAAAAGATCACCACAAATTCACTGGTCGCCCCCAGCACATCACGCTTTTCGATCCCTTTGAAGATACCCACACCGTGGTTCTCATGCACCACATAATCACCGGGTTTGAGTTCATCAAGGATGATCGTCGCTTTCTTGACCCGTTTCTTCTTGAGCGGTTTGTTCAAAGAGATGACAAGCCTGTCATCTCCCATGATATTGACGATACCGTCCTGATAAACGAATTCAATATTCTCAAAACTGCTCAGCTCAGAGCCCCTGACGATACTCTCGTTCCTGGCGATGACCGTGATCTTTTTGTTTTTGTGGACCTCAAGCAGTTTGTTGGGCTCCACCACTTCAAGGTCACGGTAGCGGTCACTCTCCGGCACGGAAGGAAGCAGGAAATCTTTACGCGGTATCAGCGGTTCACCCAATTCGTAGATCTCTTTGAGTTCCTCATCCAGATTACTCGCCCAAACAGCTGGGAACTGTTCGAGTGCACTCTGACCAAGATCCTCAAGATGCCACAGTCCAAGAGAATCTATATCTTTAACAAAAGTGTCGTACCGGCTTCTCTCTACTCTGTTTTTAAGGGCCTCATACTGCTCCTTGTCAAGTGCAAGAAAAGCAGGCGTAAACGCTACAGTGTCCAACTCCTCTTCAAAACGCTTCTGTGTCGCTTCATCATAATGCTGTATCGACTCTATCTCGTCATCAAAAAGGGAGATACGGTAGGGTTTTTCAGCATCGATAGGAAAGATATCGATGATATCACCACGGAAAGAGACCTCTCCCCTGCTCGCAGCGATATCGGTAAAATGGTATCCCCATTGATACAGAGTATCTTTCAGTGCGTTCAGGTCGACCGTGTCACCGAATTCCAGGACTTTCTTCCTGAAAAATTCAGGTTTTGGAAAGGGCAGCAGTACAGTCCGGACTGGAGAAATGAGAATCTTTTTTCTGTCGGAAGCATGATAGGCGGAAAGCTGTGCAAAAAAGAGCTGAAGGTCTTCTGTATAGGCACGAAGGTCTTCACCTACATTCACCCTGATATCGGGTAGGACAAACGTATCAAACCCAAGCAGTTGTGCTACATCTCTTATCTGTATTGACTCTTTATCATCTTTGCAGAGAAGAAGTTTTTCTTCTCTTAAATTTTCCAAATATTCATAGATATTGCTTTGATACATCATTTTAATTTCTAACTTTTAACTTTTAATTTTTTCAAGAATGCTTCCACCGTATAAAAAGAACCAAACACCAGATAATGCTGATCATCCTCCATGCTATTTTGAAAATCACTGTACGGTAAACCAACTTTCTCCAATGCAGCTTCAATATCCTTTACCGTTGTCGCTCTTTGGGAATCGATCCTGATAATCTCTACCCGTTTAACCTTGGGTTTCAATGTTCTCAAAACCTCTTCATAGTCCTTATCATCCAAAGAGTTGTAGATAAGTACCGTATCCGGCTCCATCGCTCCGACGATCGCCTTTGCCGCCAGAGGATTATGTCCAACATCGATACGGATATTCTTCGTTAAAGGATAGAAGCGCCCGAAAAGTTCCAATGTTCTAAACGCTTCTATATCATATGGAATATTCAGAATATCCAGTGCTTGCAACGCCACCATTGCATTATCCACAAGATAACTGCTCCAAGATTTTTCAAAGGCAACATACTCTAACTGCTCCCTGGTCTCTACTTTCTGCTTACTAAGAAAAAACTCCACTCCTTTCTTCTCTGCGATCTGTGCTGCCACCTCCACTACTTCTTCATAAGGCTGTGGAGCAATAAGCACTTTACCGCCGGACTGGATACTGCGTATTTTAGTTGCAGCGATCTCTTCTATAGAATCTCCCAAAAAAGCCTGATGGTCGATCCCGATGGGGGTAATAACACTCAGCTCCTTGTCACAGACATTGGTTGCATCAAATTCTCCGCCAAGACCTGCTTCAAGCACCATCAAGTCACAATTCTCAAATACAACGAATGCCAACAGAGTGGTATACTCGAAATAACTCAGTGCATGACTCATCTTTTCACCCAAAATAGCAAAAAGCTTTTGGTGTGCCGCTTCCAGAACCTCATCAGAGGCATCACTGCCATTCATCCAGATACGCTCATTGAATTTCAGGATATGCGGAGAGGAGAAGTGGCCAACAGACAAACTTGCCCCCTGCTCCCTGCTCCCTGCCTCCTGGTAAGCGAGGTGGCTGATCATGCGTCCCGTCGATCCTTTGCCATTCGTTCCGACAACATGCACGGTCTTTGGTCGGTCGATATGCGGCTTGAGCATCCTATAGGCGACATGTACCCGCTCATGGTCAATCTTTTTGTAATAAAGCGGCTTTTTGTCTAAGAATTCCGCAAATGTCAAATCCTTCACTGCTACCTACTACTTTTTTCTATCAACATTCCCTTCGCACTGGCATAGGCAAGGAATTCGTTGAGTGATTTTTCCAGTCCTTTACGGATCGCTTCCGTTCTGAGGGCTGAAGAACTGATGGAACTCTTTTCGATATCAGATTCAAATACCGAAACGATCGTTTTGGAGAGCTTGCCTTTTTTGGTTACCATATCGAACTTCACTCTGATGTTGGCACGGTAACGGACCACATATCCGTCTTCATAAGTCAAAGGGGTAAAGGTACTGCCTTTATAATCGATGCTTATCTGGCTCTCTGCCTGATCTTTGGGAACGATATGCCCTTTGAAACGCGTATAGACCAGACGGTTCATCTCATCTTTGACATACGGCGCATTTTCCGGTTCTACCCTGTCAATGACCACTTCGACATAGACCGAATCAGAAAAGACGTTACGGATGAGATGAGAAGAGGGTTTGTAGCCGCACGCGGTTAATAGCAGCATTGCTGCTATTAAAGTGAAGAGTGCGCCCGAACGAAGTGACAAGTGCCCTTGGGGTGAAGAGTGAAGAGTGGAAAGTTGTGGTTTGTTTTTCTTTGAAAAACTTCTATTTAGTGTTGTCATCTTTTTACCTTTTTCAATAAAAACGGAGCCACTGCACCGCATACTTTCACTCTTCACTCTTTGTTATTTACCCTTCACTAAATTGGTTTCACCGCCAGGTTCACTAATTTATTGGGTACGACGATCTCTTTAACGACCTGCATACCCTGTAGCCACTTGTCTCCAGCCTCTTTGGCAGCAACCAGTATCTCCTCGTTTGATGCACCTGGACTGACCTCTATTTCGGTCCGTTTCTTGCCACCGATCATAACAACATAAAGAATACTCTCTTGCACAAAGACCTCCTCTTTGACTTTGAGTACGGCAGCAAGATTCTCTCTGTTGAAAAGCTGTTCACTCAATTCTGCAGTCACATGCGGGATGATCGGTTCGAGCAAATTGAGCATGATGTACATCCCCTCTATCCAGACATCGCCGTTGTCCTGCTTGTCCAAAGCATTGAGTGCTTCCATACAGGCTGCAATCAAGGTATTGAACGCAAATGTATTTTCATAGACATCCGTTGATTTCTGCAGAGCCTCATAGACTTTGACACGTGCCAGTTTACTCTCTTTGGATAGCCCGCTGTGGTCGATATCTATCAGCATGTTGCCTGTCACTTTGCTTTTTCTGTCATAAAGCTTCTTGATGAACCTGAAGGCACCCTCTACCGCCGAATCGTTCCACTCCAATTCTTTTTGCGGCGGTGCGGCAAAAAGGATGAAAAGTCTTGCCGTATCGGCGCCATACTTCTCGACCAGTGCGTCCGGATCGACGGTATTGCCTTTGGACTTGCTCATCTTGGCACCGTCCATCAGTACCATTCCCTGCGTCAACAGTCTTGTGAACGGCTCATCAATATCATGATGTCCGAGGTCACGCAGTACTTTGGTGAAGAAACGCGCATAAAGCAGGTGCAAAATCGCGTGTTCGATACCGCCGATGTACTGGTCCACCCCCAGCCAGTAATTCGCATCTTCTTTATCGATGCCCACCTCTTCCCACTTCCTGGGATTGGTTGCATAACGGAACTGGTACCAGCTTGACTGAACAAAGGTATCGAGTGTGTCGGTCTCACGGACCGCATCGGCACCACACTGTGGACAAGAGCAGTATTTCCAGGTCGGATGGTTTTCCAGCGGGTTCCCCTCTCCTGTGATCTCTACATCGTCAGGCAGTGCAACCGGCAGATTCTCTTTCTTTTCCGGTACAAGGCCACAGTTTGGACAATGCACGAACGGAATTGGCGCACCCCAGTAACGCTGACGGCTTACACCCCAGTTTCTGAGCTTATAATTGGTTGTGCCTTTCCCTTTGCCTTCCTCTTCCATGATATTGATGATCGCAATCTTCGCCTCTTCACTGCCCACGCAGGAGAAACGGCCACTGTCCATCAGGTCACCAGTTCCAGTATAAGGCAACTCGTCACCCCCCTGAATGACACGTTTGATCGGTAGATCGTATTTCGTGGCAAATTCAAAATCCCGCTCATCATGTGCAGGTACGGCCATGACTGCACCGCCGCCATAGGAGGCCAGTACGAAGTTCGCTGTCCACACCGGTATCTCTTCTCCAGTTAGAGGATGGATCACAGTAATGCCCAAAGGGTATCCCTCTTTGCCCTCCTGTGCACGCTCTACTTCCGTCATATTACTGATTGCTGTGATCTTCTCTGCAACTTTGGCACTCAGAAGATCATGCTCTACCAGATACTTGGTAATAGGATGCTCCACCGCCAAAGCCGAATAGGTCACACCGTAGATCGTGTCGGGACGTGTGGTAAAGACTTTGTAGCCGTCAAACTTACCGTCCAGTTTGGCTTTGCTTTCTTCACTCAGTTCAAAGGTGAATTCCAGCCCTTGCGACTTTCCGATCCAATTGCGCTGCATCGCAATGACCTGCGAAGGCCATTTCCCTTCAAGCTGTGCAAGATCGTCCAGCAGTTCATCGGCATACTTGATGATATCGAGGTAATATCCTGGCATCTCTTTGAGCTCTACTTCATTGTCGCAACGCCAGCAGCATCCCTCTTCAACCTGCTCATTTGCCAAGACCGTATGACAGCTTTCACACCAGTTCACTGTGGTCGATTCACGGTAAAGCAGTCCCTTTTCGTACATTTCAATAATAAACTTCTGCTCATGCTTGGTATAGAGCGGATCACAGGTAGCGAACTCGCGTGTTTTTGAAAAAGAGAGTCCCAAGGTATTGAGTTCTTTTCGCATATAATCTATATTGCTATAGGTCCACTCTTTTGGATGGCGTCCATGTTTGATAGCCGCATTCTCTGCAGGCATACCGAATGCATCCCAGCCAATAGGATGCAGGACATTGAAGTTCTGTTTGCGGTAATAGCGCGCAAAAGCATCTCCAATAGCGTAGTTTCGTACATGTCCCATATGCAGACGCCCGCTTGGGAACGGAAACATACTCAGGATATATTTTTTCTTCTGCTCATACGAATCCGACGGTTCAAATGCCTCTTCTTCATCCCATTTCTTCTGCCACCTGGCTTCAATCTCACTTGGGTTGTAACTCATTGTATCTCGCTTATTTTCGTGATTATTTAATAGAAAGGATTATATCGAAGATGGGGTTAGGGGGAGTTGTAGCGGTATCTTTAGAAATACCGCTGTACTCTTAAGCTTTCATAAAACCGAGATCACTTTGACTAAAGTTTTTCAGGTTGGGGAAAAGTGTATTGTTAAGTGTGTCATCCACGCCAAACCATTTGAGTACCGTTGCGAACTGCTGTTCAATAGCTATAGTCGGAATAATACGGCTCTCATCGACAGTCTGTTCAACTAGCAGAGGAAAATCCCCATACATCTGACCTCCATTTACTGCACCACCCATTACAAGATTGTGTCCTGCCCAAGCATGGTCAGTACCGTCACCGTTTTCTATTACACTTCGGCCAAAATCTGATACGGTAAAGGCAGTAACCTTATCTGACATACCCATCTCATCCATGGCTTTTTGAAATTTGTCAAGTCCAAGACTGAGCTCGCGTAGTAATTTGGGATGCATATCCAGTTGAGCACTGTGGGTATCGTATCCTCCATGTTCAATATAAAACACTTGCCTTTTTAATCCGTTTTGTTTTCCATAGTCAATCATCTTGGCTATGGCTTCAAAACTTTTTATCAAACTAACGCTCGGGGCTTCTTCCATATTTATCTGTGCCTCTGAAGGAAAAGAAAAAAGAGAATTTCCGTAAGAGTCCAAAGTACTGTATATTCTGGCATTGTCCCAAATATTAGTTAGTTCATCAACCAAAGAGTATGATTTACCTATCATCTTGTTGTATAAACGTTCAAATGGATTGCCTGTAAGGGATTCATTGAGTTGCTGACGTGTTGGGATCTCACCTGCTGCCCTGGTTTGATAGTGCGCAGGATTGGTTGCAAGTTCCAACGGATAGGTATGTTGCCCGACCAGAGAGTGATTATGTCCTGAAAATGAGATATTTTGGGTAATGATTCCAGAACCATTAATGCCCTGAAGATTGTCAAAAAGTCTTCCTATCCATCCATACCCTGTTGGGTTGTCTGCCTGTCCCGTCTCTTGTAGTCTTCGCTGCCTATCATGTGCAAAAAGCTGGTCAGGAAATACACCTGAGAGTTTTTGTTTGCTGACAGGATCAAATTTTGGTACCACCAGTGTCCCGACACTTGCTATGACCGCCAACTTGTTTTCATTCATCATTTGCGCTACCTCAGGCATCATACCATTGACTCCGATACCGGTATCACCAATATGATACATACCTTTACGGTAGGCATCTTCATTCAGGTTTGAAGCAACATCGTAAGGGTTTGCGCTGCTTAAATCAAGCTTGCCCTCTGTATTCAATGTCAACCCTTCAGAAAGGTCATCATACGAAACCACTAAATTCTTTCGGATATCTGCATATGTATCATACCCAGCCTCACCACTTCTCTCAGTAGGCAAAATCATATTAATGGCATCATTGCCGCCAAATAATGATATATATACTACTGCCTTATAATCATCAAAGGTTTGTGAGTCAGACGCATATATCTCTTGAGGAGCAAGCATCGGGGCCAATGCCGCAGTAATAGAACTGTTGTACATCAATCGTAAAAAATCTCGTCTCTCTTTTTTCATATCAAATCCTTTTATCTCTGTACCATATAGATACTAGTCGCTGTAATAAGATTGATTACATCAATCACCATCAGTCTGGCACCATTTCTATTTGTATTATAGAATGTATCCATGATATGATCTTTAATGATCTGTCTGCGCTGATCACCTAAACGATTGTTTACAAGCTTGGCATCAAGATATTCAATCAATGCTGTTGCTGCATTCTCTTTATAGGAATCTTTTGCCATATTGTCATAATTATTATTCAAAGCTTTTAAAACAAGTGAAACTTCGTTGTCATAGCTGATTATACATAAGTTCACCATATCTTCTGCCATACGGTCATTACGTCTCGTATCATATAAAAACAAGTTGCTCATATTTGTAATGGTCTGTGCACTCAGTATCTCTATTTCAGGTGCAACAAGTCCATTCTCCTGAAAATATGGATCGTTCGGTACAAAGTCAGGTGAAAAGTAGTTAAAGACCGTCGGTGCCCCTGTTGGAGCTTGCCCAAGACCATATTTCAGATCATCACTGAAAAGATAGGCATTCGTCACCATTCCGTCTGCTCCATCTTTCAGATTAAACTTATTACCATCAAAAGAGGGATAAGGAGAAACATCAAATGATCTCAACAGTTGTGTATAGGCCAGAAGCGGTTCTTTCATTTTTCCGAAATTACTCTCTTCCGAATATTCACTCCGGGCCTCTTCATCCAACAAGATCGCTCTGACAACCGCTTTCAAATCACCTTTGACTCCTTTACCATTATCGTTAAATACCGCTGCTACACGGCTGACATAGGCATCACTGGGATTAGAGGTAACAAGGCGTACGATCAGTTGTTTGCTTACAAATGGAGCAATATTTTCATTCCCCATCAATATATCTATAGCAGAGGCAATATCTTCGTCACCTGTCTGTCCTGCGCCAATCGTCGTTCCTAAAATATACTTTGTCCCCCCATCATGAAAATCAGCTGTATATTCTATAGGATGAATAAAGTCACTGTTGCGTAATGAGATATGCCCATATGCACCTCCCTCATAATCGTACAGGTCCCAACCGGTAAACACTTTGGAAAGTTCTTGCACATCCTGCTGTATATACGTCGGGATCGGTTTACCGTTCCCGTCTGTTTTTACTTCTCCATTCAGCTCAAGTTTGTAGAGACCAAGACTGAACAGCTGCATAAGTTCTCTGGCATAGTTCTCATCAGGTTGGTTTTTCTTTACGTCATCATGCTTTTTACTGCCGTTATATGTCAAGTAGATACTCATAGCGGGTGAGTGGGAAATGTCAATAAGCAGATCTCTGTAGTTACCGAAGGCATGTTTTACCAAAAGATCGTAATAGTATGAAAGTGCTTCTGCATTTTTTTCAAAGGCAGGCTCTCCATCAGATATAACCAGTATCTCGCTCAAAGCAAACGCAACACGCTGTCTGAGCTGGTCCGAAGCATTCAGCGCATTTTCAAACCAGACACTTCGATAGATACCTAGACTGGTTCGGGTAAATTTGGCAGTACCGTCAATATAATCCTCTATAGGCTGATCCCATATGGAGTTAGCCATTTTTGCAAGTTCAATATGACGTTCCAAATATGTCAGATGTGTATCCGTATTGCTGTCATATGCAGAAGGGGCATTAAGCTGTGCATCTACCCAACCTTCGATACCCATTTGCATTACCTCTTCCATACTCTGTTCCGTAGGCCCAAAGGTTGATTGTATCAGAAGTTTGAATGCATCTTTCCTGGATGCGGAAGTTTCGACAACATTGATATCAAAAGATTTCATACTTGAAGTAGTATCGTTCTCGGCTGAAGCACTGATAACAATATCTGCGGTTTTACCGATATCATTCGATCCTGGTATACCACTGAGTTTGCCAGTTTTCGTATCAAAAATTGCCCATGTCGGTTTATTGACAATACTAAATGTAAGTGAACCGGGACCTGAATAATCTACAAATGGAGCAAAACTGTACTCTTCACCTGCCCTGGCGATCGTTGCAGGCTCACCCACAAGAATGGCAGGATCATAATAAGCTGCATTCCGTACGGTAATACTGAAAGCCGGAAGCGGTGCTTTCCCTCCTTTGCCGTCTTTGGCAATGATAATAATGTCTTCAAAGGTCTGATCGGCAAAAGCTTCCGACGGTGTACCGCTCAGCCTTCCCGTCTCAGTATCGAATGTGGCCCATACCGGTTTGTGCTTTATGGTAAAAGTGATCGTGTCACCATCTGCATCGTTCGCATCCGGCTGGAAAACATAATTGTCGTTAACCAGGACTTCTGCCGGCGGCGTTCCGCTGATGACAGGAGGATTGTTCACTACCGTAATACTGAAAGCCGGAAGCGGTGCTTTCCCTCCTTTGCCGTCTTTGGCAATGATAATAATGTCTTCAAAGGTCTGGTTGGCGAAGGCTTTCGACGGTGTACCGCTCAGCCTTCCCGTCTCGGTATCGAATGTGGCCCATACCGGTTTGTGCTTTATGGTAAAAGTGATCGTGTCACCATCTGCATCGTTCGCATCCGGCTGGAAAACATAATTGTCGTTAACCAGGACTTCTGCCGCTGGCGTTCCGCTGATGACAGGAGGATTGTTCACTACCGTAATACTGAAAGCCGGAAGCGGTGCTTTCCCTCCTTTGCCGTCTTTGGCAATGATAATAATGTCTTCAAAGGTCTGGTTGGCGAAGGCTTTCGACGGTGTACCGCTCAGCCTTCCCGTCTCGGTATCGAATGTGGCCCATACCGGTTTGTGCTTTATGGTAAAAGTGATCGCATCACCATCTGCATCGTTCGCATCCGGCTGGAAAACATAATTGTCGTTAACCAGGACTTCTGCCGCTGGCGTTCCGCTGATGACAGGAGCAGTATTAAGTACCTTGATATAAAAACCATCCGTTTTACTGCCGTTTAACCATCGTGTTTCAAGACCGTCTGTTACACCAATATTGAATGTATATCGTCTCCTGTCGTCTGTTGTGGGGGTACCCGTGAGTTCTCCTGTTTCACTGTTAAATACCGTCCATGCCGGTTGATTGTATATTTTAAAGCGTAAAGGACTTCCGTCCTCATCACTTGCAACAGGTTTAAAACTAAAAGTCTCCCCAGGCAATATTTTATCTTTTTCGGGAGTACCGCTGATCGTTGGCGGCGTATTTACCAGAAGGGTATAACCATCCGTTTTCTCCGGATATAACCATGTTACTGTTTCCCCGTCAAATGCTCCGATATTGATATGACTATAATAGCCGACATCTGATACTGTCGGTGTCCCGCGCAAGATACCCGTATTCTTGTCGAATGTTGCCCATGATGGCATATTTCTGATACGAAAAATCAACGAATCACCGTCTACATCATTCGCTGTTGGCTGAAATTGGTACATTTCTCCGGGTATAACACTTTGAACAGATTCCCCTTCTATAGTCGGAGCTGTCGCAAAAACAATCGAAGTTAGAATCATATAGAAAAAGAGTGATCTGAAAAATATGGGATAATTCCATTTAAGCCTTATGCTTTGATCAATATATAACTCGGGGGAAGGTACTAAACTGAATAATCTTCGAATGGAATAAAGAAATTCCAGCTGTGTATTTATGTAGTTCATTTTAATGTCCTTCTTGTATTTTTTAAGTACAAGGTTTAAGACAATCAGGATGGATAGAATACTATCTAAATTCACAACAGTATGAAAGAGAGTATTGGCAACCCGACTATCTGAATCCTCAGACTCGTGGCTTTCCGTCCCTACCTCACGATAGGTTTGGCACAACAATATTTTTATTACGAGCTCATTATATCATATTTTTAAAAATTATGCAATTTTTTTCATATTCTATTGAAAAGTATCACATTATCGGATTCAAATCCGTATTTGAACCACTCAACCCTGACCTTGCAGGGCATTGTTTTTTTTATCCCTACTGCACCAGCTTTCATAGTACTGCCTCTAATCTTTATTTCTTTGATTATACCAATCAAAAGTAAAAATAGACTACAATATATTACTAAAAATGAGGAGCTCTTTTGTCATTAGCCTTAGCAAGAAAATATCGTCCTGCCACCTTTGATGACCTCATCGGACAGGATTCCGTCTCCCAGACGCTCTCGCTTGCACTTGATGGCAACAGACTCTCTCATGCCTATCTCTTCTCCGGTCTCAGGGGAAGCGGCAAGACCTCCACTGCCCGTATTTTTGCCAAAGCGCTGCTCTGTGAAGAGGGAACCACCTCTCACCCGTGCGGTACCTGTACCCACTGTATCATGGCTGCGGAGAACCGCCATATGGACATCATAGAAATGGATGCTGCCTCCAACAGAGGTATCGACGATATCAAAGACCTCATCGAGCATACCAAATACAAACCCAGCTCTGCACGCTACAAAATCTTCATTATCGATGAAGTCCATATGCTGACCAACCAGGCCTTTAACGCTTTACTTAAGACCCTGGAAGAGCCGCCCGATTTTGTCAAATTCATTCTGGCAACGACCGATCCGCTGAAACTACCTGCGACCATCCTCTCCAGGACACAACACTTCAGGTTCAAGAAGATCCCCCAAAATCTTGTACTCAGTCACCTTGAGCATATCATGAACCTTGAAAAGATTGAGTACGAAAAAGAAGCGCTTGAGATCATTGCCCGTTCGGGTGCGGGGAGTCTGAGAGATTCACTCACCCTCTTAGACCAAGCCATCGTCTACTCCAAGAACTTCGTAGATGTCGGTACGGTCACCGGTATGCTTGGGATCATCGAACCCAGCCTGCTGGAGGAACTGCTTGGCGATATCGTAAAAAAAGACATAACAAAGATACTCGAATTCATCAAACTGGCCTCGGACTACGAAGCGGAGATGATCCTCGATGAACTGACCCTGTATCTCAAGGAGCTTTTGCTGACGGGAAGCGGCCAGCTTAATCCTATGATCATTGAACGTTTTTTCCGTGTCATTGCAGAGTCAAAAAGCCTTCTGGCCCTGGGAAGTGACGGAGAGTTTGTCCTCTCTCTGGCACTCTTTAAGATGATGGAAGCCCTTGAGATTAAAGATATCGACACTATGATACGCGGCCTGGAGAAAGAACTCAAAGGCGTTGAGGTAAGCGAGATCATGGTCTCCACACCTGTTCCAGACCTCTCTACTCCCTCCGAAGTCATTACCATTACAGAAGAGGAGATCGTTGCAACTCTTCCCAAGGTGAGCGTTGAACCCCCGGCTCCCAGTGAGGCAAAAGAAACGGTCAACGAGCAAACAAGCCAAAGCAGAGCACAGGAAACAGAGAACAAAGAAGAGACAACTAAAGTCACTGAACAATCCGTAGAGACGACAGCCGCCCCTCTCAACATACAGGAAACACAACAGACCCAAGCAGAGGAGCAGGTTCAAACTTCTGTAACAGAAGAGAACATAGCAAGTCCTGAAAAGACAGAGTCAGCAAAAGAGCCTGCGAGGCAGTCTCAGCAACCGGTAGACAATAGCAGCAAAGAGAAGTTCAAACAGCTTATTGCAAAGATCTATGACCGAAACTACGATCTTGGAAGCTGTTTTGAAAGAAATATCGAATTTGAAAGTTTCAGCGAGAACAGGCTGACATGGAACTCCACCGCAGAAGGTAACGAAAAAAAGATGCTGGTCAACAATTGGGGTCTCATCAATATGTTCGTCAAAGAGCTCTTCGGATATGAAACAAAAATAGTCAATATAGCCAAAAAAAAAACGATAACAACGAGTAGTGAACAGGTAGCAGGTAACAACGAAGGAGCTGATTCAGAAGAAATTTCTTCTCTAAACGTTCAACACTCAACGCTCAATACTCAACCGGCCAAGCCGGTTCATAATGATGCTGATACAGGATCTATGATCGAAGATGTTGAGATGAAAAGCTCCTGTATTGCTCCGGAAGCAGGAGAAACGGAAGCAGCCCAAGAAAAAGATCCCTCGACACTTCTCGAAGAGCCTATGGTCAAAGCAGCAATGGAACTTTTGAATCCCAAAAAGGTCAGGATCAAGAAGAATGTGTAGAGCCCATAACAGTGCGTGCACCCAAGGTATTTTCTACGGCATTACGCACCTTACAGATCTTCGTTCCAAGCCTTTATTACGATTTTTGGATAATCATCATAAATCTTAATCTTCTCCGCATCAATACACCGGCCATTCTCACCCAACTCAAAAACGACCATCTGAAAAATAGCTTTACACTTGTCAGGTACATCAAAGTGGCCGCCCAATCCGGTTAAAAAGCGTTTTACCGGCACTTCACTATCCATGCCTATTACCCCATCCCTGCATCCCGTCAGCCCCACATCCGTGACATAACAGCAGCCTTCCGCAATATGCAAGTCGTCTGTTGCCACATGGGTATGGGTCCCCAAAATAGCAGAGACATCCTCTTTAAGCATATGCAGCAGTGCCTGTTTTTCACTCGATGCTTCGGCATGCATATCGATGATGATATGCCTGATCCCATCTTCCTTCAGTTTTGCAACGATACTTCTGATCATCGTAAAGGGATTATCCACCATCGGCATGGTATAGTGTCCCATCAAATTGATCACAGCGATCTCATTGCCCAGCAATGTCGTTCTAAACAGCCCTTCTCCAGGTGTTTCTTTGGGATAATTCGCAGGACGAATCAGCGGATAGTCCTCAAAAAGGTTAAAGATCTCTTTTTTATCGAAACTGTGGTTCCCTCCGGTCATCATATCGATACCGTACCCCAACAGTTCCTCACAGTTCTTCTGTGTCAGCCCGAAACCGTGCGAGGCATTCTCATAGTTGGCAATAGTGAAGTCGATGAAGTGTTCTTGCTGCAGACGTTTCAAGTGTCGTTTGATCATGAGGCGTCCGGGTTTGCCGACAATGTCTCCTATGAATCCTACCTTCACTTAAAACCTTTGAAATCTGGTTTAAATTTTTATTTGCTTTTTCCGGCAAACGGCAACAATGCACTTGCCCAGGTGAGCCCACCGCCAAACGTATCGAGTAACATCAGATCACCTTTTTTCAGTCTGCCTGACTCCCAGATATTATTGATCGCCATGGGAATAGACGCTGCGGAAGTATTCCCATACTTTCCGACCGTAAGGACCACCTGCTCCTCACTCATCTTCAATGCATCACCCACTGCCTTGATAATACGGTAATTAGCCT
Organism: Sulfurovum lithotrophicum; assembly: GCF_000987835.1. Lineage (NCBI taxonomy): Bacteria > Pseudomonadati > Campylobacterota > Epsilonproteobacteria > Campylobacterales > Sulfurovaceae > Sulfurovum > Sulfurovum lithotrophicum. Next base: position 393,223 of record NZ_CP011308.1, on the reverse strand, counting down.
GGTGGGGAATAAAGTGCGGAATATCATCTGATACAAAACCATTCTTTTCAAGTATCTCTTTGACATCTTTCGTAAGGGTCTTCACTGCCAGCTTAAAGGTCTCATTTCCCTTCATCTGTACAAAATTCAACCCCTTGTCGATCACTTCCTGGCTTGCGGGATGAATAGCTCCCGGTGCCGGTGTAACAAGAAAATCAGCATAAGATCCATCTGCGCTCGCATGAATGTCAATAATGCTCTCCCCTTGTTTCTCACTAGCCGAAATGACAGCTGCACCTGCACCGTCACCAAAAAGTATACAGGTACTTCTATCCGTATAGTCCACTATCGAAGAGAACTTTTCAGCGCCGATGATCAGCACATTCTTTTTCATCCCTGATTCAATAAAGGCTTTTGCTATGGAGAGAAGATAGACAAAACCGCTGCATGCCGCAGAGATATCAAAGGCCTGTACGTTTCTGATTCCCAGTTTATCGGAGATAATACAGGCTGTTGATGGCATATTGAAATAATCCGGTGTCACGGTGGCACAGAGTACCAGATCGATTTCCTCTTTGGCTATTCCCGCACGCTCTATTGCAAGTTCTGCTGCTTTGGCAGCCATATCACTGGTATATTCATCATCGGCTGCAATATGCCTCTCTTTGATACCCGTACGTTTGACGATCCACTCATCGGTGGTATCAACCATCTTTTCGAGGTCTGCATTGCTTAGGATCTTTGAGGGGACATAGGCTCCAATGGAGCGGAAAGAAGCATAGATCTGTTTTGTTTGAGACATAGTTATCCTTAACACATAAGTGTCATATTTTACCATAATATTCTAAGGAGGATTCTAAAAAAATGGGTTTGTAGGAATAAAAGCCGTTACATTCCCGCTCTTTGGAGCAGGAGCATAATAACAAAAATTACTTTTCCTCGCTGAGAAGCTCTTCGATCTGTGTATTCACACCTGACTGTACAAAGAGAATTGCCTGGAAAATGGCATTTTTGATCGCCTTGGCGTTGGAGGCACCATGTGACACAATGGCACAGCCGTCGACACCAAGCAGCGGGGCACCGCCATATTCGTCTTTATCCACCTGCCTTTTCATGTTGGCAAAGACCTTTTTACGCATCATCAGCGCACCGATCTTGGCGGGCAGGGACTTTCGAATATACTGTTTCATTAGTTCAAACACAGTCGTGACGACACCTTCACTTGCCTTGAGCATGATATTACCGGTGAAACCATCACAGACGACTACATCTACCTTGCCGTTGAAGATATCCTTCCCCTCAACATTCCCGACAAATCCGCGAAGATTCTTGAGAAGAATGAACGCCTCTTTGGTAAGAGCATTCCCCTTACTGTCTTCCGAACCGTTTGAAAGTAATCCTACACGCGGATTTTTCAGCTTGAGTATCTTCTCTACATAGGCTTCACCCATCGCACCGAACTCATAGAGGTTCTGAGGTGTACAGTCCGTTACCGCCCCCACGTCAAGTACAAGCGTTTTGTTCTTGCCCAAACTTGGCATCAAGGTAGCCAAAGCCGGTTTGGAAATGTGCGGCAGACGTCCGATACGCAGTGTCGCCAATGTCATGGTCGCACCGCTGTGCCCTGCAGAAAGCACAGCATCGGCTTCTTTGTCACGCACCAGTTCCACCGCTTTATAAATAGAGGAATCTTTGCGTTTAAGTGCATTGGTCGCCTGATCGCTCATATCGATCACATCGCCGGCCTCTATAATCTCAACCTTGTCTATATAATACTGGGGGAGGAGTGAAAGAATCTCTTCTTTGTCGCCTACAAGAATAGGCATGAATTTTTTCTCTTCGAGTGCTTGAACAACACCTTCAATAATAGGTTCGGGACCGAAATCCCCACCCATTGCATCAATGGCAATTCTAATCATTGCGATTATGCTTTGGTCGTTTTGTACTCACCGGTTGTCATGTTCATATGGTGAGGCATTCTCCATGTTCCGTCTGCATCTTTTACAGGCATTGGAAGTGTCAACTTGTAGTGTGTTCTTCTTTTCGCTGCTCTAGTATGACTCACTCGTCTCTTAGGTACTGCCATGGTATATCCTTTGTGTAAATTTTTAGTATTCTATTTCAAAGTCTTCATCACTGTTATTGCATTGGCTGCAATAGTGATAATTTCCTCTGAGTGCATTAATTTCGCTTTCGAGAATGTACGTAAGATCTATTACGCCATCTAAAAACTCAATTATATCTAAATCATCTTTATCTTCTGAAACCATATCACTCAGTGTCAGCTTGAGTGCATACTCTGATGGAGAGGTGTATACCACCCCGCATCTATCGCAATCAAGTTCCAGCTCTCCAGATACTTTCGCATCCAGAAGTACTCGATGATAACCGCTTTTTTGTAGGGTTCCTACCATGGAGACACTATGAACCTCAAGTTCAAAAGGTTTGGCTGTGGAACCGATCCTATCAAAAACTATTTTCAAATTTTAACTTAGTGGATTTCTCTTTGTGCAAAGAAAAAGCTGATCTCGACCTTGGCATTTTCCAAAGAGTCGCTTCCATGAACCGCATTGGCATCGATACTATCTGCAAAATCTGCTCTGATCGTACCCGGTTCTGCTTCAGCAGGGTTTGTTGCACCCATCAGTTCTCTGTTCTTTGCCATAGCATTTTCACCTTCAAGAACCGTGACGACAACAGGACCGGAGATCATAAAATCTACAAGGTCCTTGAAAAAAGGTCTCTCAGCGTGAATCGCATAAAATGCTTCAGCATCCACTCTTGAGAGTCTTGTCTTCTTTGTCGCGGCGATTCTGAGTCCGGCTGCTTCAAATCTTGCAAGGATCTGCCCCACAACGTTCTTTGCTACTGCATCCGGTTTAATGATCGATAATGTCTGTTCCATACTTCATTCCTAAGCGATAATTTACTTTATAGACCTGCTACTAAAGTATTAGGGCGGGATTATACTGAAAAATGGTTTAAGAATTTATTAAAATACAATAGAAAGAGTTAATAAGAAGTTGTTTTGGGAGTAATACACTAATAATAAATAGTTTATTACCGGCAAGGAATGCTCGCCGGCATGGAAGCTGGAACGAATTAGTCTTCGATGACCGGTTCGCCTTTTGCACCTCTGTTCTCAGATACAGGCATACCTTCAACTGGGTCATCCCACTGGATACAACCCTCTGTAGGACATGCTTCGGCACATGCAGGAACATCGTGGTATCCTACACACTCTACACATTTGTCAGGATAGACATAATAGATCTCTTCTCCTGTTGGGTTATCATCCTCATCTACAATTGCTTCTACCGGACATTCGTCAATACAAGCTGCACAGTTGATACAAGTATCTGTAATAATTACTGCCATCTATTTCTCCTTTAATTGAATATGCTCAAACTATATCAAAAGATTTTTAAGAAATCCTTTAATATTTTAATAATTTTCATAATTCCGGTATTTCTTGGAAATTCCCGTACACCGGGACTTTCCTAATTGATAATGACTATATTTATAGTCCCAAAAATGCCTTGATCTCATCGACTTTATCGGTCTTTTCCCAGGAAAACCCCATATCTTCCCTTCCGAAGTGTCCATAGGCTGCCGTCTTCTTATAGATCGGCTTGAGAAGGTCAAGGGAATCGATGATACCTTTGGGTGTCAGATCGAAGAGGGATTCCACACAGGCTACGATCTTCTCTTCTTCTGTCTGTGCTGTCCCGTGCGTATCAACATAGATTGAAACCGGTTTTGCCACACCGATGGCATAGGCGATCTGAAGCGTTGCCTTGTCACAGGCGCCTGCGGCTACCAGGTTTTTTGCCACATACCGTGCAGCATAGGCAGCGGAACGGTCCACTTTCGTAGGGTCTTTCCCAGAGAAAGCACCCCCACCGTGAGGACAGCTTCCTCCGTAAGTATCTACGATAATCTTGCGTCCTGTCAGACCGGCATCTCCCTGTGGCCCGCCGATCACGAAACGTCCGGTCGGGTTAATATGGTAAGTGATATCCGAAATATCAATATCATACTCTGCCAATACCGAGTCTATTACCTCTTCTTTGACCGCCTTTTGTACCTGTTCAAGCGAAACGGTCTCGTGGTGCTGTGCAGAGACAACGATAGTATCTACCGCCACTGGTTTTCCGTCAACATATTTAACGGAGACCTGCGCCTTGCCGTCGGGACGTAGAAAAGGTACCGTACCATTTTTACGGACAGCAGCCAGTTTGCCGGTGATGTGATGTGCCAGGGAGATAGGGAGCGGCATCAGCTCTTTCGTCTCTTTACAGGCATATCCGAACATCAAGCCTTGGTCACCAGCACCGATCTCTCCGCCTTTCTGGTCCACACCGACATTAATATCAGGGGACTGTTCACCGATACCATTGAGCACACCGGCACTTCTATAATCAAATCCATACGCTGCATCGGTATAACCGATCTCACGGACAACCTCTCTTGCAATCTCTTGCATTGGTGCATAGGCAATTGTTTTTAACTCACCGGCAATAACACAAAAACCATTACTCAGCAACGTTTCACAGGCGACTCTTGCCTGCGGATCTCTTTCAATGATGTAATCAAGGATCGCATCAGAGATCTGGTCAGCCATTTTGTCCGGGTGACCTTCGGTTACCGATTCACTTGTAAAAATGTATTCGTTAGCCATTTTTTCTTTCCTTTAGATATAAGTTCGTCCACTGTCACTGAACTTAAGAAAAAGATCATATATCTCTTTATTAAATTCAACAAAGGATGCGTGATTACGCACCCTGCATTAATTTCTATCTTCTAATTTCTCATTGATTTTTTTTGCCAACTGTTCGGGAAGCAGCCCCAGGCTCTCTTCCACCAGTTTCGTATTGCCGTGCGTAATGAAGGCATCATCATACTCAAAAGAGGTTAAAGTTATGTCCAACATCCCTTTCTGGCTCAGGAGTTCAAGTATCGCTGAGCCTACACCACCCTGTTTGGCAGAATCGGAGAATACGAACCACTTCTTATAGTTCTGTGCCAGTTTTTCCAGCATCGCTTCATCGAGCGGTTTGACGAAACGAAGGTCAAGTATCGCCGGTTCTCTCTCCATCAGTTCTGCTGTCTTCTGTGCACGTCCCACGCCGTTTCCGTATCCGATGAAAAGTATATCCTCCTCACCCTCCTGTAGCAAATTTGCTTTCCCCCGTTCAAATGCAGGGGCACTGCAGTCTTCGGCAATAAAGGCTCCCCGCGGATACCTGAAAGCACAGGGGTGTTCATACTCCTTGGCAAAAGCCATTGCCAGCCTCATCGTCGTTTCGTTATAGGGTGCCAACAGTGTCATATTGGGAATAGCCCTAAGGTAGGAGATATCGAATGCCCCCTGATGGGTCTCACCATCCTCACCAACGATTCCCGCTCGGTCCAGTGCAAATGCCACTCCAAGATCCATCAAAGCGATATCGTGGATAACCTGATCATATCCTCTTTGTAAAAAAGTGGAATAGATCGTACAGAAAGGCTTGAAACCCTCTTTGGCCAGCGGTCCCATGGAAGTAACCGCATGCTGTTCGGCGATGGCAACATCCCAGAAGCGTTCAGGATATTTTTCCATTACTACGTTCATACCTGTACCACTTGGCATTGCAGCAGTCACCCCTACGACCTTTTCATCTTCATCTGCAAAGGCAAGCAGGGTTTCGGAGAAAATTGCCGTAGCCGATTTCGAGCCACTTTTTTTTGCAGATTCACCTGTCTTAAGATCGAATGCACCGACACCATGCCAATGTTCCTTTGTTCCCTCTGCTATCTCGTACCCTTTGCCTTTGGTGGTCTGGGCATGAATGATCACAGGTTTACCAAAAGCCTTGGCCACTTCCATCGTTTCGATCAGTGTTTCTATATCATGTCCATCCACCGGTCCGATATACTCGATACCCATCTCTTCAAAAAGGATACCAGGCGTGATAAGTTTGAACGATTCTTCAAAACGTTTTGCCATATAGGCTGCACCATCGGGAAAATGGTCGAGTACTTTTTCTACTTTGCCTTTGAATTTCTGGTAGAACGAGCCCGCCATCGTTTGGGAAAGGAGCTTTGAGATCGCTCCGATCGGTTTGGCGATACTCATCTCGTTATCATTCAGGATGATCACCACAGGGTATTTTCTGTCCCCCAGTTCATTGAGTGCTTCATAGACCATTCCTGCACTCATACTGCCGTCACCGATGAACGCTACCGGAATACGCTCTTCTTTTTTGAGGGCTATCGCTTTGGCTGCACCCACTGCCAGAGAGATGGAAGTTGAACTGTGTCCCGCCACATAATAGTCATAGGGTGATTCGCTCGGTTTGGTATAGCCCGAGAGTCCACCGAATTGTCGTAGGGTATCAAAGCGGTCCCATCTGTCCGTAAGCAGTTTGTGCGCATAAGCCTGGTGGCTTACATCAAAGATGAACGGGTCTTTTTTAACATCAAAGACTTTGTGCATAGCAACGATCAGGTCCACTGCACCCATCGTCGAGCTTAGATGTCCACCATTCTGACTCACAGTCGTCAGTATTTTCTCCCTGATCTTTTCTGACAGGGTATTGAGTTCTTCTATGCTGTATGCGCTGATATCTGTCATTTTATCTCTTTTTCCATATAGGCGTTAATCAGTTTTTTGGTAAAGCTTATCTGGATATCATCATAGGATAATCCCAGGTTCTCCGCGATCTCTTTCAATTCTTTTTTACTGACCCTCTTACACATTTTCTTCTTTACACTCTGTACGGTAAAAAGTTGCAGGTCAATCGGCTTCACTTCCACCTCTTCTGCCCGTACCACTGTTACTTTTTTCACGAGATGACCTCAGCAAAATGTCTGAAGAAAACATCATTCTGTACTTCAGTACCGATCGTGATACGTACACCGTTCATCCCATAGGAAGCAAGATTTCGGATGATCACTCCTCTTTTGAGCAACGCATCAGATATCTCTGTCGAATCAAGATTCTCATCAAACAGATAGGTAATAAAATTCGTATAACTCTCTATGTAACTTATACCATTTTCTTTGGCGAACGTTTCATACCGTTTGATCTGCTCCTGATGCAATGCGATAGATGCTTCAACAAATGAATCATCCTTGCAGGCTTCAATAGCAACCAAAAGGGAGAGCGTCGTGATATTGAAAGGTGGCCGCATCTTATACAACTCTTTAATAAGCTTTTCCTGCGCAATACCATAGCCTACACGCATACCGCCAAGACCATGTGCTTTTGAAAATGTACCCAGATAGATCACATTATCATAACCGATAAGATCTGTGGGAGTAACAGCATAACGTTCATCCTTTGCCGCCGCATATTCCATATAGGCACCATCCACAACGATCAAAGTGTCTTTATCAACAGACTCTATGATTTTCAGTACATCCTCTCTGCTGGTCGCATCACCTGTAGGATTATTCGGAGTACATAGATAGATGATCTTTGGCTGATACTTCCGGTATGCTTCCATAAATTCATCATATTTATGTGCATAACTCTCTGTTCTTATTATTTTGGCACCCATCTGTTTTGCATAGATCTCATACATGGCAAATGTCACCGCCGACATCAGTACAGAAGACTCTTCATTCAAAAGTGCTCTGGAAATGAACTCCAGTACCTGATCCGATCCCGCACCGATAATGATATTGTCCCCATTTACATCGAACTTTTGACTCAAAGCAGCCTTAAGTTCAAACATGCTGTCATCCGGATAGAGGTGTGCTATATCTGCATTAGATCTTATTACCTTTGCTATTGCAGGGTTTGTTCCAATAGGGTTTTCATTCGAAGCAAGTTTGACTACGTCTTTCGGAGCAATACCAAATTCACGCACTACCAGTTCTATCGGTTTACCTGCTTCATAGGTCTGAATGTTCTCCAGCACTTTATTAAATTTCATCTCTTCACCTTTTATCCGGTGGATAAATCCACCCTACATTATTCACTTCTGATATGTGTATGTACATTGTACCTATCAGATATCGTCCCGCTCTTTCACGTAAGAGCCAAGCACTTTGATCTCATCTTTGTGTTTTGCCAGTATCTCTGCGATATCTTTGTCATCTTTATGTCCGTTGAATTCCAGGAAAAAGACGGACTGGCCACCAACGATATGCGATTTGATCTTGGTCAGGTTCACTTTGGCTTTTTCAAAATCGTTCAGGAAATCGACCAGGGCACCCGGTTTGTTCGCAAGCCTTACCAGCATCGACGTTTTGTCGTCCCCGGAAGGCGCATTCTCGAAGTTCGATATGACAAAGAAGCGTGTCCTGTTGTTCATATCGTCCTCTACATTTTCAAAGAGGATCGGTAAATTGTACATCTTTGCCGCTATGGAAGGACAGAGTGCTGCCGCATGCTTGTCCTGTGCAGCAAGCTTGGCTGCTTTGGCAGTCGACTCAACCGGTATCTGCTCTATTTCATCCAGTCCCAGATCCTGCAGAAATTTTCTACACTGCCCGAAAGCGATATCTTTGGAATAGATCTTCGTGATCTTTTTGATATCCTCACATATCGTAGCAAAACAGAGATGTATGTCCATTACCACTTCGGCAATGATCTTGAGATCATACTCGTCCAGACAATTGATCGTATCTGTTACGATACCATTGGAACTGTTCTCGATGGGAACCACACCAAACTTGGCCGTTCCTTTTGCTACTTCTCTGAAAACACCCGGAATGGAACTGATAGGCAGATAAGTACTCAACGCACCGAACTTGCTCTCTGCCGCCTGATGGGTAAAACTCGCTTCCGGGCCCAGAAAGGCAACTGCTTCAGGCAGTTCAAGATTTCTTGCGACTGCGAACATTTCCAGGAAAAGCGCATCAATGGCCTCATCGGTCAGCTTGCCGTCATTCTGTGCTTTGAGCCTGTTGAGGATCGCCTGTTCACGCTCGGGACGGTAGATGGGAGCACCAGTGGTATTTTTCAGTTCACCAACCTGATGTACCAGTTCCATCCGCTCATTATAGAGCTTCAAAAGGGTATCATCAAGCCTGTCTATCTTTTCTCTGAGTTCATCTAATGTCATCTGCTCTCCTCTGTCCTGAATGCTATTGGTCCCTGTGAAGGAACTCTTTTTCCAAACGTATCTGGTCCTCATAGCTCTCGCGTCTTCGGATCAGCCTGTCTTTGCCTGCCTCAAGCGCCACTTCTGCAGGTTTCGGACGGGTGTTATAATTGCTTGCCATTGTAAAGCCGTAGGCACCTGCGGAGTGTACCACAAGAAGGTCATTGTGCTGCAAAGGCGGCAGCAGTACGTTCTTTCCGAAAAAATCCCCGCTTTCACATACTGGTCCAACTACGTCGGCAAAACTTTTTTCACCCTCGACCATCACTGCATCAATCTTGTGGTAAGCATCGTAGAGACTCGGTCGTATCAGGTCATTCATTCCCCCATCTACGATCACGAAACGTTTGCCAGCATTGACCTTTTCATACAGCACAGAGGTAAAGAAGGCTCCTGCGTTCGCAACCATATAGCGGCCCGGTTCGCATAGCAGTGTCACATCAAGCCCCTTGGTCGCATCAAAAATCGCTTCGGCGTAGTCCCGTACAGGAATTGTTATCTCATCGCTGTAGACCACACCGATCCCTCCACCAACATCGAAGAACTTGATATCGATCTTGATCGCTTTAAGCGAACGGACCAGATCTGCTACGATCTGGGCGGATTCCCTGATAGGATCAAGCTTGGTCAACTGAGAACCGATATGAAAATGGATCCCAACCGGATTGAGATATTCGGACTTGTTCGCATAAATATACATACGTTTGGCCATATCGATCTCGACACCGAACTTATTCTCATGCAGTCCGGTCGAAATATACGGATGGGTCTGGGGATCGATGTTCGGATTGACGCGGATGGAAATACGGGCCTCTTTACCCAATTCTTTGGCAATCATCTCAACACGCTTCATCTCCGCCTCACTCTCAAGGTTCAGCATCAGGATATCTTTTTCCAGGGCTTCACGGATCTCATCATCACGTTTGCCTACACCGGAGAAAATGATATTATACTTCTTAACGCCTGCGTCTAAAGCACGTCTGACCTCACCGATACTCACACAGTCCGCACCTGCACCCAGCTTGGCCAGATGTGCAATGACCGACAGGTTTGAGTTTGCTTTAACTGCATAGTTTATCAGGGATTTTTTTCCGGCGAAGGCTTCTTTGAGGTCATTGTAGCGATGTTCAATATAGTCAAAATCATACATATAGAGCGGTGTACCGTATTTTTTGGCCAGTGCTTTATAATCGATATCCATTTGATCTGCTCCTGTTCTTATCCGTGATGCTATAGATTTTAGAGTGATTTTATCCAAAAATCACTAAGAGGGAGTTATAGACGGAAGCAAAGCACCGTTTGACTGGTAATTCAGGCTATTCTTCTTTCATCCGTAAAGTAGACATACATAGCATAGATCCATAAAAGCATAATAGGTATCACTGCGGTAAATTCCGGACTGAGCACCCCGTTCGAGCCTATTTGTTCGAGGCCGAAAAGTACTCCCCAAGTAAGGAAAGTCACTCCCAGTGAGAGGGCGACCACCGCTCCGAAATTCATCATTCTGGCATGGAAAGGAAGCTTGAAAAAGAGGATCAGCATGAGTGCTATGGCAAAAAGAGGAACGATTACTTTGCTATACATTGCTGCACGGATCTTCTCCGAATCAAGGTGTTGCGCCTTAAGCAGTTTCCAAGTGTTATAGGCATCAATGATATTGAGTGCCTTCCCCTCATAAAGCGATTCGATGATCTTTGGTTTATAACCGTGCAGCGTTGCGATACGCTCCTTCTGATCTACACTGTAACGGACCAGTTCTCCCTTCCGGTAGATATGTGTCTTTACTATGGCATCCTGTGCGATCCACTCCTCATCGTTAAAAACAGCCACAGGCGCTTTGATCGTATAGCGTACCTGGTATCCGGATACTTTGAAGATGGTGATCCCTTCGATCCTTTTCTTGACAGGATCGAGTTTTTTAATATAGACAAAGGTGTCATTGTACTTAAAAAAGACATCATTGACATTGTAGGCATGGAGCTGATTCTTCAGCAACATGTTAGCTTTGTCCTTGGCATAGGAGAACTCTGTCGTATGCAGATAGATAAAGAGGGCATAGGTAAAAGAAGCTACCACAAAGATAGGGAAAAAAAGTCTCTTTTTGGTATATCCGAAAGCATGAAACGCTCCCATTGTATTGTTCTTGACAAAAGTCAGTTTGGTCATGATCACCGCAAAGACGATTGCCAGAGGGTATAACAGGCCTAATGCCTCCTGCCACATATAGAAAATATAAAGTATCTTGTAATTGGAAGAGACATTCAGTTCCTGAACATGTTGAAAGTAATCGATAGCGGCAAAGGCAAAGGAGAGTCCCAAAAGAATAGAAAAAAGATTTTTGATGTAATGTTTTGCCAGATAGCGGAAATGCAATGAAGGATATAAAATACGGATCATTCCAGCCCTTCTATGGACTTCAGGCTGTAGTGTGACTTGACGGTATTGAGGTCTTCGTACAGCAGTGCTTTACAGGCTGAAGAGACGTGCGCCACAAGTCTCTCTATCTCTTTTTGTTCATCCTCGTTGAAGGGCTGGAGCACATAATCCGCTACCTGTGATTTGTATTCCGGTTTCCCCACTCCGACACGGACACGGATATACTCTTTGCCGATATGCGCATCAAGAGACCGCAATCCGTTATGCCCGCCATGACCACCGCCCTTTTTAAAACGTACTGCACCAAAAGGCAGATCGATATCGTCATGTATCACGATGATATCTTCCAGTTCTATCTTGAAAAACTGCTTGACAATCTCGACAGATTTTCCCGACAGATTCATGAATGTGGTAGGTTTTAAAAAAAGTGTATTGGCACTGCGGAAGAGTTCGCCCTGAAAGGCGTTTTTGGAGATATTTCTGGCTCCAAGGTCATCGACAAGACTGTCGATAACTTTAAAGCCGATATTGTGCCGTGTCTCTTCGTATTTTGATCCCGGATTTCCCAGACCTACGAAGAGTGTCACGATGATACTTTCATTATTTGGATTTAATTACACCACAAACTGCAACATCAGGTCTATCCATCATTTTACAGTTTTCCGGTACTTCAATATCTCTGATGAGGATAGAGTCGTCTCTGTTAAGCGGCTCAACGTTAAGGTCGAATTTCGCAGGCATATTTTCAATAGCCCCTCTTACTTTTACTCTTCTCTTTGACATAACGAGTACACCTTTGTTCTTGAGACCGACCGGTGTTCCGTGTGTTACTACAGGTACAAGGAAGTCTGTCACCTGACCTGGAACCGTGACTCTAAGGTCTACATGTACCGCTTCTCCGTGAACAGGGTGCAGTTGATACTCCTGGATCACTACATTCAACTCTTTGTCACCCACTTTTACAGGGAAAGCAAGGCTATCCTTATTTCTGACTGCTCTCATAAACTCACCGCGTTTGAATGCGGCTTGAATGTTCTCTACGCCGTTTGCGTAAAGGTTTGCAGTCAGATAACCATCTCTTCTAAGCTTCTTTGCAGTAGTCTTTCCGATACTCTCTCTAACGATACCTTCTAACATATTTTGTCCTTAAATTAAAATAGAAGCGGATTATATCGAAACAGTTTTAAGAGAAGTTGAAGCTACTCCTCCTCAGATTTGAACTCAAAGAAATCTTCATTACCTTTGACTGTCTCTTCATCTACGATGGAACCTTTACCGACACCCTGCATTTTCAGTTTAAGGTCGGCAGGATTCGTGGCATATTCCAGTGCCACTTCCTTGGATATCTCTCCTTTTTTGATGAGATCGAGCAGCGCCTGGTCAAAGGTCTGTGTTCCGTAGATCTCTTTACCGTCAAAAAGAGCATCTGGGATCTCCAGGTCCCTGTTCTCCATAATCAATTGTTCGATCCTTGCTGTCTTCTTCAATATTTCAGCAGCCACAACTCTTCCGCCACGCTTATTTGGGATAAGTCTTTGTGAAATAACCCCTTCAAGCACTGAAGCCAGGGACATACGGATACGGTTCTGTTCTTCATTGCTGAACATACCGACGATCCTGTCGATGGTCTCTTTGGCATCGAGCGTATGCAGTGTTGAAAATACCAGGTGACCTGTATTTGCCGCATGTAGCGCAATATCGATGGTTTCCAGATCCCGCATCTCCCCGACCAGGATGATATCGGGATCTTCCCTCAGTGCTGCCCTGAGTGCATCTGAGAATGAGTGTGTATCCTGGCCTACCGATCTTTGGTTGATCAGACATCCTTTATCTTTATGGACAAACTCTATAGGATCCTCGATCGTAATAATATGCTTTTTCGTTTCGTTATTGATTTTGTCCAATATTGCCGCAAGTGTAGTCGATTTACCTGAACCCGTTACCCCTGTCACCAGTACCAGGCCACGCTGTATCTCTGTAAAGGTTTTGATCACTTCCGGAAGATTGAGTTCATCAAGTGTCATTATTCTAACCGGGATCAGACGGAAAACAGCGGAGAGGCCATCCATCTGATAGAAGACATTCACACGGAAACGATACTCATCTCCCAGCCTGTAACTAAAATCAAGTGTTCTGTCATTGACGAGTTTTTCATACTGCGCTTCATTCGTGATCTCCCGAACCATCTGTTCGACCATTTCAGGCGTCAGCATATCTTTTCCCAATACCTTTATAACACCTTGGATACGTACCCGTACCAGAGAGGCAGACTTAATGTGAAGATCACTTCCCTCATGGCTAACAAGTGTACGCAGATACAATTTAAGTTTCTCTTCCATCTTCTTTCTCCCTGCTATTTATTGACTATTCAATGCTCTTCAACATATCCAGAAATGCATTTTCAAAGGCTTCAAGCCCGTCTTTAAGCAATGAGGCATAAACCTCCTCCATATCGAACCCACAGTCTTTCAGCTTGGTGAAGTATCCATTGATCTCACTCTCTTCGATCGGCAGTTTCGGTGCTGTCGCTTTTTTGGCAATATAGGCTTCAATGGTTGCCAACGGTGCGGTATTGACAGAGTGCGGTGCCAGCAGTTCCCGTAAGTAATAATCTGCCGGAAGGTCATCCCCTTTTACCCCTGTACTGGCAAAAAGTGTCCGAATACTCGGTGTATGGTTCTTCTCTATGATATTGTAGATCCTGGCTGCATTGTAGATGCCTGTCCTGCCCGTCTCCATACCTTCGGCAGCAAGATCCGGATCGAGCAGACGGTCAAAACGGCTGACAAAAACGGAAATGACCGCATTGACCTTTCCCCCGCCATAAACCTCATAGTTATGGAGACCGGCGGTCATCGCTTTAAGACAGCGCCGTGCCTGTTCAGGAGAAAAGATCAGTGTTGCATTGACGGAGATCCCCATGGAGAGCAACTCTTTCATCGCTTCATATCCCGCATTGGTAGCAGGGACCTTTACCATCACATTGGGTTCGCCGATCACTTCAAAAAGTCTTTTACCTTCTTCGATGGTCCCCTGGGTATCATTGGAGAGGAAAGGGTCTACTTCAATGGAGATATACCCGTCATTGCCGCTTTTGTAAGCACTTTGCAGCGCCTGTGCCGCAGTACGAATATCTTCGATCGCCATTGCTTCATATTTCTCTTTGGCACTTTTGCCTGCAAGACTTTCAAGCTGCTCTTTATAGGCCGGAGAAGTTGTGATCGCGGAGGCGAAAATGGAAGGATTGCTCGTCGCTCCATTGATGACCCCTGCCTCGATCAGCTTTGAAAATTCATTTTTAAGATAATCTCTCTCCACAAAATCCAACCATAACGAGAACTTCAATTCTCTATCTACCATTCCTCTTCCTTGTATGGATAAGTCCATCTGAAATGCTGCCAGCTTCCCAGATCACTGGGCTTTTCGAGTGCCGATTCGAGTTCATCAAGATACCTGTTCCTCTCAATGACCTCGGCACCCAGTCCGACCATATGGTCCGTTTTCATCTGGCAGTCTATAAAATCATAACCTTTAGCGCCTAAAACATCACTTAGTGCTTTAAAAGCGACCTTGGAAGCATCAGATGCCAGGGAGAACATCGACTCCCCGAAAAAGGCTTTCCCCATAGCCAGTCCATAGAGACCTCCAACGAGTTCTCCCTCCCTGTAAACCTCCACACTGTGGGCAAAACCCTCTTCGTGCAGCCTGATATACGCTTCCTGCATCTCCGGTATGATCCAGGTATGGTCCTGCCCTTGACGATGTACCGTGGCACAGTGATGTATTACTTCAGGGAAAGCCTTATCGAACGTCACTGTATACTTGCCGCTGCGCAGCACACGTCGAAATGATTTTCTTACTTTGAATTTTCCGGGGTAGAGCAGCAGCCGGGGATTGGGAGACCACCATAGTATCGGATCGCCTTCATTGTACCAGGGAAAAATACCCTTTCTGTACGCCGTCAAAAGACGGGAGGAGGATAAGTCTCCGCCATAGGCTAAAAGCCCCTCATCTGAAGTAAAACGCGGGTTGGGAAAATTATAAGAGTAGTTACTCAGGGGTGGTATGAAACAATCCTCATCAAATATTGAAGACACTATAAACTCTCCATTTTAGCCGCAATCAACCGTAGGGTGCTGTCTCCCGACGGCACCAATATTTGTGAGTTGTTTCTGGTGGTGCTGTGAGGACACAGCACCCTACATATTTTGTAGAAGAGAAACATTTTATTTCCCGAAATCAAATGTCAGTTTCCCGTTTTTAAGACCGACCTTGACCAAACCGCCTTTTTTCAGTCTCCCGAACAGTATCTCCTCTGTCAATGCCTCTTTTATTTTCTCGTCGATTACACGGGCGATGTGTCTTGCACCGTAACGTTCATCATATCCTTCATTTGCCAGATACTCTTTGGCTTTTTTGCTTACTTTCACTTTGATATTCTTCGGTTTGAGCATAAAGTTGAGCTTATCAAGCTCCACATCCACAATGGAGACCAGTGTCTCAAGATCAAGCGTATTGAACTCCACCACAGCACTCAAACGGTTCATGAACTCCGGAGCGAAGAAGGCCTTAAGCGCCTTGTCTGTTTTCATGGAGTTATCTTTGTTGAAGCCCATCACGTTGGCTTCTTTGGTCCCGATGTTGGAGGTCATGATGAGAATGACATTCTTGAAGTCACTCACCACACCGTTGTTGTCCGTCAGTTTGGCACCATCCATCACCTGAAGCAGAATGTTCATAATGTCAGGATGTGCCTTTTCTATCTCATCGAGCAGCAGTACGGTATGAGGATGTTTCTTGATCATCTCTGTGAGCAGACCACCCTGTTCATACCCTACATAGCCCGGAGGTGCACCAACCAGGCGGCTGATGGTATGCGCTTCCATGTATTCGCTCATATCGATACGCTCGAAATGCACATGCATCGTCCCTGCAAGCTGTGTCGCCAAAGCGGTCTTTCCGACACCTGTGGGCCCCACGAAAAGGAAGGAACCGATAGGGCGGTTTGGGGCATTCAGCCCGGCATAGGAACGCTTGATCGCTGTTGCCAACTCTTCGATCGCTTCATCCTGCCCGATGATATGCGCAGAAAGGTCTTTTTCCAGTGTCTTGAGCTTCTTCGTATCATCCGTACCAATGACAGTTGAGGGCAGTTTCATCATCTTGGCAACACCCTCTTCTATATCTTTGCGTTTGACAGTAACTCCTTCTGTACCTTTCAGCATGAAGTGTGCTCCTACCTCATCAATGATATCCATCGCTTTGTCCGGGAGGAATCTGTCATGCAGATATTTTACGGAAAGGTCGATCGCCGACTGTAGCGCTTCGTCGGTGAACTTGATATTGTGATGATCCTCGTATTTGTGCTGTACTCCTTTGAGGATGGTAAAGGTATCTTCCGTGCTTGGCTCCTCCACATCTATCTTGGCAAATCTTCGGCTGAGTGCCTTGTCTTTGTCGAAAAAATTCCTGTACTCCGCATACGTCGTTGCGCCGATACACTTGAGGTCCCCTCTTGCCAATGCCGGCTTGAGCAGATTGGAAGCGTCCATGCTCCCTCCGCTTGTCGCACCTGCACCTACCATCGTATGGATCTCATCGATGAAGAGAATAGCATCGTCCATCCGGCTGAGTTCCTTGATGATCCCTTTGAGGCGTTTCTCGAAATCACCCCGATATTTGGTCCCGGCGATCAGGGCACCCATATCCAACGCGTAGACCTTTGCATTCTTGATCACATCGGGGACATCTTCCTCGGAGATCTTCAGTGCCAGGCCTTCCGCAATGGCCGTTTTACCCACTCCCGGTTCCCCGACGAGCAGCGGATTGTTCTTCTTGCGGCGGCAGAGGGTCTGCATCACACGGTCTATTTCATCCACACGTCCGACCACAGGGTCTATCTTACCGGTTTTTGCCAGAGCCACAAGCTCCATCGTAAACTGCTCCAGAACAGTTTCTTCTTTGGCAGGTTTGTCCATTTCAGTCTGGGCATGATCTTCTCTGTTGTGGGAGATCACCTCCAGTATATCCACACGGGCGATCCCCTCTTTTTTCATCAAATAGACCGCATAGGAGTGCTCCTGCATGAAGATCGCCGCAAGCATATCCCCTATGCTTGCTTCCGTCCTCCCCGCAGAGTGGATATGTGTCATCATATCGTTGATCGCCCTTGAAAGCGCCACGGTCTCAAAAGGCTCCACCGCCTCTTTCAGTGAAGGAATGGTCTTGTGGATATGCTCCACGATCCCTTCTTCAAGTATTTCAAGATTCGCATCGAGTGTGGAAAGTATCTCTATCCCCTCTTCGCTTCTGACCACAGAGAGAAACACATGTTCCACTGTCAGGTACTCATGTCTGTTCTCTTTGGCATATTTTACGGCATTTTTAAATACATCATTGAGTGCTATACTAATCATTTTTTATTCCTTATACATCTTCTTCTATTGTAGCCAATAGCGGAAACTCATTCTTCTTCGCGAGCTGCTTGACCTGTTGGGCTTTTGTCTGGGCGATCTCAAAGCTGTATACACCGCAGATCGCTTTTCCTTTTTCATGTATCTGCAGCATGATCTGTACCGCCTGCTCCTGGGTCTTATGGAAGATCGAAGTTAATACTTCCACCACAAAATCCATACTGGTATAATCATCATTATGCAGCAGTACCTTGTACATCTGCGGTTCCCATAGTTCCAACTCTACATCCGACTCAACTTCAAACTTTGGCATATTGTGTTAATATTCCTTATAATTAATGGTTTATACTATTATACATAAAAGTAGCCCGGATTTTGCAATAGAATCACAAAATATCTTGCTGGTGCTTGTCTATATTGCAAAATCCAGGCTTAGGAGATTTTCAAGTGTCATCCCTTTTCATCACTGCAACCGGTACCAATGTGGGCAAAACATACACCACACTCAAGCTCCTTGATGCACTGGCGGCCAAAGGCCGGTCAGTCGGTGTCTTCAAGCCTATCGAAACAGGTGTCTTAGAGAGTGCTCCTGACGCCACTATACTACTTGAATCTTGCCGAAAGGTTAACAGGAATTTCGAAGGTCTTAAAACAGAAGATATCACAGCCTATACCTTCCCGCTTCCCGCTGCACCATTCTGTGCCGATACCAACCATAAGATCCGTATAGACCGTATCCTCGAAAAATATCATCAACTTTCACAGCTTTGCGACATCCTACTTGTCGAAGGAGCAGGTGGATTGATGGTCCCGATTAGCAGAGACTTTTTTATGATAGACCTCATCAAAGAACTGCAAACCAGAGTACTTCTTGTCACTCCCAGCAGACTGGGATGTATCAATGATACCCTTCTCTCCATGGAAGCATTAAAGTCCCGTAATATGGCATTTGACTGGTGTGTAAACCTCTACGAGGATGCAGAAAGTTTTGCAGAAGTCACACAACCCTTTTATGATGCAGTTTTTTCGGCGTGGTGGAGTGACAAAGAAGGGATGGAGAAGTTTGCCCGATCCCTATAGGCTACACTCCCTTTTTACCACAGCTTTGATATAATCACAGCATAATTATTTACCGCACCAAGTAAATACTTCATTCATTAAGGATGCGCATGCAACATCTTGTCGATACCAGCAATTTTTCCGACGCCCAGATAGCTCAACTGCTTCATGATGCCAAAGCTTTCAAAGCACAGCGTCCTCCCCAACTGCTCAGGGACAAACTGATCATCACTCTCTTTTTCGAAGCTTCGACACGTACCAGGAGCTCTTTTGAAGTCGCTGCAAAACGTCTGGGTGCTGCTGTGGTGCATCTTGACCCCAGCAGAAGTTCGACCAAAAAAGGGGAATCTCTTGAAGACACCTTTGCCAACCTTTGTGCCATGGAGCCCGACGGTGTCATCATCCGCCATGAAGAGAATGAGGCTCCGAGCATTCTTGCCGACATGCAGATGACTTCAGTCATCAATGCCGGTGCGGGGAATTATGCCCATCCTACCCAGGCACTGCTCGATCTTTTCACACTGATGGAACATTTTGACGGAAATATAGAGGGAAAAACCATCGCCATTGTAGGGGACATCGTTAGCTCAAGGGTGGCAAGTTCGGGTATCCGCCTGCTGAGACGTATGGGAATGAACATCATCCTGGTCGCACCCAAACCCTTCATGCCCCAAAGTGACCTGCCGCAATATGAGAACCTTGAAGATGTACTGGACAAGATCGATGTTATTATGAGTTTGCGAGCACAGCTTGAACGTCATGCCTCACCAATATTTGATGACTATGGCGAATATGCCAGACACTACTGCATCACCAAAGAACGCCTCGGTGAAAGAAACATCCTCATTCTCCACCCCGGACCCGTCATGAGAAACATCGACATTTCCGACGAAATGCTTGAAGACCCCAGATGCAAAGTACTCACACAGGTAAAGAACGGTGTATACATGCGAATGGCAATCCTGAAATTATTGATGTTGGACAGCAATAATTAGCGTTGAGTGTTAAGCGTAGCGTTTAAAAAGTAGAAAATAACAATAGGGGAACGAAGAAGTGTGGCTGAATTCAAAAGACGGTTTTTCCCAAATCAATCAATTAGGTCAAAACCGCACCCCATTCCTCTTCATCATCTCCTACGATAAAACAAAGATCTTCGCCCAGCCTCTCGAAACACTTGAGAGCGATATATTCTACAAACTGCAGGACTGGCGGAACTACCCGGTCAAAAAAAGAACTGAGGCATTTACCTTTTCAAAAATACCCGTCGATTTTCCCATCTATAGGAACAGTATGGAAAAAATACTCGAAGAGATACGTTCGGGCAATACCTATCTGCTGAACCTTACCTTTAGAACACCCATCGAAAGCAGTTTCACTCTCAAGGAGATCTTTACTTATGCCAGAGCAAAATTCAAGCTCTATTTCAAAGATGAGTTTATCTGCTTCTCTCCCGAAATGTTCGTAGAAACAGAAGGAAACACCATCGCCACTTACCCGATGAAAGGAACAATAGATGCCGATATACCCGATGCGGAACACCGTATCCTGAACGATGAGAAAGAGATGGCGGAGCATATCATGATCGTCGATCTGATGCGTAACGACCTCGGGATTATCGGAATTAATGTCAAGGTAGAGAAGTTCCGTTATGTTGACAGGATCAAAGCAGGAAAGAAAGAGCTGTTTCAGGTCAGTTCCAAGATCACCGCAACACTCCCTGAAAACTGGAGAGATGATCTCGGCACACTACTTTCAAGTATCCTTCCAGCCGGCTCCATTACCGGTACCCCGAAAAAGTCCACGGTTGAGATCATTAGTGATATTGAAAACTATGAGCGCGGGTTCTATACCGGTGTATTCGGTATTTTTGATGGTGAATCCCTGCGTTCCGGGGTCATGATACGTTTCATCGAAAAAGAGAACAACAGACTCTTCTACAAAAGCGGCGGGGGTATTACTCTGGATTCAGATGCAACAAGCGAATATGAGGAACTGATAGACAAAGTCTATCTTCCGCTGTAGATCATTGTTGTTTTAAAAACTCCGAAGGAAAACTCACCGCTTTTGGCGTGAAGAGTTTGGCTTTTATCTCTTCCGTACCGGGCACGTTCGTCATCGGTCATCTTTTTTCCTTTTTGATATACATCTGTCTTTACGCTCTTTCCATTTATATTGTACATCATCTTTTACTTTGGAGAAATAAAGCTTCCCTGAATTTCTCCACGGATCTATGACGATCCCCGTATCGAACGGTTTGCCTTTAGCCGTAATGACCAGAACATTGTGTTCACTCCAGTACCGGCCTATATTGGCACCGCCAAGATGAAAGCTGAAGTCAGGATACGCCTGTTTGATCATATAAATATACAGCGCATCGCTCCAGTCGTAACACAGACCCTTTTGACGAAAACCTGTATTTACCAGTGTATTGTGCAGCCATGGCGGTGAGGTAAGATCAAATTTTCTGGTGAGCTGTGCTGTTTGAATAAAGAGATCTTTCGAGAGCCGATCTGCCATTTTTGCTTCAATGCTCCTATCCATTTGCTGAAGCATTATGGAGAGTCTTTTTACTTCGGTATCTTTTAGGGGTACCGGTTTGACCGTACATCCTGTCAAAAGAAAGAGGATGAAAAAAAACTTAAGTAAATGTCTGTACATACATTGTCGGCAGGTACGCCATGATCGCAAGCATGAGCAAAACCATCAACCCGCTGTATATCCCAATGAACTTCGGATCTTTGGAGAGCAGATAGCCGCCTATGAACCCTACGATCGTACCAGCTACGTGGGCACTGACATCCACGTTCGGAATGGAAAAGCCTATCACCAGGTTGATCACGATGATCACAGTGAACTCTTTCATAAATGCTTTTGTATGTTCCCCGAGATGCTTTCTGTGAGCAATGAAAAAACCGGCCAGTGCGCCAAATACACCGAAAATAGCACCCGATGCCCCGATCCCCACACTCGCAGGATGGATATAAAGAGATACCAGCCCACCAAGAAGCCCGGAAAAAAGATAGATACTCAGGTAGGATTTTGTATCGAAGTACATCTCCATACCCCGTCCTATGATGTAAAGTGAGACCATATTCATCAGAATATGCGTCATGCCGCCATGCAGGAACATCGCGGTAAAAAGACGCCACCATTCTCCTTTCAGCACAGTCAACGGGCCATAGAGCGCACCCATATCGACCAGGACATGCATATCCATATCGACGATACTGCCGCTGAAGAGCGCAGACAAAAGATAAATAACACTGTTAATGGCAATAATGCTATAGGTAACCTTATAGCGTGAAAATTCTTTCATACGATTCAAAGGGATCAGCAGATCGCTTCAACAAAGATTACACCATCTATCCCCGACCGGGCTATCTTGACGATCTCTTTTTCCTCATGGATAAGTACCAGTACTTTCGTATCGAAAAGGTACTTCTCAGCTATCGGCTGGATCAGCAGAGCTTCTTCCTCTTTGCATATCATAAAACTCGCATCCAACGCATTGGCAAACAATGCCTCATTCAGACTGTTCACAGTAATCGCATAGGGGATATCATTGCTTTGACAATACTTGGCAAGTTCTACCGAATCGACCAGCGGTTCAAGCAGAACGATTTCTTCTGATTTACTCTGCTCTATATCATCTTTGGAAAATACTTTTCGAAAACGACTGCTTTCAATCCACGGATGCCCTATAATGATCATCTCATTTCCTCCTTTGCACACTCATCACAATAGTATTTGCCATGTATTATAATGCACTCCTTCATTGTCACATAGGTATCGCATTTACTGCATTCCACCAGCGTATCCTCATCGAGTTTTTTCTGTTCCTTGCTTTTCGGCTTTGGTACTGTCGGCAGTTTTCCGCCCAAAAGTTTATAGATAAATATACCGGCGATCGCAAAAATGATCAGTTTCAATATCATGTTTCATTCTTTATATAGAGATAGTTTCTCTGGTTTTTTTGTATTATATCATAACTCATTTGACCTTCCACCTGCGCTATTTCGTCAAATACACGGCTTCCTTTGTAAAAAAGATATTCTGTATGTTCATCACTGATGCGAGACGTAAGGTCAAGCAGAAGCTTTGTATTGGTCACTGCTCTCGAGCTGATCATATCGAAGGCTTCATGCTCCACACTTTCAACCCGCTTCGCTTCCACCTTCACATTTTTCAGCCCGAGATCCATGGTGGCATACTTCAAAAAAGAGACACGTTTTTTCAACGGTTCAGCCAACACCACTTCGGTCTCCGGAAGCGCAATGGCAAGCACCAGTCCAGGGAAACCTGCTCCCGTTCCCACATCCAACAGTGTTTTTGGTATTTTGATAAAAGCCAGAGGATAGAGCGAATCGACAATGTTGTCGTAGATCGCCGCTACCGATCTTGCTCCGGTAAGATTATGCACCTGGTTCCATTCATGCAGCAGTACGGCAAAGCCTTCAAGTTTACCAATTATTTCATCATCCAGAATGATGCCTTCGGCATCAAGGTACTGTGACAGTTCCACTACTTTTTATTTCCTTTCTTTTGTTGTAGGATTTAGCAATATCTGTTGTGAAACGGGTTGAAAGTTTGCATCATAAATGGCCGGTGTACCACGAAGATCAAGTTCAACAGCTGCCTTTTTGGAAGCATCCATCTTCTCTTTTGCTTTAGAAGAGTAGACAAACGGTTTTTTTTCATCTTTGATGAGCGATTTGTACTCGGTAGAGCCCTTCAGCATAACCTGTTCATAACGTTCTTTTTTCTCTGTGTCATCTTTGCCCTGCATGATCCACTCAACCATGGCAGGTGCCTTTTTGTGAAATGAAAGCGGGAAGAGTATGACATGTACCCTGTAGTTATCCAGTTTTCCCTCTGCAGCTTTTGCAAATCTGCCGCAGTAAGGGCACTGAGGATCGGTCACGAGGTAAATATCTTTGCTACCTTTGCCGTAACTGAACGAAACCCCTTCATTGACGATCTTGGCATCTGTGGGAAATACGATCTCCTTACCTTCTTTGTCATACCCGGACCCAATATAAAGGTCTCCCGTCTCTTTGTTCAAAAATGCCGTAAGCTTCTGTGAACCACGCGGAGATTTTGCTTCAAGTTTCAGCACATAGCTTTTGGGTTTTTCTATGGCACCTTTTATCGTAAGCACAGGGTCCTGCAGTACTGCATTGGCTTTTTTGATTTCCTGAAGTTTTGTTTTGTCGGTGATGACCTCTGATGCCTGAAGTATACCTGCGAGCATCATTCCTGTCACTACATACAGTAAGATGTGTTTCATTTGGGATTTCCCTTGAAGATTTGTTGAGTAGGAGTATAACATAAAATAGTTTCTTTCCATTTTTCTTAAAAGTTATTTTCACCATTAGAGTCAGTTAGCACCTTAAAGCCCCTAAATCTTAAATCTGGGTATCTTTTTTACTCAAATATCGACTCTCTATGGTGAAACAAACAGTCAGGAGCAAGTCTATGATCTGCATTTTTTGCTTATTGCTGTTGAAACAGCAGTTATCCTTCTGATCTTTAAGCGCTTCAAAAAAATATAATACTGCACTTTCGTAACTCTGAGCACTTAACACTGTCACGCAACGACTGAGCCAGTTCTGAACACTAGTACAGATCACACTATGACCTAAAATAATTTGACCATTATAATAAAACTATGTTATAATAAATCATCTAAAATTACATTTACCGAGCAGTGAAAAAGGCTTTTTTTCATATTCAAATCAATATTTAATAAGTAATCTCTTGGTAATACTTTTATTTAAATAGTAAAGCAATTGATTTCATTGAGATCTGCAAGTTGCTCATATTTGAGTGAAAAAAAGGGAGGGGGATGAGCATGCATCATAATCATACCTATAAAATCATTGTCGCAGATGATCATGAGATCGTGCGTAGCGGCATCAGGTTTATTTTGGAGTCCCAAAAGGATTTTTACATTGAGGATGAAGCTTCTTCCTTCAATGAGCTCATGGGCCTTCTTTCCAAAAAAAGCTATGATTTTTTGATTTTAGATCTAAATCTCGGTGACAAAAATGGCATACACACTGTACGTGAAATCAGTGATAAATTCAGCGAACTGCCCATATTGATCTTAAGCATGTTTCCTGAAGACCCCTATGCTTTACAATCTCTCCAAGCTGGAGCTTCGGGTTATTTAAATAAAAAAATGGTATCTACCGATCTGATACTTGCAATAAACAGCATCATTGAAGGGGAAAAGTATCTTGATTCGGCATATAGGGAAACGCTTCCTTATGGTACCATTTTAAACAAGACACCAAAGATCTCGATAGCGTCTTTATCCAAAAGGGAACTTGAAGTGTATAACCTGCTTAGCTCAGGCTATAGCGGTAAAATGATCGCAGAAAAACTTGATTTAAGTCCTAAAACTATATCTACTTATCGCAAACGTATACTGGAAAAACTATCACTCTCCAATATCAATCAGCTTATTCATTTTGCTCTGCATGAATTTGAGTGAAGAAGAAGCCAGAATATTACCTTTTGATGCATTTATTAAAAAGCTAAAATAATAGTATAAGTAAGATTATTCCTACATATATTTTAGATAAAAAATACTATTCTATAGTTAATACTTTAATTGAATTGACAATTTATTGTATAAAGGGAAGGGAAATGAATTACGCTGTATTGACAAATATTGATCAAATTGACTCTATTGGTTTCATACCGACAGTTATAGTAGGGTTTTATGAGAGTGACAAAGAGAAACTTTTTTCTCAATGTAGTGAAACCCTGAAAGCCCGTTTCCCCGATGTTGACATTATTGGATGCAGCAGTGAGAGTAATATTTATGATTCGATCCCTTATGTTGATGTGAACCGGACACACCCCTGTATCTATATGTGTATAGAGATGAAAAAGGGATCCTATAAGCTGCAGCTTTTCCCTGATCAGGAAAAACAGAAGATTCCTGTCGAAAAAAATAAAAAATACAGCGCCATTGTTCTAAGTTCCCGTTACGGCAATGCTCTTGAACAGATCATTGTACAACTGCAGGAAAATATCGGTAAAAACAGTTTTTTCGGTGCGATCGCAGGAGCTAAATCATCCGATATAAAAGGGGGAAGCATATTTTATAACGGAGAATATCTTTCTGAAAGCACCCTGGTATGGCTGATCGATCAAGAAGACTATTCTCTTAAAGGCATATCGGCACATGATTTTGATCCGGTAGGATTTGATCTGGAGATTACCCGCACAGAGGGATTCAAAATTATTGAAATTGAACATCGACCGGCACTGGATATGATCGAAAGTATGATCGGTACCTTATCTCTGAAAACCATTGAGTCATATGACCAACCGTTTTTTATTACACCATTTAATGATCATAATCACTCTTTTAAAAAACCTATCTC
The DNA here is from genome assembly GCF_000987835.1 of Sulfurovum lithotrophicum. Taxonomy (NCBI): domain Bacteria; kingdom Pseudomonadati; phylum Campylobacterota; class Epsilonproteobacteria; order Campylobacterales; family Sulfurovaceae; genus Sulfurovum; species Sulfurovum lithotrophicum. Next base: position 366,904 of record NZ_CP011308.1, on the reverse strand, counting down.
TTCTATCTTGTCGATAGACAGGAAAGCCAAAACAATCACTCTCTTTAAGAAGGTTTCAAAAGGTGACAAACTCAAGCTGGCCATACCTTTTAGCCGAGAAAAGCAAATAGACCAACTGGACAAATTTTCCCATCTTGTTACAAATGACAGTATCGCTTTTTTATTTGCCTGTGTAGCCTATAAGGGTCATTGGGGGCAAATGGAGCCGATCTACATCATGCGGCTTGCAAAAAACATTTATATCCCCTTTATAGGTCTGCATTCATTTGGTGAAATAGGCCCTCTGGATCCTCAGGATCTTTCCGTATTGCAAAACCAGACATTGACACTTGCCGTACTCACCGAAAAGCGAGAAAGCACATGAAACTGCATAAAAAAGACAAACAACAGATCATTAAAAATGTAGCCGGCCAATTTGGTATGGGGCTCGAAAAATCTCAGATGATGGGGGATTATCTGGAAAAAGCTTTGCTCGGAGAAACCGATGAACTTTTTTACACGATCAGATATTCTATGTATTTTCAAAACGATCCTGAATATTCCATGCAAGTACTTAAGTGTATGATTGAGACTTTTTCTTTTTTACTTTCCAGAGAAGAATATGCCTCCGACAAAGAAGAGTTAAAAACATTTTTTAATCTTTTTTTCGAAACGATATTCATTCAGCGCTGCCGTTACGCCAAAATAGCTGAAGAAAGAGAAAGCATTATTCATACTATCTTGCAGCGTGTAAGTGAGAGATTAAACCAAACACTTGAGACACAACAGCTTATGATCTCTGGGATCTCCCATGATATGCGTACTTCACTCAATGCTATTATCGGCTATATTACTTTCATAAAGGAAAAAGATATTTTAAAAGGAGAGGACAGAACCTTTCTTGAGAAAGCCGAAAATGCATCTTCGGTGTTGAAGAACCTTGTCACCGGCATTTTGGATAGCACAAAGATAGACGCCGGGCAGATGGAGATAAAAGAGGAATTTTTTTGGGTAGATCAAATGATCTTGAAATGTATCGACAATCTTACTATAGGATTAAAAGAAAAAAATGTGGTCTTTAAGGCCGAGGTGGACTTTTTCCCAAAAAAAGTATTGGGGGATGCCCAGCGGTTCATAGAAATCATTATGAACCTGTTAAGCAATGCCATTAAATACACGGACCATGGTTTTATTCATCTCAAAGTCAGAAAGATCCAGGAATCTGAAGAAAGTATAGAAATATGCTTTGAGGTTGAAGATAGCGGTATAGGAATGACGCCCAAAGAGCTGAAAAATATGTTTGACCCTTTCAGCCGCTTTAAAACAGACAGGAACGGGGTAGGACTCGGTCTGTATATCGTACAGAAGCTGGCACAAAAGTTAGGCGGAACTTTAACTGCCAAAAGCAAGGTCGGAGTGGGAAGTACATTTTCTTTTACTGTCACATTGCAAAAGGAAAGCAATGAACCTGGCAAAATAGAGCAGAGAACAATTTGCTTTTTCAATGACCAAAAAGAAACATACGGATTTGACCAGAAGATGCATTTCCTAAAAGAGTATGGATACAAGATCATCACCTTCAATAATCCGGAGAAATTCATAACATGCATGCTGGCCAAAAAAGATAAAGCCCCAGACATTGTTTCAATCACTACTTCCCACGATGGCTACATAAGATTCGATGCACTTGTAAACTACCTGAAAACACTCGGGATATTTAACAAAACAACTTTTATTGCCGAAGAGACCGGGCAAAATATCTCTCTTGAACACTTTGATAAAATTTATCATCATTTTGCCCCGATATCAACATATTTGAAGCCTAGAACTATACTGGAGTCCAAAAAAACCATAGAAAAAACAGATACGAATAAGCAGGCAGACCTACATATTCTTGCTATTGACGATATGGAAACAAACCTGGAAATACTTAAAATGTTCATAACAAAAAAATATCCTTTTGCCAACATAGATTTGGCAACAGATGGTTATGAAGCGCTGGGAATGTATAAATCCAGAGCGTATGATCTTGTCTTTATAGACTTGAAAATGCCCGGCTTGAACGGTTTTGAAGTTCTAAAAAGACTAAAAACCATTCATGATCATGTACCTCCAACATATGCGTTGACAGCGGACATATACAAGAGTACCTATGGCAAAGTAGCACAAGCCGGTTTTACGGGATTACTTGAAAAACCGTTACAACTTGATATTTTATTTGAAATGATTGAAAGGGTGATAGATGAAAAAGATAATCCGTGAAACAGAAGCCATTGCATACGAGCACCTCAAAGCGTTTGGATTTCCGGAAGAACAGATAACCCCATTAGTTGATCGGGCGAAAAAAGACTTGCAGGCAAATTTGACCAAATTAGAGATATTGCTTCATGAAGATACGATTTCCATCGATGAGATCAATAATGTTTTACATGCGCTAAAAGGGCTATTGTTCAATTTAGGAAATCATGCACTGGCAGAAAAATTAAATGAAATAAGATCTCATCTTGAAAGTGACGTTGCCTTAAAAGAAATTTCACAAATATTGTTTGATGAGACATAAAGCGAACAACGCTACAAACAAAATGGAATACTTATGATAAACAAGAAACTTGAAATTTTAATAAAATTAAGTAAAGATCTAACCGTTTTATATGTTGAGGACAATACAGTAGTACACAACAGCACTCTGGGTATGATGGAAGATTTTTTTTTAAAAATTGATTCAGCAGAAAATGGGGAGACAGGTCTTCAAAAGTATAAAAAATACTACAATGATAATAATCAGTATTATGATATTGTCATTACTGATATCAAGATGCCAAAGTTGAACGGTATCGAAATGAGCAGATCAATTTTATCACTCAATGAAGAACAAATAATTCTCATCATTTCAGCCCACAATGAATCAGATTATCTCCTAGAATTGATCAATATGGGAATTTCAAATTTTATACTAAAACCCATAGATATTACGCAATTTCAAAAAAAGATTTTCCATATTGCAACCTCTCTTCAAAATAAAAAAGTTATAAAAAAACAATATGAAGATATCCAAAGGAAAAATCTTATTTTAGCAGCAGCAAAAAAGGAAGCTGAATATGTTTCATATCAAAAAAGCCAATTTTTAGCAAATATGTCACATGAGATTCGCACACCACTTAATGCAATTACCGGTTTTATTTCCCTACTGCATGAAAACGAGACGGATGCAGAAAAGCTCAAATACCTACAAGTCATTAAAAGCTCTTCGGATTCACTTCTGCAGATCATCAGTGATATTTTAGATATTAGTAAAATAGATAATGGAAACCTGGAGATTGATAATATCAATTTTAATCCTTATGAAGAGTTGATCACAGTCATGGAACTTTTTCAGAAGAAAGCATCTCAAAAAAATATTGCGTTTGAAATTGAATTTGCTGATGATATACCAAAATTTCTTTTCTCTGATATACACAGAATCAAGCAGATCCTTTCAAATCTTCTCTCTAACGCTGTTAAGTTTACACCAAAGGGTTTAAGTATCAAATGTTCTGTTTATTACGAGAAGGAGTGTTTAACTATTCGTGTCCAAGATACTGGCATCGGTATTCCTGCAAATAAACAAAAGCTTATATTTGAACCTTTTTTACAAGCAGAGCACTCAACAAGCAGGGAGTATGGTGGTACGGGTCTGGGGTTGTCTATCAGTGCCAGACTGGCTGAACTTCTTGGCGGTACATTAACACTTAAGAGTCAAGAAACTATGGGAAGTACTTTTACATTGGCTATAGATATGCCGGTTTCTGAGGATATACACCAAGAGTGTACCCAGAGTATTGAGCTTACAGAGCCTCTCAAGGGTCATATATTGATTGTTGAAGATATTGAAGCCAATCAGATGTTCCTTGGCATTATTCTCAACAATGCCGGCTTAACATATGATACCGCGATCAATGGTATTGAGGCAATTGAAAAGTTCAAAACCACAAAATACGACTTAATTCTGATGGATGAGAATATGCCAAAAATGGGTGGTACTGCAGCGACTAAAGTAATTTTGACTATGGAAAAAGAGGGTAGTTTAAAACATACACCAATCATTTCATTAACGGCAAATGCCCTTAAAGGGGATAAGGAACGCTTTTTAAAAGCTGGTATGGATGAATACTTGAGCAAACCTGTTGATCCCTCTTCACTCACCAGTACTCTGCGAAAGTATTTGATCAAAATATGAAAACAATAAATTTTAAAAAAATATTCTCTTTAGATTATCATCCAAAACTAATTTCAAATATGGCAAAGACCGCCATCTTTGGGGCATTTGCCGCAAATATTATGGTTTCATCTGTAAGTGCCTTTATACTCTATTCTTTTTTGCCACATAATTTGATTTATACTTGGCTATTTTTACATATTATTCTCTTTATCGGACGTATTTTTATTAGTAAAAAACTGCTCTATTTTTTAAAGAAGTCATATTCTCAAAAGAATATACAAAAATATCTTATAGCATTGCTTACAGTAACCTCACTCACTGCTGCACTGTATGCAGTGATAATATGGTTCATGTATATTTATAATGTTCCTGATCTGTATATTCTTCTAATGACTATAGTAATTATTTTAATAGCTGCAACTTCAATCTCTACTCTTGGTAATGTCATTATTACTTTTATACTATTTGTAAGTTTGAGTGTAACACCTCTTATTATTCTTGCATTATTGCATGGTGGAGAAATATTCCTGACACTCGCTCTTTTTTTATTATTCTATATGATACTGCATATAGTTTTTGGATATCGTCAATATATTAAATTGAGAAATACGGCCTTTTTAGAAGAAACATTCCAGACCATGTATGAAAAATCCTCAGATGGAATAATGCTTATCAAAGAAAGTAGGTTTCAAGACTGTAATGAAGCAATATTGAAAATGTTTGGATATAGTACAAAAGAGGAAGTTTTAACTACAGATCTCTCAAAATTTATGCCAAAATATCAACCTGATGGTAAACGTTCTATTGTCAAAATGGTTGAAATGACAAAGATTGCACTTGAAAACGGCACACATAGTTTTGAATGGTTATATCAAAAAAAAGACGGTGAAATGTTCTGGACCGAAATCGTATTAACTAGGATCACATTGAATGCGGATGAGCTGCTTCATGGTGTCTGGAGAGATATTTCCGAGCGAAAAAGGCTGGAAGATGAAAATACTACGCTTAAAGAGCGTATGGAGTTGGCACTTTTGGGCTATAATGCCGGTGTTTATGAATGGAACATGGTAGATAATAGTGTTTACATATCTCCTCAATGGAAGCAGATGATGGGCTACAGAGATGATGAACTTCCCAACCTCTTTTCTACATGGGCAGATCGTGTCCATCCTGACGATTATGAAGATATTATGTCGGATGTTCAAATAACTGTCAATGCTAAAAAAGAGCATACTGGAAGAATTCATCGTCTGAAACATAGAAATGGACAATGGCTATCGATATTGGGCAGAGGTATAATACAATATGATAAGCATGGAAAAGCTTTGCGTATGGTTGGGATCCATACCAATGTTACCGAGCAAAAAGCACTACAACTCAAATACTCCCACCAGGCACAAATTATTGATCAAATCCATGACTCGGTGATATCAACTGACCTTGATGGCTATATTAATAGTTGGAATACAGGTTCAGAGCTATTGCTTGGATATAAAGCTGATGAAATATCAGGGAAACATATTAGATCACTCTATTTAGAAGAAGATTACGAATTACTCCAAAAAAATATTGATAAACTTATGCAAAGAGGTACGTATATGGCAGAGATACGTTTACTTAAAAAGTCAAAAAAAGTCATATTTGCAGAGCTTTCTCTTTCACTGCTAAAAGATGAGAAAGGAGAGCCTATCGGTATAATAGGCTCTTCTCGTGACATCACAGAGCAAAAGAAAGCAGAGGATAAGATCAAACATTTAAATGATCATTTACAACAGGAAGTTGATGCTCAACTGTGGCAAATAAGAGAAAAAGACATTCTTTTGATAAAACAATCCCGAATGGCCCAAATGGGAGAGATGATATCTATGATCGCGCATCAATGGAGACAACCCCTATCTGCCATTTCTTCAACCAGTGCATCCATAGAGCTCAAAGCCAGTTTAAATAAGCTGGATAATGATACTGCTCAACAAAAAGCACACGATATTTCCAATTTCGCACAACATCTAAGTAGAACCATCGATGATTTTAGAAATTTCTTTAAACCAACTAAGAAAAAAGTAGAGACATCATACGATGAACTTGTAGCATCCGTTCTAGAGATTATAGGTATCTCCATTAAAAATAGTAATATAGAGTTGATCCAGGAGTTAAACTGTCACGATAAGTTCAGTACCTATTCCAATGAGTTAAAACAGGTGGTCTTAAATCTCATTAAAAATGCAGAAGATGCACTGCTTGAGAAGAAAACAGAGAATCCTTATATCAAAATATTCACCTATAAAGAGAATGACAAATATATTTTAGAAGTCAGTGATAACGCCGGGGGCATACCGGAAGAGATCATGGAAAATATCTTTGATCCTTATTTTAGTACTAAAACCAAAAAAGAGGGTACGGGACTTGGACTCTATATGAGCAAGACGATTGTTGAAGAACATTGTGCTGGAAAGCTTAGTGTGATGAATACTGTAGATGGTGCTTTGTTTAGGATTGTAATAGTTAAAGAAGATATGATGCGCGTCTAGAGAGACCGTTCAATATTTATATAAACATTAGACTTGAAATTTCCAACAAATTTCTTGCTCCTAGTTTATAAAAAAAATTTCATTGATAAGGTCTATTGTTTAATTTGAGGAATCATGCACTGGCAGAAAAGTTAAATGAAATAAAATCACATCTTGAAAGTGAAGCTGCTTTGGAAAGTATCACAATAAATCTCTTGACCAAATGCACATGATTTAAAACTCAACATACTACATCATTAAAGCAGATGTCCCATCTCATCTTTCTTTGTTTTGAGATACTTCTCGTTATACGGATTTGGTGCTATCTGTATGGGCAGACGCTCTACGATCTCTATGGAACCGAGGCTTTCTATTTTCTTGGGATTATTGGTCAGGAGTTTGAGCTTTTTGATGCCGAAATGGTTCAGAATGAATTCGACAATCTCATAGGTTCTCTCATCCGCAGAAAAACCCAGCTGGTGGTTGGCTTCGACCGTGTTATAGCCTTTATCCTGAAGGGCATAGGCATTCACTTTATTTAAGAGGCCGATATTTCTGCCTTCCTGACGGTGGTAAATGAGCATACCGCCCTCTTTGGCAATGAGTTCAAGTGCGAAATGGAGCTGCTCACCGCAGTCGCACTTGACAGAGCCCAGTGCGTCACCCGTCAGACACTCTGAATGCACCCTGACGATAGGGGCTTCTACAAGTTCATCACTGAAAAGAGCTAGGTGTTCTTTCCCCAATTCATCTTTAAAGGCCTGTATTTTGAAGGTGCCGTATTTGGTCGGTAAGGTAGCGATTTGTGATATCTCTATGTTTTTCATGCCGAAAGTATACTTTAAAAATTAGAAATTAGAAATTAGAAATTAGAAATTAATCGAAATAATGCAATAGAATTGTTAAAATAAGCAAAATATTTAATAAGGCAATACTTATGTTCACACGTTTTAGAAGAAAAAGAATCCACCCCGTTTTAAGAGATCTTCTACAGGAGACACATTTGAGTGTCAATGATTTTATGTATCCGCTCTTTGCCAGAAGCGGTGAAGGCATCAAAGACGAAGTGGCTTCCATGCCGGGAGTCTACCAGATGAGTATCGATGAGGTTGTCAAAGAATGCGATGTACTAAAAAAACTCGGCATCAGAGCCATCATCCTTTTCGGTATCCCCGATACAAAGGATTCTGTAGGATCTGATGCCATGTGTGAACACGGGATAATGGCTGAAACGGTCAGAGCCGTCAAGGCTGCACACCCTGATATGTTCGTTGTCACCGATCTGTGTTTTTGTGAATATACAGACCACGGGCACTGCGGTGTACTTGACCCTGTACTGGAAACAGTTGATAATGACATTACCCTTGACAATCTGGCAAAACAAGCTATTGTACATGCTAAAGCCGGTGTAGATATGATCGCTCCGAGCGGTATGATGGACGGGATGATCCAGGCTATTAGAAAAGGACTTGATAATGCAGGGTTTGAAAACCTCCCTGTGATGAGCTACTCTACCAAATTCGCTTCAGCCTACTACGGTCCGTTCCGTGATGTAGCAGAAAGCAGTCCAAGCTTTGGAGACAGAAGAAGCTACCAGATGAATCCGGCAAACAGAACAGAAGCTATAGCAGAAAGTGTTGCAGATGAACAGGAAGGAGCAGACATTCTTATGGTAAAACCTGCTCTGGCTTACATGGATGTCATACGCGATGTCAAAAACAACACCACCCTGCCACTGGCGGTTTACAACGTCAGCGGAGAATACTCTATGCTTAAAATGGCGGCCAAAGCAGGTGTCATAGATTATGACAGGGTCATGATGGAGACACTGCTCGGTTTCAAACGTGCCGGGGCGGATATCATCATCACCTATCATGCAAAAGAAGCTGCACTCTTACTGCAAAAACAATTCTAAATCGGGGGTTCCCGCCCCCAGCACTCATATAATTTTACAACTTTCAACCCATTTATGGTAAAATAATCTCTTTTAAATTTTACTATCCATATGCGATAGGCAAAAAGGCGGTCCAATGAGACACTTTTTAACACTCAAAGATTTCACTAAAGATGAACTTTTGGAAATGATCGCTTTGGCTCAAAAGATCAAGGCACAGACCAAACAGAAGAAGTTTGTTCCCTACATGGAGAGACAGACACTCGGGATGATCTTCGAGAAGAGTTCCACACGTACACGTGTCAGTTTCGAGACAGGGATTTACCAGCTTGGCGGTATCGGGCTTTTCCTTTCTGCCAATGACATCCAGCTGGGGCGCGGTGAACCGATGAAAGATACTTCAAGGGTCATCAGCCGTATGGTCGATATGGTAATGATCAGAACCTTTGAACAGTCAAAACTCGAAGAGTTCGCAACCTATTCCAAAGTGCCTGTCATCAACGGTCTCACAGACTCTTACCACCCAGTACAGCTTATGACAGACTACCTGACGATGATAGAGTTTGGGAAAGAGAAGAACCCTGTAGTGGCCTATGTAGGTGACGGAAACAATATGACACACTCCTGGCTGATGCTGGCGGCCAAACTCGGTTTTGAGCTTAGAGTAGCGACCCCCAAGGGGTATGAATGCAACCCTGCCATCGTTGCCGATGCACTGGAGATCGCCAAAGAGAGCGGTGCGAAGATCAGCTTCGGCCATGACCCCAGAGAAGCCGTCAAAGGCTGTGATATCGTCACCACCGATACCTGGGTTTCCATGGGGCAGGAGGATGAAAAAGAAATCCGCCTCAAGGTATTTGATGGCTACATGGTCGATGAAGCCATGATGTCCCTGGCAAAGCCAGATGCCATCTTTCTCCACTGCCTGCCGGCATACCGTGGCTATGAGGTCAGCGAAGAGACCTTTGAAAAACATGCAGAGGTCATCTTTACCGAAGCGGAGAACAGACTCCATGCCCAGAAAGGGATCATGGTGTGGTTGGATCAGCATCGAGGCTAAAAGCCTCTTTTGAACGCGTAGGGTGCTGTGCCCTCACAGCACGCTGATAAAATGGTGCTGTGAGGATACAGCCCCCTACTACATACATGCAAGGAAACAAATGAGCAACATCGATTTCGAAAAATTCAGCAAATACTCCAAGCCGGGGCCGAGATATACTTCTTACCCTACCGCACTGGAGTTCAATGACGATTTCACCTATGAAAGATACCTGAAATACCTCGATGAAGGTACGGATAAACTTTCACTCTACATACACCTGCCGTTCTGCCGTTCCGCATGTTATTTCTGTGGCTGCAACGTGGTCTTTACTTCCAAGGAAGAAAAACTCAGCCAATACATTGAATACCTCAAAAAAGAGATAGACATCCTTGCAGAGCACCTCGATACGAACCGCGAAGTGATACAGTTTCACTTTGGCGGAGGTACGCCGACCTTTTACAAAGCATTCGAGCTTGACGAAATCGTCACTTATGTGAAGAAGACCTTCCCAAACTGGAGTAAAGATGCAGAGGTCAGCTGTGAGATAGACCCCCGATTCTTCAATGAAGACCAGATGAAGGTTTTCCAGAAACACGGTTTCAACCGTATCTCTTTCGGTGTACAGGACTTTGACCCGAAGGTACAGCAGGAAATCCACCGTATCCAACCCTACGAGATCACCAAGGCAGCCGTGGACCTTGCCAGGAAATACGGTATCAATTCCATCAATGTCGATCTGATCTACGGCCTGCCGTACCAGACGTTCGAGAGTTTCAAAAAGACACTTCAGGAAGCATTCACCCTCAGCCCGGACAGACTGGCAGTGTTCAACTACGCCCATGTACCCTGGATGAAGAAGACCATGCGCAAGTTCGATGAGACTACCCTGCCGGCACCGGATGTCAAACTGCAGATCTTCCAGTATACTATTGACTTTTTTGAGAGCAATGGGTATAAAATGGTAGGTATGGACCACTTTGCCAAGCCTGAAGATGAACTCTTCTCTGCCATTGCAAAAGGCGAACTGCACAGAAACTTCCAGGGTTACACCACCAAAGGCGGCGCAAACCTCATCGGGATCGGCCTGACGAGTATCGGTGAAGGAAGTCACTACTATGCGCAGAATACCAAAGATATGAAGGCCTATGAGGCTGCCATTGAAGCAGGAAAACTCCCTTTTGAAAGAGGTGTAGAGCTCAGCGAAGACGATTACCTGCGCAAAGCAGTCATCATGGAGCTGATGGCAAACTTCTCCATCGACATCAAACGTGTAGAAAAAGAACACGGCATCGATTTCAAAGAATACTTTGCCGATGCACTTGAGGAACTTCAGGAGTTCGTAGATGCAGATCTTATTACTGTCACTGATGAAAAAATTTCCGTAGGAACTACAGGGACTCTGCTGATCCGGAATATCGCCATGCCGTTCGATGCCTACATGCATCAGTACGGTGGAAACAAAAAAAGTTTTTCAAAAACGGTCTAGAAAGTGGTGGGCAATTGCCCCCTATAAAATAATAGAACCCCGTAGGGTGGGCAATTGCCCACCTTTAATCAGAAACGGGTAATAAGGAATGAGTTTGAAAAAACCAGAAGAGATTTTCAACTTTACCGCTACCAGCGACGACTGTATCAAATGCGGTAAGTGCATCCCTGTCTGTACGATCCACCAGATTAACCCGGACGAAACAACATCTCCACGCGGGTTTATCGATCTTCTCGGTGCGTACCAGAGGGGACAGCTTGAACTGGACAAAAATGCGAAAGATATCTTCGAGAGCTGTTTTCTCTGTACAAACTGTGTCGATGTATGCCCCAACTCCCTTCCGACCGATATGGTCATAGAAGAGGTACGGGCAGACATCGCCGACAAATACGGCATTGCCTGGTTCAAAAGAGGATTTTTCTTCCTGCTTCGTCACCGGAAGATCATGGACTTTGTCATGAAATTCGGTTTTATGTTCAAGACCTGCGCACTGGCAGAAGACAGCAAGGGCAGAGGACTGAGAGCCAGATTCTCGCTGCCGATGATGAAAAAGGACCGTCTCATCCCCTCGATGATGAAAACCTCTTTTCTTAACACTTACCCCGAAGAGATACCCGCACCCGAGCAGAAACAGAAAAACCCCCGTGTTGCCATATTCATCGGTTGTCTGGGCAACTACAATTATGAAGGTATCGGGAACGGCCTGGTAGAGATACTGGGGAAGCTCAATATCGATATCTTCATTCCCAAAGACCAGCTTTGCTGCGGTGCACCTGCCTACTTTACAGGGGATGTCTCTTCAGTAGAATACATGACCAAAAAGAACATCGAATATTTCGAAAGTTTCATGGATGAATGTGATGCCATGCTCATTCCAGAAGCGACCTGTTCAGCAATGGTCAAACATGACTGGCAGGTCTTTTTTAAAAACCATGATATGCCCGACTGGGAAGCCAGAGCCAAAAAGGTGGGGGAGAAGATACATATGGCCACCGTCTGGCTGCATGACAATACCAACCTCAAAGAGATGTTGGAGGAAAAAGGCAAACGTTTCGATGAAGTGGTCACTTACCATGACCCCTGCCATGCCAGAAAAGTACAGGGAATCTACGAAGAGCCCCGCAACCTCCTTGCACCGAACTACCCGATGGTCGAAATGTCAGACCCCAACAGATGCTGCGGTTTCGGCGGGGTGACCATGCAGACAGAGAAGTTCCATTTCGCCGAAGCAGCAGGTAAACCGAAAGCCGCGATGATCGAAGAGACCAAAGCACATTATGTCTCTGCGGAGTGCTCAGCCTGCCGTGTTCAGATCAGCGAATCGATGAATAATGCAGGGGTGGAGACGATCTTCAAAAATCCTCTTGAGCTGATCGCAGAGGCACTACGATAGTACCCATAGGGATTTGGAGTAGATACTTGTTTTATGGTGCGTGGTTATTACGCACCCTACGCGGACACTGTCTTCAGGTCAGCCGAAGCGCCGCTTCATATCGGGTTCGATCATGAAGATATTCATTCCCTCTTCATAGCGGTATCCCAACTTATAGCCAAGCTTCATCAAAATACTGTTGACAATATACAGCCCCAGTCCGAACCCGCTGCTTCGCTTTTCCTCCTGAGAGAAAGGTTCTGTATAATAGCCCAGTGGGTGATGCAACACCTCTCCTCTTGAGACCACTTCTATGAAATGCTCATTGCTTCTCAGCAGGACACATTTGTCTTCCCCGTACTTGATACCGTTATCCAACAGATTTTTGATCGCCAGCGCCATGAAATTGATATCGGTGGTGATCGCCCTGTTCCTGATCTCCATCTTGACGCAGCTCTTTTCCGCCATAAGCATATCCTGGCTTTTTTCAAGCACCTCTTCAAGAGTGACATACTCCATATTGGGCTCAAAACGCTGTGTCGTGACCCTTTCGATTTCGGCCAGTTCAGAGATGAGCTCATTCATACGTTCAAATGCACGTACAAGTATCTTTTTGGTCCCTTCGTCTTCAAGCATCTCCGCCACGATACGCCCTTTGGTGATCGGTGTTTTAAGCTCATGCATCATATTGCGCATAAAAAGGTTCTTCGAGTTGCTCAACTCATTGATATGCCTGATGGCATCATCGAAACTTTTTGCGATCTTTCCGATTTCATCATCATACTCATAATGGATACGGATATTCATATCACCCTGGGCAAAACGCTGTATTTCTCTATGGAGCTTTTTGAGTGGATAAAGCTTTTTCAAGACTGCCAGGTAGAGCAGGAGCAGGAGCAGGATAAGGAATACGCCCGTCGCCATTGCGATTTCGAATTTATAATCCTTCGGTTTGTTATCCCGCAGCATCAGATTGTACGACATACGCTGCACATAGATATAATGGGTATCATTTATATTAAAGACTCTTACCCGTCCTGCACTCGATCCGCCACTGAAGATTGTCTTGCCGTTATTTCTGATCTCATTCTTGATCAATTCGATCTCTTCTTTACTTACAGGAACAACATGCAGTTTTTTATAAAGCTGTTTGAGTTCCTCTTCTGTAGGATTCAGCCGCAGGTTGGAGAGAAAAGTAATAGAGATAAGCTGGTAACGCTTAAACTCTTCGATCTTCTGACGGTCTTTATCCCAGGAGAGGAAGAGAAGAAAAGTAGCGAGCAAAATGGCGATCGCTACCGAGAAAAGAATGTGGATGAATGCGGTGACGGAAATATTTTTCATACACGGTCTGTCAGAAGGTATCCTACACCGCGTATAGGCTTGATATAAATATGGTCCGGATCGATCTTCGCGATCTTCTGCCTGATACGGGAAATGATCACATCGATATTCTTGATGGAGCTGTCATCATCGATATGTTCACTCTCATAGAGAAGCTGCTCGCGTGATACTGAACCGTTCTTGTGCTGGATCAGCATACCGAGCACATCATACTCGGCTGCTGTCAGGTCGAGCAGGTGCCCTTTGAAGGTGATCGTATGTGCCTTTGGGTCGGCAACAAATATCTCCCGCTTCTCCTCTTTCTTCTCCTCTGCACTGTGTGTCCGTCTCAGAATCGTTTTGATACGTGTTACAAGTTCTCTTGGATCATACGGTTTGGGCATATAATCATCCGCTCCGCGCTCCATACCGATCACCTTATCGGTAATATCATCACGCGCCGAAGAGATGATGATAGGAATATTGGTGATCTCTCTGATCTTGGGGATTACTTCCAGTCCATCCATCCCGGGAAGAGTGAGGTCAAGGATGATCAGGTCAAAATCATGCTGCGTTAGCAGGGAGAGCCCGATATAAGGGTCTTCCGCACCGATGACCTCCATATCGTACTTGGTAAGGTAGTTCGTCAGGATGAGCGCCAGTTCCGGGTCATCTTCTATAATCAATATCTTTATAATAGCTCTTTCCTTTAATTTGATTCTTTCGAAAAATAGTTAGAGCAGATAATAGCATCAAGTTAATGAAAATCTTCTGTTCACTGTTTAGCCATCAACTGCTCTTTGGAATTGTATTCAATGTATATTCTGGTAATGGCGATCAGGAATGACGTGATTGCCGGCCCGAGGATCATCCCCCAGAAACCGTAGGTACTCATCCCCGCCAATATGGAGAAGAAGATCACGATCTCGTTGACCTCGATATTGCTTTTGAGCAGATCCTCTTTGATCACCTTGATGATCACCGGTTTGATGAAAGTATCGGCAATGATGGAGATGACCACTACAGAATAGGAAGCAATAAAGATCGCCGTATTGGCATCGATAGTGGTCCAGGCATAAAGCGAGACCGGTACCCATACCACTGCTCCTCCAATGAGGGGAATGAGGGAGGCAAAGCCGTAGATCATACCAAAAAGCAGCCCGTTGAAACCAAAATAGCTCACCATAATACCAAAAAGAAAACCTTCAAAGATAGCTGTGATGATGATGGAATAAAAGACTACCTCCATTGTGGAGGATACTTCATGTATCATCTTGGCACTTTTCATTTTGTTGATCGGCAGCAATGCACGTATCAGTTCAAAGAAACGCTCTCCATAATAGTTGATCAGAAAATAGAAAACCAGTACAAGGATCATATTTTTCACAAAACCGATCCCCACAGAACCAGCCGTTGTCAGGTAGGAGGTGGCATCCTGCACATACCCTGCTATGGCTTTATCACTAAGCGCAGTATGTACCCATCCTTTGACAAAAGGGATCTCTTCACCAAATGTCTTGAACACCTCCGTGACATGTTTGATCTTCTCCACATCGAGTTGTGTCATATATCCGACCCCGGTCGTTGCCATATAGACAATAGGTGCAAAGATAATAAGTACCAGAAGCAGTGTGGCAATACCGGCACTAAGTTTTCTTGACTTGAAAAATTTGATCATTTTCTTTGTCAAATTGTAGGTAGCCATAGTAAGCAATATGGCCACACTCAAGGGCAGCAAAAACGGCTGATAGATACTGTAGGCACCGATTACGGTAAAGACAAAAAGTGCCGTGATCATCAGGCTTTTGTTACTGATCATCAAATAATCCTTGTGTTATGCCGCCCAGTTTGAAATGCTCATAGCATTTTGGCGTGGCAATCCGTCCTCTGGCCGTTCTCTCGATATAGCCATTGGCGATAAGGTAGGGCTCGAGTACATCTTCGATCGTCCCTTCATCCTCACTCAATGCCGCACCGATGGTACTCAGGCCCATCGGCTTGTTCTTGGCGGAGACAAGCAGTTCGAGCAGCCTGATATCCTGTTCGTCGAATCCAAGATCATTCACACCAAGCTCATCGAGGGCATATCTGGCCCTTTCAAGAGTCACTTCATTTTCATTGGCCACTTCGGAGAAATCCCGTACGCGTTTTAGCAGACGCAGGGCAATCCTCGGAGTACCTCTGCTTCGTCGCGCGATCTCATGTGCCGCTTCCGCTTTGGAAGGTTTTTCAAGTTTGTGCGATGCCTGAGAAACGATCTTTGCAAGCTCTTCGGGAGTATAGAACTGCATCCTGAAATGCATACCGAAACGTTCACGCAGCGGGTTGGAAAGCATACCTGCCCGTGTGGTCGCACCGATGAGAGTAAAGCGTGGCAAGTCTATCTTCACCGTCTGTGCCGCAGGGCCGCTGCCTATAATGATATCGAGACGGAAATCCTCCATTGCCGGGTAAAGTATCTCCTCGATAGCCGGGGACATACGGTGGATCTCATCGATAAAAAGAATATCACCCTCTTCGATATTGGTCAAAAGGGCTGCAAGGTCACCCGCTTTTTCGATCATGGGTGCCGCAGTGGTCTTGATATTGGTATGCATTTCAGAAGCGATGATGTTCGCCAGTGTCGTCTTCCCCAGGCCAGGAGGCCCGAAGAAAAGAATGTGATCAAGTGCCTCTTCCCTACGCCTGCTCGCTTCAATGAACACTTTTAGGTTTTTTTTGATCTTTTCCTGCCCGATATATTCATCCCAGGAACTCGGACGAAGTGTTACTTCGTACGAAACCTCTTCGTCAAAACGCTCTATTTCAACCATTCTTTCCATTAATACGTATGCTCCTCATCCGGGAATGCTCGCGATTTCACTTCGCTGATATACTGCTCCAACCCTTCTCTTACCTCTTTGGCACCGTCGCAGTAACGTTTGACGAATTTGGGCTTGAAGGCTTCAAAGAAACCGAACATATCGGACCAGACCAGTACCTGGCCGTCCGTACTGTTCCCCGCACCGATACCGATGGTCGGTATCTTCACAGCTTTTGTCACGACTTTGGCTGCCTCCGCTTTGACCCCCTCTACCAGTATCATGGCAGCCCCGGCAGCCTGAAGTTCCAAAGCATCTTCGAGCAATGCCTTAATGTCTTCCTCATCTTTCCCCCGGACTTTATAGCCGCCCTCACTGCGTACATGCTGAGGCATCAGGCCTATATGTGCAACTACGGCTATCCCATTCTCTGACAGGACACGTACGATGTCAGCCTTTTCTTTTCCACCTTCGATCTTCACCGCCTGCGCATTTGTCTCACGATAGACCCTCACAGCATTTTCAAGGGCGCGTTGGGCTGTCGTATAGGAACCAAAAGGCATATCAAAAACGATACATGCCGACTTGGCACCGTTGCCTACTGCCTGTGTATGATAGATCATCTGGTCCATCGTGGCAGAGAGTGTATCTTCTTTGCCCAGAAAACTCATATTGAGACTGTCACCGACCAGGATCATCTCCACTTCACCGTCAAAGAGCTGGGCAAAAAGTGCATCGTAAGCCGTCACCATCGTAATGGGCTCAACGCCTTTCATTTTGGCTATAGTCGACAAAGTGATCTTTTTTTCTATTCTTGGGGTATGGATGCTCATAATATAAAATCTATTCCTTCTTAGTCTGTCGGCAACATTGTTGTTGAACCACTCCGGTTGTATTTTGGTACTCATTTTATCAAAAAAATGTATAATATCACAAATAATAGTCATATTGACATATAAAGAGTATATTTTGGATAAAAAATTAGTTGCCTATATTACCACCGGTTTCCCTTCATTGGACTTCACGGTAGATGCTGCACTGGCATTGGCAGAGGCCGGTGTGGATACACTTGAACTCGGTATGCCCTTCTCCGATCCGGTAGCAGACGGTCCTGTCATAGAAGCTGCCAACCTCAAAGCGCTTCAGAACGGCTTCAAACTGGAGCATCTATTCGAGGCTTCTGCTAAAATAGCACCACATATTGATACGCTCTGGATGGGCTATTTCAATCCCTTCTACCATAAAGGAATGGATTATTTCATTTCCAGAGCAAAAGAGACCGGTGTGCACGGTTTCATCATCCCTGACCTTCCATTGGAAGAGGCAAAACCTTACAAGCCTGCTCTTGAAGCTGACGGTCTGAATCTGATAGATTTTATCGCACCCACAGATTCCAAAGAACGTATAGAACAGATTGTCATCGATGCAAAAAAATTTATTTATCTTGTCGCCTATGCCGGTATCACCGGCGCGGGACACAGCGAGGACCTTCAGCCTATTATCTCCAATATCAAAGAATGCACCAGCACACCGGTCTATGTAGGGTTTGGTGTTGACCAGAATACTGCTAAAGAAAAAGCCAAAGGGGTTGACGGTGTTATTGTAGGTTCAGCATTTGTAAAAGTGTTACTTGATAACACTTTGAGTGATACACAGAAGATCACTAAGATCTCTGCTATTGCCAGAGAGATCAAAGAGAAAATAAATCTTTGATCTTCACTTTTGCTTTTAAAAAATTTACTACTCTTTTGAAGTAGGGACTACTTAATTCTTCGAGCTCCCCTGAAAACTAGGGTAAATTTTTCAATTTCTTAAAATCAATCGCTTTTGCATATGCTCTAAGTTCATCAAGCAAAACTTTTTGTCCTTCGATTTTGACTAAAAATCGTCTGGCTACGACAATGGTGATTTCACCTTTTTGTCTCTCGTCATTATATTTTACGATCGCTTTTTCTCTATTGATACGTTCCAGCTTTCCGCCATCAGCTGTAGCAAACATCGGGTTGGAAAAAATACTCATCATACTCTGCATAAGCGGAGAATCCGTAATGATCTCTATCTTGATCCTGGATGAACCTTTTTTATATTTTCTGGAGGTTGCTATGCCCCCACCGAACATCGCTGAACCAGCTGTTTGTGATTCTGCTTTTTCTGCACTCCATCCTGCAAGTGCTTCCGGAAGATAGGCTTCCAGGCCTTTACTCTTTTTTTGCTGGATAAGCTGCAATACATAATTCAAGTCTTCTACCGCAGCACCATACTCCCCCTTTTCATAAGATTTGATAACTCCATTCAACGTATCAACAACATCATCAGCACTCGCAACCGTTAAAAGTGAAGCAAGAAGAAGCGGAATATAAACCAGTGTTTTAAAATTTTTCATGAAAATCCTCCTTTAATTTGATCTTTCTTAATTATTGCATAGTCCATGTAAAGCTATTCTTAAAAAGAAATTGTTGAAATATTGGGCTTCATCATTTTGATAATTAAAATTTATCCGGGAAGCTTATTGTTTTCTGAAAACCCCTATTAAACAATTTAAAGTATAATACAAATAATTACAATTAAGGTATATTTTTGGAACATTTTATCTGGAATGTCGATCCCGTTTTATTACATTTAGGTCCCTTGCAGCTACGCTGGTACGGAATTTTGTTCGTTGGTTCCTTTTTTCTGGGACTTATGCTGTTACAATGGATCTTTAAACGCGAAGGCAAAGACCCTGCTCTTCTGGACAGTTTCCTCATCTATGTCATGGTTGGTGCAGTTATCGGCTCGAGACTGATGCACTGTTTTGCCTATGAACCTGCATTCTACCTCTCTCATCCGCTGGAGATACTCAAAGTATGGAAAGGAGGACTGGCAAGCCATGGCGGACTGCTTGGTTCCATCCTGGCTATTTGGTTCTTTTGCAGAAAATACAGGCTTGATTTCATGTGGCTGCTCTCACGCACAGCCATTGCCGGCACGATCACGGCAGCATTCGTACGTTTCGGGAACTTATTCAATTCCGAGATACTGGGGAAACCTACCGATCTTCCCTGGGCAATCATCTTTGAGCGTGTCGACATGCTTCCACGACACCCGGTACAACTTTATGAAGCCTTTTCCTACCTGATACTTTTGGTAATTATGCTCCTGGTCTACCTCAAAAGCAAACCGGACTTTGCTACCCGCATCCTTCCGGGTATCTTTTTGACTTTTATGTTCACGGTCCGTTTTCTACTCGAATATACCAAAACAAAACAGGCAGACTACACATGGGACCTTCCTTTCAGCACAGGGCAGGCTTTAAGTTTACCTTTTATTTTGATAGGTATCATATGGATATTATGGGCTTTAAAAAAGAAACACAGTACATAGCGCTTTGTCATTTTTACCTACTTTTTCCAAAAAAGTAGAGATAGGAATAAGGTATACAAACAACTTTATGAATGCAAAAAACCGAACAAATCATTATGCACTTGGTATCGACATCGGTTCCACCACTGTCAAATATGTACTGTGCGACAGAGACTTCAACATCATTGCCAAAGCCTATACTCCGCACGACACCAAACAGGCACCTACCCTTCTAAGACTCCTCGAAGAACTCTCTCAAACGCACAAAGAAGCCTATGACAACATTGACAAAGTTTACATTACAGGTTCGGGAGCCAGCCGGATTGCCCCGACACTCAATGCGCGTTTTGTGCAGGAGGTCAATGCTGTCGTGCTTGCCGTGGAACACCACCATCCCGACGTGAATGCTGTAGTGGAACTGGGTGGACAGGATGCAAAGATCATCCACTTCAAAGAGGGTAAGGACGGCAAAAAAACCGTACTGACCTCCATGAACGACAAATGTGCTTCCGGTACGGGAGCCACCATAGAGAAGTGTACCATGAAGGTCGGTATGGAGAGTGAAGAAGTTCAGAAACTCACCTTTGCGACAGAGAAACTACATCATGTCGCTGCCAAATGCGGTGTCTTTGCAGAAACGGACATTGTCAACCTTGTCAAGACCTCCGTTCCTTCCAACGAGATCATGAACTCCCTGGCAGATGCCATTGTTATGCAGAACCTGACCGTACTGACTCGGGGCAATACACTCATGCCCAAAGTCCTGCTGCTTGGCGGACCGAACACTTATCTGCCGTTTTTGCAGGATTGCTGGCGCATGCGCATTGCCGAACTCTGGGATGAACGCGGCATAGTTTACGACAAAAACAAGCTTGATGAACTGATCATCGTACCGGACAATGCCCAGTACTATGCCGCTCTGGGTGCAGTGATCTTCGGTGAAGGCGAAGCGAACCACGACAAATCTTTCGCCGGACTTATTGCTCTGAAAACACTGGTAGATACAGGCGGTGTCAACCAGAATGACAATATTGACGCCCCCCTGGTAAAAAATGAGCAGGAGCTTCGGGAATTCAGAGAGCGCTATACCATCAAACCCTTTCAATCTCCCCAATTGACAGAAAAAACTACCTGTTTCCTCGGTATAGACGGAGGCTCCACCTCTTCCAAAGCGGTATTGCTGGATGAAAAAGGTGAACTGCTCCTGAAAGTCTACCAGCTCTCAAAAGGAAACCCCATTGACGATACACTGGAACTTTTGCAAAAGATCACAGAATCAGAGAGTGGGAAATACTACGATATCAAAGGTCTTGGCGTCACCGGCTACGCAGCAGATGTACTCGGTGGTGCACTCAAAGCCGATGCAAATATCATCGAGACCATTGCACATATGAAAAGTGCGCAGCAGGCTTTCGGTGAAAGCATCAATGTCATCTGTGATATCGGCGGACAGGACATCAAAGTGCTTTTCATGGAGAACGGGATGATGAAAAATTTTCGTCTCTCCAATCAGTGCAGTGCCGGTAACGGAACCCTGCTGCAGAGTATGGCCAAGCAGTTCGGTGTTCCGGTGGAAGGCTTTGCAGATGTTGCCTTTGCCGCCAAGCAGGCACCGCGTTTCAACTACGGATGTGCCGTTTTTCTCGATACGGATAGAGTGAACTTTCAAAAAGAGGGATACACCAAAGAGGAACTCTTTGCCGGCATATCGAAGGTCCTGCCCAAAAATGTCTGGCAGTATGTCGTACAGGCCCCCAACCTTGCCATGTTCGGAGACCACTTCGTGCTGCAGGGAGGAACACAGTACAACCAGGCAGCACTTAAGGCACAGGTGGATTACATAAAAGAACGTGTACCCAATGCCAGGGTCGATGTTCATCCGCATCCGGGAGAAGCCGGAGCTATCGGCGCCGCACTTGAAGCAAGAGATGTCGTACAGAAAAGAGGCACGGCCACCTTTGTCGGGTTGGAGGAAGCACTGCAGATGACCTATACTTCCAAGACAGATGAGAGTACGCGCTGCCATTTCTGCACCATCAACTGCTCACGTACCTTCATCGATACCCATACCCCTTCTTCGGAGACCGTGCGTTACATTGCCGGGTTCTCCTGCGAAGATGGTACAGTCGAGTCTGCAGATGCCTTTAAAGCACTGAAAAGTTCCAGAAAAGCATTACAAGAAACCGTACCAAACCTTGTCAAAAAAGAGTCTTCCAAACTTTTTGCACCCACCTATATGCTGGATAAAAAGCCGACAGAATCGACACAGGTGAAAAGACAGGAAGTCAAAGTGACCCTTGGAGGATGGGGACCGACACTGCGCAGGGAGATCACACAGAATTTCAAAGTCAGTTCAGTGGAAGATACAGCCTACAGGAAAGCACTGAAGATCGCTATTCCCAAAGTACTCAATGTCTATTCTCTGGCTCCCTTCATGCGAACCTATCTTGAAGCGCTTGGCATCGACCCTCTCAACATCCAGTTCTCCGGTTTTTCCAATGAAGATATGTACCTTGAAGGAGCCAAATACGGTTCTGTGGATTCCTGCTACCCTGCCAAAGTGGCACAGTCTCATGTCTATGCACTGATGTACAGCAAAAAATTCGCGAAAAAAACATTTGACTACCTATGGTTCCCCGCCGTGACGGAGCTTCCCGGTTACGTTCAGCATACCATGGGACAAACCTCATGCCCCATCGTTTCCGGTACACCGAAAGTGGTCTACTCCGCCTTCACCAAGGAGAAGGACCTTTTCTCGGAGAGGGGGATCGTTTATGTCGATGAAGCGCTGAATTTCGATAACCGGAAACTGCTTGAAAAACAGCTCTTTGCCACCTGGGGAGACAGGCTGCGCATTACTGAAGATGAGAACAGATGGGCGGCCGAGCAGGCGTGGAAGGCACTTGATGAAAACGACCGGGAGATAATGGAAGAGGGACACCGCATTCTAGATGAGGCAGAAAAAAACAGCGAGGTTATTATTCTGCTGCTTGCACGTCCCTACCATTCCGACCCCGGGCTCAACCATGAAGTTCTCGACGAATTCCAGTCACTCGGGTTCAAGACCATCTCCATGCGTGCCATCCCCAAAGATGAAACCTATCTGATGCGCTTCTTTGGAGAAGAAGTCGCACAGGGAATCATAGAATCCCCTTATGATATACGAGATGTCTGGGCAGAGAATTTCTCGACCAATTCGGCACAAAAGGTCTGGGCGGCTAAATTCGCTGCACGGCACCCCAATGTGGCTGTACTTGACCTCAGTTCGTTCAAGTGCGGGCATGATGCACCTACCTATGCCATTATCGATAAAATACTGGGTGCAAGCCGTACACCGCATCTGACCCTGCACGATATCGATGCGAACAAGCCCGGCGGATCGATCAAGATACGTGTCAAGACCTTTGCCTATACTTTGGAACAGTATAGGCAAACGCTTTTGGATAATTTGTCTTGTCACCCTCAAGGGGATATAAAAACTTTTGAAAATTCGAGTGAAAGGGTTTTGGTATGATGTATTCTTTCAAAATAAATATCTTTTCTGTTTTACGATCTTCTCTTTCTACCTTTTTAGAAAAGGTAGGCCAAATGCGTCATCCCTCTCGAATCGCTTCGCTTTCAAGGTCGTTCGGGATGACATTTTCTTTTTTTAAAAACAAGGCTAACGCCAAATACAACGTTTTTTTATCAAAATATGCTTTGTTGTCTCTGAGCACTGGGTGTACAGATGCGTAGGTATGCATATTGCAAAGCAACATGCCGAGAGCATCGCCCGTACACTTGTGAAGAGACGCTTTTTTGCCTACTTTTTTCTAAAAAAAGTAGATTAAAAGCCTTACATACAAAACCAATTTTGGAGGCAACCATATGAGTCAATCCTGCTCCAGTATCAAAATGACCGACAAGAACGGTGATCTGAGTTTCATTAACAAAGCGCCTTCCCAATGGAGAGACATTCCCTCCAAACCCATTGAATATGCCCCAAAAGAAGAAACCATCTTCCTCTCGGGTGGATTGACACTCCTGCAGGACAAACTGGTCGAAGCAGCCCTCAACTCCATGGATATAAACTTTAT
The DNA here is from genome assembly GCF_000987835.1 of Sulfurovum lithotrophicum. Taxonomy (NCBI): domain Bacteria; kingdom Pseudomonadati; phylum Campylobacterota; class Epsilonproteobacteria; order Campylobacterales; family Sulfurovaceae; genus Sulfurovum; species Sulfurovum lithotrophicum. The sequence continues at coordinate 342,884 of NZ_CP011308.1, read as the reverse complement.
CGCCCTGCCCAATCCGGACTTCAAATCCTTTCAGACGGGAAAAGCCTTTGGGAACAGAGGCCAGTGCAACCCTACCTACTTTACCGTAGGGAACCTGGTCAAATATCTGCAGGACCTCCATGACAAACAGGGATTGAGCAGTGAAGAGATCATCAGAAAATATGTTTACATCACTGCCGGAGGATGTGGCCCATGCCGTTTCGGTATGTACATCACCGAATACAAAAAGGCATTGCGAGATGCGGGCTTTGAAGGTTTCAGACTGACTTCTTTCGAACATGACAAGGGGATCTTTCAGGGAGATACAATAGAGGAAGATATTCTCAGTTTTACCCCAAAATTCTTCATTAGACTCATCAAGGCCGTCATCATCGGCGACATCATCAACATTCTGACCTATAAAATGCGCCCCTATGAAGTGGAGAAAGGAAGCGTTGACAAGGCTGTAGAAAAATGTAAAGAGATCGTATCCAAGGCTTTTCTGGATCATTCCAGTCTCATCAATGCACTGTGGAAGTGCCGGACTGTCCTGGCGAAGGTCAGACTGAACCGTCTGCAGCCCAAAGCAAAAGTAATGGTCATGGGAGAATTCTGGGCTGCTATGACAGAGGGTGACGGGAACTACAATCTACACAGATTTCTGGAAGCCGAGGGGGCAGAATGCACACCGCAACCTATCACGAATCGTCTGATGCTTAGCATCTGGGAAGCAGAACAGGCTCTGAACAAAAAAGAGAAGCTCGCTGTCGAGAACGGCAAAAAAATAGACTTCTCGAACGTCAGAACGCGCATGCTCATCAAAGCCGGAAAAGCGGCTGTCAAAACCCACTTTTCACTTTATGCCAAAGCCATCGGCCTGCATGACTATGACATTCCAAATATGGAAAAGCTGGCAGAGCTTGCAAAGGAGTACTATACACTCGACTGCAGCGGAGGAGAAGGGCACCTTGAGGTGGCACACCTCATCGAAAGCGTCAAGCACAATCTTGCACACCTCGTCATCTCCATCAAACCTTTCGGATGCATGCCCTCCTCTGCCGTATCGGACGGAGTCCAGTCACTGGTGACCAGCCGCTATCCGCAGGCGAATTTCCTCAGCATAGAGACATCGGGAGAAGGTGCAGCCAATTTCTACAGCCGTGTGCAGATGGCACTCTTCAAAGCCAAACAAGCTGCCAAAGAGGAATATGAAGTATTAGAAGTACCGGAGCATATTCCGGAGAAGTTGAACAATTACCTCTACCAGCCCAAAAATGAAAAAGCAGGTACCGCAGCGCAACTTATTGACAGTCTTGTATAAAACTGGTGTTGTGGGGGCACAACACCCTACGGAAACAATGTTTTGTTATTAATTGTGATTTTATCATGAAGCTGTAGGGTGTTGTCCCCCGACAACACCAATACACCGCATATTATCAAACGATCATCGGTGCAAACGCTTTGGTACTCACCCTCACCTTCTGCCCTATCTTCAGGTTCTCTGCTTCCTGTGAAGAGACCACCACTTCAACAAGCTGCTGTCCGATGGAAACAATGGCCACATAGATCACATCCACTTTTGTAATATCGAGCAGTTCACCCTCGAAAGAGAATTTCTGGGAGCCCTGTGTTTGAAGCAGTACCTCTTTGGGCTTGCCGTCATTGATGATCTCTCCCTGCTCCAGCACCAGTACGCGTGACGCCAAACGGTAGATCTCGCTCGGGTCATGGCTGACCATGATCGTTGTGGTACCGAACTCTTTATGCAGTGCCAGTATCTCGTTTTGCAGTTTCATCCTCATTTCAGGGTCGAGTGCAGACAGCGGTTCATCCATGAGCAGCAGTCTGGGACGCTTCATCATGGCACGACAAAGACTGACACGCTGCTGCTGTCCGCCGCTCAGAGAATGCGGCAGTCTTTTCTTTAAGTCATACAACTCCGTAAGCTCAAGTAAACGATCCGACAAGACTCTGTCATTCTCAACAAAGAGCAGATTCTCTTCTACCGTCATATTGGGGAACAGGGCATACTCCTGAAAGACATAACCGATCTCTCTCTGCTGTGGAGGAAGAAAATGTTTCCCGTCCTGCCAGATCTCTCCTGAAACAGTAATCTTTCCCTCCACCTTTTCCAGACCGGCAAGTATTCGCAGCAGGGTTGTCTTCCCACTCCCGCTTTTCCCTGTCAAGGCAATAAAATCCTGCTCTTTTATCTCTAGATCGACAGAAAGATCCATCTCTCCCGTACTGCCGTGAAGGCTTTTTTTTATCTCTATCTCTATCATTGTAAACCAAACTTTTTATGCTGTTTTGCATTGAAGATATAGACAGCCAGCAGCACCAAAAAACTCATGACGATCATAATGGCGCTGTAGATATGTGCAGAGGTATAGTCCATCATTTCGACCATATCATAGATAGCCACCGATGCCACTTTCGTCTCACCGGGAATGCTGCCTCCCACCATCAGTACCACACCGAACTCGCCGACCGTATGGGCGAAAGTCACAATAAGCGCAGTCATCAGGGAAGGTTTGATGTTGGGCAGTGCCACTTTGAGGAGCGTCATCCATCTGCTTTTGCCTGCGATGTAGCTCGCTTCAAGCATATTTTTATTGAGCGATTCAAATCCGCTCTGCAGGGGCTGGACCATGAAGGGCATGGAGTAAAAACAGCTGGCTATCACCAGTCCGGGAAAAGAGAAAGCCAGCTTGACGCCGAATATCTCTTCAAAAAAGGCGCCTATAGGTGAATTAGCGGAAAGTGCCCAAAGCATATAAAACCCCAGAACGGAGGGCGGCAGTACGATAGGCAGGGCTGTAACAGCTTCCAGGACAGGCTTCACTTTGGAGCGTGTCTGTGAAAGGTACCATGCCAGAGGCAGGGCTATCGTAAAAAGAATCATTGACGTGATCGCCGCGAGTTTGAATGAAAGCACAAAAGGTGTGAATTCGATGGTCTGAAACAATTCATTCATGGATGATCTCCTGAATGTAGATTTCACTCGCTTTGATGAGTGCCGTGACCTTTTCACCTATATGCAGATCCATCTTTTTCAAAGCATCTGCAGAAATGATCGCCTCCAAAGCGGTATCAAAATGCTTTAAAGTCACAGCACTCAACAAGACACCCTCTTCAATATTTTCTACAATAACCGGCAACTGGTTGGCATAACTCAATGATCCGCCGATGTGCTTCCCTATGGCTATGTTCGTTGCTTTGACTGCAAGTTTGACCACGGTTCCGATCCGGACGGTATCACCAAGGTCCAAACTCATCATTGTCAGGCTGTCACCCTGCACATTGAACTGTACGATGTTGAGATTTTCAACCGTATCGATGCCGGTGATCGCTGCAGTAATGCTGTTCATCTTCTCTTATGCCTGTTTATTGATAACAAAGCCGTACTTTTTCATGATCTGCTGCACTTGCGGGGTTTGCATAAACGCATAAAATGCTTTGGCCAGTTTTGACTTTGAACCATGTTTCGTGATGCCGTATCCCTGCCTCAGCGGTTCATGAAGCGAATCATCTATCAGATAATAACTGCTGTATTCACTCCTGGCAATGCTTGGGGCAAGTACCAGTGAAAGCGCGATGATGCCTATATCCGCCGCTTTCATATTGATATAATTCGCCGTTTGGGAGATATTCTCGCCAAAGACGATTCTGGGTTCAAGCACTTTGTAGAGTCCGACACTTTCAAGCGCCTGTTTAGCTTTTTGTCCATACGGCGCATGCGACGGATTGGCAATGGTCACTTTATGTACCCATGACATTTTGAAATTTTCAAACCCTTTTTTCGCATCAAAATGTCCGTTCTTACTCCAGATAACGATCCTTCCTATAGCATACAGTTTGGGTTTTGTCACGATATTCCCTTTTTTATACAGACTTTCCACATAATCCATATTGGCGGAGAAGTAGAGATCGTATGGCGCCCCTTTTTCCACCTGTATCCTTCCCTTGCCCGAAGAACCGTAAATCATATTAACGGTATCATCCGGATGCTGTGCCAGGAACTTCTCTTTGATACTGTCAAGCGCGAATTTCAGATCACTTGCCGCAAAAACCGTGATCGTATCGGCAAAGAGCAGACTGTTTAGCAGTAAGATTCCCCAAAAGAGTTTTTTTAGCATTGCATCTTCCTCCTTATCTTCCCAACATCAAATTTTTTGCTTCAATTACTACTATAACACTACTGCTCTCTGCTATTGCCAATTTCTCAAAGTTCTCCAGGGACATTACAGAAACGATCGTATCATGCTCGCCGATATCTACCGTTATCTTCACATTTTTCTTGTCTTTTTCTATCTGTACTACCCTGCCTTCAAGATGGTTTTCCATCTCATTCTTATTCTCGTTTTCCACAAGGAGGTAAACATTTGAAGACTTACAAATAGCCGTTACCACCTGTCCTTCTTTTATATCAAGATCTTCAACGGCTTCTTCCGTGATCACAGAAACCAGTTCTTGCCCACTTTTTAATTTCAGGTAAACCTTTGCATTGACCTCTCCGGGTTCAATGGCTGTAACCACTGCCTGTATCTGGTTTCGTGCCGAGATCTGCAATCCCAGCCGCCCAATGGTTTTAAACGCTCCGCTCTGAATGTCCGTCAATTCGGAAAGACGTTCCAGAAAACGGTTATGCTCTTCTTTCAGTAGTGCATAATTCTCCAAAAGCTGCATTCCATACGCGGTTATGGTCGTTCCACCGCCATCCTTTCCGCCTGTTTCCCTAAAAACAATGGGTTCCGGAGAGAGTGCGTTCATCGCATCAACCGCTTCCCAGGCACTTTTGTAACTCATGGGTACTACTTTAGCCGCCTTGGAAATGGAACCATGCTCATTTATCGCATACAAAAGGCGTATACGTTTTTCCAGCAGGAACGGTTCACCTGAAATTTCAAAGGTAAGTGGCGATGTGACTTCCATCTTTTTCCTTATATACTTAAATACATAACGAAAATATTAGCATTATATACCTTAAGAAACAACGCCCTTGACAAACTAACCTAAAAGTGTTATTATCCGCCCACATGGGGATGACTTGGTTTCGACTGGAGTAGTCGGGGCTATGTGCATGTCGGACTGGGCAATTCCGTTACGCGGCCCACTTAGCTTAAACGCAAACAATACAGATTATCGTCCAGCTTACGCAGTAGCGTAAGTCATTAACCCCGCTAACGCGGAGGACTGCCCTGCCGGTGAGTGTCATCTTAACCGGATCTTTGGGTATCACATCTGATGACTATGCTCCGTGGAAGCCATGCCACGGTGTGAGAATTCTGGCTGGTTTGATGTAGTTTTGGGTGTTGAACGAAACCAAACGAGACCAATCAACACCGACTAAGCATGTAGAGTCATAGTCCTAGCTATTTTAGGACAGGGGTTCAATTCCCCTCATCTCCACCAAATTCAAATGTAATACTTCTTAAAAAATTATAAAAAATCACTATCCTCTGTAAACATCATTTATTGTGATTATATTTAAATCAGAAATCTATACCAAATAGTTTTTTATGCTCATTTAATTCCAATATTACATCATTTTTATCTACTTTATTAGCATACTCAAGAGCTCCTTGGAATTTTGTATCACTAATTGAACATATATATTGACTGGCATTATTTTTTGCATAATCAAGAGCTGTTGCTATTTGCCTTTCATCAACAACATCATATAGTATATTATCATGACTTGAAAAGCCTATTAAATTAGAATTCAAATCATAGGTAAGCATATCGTAAATAAATATTTTCATCATTCCTATTCCACTACTTTCATCAGCTTGTATTTTAGGATCGATTTTATATACATATTTAGCTTTCATTGTAGAATTTATATCTATGTCAAGATACCCTGGTTTTTCATAGAACTTATTTGATATATCCCTAAATTTAGTTGCAAGAGATCCAAATTGAGACTTCATTGTTTTTGATGCTTTTATAAGTTCAAGTTCAAACTTATCAATTTCAAGTTTTAACTGCTGCTTTTCCTCTTCATACCTCTCTTTTTCTTTCTCTTTAGCTTCAAGATCTTGAAGCTTATTCTTTAATTCATCTCTATATCTTAATAATTTATTATACTCTTCAAGAGCTCCTTTAGATTCTAAATATTGAAGCAATTTAGATCTTTCTTTATCTAGTGATTCTATTCGTTGTTTTTCAATTTCAATTTCTTTTATTAAAATTTCAATCTCTTCTTTAGCTTTTTTCTTTCTATTCTCAAATAATGTATTATGAAATTCTTTTACTGCCTCAAGATGTTTAATAACTTTATCATCTAAAAAGAATTTAGCTTCATTATAAATTCTTTCAACTCTATTTATATCAACATCTTCTTGCTTGTTTACACGGATAAGCTCTTCTCTTAAATTCAAATCCCTTCTTAACATAGATAATCTATTTTCAGAATCTCTAAGCTGTAATGTTAATTCATCAGCTTTTTCTTTTATTTGATAATAATCTTCAGCTATTTCAAAATTTTCTATATCTTTTTCAATTTTTTCTAACTTTTCTTTTATTTCATAAATCTCTTCTTTATTTACGGTCTCTTGAAGCTCTTTTAAATAGGCAATAATTTGTTTTAAAGCTTGTTGCTTGTTATAAAGCTCTTTTTTCTTGTCAATATAATGAATATCTAATCCCAATAACCAAGCATTTATAGCATTATTTTTAAAAGCTTCTTCCGTAGAAATTTGTGCCGTTGCTTTTTCATAAGATTGCCTATTAAATCTCACGAACAAATCACGAAAAGTAAATCTATCATTATCAACACTTTTATTCAAAAAATCTTTTAAGTCTTTTAGCTTTAATTCCTCTTCGTCTAATGATATGATCTTCCCGTCTCTTGAAATTTGGTGTATTTCATCTTTAATCTTAAGTTGTAGGGTAACTGAAGTTGTTAAATTTTGCAACACTTGATCAAGTAATTTATTTTGCCCAGCAAGCAAATAATTTATAAGTTGAATTGACATTGTTTTTCCAACACCATTAGATGTTTCTTTCTTATCTTTATCAATTTTTGTACCGACAATTAAATTTAGCCCATCTTTAAACTCAATAGTAGAAAACTTTGAATTATTACTTGTAATTTGTAGAAGCTTCATAATAACTCCAATATATCATCTTCTTTTATATTTATTTTCCCTATCATATAAAGAAAATCTACAGTATATATCAATCTATCAAACTTAATATCTTTTACATAATTATCTTTTACATATAAAAAAATATCATCAAGCCTCATAGAGCCATATTTTTGAAGTACATTAACAACTTCTGACCCTATTACAATTAAAGCATCTTCAATTTTAAATATTTTATCACCCATTACCATTATCTTTTTTCCCTATATCACATATGTCAAAGAAATATCCTATTACTATCCATAATGCAATAGATAAATTATGATCATTATTTAATTTTTCATATATTTTTTGATAAGTTTCCATAATTGCATGTTCCTCATCCATACTTTTTAATAAAGCAATATATTTCTTTTTAATATACTCTCCTACTTCATCAAGATATTCTTCTCCAATTTTATCTTTAAATTCTTCAATTGTAACTCGTGCATTTTTAACTATTTCTATAAAAAATATTTTAAATTGCTCTGTTTTTATATTGATATCTATTTTTTCATCTTTGCCTTGAAAAAACTGAACTCCTCCAAAATTAACAAATACATCAATACTTTTAACTTCATCAATATCCGCAATAAAGTCTATTACTTTTGATATTTTATCAAAGTCTTTAAAGTTATCAATATTTACATCAAAATTTAGTAAAGAATATATTTTTAAATGGCTGCTATTATCATTCTGCCAAGCATCCATAATCAAACCTATTAAACGACTACTATCAATTAATTCAATCTCAATAGGCTTCTCATTCTCTTTAAGTTCCAATACCGCTGACACTAATTTAGCTGGAGCATCTTTCAATTTGGTATTTACTACATAATGCCACCCTGAAAAGTCCCACTTTTCTTTTGCTTTAGTATAGTCTTCATTCATTTTAGATATAGCATTAGTACCTTTCAGGTCTGCTGGTCCATAAACTTGAATCAGGATATTTCCATTGGTTCCATCATTTCCATCATCACCACCACCAGAAGCAACTCCTAAAAAATCATCACCATATACAATCTTATAAATATAGACTACAAACTCTTCAAATTCAAAGCCTTCTTTTCTAAGAATAGCATTTGATATAAGTTCTTCTAATTTTTTAATGGTCATTTACCACTTATCCTAATATTTTATTAATTATTCTTCTATATGAAAATAATATACCTCAATCTCGAGGCAATATATTATTGGCATATCTTACCATTTCCTTTAAAAGTAAAACAATCATCATTAGACTAATTTTAGCATATTTATATCAAAAAGAACCTCAAAAATAATATTTGAATAATATTTGAAAATTAAGACACCTAATGATGAGACGGCACAAGTCATCAAAGAAGCAAGAGTTGGTGAGAATATGACTAAAATCAGTAGGAATCAACAACCTCGATCCAAGGGTACGGGGTATGAATCGGATTTAAATTTATTGGTGCTGACCTGCCCCAAAAAATAGATCTATTCCCAAAGTTAGACTTTGATTGTATATCAAGCAGCATTTTGTCTGCCTGAAACTTTTGATGGTGGCTGGTTATCCAGTGCACTGTGAGGTCGTTCATGATTATAGCTGTAACGCCACTTTTCTATGATGACCTGTGCTTCTTTTCTGTTTAGGAACCACTCTCTGCTCAAACACTCATCCCGGAACTTTCCATTGAAGCTTTCAACATAGGCATTTTGCCAGGGAGAGCCGGGTTTGATGAATGCAGGACCGATATTGTGCTCTGTCAGCCATTTGATCAGTGCTTTTGCTGTAAACTCCGGACCATTGTCCGAACGGATAAACTTTGGTCTACCATACAGTGTCATCAGCCTTCCAAGGGTTTTAATGAGATGGTTGGCTCTGATCGATGTGGCTACTTCAAGTGCCAGGCATTCTCTGGTATATTCATCTACCACCACAAGGATCTTCAGTTTCTGGCCATTGGCAGCACGGTCACTGATAAAGTCATAACTCCATACATGGTTTGTATGTTGGGAGAGCAGCTTCATGGGATCGGTACCGGGTCTTTTCCTTCGTGGCCGTCTCTTTGGCAGTTGGAGGTTTAGCATCTTCCATATCCTGTATACCCGTTTGACGTTCACATGTTCTTCTGGTTGTTGCCAACCCAGCATTACGGCAATACGTCTGTAACCGAACCGTGGATAGGTTTCGCTAAGGCTTTTGACCGATTCCATCAAAGGCCTGTCTTTTGCTGGCTGCTTTGGCTCATAGACCAATAGAGAACGGCTCAGGCCGATCTCTTTGCACGCCCGCCGCTGGGATATCTGATGATCCATCATCATTCTGACAGCTTCACGTCTTGCAGCAGGCGTTACCACTTTTTTTCCGTGATCTCCTTGAGTGCTTCATTGACAAGCATCTGTTCGGCCAAAAGCTTTTTCAGTTTGGCATTCTCTTTTTCCAGCTCTTTGAGTCGTTTTACTTCGGAAACACTCATACCGCCATAGGTACGTTTCCACTTATAAAAAGTCTGTTCACTGATATTGTACTTTCGGATAATCTCTCGTTGGGTATCCGCTATCTGAGCCTCTTGCAAAATCTTGACGATCTGCTCTTCGCTGAATCGTTTCTTCATCTTGTCCTCCAGTAGTATTGACATTATAGTCTAACTCTGGTTTTGGCTCAAATTTTGGGGAGCAGGTCAGTGCGACGTGACTCACGATAAATTATCACTTAAGGTCGATAATGCATCGATCCACAAGGTCGGGGAATTATTCCCGAGAGGATTCAATTCATTAACTGAACAACATATCTCACATTTCTACCAGCCGTTCCCTCTACTTGTTCTATGAGGTTTTTTGAGACCAGATCAGCGATGTCTCTCTTGGCTGTGGCGGTAGAAGTTTTGGCTATGGAGATATATTTTTTTGTATTTAGACCACCCTCGAAACCATCTTCTCCTGCATCCAATAACTTATTGAGCACTTTTATTTGGCGAGTGTTAAGTGAATACTCTCTTGCTCTATCCCAAAAATTGGCTTTTTGTATGGCTGTTTGAACCTGCTGTAGTGATATTTCTATAGCTTTGTTTATCATATCTGTATGCCATAATATCCACTCTGTTATCTCTAGACTTTTATTATATATAAGTTTTTGACTATGTTCCAAAAGCTCATAGTAGCTCTTTTTATCCTCTACTATGGCTGTAGATATGGAGTAGTACCCATCATTTAATCCAAGCTCTTTTGATAATACATAGTTTGTTATTGCTCTTGCAATTCTACCATTTCCATCATCATAAGGGTGTATAGTCACAAACCAAAAGTGGGCTATTGCGGCTTTAGTGTAAGGTTCTTCTGTACTTGTGTTTACAAACGCTAAAAAAACATCCATCTCTTTATCTAAAATATCTGGCGGTGGTGCAATGTAGTGTGTCTGTTCTCTGCCACCCTTATAGGAGACAACAGACATCTCCTCTTCTCTAAATTTAGCCACATTTATTTTATACAATCCACTATATCCATCAGGAAACAGCGTATTATGCCATCCATTGAGACGTTCAACTGTTAGTGGCGAGTTATTTGTACTGCTATCCATAAACATAGCCACAAGTCCATCTGTGTGTTTAGTAGAAGTATCTTTTTTTGTAACGCTACCAGCCATCTTTTTTAAAATAGATGAACGAACACTCTGACGATCTAAAACCTCTCCTTCTATTTGAGAGGAGGTAACTATTTCATTGATAGAAGATTCCACTTTAAGAGCATTGCTTTTTTGAACTCCGAGCATGGTAAGTATGCCATCTAGTCTGCCGCTGTTTTGACTCACAGACAATAAGCTTTTATTCAATACATCCTTATTGTATCTGAAATGAGGATAGTTATCATCTTGCCATATCCATATTTTTTCATCTTGCATTTCTATCCTTGGTCTGTGTGAGCTGATTATTTCAGATAATCGTATCATAATATGAGCTGATTGTCAAATTTAAGCAGCTCAAAGGTACAATAATTCTTTATCTGTCTTGCAGATAAGATGCAAAGTATTTGAAGTGGTACACGAATTGGTACACAATTTAGAGCCTATGGCTTGAAATCACGGTTTTAAGGGAAAGTAAAATTTCCTTCACCTCCACCAAACTACAATACAAAACAAATCACAAAAGCCATTTTGTATAAACACTGATTTTCGTTAACTCAGAAATGCTATCATTAAAAATATACAGACAGGAGATATTATTATGTTAAAAGATCTATTTTACATTGGCCTGGGCGGTGCGCTTCTGGCGAAGGAAAAAGTTGAGAAAGAGCTCAATGAGCTGGTTGAAAAGGGCAAACTGAACAAAGAAGAGGCTCAAAAGCTGATCGACAAGGCCAAAGCCAAAGGCGAAGATGAAGAAAAGGAGTTCAAGTCCAAACTCAAAGAGGCGATCCGTGAAGTCCTTGAAGAGATGGACCTGGCTACCAAAGCCGATATAGAAGCACTGAACAAAGAGAAAGAGAAAAAAAAGTAAATACTTGAACCTTTCAAATTATTCGCCCGGACGGGTCAAAAAAGTTTTTGTTTTTCTGCTGACAGTTTATCTGCTGATCAAAAAGAAAGAGCGTTTTCTTTTTATGCGCCCGCTTTCTCCTTCCGAGTTGAGGGAGAGCATCAACGAACTGGGTGCGAGTTTCATCAAACTGGCACAGGTACTGGCCACAAGAGCCGACTTCTTCAATGATGCCTACCTGTCCGAGTTGCGTTCCCTGCACGACGAGATCCCTCCCATGTCTCACAGGAACTTCAAAAAAGTCTATGACCGTGCTTTTGGGAGCAGTAAGCCCTTTGAACGTTTCAACGAAGTACCCATCGCCAGCGCTTCCATAGGGGAAGTGCATGAGGCTTGGCTCAAAAGTGGAGAACATGTGGCGGTCAAACTGCGCCGCTGGCAGATCGAAGAGCAGGTCAAAGCGGATATCCGGATATTAACTTTTTTCAACCGGATCTTCCGTCCGCTTTTTTCACACTACACCAAGAACTCCATCGATTCGCTCATAGCTGAATTTTCCGATATGATCCTCAAAGAGGTCAGCTTCACCAATGAACTCTCCAATCTCAAAAGTTTCAATATGGTCTACGAGAAAAGCGGTGTCATTTTCCCTGTTCCCTATGAGGCACACTGCTGCGATGATGCCATTGTAATGAGCTTTGAAAAGGGCATCCGCTTCGACGACAAAGAGGCGCTTCTGAACAACAGGATCGACTTTCAGACCGCCATGCACAAACTGATAGAGTTCTACACTGAGCAGATGCTGATCAACGGTTACTTCCATGCAGACCCGCACCCGGGCAATCTTCTGATCCGCGAAGACGGACAACTGGTACTTTTGGATTTCGGGATGGTCAAGCGTATCAGCAATCCCGCCCGTATCGCGATCATCGAAATGGTCAAATCCGCCCATGAGCAGGATTTTGAACTTTACATTTCCAGCTGCAAACGCCTGGGGGTCATCACCTATGAAGCACCTCAGGACCAGATGACCGAACTTGCACAGAAAATGTTTGAGATATTCAACGACGATTCGCTCGATGCGACAAGCATGCAGGAACTTGCTTTCGGCGTTATGGCATCGATGCGGGATTTCCCGTTCAAACTGCCGCAGGAAGCGATCTACATCATGCGTGCCAGTGCCATTATCGAAGGTCTGGGGACCATCTATATCCCCAATTTCAACGGTGTCAAAGACATTCTCCCCCTGCTCCAGAAGAACATCCCAAAAGCACTGGGAGCAGATAGCGGCATACTCGAAACGGTTATAGATGAAGCGGGATCACTTCCCCTGACACTCAGGCAGATCAAAACCGGGATACAGAAGATCAGTGAGGATGAGCTGCGGGTTCATTTGAGCGAAAGGCAGTTGGAATGGCTTGAGAGCCGTTTAGCTAATCGTCTCAATTCGCTTAAACTCTCGTTTGTGCTGATCTTGCTCGCGTTTTTCATTCTGTTGATCGATCCTACCTACAAAATGGCAGCGATCATACTCTTTGCCACAGGAGCGGTCAGACTGCTTTATAAATAGGGCACCTCTAATAGTATTTTCATATTCGTACAGTTTCATAAATACGCGGCTCCCAGCGCATGGGAAGCAGTTTATCCAGAGTCATCCATTAGCGATCAACGATCTTTCTTTCAATATCTGTACTTAAAGCCGTTGTCATTTCATAAGAGATCGTACCGAACTGTCTGGCGGCTTTTTGGGCATCATTCATAATAACAAGCTCCTCTTTTTCAGATTCCAGAATAATGAAATCCATGGAGACACGCCCCAAGATAGGCAATCCTTCTGCTGTGATATACGGATGGGCGCTGTCACCGCGACACCAGCCGTCACCATACCCCAGGTCATAGGTTGAAACGGTCATCTCTTCAGGTGCCGAAAAATCCCCTCCGTACCCTACTCTTTCACCTTTTTTAAGTCTGCGGGTAGCGATCTTCTTTGCAGACAGGGACAGTACTGGTTTCAAGGGGATGTCATCAAAAGCGTCAGGCAGTTCATTGTAACCATATGCGCCTATGCCAACACGTACCAGGTCTTCATCGAATGTTTTGGTACGCAAAATAGCCGCGGAGTTGTGAGAATGGAAACGTACATTCATGAAACCGGCCTCTTTCACTCTCTCTTTCACTGATTCAAACCGCTTCTGCTGCCAAAAGAGTTCTGAACCCATCTCATCGGCCGAACGGAAATGGGTCATGACCCCCACAAGTTCCAAATCTTTCTTTTGGATCATTTGCAACGCACTCTCTAACTCTTCGGGTGCGATACCGTTACGATGCATCCCAGTGTCGACCTTGAGTTCCACTCTGGCGCCCAGCTCTGCATTTTCTATGTCGTTCAAACAGTTGAGTGCAAAAGAACAGATATCATCTTTGACCGCATGGTCTCCCAGTACCAGTACCGTCCGGAAGAGTTCTTTGATATTCTTGGCTTCCTCCATACTCCTGACCACTGCATGCCTGATGCCGAACTCTGCAGAGAGGAAAGCCATAATCTCAAGGCCGTGACCATACGCATTGTCTTTTAGTACAATGGCAATCTTGTCGATTGAACCGGTCTTTAATGCAATTTGGTTAAGATTATGATAGAAATTTTCTTTATTGATCGTAATAGTTGCCATATAGGATTATACAAACATAATGACTAAAGGGGGATTAAAATGAATTGGCTTACACTGCTTGAGATTGGCGGTATGTTCTTTACCGCCTACCTCATCTTTCTGCTCATCAAAGAGTTCAAGAAAAGCATTAGAGAGAGCAAACAGGGAAAAGTAAGCGGGAGATGTGACCTTGACTGAGAGAAGAATGGTTGCCGAATGGGAGCGTCAACGCTGCGTACTTATGTCTTTCCCCCATGAGCATACCGACTGGTACGATCCGGAAGATCCAAGCTCTCTCAATGAAGCACTCTCCCCTTTTATCCGTATCGCCCAGGCCATTGCCTACAAAGAAGCGGTTTACATCATTTGTCAGGCGAAAGAGAAGATAGCGTCTATGTTCTGCTCTACCAGGAACATGACTTTTATTGAGATACCTACCAACGATACGTGGATACGTGACTACGGATACATCAGCATAGAGGAGGATGGGCAAACAAAACTGCTCGATTTTGTCTTTGACGGATGGGGTGGAAAATTCGAAGCCGAACTTGACAATAGTGTCAATACTCTTTTACATCAAAAAGGCTATATGGGAATCACACAGCTTGAGCATATAGACTTCATACTTGAAGGCGGTTCCATAGAGAGTGACGGGAAAGGAACCATTCTGACAACGAGTCAATGCCTCTGTAATCCCAACCGTAATGGAGGATCGACAAAAGAAGAGGCAGAACACAAATTGAAAGAGTATCTCAGTGCAAAAAGGGTACTCTGGCTCGATCACGGCTATCTTGCAGGGGATGATACCGATGGCCACATCGATACACTGGCACGCTTTACTGACGAAGCTACTATTGCCTATGTTCAGTGTGAAGATTCGGAAGACGAACACTACCATGCCCTCAAAAAGATGGAGGAGCAGCTTCGAAGCTTCAGGCAGCAGAACGGCAACCCCTATAAGCTGGTCCCTCTGCCCATGTGCGAAGCCAAATATGACAAGGAGGGGAAAAGATTGCCTGCAACCTATGCCAATTTCCTCATCACGAACGATGCACTGGTATTCCCGACATACAGCGACAGTCAAAATGACAGCAAAGCGGAAGAGATATTAAGGGAATTGTTTCCGGGGAGGGAGATGATCCCGGTGAACTGCCTGAAACTCATAGAGGAGGGAGGAAGTCTCCACTGCTCTACGATGCAGGTCGCATATTAACAAGGAATCATTCATTATGAAAACAGCATTGATACAACAGAAATTTTATGAAAACAAAGAAGATACTGTCCGGGCTACAGTAGAAAAGATAGAAGAAGCTGTCTCCAACGGCGCAGAACTGATTGTTCTTCAGGAGCTTCATCAGAATGAATACTTTTGCCAGAGCGAAAATACCGCATTCTTTGGTTATGCTTCCGACTTCGATGCAGATGTGTCATTTTGGGGAGATGTCGCAAAGGAGAACGGCATCGTTCTTGTCACCTCGCTTTTTGAAAAACGTGCACCAGGGCTCTATCATAACACAGCCGTTGTCTTTGAAAAGGACGGCAGTGTCGCGGGGAAATACAGAAAAATGCACATTCCCGATGATCCCGGCTTTTATGAAAAGTTCTATTTCACGCCGGGAGATATGGGGTTTGAACCCATCGATACATCTGTGGGCAGACTGGGGGTTCTGGTCTGCTGGGACCAGTGGTACCCCGAAGCGGCACGCATCATGGCACTCAAAGGTGCCCAATTGCTCATCTACCCTACTGCCATAGGCTGGTTCGATGAGGACAGCGAGGAAGAGAAAAATCGGCAGCTCGAGAGCTGGATCACCATACAGCGTTCCCATGCCATCGCAAACGGCATTCCGGTACTCTCCTGCAACCGTATCGGTTTTGAACCCGATAGCAGCGAAGTGTTGAACGGAATCCGCTTCTGGGGGAACTCTTTTGTCTGCGGTGCACAGGGAGAGATGCTCGCACAGGCCAGTAACAGCACAGAGGAGATACTCTATGCCGATGTTAAACATAAACGCACCAAAGAGGTACGTGACATCTGGCCTTTTCTGCGTGATCGTCGCATTGAGGCATATGACTGCTTGCTCAAACGCTATTGTGACTGAATTTAAGAGACTTTAACTATAATCCATTCAGATAAACAAGATAAAGGTATATTATGGCTACAAGAAAAGAGATCATGGACCTGCCTATCACAGCGGTAGAGAAAGGAAAGCCCGTTCATTTCAAAAACCCACCCAAGGCATTTTATGAGGCTATCGGTGGAGAAGAAGGGATGAAGGAGCTGATGTACAACTTCTATGACAAGATATACGAAAGCAAGATCGCCCATTTCTTCCCTCAGGATGAGGAGGAGTTCGAAGAGGTCAAAAAGAAGAACAGCAAATTCTTCATCCAGATCTGCGGCGGACCAAAAGTTTATGAGAATGAGAGCAAAGGGATGGAACTCAACGAGTACATGATCCGAATCCATGATGATTTTTCTATTAACGAGAACAACCGTATAGAATGGCTTGGCACTATGCGTGAAGCATTGGCGGACAAAGCACAGCATGTCGATATTGGACTGATCAGAGAGTTTTGGGAGTATCTTGAAGCATTCTCCAAGTTGACTGTCAACAATTTTGCCGACGGAAGTACCTACTATGCAGCCTATACACAGGTGAAAGAAGACTAACAGAAATCGGGGATCGTGTAACCATTATAAATAGTACTGTCTGGAGACAGCGCCCTACCCATTCATTATCCATCCAAAAGCGCTTTTCGCCTTTGTTCCCACCACATGAACGCAAACATCAATCCCGGTGTTTTGGCGATACTCTCGTCAAATATAAAAGCCTGTGCCTCTTTGACCGGAAGTGCGATCACTTCGATCTGCTCAGCATCCACGCCACCGCCTTCTGACACCTTCATACGCTCATCAACTTCGGCATAATAGAGGGTCTGCCTGCTTCCGGCAAATCCGACGGAGGTATAAAAAGAGGTGATCTTTTCTATTTTATCCAGCGGTACATTATAGCCACACTCCTCTTCTATCTCCTCTTTGGCGATCTGTTCAAGAGAAAGGTCTTTATCGACGATACCCGCACAGAGTTCAACGGTCAGACCGTCATGATTGTTGATGTAGACAGCCGGACGGAACTGCTGCACCAGAATAAAAGCATCTTTTTGAATATGATAAATGAGTATAGCCACACTGTCGTGCGCTTTGACGATCTCCCAGCTCTTTGCCGTGCCGTTCTGCTCATAGGTTGCCCTGGCTGTGGAGATGAACCTTGGATCTTCCAGAGGATGTAAAGTAAATTTCTCAATCTTGTTCTGCATCTTCAAACTTCCCTTTGTCGTTGACATGTACCGTTCCTGTATATTCTTTCCCCCAGATATAGGAGGGGGTATCGTTCAGGAGGTATGCTTCGAGTTTTTTCCTGTTCTCTGCCGTACCCTTGATACTCACTTTTTTGTACCGGGTCTCTTCTACATCTTTATATTTAGTGAACTTCTTCAGAATGGTTTTCCCGATGGACCTCTTGCGAAGATACTTCATCGGATCGACCCAGCGGCCGTTCTTCTTAAGCCCGAAGTGGAGATGCGGTCCGGTACTTCTGCCCGAACTGCCTACATAGCCGATGATCTGTCCTTTTTTCACTCTCTGGCCACGCTTGACACGTATGCGGCTCTGATGTGCATAGAATGACTCATAGCCCCCGGCGTGTCTGATCTGGACAACCCTGCCGTAACCGCCTTTCCATCCGGCAAAACTGACTTTACCGTCATTGACCGCCAGCAGGGGTGTACCGCGTCTGGCACCAAAATCTGTCCCGTGATGCGGACGGTAACGGTGCAGGATGGGGTGCCAGCGTCTGTAGGAGAAACTTGAAGTGATACGTGCATGACGCAGCGGCATCCCAAAGGTGCTTCCTTTCTCTTTGACACGTCGCGTATAGATCACTTTCTTTTTTCCTGTCACCGTATAGGCTACTTTTTTACCTGTCTCCTTATAGCCATTCCCATCCTCATCGACATAGATGAACTGTTCACTTTTCCTGGTCTTGACCTTCATCACCCTGATCTGGGGCATCGTATAGGGAACCCCCACCCTGCTGCGCTGGGTATAGACAAATGCAAGCATATCGCCTTTATGAAGTTTTTTTGTATTGATAACACCTTTGAGTGCCTGGGAAGCTTTTTTTGCCACACTGTCCCGGCTGATGGCTTTCTGGACATCGGTATAGGGATTGGAACTGATGATCACTTTGGCAAAATATTCCTGTGTCTTGTAGGCAATAGGGATAATGTCGAACTTGTATCTGTCTTTCTTAACTTCTTTGAAAAGATGTATCTGCATCTCTTTGGAAATGGGGATCAAAGCCTGCATAAGGCTACCGTTGTCATCCAGCAATTCATAATATTTGTATTTGCTCTGGATATCGGAGAGATATTCCTGGTCTTGGGGGGAAATAGAATCAAGCATCTCTCTTGAGATATCATTAAAATCCAAATAGTCTGCAAATGTGAAGTCATGAGGCCATTCCTTCATTTTGGCTTTCATTCCAAATGAAAAACTGAACAATACAACGATCAATATAAGATATTTCAATTCTGCTCCAACCCCGTTATCTAGGCAATATTATAGCCAATTAAACTAAATGGGTATGTGAAGCGGATATTTACAATCAGATTTTTAATCTTTTGTCTGTATAATCAAATAATTGGGAATATCTAATTATAGAAACTGCCCACAACACTATTTTTCAAAGGATCATAATGATCAAAATAGCATTGATATTGCTGACTGCCCTGCCCCTTTTTGCAGGATTTTTTCCTTCGACCGTTCACACTTCCGTTTCTGTTGCCAAAGGAGACACAATAGCACTTCGCTCCTCTTTTCCTGCCAACGGTATGAGTGGCATCATCGTACACAACTACGGTAGCGACCTTCAGGCTATTACTGCCTATATTGCGCAAACTTCAAAAGGGCATGCAAAAGTGATCAGTAAGGACATCATACATCATGACAAGCTGCCTACCATAAAAACACCGGTCAGAGCAGGAGACAAGGTCATAGGCGGGTATCTTTATAACAATGTTCTGCTTCTTGCCCCTGATGCAGATACTTACGCAAAAGTCACTTCCTCTTACACAAAGAATTGGATACACCCGGATCTCTTTGCCATTTACCTTTCCAAAAGAGGCGATGCCTTTCCTACACGTGAAAATCTTTCCTCCTTTGCCAAAGATTACCAGATAGGACTCATTTGTATTGTTCGCAAGAATTCCCTGGTACTGCTTGACCCTATTTCCGGCAGGATCATCAATAAAAAGGCGATGGGAAATCTTCCTGCAAAAGCACAGTTTCCTTTCTATATGCACTTTAACGAGATCCGGACGGGATGGTTCTCAAAAAGCAGTACGGGAAGCTACTATCAGACCATGGAGGCATTGTAGTGCTTGATCCGAAACATGTAGAGACCCTCAAAGAGATCGTAGGCAAAGAGAATGTCTACAGTGACAAAGCTCACCGTATCGCCTACTCCTACGATGCCACACGTACTCGTTTTGAACCCGATGCAGTCGTTTTCCCAAGAAATGAAGAAGATGTAAGCCGTATTCTAGTCTACTGCAACCACCACGGTATCGTTATCACCCCGCGAGGTGCAGGTTCCGGTTTTACGGGCGGTGCGCTTCCGACCAACGGCGGTATCACACTTGCCATGGAAAAACATATGAACAGGATCCTTGAGATCGATATGGAGAACATGGTCGCAGTGGTACAGCCGGGAGTGGTCAACATGGACCTGCAAAGAGCTGTGGAAGAGCTCCGTCTGTTCTACCCGCCCGATCCTGCCAGCGAAGAGTATTCCACCCTTGGCGGGAATGTTTCCGAAAATGCCGGCGGTATGCGCGCAGCCAAATACGGCATCACCAAAGATTATGTCATGGCCCTGCGTGCCGTGCGTCCCAACGGTGATATCATCCGTGCAGGCAAAAGGACTATCAAGGATGTGGCAGGCTACAACATCGCCGGTATTCTTATTGCATCCGAAGGTACGCTTGCCGTCATTACCGAAATTACAGTCAAACTGCTTCCCAAACCGAAGTTCAGGAAAGCCTATATGGGCATCTTCCCCTCTGTTGACAATGCAATGAACGCTGTCTTCAGGTCGCTTTCCGGCGGTGCGAACCCTGTTGCCATGGAGTTCATGGATGCTCTTGTCGTACAGGCCCTCAAAGAGAAACTGGGCATCGAACTTCCCGAAGATGCAGGTGCCCTGCTTATCGGCGATGTGGATGGAAATGTCATTGAAGAGGTCGATTTTCAGCTTGAGATCCTTGAAAAATCTTTTAAAGAGAACGGCGCACAGGATTTTGTGATTGCACACACCGACAAAGAGAGAGACACACTCTGGTATGCGAGAAGAAATGCTTCTCCTTCCATTACCGTCTTCGGAAGCAAGAAGCTCAATGAAGATATCTCCGTACCCAGAAGTATGCTTCCCGAAGCGCTGAAACGTATCTACGAGATCGGTGAGCGTTACAATTTCAAAGTGCCTTGCTTCGGGCATGCCGGAGACGGGAACATCCATGTCAACGTGATGGTGGACGGTTCTGACGAAAAACAGCTCGAAGAGGGACATAAGGCCATAGAAGAGATTTTCGAACTGGTCGTCGATATGGGCGGGACACTCAGCGGAGAACACGGTATCGGTACCAGCAAGGCTCCTTTTATGAATATTGCTTTCAACGAAGCGGAGCTCTCACTTTTTAAAGATATCAAACATGCTTTCGATCCGAACAATATCTTGAATCCGGGGAAAATGGGATTACCCGGCGTATGATCCAAAATGAAACTTCAAGAGAAGAGAATTGAGAAGAGCAGGATGAGAAAGCTCTTTAGGGAGTATTATATTTTTCTCAGAGATTTCTTCAAAGATCTTTTCGATGACAGACTGGGCTACTATGCCTCCAGTCTGAGTTGGAATACCATTTTTTCCATCATCCCTCTGCTCGTCATTCTGCTTTATGTCTTTACCACCCTGCCTCTTTTCCATGAAATGTACGACAAGGTACAGCAACTCATTTTTGCCAATCTCATGCCCACACAGTCCAAAGAGATCATGGAGCACATCAATACTTTCATCGCCAATTCGGACAAGCTTGGAATAGTAGGTGTATTCTATGTCACCTTTGCGGCCATTATGTTCTTTAAGAGTTACGACTATATCGTCAATGATATTTTTGAACTGCCCAGCCGGGGAATTATGAAAAGTATCAAAACCTATCTTTTGCTGATTGTGCTGCTGCCTACGATGATGGGGGCATCCTTTTATGTTTCCACTCTCATTCAGGGTTACCTGAACCAAAATGAGATCACAAGCACTATCCATCTCTATTCCGTCATTCCCTATATCATTATCTGGAGTGTATTTTACATCGCCTATCAACTCTCTGCCAATACAGCCATCCAAAAAAGAGCGGCACTTACCAGTTCATTCATCGCGTCACTCATCTGGTACCTTTCCAAAAGCGGATTTGTCTTCTATGTCATGCACAACAAGACGTATACTTCAGTCTACGGCAGTATCAGCACCGTACTCTTTTTTCTTCTATGGATCTATATCTCCTGGGCGATCTTCCTGCATGGATTACGCTTCTGCTACCTGCTCAATAAAGACAAAGAGATAGAACATATTTAAATCCGGATTAAAAGAAAAACAGAAAACCTGCATAGGTAAATGCACTGCCTAAAGCAGCGTAGAACATCGGCCTGTACCTGATAGCAGCTAGAGACAACAGCACATACACAGCTCCCGCCCAGAGAGGCAAAAAGTGTTCTGTACCGCTGGAGGGAAGATCGAACATCCACAGCAATGCATTGTCCAGCAGATTCCCCATACCCAGAAGATGCAAAAAGATCACCAGAGGATAGAAAGGGATGAATAGGATGGACAGGAGTGGAGAAAAGAGCTGCAATATACTTGTCGTTCCAAAGATCATATGCACGACGGGAAGCATCAACAGAAATATACCTACGGGGATAAACAGCAACGTGATGAGCCATTTGTTATATTCCCTGAAATACTGCAAAAGCAGAAAAATATAGAAAACCCCCGCCACAGAGAGCCAGAACCCGAGGGAGACAGAGAGTGAAGGGAAAAGAACCGGCAGCAAAGCCGCAACCATGGCCAGAAAACTGAAACTGAGAAGCTCAATGGCCATCAGAAGTACAGCCCATCCCGCCAGGATCATTGCATAGGAGCGTATCAGGGAAGGCGGAGCGCCTACGAACCACACATAGATTCCCAATACGACTATCGCTATCAGGCCCACATCAAATAACGCATATCTATAGGGAAAGTAACGCTGCTGCAAAGGCCGGTACAGCAACAACAGTCCACCATAGACCAGTGCCCATAAGATCCCAAGATGGAAGCCGCTGAGTGCCACAAGATGGCTGACACCAAGCAAACTTATTTTTTCCCTTATCTCTTTTGAAAGCGGGGTCGCAAAAAAGATCGCATTATAGAAACTGCCAATCTTCTGGTCACTGTGCTGGGAAGCCACCTTTTCCAGTACGTCTTCTTTTACACCTGCAGAAACAGGGTCATTTGACCTGATACGACTTTTAACATAGAAACTTCCCAGATAATCAGTAAAACCTATCTTTTTACTGGGGAAAATTTGCAGGCGTAAGCGTCTGTTTTGAAGCAATTCCTTCTGATGCGTCACCGTATAAAAAGTCAGTCCGTTATCGCTGTGAAGTTTCAGAACTTGATAGGAGCGTTTTCCCTTTTGCTTGATATAGGCATTAAGCACCGTAGCATAGGTATAATAGAAAGGCTTTGAAATAAATTCCGTGTAGTTTTTATATTCCCATCCGAGTCGTATGGAAAACAGAAACAACAGAATGACCATAGTCCAGACAAAACTTTTATGCGTTTCAAAAAGTTTTGGTTTTTCCATAGGGGTTCCCTGTCTGCTTTTTTGGTGCGTGCACCCCAAGGGCATTACGCACTCTACGGTTTATATGGAGGGCATATCCACGGAGATATTCCCTGTATTGGCAGGGATGTCACTCTCTTCATACACCACTTCAAAGGCAGGAGAGTGCGTTGCATCCACAAAACGCGTGTACTGTTTCTGAAAGACCAGATCGACCGTCCCGGTCGGTCCGTTCCTCTGTTTGCCTATGATGATCTCCGCTTCCTCTTCGGCTTTCTTCCTGAAATCGGAAGTATACTCTTTCCCTTCCGCCTTGGCTTTCATCTCCTTCTCTTTCTCTTTGGCTTCACGGTAGACATCATCACGATAGACAAAAAGAATGATGTCGGCATCCTGCTCTATCGCTCCCGATTCACGCAGGTCAGAGAGCATTGGACGCTTGTTCTCTCTAGCTTCCAGTCCACGGTTCAGCTGTGAAAGCGCCACGATAGGTATCTCCAACTCTCTGGCCAACTGTTTCAAGCCTCTGGATATTTCAGAGACTTCCTGCTGTCTCCCCTCTTTGCCTTCACCGCTCATCAACTGAAGGTAGTCGATGATCGCAACGGATATCTCCGGATGCTGTGTCTTGAGCTTACGCAGTTTGCTCCGTACATGGTGGATGGTTGCATACCCGCCGTCATCGACAAAAAGCTTTTTCTGCGAAAGTTCATCTGTCGCAGCAGAGAGCTGGCTCCACTGCTCATCACGCAAGTCCCCTATCCTCAGCTGCTGCAGTGGTATGGATGTCTTGGCAGAAAGCAGCCTCAGCATCAGCTGCTCCGCCGGCATTTCCAGCGAGAAGAAGGCTACCCCTTCGTTTCTTTCAATGGCCCTGAGCGCCATATTGAGTACCAGGGCAGTTTTCCCCATTGCCGGCCTCGCAGCAATGATCACCAGGTCCCCTTTACCAAACCCGGAGGTTTTATCATTCAGATTCTTGAACCCCGTATCCGTACCAATGAGTTTAGAGTTTCCCAGCGCTTTGAGACGGTTGATCTCATCCATCATCGCCAGAGTGATCTCTTTGGATTCCCTGAAGTCTTCATTGGTATTGTTCTGGGTGATCTCGTAGAGTTTCTTCTCTACCAGGTTCATTACCTCTTCGGCAGGCAAGTCATCCTCTATGGTGACTTTCTTGATCTCTGTCGCCAGAGTTGCCAATGCCCGCTTGCTTGATTTGGCTTTGATCTCGGAAAGGTAGGCTGCGGTATTGGAGATGGGGTTTGCCGAAAGCAGCTCAAGCATCGCCACTTCATCGAACTTGCCCATACTGACAAGCTTGGAACGGAGGAATTCTTCATCTATGGGTTTCTCTTCCCGTGAAAGTTCTTCCATTGCAAGAAAGACATGCTGGTGGAACGGCAGATAGAAATCATGCGGATGAAGTTTCGCGGCGATCTCCTCATAGATCTCCGGATCAAAAATAATGGCTGAAAGTACTGCCCTTTCGATATTCAGGTTATACATGTTTTCCATGAAACTACCTTCTATTTCTGTAGGGTGTTGTACCCTTACAACACGCTGTTTCAAAAGGTGTTGTCATGGGACAACACCCTACATTATTTATTTTGTTCTGCAAACTTTTCTACCTCTTCCACAAATCTCTCTACCAACTCACTCTCAGGCAGTTTTGCCACCACTTCCCCTTTGACCATCACCAGCCCGCTACCTTTGCCATAGGCTATGGCCACATCGGCATGCTTGGCCTCTCCTATGGCATTGACCACACAGCCCATGACAGAGACATCCATCGGTGTTTTAATGTGCGCCGTTCTTTTTTCCACCTCGGCAACGGCAGAAACAAGGTCCGCCTCTATCCGCCCGCAGGTAGGACAGGAGATGATGTTCAACCCCTCCTGCACCCGTCCGCTGTCTTTGAGTATCGCCTTGCCTACTTTGATCTCCTCTTCCAGTTCGCCGGTAATGGAAACCCGCATCGTATCGCCTATGCCGTCCAGCAGCAGCGCTCCCAGACCTATGGCCGATTTAACCGTGGCATGAAAGATCGTACCCGCTTCGGTGATACCGAGATGGAACGGATAGGCATTTTTGGGACGCAGCATTCTGTAGGCATCCACTGTCCTGTCTACATCAGAAGCCTTTAGAGAAACTTTGATATCGGTAAATCCAAGGTCTTCGAGAAACTTGATATTGTATTCCGCAGAGGCAACCATGCCTTCCGCCGTCGCGCCGTACTTCTGGTCGAACTCTTTTTCCAGAGAACCGGCATTCACACCTACACGTATAGGCAAATTACGCTCCTGACATGCTTTTACGATCTCTTTGATACGTGATTTTTCACCGATGTTCCCCGGGTTGAATCTGATGCAGTCCACCCATTTGGCCGCTTCGAGTGCCAGTCGGTAGTTAAAGTGAATATCGGCAATGAGTGGCAGGGATATCTGCTCCCTGATCGCTTTAAGCGCCAAAGCATCTTCTATTTCGGGCACGGCGACACGCACCATATCTGCCCCGGCAAAATGCAGCCTGTTGATCTGCTCTACCGTTGCGGCTACATCACGTGTATCACTATATGTCATCGACTGTACAGAGATCGGTGCATCACCGCCTACGGCAACATCTCCGACGTAAATTTTTTTAGTTGGGTATCTTTCTTTCACACTTAACCTTCATTATAATTGTTTTATTTTATCGTAAATTATTTAATCCGTCGTAGGGTGTGCAATTGCACACCGATCAAAAGTTAATCTATGATTCTTTATGAATATCCATAGGCTAATGCTTTGTAAAAGATGTGTGATCTCTCTTGTATGTTCCGGGTTAAAATAATAATACGCATGCAAAAGGTGTGCTATTGCACACCCTGCATTGCATACCCTACGAAAACTCGACCGGGTCCATATCTATCTCTATCTCCCGTCTGTCTACTGCATGCAAAGCTTTTAACAGAGGCACCCGGCTCTTGGCGCGCAGCAGTATGTTGAAACGGTATTTGTTGGCAATGCGTTCAACAGGTGCTTTGCCGTGACCGACAATTTCAATGTCACCGAACTGTTTGAGTTTCGTCACCGTATCCAGTGTGATCTTCCCTGCTTTGGCTTCATCTTTATGGGCTATGAGTATACGTGCCAGTGACGCGAACGGTGGATAGCCTGCCATTTCAAGAAACACCAGTTCGTCCCTGATGAAATCTTCATAGTCATGCAGATAGTTTTTGAAAAACTCCGCATCACCGGTCTGAACGATCACCTGTGCTTCTTTGGCCCTTCCGCTTCGTCCTGCTACCTGGAACAGCAGGCTCACCGCCCGTTCCCTGGCTCGGTAATCCGCCAGTCCCAAAATGTGGTCCAACCCCATGATCACCGAAAGCGTGATATTGGCATAGTCATGCCCCTTGCTCAACATCTGCGTACCAAGCAGCAGATGGCTTTCTCCGCTCTCAAAACGCTTGAGGGCATTTTTAAGCTGCTTTGCCGTACCGATGCTGTCCCTGTCGAACTGTTCTATTTCTATACCCTCTATGGCATTGCCAATGACTTCCATAGCCTCCTGGGTTCCCATACGTTCACTCCTGAGCGGTGTATGCCCGCAGTAGGTACAGGTGTCGACTATGGCTTCGGTAAAGTTGCAGTAGTGGCATTTGAGGTGTCTGCGCCTGCGATGCAGTGCCATCCCCACCGAACAGTAGGGACAGAGATGCGTCTTGCCGCAGCTTTCACAGTAGAGGTATTTGAAATTCCCCCTCGTAGGCAGAAAAAGCAGCGACTGGTTCTTTGCTGCAAAATTCTGCTGCAAGGCATTCAAAATAGGTGCATTGATGCTGTCACCACCGATAAAACGGTATTCTTTTTTCATCTGCACATAGGGCTTCCCAAGCTTGACCACATCATACTTATAGTAACTCGCAGCCGAAGGTGTCGCCGAAGCCAGCACCACTTTGGCACCCAGCCTCTGCCCCATAAGTACCGCCACATCGCGTGCATGGTAGCGCGGCCTGGTCTGTGCCTTGTAGCTGTCGTCATGCTCCTCATCGACAATGATCAGCCCCAGGTCTTTTAGCGGTGTAAAGAGCGCCGAACGTGCCCCGGCAATGATGCGGACGGTTCCGCTCCCAATGCCTTCAAGTATCTGCTCTTTCTTCTTTTTGGTGATCTTAGAGTGCCACATCGCCACGGTATCGCCAAAATAGACCTTCAGACGCTTCTCCATCTGCGGAGAGAGCGAGATCTCAGGCATCAGGAAAATAGACGTTTTACCCTCTTCGAGCATCTTTGCCATCAATGAAATAAATATTTCCGTTTTCCCCGAGCCGGTCACACCAAAAAGTAGGGCTTTGTCTTTTTTCAGGAGCTGGGCGTAGGCTTTTTGTTGTATTGTCGTTAACGTAGGGTGTTGTACCCCTACAACACCACAAGGCTGTTTCTCATGGTCTGTTTTTAAAGGTGTTGTCATGGGACAACACCCTACAGCATATGGCAAAAATAATGAGATAGCTTCGGAAAATGAGGAGAAATAGTACTCAGAGATGAATTTGGCGATCTCCATTTGTACAGTATTGTAAGCTTTGCCGGATGCGGAAACGATCTCAGCCGTTTCAAAATCAGGCTTTTCAACCTCTTTGACCACAACCGCATCTTTTTGGGTAGATTTAAGAGGAACAGAGATTATGGAACCCGCATCTAATGTTTGTCTGGAAAAATAGGTCAAAGCAGGAGCGCTTGACCTTAAAAGAAGAATTTCGTAGTAATGCACTTACTTATTCAAGTTCGCTACAGTCAGAGGAGGTTTTACAGTTCAGTTTATTGCCTGAAAGCGTAAAAACCGCATCTGTCCCGGTGGGACTCCTGAAAGTATACTGCGTATTGCTGTCACGCTTCCAACATTCATTCGCACCGGTTGCACAGTTTTTTACCGGATATTCAAGCACGGGATTGGAACTGTTGTTATCGAAGTACCTAAATGCATAGGTACTGTCTCCCAAGTCACCTATGGCTGTAAAATCACCCCGCAAAATACGTTTCTGGCGTTCAGTACTTAATGAACTTCTGACTGATGCCAGGGTCGCCCTTGCTTTGGTAATGACGGCATCATCACGTGTAGCTGCCAGTTTTGGTATAGCGATTGCTGCCAGAATTCCAATTACCACGATGACAAATACCAATTCAATCATGGTGAAAGCTTTTTGATGTTTATGGTGCATAGAAATCCTTTTTTGTGTCATTTTATTATTATATTATATCATAAAAGCAGGAAGTTATCTTTCATGCAACACAAAAATATATACTTTAGGGAACCTCTATCGTACGACTGTCTCTCCGCCCAGTCTATACGATTTATTGCTGATGGCAGATATCGCAGGATCGGCCTTCACTGCCTCACAGATGTAATCTGTTGTATCCGTCCCATCCGTTATGGTCAAATTACCTTCATTTATCGTCGTGAAGGTGAGGCATACCACGTTGTCATGACACAATACGAAAGTTGTGGGACTGAGTGCACTACCGGAGTCCACAAGACCGGTACAGCCAGCCTTTTCAAGCGGTACACTGGTAGCTTCGGTCACATTCACGCTTGTCCATCTGTCATTTCCCTGTGAGGTATAAAAGGCTTGAAAGTCACCAAGGGTTTTTCTTGCATGGCTTATGATGGCAGAAACCTTCGCATCATCTCTGGTCGCTGCCAGTTTCGGGATGGCAACTGCCGCCAATATACCGATAATGACAATGACAAAGACCAGTTCGATCATTGTAAACGCTTTTTGATATGGAGTATCCATAGATATCCTTTTAACTTTCATCAGAAAATAAATAAAAATTAGAAAATAAATAAAAAATTAGAATTTATTTTCTAATGCTTATTGAAATATGCATTCCCACGTTGTACGTGGGAACTAGTAAAATAAGGCAAGCCTTATCTTACAACACCTACACCACCAAGTTTATGTGTTTTTGTATTTCCTGCACCATCAGTAAGTGCTATAATAGCAGGATCACTCACTACACCATCACATACGGTACTTGTTCCTGAAGATGCTGCTGTCGCATTTATATCTGTCTGTGTCGCTTTGAGAGTTACACATGGCTTACCTTTTGCCTCATCACACAAATAAACCGTACCTATAGCATTTGTACTGGATGTTGCTAGAGTCGTACATCCATTATCTGTGTAAACAGGTACATTCGTTACATCACTTAATTTGGCAGTTTTCCATACTGTACCACCTTGTGAAGTATAATATGAAGACATATCACCCAAGGCTGTTCTTGTATTTGCAATAACGTTAGAAATCTTTGCGTCATCTCTCGTTGCTGCCAACTTTGGAATGGCAACCGCTGCCAAAATACCGATAATTACAATTACAAAGATCAATTCGATCATTGTGAATCCGCGTCTCATGTTAGTCATGATGAACTCCTGAAAATAAATTTTAGTACCAATTCAATAATCGGCCCACTAAAAGTATATGATACTATAACTTAAATGAATATAAAAAATTTTGAACCTGTACGTTCCCGCTCTATGTATTTGACTTATCTTTCTTTTTTATAGTATCATAAATTAAAAGAGATTGGAGGGATTGCATTTGAAAAGCGAAAACTGTGAACACAACATGAAACAAATGAGACGCGGATTCACAATGATCGAATTGATCTTTGTTATAGTAATCATAGGTCTACTTGCAGGCATTGCCATCAAAAAACTCTCTGCCACAAGGGATGACGCCAAGCTTTCAGCTGTTGTATCAAACATGTCGATCTGCATAACAGACGCTGCTGCCCATTATACAGCCACCCATCGTGATTATACATTAGCAGACCATCCTGTAGCATGCGACAAGAACAGTACCATGTGCTACAATATCGTCTATTCCGTCAATGGCGAAGACTTCAATGTAACAACTGATCCAACAGCCGCTCCATACTGTACAGATATAGACTATGTAGGAGGCCACCTGGCCAGAAGTTATGACTTTGGCGGCATTGGTGTAAACAGAAATTAAAAAATGAAGATATAATAATAAGGAAAATAATATGCAAAAACAATGGTCATCATTTCGGATCACACTTCTACTTTATCTAGTCGTTCTCATTCTCCCTTTCAGTTTTTACTTCGTCTACTCATCATTTGAGACGATCAAAACCGATACATTGATCGTCCGCCAGAGCAGCTGGATCCCCGGTGCAATAGAGCATACCTCAAATGAAAATGATATACTCCAGATAGACAAAAATCTCAACAACATTGCACAGTGGGCAAAAAAGAACGCCGACTCCAAACTCTACATAGGTGCGAAATCACTCTCGCAGGATCTCTCAGATGTAACAGCATGCTGGAGCGCATCCAAAAAAGATCTTTCTGCACAAAAGGGGAAATGTTACGATCTGGCTGAAAATATGGCCGTCAACATTGAAAAGATGGTCTACCTGAAACAGAAAGAGATCATCAATGTCTTTTACATCAGCCTTTTACTGGCTATGATATTCACACTTCTTCTAATCTACTTTGTAAGAGTATACATTCATAGACAGATGAAAAAGCATGCCATTCACGACCACGATACAGATCTTTTCAACCAAAAATTCTTCCTGGCGGAACTTCAGACTGCAGTTGCCAGAGCAAAAAGAGAGAACAGTCCACTCTCCATCTTCTTTTTGTCGGTAACAAACCTGAAGGGTGGGATTTATGATGCGAAGCAGCAGAAACATCTTGCACAAAAAATAGCGCATGTTATCAGTATGTCCACAAGGGACAGCGATACAGTATGCCGTTACGATGAAGAGCATTTCGCCATACTCATGCCCATGGCAGACAGAGAAGCTGCACTCCATCTTGAAACACGTCTCAAGACAGCATTGTCACATTATGAATTCCATGTAGATCCGCAACCTGAATTTGATTTCATAACAACACAGTTCGACAACAGCGAAACGGAAGAATCATTTATAACGCGGAGCAAGAATTGATGTAAGAGCTATGAGAGCACGGCACCAAAAAGTATTTACTCTCCAAAAGAGAGTAACGAAAGGTAATGCTTTACAGACCATCCAGCGTTTCGATAAGCAGTTCTATCTCATCTTCATAGGAAGTGGCCTGTTTGGCCAGACGAAGATAGGCTTTGAGAAGCTTATCGGGTTTATTGTCTGTATGCAGGTTGACACCGGCATCCGAGAGGTCCTTGTTGACAAAATCCGCAAAATCATCTTCAAGTTTAATTTCATAGCGGTTGCCGCAGACAGTAAGTCCTACATTTTTCATATTCAAATCCTTCAGATATAGAAATTAAAAATCAGAAGATCAATTTTTAATTGTTACCTTTCAACTGTACTATGACAGCAGCGCCTCAACTTGTGCGATTATTTTTTCGATCTCTGCATCTTTTTCAGCTAATTCCCTTTTCAGTGAATCGATTATAGTATCTTTTTCACTTTGGGAACCAGACATATTTGCAAGCTCTGCATTGAGTTGCTCATTTTCATTTTTGAGTGCTTCGTAATCTGCTTTCCATTGCGTAATCTTTTCCTGTAGTTTCTGTAAGGCTGTCATCGTTCGCTCCATGATAATATTTTTTCTGAAACGCTATCATAGCAAAAGAATCAGAAATTGGAAATTAGAAATTGGAAATATCCTGTATAAAACAGCATCTCCTCCAACACCAAACCAACTTGCTTTCTATTTTCTGAATTTGGATTTAATAAATATTTAAGTTAAAATAAAATACAATTAAATTTAAGTTATTGTTTTAGAAATGCTAAACCTATCGTGAGGTAGGGACAGAAAGCTATGGGTCTCATGTAGATTGCCAGGTTGCCGATATGGACAATAAATAGAGAATACTATCTCAGTAGAGTTTTTTATTTACATATTTTTTGTAATCTCCCCCCCCCTGTCTTTTCTGTCCCTTAAATTTTTTATATTTTAAAGGATCATTATGTATTCTCTATACAGACCAATAATAGTTTTGCTATCTCTTCTGTTTATTACTACAGGTATGGAAGCCGGAGGAACAAGCTTTGGTATCACCATCAAAGCTACTCCACTTTCCTATGATGAGTTTTCACTCCCCAGATTAACAGATGATGAGTTCAATAGCCTTTCTACCGAAAAAAAATACAAAGTGGCCACCAAGCTTTACAGCACTCTGTATTATGGTACTGACATGAATGATATTAACACCAGTATTCAATCGGGTACTTTTATCAGTCAAACCTATGACATGTTCGATCGGGAGAACAGTGCTGCGGAAGTCAGTGACGTGGAAGAATTGATTGGCCAGTATTACAGTGCCACCAAAAACGGTCAAGTCATAGTACCGATCCTGGCAAGACTGTTTCATTTGACACCCGGGAAAACATACTTTAACCATTGGGCCGCCTATGTATTGGCCCAGAGTATACTTTATTGTCCCGGACTGGAACTTCCCAATGTCAAAGAAACCGATGCCTATGCTGTCTACTATTCCAATCTTGTAAATGAACTTAATGCCGGTTCCAGTTTGCAGTGGATCACTTTTAAACATATGATATCACAATCCAATTGGAGACGGTTCAAGAGCCCTGAGGACAATGGCCGTGAAATGCTGGAGATCTACCTGTACGATATGAATGACAGTCACGTACCTTTGGCTGCACAGGCACTACAGAACTGGAAACTTGATAGAGGCAGCAATACGTTGGTCATCGAGGAAGGAAAGGGAAATACAGAACCGATCACTGACCTGTTCGAAGGTACCACGGTTACCAGCGGAACAGATTTTTACAGCAGCCTTGTCCTTCAACCTGACTTTTTGCCCACTGTGACCAGAAGATTGGTGAATATCTATTTTTCAACTTATACGGATACACAAAAAGACGATATCGTTTCCCAACTCGTTATGAGCAATCCAACAGCATGGACAGACCTCCTGAAAGAGATCATCTATTCCAGGGAGTATTTATTGAATTCCAACAGAATACGCTCCTTTGAGGAACTCTTTCTCCCTATAGCCAAAACAGTGGACTGGCATCCACATAGTTCTTCTTTTTTCACCCTCTACGATGCTTTGGATAAGATGAATCAGGCATCTATGGCATACAAGCTGGGAAGAGCAGTCAGTGCACCCCTCAATACTTATTCTTTTGCCTGGATGCACAAAAGTTTAAGGGATAACCTAATGACCAAATTTGAAAAGAACTCCTCTTTTGTATCGATTGCCGACGGATGGGGCTTGAAAGAGATATTTGCTGTTATTCCAGATACGCTTACAACCAATGTAGAGGTAGCCGAATATATGGTGCATTCTCTTTTCATTTCCACAATCGGAAGGGATGCTACGGCCAATGAGCTTCAAATGTTCAAAGACCTTGTAGATCCAGACAAATATGATCCCGATCTGTTCAACAGCTATGGCAGGCTGGTATTAACAGGAAGCGACAATCCTGACCTGGATGCAAAGATGCGGGGATATATCGCCGATCTTATCCTTGATTATATTTCCAGACTTGGCGAAACATATCAATTCATAACAAATTCATAGGAGAATATCATGAAAAAGAACATTCAACGTCCAGAAGAACATATCGACCGACGAACCTTTATGAAAGGTCTTGGTGCTTTAGGCCTTTCTTCTGTATTCCCCAGTACTTTGTCTGCTGCCGCTCTGGACTACGATCAGATCCAGTTCGATCCGAATATCTACAACGACAACAATGCCCAGACCATTATTGTTTATCTTACAGGGGGTGCTGCAGAATTTGCAGGGAACCTCACAAACCTGGACGAGATAAACAGTGCAAGCCAGAATCCCTATCCTCTCCCCTCCATGACACCTACACAAAACAACTGCTGGCTGGAAGCAGGAGGTGACAGCATCGAGAAACTTCTGGCAAATGGAGATATGAACCTTTTCAGGACATGTTTCAGAACCTTTGATGATTCCAGGTCCCATGGTGTATGTTCTTCCCAGGCACAGTATGGGCAGGCTACTCAGGGAACATCCGGTATTGTCACAAATATCGCATCCATTCTGTATAACAAAGGAGCGGTCACCGAACCGACAGCCAATGACGAGATAGGAAAGAATTTCCCTTTTGTTTCAATGGAAAGTACGATATCACCGCTCTATGCCAAAGGCGGCATCGATCTGCCTTCATTTCTCGAACCTGTGATATTCGACAGCAAAAGTGCTATCAAGAATCCTTATGCAAGATCCTCCTCCCCACTGATAAACCGTATCCTCAATACACAGACCGAAGAGACTATTGATAACCTTCTGGACACACAGGCAACTCAGACCAATACACCAGGGACGATACAGGACAATTTTGACAAAAGAGCTATTCTTGCACAATATACGGACGAATTGAATGCCATACCGCTGCCTGAAGGTGTGAGTTACCCTGCACACAATGAATATGCGGATAAATTACAATTGGCAATGAAACTTCTTATCCATAATGCACATACCAAAGTAGTGACCATCGGTGCTATAGGCGGACTGGGAGGATGGGACGACCATCAGAATGCACTTGCACAATATAGCAACAGAATGAAACAGCTGCTAAGCGCACTCGATGCAGCCGTAACCCATATGAACGCAGCGGCGCGCACAAACATCAACATTGTGGTCTTTGGTGAGTTTGGACGGAACCTGAATTATAACAATGCAGCGGGATGGGACCATGGGAACAACCAGAACGTATACTGGATAGGAGGAAAGGACTATATGAACCAAATGGGTATTGTCGGAGAAACGGAACTCTATACTACAGGAGAACCCGACCGTCTCTACAATAGACCGAAAAACTTCGGTCAGGAAGGAGAATCATATCATTTTCAAGTCTTCAGCATTGCTGCGACACTCTATAATATTTATGGTATCACCAATCCTGAGATACTCACTGATAACAATATGCCCATCGACGGCCTGCTAAGTTAAAAAAAGGAAACAGTTATCTTTCCCAAAGATTGGTCTCGACATATGTATGTCCGGGCTGATAGAATTCGAAAAGGTTTTTCAATACATTGATCCCAGTCATATCTGCCAAGCGTGTCAGATCCAGACCTATACCGATATAGACTTGCTGACTTTTAGCAATATCTATATCATAAGCCCTATATCCTCTTGTATAGTAGCCGAGCTGCACTTCCATATACCCAAGCGGCGTATCCTGCAACTCTTCGACGCCGGCAAACTTGAAAGCAATTAGATGTTTCATCCCCGAATAATCTGTCGCCGTATCTATATGTTCCAGATAACCTGACGAGGGTAGGTATTCCAGTCGAACATCAAGAAATTTATCGACACCGGGATTGGATCTTATCAGATAGGCGGTTACAGCACCCATCCCATCTGCCAGGAGATCCTCCTTTGAGAAACCGTAATGACTTGTACCATCACCTACCTCCAGCAGAGTCATTGCCAGCATTGCAGAGAGAGAACCATACAGAGAGGATTCCTCCAGACTCCATCCTCTATCCTGCATACGGGAGCCCAAAACGCGGGAGAGCAGATAGGTCATATAGAAGTGTCCTGTTTTATCGGCACCTCCTGTATCCGAATCTTCTTCAAACCAGTCTTCTTTTGTAACATGAAAAGATTCTGTACCCCAATTCCAATTTTGAAATCCCCATAGAGCGATCATGATATCAGCAGCAAGATTATCTATGATCATCCCTTTTTTTGGGTCTTCTGTCATTAATGTATATTGATTCATCTTTGCTGTTGTACTATTGAGATTATTGACCCATTCCGCACTGTAGGAAAATGTGTACAGGAAACACAGGAGAAATGTTTTTTTGAACATCAGTTCACCTCTTTCACAATCATTTTTTTATTGTAGCATAAAGAAGATATCAGCCTTATTGCAGCTCTTTGGGCATCCGGCCGTAAAAACTGCCGTTCAGCTGTGTATGATTGACAAGATATTGTCTGAACCTATGATAAAGCTTCCTGTCTGGCAGCTGAGGGTCGGACCAGAATACTTTGAGTTCTTTCCCCTTGTTCGTCAATCCTTCTATATCGTAAACGGCTTCTCCCAGCGTAATGGTGGGTATACCGTATTCGATAGAGGTAAGGCCGACCGTACTGTTGATGGTCACCGTACCTCTGGTATGTTTCAGTATCTCAGGCAGAAATACATCATGAATAACGATAACAGATTCTCTGATCTCCAGGATATTGGCCTGCTCGAGGATGAATTTCCGGTAATTCTTCCGTCCTCGGTCCACCGGGTGATGCTTGAAAACGAGATAGGTATCTTTGGGGGCATATTGTGCAAACGACTCCAGGACTTCAATAATAAATTTTTCGATCGATCTGTACCTGGAATGCTGAAGTATCTGAAAATCATTATGTGTCTGAAGTGGTACAAAATAGTATCTGCCTGAAAGTGTGACGGTCAGCCGTTCAAGACAGTCCCGCTCGGTCACGGCGTACAATGCTTTGCGAAACAGTCCACGGATCCCGTAAAAAGCTTCCTGTACGGCAGAAAATTCCCTGTGGTGCCTGTAATGCGGGTAATGGATGCCAAACAGGTTGGAAATTGCATAATAAAGTGTAGCCGAAATGACCATTTTTGTTTTACTGCTTTTTGCATGTACAGGTTCAGGAACCATCTCATCCCCCGTAGAGGAAAGATAAAAGGCAGGATTTTTACTCAGTTGGCTGAAGCCATTGACACCGAATTTTTCCATTGTGATGTAATGGGGCCGAAGATATCCCTCCTCAAACACAAAAACGTCGATCCCTTTTTCTTTGGCAATGGCTGTTGTCACTTTCTGATAATACCGGCAGTCACCGAAAAGAAATACCATATCAATCTTTTTTTTTCCTAAAAATTCTTCTATGAATTTTGGCCAGACTTCACATACATCTCTGAAGGGTATATAATTGTCACGGTATGAAAAGAACTGATCGCCCATATTGAATCCGATACGATAGGTGATGGCACCTTTTTTTCTAAAATTCTTATCCAGCTTTTTGAAGAATGTACCCATAGGGCCCTGTAGAAAAAGTATTCTCTTGCCTTCTAAAGATCCAAAATTATTCACCCTTTAATGCCTTTATACACCATTGAATTTTTCTAGATACTATATTGCGACTATCGACATATACTTTATATAGACTGTTTTTATTATAGCGTTTTTTTTCTTCATCTATTTTATTTAAAATTACTTCAATTTCACATGGTTTACTGTCTACCGGATTTATATATCGGGGATAGACGATCAAGGTGGCAGCGACCAATTCATCCAGAGTCCTTCTTCTTGTGCGTCTCGGAACGGTTTTTCTGTCAAATGTCAAGCCCCATCCTGCATAAAAAGGAGTACCGTATGTATAGACCTTTTTCCCGCGTATCAGTGCTTCAAATCCGACCAGTGAGGTCATAGTATGCACTTCATCCGAGAGTGCAAGTATCGAATCCAGACTCGTATTCGCTATCATCATATCACAATACTTCATGACATCATCATAGGCTACATTCCCTTTTCTGTTCCCTGCCAGGACATCAGGGTGGGGTTTATAGACAATATATGCTTCAGGAGCATGTTTTCGCGTTTCCTTTATCAGTGCAAGATTGCTCATACCGTTTGCTCCATACAGGATGGAGGCATCATCCTCGACCTGCCCAGGGATGAGAATTACCTTTTTCTCGTTGGAATAATGCGGCAGAATCAATTTTCTTTCCCGGTCCGCATTGTATTTGGATATTCTGTGCCTGACAAGATAATCCTGTAGTCTTTGGGCACGTACAATAAGTTCAGGTCCGAAAGTAGCGGTGTTCAACATATGTTCCAGATCACTCTCTTCATGCGGATCAAAATAGATGCCTCTGCTGTCCATCACAAGGGAATAAGGCCTTGTAAGATCTGAGCCCAGTGATACTGAACGGATAAAACCGTCTTCTACCCGCCACAGTTTCCCTTCACCGCCTCCAATATAGGCTTCCACTTCCGGAAAGGGGTTTTTCCCCCAAAGGTAAACAGAGGAATGCTTCGTCAGGCCTTTCCCGAGTGCTTCATCCAGTGTCCGGCAAAACACTATCTCGCCTTCTTCTGCAAAAAAAGGCTTGATGAAGTTTCTTTTCCAATAGGAAAATCCAAAAAGGAATATCCGCTTTTTTCTCTTACGGTAAAGAATATAATTGAGTGAAACACCAAGCCTGTACCAGATATGCCTTTTGAGGAGATCATAACGCCATAATCCCCGTAACTGCTTTAAGGATCTTTTTCTTTGTTGTAAATATGCCAGGAAATGCTCCAGCACTATTCTATCGTTCTGCTGCAGTATGCAGTCCTCCAACAGGTATTCGATCATGCATGTCCGGGACGAATCCACATAGGGAAGCTCGATCTCCCCTTTCAAAAAGGAGACTCCTGCTTTCACAGGGTCGTAAAATACAGAACTTTCCCTATTGCTGCTGTTCTTTTGGTGTATCCGGTAGTTCACCAGTGGTTTCTCAACGGTAATACGCACCCCGTACAGTTCATTGACCAAAGCGATCCATTGGTCATGAAATGCGACACATTCCGGAAAAGGCAGTATCTTCTCTTTCAATGCACGGTTGAAGAGGAGCGTGTTTCCCATCACACCGCAGGGGCCGGCAATATGTCCGATATCCTTCGTGGGTTTAAGTCTATAATGCTTCATACTAAAATAGGAAAGGTACTTCAGCCTGCCCTGTTCATTGATCACATGCAGATCGGAATGGACCATTACGGGATGCTCCGGAAAAGCCTTCTCCTGTTCCGCCATTGCATCCATCTGTATCTGCAGTTTATCCTCTTCCCAGATATCATCCTGGTCACTCAGAGCGATATAGTCGGCTGTACTCAGCCCAATACCCTTTTCAAAGGTTTTGACAAACCCGATATTTTCTTTGCTTTCATGAAGGGAGATCTGCGGACAGCGCTGCATATATTTCCGGACGATATCGAGAGTCCGATCGCTGGACCCGTCATCACAGATGATCAGTTCCAGAGAACTGTAGCTTTGGGAGAGTATAGAGTCGATCTGTTCCGAGATAAAGGCTTCTCCATTGTATGTCGCCATGACAACAGAGACCAGGGGCTGCACATTATTTTCCATGGTACTTGCCGTAGATGGAGTGTCTGTGATCCATGTAGCCCTGCCACAACATACGGATCGAAAGTATCCTCTCATTGCCGAAAAGGAGTTGTTTCATGAAAAACTTCATAAGATAGCGCCCTCTATTCTGAATAAAATCCGGAAAATCATCCGTATATTTCTTTTGAATGTACAGATAATTACGCAGCATATAATACAAACGCTGTGCCGGATACAGCCTGATGTTCCCATGGGTACCCAAAGGAGTGCCCAACTCATGGTTCAGATAGACTGTCTGATCCCGAAGGATATCATAGCCGTGGCGCTGTAACTCAAAGCAAAAAGCATGATCGACCTCATCTATGAAAAGTGCTTCATCGAAGGCACCGGCATTCAATGCATGTTCTACATGCAGCAGGTTTCCGGACGACAGTACAGCCTCCTGTTTGACATACAATGTCTCCACAGAATGCTCTACAAATTTCCGGTTATGCATCGGGGCAATCACGCCTACTTTCCCATACTGTCTGAGTGATACAAAATGCGCCAGATAATCCGACCACTCTTTTTTGCCGAAATAGGAGTCCTGATCCATAGTCAGCAGCCAATCGTAACCATCCTTCTTTGCATGTTTCAAGGCGAGATTGAATGCCTTGGCGATACCGATATTCTCATATTGATGGATCACGGAGACATTCGGAAAAGAGAGCAGTTTCTCTTTCAGAAATACCGAAAGAGCATGCTCTTCGGTATTGTCAACAAGATAGAGATGCATTACTTCATGACAGTAGGTTTCAATATGGGAAAGTACCTCTTCGGAAGGGTAGAAGAGAAGGACGACTGCTGCTATCTTTGGCATAGTACCCTTTCTCCCGGACCGTGGATTATTGGACGTTGTACTTTTTCAAGTACCAGTCAACAGTCTTGATGATCCCCGTATCAAAGTTCTCGTCCGCTTTCCAACCCAGCTCATTTTCAATTTTGGTCGCATCGATAGCATAGCGTCTATCATGTCCTGCCCTGTCTTCCACAAAAGTGACCAGCTCTTTATAACTCTTTTTTACAGGTATTTTCTCATCCAGTATCCTGCAGATCGTATCTGCGATCTGCAGGTTGGTACGCTCGTTACGTCCTCCAATATTATAGACATTTCCCTCTTTCCCTGCATGATAGACCAGATCGATCCCCTTGCAATGATCCAGGACATAAAGCCAATCCCGTATATTTTTTCCATCTCCGTAAATAGGAATACTCTCTCCTGCCAACGCCTTTCTGATGATCGTCGGTATCAACTTCTCATCATGCTGCTTCGGGCCATAATTATTCGAACAATTCGTGATCACCGTATTCAGGCCATAGGTCTCCTGATAGGAACGTACGATCATATCGCTTGAAGCTTTTGAGGCGGAATAAGGGGAATTTGGGGCATACGGCGTCTTTTCGGTGAAAAGATCCGTCTCATTCAGGGTACCGTATACCTCATCGGTGGAGATATGGTGAAACCTGCACCCTTTGTACCCCTTTTTGTAGCTAAAAGGTTTTTCCATCCAGTGTTTTTGCGCCACATCCAGCAGAGTAAAAGTACCGTTCACGTTGGTCTCTACAAATACTCCCGGGTTCTTAATGGAATTATCCACATGGGATTCCGCCGCAAAGTGTATTATCCCGCGAATGTCATACTCTTTGAAAATAAACTCGACCAGCTCACGGTTGCAGATATCCCCTTTGATAAATTTGTATCTCGGGTTTTCTTCACATTCCTTCAGGTTCGCGAGATCTCCGGCATAGGTCAACAAATCGAGATTGATCAAATTGTACTCCGGATATTTTTCCAAAAAATACGGTGCGAAATTCGAACCGATGAAGCCTGCTGTTCCAGTTAACAAAATACTTTTCATTTTCTTTCACCCATTGTTCTGAGACAGGTATCCAATCCATCTTTCCAGTATGGGATTTCCAGATTGAAAGTCTCTTTTATCTTTGCTTTATTCAACAAAGAGTAGTATGGCCTTTTGGCCGGCGTTGGATAGGACTTTGTCTCTATCGGATTGATCTTGCACTCCAGCTTCGCCATCTTCATGATCTCTTTGGCAAAATCGTACCAACTGAGCACCCCCTCGTTCGAGTAGTGATAAATCTCAACCTCTTTATTCTCTATCTGTGGCACAATATCCAGGATCGCCTGTGCCAGGTCCCGTGCATAGGTCGGTGTACCCACTTGATCGAATATTACTCCCAATGTATCTCTTTCTTTCCCCAGACGCAACATGGTCTTGACAAAATTGCTGCCGTAGGTGCTGTAAACCCATGATGTTCTGATAATTACCGTATTGTCCGGGTTGATCTTCCGTATTGCTTCTTCCCCTGCCAGCTTGGTCCTTCCGTACACACTGGTGGGGTTTGTCCTATTACTTTCAACATAGGGCATGAAGTTCGTACCGTCAAAAACATAATCGGTTGAGATATGTACAAATCTGATCTCCCGCTCTTTGGCGATCTGTGCCAGATACTTGACAGCCAGGTGATTGATCCTATCAGCATTCTCCTCATCTTCTTCCGCTTTGTCTACAGCCGTATAGGCGGCACAATTGATAATCACTTCAATATCTTTTTCAAGGCAAAAATGTTTTATTGCATCTTGATCTGTTATATCCAATACACTTCTATCTGTGAAGTGAAATATTGCATTATTATTAACAAGTTCACGAAGTTCACTCCCCAGCTGCCCTCTGCTCCCCGTCACAAGTATATTAGGCATAGTAGTTCACACCGTATTCAAACAGATCATCTGTCTCATACAGTTCCGGTTGCCTGGTATCTTTCTCTGAAAGCTTTATCTCTTCCAAAGGCATAGGCCATTCAATCCCCAAATCTTTGTCGGCATAGGAAATGCCTCTGTCACACTCCGGAGAGTAGTAGGCATCCACTTTATAGGCAAATATCGTATCATCGGCCAATACGATGAATGCATGCGCAAATCCCCGGGGAACCAGAAGCTGGCGTTTGTTCTCACCGCTCAATTCAACGGCAACATGTTGTCCAAAAGTCGGGCTTCCTTTACGAATATCCACAGCAACATCCAGAACACGTCCCTGTATAACACGTACCAGCTTTGTCTGTGCATGAGGTGGGAGTTGATAATGCAACCCTCTAAGAACACCATAAGAACTTTTGGATTCATTGTCCTGACAAAAATCTATTGTGTATCCCAGAAATTCGGAAAGTTTATCCTGCCTGAATGTTTCTACAAAATATCCTCGCTCATCACCATGAATCGCAGGTTCAACTATCACAACATCTTCGATCTCTGTACGTATAAAGTTCATTTTCCACTCCCTCTCCTATTGCGCTCTTTGAATAAGATACTGACCATAATTGCTCTTCTTCAACGGCTCTGCCAGGGTAAGTAACTGCTCTTTGGAAATATACCCCATCTCATACGCAATCTCTTCGATACAGGCTACCTTCAGAGATTGTCTCTTCTCAATGGTCTGTATGAACTGGCTTGCTTCAAGCAGAGACTCGTGTGTACCCGTATCGAGCCATGCGTATCCTCTACCCATGAGTTTCACCCGAAGTCTTTCCTCCTCAAGATACATTTGGTTCAGTGTAGTGATCTCGAGCTCACCGCGATCTGAAGGATTCACTTCCTTGGCTTTCTTCACGACATCATTCGGATAAAAATACAGTCCTACCACGGCATAATTGCTTTTGGGGTATTTCGGTTTCTCCTCCAAAGAGACAACATTACCCCTTGTATCAAACTCCGCTACACCGTAACGTTCAGGGTCACTGACATAATACCCGTACACGGTTGCTTTATCCTCTATTTCAGCATTTGCAATACTTTTTTTCAACAGTTCCGTCAATGCATGACCGTAAAATATATTGTCCCCCAGAATAAGACAGACATTATCATCGCCAATGAACGATTCTCCCAGTAAAAAGGCCTGTGCCAACCCGTCAGGAGACGGCTGTGCCATATAAGAGAACTGCATACCGATATTGCTTCCGTCGCCCAGTAATTCTTCAAATCTCGGGAGATCCTGCGGTGTAGAGATAATCAGCACTTCTTTGATCCCTGCAAGCATGAGTACAGAAAGAGGATAGTAAATCATCGGTTTATCATAAATGGGGACCAACTGCTTGCTCACACCTTTAGTAATCGGATAGAGTCTTGTCCCGGATCCCCCCGCTAAAATAATACCTTTCATACTATTATTTTACCACGAACCAGGGATTCAA
Source organism: Sulfurovum lithotrophicum (assembly GCF_000987835.1). NCBI lineage: Bacteria > Pseudomonadati > Campylobacterota > Epsilonproteobacteria > Campylobacterales > Sulfurovaceae > Sulfurovum > Sulfurovum lithotrophicum. Next base: position 299,458 of record NZ_CP011308.1, on the reverse strand, counting down.
AAGATTCTCTTTATTGTAGACTACAGGTCTGTCATTTTCAAACTGACAGGTCATCTTTCCACTTTCTCTTACGACTGCATCGGCTGCTGCCGTATCCCACTCCATCGTAGGAGCAAGCCTAGGATAAATATCGGCTTCTCCCTCAGCCACCATACAAAGTTTCAGAGAACTTCCTTTGGATACCTGTTCAATATTTCGCGTATCAAGTGCATCGATAAAAGCCTGTGTCTCTTCGGAAAGATGGGATTTGGATGCAACAACACTCATTTTTTCTTTCTGGTCAGGATTGCTGCACAGAGGAAGCTTTTGGTCATTCTTAAAAGCACCCTCTCCTTTTTTAGCTTTGTACATATCTCCCAGCGCCGGGGCATAAACTACCCCCAGAACCGGTGTATCTTTATGGATCAACGCAATATTGACCGTAAATTCACCGTTTTTCTTAATGAATTCTTTTGTCCCGTCTATGGGATCGACACACCAGTAGTATTCCCACCCTTTTCTCTCATCATAGGTGATGGTCTTTCCCTCTTCGGACATCACAGGTATGCCGTACTTCTCCAACCCCTCCATGATCACTTCATGAGAAGCCGTATCTGCCTCGGTCAACGGGGACTTGTCATCTTTATATTCGATGGAAAAATCTCTGTTATATATCTCCATAATGGTATTGCCTGCATCCTGCGCGATCTTTTGAATATCGTTTAAATCGATTTTATCCAGCATTTATGTAACCTTTTTCTTTTAAATATCCGATAACCTGCTCCGCCGATTCGGCGATAGTCTGATCTTCTGTTTTAACATGTATTTCAGCTTCTGCAGGGGCTTCATATGGAGAAGAAATACCTGTAAAGTTCGGAATTTCTCCTTTACGCGCTTTTTCGTACAAACCTTTGGGATCTCGCGATTCACAGACTGCTATCGGTGTATCTATGAAAATTTCAATAAATTCATCTTTCTCCACCAGTGCACGTACCGCATCTCTCTCTTTTTGAAAGGGAGAGATAAACGCTGTCAGAACGATAGTCCCCGCATCCACAAAAAGCTTGGAAACTTCACCGATACGGCGTATATTCTCTACCCTGTCCTCATCTGAAAAGGTCAAACCTCTATTGAGCCCCATACGGATATTGTCCCCATCCAGCAGATAGGTGTGCTTTTTCAGTGCAAGCAGTCTGCTCTCAACTGCATTCGCAACGGTGGATTTTCCGGAACCGCTCAGCCCTGTAAACCAGAGTATACAGGGTTTTTGTGTTTTAATGGCGGCACGTTCCTCTTTGGTGACATGATGGTCATGCCATACAATATTCTCATTTGACATAATGTTTCTTTACGTATTTTGCTATGATCTCTGCAGCTTCATCTGCACTTAACTTGTTCGTATCTACCGTGATCTCCGCATGCTGTGGTTCTTCATAGACATCATTGATGCCGGAAAAGTTTTTCAATTCACCCTTCATCGCTCTGTCATAGACCCCCTTATAGTCACGGGATTTGCAGGTTTCTATATCGGCTTTGACATAGATCACAATATTGTTCTTGACCATCTCCCGTATCGCTTTGCGTGATTCCGTATAGGGAGAGACAAAGGTCGCTACCGTAGAAATGGAATTTTTCTGCAGTCTCTGAATCAGAAAACCGATACGGTGCATATGTCTGTTCCTGTCCTCCCGCGTATAGCCGATATCGGGGATCAGGTCTCGGATATCTTTCGAATCGATACGTTCAATAGGGATATGCAGTTTCTCCAGCTCAGTATAGACCTTATCCGCGATCGTGGTTTTTCCCGAGAGCGGCAAGCCTGTGAACCAGAGGTTGAAAGGGTCTATCTTCTTCTTTCCCCAGTGGATTCTCTGCCATATTTTTTCATGTCCCCAGTAGAGAGCTACTTTGAGGACCGTTTCGATCAATCCTGCAGCAATAGCAAGATCCAGCCGGTCAAAGAAAAAATAGACGATCAGGATGGTCGTGGTCGTGGCCACAACCCTCCAGCTGATCCCCTTGACGATCGAACGCTGGTTGGTCTCTCTGTACATTAGACGACTTTACATTCCCATTCAGGGAAGTTCTCTCTGATATACTGGTTCAACGCTCTCTCTGCATCGGTATACTCTTTTTCCGACAGCTTTGCGGCATCCTCTTCACGTCTGCTCACACCGACGATCATTCCTGCACCGACAGTATTGTTGGTGATCCTGTCCACGACAATAAATGATCCCGTCAGGCGGTTCATTTCATACGCATCCGCTGCGATCGGCTGTGTCAGGACCATTTTGCACGAAGCGATATCATTCAGGCCGAGACTGTGCACCTGCTCTCTCTCATAGGTATTGACATCGACCTTATAGTTGATATGTTCAAAGGCACCCGATACGACTGAAGTAGCCCGCTTGATATCGTAAGATCTTCCGACTTCCATAGGTGTCTCGTCCATCCATACCAGCATGACCTTGAGTGAGTTCGATACTCTCGGCAGACTCTTCGTATGTACGATCATATCACCACGCGAGATATCGACCTCATCTTCGGTCGTAATGGTCACGGCCATAGGCGCATAGGCGAATTGGGTTGTCGCCGTTCTATTGTCTTCGGTAATGTCACCCGCATTGATAATACTCTTCACTTTGGTCGTTTTTCCTGAAGGCAACACTGTGATCTCATCACCCACTTTCACTTCACCTGCGGCTATGGTCCCGCAGAAACCTCTGAAATCAAGGTTCGGACGGTTGACGTACTGTACGGGAAGTCTGAAATTCTCCGCCGTCTGTTCTTTGGAGATATCCATACTGTCCAGCAGTCCAAGCAGCGGCATGCCGGTATACCATGGCATCTTCTCGCTTTTATCGACTACATTGTCCCCTTCCAGCGCAGAAACGGGGATATAATAGGTATTTTTGATCCCCAGTTCATCTGCCAGTACACCATAGGCTTTGGAGATGTCGTTATAAACCTCCTCGCTGAAATCCACAAGGTCCATCTTGTTGATCGCAACGATCACATGTTCTATACCGAGCAGGTTCACGATGAAACTGTGTCGTCTTGTCTGCGTCAATATCCCCTTGCGTGCATCGATAAGAATGATCGCCACATCCGCGGTAGAAGCACCTGTCACCATATTTCTGGTGTACTGTTCATGGCCCGGAGTGTCCGCGATGATAAACTTTCGGTTCTCGGTTGCAAAGAATCTGTAGGCGACATCGATCGTAATCCCCTGTTCCCGTTCGCTCTGAAGTCCGTCTACAAGCAGAGCCATATCGATCTTCTCGCCGGTGGTCCCATACTTCTTGCTCTCACCTTCCGCCGCTGAAAGCTGATCGTCAAAGATCATCTTTGAATCATAAAGCATACGCCCGATCAATGTACTCTTTCCGTCATCTACCGACCCGCAGGTCAGGAAACGCAGCATGTCCTTGTTCTCATGTTCTTTGAGGTATCCCTCTATATCCATCGCTATTTTGTTGTTCTCTTGTGACATCCTAAAAATACCCCTCTATTTTTTTCAATTCCATTGCACCTTCCTGATCCTTGTCTATCAGTCGGCCTTCTCTTTCCGAGCTTGTCGAGAGCAGCATTTCTTTGATGATCTCCGGCAAGGTAGTCGCTGTCGAATTGATGGCACCGGTCAGAGGATAGCATCCCAGTGTTCTGAAACGCACCATCTCTTTTTTGGCTTTTTTTCTGAGTTCTTCGGGCATACGTTCGTCATCTACCATAATCTTCGTACCCTCATACTCTACGACATCCTGCTCTTTGGCAAAGTAAAGAGAAGGAATAGGGATACCTTCCAGATAAATGTACTGCCATACATCCAGTTCCGTCCAGTTTGAGATAGGGAATACACGTACACTCTCACCTTTTTGGATAGCCGTATTGTAAATGTTCCAAAGTTCGGGTCGCTGGTTTTTCGGGTCCCATCTGTGGTGTTTGTCACGGAAAGAGAAAATACGCTCTTTTGCACGCGATTTCTCTTCATCACGACGTGCTCCTCCTATGATCGCATCATAGCCGCCTTCATTGAGCGCCTGCTTCAAGCCTTCCGTTTTCATAATGTCAGTATGCACCTTGGAGCCGTGTTCAAAGGGAGAGATATTCATCTTGTCACCCTCGGGGTTCGAATGCACGATCAGGTCGAATCCGAGATCCTTGGCACGTTGGTCACGGAACTCTATCATCTCCTTGAATTTCCATTTGGTATCTACATGCAGCAACGGAAACGGCAGTTTGCTCGGCGCAAATGCTTTCATCGCCAAATGCAGCATAACGGAGGAGTCTTTTCCCACCGAATACATCATCACCGGATTGGTGAATTCGGCGGCAACCTCCCTCAGGATATGTATAGACTCCGCTTCAAGCTGTTTTAAATGTGTTAATCGTTCTCTGGTCATTTATTGATTCCCTTTCCCTAAAACTTAAGTTATATTATACTCTACATCATATTATAAGGTCATAATCCAAAAATTATTTACACATTATTTAATAAAATTTATGTTACATTAAAAAAACAATAAATACATTAAGGAGGAAAGAAGATGAACAGATATATACAGGGTCTTATTGCGGGCGGTATCTGCACAGCCATTGCAATAACGAGTGCAGGAGCGGAGAACGGGGTGGTTGTCCATAGGATTCAAAACAAAACAGCAATAAACCTGGATTATGCACATGCGATTGCTATGCCTCTGCCTCTGGTCTCGGGAGATGAATCCACGATTGAGTTTGAGATAGCAAGTACCCTTTCAGAGGGGGAACCTGGTGTCAGCAAAGGGTCTGCAGGACCTGTTGAGAATATCAGGGCATTCATTTCAAAAGTACCCGAGTCAGAGACAGAAGAAAGTGATCGGGATGTAACACCTATGGAATTTGGAACAACATCACACCCGTTCAGTACAACAAGGGTCGATGTCTACGGTAATAAAATTTCATACAGATATCCTTATAGAGCGGCAGGAAAACTTTTTTTCAAAATAGGCTCTTCAACTTATGTCTGCTCAGCTTCACTGATTAAACCGGGTCTTGTTGTTACTGCAGCACACTGTGTCTCTGAGTTCGGTCAAAATGAGATATTTTCTGATTTCGAATTTATTCCTGCCTATTATAAAGGGATCGCTCCCTATGGTAAATGGAAAGCAAGCCATGTGACGGTCAAGGAGTCATATCTGGATGGAACGGATCACTGTGCGGTGACCGGTCCCGGAGTTGTATGCGAGAACGATGTAGCGATCATTACATTGAAACCTGTCTTATACCAGGGTGAAGCAACGTATGCAGGTGATCTTACCGGTTGGCTTAGTTATGGTTGGGACGGATGGGGATATACCACATTCAATAAATTTGGTGACAACTCCGTGGTACAACTCACACAGTTGGGATATCCTGTTTCCCATGATTCAGGTCGTATGATGCAGCGTACCGATTCTACAGGTTATGTATCGGGGATCAATGCTTCCAATACCATTATAGGCTCACGTCAAACCGGTGGTAGCAGTGGGGGACCCTGGATAGCAAATCTAGGAGAAATAGCAACACTGTCAGGTACATTTGTCGGAAGTGACAGTACATCCAATACCGTGCTGGGAGTTACAAGTTGGGGATATACTACCAATGGACCGAAAGAAATGGGGGCAAGTCCATTCACTAGCACAAATATCGTGGAATTGGTAGACGGTGCGTGCGCCGATACGCCATCAGCCTGTAGTGAATAGATCGATCGGTATCGGGGATACGGCCCTTCCCGGTACCGATATTATCTTTATTTCCTCATCCCTTTGATCCACTCAACCTTTTGTTTCTTGGTGAGTATCTGGAATGTTTTGTCTATAAAGTTTGCATTTGCCTCTATACGTACTTTTGCCGCAGTCTCACCTTTTTTGATATAAAGATCCTTATTGAATCCTTCTTTCGAAAAAATACGGCCTTTTGGTATTTCTGCTCTTCCCTGCTGCAGCTCTTTCCTTTGTTCCTCTTTGAATTTTTCTATCTGCTCTTTCTGGTTTTTCTGAAGTTCCACTTTTTGCAATGCATTCATCAATTTCCCCTGTTGCCCACCGGATGCATAGAGCGTACTTCCTGCAATTACCATACTCCCGATGACAGGCAGAGCTATATGTTTCAATTTCATGTGTATTCCTTTGAAAATATTTTATATGATATATAATAATATACCATAGGGGGTGCATTATAGCATCATATGAATAATGACCCCTTACATTCAAAGTGCACCCCTGTCACAGGTTTATCAGATCGGTATATTAAATACTCAAGACTTTTCTCATTTGTTCTCTCCAGCGCTCAAGAGAAAAGCGTTTCTTTGCGCTCGTATAAAGTGTTTCACTGGCTTTCTTATAGAACTCACGTCCCTCAAAGAGTTTACGGACCTTCTCTTCAGCCTGCTTTAAAATGACATCTCGTGAAATACTCTGCTCTATCAGAAGTGATTCCATATCCGTACCGCTATAAACTTCATCAATAATGCCAGTCCTTGTACTTATCATCGGTACTTTGCTTGCAATACTCTCAATAGCGAAATTGCTAAAACCTTCATAGAGAGAAAGCTGCATTGTAAAATCTACCTCTTCATATAACGCCGGCATTTTTTCATAAGGAATATTATGGAGCACGATTACATTTTTCATTTCATCAGAACCTCGTACAGGTTTGTCTGTAGCAAATACCCAATAGATATCAGGGAACTTTTTCGCAAGTTTCAGTGTAATATCCGGTCTTTTCTCCTGAGTAGACCATCGGCCGGCATAAAGACCCACGATTGCATTCTCGGGAATACCATGCTCTTTTCTGATATTCAGTTCTTTTTTCCCAGAAGGCAAAAAAAGGTCAAAATCGAATCCGTTATTGATAACGATACTATCTGCATCAAAATGTTCTTTCAGCTCTGTCTGTACTTTTTTGGAAACAGAGATCACCTGGTCTTTATTGCGAAAACTGGCTGCTTCCGCATAGGCTCTGACCTTGGAATTATAATCTTGGGCAAGGTTTTGTTCAAGCATATTAAAACCTACTGCAAAGACTGCATGTACCAATGTGATCACCTTGGTATGTTCAGTCGTATGACATACACCGCCCACCGAATCATTCGTCACTACAAGGTCATACGAACGCCAGTCATAGGTACCTGCCAGCAGAAAATGATCATAGTAGACCATGATATTCCCCTCACTGAGTCCTTTCTGCAGTTTTTCGACATCCAGGTCATAATAGCTTCTCGTATCTACTTCCCAGCCGGCATCCTGGAGCATATTCATGATCTGCAAATTCACTTTTTCAATCCCTCCAACATGCGTCAGTGGTAAAGATGTGAAAATCAGTGCTCTTTTTTTTCTTCCCTTTTCTTTCTCTTTTATGGCCGGGACCATTTCTGCCGCCAGTGATTCGACCATGCCCGATTCTTCATTGGCTTTCCGTTCTTTTGTTTCAGTCTTTTGCAACTCCATGAACACATACGAAAGTTTTTTATTCCTGAACCTTTTTTCGGTTTCTTTGAGTCGATCCGTCACTTCATCGATCTGTTCAGAGGTAATACCCAGTTTTTTTGTGATCCTGTCACGGTATGTACGAATAAGATATCTTTTGTATTCTATATCTGGTAAAATCAGGGAAGAAAGATCTTCTACATGGTTTAATGCAAAACCCTCTTTTTTTGCCGTATTTACAAATTTTTTCATATTGCGCGGGTTTTGTTTGTTCCCGGAAAAGGTATCCATCACCAGAATCCTCCCCCCCCTCTGTTAAAAGGCTGCCCGCTTTCTCAAAAAGAGAAGAGAAAGAACCCTGATCGGCACTCTCTCTGAAAATAATGATGTCATACTTCGTCTCTGTTTCAAGCTCTTTGAGGTCCGTATGCAGAAACTCTGCATCCGGGAAACGTTTCTTTGACTTTTTGATTACTGTTTTATCTTTGGAAATCCCTGTATACTCGAACCCTTTCTCCATAAGTCTTTTGGGCAGAAGGTCCAGCCCTGTACCGACCACCAGGACTTTTGCAGGTGCTTTATACAAATATCTGAAAAAATAATCGACTACATTCTTCTCCGCCTCTTCCGGAGTATCGTCCTTATTCATATATAGACCGTGATGCTGCCCCTTGTTTTTTTTATCTTTAGACAGCTTTTTCACAAGGTTAAGGTGGATAAATTCTTTATTTTCTTCAAACTTTGGATTAGGCACTGTTCATTTCCTTCTTTTTTATTTTTTGATCTCAGGGAATTACAAACCCAATATACGAGTCATTTTTTCACGCCATGCTTTCAGGGAAAAAGTCTCTTTCGCTGTTTCGTACAATTCTTCACTGGCTTTTTTATAGAAAGGATACGACTCTCTAAGCAGAGTGACCTTCTGCGCTGCCCGTTTTAAAATGACCTCATGGGACATATCCTGTTCAATCAGCAGAGGCTCCAAAGGTGTTCCCATATACACTTCATCTATAATACCCGTTTTTGTACTGATCATCGGTATTTTTGTAGCGATCGTTTCCATCGCAAAATTACTGAACCCTTCATATGAGGAAAGTTGCATAGCAAAGTCTACACCTGCATACAATGCCGGCATCTCTTCATAGGGTACACTGAGAATAACTATGATGTTCTTATACTGTTTATATCTGGGATCCACCTTGTCTGTTGCAAATACCCAATAGATGTCCGGAAACAGACGGGCAAGCTCAATAGTAATATCCGAGCGCTTCTGTACCGGATCCAGTCGGCCGGCATAGATCGCAACCAAAGCCTCTTTGGGAATAGCGTACTTCTCCCGTAATTCACTTTTGACATTCCTGAAGCGTTCAAATTCAAAACCATTCACCACTACATGGCTTTTTTGCCCGAACAGTTCAAGAAGTTCATCGCTGACCTGCTGAGAAACCGCTATCAGTCCGCTTTTATTGCTGTAACTTATCTCTTCAGTAATATTTTTCAGACTCAGTACGTGTGGTGGGAAAACGCCAGGAAAAGCATGCTCCACCTCTTTGCCTACACCACTGAAAATACCATGGGAAATCGCGACTACTTTTGTTTTTTCTGTAGGATGGCATGCACCTCCTGCATTGTTATTGCTGACAACCAGGTCATAGGATTTCCAGTCCAATACACCCGCAAATGCAAGACACTCGAATAGTGCAGTATCTGTTCCAAGCAAATATTTTGAAAGTGCTTCCTCCTGAATATCGGCCGTACAGCGTGCATCTACCTCCCAGCCATGGTCATGTAGAAGGTCTGCTATGTTCTGGTTGATCTTTTCAATACCACCCACGTGTGTCAATGGTATCAAGGTCAGAAGCAGTGCTCTTTTTTTTCTTCCCTTTTCTTTCTCTTTTATGGCCGGGACCATTTCTGCCGCCAGTGATTCGACCATGCCTGATTCTTCATTGGCTTTCCGTTCTTTTGTTTCAGTCTTTTGCAACTCCATGAACACATACGAAAGTTTTTTATTCCTGAACCTTTTTTCGGTTTCTTTGAGTCGATCCGTCACTTCATCGATCTGTTCAGAGGTAATACCCAGTTTTTTTGTGATCCTGTCACGGTATGTACGAATAAGATATCTTTTGTATTCTATATCTGGTAAAATCAGGGAAGAAAGATCTTCTACATGGTTTAATGCAAAACCCTCTTTTTTTGCCGTATTTACAAATTTTTTCATATTGCGCGGGTTTTGTTTGTTCCCGGAAAAGGTATCCATCACCAGAATCCTCCCCCCCTCTGTTAAAAGGCTGCCCGCTTTCTCAAAAAGAGAAGAGAAAGAACCCTGATCGGCACTCTCTCTGAAAATAATGATGTCATACTTCATCTCTGTTTCAAGCTCTTTGAGGTCCGTATGCAGAAACTCTGCATCCGGGAAACGTTTCTTTGACTTTTTGATTACTGTTTTATCTTTGGAAATCCCTGTATACTCGAACCCTTTCTCCATAAGTCTTTTGGGCAGAAGGTCCAGCCCTGTACCGACCACCAGGACTTTTGCAGGTGCTTTATACAAATATCTGAAAAAATAATCGACTACATTCTTCTCCGCCTCTTCCGGAGTATCGTCCTTATTCATATATAGACCGTGATGCTGCTTCGGGTTTTCTAATTCTTCTAATATTTTGCCTAGCATTTTCTGGATCATGCTCTTTTTCTTTTTCACTGTATATTCTCCAATATCAACTTCCTACATAAAATCCGTATCGCCATATGTCAGGAACCATTTTCCTTTGATCTCTTCAGGGTTTAAACCCTTAACGATACTGATGGTAGGGATCACAATATCCGTATTATTGATAAGTGCTCTGGCATGGTTAAAAAGTTCGATCCGTGATTCCGGAACCCATGCCCTCAACAATTTGGCACCTTCATTATGAGCAATGCGTATCGCTTCGTTAATGATCATTTCAAACTGTGCTTTGGGTGCGATGATATCCATCAATGCAGCCAGCTTGTCCTCTATCCTTAGGACAAAGACACCCAACAGTTTCTCTTTCTCATCATAAACAAGATATGTCTGATATTTGATTAGAGGATGTTTCATGTATCTTCTTCTGAGATACTGTGCATCCCTTATACCGATGATATTTTCTTTGAATTCATCCGCCATTGTATTCCAAAGGGCATTAATAGTCTTATCCATCTCTTTATTATAATCAAACAAATCAACATTTATCAGAGGGGAGGCTTCTCTTTTTTTTGTATACCAATCCACTTCTTTCACTTTGTCAACTTCTGTATAAAGACCCATTTTCTCACCGAGTCGCATATGCCTATCATTTGGGAATCCATAGGTCAAAAGGAATTCTTTATTCACACCAAGATTACTGAGTATCCATGCTTTTGTCGAACTGAAGAAGGGACTGTTCGTTTTGATCCCGCCTCTCGCTTTGGCAGAGACCATAGTATCACAGGGCTGTATTGCACGTTTATGTTTTCCAAAATAAAGTATATCTCTTGCCATTCCGTTATAATGCGCGATAATCTTCCCGTCTTTCAACGCACAGACTGCACGCCATTGTACACCCTCATATTTCCATTTCCAAAACTCCTGGCTCATAGGCCCTTTGAATACTTCCTCAAAGAGTTCAATTAACTCTTTTTCATATCCTACAGGACTGACCAGTTTAAAATCACGTTTGCCTTCGCCTGCTGCATTAATCGGGGCCAACCTTTCATCCAAGAGCTGATGGAGCAAGGCATCATGTTCAACACATTCTCTGTCATGCATGACCAGGTTTTTGTTCTCTGTACTGTCAACTGTTCCAGACTCAGTTTTCAGTTTTTGCAGCTGCATGATCTTTGCTGCTTTCTCAAGGGAAAGCGTTTCTACCCTTTTCTTTAATTCCCGGATTTCTTTGGTGTATTTATCATCCTGGGATTTATGATTCGGGATATCAGCAATGGCCTTTTCATGTTTTTGTATCGTTTGTTGCAGTTCCCTAATATGATTCAACTGTGCCTTATGCGTTATGGTCAACTGAGTTACTCTGTCTTTCAATACCTTGTTTTCTTCTTTTATTCGTTCTGCATCCTGTGTAGAGATATGCTTGGTATCCAAAGAGGCTTTCCCACTTTTCTGTATCGTATCCTGGAATTCACGCAGACGTCTGATCTGTATCTCATTGGTACGAGACAGCTTCTCTATCTGCTGTTTCAGTCCTTTGTTTTCCTCTTCCATGGTATTCAGTTTTGCTGTTTGTGTCTCAATGGTTCCAACAAGCCTTTCCCTCTCTTTATCGGGGAAATTACCTGTTCCTTTTTTCTTTCCTTCACTACCCTCTTCCCGGGAATGTAGTTTTTCCAGGATATCAAAGGTCTGATTTAGTTCTGTAGCATCCCATATTTTGGACCATTTGTCATATATTTTTAATTTCCATTGTTCCTTTTCTGTCTCACCGGTTAACGTCTCCTCTCCACCGATTCTGTTAACATGACAGACTGCTGCCGTTTGGTCAAGGTAGTAGAACTCGGAATGCTGTGCCAGTTGAAGAAGGAAATCCCATTCTGCATTCATTTTAAAATGCTTATCGAAACTGCAGCCGTTCTCAACGAGCTTTTTGGAAAAAAGTACGGAATTCAAAGGAATATAGTCGAGTCTCCTCAGCAATGCAGGAATATAGGAACGGTTCACATACTCACTCTCTTCACTCTTCTGCTCCACCGTAACCGCACCGTAGCATAACAGCCGGTTTTTATTTTCAACTACTGTCTGTACCAGGTTTTCAATATACTTTTCATCGAACCTGTTTTCATCATCCAGGAAGATACAGTAATCACCTTCTGCCATTTTAAGCAGAGTGTTTGCACTGCGGGCAGCCCCCTTGGGTTTTTTGTTGTTTTTCAGGTAAATACGGCTGAAGACAAAGTCATTCACGATATGCTGTACACTTTCGGTACCGTCATTCACAATATTGATCTCGATCTGCCGATAAGTCTGTCTTGCCAGGGAATCAAGAGCCTGCCGTAACAATTCCGGTCTGTCTTTTGTCCGTATCAGTACAGAAACCAATGGAAGTGCAACGGATCTCATCCTGCCATGATATCTTCCCAGATTGCCATAATAGTAACTCATGAGATCGGATCTGATATTTTCAAAACGATAAAAAGCTTCCACATAGGCCGCCTCTTTAGGCGGAAGTGTATATGTACGCAAATGATTCATCGATGTGATCGTCGTAATAAAATCAAGCTGGGCCTGCTGAGAAGCATATACCTTCATAGCCTTGGTCTTCCGTTCCATAACGGCACTGATATCGACCAGTGTATTTACCGGAGACTGGTTGGCGATCTCATAGGAAAAGACATTACCGGTAAATTGAATACTCTGTAAAGCGTTCCATACGATCCATGCCGTTGCACGGTGATCGGGATGATATTCCAGAGGAGAAGTGAAAAAAACATTACGCGGTTGATATTTCTCTATCAGGTCAACCACCCTTTGTATCGTATCCGGGTTGACTTCGAGTCCCTGATCAGGTGCACCGAAAAAATAGCACTCCCCAACTCCCAGTATCTCTGTTGCTTTGCGCAACTCCTCTCTTCTTTCCTCTTGAGCTCCACCCATTGCACCATCTGTCATCATCACGACATTGACGATCTGTTTTTTGTCTGTCATTTTAAGAATCGTACCACCAAGACCAAATGTTTCATCATCCGGATGTGGCGCAAATACCAGTGACGGACCTGCAGGAATCTCTGATACACTATATGGAATAAATTGATAATCTTTTAACATTAAAAAACGTTCCCCCCCTTCTTTTTTGATATTTCATAGACAATTTCAGTGTTAACGTAGAAAAAATCTGAAATCAGGTTCCACTGCTTTATGATTTTTTACAACTTACAACAAAAATTCAAGCCAGAAAATGAACCAAAATTATAAATATTATTATACCTGATTTATTTTCAAATTCTTCTAAACCATAGAGGAATATCTGGAGAGTATACCAATTTACTTTTTCTATCGAAAAGGTGTATAATTAAAATAAGTATTCTAAATATTATAAAGGATAAAGGAGTAATATTTATGAAAAACATAAAAAACAGACTTTTTGAAACAATAGAAAAGATCAATGACAGAGTCATAGATATCCGTCATGATCTTCATGCACATCCTGAACTTTCCGGACACGAAGAACATACGAAATATCTGGTCAAAGGCATACTTGAAGCCAGCGGGTATGCGGTCAGGGAGAGCGAGAAACATTTTGGGCTGATCGCTGACCTGCGGGTAGACGACAATGCCCGAACCGTTGCCATTCGTGCCGATATGGATGCCCTGCCTATCGAGGAACAGACGGGGAAACCCTACAGTTCCAGGGAAAAGGGGATCATGCATGCCTGCGGGCATGACAGCCATACGGCCATTGCACTGGGAACTGCCATTGCAATGGCGGAACACAAAGAGGCACTTGCGGGCAATGTACGGTTCATTTTTCAGCCTTCAGAAGAGAGCAAGGAAGGCGGCAGTGTCGAGATGATAGCAGACGGTGCACTCGAAGGAGTGGATGGCATCTTTGGGCTGCACGCCTACCCCTACCTCAAAACCGGGCAGATAGGATACAAATACGGTGTCATGATGGCATCGGCAGACATTTTCAGCATCGAAGTTTTCGGCAAATCTGCGCATGGCGCCAGACCGCATGAGGGCGTAGATGCCATCCTGGTGACCGCCATGATCGTCAATTCACTCAATCATATCGTCTCACGCATGATCGATCCGCTGCACCCTGCCGTCATCTCTCTGGGAACGATCGAAGGAGGACGGGCCTCCAACATCATTTGCGACCATGTCCTGCTGAAAGGGACCGTGAGGACCATCAATGAAAGCGTGAGGAACAATATTCCCAAAATGATGGAAGCTTCCATCAAGGGCATCTCTGAATCGATGGGAGCGACCTACAACTTTGACTATGAATTCGGACAACCCGAGCTGATCAACTATGACAAGATGGTAGATATCATAGTGAATGAGGCCAAAGGGATCATTGGAGAAGAGAATTGCATCGATCTCGTCGATCCGGTGATGGGAGGGGAGGATTTCTCCGAATATTTAAAAATCGTTCCGGGTGCCTTTTTCAGGCTCGGTACCTGCAATGAAGAGAAAGAGACCTGTGTTTCACAGCACAACAGCCGTTTTGACGTCGATGACGATGCCCTGCAAGTCGGCATGAAGATCATGGGGGCTTCCGCCCTTTCCTTTCTGGTACAAAAGGCTGAGTGATGCATGAGAGTATCAGCCTGAAGATCCCCAGCGACCTAAAGTTCATGAGGATCGTCGAAGACCTCATCGGAGATACCTGCGAAACATTGCCGCTGACCAAAGAGGATACACAGGCACTCATAGACAGTACCGGGGAATTGATTGAGAATGCCGTCCTCCATGCCTACAAAGATTCTTCCGGTTACATTCAGGTAGGCTTGTACCCTTTCAAGACCGGTCTCAGGATCGATGTGCATGACTGGGGTCTTCCCATGTCCTTCAAAAAACATATCAGTGTTCCCATCAAAGAGGATGCCTCCGAAGGCTTTAATCACATCTACGACCTTATGGATCTTTTTGAGTACCAGAATCTCGGGAAAGACGGAAAGAAATTCATCATTATCAAATATGCTTCCCATCCCTTACATGCAAAAAAGGCAAATCAGGAACATCTATCTTTTCCTCCCCTGCAAAAGAGTGAAAAAAGAAGAGAGAGCGAAGGCTCAGATGAGATTCCTGTTACGATCCGAGAGTACCGGGAGGGAGATGAAGAAGGCATTGCCCGACTGATCTTCAAGAACTACGGTTACAGCTACATCAAGGACCTTTTCTACTATCCGCGGAAGGTCTTCGAATCACATGGAAAAAAGTTCTACTCCATCGTTGCCCAGAGAGAAGAGAGGATCATCGGCCACTTCGCCCTGGTACTGGTACCTGAATCGACCATAGCAGAGATAGGGGTTGCCGTGGTAGACCCGGAATTTCAGGGAAGAGGTATCATGAACCAAATGCTCAAGCTAGTCCTGCAAAAAGCCAGGAAGATCAATCTCGATGCGGTGTTCGGTGAAGCGATCATGTTCCATATCTACAGCCAAAAGGCCAACCTCAGGCACGGCTTTTCCGAAACAGCACTAATGCTGGGGAAAGTACCTGTCGATACAACCATTGTCAACAATGAGCTGGCCATGAAACACAGACGGGGTTCGGTACTTGTCGGTTATTACTTTTTAAACACAAAGAACAAAAATCTTTTTTTTCCCGCAGTCTATAAGAAAAAGATCGAACAAACCTATAGAAATGCCGCTGTACCTTTTGAAAAAGCCAAAAAGAAGAAGGAGAAAACCACCGATCATATTTTTCTGAGCTACACCTTTGACCCGCCGACCAATGTCGCCAAGATCAGGGTCGATCGTTACGGCAAGGATTTCAAACAGAAATTCATTATACTGCTCAATCAGCTCAAAGCGAAACACTGTGATATGATCTATGCGGATATCTCACTTGAGGGTATCCCGCAAATCGACAAAGTAATCAACATCATGAACAAAAGAGGATTTTTCTACAGCGGCGTAATGTTCTACTATCATAAGAAGAAAGACTATCTCAGGTTACAGCTCAAGAACAGCGACAAGATCGGAAGCAGGAATTATGTCTGCTACTCCGATTTCTGCAAAAAACTCTCAAAATACATTCGAAAAGATGAACAGAGGGTCAAAAAGGCTTAGTCCGGAACCCGGCTTCAGTTCAAAACGGTGGTCTGCTGCCCGATCTCCTGATAACGTGTATAGTAGTACTCGACAAATGTCTTTATCGCTTCATTCTTAGGCAGATAGACCCCTGTGTTTTTCACGGTATATCGCCCCAGATATTCGTTTGCATCAACTTTTTTGAGATAATTTTCTGCTAAATCTTTGTAAGCGGAAGTATACGCTTCTTTCATCGCATCATACCTGGAATAGTCTATCTTGATCTGTCCATCGTAAGTAATGATACCGGAACTGAACAGGATGTCTAAATGTATGAGCCCTTCACAGTAGTACGGCAGTACTTCACCTACTTCACGCCATGCCATCAGCCCGACCGCACGTGATACAAGGTCATCGACGATGTGGTGCTTCAGCGCTTCTCTCTCATTATGGAAGAAAGCCATGAGCCCGCCGGTAGTGGCTTTGAACTCTTCGATGTTCTTGAACTGTCCGGTACCGTTCATCTTTGTCTCGGTATCGGAATCGATCCAGAGAATATGCCCGTACTCATGCCCGATGGTGGAAATGTCGTAGATCTCCTGCCACAGTTCGGGCTCGTTTTCAACTAGTGCCCGCTGTTTTCTGACAAAAGCTTCACCCATCGTCTCCACGGAGAGCTTCATGACCGGTTTGGATTTTTTGCTCTCCATCACGAAGTCGGCATAGGCAAATATCTTCTTACCCAGTTCGGAAGAGACTTCTTCATCGTTAGGTACCACCTGCGCGGAGAAGAGTCCGTTGAACTCCGCTGCATAGTAGAGCATCGGCTGGCCGATATAGAGCTGTGTTTCATCGACCTGAAGCAGGTTCTTGCTCATCGTATGCAGTGCTTCTTCTCCAAAACTTTTTGCCATTTCATAGGCGAAGAGCTTGATATTATTTCGGGTATGTGAGCCCTCCTGAAGCTTGGGATTGACGATACGAAGGTCCCATTCAAGTGCTACCGCCTTACGGTAGTGATCTTCATAGTACTCCAGCGGGTGCCCGACCTGAAGCGGTGTAGTGATCGTCATCCATCGTCTGTCAACCTCTGCCCACATTCTGACAAGTTCATCAATTTTCGTATGAGTAAAGGCCTCTTTGATGGCGCTGAAGTAGGCGATCCACTCATTTTTCTGCCCATAGACCTCGTCTTCATGCTTGCCTAGCAGCATAATGAGCTGTTCAAGTGCCGTTGCTACCTGCTTTACCTGCTCGGGGAATGCTTCGGCATAAGCGACACTTTTGAAACTGTCACCCTCTTTTTCAAGTACCGAGTAACACCTGTCTGCCACTTCTCCGTTCTCGTCCCTGTCAAGCAGCGACTTGTTCTGCAGCATTTCGAAGACCTTGGCATCATCCCCGTTGAACATTTCGGAGAGCTCCAGATTGACCGTATAGATGATCTGATGCGTCCAGTAACTCTGCCATTCTGAGAGGCGCAACCCTACAAAATGCGCTCCCAGGATCAATGATCGGTAAAACGGTGTCAGCAGTTTACGGTTCTCTATCCATCCGATGAGCGACTCATGCCGGGCAATATGCATGGTACTGACAAACCCGTATGCCAACTCTTTCTTGACACGGATCTCCTCATCGTTCAATCCAAGCTTGCCGAGTACCTGCTCCAGAGCATCTTCGCGCAGATTGACGATACGCGTCAATGCTGCCATCACGCTGTCGTCATCCCTTGGAATATCCAGCAGTTTCAGGAAAGCATTTACCACTTCCTCCGCTCTTTGGTTCTCACCACCTCTGGCGATCTCATAAAAACCGTTCAGTTCCGCCTGCCTATCCTGCAACTCCAGATAGATCGCCTGAAGGTCGTTCATGAATTGTTCTTTTTTATGACTCTGCATTTAGTACCTCGCTGTACTGAATTTTAATTCTTGTCATTTAATATCCTCCGTAGGGTGCGTAAACACGCACCTTTATGATGTTTGGCCTTTCGGCAATACCATTTATTGTATACAAATTTTATTATGTGGTGCGTATTTACGCACCCTACAGCTATTTTGTTTTCAGCATTTGAATGATCGGTTTTGCCAATGCCAGCGCCTTTCCCCGGTGGGATATATTCTTTTTAATATCATCATCCAGTTCACCAAGTGTTTTATGGAATCCCGCAGGGATGAACATCGGATCATACCCGAAACCCTTCTCTCCTCTTGCTTCGTCTATAACATCACCGTGCATCCATCCGTGTACGACATACTCGCCGTATTTTGAGACAATGGCTATGGCTGCGGTGTAATACGCCGGGGTACTTTTGAGACCCTTCTCTTTGACTGCCTCTACCAGCTTGTAAAGATTCTCCTTGTCCGTTACATCTTTGCCGGCATAACGTGCAGAATAGATACCCGGTGCCCCGTTCAAAACGGGCAAAGAGATCCCGCTGTCATCTGAAATAACCAGATAATCTGTTGAGGGGTCTTTCTCTTTCAATTTTTCGTAGATCGTACGGGCTTTTATCAGGGCATTCTGGGCAAAAGTGTCACCGTCTTCCACGATATCGAATGCACCGAGCAGATCGGAGAACGCTACCACTTCATCTTCGCACATCTGCCTGAATTCACGCAGTTTTCCTCTGTTTCCGGTTGCAAGTACCAACTTCATAATGCTTTAACCTTTTCTTTACTTTTTAGGAATATAATAAGACAAATTTTATCGTATTAAAGGTATTACCATGATTAAACAGATCATGCCCCTAAGTCTTATCGTCGCCTTGAGATTTTTCGGACTTTTCATTGTGCTTCCCGTTCTTTCCATCTATGCCATGGAAATGAAAGGCGCCACTCCTTTCCTTGCAGGACTTGTCGTGGGGGGCTACGCCCTGACACAGGCAGCATTCCAGGTGCCTTTTGGGCTGATGAGCGACAAAGTGGGCAGAAAGAAGACCCTGCTTTTTGGGCTGCTTATCTTCATTGCTGGTTCGGTCATCGCTGCCATGAGCGACAATATCTATATGCTGCTTATCGGTCGGTTTCTGCAGGGGGCTGGTGCCATCGGTTCCGTTGTCTCCGCAATGATCGCCGACCTGGTCAAAGAGGAACAGCGCGCCCACGCCATGGCGATCATGGGCGGGACGATCGCGATGAGTTTTGCCGCTGCAATGATCATCGCGCCTCTCGTCGGCGGATACTGGGGCATTGACAAACTCTTCTGGCTGACCGCCATTCTTTCTGTCATGGCCATCGGTATTCTCTTTACTGCCGTTCCCCAGCCGCCCAAGATCGTGCACTCCTATGCCGAAGAGGAATCGAAGATGCTCGATGTCTTCAAGGACAAGTCACTGACACGTATGTATATCACTTTTCTTTTCCACTCTTCCATTATGACGATGGCATTTTTCATCATACCCCTTGTCATGACACAGGCTCTTGACGACGGCGGTTTTGGATGGAGCAAAGCGGAACTCTGGAAGGTCTATCTTCCGGCCATGGTTTTCGGCCTGCTCGCCATGGGGCCGGCCGCGGTCTTTGGAGAGAAGTACGGCAAGGGGCGTGAAATATTCATGATCTCCGTTGCCGTCATTCTTTTGGGTTTTCTTGCCATGGGCTTCGCCTCTTCTCCCTGGCTCTTCATTGTCGGTGTCGTTCTTTTTTTCATCGGCTTCAACATGTTCGAACCTCTGCTTCAGAGCTTTGTGAGTAAATTCGCCAAAGTACACCAGAAAGGTGCCGCGCTCGGTGTCGCCAATACCTTCGCCTATGTCGGGATCTTTCTGGGAGGCCTGCTTGCAGGGTTTCTCATGCAGCATTACGGCAGAGGTACACTGGCAATCTTCGTTGCCGTTCTCTCCGCCGTATGGTTCATCTGGGTAGCAACGATGCCAAACCCGAACAACCGAGGCAATGTCTATCTCCCTCTTGACATTTTCGACAGGAACAAAGTCGCAGCGCTTACCGACCATCCCGCCATTGTGGAAAGCTATGTGAATGAGACGGAGAATATCGCCGTCGTAAAGTATGAAAAGGATATGATCGACGAGGATGAAGTGAGAGGGATGTTGCTAGACTAGCTTGAAAGGTTTATCCTAAACAAGAGGCTGCTTCCGGGTCGTTTGGAAGCAGAAATATCAGGATGCTAGCACTTACCCAGATCGACAACTCTGTACTCGGCATTCATTAGGTCGCACGCTCTTTTAGTGATGTTCTGAATGGTGAAACCAAACTTCTCGAAAAGTTGTCCTGCCGGAGCGGAAGCACCGAAGCTCTCCATACCAAGCACATCATCCGCATAGCGGTAGTACTCGGTTGCAGTGGCCGCTTCCACAGCCAGTACTTTAGTAGCCGGATCTACAACACCGGATTTATAGGCCGCATCCTGCTCGTTGAACAGGTCAAGACACGGTACAGATACCACGTTGGCCTTTACACCCAGTACTTCAAGGTGGCAGGCTGCCTGCAGACACGGCATAAGTTCAGAGCCGCTCGCCATCAGTGTCAGGGTCGCACCTTCACGTTTTTTGACCATGTAAGCACCCTTGCCTGGCTCACCAAAGTCTCTTTTTGGCTTGAGTGTCTTGAGCTTCTGTCGGCTCAGGACGAAACCGTGCGGTGCATTGATGCTCAGTGCAGTTTTCCACGCTTCAACGTTCTCTGTGGCATCTGCCGGTCTCCAGACATAAAAGTTAGGCAGCGCTCTGAACTGGCTCAGCTGTTCGACAGGCTCATGCGTCGGCCCGTCTTCACCCACACCGATACTGTCATGCGTCCAGACGAAGAAGTTCTGGATGCTGGTCAGTGCCGCGATACGTACAGCCGGTTTCATATAATCGGAGAAGACGAAGAATGTCGCATTGAATGGCATAGTCGTGCCGTACAGTGCCATGGCATTGGTGATCGCTGCCATGGAATGTTCTCGGATACCGAAATGCAGGTTCTTGCCTTTGGGGAAATTGCCCATGTCCTTCAGCTCTGTTTTGTTCGACGGCGCAAGGTCCGCAGAACCGCCGAGGAAAGACGGTACCGCTTTGGCAATAGCGTTGAGAATCTTTCCGTTTGAATCTCTTGTCGCCACTTCCGCATCATTGGAGAAATCCGGATACTCAACAGTCGAGAAGTCAGGATTGAGTAGTCTCTCCAACGCTTCGTTCTGCTCGATCAGCGGCGCTTCCTTCTGTCTGTGGATCCACTCTTTTTCAGCCAATTCACCCTCTTCGATAGCACATCTGAAACGCAGCAGGACATCCTCGGGGATCTGGAAGGTCTGGTCGGGGTCGAACCCTTCTTTAGTCTTGGATGCGCGGATGATATCTTCACCGAGCGGTGCACCGTGCGTATGGTGTGTCCCTTCCAGCTCTCCGGCGCCTTTTCCGATGATCGTGTTGGCAATGATAATTGTCGGCTTGTCCGCTTTTTTTACTTCATTCAGTGCCTCATCAATCTTGTCATAACAGTGCCCGTTGACTGTCAAAACATTCCAGTTCTGTGCTTCGAAGCGTTTGGCGACATTTTCGCTCCAGGCAATGTTCGTATCACCCTCGATCGTGATCTCGTTGGAATCATAAATAAGTACAAGATCTTTCAGTCCAAGGTGTCCTGCGAGTGCACAGGCTTCATAGGAGATACCTTCTTCAAGGTCGCCGTCACCGCAGAGGCAGTAAACTTTATGGTCAATGAGTTCACAGGTTTCAGAATTTACCTGCTCTTTGGTAAAGGCTTCGGCCATGGCAAAACCGACTGCATTGGCGATACCCTGTCCCAGAGGACCGGTCGTGATCTCTATACCTGCAGTATGGCCGTATTCCGGGTGGCCCGGTGTTTTGGAATCGAGCTGACGGAAATTCTTCAGGTCATCAAGACTGACATCATAACCCCAGAGGTGAAGCATCGAATAGATAAGTCCTGTCGCATGTCCTCCCGAGAAGACAAGACGGTCACGGTTAAGCCACTTGGGATTTTTGGGATTGTGCGAGAGATGCTCGGAAAGTACCACTGCAATATCGGCAAGCCCCATCGGTGCACCCGGGTGTCCGGAGTTCGCTTTCTGTACCATATCTGCCGCGAGGAATCTGATGGTATTCGCCATTTTTTTACGCATTTGGTTCTGCTCTGTCATTGCCATTTTATATCCTTAAAATTATATGCAAGTATGTCATCCTGAATCAAGTTCAGGATGACGTGTTTTTATGTCTGTACAAATATTTGTTCATCAGGGGTTGCAAGGCGGTCTGCAACTTCTCGTCGAAGTCTTCAAATCGTCTTTGTAAATCTTTTGCCAGAGTATCTGCCTGAACGACAGTCTCCTCCAGTCCCAAAAGATTGACAAAGCTATTTTTATCTGCATCGTTCCCCGTGGTCTTTCCCGCTTCCTCTTCCGTCTGTGTCTCGTCGACGATATCATCCTGTATCTGAAAAAGCAGCCCCAGATCGATCCCGAAATCATACAGGTCTTTCTGTACATCCGGTGCAAGCCTGACGATCACCGCGCCCATTTGCAGGCTGACGGCTATAAGCTTGGCCGTTTTATTGGTATGGAGTACCTTGACCTCATCGATCGTCAGAGGTCTGTTCTCAAAATAGCAATCGATCGCCTGTCCCAGGACCATCCCTCTACTACCACCGTCACGTGCAAGTAGTTCGACCAGCTTGATCTTTACATCTTCACGAAGTGGTGCTTTGGCAATGAGGTAAAACGCATCCGAATTGAGTGCGTCACCTGCGAGAATAGCCGTAACCTCATCGAAACGTTTATGCAGTGTCTGGTGTCCTCTTCGCAGGTCAGCATCATCCATTGCTGGTAGATCATCATGTATGAGAGAATAGGTATGAAACATTTCAAGTGCCAGTGCTACAGGCAGTGCAGAGTCATACAGCATCGGTTCATACGCATCCACGATACTCAAAAGCAGCATCGGACGGAAACGTTTCCCCCCTGCCTGCAGCATTGCACCCAATGCCTCTTCATAGACAGGATGAAAGCTCGTTACTTTTGGTAGGTTCGTACTCAGATAGGCTTCAAATCTCTGCATTTATTCTCTTGAAAATTAAGTGATAGAATTATATCTAATTTCGATAAAATAAGCATATGGAAAGTACACAATTAATGATTATGATAAAATGGCTGAAGCGGATATCGGCAACGGGAGCGATAGGAATATGGCTGTATGCTATAGCCGTATTCGCCAAAGACCCTGCACCTTTTGCAGAACTTGTCCCTTACTGCATGGGAAGCACCATGCTGATCTTCGGTGTATTGACCGGAATATTCAAAGGGCTGGAATACTGGGAAGCACACATCAAAGAGAAAGAGAAAAAACAATGAAGAAAAAACCCGTTAAAAACGCCACAATGTTCAACATGAAAGGTATTTTGATCCTGATCGCTTTTGGGGTGTGGATCAACCTCATGATGGGCATCAAAGAGAATTATGAAACTCTGAAAGATGCGATCTATGCATTGAGCGGGAACACACTTCTGGTAATAACGGTCACCTATGTTATTTTGGTGATCATAGGTATTTTTGTCGAAACAAAAGATACCGACCGCTTTTCATAGAGGAAAAGAGTCGGAATCTCTTTTCTTTACACTTTACACTTCCTGGCGATCTCGGCGATCACTTCATCAAGACTCTTGTTTTCAACATTGACGATAACATCTGCGACTTTCAGATATGCTTTTTCACGTTCGTTGTAGAGTCTTTTCGCTTCTTTCTCTTTGGAAAAAAGCGGCCGCTTCGCCAGTTTGGCTTTGGCATTTTTCGCTGTTTTGAGACGCTTGTGTATCCACTCAAACGAAGCTTCAAGCAGTACTACCGTTCCTAGCTTGTCAATATTGCCAACTTTGTAAAACCCGCCGCCGCAGGAGATGAGCGTCCCTTTGACACACTTCTCTATCCAGTCGGCGGTTTGCTGTTCACACTGTCTGAAGTACGCTTCGCCCTTCTTGGCGAAGATCTTCTTGACCTCTTTGTTCTCTTTGGATTCTATAAGATCGTCCGTATCGATGTTGTAAACACCGTACTTTTTGGCAAAGGCACGCGCAGTTGTCCCTTTTCCTACTCCCATAAATCCAATCAAAATAATATTTTTTTTCACTGATTTCCACCTAATAAAAGCATTGCAACGCAATGCAGATCTTCACTCTTCACTCGATGAAACAAAGTTTCATCACTATACCATATTATAGCGGTCAATGATCTTTTTGAGACGTTTACGCAGGTTCCTCAATGCATCCTCTGCACTCTCGCCTTCAGCGACCAGAGATTCGAACTCGTCAAACTGTATCTTGGCGACCCATCCGATCTTCTTATGTTTTTTGATCCCTACGAAACGTACTTCACCAAAATGCTCAATGGCCATTTTATAGATACGTTCAATTCTCTCATCCAGTGTTTTTGATTCTTTTCTCACGATATTCCTTTTAACTTGATATGATTCTTATTACTTTGGCTCTCATTATAGCATAGCATTGATCAGACTTTGATCTTCTGCCACTCCCCTTTATCGAACGTCCTCCATAGCCAGATCGCCTTGACAAAAGTATCCGAGATCATCGCCAGATAGACAAAGAGGATATTGTGAAAATACCAGCTGAGCAGAAAGGCGGGTATGATACGCACGGCCCAGAGAGAGATCAGGTTGATCTTTAGTGTTCTTCGACTGTCACCTGCTCCTCTGAGAGCACCGGAGAGGACGAAGTTAAATGCCAGGGGTATCTGGGAAACACCCACGATCCGCAGATAAAGGCTAGCCTCTTTAATGGTGGCGGGGTCATTCGTAAAGAACCAAACGATCTTTTCAGGCATGAAGATCATAAAAAATGAAAGTATGAACATGAATCCCGAAGTATATTTCAGCACCAGAAGTACATCTTCTCTGGCCTGCCGGGGATTCTTGGCTCCCAACCCCTGCCCCATCAGTGCCATAGCTGCAATGGTAAACCCTATACCGGGCATGAATGCCAGCCCCTCGACACGCAGGCCTATCTGATACCCGGCAAGTACGGCCGTACCGTAGTGGGCGATAACGACGGTAAAAAGCATGAAAGATCCGAAGGTAAGAGCACGTTCCATGGAGGCAGGCAACCCCACCTTCAGTGCACGTTTAAGAAGCGACTTTGAGTGGTACCATAGCGGTATATAAGGTGTCCTGTGACGTACATACAATACGACATAGACAAAAAATTCTATGATATTGACGATCACCGTACCCACGGCCGCTCCCATAACACCAAGTTCAGGAAAACCGTATTTACCAAAGATCAACAGATAATTCAGTATTACATTCAGTAGAATAGAGGAAATTTTGACATACATCGGCGTTTTTGTGTCACCTGCAGAATTGAGTGCCGCTACGAACACCAGTTTCATAAAAACAAAAGGCATCATCCAGGTCAGTGTCTGTACATAATCCTCACCCAGAGCCACGACTTCAGGTGCCGTCCCGAACCATACAAAAATATTCGATGCAAGGAAATACCAGAGGATCATTACCGGCAGACTCAAAAAGAAAGCGAAGCGCAGCAGCGTCGAAAGCCCTATGGAAGCACGTTTCATACGCTGGGCTCCAACAAAACGGGATAACAGGGCAGACGTACCTACATTCAACAGCGTGAGCACGGCAAAAACGAACATCAGAGACTGCAGGCCAAGCCCCACGGCTGCAACGGCAAAGGCAGAGATACGCCCCACCATGATCAGGTCAGTGATCACCTGAAGCATATCGAGCAGCGAATTGATGGCAGCAGGGATGGAGAGCTTGAGTATCTTTTGATGTTTTACAGGGAAATATCTTAGCAAAGCGGCTCTTTTTTGAAAAGAATTATACTGCAATGAGCTGAGAAAGAAAGGCGTACAGGAACACGATGGCTACTGCCGCCCATCCGAGCATCCAGCCCGTAGCCCTGAGGCGTTTATGTTCGCGGAACATCCTGCGTGTTTTGTAAAGCACAACAGGGTAGGAGAACATCACGAACACAACAGGCAGATAGGCCATCAAAGTCAAATGGTACTTTACCACTGCCAGCTTCACCGCTACAAGAGAGGTATAGACAAAACTGTAAACGATCAGCAGTATAAAGACTTGAAGCGCAACAAAAACAAAATAGGCACCTCTGCTATTCTGTTCATCATTATAGTATTGCATTCTATTCCTTCCTTTAGAGGTTCCCTTTACTTATTCTGCTAAAATAATACAATAAATCACTTAGGTTATAATACATTTATGAGACTTTTTATCGCTTCACCTGTCAGGTTTGAGAACTATAGCAAGATCCAAGATGATTTCAAAGATATTATGGAGGGGAAATGGGTCGAAGAGGAGAACCTGCATCTGACATGGGTCTTTCTGGGCAATGTTCCGGATGAGAGACCTGTCATCAAGAAGATGCAAAAGGTCAGCGTACCCGAAAGGGAAGTGACCATTGCCGAACTAGGGTATTTTGGCAGACCTCCCAGGGTCTTCTTTGCCAAAGCGGAAGACAGAGGTCTCTACGAAACAGCCCAAACTTTCAAAAAAGCCGGATTTGACCTCTACCGATTCAAACCTCATGTTACCCTTTGCCGCATCAAAGAAATCTATGATTACAAACGCTACAAGGAAGTGCTCAAAAACTATAGAGAAAAAGATCTCGGTCTCATTCTACCGCAGATCACGCTTTACAGAAGCGAGCTCTCAAACACAGGGCCGGAGTATACATCTCTTTATACACTCTAAAAAAACCTATAACACTTTTCTGATCGCTTCGACAAGAACTTCCTTCTCTATTTGCCGTATCGTTTGGTCATACTGTTCGAAACTCAAACCTTCTTTGCAAACTTTTTTTTGCAATATGATCTCCCCGCCGTCCAGTTCGGATGTCACCCAGTGTACCGATACACCACCCTCTTCATAGGCATCATTATAACTCTTCTCAATGGCATTGAGTCCTTTGTGCCTTGGCAGGAGTGAGGGATGCAGGTTGACAGACTTGACATGTTCTGTAAACACCGGTGTCAAGATACGCATGAAGCCTGCAAGTACCGTAAGATCCGGGGCATAATACTGCAAGCGCTTGACGACCTCTGTATCAAAAGTTTCTCTGCTTTCATAGGCTTTGGAATCGACGATCTCCAGAGGGATATCCGCTTCTTTAGCCACTGCAATACCTTCGGCTTCAGGGTTGTTTGTCAAAGCAACGACAACTTCAGCCTCTTCAGGATGTAAAGTATTGACAATATGGGCGAAGTTGGAACCTTTGCCGCTGAAAAGCACCGCTATTTTTTTACGCTTTACCATCTCTTCTCTCATTAAAGGGAATCTCTAAACTGTTATTGTTAGAGCGTATTCTATCGTGTTACACTTTATTGCTCCAAATATGCTAAAATCTCTTTATGATAAAAATTTTACTTCTTTTTTTGACACTTATCATACTTTCCCCTGCCGGCATTCTGCAAAAAGCCATAGACAAAGCGCCGTCAGGAGCCACACTGAAACTGCCCTCTGGTATCTATCGTGGCAATATCGTCATCAACAAACCTTTGACGATCATCGGGTCGGGAAAGAATGTCATCATCAAAGGTGACCTGAACGCCACGGTCATTACCCTGAACAGCTCGCAGGTTACGCTCAGGAACCTTCAGATCATGGGTTCGGGCGACAGGATGGAGAACCTTGACGCCGCCGTTTCGCTCAACCACGTAAGAGAATGCGAGATCAGTCATTGCAGGATCAGCGACACGCTATACGGGATCGATATGAATATGGTCAAAGATTCCGTCATTTCAGACAACACCATCACTTCCAAAAAGCATGCCGTTCCGCTCAGAGGCGATGCTCTGAAACTGTGGTACGCCAGCGGCAACATCATCAGGGACAATACCATCGAACGATCAAGGGATGTGACGCTGACCTATTCCCACCATAATCTTTTTTTGCACAATACCTTTCTGCACAACAGATACGGGCTACACCTCAGTATGAGCCACGGCAACAGTATCAAGGACAATACCTTCCGCTACAATGCAGTAGGCATACTGATGATGGGGATCAAAGACACTAACGTCACAGGTAACAGGATACTCAGTTCCAACGGTGCTGCGGGTATAGGCGTGGTCGCAGACAAGGTCTCCAATTTTCATTTTGACCACAATACGCTGAAATTCAACACGAAAGCACTCTATATCGACGTCAAAAGGACCGAGAGAGGCAAGCAGAGGTTCATTACGCACAATACCATAAGCTATAATACCGAAGCTCTGCATTTCCATGCCGATATCAAGAACAATATAATTGCGCACAATGTCATCAAAGGAAATATAGAGGATGTCCTGCAGGACCTCAAAGCCAAATACGGAAAAACCAATACTGTAGAGTATAACTACTGGGACCGCTATGAAGGTTTCGACAGGAACGGGGACGCTATAGGGGATACGCCCCACCGCATCTTTCTCTACGCCGACCAGCTATGGAAATATGACAACAAGATCAAGTTTTTCTATGCCACGCCCATCATGTCGGTCATCAACTTTCTCTCAAGAATCGCACCGTTCATTACACCCGTCTTGCTTCTGGAAGACAGCAAACCGCTTATGAGCCTTCCAAAAGAGGGAGCCCCTCAATGATATCCGTTGGCAGCATGGCATAGGAAGCCCCCTCGTACTTTCCGGCGGAGAGCACCAGGGCCAGAGAAGCCTGTATGGCAGCTTCAACCCCAGGATATCCCTGGGCGAGAAGCGAAACGATGAGACCGGAGAGAACATCCCCGCTGCCGCCTTTACTCAGTTTTGCATTACCCATAGGGTTGATGTAGAGTCGCTCCTCCTGCATGATAAGCATATTCGCCCCCTTAAGGAGAAGCGTGACATGCGGATAACAGGCATTGAACCTGCGTACAGTCTCAAAACGGTTCTTCTGTATCTCCTCCACACTGAGGCACTCTCCCGTCAGATGCTCCCACATGGCGGAGAACTCTTTGGGATGCGGCGTCACGACGATATCCCTCTCTTTCTGCTTGAGGATCAACAGTATCTCACTATGATGGAAACTGTCCGCATCTAGAACGACAGGAAGATGGCTGTCAATGAGATACTGCTGAAGGAACTCCTGTTCGAAATGCTCTCCCAGCCCCATCCCTACGGCGATGGCGGAAGCGGTTCCGGGCACAACGGTCGAATGCATCAGATAAGGCGGAGGGGAGATCTTTTCATGTACCACCAGCGTCGTCAAACCGGCACCGAATCTGCTTGCAGCAGTACCTGCGATGATCCCTGCCCCCTCCTTTTCACCGCAAAAAACAGCGGCATGCCCGAAGGTTCCTTTGTGTGCCGTTTCTACCCTTCGGCTGGGCAGCTTCAGATCGCTCTCTTCAAGAAGAAAAGTACAGCTTCCCGTCTCGTACTGCACCGTGCTGACACCAAGATCTACACGGATGATCTTCCCTACATAGTCTTTACCCTCATCAAGATAAAGCGCCTCCTTGTACGCCCCCATCGTAACAGTCACATCCGCTTTGAAAGCCATGGGCATCAGACGGCCCTCTTCTCCCAGACCCGTCGGAATGTCACAGGCGATCCTGTGCCCTCTAAAACTGTTGAGTCTATGTACGATGAACTGCGTCTTCTCGTCAATCTCTCTGCTCAGCCCCGCGCCGAAGACCGCATCGACAATCACATCCGCATCCTGCATCTCTTCCGTGAGATACACTCCTGCTGCCTGTGCTCTCTGCAGCTGCAGTTTCGCCATTTCCGACTTCACACCGAACGGGACGGCAAGCCGGATATCATAGCTGCCGTGAAGCTGACGTGCCAGAACGATGCCGTCCACACCGTTGTTGCCCACCCCCGAAACAATCAAAACAGAAGACCCCGCTTCGAAATGTTCCTGAATGTATGCGGCCATGCCTCCTGCCGCATGCTCCATCAAGATATCTTCCGTCAGACCATACCGTTCATAGCAGCGTCTATCCAGCTCGTAACAGGATTTAAATACTTTTTGCATTGTTTTTCCTTCATTGGGTCCAAAATGACTTTTGGGGATTTTATCTTTTTATCTTACCATAAATTTATTTCGATATAATCCGAAACTTTGTTTCCACTCTGGTCATTTGGCCGGAGAAATTTTGAACAGGAAGGGGGTGCTTTTCGATGCCAGGAATTAAACTTACACCACGTGACTCTTTTGATGATGCTTATAGAAAATTCAAAAGACAAAGTGACAGAAACCTTATCGTAACTGAAGCGAGAGCTAGACAGCACTACGAAACTAAGACTGAAAAGAGAAAGAAAGAGAAGATCGCCACTCGCAAGAAGATCCTCAAGAAACTCTTCATGCTTAGAAGATACGAGAGCAGACTGTAATTGGTCCTTGACGGAGCTTCAGCTCTGTCACTCGCTACTACTTTTTTACACAAATCCTACAAAACATTTTCCAACTCATTACAACTTAGACAACTTTTTGATAGAATATCTCATCAATCATTAACTATTAATTGTTAATTATTAATTCTAAACCGAAGGTTTTCCCATGACATTTACAGCCCCTCTCCAAAAAAACGCTATCAGGATCATGCTGCTTGGTTCCGGTGAACTGGGTAAAGAAGTCGCCATCGAAGCGCAGAGACTCGGTATCGAAGTGATCGCTGTCGACAAATATGAAAATGCACCGGCACACCTGGTCGCCAACCGTTCATACGCTATAGATATGCAGGATGAATCTGCCGTACTTAAACTCATTGAGAAAGAGCAGCCCAGCTACATCCTTCCCGA
Organism: Sulfurovum lithotrophicum; assembly: GCF_000987835.1. Lineage (NCBI taxonomy): Bacteria > Pseudomonadati > Campylobacterota > Epsilonproteobacteria > Campylobacterales > Sulfurovaceae > Sulfurovum > Sulfurovum lithotrophicum. Next base: position 268,595 of record NZ_CP011308.1, on the reverse strand, counting down.
AGTGGAAGCGATCTCCATCTCGGCACTTTTCGAAGCGGAAAAAAGAGGCTTTCACGTTATTCCCAATGCCGAAGCGGTCAACAAGACGATGAACCGTAAGAACATCCGTGTCTTTGCCGCCGAAACACTTGGACTAAAAACCAGCGATTATGAGTTCGTGACCACGCTCGAGGGCCTGAAAGAAGCTGGTGAGCGCATCGGTTTTCCCTGTGTCATCAAGCCCGTGATGAGCTCATCGGGACACGGACAGAGTATCGCTAAGACAGCCAATGACATCGAAAAGTCATGGGAGATCGCCAAAGAGGCTCGCGGGGATGCAAGTGAACTGATCGTGGAAGAGTTCGTTCCTTTTGATTACGAGATCACCCTGCTTACTGTACGTAACGAGACAGGAACCGTATTCTGTGAGCCCATAGGCCATGTACAAAAAGACGGTGACTTCATCCTCTCCTGGCAGCCGATGCAGATGTCTCCAGAAGCACTCAGAAAAGCACAGGAGATCGCCAAAGCAGTCACGGATGGCCTGGGCGGTCGCGGGATTTTCGGAGTGGAGTTCTTTGTCAAAGATAATGAGGTCTACTTCTCCGAACTCTCCCCCCGTCCGCACGACACCGGCATGGTCACGCTGATCACGCAAAGCCAGAGCGAATTTGCACTGCACGTCAGAGCCGTACTTGGCCTTCCGCTTGACTTCACTTTCTACGGAAATGGTGCCTGTGGTGCCTACAAAGCAAAGAATGAGAGCCACAGCCCGGTACTCGAGATCCCCAACGATGCCTTTACAAAAAACTCCTTTGTCAGGGTCTTTGGAAAACCTGAATCACACATCGGCCGCCGCATGGCAGTAAGCCTTGTGCTTGACAAAGACGTAGAAGCTGCCAAAGCACGGGCGACAGAGATCGTTTCACAGATCGATGATCACTAAACAGTATGTACTCACTCTCCCTTCTCTTCACAGGGGGATGCACCTGATCACAGAGAGGATCAACGACCTTCTCGACGGCTCTGTCCAGACAGGGACGGTGCATGTTTTTCTACAACATACTTCAGCCAGTCTCTGCCTCAATGAAAATGTGGACCCGCGTGTGCGCAGTGATGCAGAGACCTTTCTAAATGACCTCATCCCCGAAAATTACCCAAAATTCCTCCATACCTACGAAGGCAGTGACGATATGCCCGCACACATGAAGAACATGCTGCTTGGCTCCTCACTGACCCTTCCCGTCACACAGGGCAGACTTGCACTGGGGACATGGCAGGGCATCTACCTGTTCGAACACAGGGACTATGCCTCTGGCAGAACACTCATCATTACATTACAAGGAGAATGACCATGCCAAAACAGATCGTCATACTGGACACGGAAACACTCGGGGAAGACCTGGACCTCAGCCCGCTGGAACAGTTCGGAGATGTGACACGCTACAAGAACACCACACCTGACGAAACACTCGGTCGGATACAAAATGCCGACATCGTTATCAGTAACAAGGTTGTATTGAGCGAAGAGATGATGAGGCAGTGTCCAGACCTGGACCTTATATGCATCGCTGCTACAGGGATGAACAATGTCGATCTGGAGGCTGCGAAAAAGCTTGGCATTATAGTCAAAAATGTCTCCGGTTACTCCACCCAGTCGGTGGTACAGCATACCTTTGCCATGCTCTTTTACCTCCTTGAACATCTCAAATATTACGACAATGTCGTTCAGACCGGACTCTGGACCATTTCAGGACTCTTTACCGATGTCAGCAGGCCTTTTTACGAGATCTCCGGGAAGAAATGGGGGATCATCGGTATGGGTACCATCGGCCAGGAGGTCGCCAGGGTTGCTTCTACTTTTGGCGCACATATAAGCTATTACTCCACCAGCGGAGAGAACAGCGACCAAGCCTATATTCAGCAGCCTCTCGATGTACTCCTGAGCACCAGTGACATCATCTCCATCCATGCACCGCTCAACGAGAAAACTTACGGGCTCATCAACGAGACCAATCTCCCTCTGCTGAAAGAAAAAGCCATTTTGCTGAACCTCGGAAGAGGCGGCATCATTAACGAGACCGATCTGGCCTACGAACTGGACAGAAGAGAGATCTATGCGGGCCTCGATGTCCTTGAAAAAGAGCCGGTCGAAGCAGACAACAGACTCATGCAAATCTCACACAAAGAGAGACTGCTGATCACACCGCATATTGCCTGGACAAGTATTGAAGCAAGAGAAAAACTGCTTGAAGGAATCGTGGAGAATATCAAACAGTTTTTGAAAGCGACACCTGTATGATAGATGTATTGGTCATCGGTTCGGGCGGCGCTGGTCTCTCTGCTGCTCTCGCAGCCAAGGAAGCAGGAGCTTCCGTACTGGTCATAGGTAAAATGTACCCGACAAACTCCCAAACTTCCATGGCTCAGGGAGGCATGAATGCTGCACTTGGCAATGTCGATGAAGACCATATTTCCCTGCATATCCAGGATACGATCAAATCTGCCCATGGGCTCTGCGACGAAGATATGGTACGTCAGATGTGTGGTGATGCACCCAAAACGATTGAGTGGCTCGAGAGCATCGGCGTACCCTTCTCACGTCTAGACAATAGCAAAGAAGGCATTGCAACCATCTCCCAAAGACAAATGGGAGGCGCTTCAGCCAAACGTGCCTGTTATGCGCAGGACTATACCGGTCTGAAGATTCTTCATACACTTTATGACACCTGTCTCAAAGAGGGTATTGATTTTATGGATGAACACTATCTGCTTAACCTCATCGTTCCAGAAGATACAGTAAAAGGAGCCACTTTCCTCGATATCCGTACAGGAGAGGTCAAACAGATCGATGCCAAATCCATCGTAATGGCAACGGGCGGATATGGGAGCATTTACCACGGCTTTACGACCAATATGTACGGGGCGACCGGTGACGGAATCGCTACGGTACTTCGTGCCGGAGGTGCAGTCAGCGATATGGAGTTCATACAGTTTCACCCTACTGCGCTCAAACATTCCTGCATTCTCGTCTCGGAAAGCGCCAGAGGGGAAGGCGGCTACCTGGTCAATGAAGCCGGTGAGCGTTTCATCGATGAACTTAAACCGCGCGATGAAGTGGCACGGGCAATCTTCGCACAGATGAAAGAGGCTCAAAGGGTCTTTCTCGATGTGCGCCATCTTGGTGAAGAGAAGCTGATGGAACTGCTTCCACAGGAAGTAGAACTGTGCAAACTGCATGAACATGTAGATCCTGCAAGTGAGCTCATTCCTATCAAGCCTGTTGCACACTACTCTATGGGTGGGATAGATGTTGATTATGCTCTTGAGGTCAATGGTATAAAAGGATGTTTCGCAGCCGGTGAGTGTTCCAATGCCAAGGTGCACGGAGCCAACCGGCTTGGAGGGAATTCCCTGCTCGAGATCACTGCTTTTGGACGTTTTGCAGGAGAGAATGCCTATAAACACAGCATCTATGCAAGCTCCAAACCGGCCGATGATGCACAACTCCAAAAAGACCAAAAAGAGATAGAAGCTATCTTTTCCAAAGAGAGCAGTGTCAACTTCTACAGTTCCAGAGAGGCACTGGGAAACCTCTTCTATGAAAAGGTGGGTATTGTTCGGGAAAACGGGCAACTCAACGAAGCGCTCCAGGAGGTCATTGCCATGCAGGTTTCACAGCAGCAGATGGGTATTTCAGACAAGAACAAAACCAATAACCAGAACCTCATCGAATTTCTGGAATTCAAAAATGCCCTACTCCTTGCACCCACCATCATCTCCGCTGCCATCGCCAGAGATGAAAGCCGCGGAGCACACTACAAGGTAGGGTTTGAAGAAGAGAATGAAGATTTTAAAAAGCATTTTGTATTACAATGGAAGGATTAAATATGATACTATCTCACTTTCGTAGGGTGTTGTGCCCCCACAACACCTTTTCTAAAGATAAGACACAAAATCATGCCTTTTTTCTAAACTTACACTATTGGTGTTGTCAGGGGACAACACCCTACAGAAATAAAGGCTTTTTATGCAAATAAAAATCCTACGCAGCGAAACCAACACCTATCAGGAGTACCGTCTTCCTGCCGGTGAAATCCCGCTGCTTAGCGCTCTGGTCTACATTAAGGAGGCCCAGGATGCCACACTGACCTTTTCTGCAGGATGCCGTGCGTCCGTTTGCGGCACCTGTGCAGTACGGGTGAACGGAAGGGAAGAGCTTGCCTGCTCCTATAAGGTCAAGCCCGGAGATGTCATCGAACCGCTACAGTACCACTCCGTACTGCGCGATCTCAAAGTAGACAAGGACAAAGCCAAAGGGACACTCAAAAAAGCAACCACTTGGCTACAGAAATTCCAGGAAGCTCCACTTACACCTGAAGATGAAAAACGTACGGAGAAACAGACGGACTGCATCCTCTGCAATGCCTGCTACTCCGCCTGCCCCGTCTTTGCAGTCAACCCGGATTTCCTGGGTCCATTCGCTCTTACACGTGCTTACCGCTACAGTAAAGACAAGCGTGAAGGAAATGCCAAAACCATCATCGACAACATTCAGAGCAACGGTGTATGGGATTGTACGTTGTGCGGAGAATGTACGGCGGTCTGCCCCAAAGGCATTGACCCCAAAATGGACATTACGATGCTTCGCGGAACTTCACTACAGCACGGTCATCAGGACCCGTCATTTGCTTCGCAGAATTTCGGTGGACCTGATTTTGGAGGCGGCGGGTTCGGGTTTGACCCCAATGCAGGGTTTTAGGTATTCTTAAACCCCTCAATGATCTCCTGCGGGATCTTCATGGGCCGCATCTTTTTACTGTCCACAAAGACCCACTCTGTCTTTCCCTCGCAGATAAGTGCACCATCACTCGGACGTGTCAGTTCGTAGCGACGGGTTGAGAGGATCTTCCCGATATCTTCTATCCATGTTTTCATTTGGAGTTCATCATTTTCGAAGGCAGGTCTTTTATACTCGATGTTATGTGATTTGGCGACCCATGTGCCGCCAAGTTCCAGACATTTTTCATATCCGTAACCGACAGCAGCAGAGTGTTTTGTGGCTGCATCTATCATCCATGAGAGGTAGGTGACGTTGTTGACATGGCCGTTGAAGTCAATATCTTCTTTGTTTACATTGAAGTTATAAATATATGGTTTCATATTTTATCCGACACCTTCAATTCTATCCGAATACACACGCACCAACTTATATTCTTCACTCATTAATAGAACATCATTCCAAATATGACTTACTACATCATGAAATACTTTCATTTTCATATTTCCCAATTTGATATGTATGACTTTTGGTGGGGGATTGTTTAAAAGTACTCGGTCTGAGAAGTCAGCATCTTTGGTAATAATTGTAAGATTATTCTCTTTGGCGTACTGCCATATTTCACTGTCTTTCATATGAGGATTCAGATCAATAACGTGAATATGTGCTTCGTTTCTCCACAAAGAGAAATAATAAGGCAGATTGGCATCAACAATATATTTTGGCATAGATTATGCTATTTTTTGCAATGAATACTTTTGCCCCATAAGTTCTGAGGCAAAACTGAGACAAGTTTGTATATCTTCTTTTGTAAGCGTTGGATATTGTTTTAATATTTCACATTCACTTTCACCGGCACTTAAGAATTCTAAAATCGTCTGGACAGTAATCCTCTGCCCTCTAATGGTTGGCTTGCCATTACACAGATCCGGGTCAATTGTAATTTTCCCATTAAAATAACTCAACTTTTCTTCTGTCATGGTGCCTCCTTTAACTTTTTTTATAGTTTTAGTATAGCACAATATTTGAAATACACTAAATATCCCGAGGATCGACGATCTTACCTGCGATGGCAGAGGCGGCGGCCACGGCAGAGTTGGCAAGGTATATCTCCGACGTTCTGGCACCCATGCGTCCTACAAAGTTACGGTTGGTCGTTGCCACACAACGCTCGCCATCACCCAGGATACCCATATATCCGCCAAGACAGGCACCGCAGGTAGGGTTGGAAACCACAGCACCCGCTTCGATAAGGATGTCCATCAAACCTTCATGCTGTGCCTGCATCAGGATCTTTTGTGTTGCAGGCGTAACGATCATTCTCGTATGCTTGGCTACTCTCTTGCCCTTCATGATCTCAGCAGCAATCCTCAAATCCTCGATACGTCCGTTCGTACAGCTTCCTATCATCACCTGGTCGATCTTAAGATCATCTGCAACAGCCTGCTCTACAGGTTTACCGTTACTTGGCAGGAACGGATAGGCGATCACAGGAGAGAGGTTCTCCACATCGATCGTGATGACCTGACAGTAGTTCGCATCGTCATCGGAGTAGTGGATCTTCGGCTTCGCTCTGAGTCCGCCGTTGACCTCTTCTCTTTCAATGAGATACGCTTCCGTGATGTTGTCGACCGCGATGATACCCGATTTCGCTCCCGCTTCGATCGCCATGTTACACATGGAGAATCTGTCATCCATACCAAGGTGCCCGATGGCATCTCCGGTAAATTCCAATGCTTTGTACAGTGCTCCGTCCACACCCAAGATGCGGATGATCTCCAAAATGATATCTTTCCCGTAAATATGCTCACCGGGTTTCCCTGTGAGCACCACCTTGATCGTTTCTGGCACCTTGAACCAGTTGCCGCCTGTGATCATACCAAAGGCAAGATCGGTACTTCCCATACCAGTGGAGAATGCCCCAAGGGCACCGTGCGTACAGGTATGAGAGTCTGCACCGATGATGACATCACCGGGGATCACCAGACCTTTTTCGGGAAGCAGCGCATGTTCGATCCCCATATCTTTCTCATCGAAGAAGTACTTGAGATCATGCTTGTAGGCAAACTCTCTTGATATCTTCGCCTGGTTGGCCGAAGCAATATCTTTGGCAGGGATATAGTGGTCCATTACGATGGAGAAGTTGTCTGGCCTGGCAAGCTTTTCCGCACCGCTCTCTTCAAATGCGCGAATCGAAATAGGTGTTGTAATGTCGTTACCGATGATCATATCGATATCAACCCTGACGATCTCTCCTGCATGTACCTTTTTACCGGCATGCTCCGAAAAAATCTTTTCTGTAATTGTTTGTCCCATAGGAGAATCCTTACTATAGATAAATTACGCGAATTATAGCGAAATAAAATTATGCTAGAATTTCAAGCATGAAACTCTACGAACTCAAAGCCATCGCAGAACGTCTGAACGATTTTGGCTACATCTCCCGTGCAAGACGCATCGAGGACAATACGCTCGAACTCGTCTTTGACAAAGCTGACAGCTATTTCTTCAACATGACCAGAGGCCACAGCTTCGTTTACAAAGCTCCAAGCCAACGACCTTTGCAGGGTTACAATGCCCCTTTTGACACCCTGCTTCATTCTCTTCTGAGCGGGAGCAGGCTTTTGAATGTCGAAGTACCCGACGGTGACCGCATTTTACGTTTCACCATTGCTCCGAAAAGTTCATATAAGGACAAGATCATCTATCTGCAGCTCGAATTTACGGGCAAGAACACCAACGCCATTCTTCTTGATGAGAACGAGGTGATTATCGAAGCACTCAGGCATATCGATGCGGACAGTTCGTTCAGGGTGATCCGTCCGGGGGTGGAACTGCTTCCCATCCCGCCGCACGAACGTAAAGAAGAGAGCAGACATATAGACAATATCGACACCTGTCTCGAAGAGAAATTCAGAGAGGTACAGGCAAAAAAACTCTCCGAAATGAAGAAACAGAAACTCACTTCCATTTCCAAGAAGATCAAAAAACTCTCGCAGCTTCTGGCAAAACTCCCCGACGAGAAGAAGCTGAAAGAAGAAGAGAAGAAACAGAAAGTGTACGGCAATCTTGTCCTTGCGAACCTCTATCAGATCAAACCCTATGACAGCAAACTGAAAACCTACGACTTCGAAGGCAATGAGATCAGCATCCCCCTGCCAAAGAATGTCAAAGTCAACCGCATGAGCGATCATTTTTTCAACCTCTCGAAACGTGCCAAAAGCAAGGCAAAGAACATTCACATAGAAAAAGAGAACCTGGAGAGCAAAAAAGCCTTTTACGAGAACATCCGTTATGCACTTGAACAGGCAAAACAGCCCTATGAGCTTGAACTGCTGGTCCCCAAGCGTGGAAAATCCCAGCGAAAGAAAGAGAGGCTCAAAGAGGGCGAGCTCTTCTGGATAGAGGATTACAAGGTCATGGTGGGGCGCAACAGCAACGAGAACCAGAAGCTCCTCTCCATGGCCAAAGGGAACGACATATGGATGCATACCCGGGAGATCCCCGGCTCCCATGTTATCATCCGTACCGACAAACAGAATCTACCCGATTCCGTACTGCAGGCAGCTGCGAAACTCTGCGTAGATTTCTCTACCGATCAGCCGGGCAATTACCTGGTCGACTACACCAAACGGAAATTCGTAAAGGTCCAGGAAGGCAGCCATGTCGAGTATGACAAATACCAGACCATAGCTGTACTCAAAGAGGGTGTGGAGATACGTATATAGCGACCTCTAACCCTAGTCGTGCTATAATCATTGCTAATATAAAACAGGACAAAAAATGACACGGATTTTTACAGACTATCAGGAACGTTGGCTTACAGGTATCGGGCTGCTTGCCCTGGTTGGATTCATAGGCTGGGTAGACAGCTTTTTTGTCATGTGGCTTTTTTTGGGAACCATCTACATGTTCGCATTCTATGAAGCGATGAAGCTCTTCAAACTGGTAGGACCTGGAGCCTATTTCTGGGCGGCGCTACTCTGGTTCTTTGCCTACTTCTACCCCAACCCCGACGATCTGTTCTATTTCGTTGCGATCATCTTCGGTGCTTCTATAGCATACTTCCACAATTTTGACAAAAGACTGATCCTTCCTTTTCTCTACCCGGTCAGCGGTATCTTTTTCTTTCTGATCCTTTACAACGATTTCGGCATTGCCGCGATGTTCTGGCTGCTGGTAACCGTTGCGCTGACAGATGTGGGTGCTTTCTTTACGGGCAAAGCAATTGGCAAGACCAAATTTTCCGACACTTCGCCCAACAAGACACTTGAAGGCGTCATCGGAGGCGTACTTGTCGCTACAGCGGCAGGGACCTATATCGGTATGATCGTTGCACCGCTCTGGATCGCTTTTGCCGTTACCTTTTTCACCTCCGTGGCTTCGGTCTTCGGAGACCTCTTCGAATCCTACCTCAAGCGCGAAGCGGGCGTGAAGGACTCAGGCGACCTTCTTCCCGGCCACGGCGGGATACTCGACAGGATCGACGGTTATCTCTTCGGTGCGCCCATGATGGTTATTGCCCTAAGAGCCTTCTTATAGCCAATGCCATCCTCCATCATCATCCTGGGTTCCACCGGCTCTATCGGGGTTAATACCCTCATTGTTGCCGAACACTACAACATCACTATCGAAGCACTGGTAGCAGGGAACAATATCGACCTGCTTAATCAACAGATCGCAGTACACCAGCCCAAATTGGTCGCCATCGCCAATGAGGCCGACAGGGGCAGGGTCAACCATCCCCGTGTGCTCTGCGGTGCCCAAGGCATACTCGAAGTCATAGAACACTCCCAAAGTCGTACAGTGGTCAATGCCCTGGTAGGCTATGCCGGCCTCGCTCCCACACTCAAAGCAACTTCACTGGGAAAAAAAGTGGCTCTGGCGAACAAGGAGTCACTGGTCGTTGCCGGAGAGTTCATCGATATGTCGCTCATCACACCGATCGACTCCGAACATTTCGGACTCTGGTACCTGATGAACGAACGCCCTTTCTCCAAGCTCTACATCACTGCAAGCGGCGGCGCCTTCAGGGACTGGGAACTGGACAAAATGAAAGATGCCACTTTCTCAGATGCGCTTAAACATCCCAACTGGTCCATGGGAAACAAGATCACCATCGACTCTGCGACCATGACCAACAAACTCTTCGAACTGCTCGAAGCCAAATGGCTCTTTGACACTTCCAATATCGATGCTGTGATCGAAAAGAGATCGGTCATCCATGCCCTGGTCGAATTTGTCGACGGCTCTACAACAGCGCACTTTGCGGGAGTGGATATGAAGCTGCCCATCGCTTTTGCACTCAAGGGCGAAGTGACCAAAGAGATCCTGCCACCGACAAACCTTCTGGGTATCGGATCGCTGGAATTTCTGCCCATAGAATCTACCCGTTACCCCATCTGGAATATTAAGGAACACATATTGCAGAACCCGCATCTTGGTGTCGTGGTCAATGCTGCCAATGAAGTGGCCATCAAAGCTTTCCAGAAAGAGAAATGCTCCTTTTTCGGGATGAGTGAGATGGTTTTGGATGCCTACAAAAAATTTGAGAATGTAAAGGCGAATAATATTGAGGAGATCATCCAAATAGACAGGGAGGTGAGACAATATGCTGAATCGATGTAGGGTGCTGTGTCCTCACAGCACCAAAAACAAAACGGATCCTCAATCAAATGGTGCCGTCAGGGGACAGCACCCTACGCGGAGATATAGGAGATATATATGAAAAACAAATACCTTATTCTCCACGGCTGGGGAGGTTCTGATTCCCCGCACTGGCAGGCGGAGCTTGCCTGTGAGATCGCAAAGAATTATGGTACGGTCAGTTTCCCCCTGCTTGACAACTGTCACTTTCCAAACAAAAACAGATGGATAAAGCAGGTCAAGGCGATCCTGGAAGATTTCAGGCCGGACACCGTCGTATGTCATTCCCTGGCCAACACCCTCTGGTTCTGGCTCTGCGAAGAAGATATTGAAGGTGTAGAAAGACTTTTCATGGTATCCCCGCCAAGTCTGACCACAACCGAAAGTACCATCAGAACATTCTTCCCCTGCCCCATGCCGGATGATCTTCATGCCAAAGAGGTTCATATGATCATCTCAAGCAATGACCCTTGGATCACCGTAGAAGAAGCCTCACGGATCGCAGAACATTACAATATCCCTCTCACAATTATTGAAAATGCAGGGCATATCAATGCAGACAGCGGGTATGGAAAATGGGAATTGATTGAACAATTAGTAATGGAGAAAAAATGTTAAAAAACCGTAGGGTGTTGTGCCCTCACAACACCAAATTTATCACGGTGCCGTCAGGGGACAGCACCCTACAGAGGCAAATATGATCCTCAGTATCGAGTCCAGCTGTGATGACAGCTCCATCGCCATTACCGAAACAACCACAAAAAAGATCCTCTACCACAAAAAGATCTCCCAGGAGGCGGAACATTCCTGCTACGGCGGAGTGGTCCCGGAGCTGGCATCAAGACTGCATGCGGTAGCCCTGCCCAAGATACTCGAAGAGACAAAACCGTGGTTTGACAAACTCAAAGCAGTTGCCGTCACCAATCAGCCCGGCCTTGGCGTAACGCTGCTTGAGGGGATCGCTATGGCAAAAACGGTGGCCGTACTGCAAAACATCCCTCTCATCCCCGTACACCATCTCAAAGGGCATATCTACTCGCTTTTCATAGAGAAGGAAACCCGTTTCCCTCTTCTGGTACTCCTCATCTCTGGCGGGCATACACAGGTCATACGCGTTAAAAATTTTGAACATATGGAGATCCTTGCCACCAGCATGGACGATTCCGTAGGGGAGAGTTTCGACAAATGTGCCAAAATGATGGGTCTTGGCTACCCCGGAGGGCCGCTCATAGAAGCGCTTGCCCTCAAAGGGGACGAGAACCGTTTCAACCTACCCGTACCGTTGCGCAACTCTCCCCTCATTGCTTTTTCCCTCTCCGGCCTGAAGAATGCCGTACGGCTTACCGTTGAGAAGCTTGGGGGCGCAGAGAAGATGACAGAACAGGACAAAGCCAACCTCTCCGCCTCTTTTCAAAAAGCAGTCAAACTGCACCTGCTCCAGAAAAGCAAGAAAATCTTTGCCAAAGAGCCTATCAGGGATTTTGCCATCGTGGGAGGTGCTTCAGCCAACCAGTACCTCAGAGGTGCTTATGAAAACCTTTGCCGGGAATTCGGGAAGACCATGCATGTCGCCCCTCTCCAATACTGTTCAGACAATGCAGCAATGATAGGAAGATACGCCATAGATGCCTACGAACGAAAACAGTTCATCGATCCCAACAAGATCGATATCGTCAGTACCAAAAAACAGCAGGCGGGAATGCTGTTGTAGGGTGTGCAACAGCACACCTTTCGAATGTCGGTTTTTACTTTAATGTCAATTTTGTTTATAGGTGTGCTGTTGCACAGCCTACGAAGACTTAACAACAAAAAAACAAGCAAATTTTAATCTGTGGTGCATGATTATGCACCCTACGGAATTGCGTATCAAAAAAGTGATAATCTCATGATTTCAGACACACTTAAAGTATCCCAGAAAAATATTTTCCCAAATGCTGTGAAATCCCGGCTACAGCATGCTTTCCCTAAGTTTATTTCGCTAAAATATATACTAATAATACCCCAAGAAACGGAGTTTGACTATGGCAGAATATGGTGCGAGTAATATTAAGGTCCTCAAGGGACTCGAAGCGGTAAGAAAAAGACCCGGAATGTACATCGGTGATACCTCTACAAAAGGACTCCACCACCTCGTCTACGAAGTGGTTGATAACTCCATCGATGAGGCAATGGCAGGGTTCTGTGACACGATCAAGGTCACCCTTACCAAAGCAGGTTCTGCCATCATTGAGGATAACGGCCGTGGTATCCCTGTTACAGAACACCCGACAGAGAAGATCTCTGCTGCCACAGTTGTGCTTACCGTGCTGCATGCCGGTGGTAAATTTGACAAGGACACCTACAAGGTTTCCGGTGGTCTTCACGGGGTCGGGGTCTCCGTAGTGAACGCACTTTCCAAAGAACTTCACCTGACCGTTTTCAAAGATGGAGAGATCCATGAACAATCCTTCAAAAAGGGTATTCCTCAGGAACCACTTGTAGCAACGGGACCAACACGCAAAAAGGGAACGAAGATAGAGTTCTGGCCGGATGACTCTATCTTCACTGAGGGCGTCACTTTCCAGAAAGAAATTCTGAGCAAACGTTTTAAGGAGCTTGCCTATCTCAATCCTAAGATCAGAATTGAATTTAAAGACGAGAGAGACGGTACCAAGGAGATCTTTCATTTTGAAGGGGGGATCAAACAGTTCGTTGAAGACATGAATACAAAACCGCCTCTGACCAAAGCACAGTTCTTTCAGGGAAAAGCGGATGACATAGAGATCGATATTGCACTAATGTACTGTGATTCGGATACCGAAAAGTCACTCTCCTTTGTCAACAACATCAAGACCCCTGACGGTGGTACCCATGAAGCGGGGTTCAGAGCGGGACTGACCCGTTCGATCGCAAGCTATATCGCCAAGAATGCCTCTGCCAAAGAGAAGGGAGTGAAGATTACAGGCGAGGACTGCAAAGAGGGGCTTATTGCCATTGTCTCCGTACGTGTTCCAGAACCGCAATTCGAGGGACAGACCAAAGGAAAGCTCGGTTCAAGTTATGTACGCCCATTGGTACAGAAATTTTTCTCGGAGCACTTTAACAAATACCTTGAAGAGAATCCCACAGAGGCCAAAGCCATCATGGCACAGGTATTGCTTGCCGCACGCGGCAGGGATGCTGCCAAAAGAGCCAAGGACCTCGTCAAACGTAAAGACTCCATGTCTGTGGGAACGCTTCCGGGCAAACTGGCAGACTGCCAAAGCAAAGACCCCGAGATCTCTGAGATCTACCTGGTGGAAGGAGACTCAGCGGGCGGTTCGGCCAAACAGGGACGGGACAGAGTTTTCCAGGCGATCCTGCCGCTCAAAGGTAAGATCCTCAATGTAGAAAAAGCCAGACTGGAAAAGATCCTCAAGTCGGACGAGATCAAAAACATGATCACTGCACTGGGCTGCGGAATCGGAGAGGAATTCAATGAAGACAAACTCAGATATCACAAAATCATCATCATGACCGATGCCGATGTGGACGGTTCCCACATCCAGACACTGCTGATGACCTTCTTCTTCCGCTTCCTGCAACCCGTAGTGGAAAAAGGATACCTCTATCTCGCACAGCCGCCGCTGTACCGCTATAAAAAAGGGAAGAATGAAACTTACCTCAAAGACGACAAGGCACTAAACGATTTCCTTATCGAGAATGGTATCTCTGTCATTGAGAGCAAAACGATGGGAGAAAATGACCTTATAGACCTCTTCAAGCTCGTGGCTTATTATAAAATGACGCTCAAAGAGATCGAGAAGCGTTTTGCTCTGCCTGAAGTGCTGCGCTATATGATTGAGAATCCGGATATCATCGGTACCTCGAACAAAGCGTTGGCGAAAACACTTGAAAAGTACATCAAAGAACTGGGATATAACATTCTGAACAAAACGATCACAGAAGACAGACTGCACTATTTTGTTCAGACCAACGACGGACTTGAAGAGCTGATCGTAGATGAGACCCTCTTTACCAACCCACATTACAATGAGGCGATCCACATTCATCAGAAGATCCAAGAACACATCACTGACGAGTTCAAAGACAAAGACCTCCTGGCACTCTTTGCAGAAGTGGAAGCTTCAGCCAAGAAAGGTGCTTATATCCAACGCTACAAAGGTTTGGGGGAGATGAACCCTGAACAGCTTTGGGAGACGACGATGACCCCGGAGAACAGACGACTACTCCAGGTCAGGATCGATGATAGCGAAGAAGCAAGTGAAACCTTTACACTCTTTATGGGAGACGAGGTAGAGCCAAGGCGTGCCTACATCGAAAGTCATGCCAAAGATGTCAAACACCTGGATGTCTGACCCATGCTACAATCTGAAAGACAGGAGAGAGGAAGACGGTTCGAACTGGCTTTAAGAGCCGGTATCCCTGTTGTTCTACTCATCTCTCTTGTCTTGTATGCCGTATTCTTCCATGAAAAAAAAGTTGAACTGACACTGGAGAATGGTATACTCTTTGCCTCTATTGTATTCATTAGCGTCTATTTCATCTATTTTCTCATCAATCTCAGTGTCAATGAAACACTGGTAGATATGGCAACACAGGGATACAATGAAAAAGCGTTTATTGCCCAGATGGAAGCCTATAAAACCAGGACCATTGCCCTGCTTGTTATCCGAAACCTCAGTACGATCAGTGAGAATTACAGTACCGATGAAGTGGACGTGCTTCTCTACTCAATTGTGCACAAACTTCACAATGAGTTCAAAAAAGCCGGCTTTGGAAATGTACTGATCGCAAGACGCTACGGTGCCGAATTTCTTATTGCTGTCGACAAAAAGAGTGAAGAGATAGAGCATATCTTTGAAAACTTCATTAAGCAGAATTGTACCATTAACAATATAGAGCTCGATTATGCCTTCTCCATGATCAGAGATATAGATGAAGATATCGAAACAACCATTCTGCATCTCAAAGACCTTCTTGCTGCCCAAACGCAAAAAAAAGAAAAAATACCTGTGCCTGATGCAAAAGAAGTATCACAAACTGAAGCAGCTATCATCGAAGCACTCAAGGAGAAGAATCTTCTTCTCTCGTTCCGTCCACTTTTGAATGTAAAAACCGGGAAAACAGATATCTATGAGGTTGCAGTAAAACTGCGATCACCAAGTCATAAAGATATACTTCCAAGAGAGTTTCTTCCCATTATAAATCGTCTGGGACTGGGACGGGAATATGATCTTGCCATATTTACACATATTCTTTCTCTTTTACCTCTTGTAAATGACAGTATTTCATTCTCTTTCAATCTTTCACCTTTCTCATTGCGTAATGGTGATTGCCAAAAAAAATTCTTTTCATTTCTGGAGGAAGCATCTGCTGATCCTTCACGTATTATCATCGAGCTCTATGAGAGGAAGACACACCATAATCTCAGCGGCTATCTGGAGACACTACAAAAGTTCAGAACAAAGGGTATTCGTATCGCCATAGACAATTTTGGTTCATCCAACGCTTCCATGGAATACATGAAACACTTTCATTTCGACATCGTACAGTTTGACAGGGACTACGTCAGTAAACTCGAAGATGCCAATACCCATGCTATGCTAAGCTCTCTGGTCAGCATGTCAAAGAGTCTTAACATCACTACCGTGGCAAAGTGGGTAGACAGCGAAGCACAGAAAAAAGAACTGATCGCACTGGGTATCGACTACCTGCAGGGTTTTGGTATTGGAAAACCCGTTACAGAACAACAACTCATACAAATATACAATTAAAGGAACACCATGAAATACGGAGAAAAAGAGATACAGGAGTTCGACATCAATGCCGAAAAGAATTTCTGGCCGAACGAACACGAAAAGAATTACACTATCAATATAGAACTTCCTGAGTTCATGTGCCTTTGCCCACGCTCTGGTTACCCGGATTTCGCAATAATGAAACTTTCATATGTTCCTGACAAAAAAGTCATTGAGCTCAAAGCACTTAAACTCTACATCAATTCTTTCATGTACAGACACATCTCCCACGAGAACTCCGCCAACGAGATTTTCGATGCACTCTACAGCAGACTGAAACCAAAATCAATGAAACTCATCGCCGATTTCAACCCCAGGGGGAATGTGCATACCATCATTGAGATAGACAGCGATACGTTTTAGCCAAGTCACTGTTTTATGACAATATGACATATATTTGATCCCTGCTGCATAAATCCTATATGATACTTCTATAATTCAAAGAAGGATGATTATGATGGATTTCAAAACTGTCATGCAGCGGATCAGAGAGATACTCATTGCCCAGAAAAAGAAAAAAAAGATACTCGACAGAGAGATAGCTTCAGCACTGCACCTCGACCCCCAATACTTTGCCGTGATCAAGAAAAGAAACAAGATCCCCTACGAAGCCATTGCCTATTTCTGCAAAAAAGAGCACATCAACATGAACTGGGTCCTGATGGAACAGAAACCAACCTATTTAAGCCAGACCTGATTTACAGCTTGATAAAGAGGAGATATTTCTTCATCTCCTCATTCTTGCCAAACCCTATGATCTCTATATCACTATATTGTTCATTTACGTCCATTCTGAGCCCATACATCATCGTATCCATATCAGATATCAAAAGTAGAGGGATAAGCTCTCCTATGGTAATTTTTGCATCACTACCATCCATTTCAAAGACAAGTTGTTTGCCAACAGGGTCAAGATAGTATTTATTCAGAGATGCTTCACCTGCATAGATGAGTTTGGAAGGATCTTTTGTATCCTCTTTCAAAAGCCCAGCAGTCAGAATATAATCTTCAGCATTACCTATCGATTCTCGTATATCTTCTATGAGGTCTATGATGACTTTCATTATGTTCCTTAAATTAATATGGTGAATTATAGTATAAAAGTTTATAGAAAGTTAAAATGCTAGATTTGTTGGATTGTATTTAGGTTTAAATAGTTATAGATTTTGTAGTAGTTTGCTGTAAATTTGAAGGTTGTATCGAAGGAGCGTACTCCCAGTACATGACTGAGATGCTCCTTCAAAGTTATAGTGAAATACTACGAAAGATTAACTATTTCTCTTTTCGATGATCTCTTTGGCTACATTCTGAGGAACCTCTTCATAATGATCGAATTCCATAGCATATGTTGCACGTCCCTGAGTCATTGAACGAAGGTCAGTTGAGTAACCGAACATTTCAGAAAGTGGAACAAACGCGTTAACGATCTTGTTACCCGCCCTGTCATCCATACCGTTCACCTGTCCACGTCTTTTCGCAACATCACCGATGACATCACCCATGAATTCTTCAGGTACCTCAACTTCAACTTTCATCATTGGCTCAAGAATGACCGGGTTCGCTTCTCTACAACCGTCTCTGAATCCCATAGAACCGGCAAGTTTAAACGCCATTTCAGAGGAGTCAACATCGTGGTATGAACCGTCATAAAGTGTTACCTTGACATCTTCTACCGGGTATCCTGCCTGAATACCTCTTGCCATTGCTTCCTGTACACCTTTGTTGACCGGCTGGATAAATTCTTTAGGAACAACCCCACCTTTGACTGCATCAACAAACTCATATCCAAAACCTGGTTCCTGCGGTTCGATCTTGAGGAATACATGACCATACTGTCCACGTCCACCGGACTGTTTCGCATACTTGTACTCTTTGTTGACTGCTTTTCTGATAGTCTCACGGTAAGCAACCTGTGGCGCACCGACTTCAGCTTCAACTTTGAATTCTCTTTTCATTCTATCGACGAGGATCTCAAGGTGAAGTTCACCCATTCCTGAAATGATAGTCTGACCGGATTCTTCATCTGTATTGACACGGAAAGAAGGATCTTCTGCAGCAAGTTTACTCAATGCAATACCCATTTTTTCCTGGTCAGCTTTTGTTTTAGGCTCAACCGCAACAGAGATAACGGGATCAGGGAAGTCCATTCTTTCAAGAACGACTTTATCTTTATCTGAACAGAGAGTATCACCGGTCGTTGTGTTCTTAAGCCCAACAACCGCTCCGATCTCACCTGCGTAGATCTCGGAAATTTCTTCTCTTTTGATCGCGTGCATCTTCATGATACGACCGACTCTTTCTTTCTTCTCTTTGGTAGAGTTAAGCACGTATGAACCAGATTCCAAAGAACCTCTGTATACACGGATAAATGTCAACTGTCCGACAAAAGGGTCAGTCATAATTTTGAATGCCAGTGAAGCAAACTCGCCGTCATCTGTAGATTCAACAATTACCTCAACATTCTCGTCCTCCATTTTGGTACCCTTGATCGGTGGTGCTTCAACTGGAGAAGGAAGGTAGTGAACAACAGCGTCAAGAAGTGTCTGAACACCTTTGTTTTTGAATGCTGTTCCAGGAAGCATTGGAACTACGTGCATATTGATCGTTGCTGCTTTGATACCAGCCATGATCTCTTCAGTTGTAAGTTCTTCACCTTCCATGTATTTTTCCATAAGCGCTTCGTTACCGTCGACTTCGGAAATACCTTCGATCAGTTTTTCTCTGAACTCTTCCGCTTGATCCTGAAGCTCCGGACGGATATCCTGCTCATGGTATGCAGAACCCATTTCAGCATCTGCATCCCATACGATCTCTTTCATTTTGACAAGATCGACCACACCTTCGAAGTTTTCTTCAGCACCGATAGGAAGCTGGATAACAAGAGGGTTACCTTTGAGTCTGTCTCTGATCTGTCTCTCGACTTCAAGGAAATCAGCACCGGTTCTGTCCATTTTGTTTACGAAAACCAATGAAGGTACACCATAACGGTTTCTCTGTCTCCATACTGTCTCAGACTGAGGCTGAACACCACCAACTGCACAGAATACAGATACGGCACCGTCAAGTACTCTCATGGATCTTTCAACTTCGATCGTAAAGTCAACGTGGCCCGGAGTGTCAATGATGTTGATCTGTTTACCCAGCCATTCACAAGTTGTCGCAGCGGAAGTAATCGTAATACCTCTTTCCTGCTCCTGCTCCATCCAATCCATCGTTGCTGCACCGTCGTGAACTTCACCGATCTTGTGTTCAACACCTGTGTAGAAAAGGATTCTTTCCGTTGTTGTTGTTTTACCTGCATCGATGTGCGCGGCGATACCGATGTTTCTTACGTCTTCAAGTTTGTGCGTTCTTGCCATAACCTAGTTCCTTACCATCTATAGTGAGCAAATGCTTTATTCGCTTCTGCCATTTTGTATGTATCTTCTTTCTTCTTGAAAGCAGAACCTTTTTCAGTTGCAGCATCCATCAGTTCATTGGACAAACGCTCCATCATAGTTCTTTCATTTCTTTTTCTTGCTGCATCAACGATCCATCTTATTCCGAGAGACTGCTGTCTTGCAGGTCTTACTTCAATAGGTACCTGGTACGTTGCACCACCTACTCTTCTTGATTTTACTTCCATAACAGGCTTGACGTTATCCATCGCTTTGTTGAATACTTCAATACCTTTTTCACCAGTTTTTGATTCAATTCTTTCTAACGCAGAATACATGACTTTTTGCGCAGTGCTTTTCTTACCATCAAGCATGACTGCATTGATGAATTTTGTTAATACTTTAGAACCGTATACTGGATCTGGCAGTACCGGTCTAACAGGAGCTTTTCTTCTTCTCATTATTTTTTTCCTCTTCAATCTTTTATTACTGATTTACTCAAGTTTTATCCCCTAAGGATTCTTGATAAAACCTGCTCAAGTCTGTTCCCAGACTAAACTTTTACTTTTTAACGCGCTTAAATAATGTTGAAATTATTTAGGTTTTTTAGTACCGTACTTAGATCTTGCAACTGTTCTTCCAGTTACACCTGAAGCATCGAGTGCACCACGAACAATGTGATACTTTACACCAGGTAAATCTTTAATTCTACCTCCACGTACAAGTACGATAGAGTGTTCCTGAAGGTTGTGACCTTCACCACCGATATAAGAGATTACTTCAAATCCTGAAGTCAATCTAACTTTGGCAACTTTTCTAAGTGCTGAGTTAGGTTTCTTTGGAGTTGTTGTGTAAACTCTTGTACATACGCCTCTTCTCTGAGGACATTTTACGAGTGCAGGTGATTTTGATTTTTTCACTTGCTTCTTACGTTCTTTACGAATCAATTGGTTAATTGTAGGCAAATCGTTTCCTTTCTTTGTTAGTTTGAATTGAATCTGGTTCTTACACCAAAACTAAATACTCGCAAAGTACTTAATTTTGGCCTATAGAGACAAAAATGGAGGCATATTATATCGAAAATTTCTTTGCTTTTTCTTATATTCGGGGAGTGTGGTGTGAGCAGGACATTCATGCCGCCCTAAAGGTGACATGAATGGGAGGAGGTGCTGCTTACTCGGCAGCGGAGAATTTGATCTCGTCAGAGTCGATCATACCTGTACCCACAGGGATGAGACGGCCAATGACGACGTTCTCTTTGAGGTCTTCGAGCATATCCACCGTACCGGCGATAGAGGCTGAAGTCAGTACTTTCGTCGTATCCTGGAAGGATGCCGCAGAGATGATAGAGTCTGCACCGACCGCTGCACGGGTAATACCCACAAGCATCGGTTCAGCGATCGCAGGCTCTCCGCCAAGTGCGATCACTCTCTGGTTCTCTTCCTGGAACTTACGGCGGGAAATGATATCTCCGGCAATAAAATTGGAGTCACCGCTCTCAACTACTTTGATCTGTCTCATCATCTGAGATGTTACGATCTCGATGTGTTTGTCAGAGATGTTAACCCCCTGTCTACGATAGACCATCTGGACTTCGGAAACGATATAGTCATACAATGCTTTTTCACCTAGTGCCGCAAGGATATCATGGCTTGATACAATGCCGTCAGTCAATTTCTCACCGGCATGGACATATTCGCCTGTATGCACAAGTGCCACTTTGTTCTTATCGATGAACTGCTCAGTTATCTGACCATTATCACCGGAGATGATAAGTCTCTCTTTTCCTCTAAGAGGTTTACCGAAGCTGACCACACCATTGATCTGTGCGATAAGCGCGATATCTTTCGGACGTCTTGCTTCGAAGAGTTCGGAAACCCTTGGAAGACCCCCCGTAATATCTTTGGACTTTATCGCCGCTTTTGGTGTCTTTGCCAAAATATCGGCAATATTCACTTCTTCACCATCCTTGACGAACAGGATCGTTTTGGGGTCAAGCTGATAACGGATCAACTCACCCGATTCAGTTGCAAGCGTGATCGCCGGCTTATAGGCTGCAGGAATATACTCGTTAAGTTCCAGTCTTGTATCGCCGGTCACCTCATCAAACTGTTCTACAACAGTCACACCAGGAATGATATCTTCAAATTTCAACGTACCCTTTTGCTCTGCAATGATCGGCTCGGAATACGGGTCCCATTCTGCGATCACGACCTGTGTCATTTTCTCCGGTGCGGAAAGTCTATCACCTCTCTCCACTTTGGCATTGTTGTCCACCTGGACCACGGAACCTCTGGAGATGTAGTGTCTTCCCGCCTCTCTGTTGTTGTCATCGACAACCACGGCAAAAAGGCCTTTTTCTTCCACTTTGTCTCCGGCTTTTACACCATCGTGTGCTTCAAGGTAATCTCCCTTCAGAAGGAAGAACTTCACGGTACCTTTGGCTTCGGAAAGTACTTCCTGTGTCACCGGAGCACCGTCTTCCACCTTTAATTCAGATGCGAACGGGATACGGCTTGGGATACTCCAACCCTCTTTGATCACTTCTACAATAGAGTCACCCTCTTTCACTGTATCACCATCTTTGAGAGGAAGGAAGAGTTTTCCTTCGATCTTACCGGCAACCCCGGCAAGCTCGTTCGACTTGGCAACATCTGATTTTCTCAAGTTGTACCTAACCTCATCATCACCGTTGTTCTCTACAGAGATCACGATCTCATCGTGCGTAACGATGATAGAGACTTTTCCTTTGTTTACCGCTTTGATCTTCGGCTCGACCAAAAGTACTCCGGCATTTCTTCTGTTGGCAACGATCAGTTTGCCCTCTGTATTACGATAGACTGAAAGATTGTAGTATCTGACGAAACCTTCTTTTGTCGCCACGACAGAACGCTCTTCTTTACCTGCTGTTGCCGTACCACCGGTGTGGAAAGTTCTCAGCGTCAACTGTGTCCCCGGTTCACCGATCGACTGTGCCGCAATAACACCAACTGCTTCACCACGCTTGACAATTTTGTTATCAGCCATGTTCAAGCCGTAACATTTTGCACAGATACCTTTGGGAGCCTTACAGCTTGAAGGTGCTCTCATCACTACAGACCTTACACCTGCTTCCTGCACTCTTATCGCCGTTTCTTCGTCAATCATCGTACCTTCTGACACCAGTACTTCCGAAGTGATAGGGTCGATGATATCTTCTGCCAATACTCTTCCGTAAATCCTGTCAGCCAGAGGTTCGATCATTTCGTTACCCACAACGATATCGGATACCTCCACGCCTTCGTGCGTACCACAGTCGGTCATGGATATCTTCACGTTTTGCGCAACATCGATCAGTTTTCTGGTCAGATAACCCGCATTTGCCGTCTTAAGTGCAGTATCCGCAAGACCTTTTCTCGCACCGTGGGTGGAGATGAAGTACTCAAGTACGTTCAGACCTTCACGGAAGTTCGAGGTAATAGGTGTCTCAATGATCGATCCGTCAGATTTTGCCATCAGGCCCCTCATACCGGAGAGCTGTCTGATCTGCGCCGCAGAACCTCTCGCCCCTGAGTCAGCCATCATGTGAACGGAGTTGAACCCCTCTTTGTCTTTTCTGATCAGATCCATCAATGCTTCGGCAATGGCGTTGTTCGCATCGGTCCAGATATCGATAATCTTGTTGTATCGTTCCTGGTCCGTCAAAAGACCCGCAGCGTATTGTCGCTGGATCTCTTTGACCTCTTCTTTGGCAGAAGCGACACGGGACTCTTTAATCTCAGGGATAATAATATCATCAATGGAGATGGAAACACCAACTTTCGTCGCATATTTGAAACCCATATCCTTGAGGTTATCAAGGAAACCGGCTGTTTCCGAAACACCGCCGATTTTATAAATGTAATCCACCAATGCACCGATATCTTTCTTTTTGAGTACTTTGTTCCAGTACTTCTCCGGTACATAATCGGGAATGATCGATTTAAGGATCAAACGTCCCGCCGTTGACGTGGCAATGCGTCCGTCAAGTACTGTTCTGATACGTGCGTTCAAATCAAGTGCCTGCTGCTCGAATGCGATCTCTACCTCTTCAACATTGGCAAAGAGTTTATGCTGCCCTTTGACATCCTTCTTTTCGAGTGTCAGATAGTACAATCCAAGAATCATATCCTGGGATGGTACCGCGATCGCTTTACCGGATGCAGGAAGCAGAATGTTCATGGAAGCGAGCATCAATACTTTTGCTTCGGCAATCGCTTCATCTGATAGGGGCACGTGTACCGCCATCTGATCACCATCGAAGTCGGCGTTGAACGCAGAACATACCAATGGGTGAAGCTGGATCGCTTTCCCCTCGATCAGTCTTGGGTGGAAGGCTTGAATAGAGAGCTTGTGCAGTGTCGGGGCACGGTTCAAAAGAACCGGATAGTTCTCGACAACCTCTTCCAGACACTCCCATACCTCATTCACCTGCTGTTCAATCATCTTTTTGGCCTGCTTCAATGTAGTCGCATAGCCTTTCTCTTCAAGTTTTGCCATCAGATGCGGCTTGAAAAGTTCGATCGCCATCTTCTTTGGAAGACCACACTGGTCCATTCTCAGGTCAGGGCCGACAACAATAACGGAACGTCCGGAGAAGTCGACACGCTTACCCAGAAGGTTCTGTCTGAAACGTCCCTGTTTCCCCTTGATCACTTCCGAGAGTGATTTCAATGGTCTCTTGTTCGCACCTTTTACCGCATTTCCGCGTCTGCCGTTGTCAAACAGTGCATCAACCGCCTCCTGAAGCATACGCTTTTCGTTTCTAACGATAATTTCAGGCGCATCGAGTTCTACCAGTCTTTTCAAACGCTGGTTTCTGTTGATCACTCTTCTGTAGAGGTCGTTCACATCAGAAACCGCGAATTTACCGCCATCCAGGCTTACAAGCGGTCTGAGGTCCGGCGGGAGAACCGGAAGCTGTGTCAACATCATCCATTCAGGCCTGTTACCTGAATGGAGAAATGCTTCGATGACTTTAAGTCTTTTGACAATGGTTTTTCTTTTTGCTTCGGACTTTGTTGCCTGAATGTCTTCTTTGAGCTGTGCGAACATATCGACAAGGTCAAGGTCTGCAAGGAGTTCCTGCACGATCTCCCCACCCATTCTGGCATCAAGACCCGTGTCACCGAAACGTGAAACGATCTGCTGATACTGCTCTTCATTGAGCACATCATACTTCTGAACAGGGTTGAGCCCTTCATTGTCATAACTCGCCTCACCCGGTGTTTTGACAATATACGCTTCATAGTAAAGTACACGCTCTAGGTCTTTCATCTTGACACCCAAAAGTGTACCGATTCTTGACGGGAGGGAAGAGACATACCAGATGTGTGCCACAGGTGCGATAAGGTCAATATGACCCATTCTGTTCCTTCTTACTTTTGAAGAGGTTACCTCAACCCCACATTTTTCACAGACCACACCTTTGTAACGCATCTTCTTGTATTTACCACACAGACACTCGTAGTCTCTGATCGGTCCGAAGATCTTCGCACAGAAGAGCCCGTCACGCTCCGGCTTAAGCGTCCTGTAGTTGATGGTCTCAGGCTTTTTTACTTCACCGTAACTCCAGGAAAGTACCTTTTCAGGACTTGCCACTTTCAATTGAAGGGCCGCAATATCCTTCGGTCTGTCATCACTGTTCAGATCAATCGGTGTTAAATTCTCTAAAAACTTACTCATCTTCACTCTCCACTTCTTTTTTACTCTCATATAGCTCTGCGTCAAGTCCAAGGGCCTGAAGCTCTTTGGTCAATACGAACATCGTTTCAGGCACACCGGAAGCCGGTACAGATTCACCTTTGGTCAGCGCTTTATAAGCTCTAGCTCTACCTTCAACATCATCCGACTTGATCGTCAGCATCTCTTTGAGGATATGGGAAGCACCGTAGGCTTCAAGTGCCCATACTTCCATCTCTCCGAATCTCTGTCCACCGAACAGTGCTTTACCACCGACCGGCTGTTGTGTAACAAGCGAGTATGGTCCGGTTGAACGTGCGTGTACTTTCTCATCGACAAGGTGGTGCAGTTTGAGCATATACATGTATCCCACGTTGACACGCTCGATCATCTTCTCACCTGTTTTTCCATCATACAGTGTCATTTTACCGTCACTCTCGATCTTGGCCAATTCAAACAGTTTGTCAAACTCAGCCTGATTTGTACCTTCAAATACAGGTGCTGCGAACTTCACACCCCTGCTCCAGTCTCTACCATAGGCAAGAAGCTCTTCGTCACTCATTTGAGAAAGAACCTCTTTTGCATTCATCAGCTTGGCAACATCAGCGATCTCGATCATTTTGGCTCTGAGCTCTTTGATGAAATCCTCTGTTTTATTGTCGAACATCTCCTGGATCTGTTCACCCAGTCTCTTACCTACAAGCCCAAGGTGAACCTCGAGGATCTGTCCGATGTTCATACGCGAAGGTACCCCAAGCGGGTTAAGGATGATCTCAACAGGTCTTCCGTCTTCCATATATGGCATATCGATCTCAGGAACGATATTGGATACGATACCTTTGTTCCCGTGACGTCCCGCCATCTTGTCCCCAACTTTGAGCTTTCTCTTTGTCGCGATGTAGATCTTGACCAATTTTGTCACACCTGAAGGAAGAATATCGTCCTTCTCAAGGATACTCAATTTCTCTTCATGCTCATTCTTGAGTCTCTTCTTCTGTTTTAGGAAGTAATTCTTCAAGGATTCGTACTCATTCTGAACCTCGTCAGAGTAAGACTGGACTACACCTCTAAGCGCAAATCTATTCACTCCCTTGATAGTCTCTTCATCAATTTTGCTGCCTGCCTTGAACTCGTTATCACCGATCGTGACATCTTTTGCAAGTTCCTGCCCTGAAAGGTAGTGTGCGATTCTCAGGATCTCTTCCCTGTCGATCATCAATAGCTGATCATGGTGGTCAGAGTCAAGGATCGCTTTTTCCTCTTCATAGGCCTGGATCGCTCTTGCATCTTTCTCGTATCCTTTTTTGGTGAATACTTTGATGTCAACAACAACCCCTTCCATAGATGCCGGACAGTAGAGTGACTTGTTCACAACATGGCCCGCTTTCTCGCCGAAGATCGCCCTGAGGAGTCTCTCTTCAGGCGTAGGTTTGATCTCTCCTTTTGGAGAAACTTTACCGACAAGGATCATACCCGGTTTCACATACGTACCAAGCTGAACAATACCGCTTTCGTCAAGGTGAAGCAATTCATCTTCACGGATATTCGGGATATCTCTGGTGATCTCTTCCGTACCATGTTTCAATTCTCTTGCTTCCACCTCTTTCTCGTAGGTATGAACAGAAGTGAAAGTGTCTTCACGGATAAGCTTCTCTGAGACAATGATCGCATCCTCATAGTTGTATCCGTACCAAGGCATGAACGCAACCATGATGTTCTTACCGATCGCAAGTTCACCTTGATCCATATTCGCACCATCGGCAATGACCTGTCCGGCTTCGAGGATATCTCCGAGTTTGACAATCGGTGTCTGCGTGAATGTCGTATTCTGGTTGGTTCTCATATTCTTTTCAAGAGGATAATGGTCGATGAATACACCGGTTTCATCTTCACCCATGACATAAATGTTCTTCGCATCCACTTTTTCTACTTTACCGGCTCTTTTGGCCTTGACCGCTTCCCATGCATCACGTGAAACAATCGCCTCCATACCGGTACCGACTACAGGGGCATCTGTCTTGAGCAAAGGTACTGCCTGACGCTGCATGTTCGATCCCATCAGTGCACGGTTCGCATCATCATGCTCGAGGAATGGAATGAGTGCCGCTGCCGAACCGGAGATCATCAATGGAGAGATATCGATAAGATCCACCCTCTTCGCTTCATTCAGCTCGATATTTCCGTTCAGTCTTGTTTCGATAAGGTCTTCAACGATCTTTCCGTTCTCATCTACTTTGGTAGAAGCAGGTGCGATACACTTGTCCTCTTCCTGTGTCGCCGTGATATAAACGATCTCATTGGTCACCTGTGCATCTTTTACCACTTTGTACGGTGCTTCAATGAACCCATGTTCGTTTACTTTCGAATAGGTCGCCAATGTATTGATCAGACCGATATTTTGACCTTCCGGAGTCTCGATCGGACAGATACGTCCATAGTGCGTCGGGTGTACATCCCTGACCTCAAATCCGGCTCTCTCTTTGACAAGACCACCCTCACCCAGTGCGGAAAGACGTCTTTTGTGCGTCACTTCAGAGAGCGGGTTCGTCTGGTCCATGAA
This sequence comes from Sulfurovum lithotrophicum, assembly GCF_000987835.1. Taxonomy (NCBI): domain Bacteria; kingdom Pseudomonadati; phylum Campylobacterota; class Epsilonproteobacteria; order Campylobacterales; family Sulfurovaceae; genus Sulfurovum; species Sulfurovum lithotrophicum. The sequence goes on along the minus strand of NZ_CP011308.1, from coordinate 240,773 downwards.
CTGTGACAATTGCCCTGATGAAAAGAACTCAAGGATCGTATTGGTGATCATTTTCGAGTTCACAAGGTCGTGCGGCATCAACTCATCGAGTGTACCGGAGATCGTCGTCATCTTGTCCTTGATCGCTTTTTGCATCTTGACAAGACCGTTGTGAAGTTCGTTACCGAGCAGTTCTCCGATCGCACGGATACGTCTGTTACCAAGGTGGTCCCTGTCATCGATGTGCCCCTGACCGTTCTTAACCTTGATAAGGTACTTCACTGTATTGATAAGGTCTTCGGCAGTCAAAACTGTCGCATACTCAGGAATATCAAGACCAAGCTTGTGGTTCATTTTCATACGACCGACTTCTGTCAGGTCATATCTTTCCGGATCAAAGAAGAGCTGTTTCAGGAATGCTTTTGCTGCTTCAGGTGTTACAGGCTCTCCCGGTCTCATTACTTTATAGATACGGATGGCAGAAAGCACATTCTCATCATCTATCTCTTCAGTCTGCTTGAGCAGTCTGAGGCTTTCGTTGTCAGCGATGAACGCATTGATGATGGATCTATCTGTACCTTCGGCAAGGTCATTGATAATTTCGATACTTTCTATACCCTGCTCGATCATTTTTTTGAGTTTCGTTTCATCCAGCGGAGCAACCACGTCGTACAGTACTTCACCACTCTCCTGATCGATCACTGCTGTAGCCAGATGTCTCTCCATCAGCATTTCAAGAGGGTATTCTATCCACTCTAAACCATTCTCAATGAGCTGCTGCGCTTTCTTCTTTGTCAGTCTCTTACCGGCATTGACAATAACATTGCCATCCATATCTTTCACATCATATTCTGCTCTTCCGTTAAAGTCTCTCGGATCAAACTTCACAAGGAACCTGTTGTCTTTAATGCTGATCTCTTTGGTAGGATAGAAGAGTTTTACAATATCCTCTTTGGTATAATCCAGCGCTCTGAAAAGGATCGTTACAGGGATCTTTCTTCTTTTGTTGATACGTGCGTAAAGAATATCTTTTGCATCATACTCGAAATACAACCATGATCCTCTGTCAGGTATGATCTGTGCGGAGTAGAGCAGCTTGTGACCTGCCGTCGTACTCTCTTCCTCTTTGAAGATAACACCAGGCGATCTGTGAAGCTGGTTGACGATAACCCTTTCTACACCGTTGACGACAAATGATGTCCTCTCTGTCATCAAAGGAATATCACGGACGAATACCGCCTGTTCCTTGATCTCTTTAGGATCAAGCTTCTCGCCTGTCTTCTCGTCTCTGTTCCAAATGGTCAGTGCGATGTTCATTTTCAGTGATACAGAGTAGGTAAGCCCTCTCTCCATACATTCTCTAACGGTATATTTCGGTTTAATGATCTCTGAGTTTTTGTATGTCAGTGTGAGTCTGTTCTGCTGATCGTGGATAGGAAAAGCCGATCTGAATACACGCTCGAGTGTAGAGTGTTTTCTGTCTCTTTCACCCAGCATCAAAAAGTTTTCATAACTTTTCTGCTGAAGCTGCAATAGGTTGGGGATTTCAATCTCTCTTGGGGTTTTGGAAAAGTCAACGCGGAGTCTGTTACCAGAATGTAAAGAATTTAACATGGTTATCCTTATGTTTCATTGTTAAGAACGCTTTTAGAACAGAATCTAAAATCTTCAAAAGCCAGATAAAATGCCAGGCATCTCTACTGCAGGTATCTTAGCTGGCTTTTGTGGTCACGAATGCCTATGTGCGCAATAGGCCGATCGTTATTTCAGTTCTGTCAATAAGGTTTAATAGTATTTGTTAATGTATTGGATACACAAAGAAACTATTAGAGGAGGGTATGAAAATGTCTCCGAATAGTTTATCGCTGCATCCAAGTAGGTTGTACAACAATGTTCAGGCACAAGGCCTGAACGAATTTAAATAATCGGAAGGATTATTTAAGCTCACAAGAAGCACCTGCTTCTTCGATCTGCTTTTTAAACTCTTCAGCTTCTTCTTTAGAAACACCCTCTTTAAGTACGGTAGGTGTTTCTTCAACAGCTGCTTTAGCTTCTTTAAGTCCAAGACCAGTGATCGCTCTTACGACTTTGATCGCATTAATCTTCTTAGCACCTGCATCTGTAAGAACTACGTTGAATTCTGTTTGTTCTTCAGCAGCTTCACCACCGGCAGCAGCACCACCGGCAGCTACGACTGTAGCCTGTGCAGTTACGCCAAATTTTTCTTCGAATTCTTTTACAAGCTCGGAAAGCTCAAGAACAGACAAGTTTGAGATAAACTCTAATACATCTTCTTTAGTTGTTGCCATTTTTATTTCCTTAAAAATATTTTTTACCAATAATAATGAGAAACTATTTGCTTCTCAACAAAGAGCCGTGTGGCTCTCACCACACATTAAGCCTCAGCTTCTGCTTCTTTTTTGTCAGCAAGTGCCTGCAAGCCAATTGTAAAGTTTTGTACCGGAGCATTCCAAACATTAAGAAGCATACCGATAAGTTCGTCTCTTGTAGGAAGTTTCGCCATTGCATTAATGGTTTCCATACTTGCGACTTCACCTTGGATGAGACCCGTTTTGATCGTAAAGTGATCTTTGAACTGTGTTGCCGCTTTATCGGCGATCTTACAAGGAAGTACTTGTGTATCACCCCAGATTACAAGGTTAGTGTCTTTAAAGTCAACTGCTTCACAACCTGCATTCTGCAATGCGATCATTGCCAGTCTGTTCTTGACGACTTTGACTTTTGTATCTTCATCTTTTGCAAGATTTCTTACAGTTTCAAGATCCTCAACCGTCATACCCTTGTAATCACAAACGATAATGGCACCAGCGTCTTTAAACTCTGCTGTCATCTCTGCGACCAATTCTTCTTTTCTGGTTCTTGTCATATTTTTCTCCTTCCGATCTACAAAAGGGTGTGGATGACCACACATATACCTTTTCAGATATATTAATTAAGCTTTCGCCCCTGTTGTCTTTGACCTAAGATATGAGAAATCACCGCTTTCATTCCGAAGAGACTACTGACGGTTACTCTCAAAAAAGTTCTACTTATAGGACTTGTTTGAAAATAAACACTCCGGCAGTTGCCGGAGCCGTAGAAAAATTATTTGATTTCCATTACTTCAGATGCATCCAGTGTGATTGACGGGCTCATTGTCAATGATACTGCTGCATTTGTGATATATCTACCTTTTGCAGAGGCAGGTTTCGCTCTGTTGATCTTTTCAAGCAGTGTCACGAAGTTCTCTTTGATCTTCTCTGTATCAAAAGAGATCTTACCGATACCGGCATGAATATTCCCTTTTTTATCTACTCTGAAATTGACTTGTCCACCTTTGGCATTTTCAACTGCTTTGGCAACATCCATCGTTACTGTACCTGTCTTAGGATTTGGCATAAGACCTTTTGGTCCAAGTACTCTTGCCACTTTACCGAGTACACCCATCATGTCAGGAGTAGAGATAACGATATCGAAATCGATCTTCCCTGCCTGGATATCTTCAATAAGGTCTGCTGCACCAACAAGGTCTGCACCTGCTGCTTTAGCTTCATCGGCTTTTGCATCTTTTGCAAAAACTGCTACTCTAACTGTTTTACCTGTTCCGTGAGGAAGAACAACTGATCCTCTGACCATCTGGTCTGCATGTCTTGGATCTACGTTAAGGTTCAATGCCACTTCTACTGTTTCATCGAATTTTGCAGATTTGAGTTCTTTGAGTGTAGCCATCGCTTCATCAACGCTGTATTCTTTAGTTGCATCTACTTTTTTCAGCAGTGCCTCTCTTCTTTTACTTAATTTTTTTGCCATCTTTTTCTCCGCTTTTTGCTCCCACATATTTTAAATCTATGTGGTAATGATTTTATCTTTTAAACAGTCCGTTCTCGCAAACAATATTAGTCTACGATCTCGATACCCATACTTCTGCATGTACCGGCAAGGATCTTTGCAGCCGCTTCTCTGTCATTCGTGTTAAGGTCCGCGATCTTCTGATCTATGACCTCTTCCAGTTTGGCCTTAGTAATAGACCCTACCTTGTTGAGGAGAGGGTTGTCTGTACCTTTTTTAACTCCGGCAGCTTTGAGGATCAAGTCACTCGCAGGCGGTTGCTTTGTCTCAAATGTAAAACTCTTGTCTACATACACTGTTACGATAACAGGGATCTTGAATCCCATTTTATCTTTTGTCTTTTCATTAAAAGCTTTACAAAACTCCATGATGTTTACACCACGCTGTCCAAGTGCTGGACCTACCGGTGGTGATGGGTTAGCTGATCCGGCGGGGATCATCATTTTAAACTTTTCAGCTATCTTTTTTGCCATCTGTTCTTCCTTTGTTTGATTTAACCGCTAAAGGGTTATATGATTTTTTCTACCTGGGTATAGAGGATCTCGACTGGTGTGTTCCTACCAAAGATCGAAACGTTCAACTTCAGCTTGCCATGATCAAGATCATACTCTTCGACCATACCTGTAAAGTTTGCGAACGGACCATCCACGATACGGACCATTTCACCTGTTTCGAAATCGACTTTTGGTCTTGGTGCGGATTTCTGCTCCATTTTGTCCAAAATCACTTTGATATCCGCTTCAGTCAGAGCGGTAGGTGTCTTTTGTTCACCGATAAATCTAGATACTCTTGGCAGAGACTGGATCTTGTGCCAAAGATCAGTATCCAGGTCTATATGTGCAAAAGCATACCCGGGATAAAGTGTTCTCTCGGTGATCTTCTTTTCACCGTTCTTCACTTCGATAACCTCTTCTGTAGGGACAACGATACGTTCAACTTTATCTTCCATACCGTAATCGGCAACAAGTTGTTCAATTGCTCTTTTTACAGATAGTTCACTACCTGAATATGTTTGGATTGCATACCACTGAAAAGCCATCTTCTCTTTACCTTACAAAACTGATGAAATGATTGATGACATCAAAAGGTCCACCAATGCTAAAAATATTGATATTACAGTCACCACGAGGAGAACTGCCAAAAATGCCTGTCTTACTTGTACTTTTGTTGGAAATATTACTTTATGTAACTCCGCTTTCGCGTTTGCAATAAATGTTGAAATTTTTCCCATATTGTGTTACCTTTATTATGGCAGGCCAAGAGGGACTCGAACCCCCGGCACCTGGTTTTGGAGACCAGTGCTCTACCAACTGAGCTATTGGCCTAAATAGAATTTAGGTTGTCACTTGAACCAAGGTGCAAGTGACGGATTTCAAAGAATCAGCTTACAGCTTCATCTCTTTGTGAACAGTATGTTCTTTACACCATTTGCAATACTTCTTAAGTGCAAGTTTTTCTGTTGTTGTTTTTTTATTCTTTGTTGTGTGATAGTTACGTCTTGTACACTTTTCACAACCAAGGTGAACTGTTTCTCTCATTGTTATCTCCTAATGATAAGTTTGCAAGAGACGCTTGTCTCCCGCAAATGTTTACTTAAGCGATGATCTTGGAAACAACACCGGCACCAACAGTTCTACCACCCTCACGGATAGCAAATCTTGTACCTTCATCAAGCGCAATCGGAGCGATAAGCTCAACATTGATCTTAACGTTGTCACCTGGCATAACCATCTCAGTACCTTCCTGAAGCTTCACTGAACCGGTAACATCTGTTGTACGTACGTAGAACTGTGGTCTGTAGTTGTCAAAGAATGGAGTGTGTCTACCACCTTCCTCTTTAGTCAATACATAGACTTCAGCTTCGAACTGAGTATGAGGTGTGATTGAACCTGGCTTACAAAGAACCATACCTCTTTGTACATCTTCTTTAGCGATACCACGGATAAGAACACCACAGTTGTCACCAGCGATACCACAGTCCATTTCCTTACGGAACATTTCAACACCTGTTACAGTTGTTTTCTGAGTATCTTTAAGACCAACGATCTCGACTTCGTCACCTACACATACCTGACCCCTATCAACTTTACCGGTTACAACCGTACCACGGCCCTGGATAGTAAAGATATCTTCGATTGCCATAAGGAAATCTTTGTCAGTCTCTCTTTTTGGCTCAGGAATATACTCATCTACTGCTGCCATCAGTTCAAGAATCTTTTCTGACCATGGTCCGAGTGTACCAGCTTTTGCTTCTTCAAGTGCCTGGAATGCAGAACCGGCTACGATTGGAGTATCGTCACCCGGAAAGTCATACTCAGAAAGAAGTTCACGTACTTCCATCTCTACAAGCTCGAGCATCTCTTCTTTGTCTTCATCATCAAGCTGATCTTCTTTGTTCAGGAATACAACGATGTATGGTACACCTACCTGCTTGGAGAGAAGGATGTGTTCTCTTGTCTGAGCCATTGGTCCATCAGTCGCAGCGATAACAAGGATCGCACCGTCCATCTGTGCAGCACCTGTAATCATGTTCTTAACATAGTCGGCGTGACCGGGACAGTCAACGTGAGCGTAGTGTCTGTTTTCAGTTTCATACTCTACGTGAGAAGTAGCAATCGTAATTCCTCTTTCTCTCTCTTCCGGAGCATTATCGATCTGATCGTAATCCATAAGCGCTGTATCGTTCTTAGTTGCAAGTACTGCAGTAATTGCAGCTGTAAGCGTAGTTTTACCGTGGTCAACGTGACCGATAGTACCGATGTTAACATGCGGTTTTGTTCGTTCGAATTTTTCTTTAGCCATGCTTTTTCTCCTAGCGTGATGTTTTAAAGGCAGTATTATACCTTAATTTTCTTATGACCCCATACCATATGGACAAAACTATTACACAGCTGTAACACTTTTGTCCATATTTGTGGAACGTGGAGCCCATAGTGAGACTTGAACTCACGACCTCTTCCTTACCAAGGAAGTGCTCTACCCCTGAGCCATATGGGCAAATCTTTATATACGGATTCTCATATACAGAGAATTACCAATATAGTTAAAACGGAAATATTAAATCAAATTGTCTGAGATTATTAGTAGCACAAGGATCAACAACACTGTTGCCGGAACCGACTGCCGAAGTTAATAATAGTATGTGAAGTACATAATTCACACAGCTCCCAGTTTATGGAGCGGGAAACGAGACTCGAACTCGCGACCCTCAGCTTGGAAGGCTGACGCTCTAGCCAACTGAGCTATTCCCGCGTCTTTATGTGACTTAACATAATGGTGGTGAGTGAAGGATTCGAACCTTCGAAGACATAGTCAGCAGATTTACAGTCTGCCCTCGTTGGCCACTTGAGTAACTCACCACATATATTCGTTTGTCATATTACTGGTACAAACACTGATAATTATTGTTCTAAATGGAGCTGGTAAAGGGACTCGAACCCCCGACCTGCTGATTACAAATCAGCTGCTCTACCAGCTGAGCTACACCAGCACCATCGCATTGAAAGCTGTTACACTTAAAATGGACGGGAATTATAGACAAAAAAGTTTTAAAAGTCAAGGATTTATGTAAAAAAAACAAAAATTTCTCTTTTTTATCCTTTTTAACTAAAATACCTACATTAATTACAGTGAAGGAAAATATCCATGAAGATACTACTGGCACCCAGCGAAACCAAGATATCCGGAGGAGAAGCACCCTTCAGGCTTGATACACTTCTTTTTCCAGAACTTTTGCCCTACCGGACCAAACTGCTGCACAGCTATACCAATATCCTTCAAAAAGGCGATATGCAGGTACTTTCTAAAATGTTCGGCCTGAAAAAAGAGGCGGATATCCGTTCACATATCAGAGACATCATTCATGAGCCGGCCATGAAAGCCATCGAGCGCTACACCGGTGTGGCTTTTGACCATCTTTCCTACACCACGCTGGATACAAAGGCACAGAAATACATAGATGAGCATGTCATCCTCAACTCCAACCTCTTCGGATATCTCCGGGCCGACGACCTCATCCCGGAGTACCGTCTCAAACAGGGAGAGCCTGTCGGGGAGATCAGGGTGGAAAAGTTCTATCATGAACACGGTGCCGCAGAGATGGAAAAATACCTTGCAGATGAAGAAGTCCTCGACCTGCGCGCCGGCTTCTACGACAAGTTCTACAAACCTGCCAACCCCTACACCACTCTCAAGTTCATCAAAGGGGGCAAAGTGGTCAGCCACTGGGCGAAAGCCTACCGGGGTATCGTACTGAGAGAGATCGCTAAATCCAGAGTTGAAAGTATTGACGATTTCATGAAGCTGCCTATTCAGGGACTTGTCATACAGGAGATACAGACCAAAAAGAATAAAACTGAAATCATCTATAGCATAGAAGCATAAATATGAAACTACCAAGCGAAGAGACACTCTACTGGACCATGGTCATTCTGCTTTTTTTCGGTGTCATTCTCGGCATTATTTTTGATACAAACTACGGGTAAAACAGAACCTAAACAAGATTTTGTTATGCTCTAATCACTTATTTTACAGGAGAGACCTATGACCATTACCAAACGTGTGACTTTCATTGCCAAAGAGGGAAGCGAAGAGAAGATGAAGGAGCTGCTTTCTGCCATGGTGGCACCCAGCAAAGCCGAAGAGGGATGCATTTTTTACGAAATCTTCCAGTATGAGAACAATCCCCGCAAGTTCATGGCAGTTGAGACCTGGAGAGACGAAGCAGCGCTCGACGGGCACAAAGCGTCTGAACATTACGCAACCTACAAGTCAAGCTACGAACCCTATTGCGAAAAGAAATATACCGATGAACTCATCGTGTTGGGATAAGCTTTGAAGAATCTATGGGATGATACAAAAGCATCTGCATGCAAAGATGACCTGGCCCTGAGGGTCTATACTTCCAACCTGCTTGGTGAGAGTGATGAGCTTGTACTGCATGGCGGAGGCAACACCTCCGTCAAGATCAGAGAGAATGGAGAGGATATTCTCTATGTCAAAGGAAGCGGATGGGATCTCGTATCTATCAAAGAAGAAGGCTTCGCCCCTGTCAGGCTCACAACTTTGCTGGAAATGGCAAAGCTCGAATCTCTGAGTGATACTGACATGGTGTCTGGACAAAAAGCCGCCATGACAACCCCTGATGCACCCAATCCTTCGGTGGAAGCAATACTGCATGCGCTGATCCCTTTCAAATTTGTGGACCATACCCATGCCGATGCGGTGGTAACCATTTCAAATTCCAAAGAGGGCAAGAGACTCATAGCCGAACTCTTTCCCGGTTTTCTCATCGTCCCCTATGTCATGCCCGGGTTCATCCTCGCACATACTATATACAAAATGACACAGGATTTTGACTGGGAAAACTGCAAAGGGATCATCCTGCATCATCACGGTATCTTCACGTTTGATAATGACGCTAAAAAGTCATATGACAAAATGATAGAAGCGGTCACCGTTGCCGAAGATTTCCTGAACAAGAGAACCACACTTACGTTCAATGACTATGAACCGAAAGCAAGCCTCGACACCGACAAGCTCAAAGCATTGATAGAAAAAGCCAAGGGACACGAAGTCATCATAAAAACAGATCAGAGCCCTTTGGCACTGACCTATGCATCACACCATAAGCTGAAAACATTCGCCACAAGAGGCGTTTTGACTCCGGAGCATATCCTCCGAACAAAAAGAGTACCGCTGGTCATCGAGGATCGTGACATTGCAGGAGCCATTACCGAATATATCGCTGCCTACATAGCCTATTTCAATCGTCATGCAAGCAATGAGATCATGCTGAACCCCGCGCCGAACTATACGGTTGTAAAAGATTACGGCGTGGTCCTCTTTGGAAAGGATGAGAAAGAAGCGGACATTCTCAAGGATATTGTGGCGCACACAATGAAAGCTGTACTCAGAGCAGACCAGCTCGGAGGGTACCGAAGCATCAGTGAAAAAGAGAGTTTCGAAATGGAATACTGGGAACTTGAACAGGCAAAGCTTAAAGCGTAGGGTGCGTAACACGCACCAAAGTGGACATCAGCATACGGTCAAAATACAAGCCGAAAGGCCTAAACAGTAAAGGAAACAAACCGATGCAATACCTCATGGCGATCGATGCGGGAACAGGAAGTATCAGAGCAGTCATCTTCGATACAAAAGGCAATCAGATCTCCGCTTCGCAGCAAGAGTGGACACACATAGAGGAGGAAGGCGTACCGAACAGTATGACCTTCGATACGGAACACAACTGGGTACTGGTGACTGCCTGCATCAGGGATGCGCTTGATCAGGCACGGCTTCAGGGAAGTGATATCGCCGCTGTGAGTGCGACCAGTATGCGTGAGGGGATCGTACTTTATGATGAAAACGGAGAAGCCCTCTGGGGTGTGGCCAATGTCGATGCCAGAGCTGCCGAAGAAGTAAGATATCTCAAAGAGCAGTTCCCGGACATTGAAGAAGCATTCTATGCCCTGTCCGGACAAACTTTTGCACTGGGCGCACTGCCCAGAATTCTATGGCTGAAGAACAATCGGCCCAAACTTTATGAGAAAGTCGCTTCCGTATCGATGATAGGGGACTGGATACTGGCAAAACTCTCCGGCATCATTGCAACAGACCCCAGTAACGGCGGGACCACCGGTATCTTCTCTCTTAAAGAGCGCACGTGGGTACCCTCCATGGCAGAGAAGGTTGGACTGAAAGCCGATATCTTCCCTCCCGTACTCGAACCCGGTACCGCCATCGGCAGCGTCACGGATGATGCCGCTGATAAAACCGGACTTTCCACGGCTACAAAAGTAGTGATGGGTGGAGGTGATGTGCAGCTTGGTTCTGCCGGACTGGGTGTGGTCAAAGAAGGGCAGGTTGCCATCCTTGGCGGTTCTTTCTGGCAACAGGTGGTCAACATCAAAAGCGACACCCCTCCACCGGAAAATATGGGTATCCGTGTCAATCCACACGTAGTCGAAGGACTCTCCCAGGCTGAGGGGATCACCTTTTTCAGTGGGCTGATCATGCGCTGGTTCAGGGATGCTTTTTGTGATCTGGAAAAACTGGAAGCTGAGAACAGTGACAGGGATGCCTATGCGATCCTCGAAGAAAAAGCCAAAACCGTACCGGTCGGATCCTACGGGATCATACCCATTTTTTCCGACAGTATGAAGTATGGCAAATGGTACCATGCAGCCCCTTCCTTCATCAACCTTTCTATCGATCCGGAAATATGCAATAAAGCCTCCATGTTCAGAAGCCTCGAAGAGAACGCCTGTATCGTCTCGGAGATCAACCTGGAAAAGGTCAAAGCCTTTACCGGCCTGGACTTTGAGGAGATCGTCTTTGCCGGAGGAGCAAGCAAAGGGGAACTCTGGTGCCAGATACTTTCAGATGTCACAGGGTGCCGCATCAGGATTCCCACTGTGACCGAAGCAACCGCACTGGGCGCAGCAATGGCTGCGGGTGCCGGTACAGGCATCTATGAGAGCATTCCCAAAGCGGCTCAGCAGCTGGTGACCTGGGACAAGACGTATCATCCCAATATGGATCACCACAGGGGATATAGGGAAATAGCAGAAAAATGGCAGAAAGTCTATGCAGCGCAGCTTGCCCTGGTGGACCTGGGGCTGACAACATCCATGTGGAAAGCACCGGGAGTTTAGGAATACAGTATGGCAAAATCAAAGAAAAATCTGTTTGAAATGGGTAGCGATCTTGGTGATGGCTGGCAGTCAGACAACAAAAGTAAACAGAGCAGCAAAGAGAAAACCGAAATCAAAACACCCGATAAACACCGCTTGCATTTCGCCAGGGAAAAACGGCGAGGAAAGACCGTAACGATTGTCAAGCCTTTCTTTCTGGAAGAAGATGCACTCAAAAAGCTTCTCAAAACACTCAAGTCCAAACTGAGCACAGGCGGTACGGTCAGAAACGACACGCTCGAATTCCAGGGAGAAGTACAGGAGCCTCTGCGCACCCTGCTTGGGGAACAGGGATACAGATTCAGGATATGATACAGTAAGAGCAGAAAGTTCCTTGATACAACATGTATGCTAAACATTGTTAGCCTATTCATGTTAGTATATTTGAAATATTTTATAAAACCCCGATCCTGGAACAGTATTCTTAATAAAGCGTGTTGTGCCTCCGTGTCAAATATTGGGTAAAGAGAGCTTTATGGACACCATTACATCATTTATAAAAAAAGAGTCTTCTGCCGGTATACTGCTGATCATTGTCACTGTTCTGGCACTCATCCTGCAAAACAGTTTTCTCAGTGCCGCCTACACCAGCTTTCTGCATACACCCGTAGAGATACGTTTTGGTGCACTTCATATAGCCAAGCCGCTTCTTTTGTGGGTCAACGATGGGCTGATGGCTATCTTTTTCTTCCTCATCGGGCTGGAGGTAAAAAGGGAGGTCATGGAGGGGCATCTCTCTTCCCTGAAACAGATCACGCTTCCAGGTATAGCTGCAGTCGGAGGAATGATCGTACCTGCACTGATTTTCATTCTTTTCAACAAAGGCGAATCATTTGCGATGAACGGATGGGCCATTCCTACAGCGACCGATATTGCTTTTGCATTGGGAATCTTATCTCTGCTGGGGCCCCGTGTGCCACTTTCGCTGAAAATCTTTCTAATGGCCCTGGCCATCATCGATGACCTGGGTGCCATTGTGATCATAGCCCTTTTTTATACGACTGACCTTTCCACGCTTTCCATTACTGTCGCAGCCATTTCCCTTGCCATACTTTTCATCATGAACCGTATGGATGTCGCGATCAAATCAGCTTACATCGTCATAGGTATTATATTGTGGGTATCGGTACTGAAATCCGGTGTACATGCCACCCTGGCGGGAGTAGCACTTGCTTTTATGATCCCTATGGAGTCCAAAGACAAAAAGGGGAATCGCTTTTCCATGGCAAAAGAGATGGAGCACGACCTGCATTACTGGGTTGCCTTCCTGATCCTTCCTCTGTTTGCCTTTGTCAATGCGGGCGTAGATCTCAAAGGGATTTCTCTCGAAGCGATGAGCGGTCCTGTTCCTCTGGGGATCATGCTGGGGCTCTTTGTCGGTAAACAGGTAGGGGTATTCGGATTCTCATGGCTGGCCATCAAAATGGGTATAGCCTCTTTGCCCAAGGAGAGCAGCTGGATGATGCTCTACGGGGTAAGTGTATTGACAGGGATCGGATTTACTATGAGTCTCTTTGTGGATTCCCTTGCCTACGATGATACACAGATATATCACTATGCCGACAAGCTGGCCATTCTACTTGGATCATTTCTTTCGGCTGCCGCAGGATACCTTATCCTGCGTATGCAAAAAAACAAAAATGTAGAGAGTTGATCTCTACTTCCCTATCGCCAAAGCGTAAAGCACCATCTCGTCATTTTCCAGAAAGTCATTAACCTCATCGTCATAATAGGCACCGATACCGGAACATCCGATACCAAGGTAGAGTGATGCAATATAGAGCCGGTGGCCAATGATACCCGCTTTCTGGTAAAGTGCCTGATAGTTTTCCCCTTTGGAGGTCAGGAAAAATACAAGGGCTCCCTGCGCAGCAAGACTGTACTGTTCCAGACACAGATAGCCGGCTTTTTGAGAGAAGTCGCCGTATTTCAGGTAGGCTCCGTCTTTGTACAGCCCCAAGGGCATATCCAGCACACGGTTGACGGCCACATAGATATTCACCTCTTCGTCACAGTCGCTCAAAACGGGCTGGATGAGTGTCTCCATGATGAAATTGAATTGCCCTTTGGTAATGGCTCCTTCATGAAACCCTCTCTGGGACCTGCGCTGAAAGATCGTTTCTCTCAGCCTCTCTTTCTGATAAGTGAATTTTGGAGCCCTGATACTCTTTTTGCATCCCTGAAGCTGCATCGTAGCTTCATAAGCTTCTTCAATGAGAGGATTTTTCTCAAAAGTACGGCTGCCGTCCACATAGGGCAGTTCGAATTCGATGCCCTTCACCTCCTGTCCGGCCAAAGGTACGGCTACACTGCAGCCTGACACAAACCACTCTCGATCTTCAAAACCGAACATCCTGTTCAGTGTTTCTCTTTCAATACCATAGACCATCTGTACGGCATGGGGTTTCAACAGTGCTGCCGCTTCCACGCTCCCCAGGAGATGTCCTGCATCCAAAAGGCAGTAGCGGAACGCCCTGTTCCTGTATTTCCACGAAGAGCGGTAACAGATAGCCGAGACCAGGAAAAGATAGCCTTTCATCGCCGTCTTGTACCCGAAATAGGGCTCCAGCCCTTCCGTTTCACTGATCTCATGAAGCAGGGTCAGAGAGCTTGAACTGACCTCATAATGATAGATACCGTCTTTTATCCCCTCTACGCCACGGGCCTGAAAATAGAGTTCATTGGGATACAGCGCGCCCGCGGAGGGATTGATACGCAAGTAGTATTCACCGCCCGGATAGCTTTTCTTTGCCGTCAGTCCTGCAATATGGAAAAGGAAATTCGCTTCTTCGTTTTCAAGGTCGAGCTTATATTTTGGATAACTGCCAGGATAATTCTTGTAGGTACCCGGCTGATCTTCCCAAGAGAGGTAGTTAGGGTTTTGCCGCACGGAAACATAGGAATGCTTTGTCATATCGTGATACCAGAACATCAGTACCACACTTCCGGATATGCGCTTTTCAACTCTTCAATCTTAATACAGGCAGCTTTAAACAGGATCGCATACCTTATCTCATCTGAATAAATCTCTTTATGCTTCTCGTAGGATGTCATGACCTTGCGCGCCTTTTCACTTGCATTACTTTTATTGAGCTTCAAATGTTCAAAAGCAACGGCACCGTTGATCAGGCCTTTGGCAAGGTTTGCCAGAGGGTCCTTTTTCAGACGCAGGGGGTGCCAGGCTTCTTCCAGTACTTCATGCGCATCAAAGTATTCCCCCTTATCCAGCAGTATGATGTACTGTTTCAGCGCATCCTCAAGGTCTTCGTTCATGGTCAGCATACTACTTCACCGCCTTTTTAATCTTTTCAATCAACTGCGTTATATTCTTGTCATGTGCAAAACAGGTGTTGATCTTGCAGGCAAGATACTCGTCACTCTGTTCAACTTTGCTTAAAACGAAAGGATACCCTATACTATCAATCTCTTTGTGCGCATCAAGTAACATTTGCCTATTCGCATGGATGATAACATCACCTTTTTTGAGGAGAAGATAGAGTTCCGTAAACCGGGGAGCTTTTGCCGGACTCTTCTGCAGTACAGCCCCCTGCATCTCCACGGTTTTTTTTACGACAGCCAGATAGTTCAGATCTTCGTTCAATGCTGCTGTCTTCAGAAGCGACTCCAGCATTACGCTGAGTGCCGAAGTATAGTACCGGTCGTCAAGATCGGCCAAGGTTCTGACCCGATCGTCACTAAGATACCAGATACCCTTTCGGTAAAACTTCTCCACCGCCTCTTCGCACAATATTTTTGCCCAAGAGAGATAACGCTCGTCATAACTCCGTTCATAACCTTCTATCAGGGCATCCGTCAAAAAAGCATAGTCTTCCAATATTGCTTTCTGTTTGGGTGCTTTTCCGTAAAGTGTCTGATGGTAAAGCTTTCCGTCACGACGCATCAGCATCCAGAGTTTTTCCAAACTCTTTTTTGCATCATCAAGATACTCCGAATCAACTCGGGAAGCAACAAAAAGCGCTTTGACCATCATCGCATTCCATGCCGTAATGATCTTTGTATCCACAAAAGGGAAGCGCCTCGTTTTGCGCAGTTTCTTCAGGTAGCGTTTGACCTCTTTGAGCCTTGAAGGTTCTTTGCTTCCTGTAATATGCGGGAGGGAAAGTTCTCCATCCACATTACCATCCTCCTCTATCCCCAAATAGGCAAGCGCTTCTTCTGTCTCAGAAATGCTCAATCCTTTTTTCAAAAGTGCGTCTTTCACTTCGTCGTAATTGTAAATGAAATAACCGCCCTCTTCTCCGTCACTGTCCGCATCGCTTGCGGAAAAGTAGAGGTCCTCTTGCATAAAGTGCTCCCGTATCTGCGCTATGGTCTCCTGCACGACCCTTTTGTACATAGGGTCCTTCGTCTCTTCATACATCTGCACATACACCGGGATCAGTTCGGCATTGGTATAGAGCATTTTCTCGAAATGCGGGCTCTGCCATTCCCGGTCTGTCGTGTAGCGGAAAAATCCTCCCCCTATCTGGTCGTAAAGCCCGCTTCGGGCCATTTTTCTCAGTGTCGTATCGGCCATGCTGTAGGCCCTTTTGTCACTGTTCAGTCTGTAAATGGTCAGGAGCAGCACTATCTTGGAAGCTTCCGGGAACTTGGGACGGGAAGCAAATCCACCGTTTTCCCTGTCAAACTCTTTTTCTATATCGTTCACCGTTTTTTTGAGCAGCTCTTTTGTGATATCCTGCGTAAGTTTTTTACGGGAAGCATTTTTTGCCTGAGCCTGCCTATATTTGACTATCCGTTTTTGCAGTGCTGTTTTGTTCTGCCTTAATGAGGCAAAGGCAGGCAGCATATTCAGCAATCCTTTGGAGCCGTATCCTTCCTCTTTGGGTATGTATGTCCCCAGATGGAACACTTCGCCTTCCGGCGTCATAAACACACTCAGAGGCCACCCTCCCCTTTTACCATAATAGTCCATATAGAGCTGCTGATACTTCTTGTCTATCTGGGGGTATTCTTCTCTATCCACCTTGATGGACACAAAGTCATCATTCAGTAATTTGGCTACCGTTTCATCCGTAAAGCTCTCCTTCTCCATCTCATGGCACCAGTGGCAGGTACTGTAGCCGATGGAGAGAAAAATGAATTTGTGTTCTTTCCCGGCTTTCTCAAACACTTCCTTGCCCCAAGGGTACCAGTTCACAGGATTGTGCGCATGCTGTTGAAGATAGGGAGAATCTTCATGGATGAGTGCATTGGTATATGCCGGTTTGGCCCAGGTGACTCCGGAAAGAAGTAAAAAAAACAACACCAGATGTTTCACAGAGATCCTTTTGCTATAATGATTATCAACTATACCATAAAGAGATACAAATGACACAAGAAGAAAAAGAAAATATACGCACAAAGATAGAAGAAGACATCGAAACGCTCAAAGAGCAGATCAGCACACTCGAAGAGAAGGTCAAACCCATTTCTCCGGACTGTTCACTGGGACGACTCACCCGGCTCGAAGCGATGGGTGAACAGCATGTCAACAACAAGATACTCGACGAGTCAAAGGTCCGGCTCACCAGACTCCGGAATGCCCTGCTTCGTATCGACAAACCGATGTTCGGTATCTGTATAGAGTGTGAAGAGGAGATAGGCACAGGCCGGATGTCCGTACGTCCGGAAAGTGTCAGATGTGTAGCATGTGCGGGAAATCATTAAACCTAAAATGTACATCTTCTTCGCGTAAGGTGCGTAGACACGCACCCTACAGAAATCAAAGCGATTCAATATTCCCAACGACTTTCCCCACAATACTGACCTCATCCGGCGCCAGCACTTCGGGAGAGTAGGCTTTATTATCCGAGATGAGCTCCACCATTCCATCCGCTCTCTGGCGGATACGCTTGATGAAAAGTCCTGCAGTGGTTGAAGCGATGAAAATGCCGTCTTTGTTGATATTAGTCTGGTTCCTGTCTACAAACACGATGGAGCCATCCTGCAGTGTCGGTTCCATTGACTCACCATCCACATGAATGGCTTCAAGCTCTGTGTTTCCCACCCCTACCATATTGTGCATGATCTTCTCATCAACAGTGATCGTTTCGTAATTCTCATCAAAAACTTCCGCCCCGCCGCCCGCGCTTGCCCGTATGTCAGAGAAGTAGCGTACCTGAAAGAACTTTTCTGTCTGCTCCTTGAGCATATCGACCGCCTGGTCAAAGAAGAGCCAGTTGACTGATATCTTTTTAAGGGCACAGAACTCGAGTATCTCTTCGTAAGGAATGGAATTCCTTTTTTTCATTGTGGCAAAGGTTGCCTGGGGGATATTAAGCGCCTGGGCGACATCTTTGTCAAAGACCTTCCCTCCGATCTTCGTTTCAGAGATCACATCTTTGAGTTTTTCTATTATTTCATTGAAATTCACCATTTTTCACTCCTCTTTCATATTTATATTTCAAATTATAATATGTTTTTCCTAAATGTATGACAATTTGACATATTTTTTAACTATTTTTATACTTTTACATACAATTTGACATATATGGCGTTAAAAAAAGAAAAAGGATTTAAAATGGATTTTAAAAGAAACAGAAACCTCTTAAGTGAAGCTATGAACTCAGGATGCAGAACGGCAGCGGAATTTGCACTCTTTCTGAAGATCAGAGCGAAGTGGGTATAATACAAAATCAAATTTAAATTTGATTTTGTATAACCCGGATGCTATGCAAGCAGAAGCACGTCCACTTCATCCCCTACCCCTTTGGAGGTATCATCCTCTGAAGTGACAAGCAGGGCGACATTTCCAAGCATATTGGTCAGAATGGCAGAGGTACCCACCTTCTTTCCTTTGAAGTCAACATAATACTCTCCCTGAAGCAAAGAGACGTTACAGGCAGTGAACTCCGCTTTTTTGGCACGTTTGATGAAAGGCTCTTTCAGTTTGGCTTTCACTTTTTTCAGGGAAGACTTTCCTCTCTGCAGTTTTTCTATCAGAGGCACAACATACAGAAGTGCCGTGACCGTTGAGGAGTAGGCAAATCCGGGAAGCCCGACAATAAACTTGTCCCCTTTGCGTGCCACGACAATGTGCTGTCCGGGCTTGATACGTACTCCTTTGAACACTACTTCGCAACCCAGTTCGGTGATCACGTCTTTAACAAAATCAAAATCACCTACACTTACACCGCCGGTGGTCACAACGATATCACTCTTCTCAAGCGCTTCCGCCATAGCTTTTTGGATACTTGCTTTGTCATCCTTGATGCATCCAAGCTGCATGGGTATGCCGTCATATTTCCGGACGATTGCTTCGACAGTGTAGTTGTTCGATGAGCGTATCTGGGCATCATTTGTCTGTACTTCTCCCAGATCAAGCAGTTCGGAGCCCGTAGAGAGTACGGCGACCGTCGGTTTTTCATAGACCATGACAGAAACAATGTTCAGTCCTGCCATCACACCGATTTGGGGAAAATCGATCTTTGTTCCCGCTTCAATGAGTTTCTGTCCTTTGGCATAGTTCTCTCCCACTTCACGTACGGAAAATCCCTGGGGGACTTCCTCTTTGATAATGATCTCGTCATCATCCACTTCCACATTTTCAATGGGAATGAGTGTATCTGCACCTTTGGGCATCAAAGAACCCGTAAAAGTCTTGATGCAGGTACCACCGATCACTTCATCTTTCAAAGCAGATCCGGCAGGATTGATACTGGCTATCTTGAGCCTGCCCATGGCTATATCATCATGATTCAGGGCATAGCCGTCCATGGCTGCTGTCGGGAATTCCGGAGAGTTGTGGTCAGCCACCACATCTTCTGCCAGGACATACCCCTGCGCCTCCATGATATAGAGTTTTTTTGTTTTGTACTTCTCGATCTGCAGCCCCTCAAGGAGTGTCATCGATTCATCAAAGTGTATCATGTGAAAAGTTCCCTTTTTATACTGATTTCAAAAAGAGCAAAGCTCTTTTTGATGCACCATCCTCAGCGGACGGCTCTTGCGAAACCTGTTTCGCTTTTTATTTAATACTTAACAATGCATAATTAATAATGTAGGTTTGTATCGTATTTCACGCCACCCTCTATTCAGTATAAGCATTGCAACGCAATGCTTACAATCACTCTTCACTCGCAGGATTACGCCAGCAACCCTGCTCCGTCCATCGGTGTACTCCGATCTTCTGCATAGATACGTTCACCGTTCTTCACATCATATTTCCAGATCGGCGCATTGGCTTTGAAATCTTCTACAAATTCTTCTATCAGCTCCAGTGCCACACGGCGTTTGGGAGAGAATACCGCGGAAACATACGAAGAGGTGTGGACGGGCACATCACCGATCGCATGTGCCATTTTGACCACTGCTCCCCGTGCCCTCGCTTTCTCCTGCCACTCATCGAACCACTTCTGAAGTACCGGTTCATAGATATCGAAACTGAGCGCTTCTATCTCCTCTTCTGCACGTATCGTTCCCACAAAAGGAATATACGCACCGTAGTTGGACTGGGCCTCTTCATCCAGCCACCTTCCAAAGATCTCTTTGACATCCAAGGGACCGTTATACAGTTCCATAACTCAGCCTCCACAAACCGGCGGAAGGATAGATATCTTGTCTCCCTCTTTTAGCGGTGTGTTCAAATCACTTACCATCGTATTGTTCAGTGCTACTGCACATTTTGGCAGCCACTCTTTGACCGTACCGTCTTCTTTGAGTTTTTCAGCAACATCTGCAAGCGTCGCTGCTTCCATCTCTAAGGGTGCTTTGCCGATAGGACCAAGAAATTCCACTTTTATCATTAAAAAGCCTTTATGCAATCTGAGGCGATTATAATTCTTGTTTGGTATAATTACGCTTAAAAAAGGGAGTGGTATGCTATTTGGTTCTATCAGCTATCTAAACCTTCTCCCTTTCCAGCTCTTTCTCAAACGCTACCTCAAAAGTTCCTCGGCAAAAATGGCTTTCCGCTATAAACGTGCTGTTCCCTCACAGATCAATAGGTCACTCAAAAGGAAAGAGGTCAATGCCGCTTTCATTTCATCAATCGAATCCAGAAAGTTCGGATGTACGGACCTGGGCATCATCGCAGATAAAAAAGTCTACAGTGTCTTGCTGCGGGAGGGAGAAGACCAATATGATCCCGCTTCCGCCACATCCAACCGACTGGCAAAAGTACTGGGTCTCAAAGGCAGGGTACTCATAGGTGATGCTGCACTCAAGTATTACCTGGGCGGAGGTGAAGGCATAGACCTTGCAGAGGCATGGTATGAAAAAACAGGTCTGCCCTTTGTCTTTGCCAGACTATGCTATAACAAAAACGGAGTACAGGTGGAAAACCTGGCAAAGCAGTTTGCCCGTACAAAAGTACGTATCCCGCAGTATATCTTGAAAAAAGAAGCGAAACAGAGAGGGATCACCCCCAAACAGCTCACCTGGTATCTGGAACAGATCTATTATACGATGGGATACAGGGAGAAGAGGTCTTTAAAAAAGTTTTTGAACACGTAGGGTGCTGTGCCCTCACAGCACCCTACGCGATCGTTGATACCGCTCTCTCTATACGATCGATCGTCTCATCCACTCCTATGATCGCCATCACTTCGTCCATCCCTGCGCCGGTCATGCTTCCCAGCAGGCTGACACGAAGCGGCATACCGATCTTCCCGAACCCGATCTCCTTCTCCGCAACGATCTTCTCCATTACTTCATGGTAATCTACCGGAAGATGCAGCGGTTTCTCCCAGGTCTGCAGCATCGCGATGAAATCCGTCAGGATCTCTTTTGCCTCTCCCTTGAAAGCTTTTTTGACAGCCTTCTCGTCATAGTCTGTCGGAGCAGTGAGGATAAGCTTGATCTGCTCAGCCAGTTCTACAAGTGTTTTCCCACGCTCTTTGGTCGCATCGAGCAGCATTTCAAGCTTGTCGTGTTCACTGATATCCACACCAAACGGCTTCAAAAGTTCTGCCAGTTCGCTGTTACTCTTGTTCTTGATATAGTGGGCATTGAGCCAAAGCAGTTTGTCAAGATTGTAGTTGGAAGCAGACTTGTTAATATCTTTCGGGTCGAACAGCTCTATCATCTCTTCCACGGAGAAGATCTCCTGGTCGCCGTGACTCCAGCCGAGACGCACTAGGAAGTTGAGCAGGGCCTCAGGCAGGAAACCAAGCGCCTTATACTCCATCACATCCGTCGCACCATCCCTTTTGGAAAGTTTTTTTCCCTGCTCGTTGTTGATCATCGCGACATGGTAAAAGTTAGGGATTTTGAAACCAAGCGCATTGTAGACCACGATCTGTTTCGGTGTATTGTAGAGATGGTCATCTCCCCGGATCACATCTGTCAGTCCCATCAGTGCATCATCGATGGCAACGACAAAATTGTAGGTAGGGCTCCCGTCACTTCTGGCAATGATGAAGTCATCTACTTCATTTGCTGCAATATTCATCGCCCCTTTGACACCGTCCACAAAAGAGATCGTCCCCTCCTGTGGGGCCTTGATACGAATCACCGGGTCCACACCTTCGGGAGGTGTCCCTGTAAAGTCACGGTAACGGCCGTCGTAGCGTGTACGTTCTTTTTTGGCCATCTGCTCTTCACGCAGCGCATCCAGCTCCTCTTTGGTCATATAGCACTTATACGCCTTACCCTCTTCGAGCAACTGGTCAATATATTTTTTATACAGGTCAAAACGTTTGGACTGATACACGACCTCTCCGTCATGACTCATGCCGACCCACTCAAATGCTTTCAGGATGGCATCCTTAGCTTCTTCGGAGTTACGCGCCATATCCGTATCTTCGATACGCAGCAGGAACTTCCCGTTGTTATGTCTGGCCGTCAGCCAGGAGAAGAGAGCAGTACGCAGACCGCCGATATGTAGATACCCTGTCGGAGAGGGTGCAAAACGTGTTACTGTCATGATAATACCTTCGTATGAATTAGTGGAATTGTATCAAAAATGTGGTTAAAGAGGTGGAGAGACAAAGAGCCGGAGCTCTTTGAGTTTTATTTTTTCTTAGTATCTTTTTTGACCTTGACATCATTCTTGACATTCTTAGCTGTTTGTTCGCCAATACCCTCGACCCGCTGAAAATCCTCGAACGATTTGAACTTCCCCTTTTTACGCTCTTTGATGATGGCATCCGCCTTCTTCTCACCAATACCGTTGATTTCCATAAGTTCGGACTTTGAAGCGGTATTGAGTTGATGCAGACTCATTCCGAACAGCGATGATGCAGCAAAAATCAAAAATCCTGTTACTATCTTTTTTAGCATTTTATTTCCTTGGATTTATTTTTTATTATGATTTTAAATAATAAAAATATTATAGCAAACTATTTCTTGAAAAAACACTCTCTTCACTTCTATTCGTTAAATAATAAATCCTACAGTATAATTCTATAAAAATAAAAGTATACACACAATGAGCACTCTCTTCGTCTATCCATTTCTTATATCACTGTCCATGCTCATCACAATAATCTATTTCAGCCATAGATACCAACTTTTCATGGACGATGCGGACATTGCAAAACCTCAACGCTACCATACAGACCATACACCCAGGGCTGGAGGTATGGGGATAGTACTTGGGATGCTTTTTTTCATCTTGACGCCTATAGGAGTAAAACTGCTTCTTCCGGCAATACTTGCATTTCTAAGCGGTATTTTTGAAGATCTTCGCCATTCATTAAGTCCCAGACGCCGTCTGGTCCTCCAAGTAGTCGCTGCAATGAGTGCTATCTGGCTCACAGACTCCGTTGTCACCTATTTGGGTCTGGGTATCAGTATGCCCTATTGGATGGGAGTGTTTTTCAGTACATTTGCCATTGTAGGAATGATGAATGCCGTCAATATCATTGACGGATTCAATGGACTTGCTTCAGGCATCATTCTTCTTATCCTGCTCTCCTTCGGTATCACTGCCTACCGGCAGGAGAACTTTGACATACTTGATATCATACTGATAACAAGCGGTGCCGTCTTTGGATTCTTCTTGCTGAACTTCCCCAAAGGCAAAATTTTTCTTGGAGATGGCGGAGCCTATCTACTCGGGTTCATTGTTGCCGTTATCGGTATTTTGCTTGCCAGTAAATATGAAAGCGTAAGCCCATGGTATATACTTGCCATCTTTATCTATCCTGTCTGGGAAGTCCTCTTTTCAATCATAAGAAAGCTCTACATAGGACACTCGCCCCTGCAACCGGATGCAAACCACTTTCATATGCTTGTCTACAGACAGATTACACACAACAATCCTTTAACCTCACTCTTTATCGTTGTTTTCATATTTCCATTTATAACACTCTCAACCATCTTCCCGAATAAATCAACTACCAATATCGCTATCGCTATGGTCTTTATTATCTGTTATCTGACCCTCTATTATATGCTTTACAAAAAAGAAGCCAAACAACCATAGACTATCTCTTCAGTTTATATATCCTGCTGTACGGAGACGAGACTACCGGCTCAAAAAGCTCTTTATCATACTTACCCAGAATGAACATCTGAACATACATGGAGCGGAATGTCTCTTCATCCATGACCATGAATCTGCCGTAACTCTTCATAAAAACGACCACATACTGTCCTTCTGCATGATACGGCTGTGTCTGTATCTGCGTTTCTCCGTTTTTGGTCATTTGGGTAACAATGAAATACTTTACAGGTACTTTCTGTTTCCCAAAAAAGAGCTCACCTTTTTTTGTATCAAACACAATCCCGTTGGAAAACTGAAGTACCCCATTATCATTTTTCACTGCATTTGTCGGATAAAAAGCGATCTTTCTCTCAGCTTTGCCTGTAGTAAGGTCCAAATTCCCGAATACCGCTACAGTAGGAAAGATATTGAGCATTCTATACGGCAGGTAAAGATAGATATTCCTTGTTTTCTTTGGAAGCTTATATGCATCATTTTCCAACTCGGAGAGAAGAAGATTCGGATCAAGCTGCTCTTTCTGCCCGTTCTTAAAAAGTGTGTCTGCAATCGTTTTATATCCGGATGAGACATAGGTCTCTACTGCCAAGCGGCTTAAATTTGCTGCCACTTCAGGAGAGGTCGTTTGCATGATTTTGGAGATAATAAAATTATCGTTCTGGTGCTTCCCGCCGTCAATGATAGTATTGGTATCGGAGTAGAACCAGATAGGATAACCATAATCCCACCATGCCATCACATAATCTTTGGAATCAGATACCTTCCTCAAAGCATCAAGATCCTGTACTTCTGCTTTATTTAAAACTGTCGGAACTTTATATTGGATGATGTGTTTAATATTGGGGTACAGCATACTTGCAGTCAAAACAGTCATTCCTACCAGATAAATGCTCTTCTTGTCTGAAACTGTCGTGGTAATGATATGAAAAAGGTATATGACAGACATGGCTGCCACAGGCACAGCATATACGGTAAATCTCAGCCCTCCCCACAAAGCAAATACACCTATTCCCACCAAAGGAAGCGCCAAAATGAATGCACGATGGCGGATGACCAGAACAATATATCCGACAAGAGAGAGGATCACACCTATCTGCGAGCCTGAGATTCGATTGGCAAATGTTTCAAACGGGATCTTCCCTGCTTCCCGGATAGTTTGGGTTACACCATAAAAGTGCAGACCTGCTCCTGTCGTTCCCGTGGCAGTATAGAATGATATTTTTGAAAGGATCAGACCGAATACATTTCCAAAATACATAAAAAGTAAAAAAAGTATCCCGATAACAAACAAAGACTTTTTATGCTCAAATGACGATTTAAGCAATATAAAATACAGGACAACAAGTACCGCTATTTTGACAATATAGGAATAGGGATCTGCCAGCGGGAATGGAACCAAGGCCAAAAAGACCAGAATAATTGAATTGTACGTGGTATCTTCATTCCGGTGATAAATAATCATATACACGGCATACAGTGTTCCCATTGCATAGACGATGGAGGCACCCGCATCATACAAAAACGGATAGACAGCAATTGCAAGCGCTGCATAAAGTGCTGATTTAAGATTGAAGTCGATCGTACTCTTCATCAAAAAGTACAAGATAAACATTGGTGCCATAGCAGAGAACATATCGGTATCATAATAGCCTGTCATCGTTCTGTTGTAGTAGCTCCAGGCGATAGAGCCGAGCAGCGCGGCGAAGAAGCCCCACAGCGATCCTTTGTACAGACGTGCGATCAGGATGATCGGTATCACCACCAGGCTCGAAATAATTGCAGGCATATAGAGGATGACCGTCTCCAGACTGAAGGGAGTGACCTTCGTCAGAAGCACTGTCAGGGCGACCGTACCAAAAGACCACATATCGGGGATGCGCGGATTGTCCAGATGCATACCGTAGAGTACTTTCTGTGCCCCGGAAGCGAAAAAGTACCCGTCATTAGTGTTGATCATCAGTTGCCCGTTCCAGTAAAAGTTCGGATTGTCCTGGAATTGATAGACCCAGATCATGCGTATTGCAAAACTGAAAAGATAGGCAACAAGCATAAATAGCAATACCTGCCTTCTTTCGAACCCCTGTGTTTTCTCCATAAGTAAAAGCCTTTAAAATTTTCTCAAAAGATTATACAGTTTTTCAACTATAAATAGCGGCAGAAGCCGGGGAAGAAAACGTGTAAAAAAATTTCGCACCCTGTCCAGCGCAGGCCAGAAACCTGTCTGACAGAAGTTCTTTAAAACACTTTCCTTTTTGAATTAAACTACTTGTCATTTAGTTGCCATTTATAAAAGGGGATTAATTCTATTTTAATGTTGTTTTCCAATATAGCATCTTCCTGATCGTAAGTGACAATAGTACCCTTTTGAAGATTGAAGTTTTTACAAGCAGCAAGTAGGCCTTTCATCTCTCTGTTTTTTGTATCTTCAACACTCATATCATAGGTCACTTGGATCGCCTGTGCAATACAGTTGTTTTCATTTACTATAAAGTCGCATTCATGATTGGCATCGCGATAATAAAAAATATCTTGGCCATTTCTTTTCAACTCTAAAAAGACAGCATTTTCAAGTGATTTACCTATATCATCAGAAAACTTGAATGCGGTTGCATTGTTTAAACCTATATCAATACTGTAAATCTTCTTTTCCCCCAGTTCTTTCTGGACAAGAGACTTATCATACTTGTGTAAAACCAATGCCAAATAAATATTTTGTACATAATCTAAAAAATCATACAGTGTGTTTTTTCCTATTTTGATACCGCTTGATTTGAGTTCATTATATATTTTGTTGATAGACACTTGCTTCGTTGAAGAAGCGATAATCCTCTTCAGAAAAAACTTTAGTGCGACCGTATTTGTAATATTATAGCGTTCTGCTAAGTCTTTATAAAGCAATACATTAAAATACTCTTGTAAAATTTTATTTTTGTATTGATCTTCCAAAAACAGGGTTTCAGGAAATCCGCCATTTGTTAAAAACTTCTCTTGGGCATTTTTAACATGTGCAATACTTTTTGATGAATATAAGTCAACATCAATATCTTTAAACGCAAGGTACTCACTAAACGAAAGTGGATAAACTTCGAAAGATAAAGTACGACCTCTTAAGCTTGTAGCTATCTCAGAGCTTAAAAGCTTTGAGTTTGACCCAGTTATAAATATGTTTTTACTAATCGTATCATACATTCTTCTTACAAATTTTTCCCAACCCGTGATATTCTGAATTTCATCAAAGAAAAAATAACACTCACTCAAGTTCTGCTCAGGGTAAAGTTCTAAGAAGGCTTGCAGTACCAAGTCCAACTCATCTATACGTAACTCAAGTCTTTCATCTTCAAAGTTTAAAAATAAAATTCTGGTTTTATCGATTTTTTCCGACAGTTGATTGATCATGTCATAAAGTATAGACGTTTTCCCGCATCTTCGTACACCAATCAGCGTAATGATTTTTTTAGTATCAACAGGCGGTTGTAAAGTACGAGGTTTTACATCAAATTTAGCATTAAGATGAAAATCTCTTATAATTCTTTTGAGTTCTTCTTTCTTTTTCATAAAGAAGATTATATATGTTTATTTCTTTAATACAGATAAATATTATCTCGTCCTTGTTGCTTCTGTCGGCAGCAGCAATCTATACAGAGTGCATTCTTGATGCACAAACAAAAGAGCTTCTTTTCTTGAAAACTTTATTGATTTTCCATTCCTAATAAACCTTTAGATTTTTCTCAAAAGGTTATACAGTTTTTCAACTATAGCTACCGGCAGAAGCCGGGGGAGAAAACGTGTAAAAAGATTTCGCACCCTGTCCAGCGCAGACCAGAAACCTGTCTGATAGGCTACTTTTTCCAAAGCCAACTCATCTTTGGCATACTTCCACCCCTGACGACGGGCTATCATATCCCGACCTGTTCTCGCCTTTACCAGTACTTCAGGAATGTTTGCAAAGCGCTTCCCTTTTTGAAGCATTCGCATCCAAAGGTAGTAATCTTCAAATCCGTTCATGGGCAGGTACCCACCGGCATCCAGTACCGCTTCCTTACGGAAAACGACCGTCATGTGGTTCAGGGGATTCCGGTGCTTCGCAAAGCGTACGATCGCCTCATGCGAAGCAGGCACCCGTCTTTCTTTGTTGCAGATTTCGTGGTTACTGTCGAACTCACATATCCACCCTCCCACTATGTCCGTATCAGGGTGTTCCGACAAATAGGCGAACTGCTTTTCAAAACGATCAGGAAGGGCGATATCATCCGTATCCATTCGTGCGACCCATTCGTAGGAGCAGTGTTTTATACCTCTGTTCAGTGCAATACCCAATCCCTGGTTTTTCTCAAGAGAAACAATTGTATAAGGGGATGAAGAAGTATTCATATGTTTCTCAATCACCGCATCGAGTTCTTTTGTCAAAGGACCATCCTTTACAAGCACGATCTCTTCGGGCGGCAGGGTCTGTCGTTCGATACTCCTCAGGGAGTGTTCCAGAAAAAGCGGGTTCTCCCTGTGATAGACGGAGAGTAGAACGGAATACTTCATCTTTGTCTTCTTTCAACGGGGAAAAGCAATTCAGGGAGAAATTCAAAATATGTTTTAGCAGTATTCCAGTCGAACAGAAGATAAAACATTCCGTTAAACAGGTGTTGAAAAACATAAAATATCCGCAACAGAAAAGCGGAAACTCTGCCAACATGTTTTTCCAGGTAATATATACTGCTCTGGTACCTGTATTTTGCAATAGGTGTCAAAGCTTTACTTTTTCTTGTTTTGATGAATCCTTCATTATGGACGATCGTAAAAGCTGTATCTATCACTATCTCATATCCATGTTCAGAAATACGTCGACAGAGATCTTCATCTTCACAGTACAGAAAAAAGTTCTCATCAAAGCCTTTGATTTCATTAAAAACTTCTTTTCTCATGATCATACACGCCCCACTGACCCAGTCACACTCTTTACAGGTAACCTGATCAGAAAAATTATCCAAATACGTACCTATAAAAGTTTTTTGTAAAAATGGTAAATATGAAACAACCCCTTTCAAATTTTCAACCAAGCCAAATTTTCTTACAAAGTAACCGATTTTGAGCGATTGCATAATAAATGTCTTCAATGTGGAAAAAGCACCGCAGTTCGGCTGAATCTGCATATCAGGGTAGACTACTTTAGGGGCAAATACACCTATCTTTTTTTCATTTTGTACTATAGCTATAAACGTATCAAAGCCCTCATCTTCTATCAAAGTGTCAGGATTGATCAGTACAATGGTATCTGTACTGGAAAGTGCCACTCCTACATTATTTGCAGCACCGTATCCAATATTTTTATCCATATATCGATAGATAATATTTTCCGACAGACCGGAAAAATATTCTTTGCTACCGTCAGTTGAAGCATTATCCACAATCACAATTTCATATGGTAAACGGAAGCATGATATCGATAATGAAGATATCAGTTTCTGGATATCTTCTCTATAATTGTAGTTGACTACTACAAATGAGATTTTTTTATCTATCATACTTCCCCATTTTTCCTTGTATCGCATCTATCATACCATAGCAAATATACAGAAATTTTTGCAACTTGTTCTTTTCATATAAAAAGATCTTTATCATATCCCTTAATATCTCTGTTCCCCAGGCCACTTCAAGTTTCTTATGAATGGCAATAACATTTCTTGCACGATAATAATAACGCACCGGCGGATAATTGTAGCAATAGATATTTTTACCGAAAAGCTGACGAAGAGAGAGTTCTCCCAACTTATGAAAGAGGATTGCCTCTGAAACCTGTATCACTCTGTAGCCATGTCTCTGCAGACGAAGACAATATTCATTATCGACATAATCAAGGAACAGTTCTTCCAGAAAAGGACCGGTTTTTCTGTATGCCTTCAGGGACAAAAGGTTTCCGGATGTCATCACCACTTTTTTTTCTATGCACCCATGCTCCCGGGAAACCGTATGTATTTTGCTGGCATGAAATGGGGAGAGAATCCCCAATGTAGGGATATCCACAGTCCCCAAGCATTCCAACATTGTAGAAAGCATCTTTTCGCTTACCCTGCTGTCCTGATCCATGGTAAGTAAAAAATCATATCCGTCTTCTGTTGCCTTGTTCGCGCCTACATTCAATGCATTGGCGATCCCTTTGTTCCCCCCGTTATCTACATAGACTATCTTCCCAGTCTGCTTCAATTCATTTATAAGTGACTCATTCTTATCATCAGAGTTATCTACAGCATACACTGTATCAACTTGATCGATATAGGAATCGATATTCTCTTGAATTTCATCTGCAGGATTGTACAATACTACGACAGCCGCTACTCTCATCCTACAATATCCATCAATATATTTTTCACATACAAATAATTTTTATACGGATAAAGTACTTTATGATACCTCATACCGATATAAAATGTTTTAAGATGAATTTTTTGATCCAGATAGTTTTCAAAGTATGTTATCGTATCAGATAAAACAGTTTGATATCCAGAAAGGCATTCTGGATTTTTCTTTAGAACATAGAGATTTTGCAAATGCTTTTTATACCCGACAGTTCGATAAAAATCCATGTTCCGGTATCTATTTTTAACATTCCTATACACTCTTTTCAAAACAGGACTGTCATCACCCCGTCCGGTGTCCTGTGCAGCATGTTCTCTATAGCGTGTCAAACATTCATCCGTATACTTCAAACTGTTTTTTTCGGCCGCACACAAAGCCAGCCACCAATCATGATACGTAACTCCTTCAGGAAAGGGACAAGCATTGTCCAAAAGATTTCTATGCATTAAAACCGTACATCCTGTTACAACATTTTTGAACAGCAGGTTTTCAACACCGACCATGAAACCGTTCTCTTTTTTCCAGGAGGGAATCACTATCTCATTTTTTGCATCAATAATGGAACAGTCACTGTGTATCATCAGTTGTAAGCCGATTTTTTCCAGCAAAAATTCAAGCTTGTGTGGAAGCCAGATATCATCCTGATCGGCAAGTGCGATATATTCTCCACTGCATAGGGAAATGGCCTTTTCAAAATTTTTGACAAAGCCGAGGTTCTCTTCATTCACATAATATTTCAATCCATGGGTATCAGCATATTGTTCCAGGATCTTCACCGTTTCATCTGTAGAACAGTCATCTGTTACAATTACTTCTATGTTTTTATACGTCTGCGCATAAACTGAATCCAGCTGTTCTGTCAGGTATTTTTCACCATTGTAGGTTGCCATTGCTATCGATATTAAAGGAGGTTTATTCATATTCGCATCTTTTTTTATATTCAAGAATTTTCTTCTTTAAAGTCTCTCTGCTGTTTGCAAGCATATCACTATATTTATCATTTTGAAAATTCCAGATACTGGATGCCTGCTCTTCTTTATGGTCTACCAAAAAAGGAAATATAGTGACTACTTTTAACTCTTTCTGTGCTTCAATATACCGATCGATGGTATTTATAAGAACATCATCACTTTTTTCATTCCAACGCAATAATGTATCAAAAATACTTTTATGGTATATATTAAAAACCGTACTTGTCATTTTGTTTAAATAAATAAATTCTGTATTCTTATAAAATTCAATTCTTGAAACTTCTGCATCTTCATGGAGGTCAGAGATCAAACCCGAAAAAATATTCCATTCATGATTCGTTTGAGTTAAATACTCAATAATCGATTCTAATTTTTTTTCAAAATCATCTGAAAACAGAACATCATCTTCACATATAATGACGTAGTCCCACTTGTTCCTTTTTGCATATTGAATAAGATATTTATAGCTATATGCACATCCTTTCCACCCAAAATAATGTCTCAAACCATCAAATATACTAAAATTATACTTATTATCCAAAAGAAAAGATTCTCTTCGTTCTATATTTTCCGGCAATCCCAAACAATACCTTTTCTGATTATTTTGAGAGAGCATATCAAATGGCAATTCTGAAAAGTTTATTAAATCTACTGATAGCAAAAATCTTTTTATATAGAACTCCAGATTATGGTATTTATTATTTATTGGAATATAGAATATTCTCTTGTAATTGATATTATTTTGCTGTAAGTATGCAATATGAGTTAAATCACTATCGAATATTGCTATGGCGTTCTTCAAAACATTAAAATAGTGCCATTTAGAATACACAGAAGATGGTATCTGGGAATTGCGGGAAAGTATAATATAGTTTTTGGGAAAGTATTTAACATTTTGCGGGTCAATAATGATATACAAATCATCCGTAAACTTTTTTTTCTGCTCAGAAACAATATCCACTTCAAACTTTTCACTAAAAATATTTTTTAATTGCAGAATGAGTTCGGCATTACTGCCATATGTCAAAATTTTTACAGTTTTGATATTTAGGTTATTTACGTTTTTGAACTTTTGTATTATTTGATATTCTTTCTTCCTAATTTTTTTTTCATATAAGTACTGTTTTATATAGTTAAAAGTATCTTTTGGTCCTTCATCTATCAAAAGTGATATAAGTTTAGCCATTTTGGTAAAAATACTATTTGTCATTTTTATAACCAATTATACATTTAAAAAAAGATTTAAAATACTTTCGCATACTATATTTTTTTAAAATTGATCCATTTTTGTAAAATACCTTTGCATTGCATTTTACATTGATAAGCAAGTTGTGCCAAAACTTTTCTTCTATAATAATCTTCAGGGTTTTATCATCTATAAAAATGGTTCGATTATTTGCTTCAAGTATCACAGTAAACACATCATCCATCTTATCTATTTCAACAGCTTTTCCTAATACAATATTTGTAAATGATTTGATTTGATCAGTCTTCAGAGAGCAATTTAAATTATTTAACATTTTTTTTCTTACCATATTTGCAACCTCAAATTGCCTTGTTGATTCTGTTTGTCCTGGATGTAACCGGTATTGAAGTAAATATAGTGGCAAATTATGCAGTGTATGTTCTTTTGACAATTCAACCCATAAAGCATAATCCTCTGCTTTATTATAGGCTTCTTCATAGTTAATATGTTCAAAAACTGTACTTCTGAATATTACCGAGGGATGAGCCAAGGCTGAATCAAATAATAAATAAGATTTAATCTGTTCATGCCCTACGGGATATTGCCACTGCTCAACATTATATCCAATAGTCTTTACCCATGTTCCACAGACATCAATATCCGGATTCTCCTCCATAAACTCCACCTGCTTCTTAAACCGCTCCGGCAAACTGATGTCATCCGCATCCATACGGGCGATATATTTCCCTTTAGCAAGGGCAATGCCTTTGTTTAGCGTTTTAACGATCTGCAAGTTCTCTTCATTTTTCACATAGACGATTCGAGGGTCATCATATGAGAGGATGATCTCTTCTGTCCTGTCAGTGGAGCCATCATTTAAGATAATAAATTCAAAATCAGTATAGGTCTGGTGTAGAATACTGTCAATAGCTTCATTGAGATACTTTTCTCCATTA
This sequence comes from Sulfurovum lithotrophicum, assembly GCF_000987835.1. Taxonomy (NCBI): domain Bacteria; kingdom Pseudomonadati; phylum Campylobacterota; class Epsilonproteobacteria; order Campylobacterales; family Sulfurovaceae; genus Sulfurovum; species Sulfurovum lithotrophicum. The sequence continues at coordinate 207,402 of NZ_CP011308.1, read as the reverse complement.
TAGACGGGCATCACAACAGAGATCATTGGCGTATTCATAGTCGTATCCATTCTTTCGGGACAAGATCGTTGGTATTAATGGTAGTATCATTGAACCACTTTTTAGGAGCCACTACGATCTTGTCTTCATTTTGATTAAGCCAAGCACCCCACCAGCTGAATGAACTATTGGCAATAATGTTATGTTTGCATTGGCTCATAAGATACATCTCTTCATGGTCAGGTGTATCTTTGTCCAGCGATACAAAAGTAATATTTTCAATAAAATTCAAGTTCTCTTTAGCCCAATCAAGATCATCACTGAAAATGAAAAAATGCGTCGGATGACTATTGCTCTGGAGATAGCGTACAGCACCTTTGTAATACTCCAAAGAACATGTTCCGTGAACACTGTTTGTATGTGCATTTGACACATAATCCCCGCGTCTGATATGTAAACTGACAGATACGGATTGATTGATTTTTTTTTCATAAGCTCGACTTTCTTGATGAAGTCCATCTTTTAAAAGAAACTCTTTGAGTAGCGCGTCTCTGTAGTCTAAAAAATACTTCTCACTTTGCCAGTATCCTTGAAAATAGACGTTGTCTTTTAGTTCGTACACATGTGAGTCATAAGAAAAACCAGATTCCTTATAATAATAGCTAGAAAGAGGGCGCGATGTTCTTTGTAGCTTTCGAGCCACTTTTTTAAATAGTGTTTCTTGTTCATACTTTAGCTTATCAATCTCATCTATATCAGCCAAATCTAAAGAGATATTATAGAGACTTAGTTCATATTCACGTAGATCATAGTTACTGAAATCTTCAATGTCTAATTTTACAACCGCATCAGTTTTGTGTGCCATAGAATAAGCAAAAGCATATTGAAACATTTGGTTTCCTAGGCCACCTAAAATATTGATTATAATCACATGAATTTCTTGATAAATGATTTAACTTTAGCAGGCAATTTTGACCATACTTTTCGAGCGATTGATTTTATAAAATAATTTCTATTCTGTTTAATAGGATATATTGATTCTACAGGAGGCAACTCTGTATAATGATGCAACTTTTCTAAAAATTTATTTTTTTCATTTGATGTACACGATTCTACAATATAGTTGATGTGTTTAATTTTATCCGGTCTTTGTCCATACCACTCTTGATACTCAATATATCTAAGTATATTGTCATCAATTGGACTTGGTATAAAAATACTACAATCAACACTAAGATCAACTAATTTTCTGTTTTCTATTACATTCTCAAAAAAAGCAGGTTTGATTAAAAGTTTTTGGTATGTAGGTAAAACCTCATATAAATCAAATCTAAACTCAATTTCACCTGTATCCGTATGGATAAAATCAACATATCTTTGTCCATTCATGTTTGACATAACAATTTCAAGCCCTTTTTCAATATACTGATTTCCTACATTTAAAATAACTGTAGTCATTTTATCAATGTCATAACAAAATATATCGATATCAGAGCCTTTTTTATAACTAGGCAAATCCTTGTTTGGCTTGATAATACAATATATTTGATGATTAAATTCCTGAAAGAACTTATCTAAATCTAAAATCATTCTATTACCTCACCTACAATTATTTTTTTCATATCTCGCGATAACAGAACAGAAGCACGATGAAGACCATCTAAAATCAGATAATCATTATTGACTTTTTTAACGACTATATATGCATTACAATAATCATTCTGTAAATATTCCAGTTTATCTGACAAAGCAATCAATCGCTCTGGATAATAATCTTCTGTCAATACTCCACCAATATATTTATCAATATACTCTTTGTAAATTGATATATCTTTAGTTAAGCCTTGAAAGTGAGGAGAGTTCATTATATTAGTACTTGTTGTAGAGCAATCATATCTATTCTTACCTACTGCAATATTACAAATAAGCGCATTAATAGGAATTTTTTTTATCTTCAGCTTATTTATTTTATCAATATAATAAGGTAGGGATAAATACTTATTTCTACTTTGAAATATTTTAACCCCTTCTTTAAAAGAAAGATATTTGAGAATGTAGTCTGTCTGTAATTCATTGTCTGATGCATGAATTATATGGTTTTCAGTACGTTTTCCATCTTTTCTAGGATTATACTTATCTCTTATTTTTTCTTTTAATTGTTTTAAGCTTAGAGATTCTTCATGTCTAAACGAACCTTCCCCAAGATAATCAACGTCAGGATTTTTATTTTCAATAAATAAAAATATAACTTCTTCCGGTGTTTTTTTTAAATATTTCGTTTTTGCTTTTAAATGCTCAAAAGGTGCATAATCATATGAGTAGATTACTTTTACAAGCTTATTAATAGATTTTGGTTTATGAAAAATAATTTTTTTTATATTAAAATCAGGAGATTCCCTTATTAATAAACGTATCTCTTCAAAATATTTTATTCCATGTCCCCAAATTAAAATATAATCTATTCTCTTCATAATAATTTATTTATGCTCCACTTTATAGATGGTGCGATAATTCCTACTCTTTTGTCTTGCCAATATTCTGATATAGTAAAACGATTTTGAATTTCAAACCCTATGGAAATGCTTTGGTCGTTTAGAGGGTTAAATAACCATTCTTTTTTATATATTGACGCATCTAATACTAAAGTATAATTACCTTCATTTAAATATTCCAGAGGTATTTTACTTGTAAATATATATACTCCTTTTCTAATTGAAGAACTTTTGTATGATGAGTCATCAGTAAATAAAGATCTATATAGGTAATGATTTGAAGAATCAAATAGACTATAACCAAGTGTTAAGTCCTTAATATCTTCTGTCACCTGTATTTTGATCATTGCCAGGGCTTCATTTATATGTTTTCGATTAATAATTGATAATAGTGACTTATCCTTATTTACTATTTTTAACTCTAATGGTATAATACTTTTTTTATACTTTTTTTCCTTATTTTGCCAATACGATGCAGATTCTAGTGTGTAAGTTTGATTATACCTTCCTATGACTTTTTCTGTATCTCCTACAGAAATAATTTTACCTGCATCCATATAAATAACTTTATTACAAAGCTTTTGAATTTGAGACAAGTTGTGACTCACAAATAAAATAGTTCTACCGTCCTGGCTAACTTTTTGCATTTGGCCAAGACTCTTTTTTTGAAAAGCTGCATCTCCAACCGCCAAAACTTCATCCACCACCAATATTTCTGGTTCCAAATGCGCCGCAACCGAAAAAGCCAGACGAACGTACATCCCACTGGAATAACGCTTGACAGGCGTATCTAAAAACTTTTCCACCTCTGCAAAAGCAACGATCTCATCGAACTTCGCTTTTATTTCTGCACGGCTCATACCCAAAATAGCACCGTTTAGAAAGATATTTTCCCGTCCTGTCAGTTCTGGGTGAAAACCTGTACCTACTTCCAGAAGACTGGCGATGCGTCCGTTGATGTGGATCTTCCCTGTGGTCGGTTCAGTAATGCGTGAAAGAACTTTAAGCAGCGTCGATTTACCTGCACCGTTACGACCGATGATACCGACTTTGTCACCCTTGTTGATCTCAAAGTTCACATCTTTTAATGCCCAGAACTCTTCAGTGCTTTCATCATCAGCTTTTTTTTCTGCAAAGGGGTTGAGTGATGTGATGATCTTTTTCCCGCTGTTCAGGAGCACATCCTGAAAAGTTTTATACGGCTCCTGTTTCTCATGCTTAATGAGGTACTTTTTGCCGAGATTTTCGACTTTAATGGCGATGTCAGAATGGCTACTTGGCATAATATCCTCCCGTTTTCGGTGCACCGCGAAACTCTATTTTATCTTCATCTTTAAGTTGCTTTATCCACCGTTCTATATTTTTTACAGAAGTATTTAATTCCTTAGCAAAGAAAGGAGTCTTTTTATTGGGTGTTTTTTGTATGAGAGTATACAGTAATTTTACTCCCTCATTTACTCCCTCATTTACTCCCTCACTTACTCCCTCATTTACTCCGACATAGTCTTTCTTTTCTTTATAGACAGTAACCCTAAAACCTTTTTGAATCTCCTCAAACTTTGGCTTAGGAAGACGATGTTCTTTGCACAGCCTTTTTATTCTGTCTATGCCTGAACCATATTTTTCTATGAGGCCACATTCTTTAAACATGAGCGCGATCAGCTTGTTTCTTGTTTTTGAAATATAATTATTGCTTTTCAACTCTTCTATCGTCAGATCATCATACAGACCACCCGGGTTGAAAAACTCTATACGATCATCAAATATCTTAATAATACTGTCACTACTGTCACGATAGTCCCTGTGTACGATCATATTGAGCACGATCTCCCTAACCGCTTCCAAAGGGTAGTCATAACGCTCTTCCCTTTGTGGATTTCCCGTAATGATATACTCCACCATAAAATGTTTTCTAAGAAAGACAATGAGTTCATCGATCTCTGTAAAGAGATCCGTGTTGAGAGAGATACTGTCTATAATGTCTGTGGGGGTTTTAAATCGACCCGCCTGAACACCCGAGATAGCATTAAAATCTTTAGAAAAAAGCAGGTATGCGCCAAAAGTGATCTTGTCATCTACGATCAGGCCGTATTTTTGCAGTATCTGCATAGGCGTGTCATGAAAGATTTTACCAAAATGTCTTTCTATTTTCTCGATGAACTGTTCTACTTTTTCTAGACTTATATCATTCAGACTTTGTCGCTCATCGACATAGTAGTCCCAGGAACTGTTTTTGGTCTTCAGGTATTCATTGGCAATCTCTTCCATGTTCATCACATGGTTGGAGTTCTGTCTTCTTAGCAGATATCTGTTTTTATAGCTTACCGGCTTGATGGGGTACTCTTTAACATCAACAACAACGATTTGCTTGCCGTCAATCTCTACAACATCCATGTCCGGGATAACTGACGGAGAAGTGTTTTGCTTTACCTGATTGATCCAGCTTTGCAGACTCTCTTGCTTGAGCTCAACACCCATAATCTCACCCTTGTCACTAACCCCAATAAAGACTTTACCGCCCTTGGCATTGGCAAAAGCGACGATAGACTCTATGACTTCTTTTTGAAAAGAACGTTTGAATTCTGTTTTTTGTCCTTCTCCTGCTTTAATTTGTTTCAGTATCTCTTGCATCTAGATCACATCCGCAAAAGTTTTTTCTGTTTTTCTAAAATGGTAAATACCTAAAATACAAAGAAAAGTTATCATAACAATCGACATCATCAACTCTGTCATATTAAAAGCCGTTCTTCCTCCACTGATCGCCCACCTGAAACCATCTATGACACCTACCATCGGATTCAGGTAATAGAGCAACTGAAACTTTTCGGGTACGATCGTGGTACTGAAACCCACCGGAGAGATATAAAGCCCGAGCTGCACGATAAAAGGTATGACAAAACGGAAATCCCTGTACTTTACATTCAGTGCTGCCACATATAACCCTGCACCCAACGCTGCAAAAAAAGCCAATAGTAAAAACAATGGCAAGGTCACTATTTGCCAACCTGGGAGATACTGATACCACAGCATCAAAGCGATCAGTATCACAAAAGAGATCAAAAAATCCACCCCTGCAACTATAACCGACGCAGCAGGGATGATCAATCTGGGGAAATAGACTTTCGAAATAAGGTTACTGTTACCGATGAGACTGTTACTGGCATCAGAAAATGCCGTGGCAAAAAAAGTCCAGGGAAGCATAGCTGCAAATACGAAAATGGAATAAGGCACCCCCTCGCTTGGCAATTTTGCAATCTTTCCGAAAACCACAACAAAGATCATCATCGTTAAAAGCGGACGGAGTACAGCCCATGCCACACCAATAATGGTCTGCTTATATCTTACCGCGATATCACGCCATGCCAGAATATAGAATAGTTCACGGTAGCGCCACAGATCCATCCAGTAGTGGCGTTCAGCCCTGCCTGCTTCTATAGTAAACTCAAAATCCCTACTATTGTTTTTCATTAATCTCTTTATATTCTATATTTTGTTTAAATATTATATCCAAAACCTAATTATTTTCTCTTCTTCCTACGCCTCATTAACCAATACACCAAACTGCCACCAAGCACCAACCCGGCCAAGACCTGCACCCAGGCACTCAGAAGAATGGTTTTGTGAATAATCGCATGGTGAACCTTGTTGTCAATCCTGACTCCTGCGAATTTGGCAGTATGTACCATGAGAGAGACGGCGAGGTCTTCGCTTGGCATCTCCTGGTGACAGCTGAGGCAGACGCCTCTTCTGTCAAGTTTGCTTCGCGTTTCGTTGTCAAGTGCCTGAGAGAGTTTCCAGTGGTCTCCTACGGTCTGTACCTGGGTACCGTTCTCATCAACAAAACGGGAGAGATCGTCTTTGAGGTTGGGAATGCCCGGCATCTGCTCATCCGTTCTGTTCGGCAGAACCGTTTTGTCCGCACTCATCAGGTCTACGATGGTCGTTTTGCTCTGGTCGGCAAAGTATTTTCCGCCCTCTATGCCGTAACCCAGTGCTTTGGCGGAATCATGGCAGGAGGTACAGGTTCTTGCCTTTTTGGTAATGGTATGCGGGTTGACAGGCGACATGACAATGGAGTTGACACCCTCTTTGCCTCTTCCCTCTTTGTTGGGGATATTGAAGATGTGATTGTGTAGTTTTGCTTTGCCGTCCTTGCCGATGACCGTCAGGATGACCTGACAACCCGGGATGACAGGAGAAATCCTTCCCTCTCCGTTCTGTGCCAGGGCAGGATTTTCCCAGCGCAGGTAGGATCGCGTCTCGGTCACTTTTCCGTCAACCAGAAAGTCCTTAAGGTTGTGCACTTCAGCCGTCACACCGTTGTGATGGCTTGCAGAAGCGGCCAGATAGTCTGGGTTCTGCTTACCGCCGCTGTAGTCTATCTTGACATGACAGCCGTAACACTGCGGTGCCCAGGTCGCGTGGCAGGTATAGCACTCCAGCCTGTCCGTATGTGCCTTGATCTGGTCCATCGCCACCAGCCCTTCTTTGGAGATCTTGCCCTCTTTTTTGAGCAGTTTGAGCGGTTTGAGCGTCAAATCTTTCCCTGAAGCCAGATGCATGACCACTTCATTGCCTTTTCTAATGGCTTTGGGAAGCGGGTTTCCGCGTGCAGAGAGCAGGAAACCATCACCCTTGTCTTCGGGAACATACCCCTGCTCCAGGTATTTGGCCAGGGTATGCCCCACCCCTCTGGACTTACCGGTCTTCGGTGTGGTCTTGAACTCGTCACTGTAGCCAAGCGGCAGTTCCCACGGGTATTTGTCCGTCGTTCCGTGGCAGTCCTGGCACTCGATCTCCACGGCACCCAGGTTTGCTCCCACATTAAAACCGTCCCCGTGATGATCAATGGACGTGTGGCAGTCCTGACAGAGCATCCCCTTGGAATAGTGTATGTCCTCTTGCAAATGCAGGTAACGCTTGGTATGCAGCTTGGGCTGCCCGTTCCCCTGGGCATCGAAGTTGGCCTGATACTCCGTTTCCATCAATCCCTGATAGCTCACACCGATACGCTTTCCTCGGTTGTGACAGGTCGTACAGGTCTCCACCGGGATCCCGGAGTAGGTCTTGTCATGGACTTTCACTTTTACCTTTCGTGAAGACTGGATAGCGTGTACCAGCAGGTGGCCGGAAGCATTCTTGTCAATGGTCGGGTCATTCCCCTCATAATACCCTTCGTTGGAGTAGGGAATATGGCAGGAGGAGCATCCGATCCCCCGGAAGTCTCCCCTTCTTTTACGTCCTTTGCCGCCCGTATGGCACCTGAGACATTCCTGCCTGAGATAGGTATAGACAGAAAGTGTAGGATCTTTCTCTATCTCCTCCGCTGTAGGTGCAGGGGGCAGTGCTTTCATCTTTTTCGGAAAGCCCTGCGGTTCTTTGACACTCAGTTCTTTCATATACTTGCTGTAAACATCCGTACCGATGCGTTTGTGTATGTTTTCATTACCGAAGTTGCTGTGGTTGTGGTCATACCCGTCCTTGGCACCAAATCCCCACAGGGCGCCGTGGATCTTTCCGGCTTCAGTTGCCATAAGATTGTTCCACTGTGCCGCTATCTGCTTCTTGTGGCACATCCCGCAGGTATTTTCGTTGATCCACGGGCTTCCCGGATCCGGGTAGAAAGCTTTGGGGCCTTCATTGTCTTTAAAGTACTCCGGTGTTCCTTTATGCGCCTTTTCCTTGGTCGATGCCTCAGGATTTCCACCGTGACAGACCACACAGTCATTGCCTCTTATATCGGCTTCATCCGCCTTGGCAAAAATCTTATCCATCATTTTGGATTTGTGGTCCCTTATATGCTCAATCCCCTGGTGGCATTTGAGACAGCTATTCGTCTCTCCTGCTGCCACCACAATGGTCAGTACACTTAAAAAATAGAGTATTTTTTTCATTTTTTTAATCTCCTGCTATAGAAGACGATTATAGCAAAAAGTTTTTAGCTTCAGAGGATTCTTACCGGTTTATGCTATAATTTATGATTTTAAAAAGCTAAAATAGGGCACCTCCAATACCCCTTAATGAAAGAGACTACATGAACAAACTGATATTCCTTGGATTACTTACATTTCTGACCTTTTCGCATGCCCGCATGGTCAATGCGGTCGCACTTACAGTGGACGGAGAAGCAATCACTACCAATGAGATACGGAAAGTACAGAAAAAGGCCGGTGTATCCCGTCAGCAGGCGATCGACCTGCTGATACAGGACAGACTGCAGAAGGAAGCGATGAAAAACATTAAGATCTCTGAAGAGACCATCGATGCCAAGATCGCACAGATCGCGAACCTCAACAATATCAGTATCCCCCAGATGCAGAAAATGCTCAAAAAGCAGGGAACCAGCTGGAGCAAATACCGTGAGTCCATACGGCAGGCATTGAAAAAAGAGCGCTTCTTCAAAGAGAAGGTTGCAAGGACCATTCACTCTCCAAGTGAAGAGCAGCTCAAGCTTTATTATGAAACCCACAAAGAGGCATTCGTTATGCCGACTTCGATCCAGATGACAGAATATTCAGCCAAGTCGGAGAAAACACTCCAGAATTTTTTACGTACAGGAAGTGCCAAAGGTATCAAAAGCATTTCTGCATCCAAAAAGACAAAAGGAATGAACCCTGCCATGCTCTCCATGCTGCTCTCCACACCAGACGGAAGATTTACCAAACCGATCAATGCCGGCGACAAATGGGTTGTTTTCAAAGTCAACGGCAAACAGGGGAAAAAACTCCTTCCTTTTGAAGAAGCACGCAATGCCGTGGCAGCTAGATGGAGACAGGAGCAGCAGAATCAGGCGTTGAAGGATTACTTCTCCAAAATGAAGACTGAAGCAAAAATACACGTTATTAGAAAATAATCGCCAAAAGGAAGAAGAGATGGGACTGAAACCGGATAAATGGATACGGGAAAAATCACTCAAAGAAGAGATGATCATACCTTTTTGTGAAGGACTGGTAGGCGAGGGAGTCGTCAGTTACGGACTGAGTTCCTACGGCTACGACATCCGTGTCTCGAATGAGTTCAAGATTTTTACCAATATCAATGCCGAGGTCGTTGACCCCAAAGATTTCAACGAGAACAATGTGGTCGATTTCAAAGGCGATATCTGCATCGTGCCTCCGAACTCTTTTGCGTTGGCACGTACGGTCGAATATTTCAAGATGCCTAAAGACACACTGGCGATCTGTTTGGGGAAAAGCACCTATGCCCGCTGCGGGATCATCGTAAATGTCACACCTTTCGAACCTGGTTTCGAAGGACACATTACGATCGAAATATCCAACACGACCCCACTTCCTGCAAAGATCTACGCCAATGAAGGGATCGCCCAGGTCCTTTTCCTTGAAGGCGATGAGCAGTGTGAGACGACTTACTCAGACCGTAAAGGGAAATATCAGAGCCAGACAGGGATCACTCTGCCAAGAATCCTGAAAGAACAGTGATTCTTTTTGGATGCCCATAGGCTAATGCTTTCTATCTCTATTAAGTAGCCTTTTATTCTCTTTTGTGCTACAATGCCAAAAATTTCTTATATAAAGTAAGTATTGAATGAAAAATCTAATTATCGTCGAATCACCAGCAAAAGCACGCACCATCAGCAGTTTTTTGGGCAAGGACTACAAGGTCATCGCCTCCAAAGGACACATCAGAGACCTTCCTAAAAGCACCTTCGGTATCACTATCGATGATGAAACAGGCAACCTTATCCCCAAATACTCCATCCCCAGAGATGCCAACCCTACGGTCAAAGAGCTGAAAAAACTTGCCAAAGAGGCCGAGACCATCTATATCGCGACCGATGAGGACCGTGAGGGAGAAGCCATCGGCTACCACATTGCCAAAGCGATCGGCAAAGAACCTACCGAGCTGCCGCGTATCGTCTTTCACGAGATCACCAAATCGGCCATCCAGCATGCACTCGAGCATCCCAGAAAAGTAGATATGGACTCGGTAGATGCACAACAGACACGCCGGCTGCTTGACCGTATTGTGGGCTACAAGCTCTCACCACTGCTTGCCAGCAAGATACAAAAAGGGTTGAGTGCCGGGAGGGTACAGAGTTCTACACTGAAGATCGTAGTCGACAGAGAACGTGAGATCAAAGCCTTTAAGCCCGAAGAGTACTGGACCATTGATGCCCTGTTCGAAAAGAAGATCGATGCCTCCATCTATGACTACAACGGCCTCAAGATCGACAAACTGACCATCAAAACAGATGCGGATGCAAACGAGATCGTGGCCTCTGCCAAAGGTGAATCTTTTGTGGTCTCCTCCATTGAAAAGACCAAAAGAAAGACCAAGACACCCCCTCCATTCATGACCTCTACCCTTCAGCAGGCAGCCTCTACACAACTGGGCTTCTCACCAAAAAAGACGATGATGGTCGCCCAGAAGCTCTATGAAGGAGTGAAGACGGACAAAGGGACTATGGGTATTATCACTTATATGAGGACTGACTCACTCAATCTTGCCAAAGAAGCGGTTGACGCGGCACGTACACATATCAAAGAGACCTACGGCAACAAATACCTTCCCGCCAAAGCAAAGCATTATGCAAGCAAATCCAAAGGAGCACAGGAGGCACACGAAGCGATCCGCCCTACCCGTGTCGATTTTGACAGTACCCAGGCAGCCAATTTCCTGGGTGCCGACGAACTCAAGCTCTACCGTCTCATCTACAACCGTTTTCTTGCCTGCCAGATGACCGAAGCGGAACTTGAATCACAGACCATCCTTTTCAAAGGAGAGAAGTGTACCTTCAAAGCCAGCGGAAGAAAACTGCTTTTTGACGGTTTCTACAAAGTGACGGGATACGGTGAGAAAGACAAACTGCTTCCCGAACTGAAAAAAGGACAGCCCGTCTCTCTCGATGATATCAAAGCGGAGCAGCACTTTACCGAACCGCCCCCGCGTTATAACGAAGCCAGCCTGATCAAAAAACTCGAATCTCTAGGCATTGGCCGTCCAAGTACCTATGCCCCTACCATCACTATTCTTCAGACACGGAAGTATATCGAGATAGAAAAGAAGCGTATCCACCCTACAGAGATCGCATTTACCGTTATAGAGATGCTTGAAAAACACTTTCCGGAGATCGTAGACAGTAACTTTACTGCAAATATGGAAGAGACACTGGACAAGGTAGCCGAAGGCAAGACCGACTGGCAAACCATCCTCAAAGAGTTCTACACCCCGTTCCTTCAGAAGATCGAAGAAGGGAAAAAGAGTATCAAAAGCCTCAAAGTGGCAACACCGACTGGCGAAAACTGTCCCAAGTGCGGCTCCGAATTGTTACTCAGAAAAGGTCGCTACGGGGAGTTCATTGCCTGCAGTAATTTTCCCAAGTGCAAATACACCAAAAATACAGATGGTACTGAAGTCGAACAGCCCGAAGAGACCGATGAAAAATGTGAGAAGTGCGGCTCACCCATGGTGATAAAAAATTCCAAAAGAGGGAAGTTTCTTGCCTGTTCTGCCTACCCAAAGTGTAAAAATGCCAAATCACTCACCCCACCCAAAACATTGAGTGTTCCCTGCCCGGAATGTGGAGGGAAACTTCAGGAGAGAGAGGGAAGACGCGGCAAATTCTTTGGCTGTGAGAACTATCCCAAATGCAAGTTCATCGCCAATTTCGAACCTGTCGACAAAAAATGCCCCGAATGCGGTTACACAATGGGGAAAAAGACACTGAGAGGCAAAGAGGTATATGAGTGCTTCAAGTGTAAACACAAAGAAGAGGTACAATAGCCCAATGCCGACCAAAAAGCTGATCTTTTTATGTGCCATCAATAATATCCTCAGCGGTACCTGCAAGGAAGACTGTAAGTTCTGCACGCAAAGTGTCAGGTATCATGCCGATATCGAACGCTACAGTTACAAGAAGATCGGGCAGATCGTAGAAGAGGCCAGGCAGGCAAAAGCCAACGGAGCTTTGGGATACTGTCTTGTAACAGCCGGTAAAGGTCTTGATGACAAAAAGGTAGACTTCGTAGCACGTGCGGCACAGGCGGTCAAAGCAGAGGTAGAGGGGCTTAACCTCATTGCCTGTAACGGCACTGCTAGTCTGGAACAACTGATCTATCTAAAAGAACACGGCATTGACAGCTATAATCACAATCTTGAAACTTCCGAACGCTACTACCCCGAGATCTGCCTCACTCATGGCTGGCGGGAGCGCTATGAGACCTGCGAGAACGTCAAATCGGTCGGTCTGGCACTCTGCAGCGGAGGGATCTTCGGCATGGGAGAGACGGAAGAGGACAGAAATGAGCTTCTAATGGCCATCGCTTCACTCCAGCCGGAATCGATACCTTTGAATTTCTACCACCCCAATCCGGCCCTGCCCATCAAGACACGTAATATCGGTTTTGAAGAAGCACTGGAAATCATCCGAAAAGCCCATGCCCTGCTGGGAGAAGATCGTCTTCTCATGGTCGCAGGGGGTAGAGAACTTCTTTTTAACGGAAAAGAGGGGGAAATGTTCAACGCAGGGGCAAACTCCATCGTCATTGGTGACTACCTGACCACTTCGGGACTTGCCCCGAAAAAAGACCAACTCATGCTGGAAAAACTGGGCTACGAGGTAGCGACAAGCTGTGATTCACACTGATATTTCACTGATACTCACCCTTTCACTGCTGATATGGGGCAGTCCTTTTGTCTCAAAACTTCTGCGTATACCCACCCCTCCTGTGGAAATCATTCTCGGTTCTGTCGTTGCTTTTGCAGGCCTGGTCGGTCATAATCAGTATTTTGACATCATTGCTGAAGTCGGATTTCTCTATCTGATGTTCCTGGCAGGGATGGAAGTAGACCTCAAACAGATCACCCGCAGTCCCAAAGCACTCATCAGGCGGTCGATGCTATTTTTGGGGATCATGGCCTTCTTCTCCGTAGCTGCAGGTATTCTCTTTCACCTCAACACGATCACTATCATCTCCATGCCTCTCATCTCCATAGGGATCCTCGCCTCTTTGGCAAAAACTTACGGAAAGGAGCAGCCATGGATCAGACTGGCTTTCATTGCAGGGATCCTGGGAGAGATCATCAGTATCGCCATATTGACTGTCTTTGATGCCGCCAGCACAACAGGCGTGAACATGACACTGGTCACGAAAGTAAGCTATCTGGCTGCTTTCATTACCGTGGTATACCTGCTCTATAAGTTGCTTCGCCTTCTCTTCTGGTGGATGCCGGAACTCAAGAATACACTCATGCCAAAGCTCGATACTTCCGATCAGGATATCCGGCTTGCCATGGCACTCTTCTTCATTCTTATCGCTATTATGCTCTATTTGAAACTGGAATTGGCTTTGGGGGCTTTTATTGCGGGGGTGGCTATCTCGGCATTTTTTCATCATGAAAAACAGCTCGAAGCTAAGATCTCAAGCCTGGGATTCGGCTTTCTGGTTCCGCTCTTTTTCATTCATGTGGGGGCTTCATTCGATCTGAAATCATTAGCAGAAGAAGGGGTAATCACCGGTGCACTGCTGATCACCGTACTGATGATCCTTTCACGTGTACTTGCAGCCGTGGTCCTAAGGCAGATCAGCGGATCAAGAGATGCACTCCTGGTCGCATTCTCCCTCTCTATGCCTCTGACCCTGCTCGTTGCAGTTGCGACTATAGGCTATGAGACAAAACTCCTGCATATACTGAGCTACTATCAATTGATACTGGCCAGTATCTTTGAAGTGATCCTTTCCATGCTGCTGATCAAATGGATCAGCGGAAAAAGGGCGGCCGGTTAATCCCGGTCAACCTCTTTTATTGCCTCTTCCAACAGCTTCTTTGCATTCTCTGACGCTGCTTCATTTTCTTTAGCAACATTGATCTCGTCAATCGTTTTCTCTGCAGAAGCTTCACTCTTTTTTTCATCTACATCTTTTTTCGCCGCTTCCTCAGCCTGTTTTTTCTCTAATGCAGCTTTCTCTGCTTCAAGCTTTGCAAGTTTTTCGGCAGCTTTTTTCTCTTCAGCAGCTTTTTTCTCTGCCTGTGCCTGTTTGATACGCTCAAGTTCTGCTGCTTCTTTCGCTGCTTTTTCCGCCGCTATACGTTCCTGTTCGGCTTTTTGGGCTGCAACCCTCTCAGCTTCAATACGCTCCTGTTCCTCTTTGACCTTTTTGAGTCGCGCTGCTTTCTCTTCAGGGCTTTCTATGGCTACCACCGAAGTGGAAGGGCTTTCGACCACTTCACTTGTCTCTTCAACCACTTCAACCGTTTTTTCGGGAGCAGCTTTTGCAGGCGTGGCAGTCTCTTCGGTTGTTGCAGCTTCAGGAGTTTCTTCCTCATCATCTCCTTCAAGGTCCAGATCCTCTTTTGCCTCTTTTTCTTTGGCGATCTTTTCAAGATCAGCCAGGAGCTGTTGCTCAGCCTGATCAATCTTTTTGATATTAGTCTTCGGATCAAAAGGATTCTCCGAAGCATTTGCTCCCACCATGGCTACGATTGCCGCTACCCATATATACTGTTTCATGTCCTACTCCTTTGGTTCTAATTGTTTTAGTTCAAAAAGCGCTTTCTGCAGCTTTTGGTTCTCTGCTTTCAGACTTTTCTCTTCCTGCCTCAACATCTCTTTTTTCTCGTTGAGATGGTTCAGTACGGTCAGTGAATTCTCCCCGTAGATTAAAATACCCACATAGATACCAAAGAGCAGCAGGCCTATCAGCGTGATCAGGATCGCTTTGAGCGACAGACCTGCTATGGCTTCTACTCTATTGATTTTAGGCAAAAGCTATCCTACTTTGAAAAAAGCGAACTGCCAAGGTATTCAAACTGTCCCAGTTCCGCCTCAATCGCCAGCAGCCTGTTGTATTTGGCTATTCTGTCAGATCTTGCCGTAGAACCCGTTTTGATCTCTCCGGTGTTCAGGGCTACTGCAAAATCCGCAATGAACGTATCTTCACTTTCACCCGAACGGTGACTCATCACACAGGTATAGCCTGAACGCTGTGCCAGTCTGACCGTCTGCATCGTCTCAGAGACCGTACCGATCTGGTTGGGTTTGATCAAAATAGAATTGGCGATATCTCTCTCGATACCTTCAGCAAGAATCGCAACATTGGTCACAAAGAGGTCATCACCCACAAGCTGGACTTTATTTCCAAGCACTTCCGTCAGTTCTTTCCAACCTTCCCAGTCATCTTCACCAAGCCCATCTTCGAGAGAAACAATAGGGTATTTTTCACACATATCTGCATAATAGGCAATAAGCTCAGAACTTGTAAGCTCTCTGTTTTCTGAACTCAATACATATTTTCCGGTATCATTCATGATTTCACTTGCCGCTACATCCAATGCTATTGCGATCTGTTCACCCGGCACATATCCCGCTTTTTCGATCGCCTTCATGATTACCTGGATAGGCTCTTCATTGCTTTTGAGGTTTGGCGCAAAACCTCCTTCGTCGCCGACTGCCGTACTCTCTCCCATCTCATCGATGATCTTTTTCAGATGATGATACACCTCAGAAACGGCTCTTAACCCCTCACTGAATCTGTCAAAGCCGATCGGCATGACCATATACTCCTGAAAATCTACAGAGTTGTTCGCATGCTCTCCTCCGTTGATGATGTTCAGCATCGGAACGGGCATCGTGACGGCATTGGCTCCGCCAAGATAACGGTAAAGCGGCATTTTCAGAGAACTGGCCGCCGCGCGCGCCACTGCCATGGAGACACCCAGCACCGCATTGGCACCAAGGTTGGCATAATTATTCGTACCATCCAACTCTTTCATGATCAGATCGATCTCTGCCTGATTGAAAGGACTGAGCCCCACAAGGGTGTCATTGATCGCTCCGTTGACATTATCACAGGCCTGCAGAACGCCCTTACCCATATAACGGTCTCCTCCGTCACGCAGTTCAAGTGCTTCCCGCTTTCCGGTACTCGCACCGCTGGGTACGATTGCGCTCTCTACAGTACCGTCACTCAGACTTACAGTCGCTTTTACGGTTGGATTTCCCCGACTGTCCATCACCTCTGTTGCCACGATATCATCTATAAAAACCATATATATCCTTTGAATACTGTAATTGGATATATTTTACCTAAAAAATTCTGATAATTGGTAGGTAGGCTACAGTAAAGAAAACTTAATCGGTATAAAGTATCAGAAAAGAGCCTTTTAAGTCGTCTTAACCCTTTTCAAAAAAGTAGATATCTTGATTTAAGCAAAGGGATTTGAAGCATATCGATCATCTTTGTATTGGAATCATGAAAGCTTGCGATAATCTTTTGCCGTTTTTCACTATCCAGGTATTGTGCTTTCTCAGTCTCCATACTGTTATTGTCTTCCATGAACTGATTCATCAATTCATATCTCAAGTTTGGATTTAAGCTATTGGATACTCGCAGTTTGTGTACCTGCTCCAAAGAAAGGCTCTCGTTCTCTTTTTTATTTTCAATATTGAAACTTTTGAGATACGCCCTGTCAAATCCCAAAGAAACCAGGAAATTTTCTGTTGGATGCAGGTGAGGTATACGCGAATCAAAAACATCTATGATCACATTTTTCTTTGTTGTTACCATCAAGAGTCTGCTGACAAGCATATTGTAGTTCGCAATGCCTCTGGAACGGTGCAACCATTCATCAAAAGTGAGGCTGACACCATCTTTTACGACCTGTTGATAGAGGGATTCCAGGAATCTGTCCTGTCGGCGCAGATTAAGAATGAATTTGACTTTTTTATCTTTGAATACATCGAGTAATGGCTTTAGTTTTCTAAAATCACCAATAAAGGTCAACAATTCACTGCTCACTACCAGGTTCTTTCCTTTATGTGCTTCCACTTCAGCAGCAAGGTCCCGCAGAATCTCATTCCTGTATTTTGCTATATCCTGTTCCACATAGGATGGCCCTTTGTGAAGATCCAGTTTCCAGACCAGATCGTGATGGCATTTCAGATCATGATTCAAGCCTGTCTGAATATAGTGATAGCCATGCTCCTCAAGAAAAGATTTATTGTGATACAGAAAACCCTGTATGCTTGAAGTCGCTGTTTTCGGTAATCCTATATGGATATATACATTATTATTCATGCACTAAACCTTTCTAAAATCATATTCCACGCTGCGCAAAGACCGTCATAATATCCAATTCCTTATTTCCCGTAAAGTCATCTTCAAGTTGCAATATACCCAATACCTCATCATCGAGAAGACGGTTCCGGATCATGTATTCAAAGGTAAAAAGAGAGATGTCTTTCATTCTTTCACTCTCTATATCAATAAAATCAGGCGGAACGATGGAGAGTGCCGCTATGTAATCTTTTATACCCTCCATGATCTTGTTTTGTACTTCGATAGATGCATGCTTCTCTTTATAGTGGGGGACAGGCTTGCCTTTCTCATCTTTAAAATTGATCAGCTGTCCCTTGTCTGATGTCAGGAAAGCTTCCAGTACCAGTGCATATTTGTAAACGGTGTTACAGTTATCGGCAAGGTCAATCCCATCGGCAAAATAACCATGCAGCCTGATATTTTCATTTTCTATGCGTTTCACTTTCTCCGTAGTGACAAAGTATTCTCCAGTCAACTTTTTCTCTGTCAGTTGATGCAGATAGTTCTGGATCGTACCGGAGTATCCCAGGTCGATCAGTACATCCTCATTCTCTTCAAAAAAGCCTATGGAATCAAGATACGCCAGGTATGCACGGTGTTCACCTTCGGCATGTTTGTTTATGAGGTCGATATGCTCGACAAGCAATATGTAGGCTTTGTCCAGTCCGTTATTGTCCACAATCTCAAAATCCTCAATACCGCTTTCAGCAAGGAAACTTTCACTCAGCCCTACCCTGCTGTAGAGCATACTGCTGAACATGCCTTCATAATTTCCGAGATCCATTATCATGTTTTTAAGATTGTCTTCATTCTTTATAATCGCACCCAGCATAGCCCGTCTCGATATCTGGAGGTAATACTCCCTTCCTTCGGGTTCAAGCTGTTTTGTCTGAAGGAACTGTTCATAAGTCTTTTGCAGGAAATAACCGTCCCTCGCCAGGAAAAAGATCCTTTTGTCACTGAACTTACGGTATACATTGTTGACGAAGAGGTAAAAGAAAGGTGCCAATGCCGTATAGCCGAAGGTGTACGGCGAACATTTCTTCGAAAACTTCAATACTGTTTCGGAGAGTTCAAAAGCGGATGAAAAGAGTTGATTGACCACCGGCCCCATTAGAAGCATTTCTGTTTCGGACACTTCTCCGAACTGCTGCCTGAATGCTTTTCCGAAAGGTGATTCAAAGAATGCGTTTCTTTCGGAAAGCACGTGAAAAGTACCTATCCCGAAGTCACCCGGCAGTTTAGCATCCGAAACCTCACTGTCACCGATCATCAATGTTCGGGAGGGATCGATACGCTTTGAGTCAACCAGGTACTTCCAGACCGTTGTATTGTCCTTTCTGTACCCGGTGTCGGAAGAGACAAAGAGATTCTCTTTTTTGAATGGTATATTGTGCTTTTTCAGGATCGCCATCACCTGTTCCGTCGTCAGGTACATATCGCTGACGAAAAGTATATCGATATCGTTATCGTAAGCATATTGCAGCAAGGCTATGGTATCCGGCTTGGGAATGAGTGTCTTCATTTCATAATCGAAATCCATACTCCTGAGATAATCGACCATTTCAGGCGTATAGTCGCTGTGAAGGTGGATATGGTCGTAGATATCTTCATAACTGACATCTCCCGTATATGTCTCCGAGATCCTCAGCTTATACTCCGTCTCTTTACGCACTTTCATAAAGTCTGAACGGGTAGAGAACTTTGTGTCAAACTTTTCTTCCATGATCCTGAAGAGGTTATCGGGATAGAAGATGGTACGTGTAACCAGCGTATCAAATATGTCAAAAATAACACATTCTTTCTCTTTCACGATATTCTTGGCCGTTTCCAGTGTCTTGGCCTTGTGCTGGTTGAAATTCTTGTGTGTCACATTCTTCGTATACTGCATCCGTTTACGGTTCTGTTCTATATAGTCATAGCCGTTCAAGCGAGTTACATAAGCGAAAAGCCTTTCAAGCCCGTGGGCGATAGTCCCGTCGTTCCCTATGGGCTCTTCCGGGAAGTCCTCATATCCGATATCCGAATCCAGTATCTGAGAGATTGCAGAAGGCCTGAACCAGAACATCGTACCCGCAGGATAGTCGATGTAAGTCTGGTCCAATATGGGGTTCAGCTGCGTCAGATGCAGCCTTTGCAGCAGTCCTCTAGCTACTTCTTTGTTGGTAAGCCAGGTATACCCCCAGTAGGGTATCATTCCGTAATTGTCAGAGAAAAGCAGTCCGAGTTTCTCGTTCTCTACAAAAGCTGAAAGAATATCGTCTACGATCTCTTTGCTTCCGAGCAGATTGTGGTAAAGGTGGTTTCTCCAGTTTGTCTGTTCACTTCCGCCATAGAGTGATTTTTTACCGTGTATCTTGCAGCAGACATCATACGATTGCAAAGCTTCGGAGAACTCTACCAGGAAAGGGGCAACGTCACGGCCTCTGTTCTGTACCGGTTTTATCATGAAATTTTTATACCCTTTTTCTTCTAAAAAGGTTTCAATCTCTTCCACGTTCGTATCTTCGGAAACGGAAATAAAAAGGTCCGGCCGGGGGAAGATATTATCGATAGAGCCGATGATATCTTCCAGTACATCAATATAGAAAGCATGGATCACGACAGCGATCTTGAGATCGATCTTTTCAAGAGGCTGGGATACAAGAGGTAAAGGCAAAGGCTCAATAGATACATTGTTGACGTTATACCCCATGGTTTTTCTGTTTTGCTGTTTGCCTGCAAGTATATAATGTACCAGCGGATTGATGCCGGAGTGAAGCACTTCAGGGTATTGGCTCAGATAATACCCGGTGCTGAAAGTTTCGCTGGGGTCCCTCAACTCTTTTGCTCCGAACATAAGGTAATGCTCCAGCGGTTCCATACTACCGTTCTTGATATCCTCATAACGGGAAAGATAGAACGATGTATCAAAAAGACCGCTTTTCTCAATAAGCATTCTGTTCATGGCTAAGGGGTCGAAGTCCTGCATCTCTTCTTCAGGTTTCATAAGACGTTCCCCTTTGAGAACTTCCTGGTAGCCAACCAGAAGAAAGTGTTCAAAACCGGAGAGATATTTTTTTTGTTTGACCTTCTCATCCACATCGCTGTTCAACATAAGATACATTGTTTCATCATAAGGGTCCAGCCCTTCCAGTAAAATACGATTACCGGAATACAGCTCTTTCATCCCCATATCACGGAAATGTTTATCGATGCTTGCTATTTGTCCCTTTTCAAGCGCGAGAAAAAGATCAGTGTTTTTTTTCAAATATGCTGCTTGATCCAGCTTTAAAAGAAATTTACTATATACTTTTTTTCTCAGAACCCCGGGAATTGTTTGAGATTTAAAAAATTTCAACCATTTTTGATATTTTTTCATTAACAGATAAATTCCTTTACTCTTCTGCACTATTTATTAGAGGATTATATCCTAATCGATTGTAAACATTACTGTAACAGGAAAAGGCACAATACAATATCACCTCTTCTTTGATATAATACAAAAAAGGAAAAGAGGGTATTCTGTATGAGAGATTTCCAAATTCTGAATTTTCAGGACCTGAACATAGTAAATGCTACTGTATTTCGCAAGCCTCTTGAAGAGATAAAGTTCACAAACAAGGAGTGCATTACGGTAGTGATCATACGGGATCCCTATGAATATTTCGATACTGTCCTTGAACAACATATTGAAAATGAGATGAGTCCAAATCTTTCCAAAGAGGTCCGTCAAGCCATGGCTACATTAGACAGTGAGGCATTTTTAACATGGTTTTCCACACTGAACTATCTTCCCCTCATCAATCCACAGACATTTCAACTGGATATGCGCAAACGGATCAAAAATGCATTGAAACGTCTTGAACTTTTTGACTACGTCGTACCTTATGACAAGATAGATCTTTTTTTAACACATATTGCTCCTGATATCACCATTCATACAGCAGAAATACAAAGGCCATCTTTTTCCCTCGGTGCAGTAAAGAAAAGTGAGCTTACACAAATATTCGTAAGGAAAGATCTGCAGCTCTACGAACATACCCAGTCACTGTGGAAATTATCAGAATCCAAGCAATATAAATCATTAAAGTCACTGATAGAGAAAAAAGAACCTCAAAAAAAACAAAAACAAAAACAAAAACAAAAACTTTACCATGGACTCGTGGGTAAAATAAGCGAAAATACAATACGAGGCTGGGTAATCCATATGAAACGCTCTGAAAGTGTTATAGTCGGCATTTACAAAAATGGTACATTACTGAAAGAAATAAAAGCGGATAAAATGCGTCCTGATATACAAGAGATTACCGGTCATTCTACCAGTAAATGCGGCATCCATATTACTTTTGAGACTGCTGTATTTAAAAAGGGTGACAAGATTGAAATCAAAACGCTTCCTGACGGTGTCATTATCCCCTTGGGAAAACAGGCCAAAGAATTTCTTGGAATGGATTAAACCGTTATTGGGATTTCAGCTGTGTTTTCAGGGATGCTTTTAAATCAGCAATGTTCTTTCCCTTCGGCCTCAACCTGGATACCCTTTTAATAATCCGGTAGGCATTCTCCACATCCCCTCTTCGTTCAAGCAGGATAGCGATATCTCTTAATATATCTGCCTCTTTGTATTTACCGGAACTCATTCTATTCAGCTGTGGCTGCTTAAACCAGTGGTCAATTGTTTCGTAATTTTCAATATGTGGGATCTTTAAAAGTTCTGCCAGTTTATACAGTGCATAATTACTATATCCATGCTCAAGTTTTTTAACTGTACAGTGATATAAATATTCTCTGATCTTTTCATTTTTCTGCAGATAGTCAAAGGCCTTCTGAAGAGATATGTGCTCCCTATCGGCAACATTGTTCTTGTCAAAAACCAGTATTTTCTTCTTGTCTGTGATATCGATACCATTCAGGAAAGTATCACTGATCTTTTTTTCTTCTTCCGCAAAAAAAGATTTTAACTGCATATACAATTCATCATCCAGACCATTTTTATACTTTCCCGACGATACTCCAGAGTTCATTTCTGAATACTCCTGTAAACAGACATCGATCGTATGATTGTGCGGCGATTCTCGATCCAGCACATAATTGATCATTCTTTTTAATTCCAGGGCATCTTCCGTATAGCTGGGGTTGATCTTTTTGTCTTTGAGCACAAAACCATCGAATTTCATTCCCAGCTGATCTATAAAATCTTTTTCGATACGTCCTTCTGTAAAATGATCCTTCCCGTAGGGCCTTACGATCAGATTTTCTCTACCAACCAAGTTTTCCCACTCCTGATAGATCTTTAGAAAAGACTTATTGATCAGATTGCCTGCACTATTCTGCTTACGTAATATAGACTGTGCATACTGGGTAAAATTCAGGGTACCAAAATGTCTTTTTATCACTTGGTTATGTACGGAGATACAGTACTCAACGATATCTCTGTGATAGGCAATGACCAATACCCTCTTACCTGATAAAAGAGGTGCCATTTTTTGTGCAAGATTAAAAAATGATTCGGATGAGAGCAATAACAGCCTGTTTTTGCTTTTTGCATTATTATACCAGCTAGAGAACAAGACCTTTGCATCATCAGTACGATTTTCTATCAAAGCGATCGCCAATTTTGAATGCCCCCCTGAAATACCGTTTGGATCCATACCGTGTTTGGGGTAGGCCATCTCTTTGTTTTGCAACACATAACGGTTTTTAAGAAAAAAATTCTGTAATGCTGAAGTACCCGACTTTGGTGCTCCTATATGCAGGACGAGATCATATTTCTCTTTTAGAGAAAGGGGTTCATCTATTCCTTTCCCTGGTATCAACTTGTTCTTTAAAAAACTTTTTATATACTTCATAATGATCCTTATATACCCTCTCTTCTCAATATTTAACTGAGCGAAATTCTGAAGTCTTCAAACATTTTGGTCAAATGTCTATTGTAGCAACGGTCATTCTCTAGATTCTTTTTCCACTTTTTCTTCATATACCTGATCTCCTGCCTGAACCGTTCCTGCTTCTCCTTTGTATCTTCCGAGCCTCTGCTTACTGATTCGTGATGATAGAGTTCCACATAAGGGGTCCATAGGTTCCTATAGCCCTTGGCTTGCAGTTTGAGACAAAAATCTACATCATTGAAAGCCACTTTCAGGTGCTTTTCATCCAAACCGTTCACTTCTTCATATAATGTCTTTCTTACCAGTAGACAGGCACCCGTGACCGCAGCATAGTTCTGAATGATCTGCAGACGGGAAAAATAGCCGAACGAACCCCTGGGGAAGTATTTATGCGAATGTCCTGCAACACCTCCGATACCAAGCACGACACCGGCATGCTGTATGGTATCGTTATCATAGTAAAGCATTGCACCTACCGCACCGATTTCCGGACGTATGGCATGCTGTACCATTTCGGTAAGCCAGTGCGAGCTGATAATCTCAACGTCATTGTTCAGTAGCCCTAATATTTCACCTTTCGCCAGAGTAGCACCGAAGTTATTGATCGCAGAGTAATTGAAAGGATAGTGATATTCCACGATCCTGATATGTTCATATGTTTTAATTTTTTCAAAATATTCCAGCGTACGGACATCGGTCGTTTCATTATCCAAAATAATAATCTCATAGTTCGGATAGTCCGTATACTTCAAAATACTTTCAATACACTTGGAAAGAACCTCATACCCGTCACGCGTTGGAATCAATAGTGAGACAAGCGGATACTCTCTCCTTATATGATACGTTACTTTGTACGTATTTTCCAACATTCCTTTCTCTACAGTGACATCCCCGCCTGTTTCTCTAAAATAACTCTGCAGTGCCTTGATACCTGCATCGGTCGTATAATGCTTTTCGGCAGGGTCTAAAGCTGTCGAACCTTTGATCGCACGCCAATGATAAAGAATTTTGGGTATATGTGCGATCTCCTCATCTTCTATATGCAGCAGAGACCTCAGGATCAGGTCATAATCCTGACTGCCTTCGTATCCTTTTCTAAAACCTCCTACAATATCCACGATCTTTTTGGATATCAGTGCAGGATGGGAAATATAGTTCTGGGAAAAGAACATGTCAGGGTTCCAGTCTGATTTGAAATGGGGTTCAAAACGTCTGTTCTGCTTATCTATTTTATCCTCATCTGCATAAATGAGTTTCAGTCCCGGCTTATTGTTAAGTCTTCTTGCCATCCGGTACAATGCATCGGAAGAAAGCATATCATCATGATCCAGGAACAAAACATATTGACCGGTCGCCACAGAAAGTGCAGAGTTCGATGCTTCGCATATGTGACCGTTTCTCTCTCTATAAAGTACTTTGATACGCTCGTCAAGCCCCTCATAGTATTTAAGTGTCTCCAGTGTCTCTTTGGAGCTTGACGCATCATCCGCAATACACAATTCCCAATTCCCGTAAACCTGTTTCCGGACAGACTCTATCATGGCAATCAAATATTTTTTTTCAGTATTATAGGTCGGTGTGATGATGGAGATCAACGGGTTGTACGACAACTCGCTGATTTTCTTAACGGCTTTTTCATTCTTTCGTATCCACTGGCTGTATGTGGATGCTTTCTCTTTGTTGCTGCTTGCACTGGGGACCAAAGAATAATATTCTCTGTTCAAATGGGAACGCACTTCTTTCATCCCATTTTTTTTAAACCGGGCATACGACTTTCTTATCACTCTAAAAGGGTTGCTCTTGCGCTCATACCACATGATATAAAGAATTTTTTTCAACATTTGGACAGTACCGGGCCCATACTTACATTTATATTCATCGATTTACAATACTATTCGGGCTTAATCTTTATGATCGTTTATGATCATAAGGATTGCCATTAAAATAAAATATAACAATAAAAGAATAACCAAAGTGGTAAAGAGATCCCATATCACATCCGGATAGGTATATGTATCGGCTACTCTTGGTGAACTAATAACTACAAGATGTTTGGCCGTTTGGCTTACTTCTGTTTTAAGTTCTTCAAGAGTCATTAATGACTGTTGATAAACTTGTTTACTGAAATCCATCTCACTTTTTAAAAGTTCATATTCAAAAACATTTGTGTTCAGTTCATTCAGCTTCGTGGCACCTGCCAATTCTTTTTTGATCTTCCTTATTGATTTTTTAAGATTATCGATAGTTTCTTTAAGCATTTTCATCTCAGTACCGTTGGGGTTCCAAGTCCTTAGTTTACTGCTATAATCTACTTCACTTTTTACAAGATCTGTTTCCAGGGTCGCGAGGATTGTTGTTTTTCGCTCCACATCAATATTCGGATCGATGGTCCCATGTTCATTTTGAAATTTGATCAATGCTTTGATGGCTTTCACAAACGAAGCTTTATTCTGTTTGCTTTGCTGAATGATAAACCTCAATCCCAATATGGCATTTTCCTGAAAAAATTTATTGATGACCTCATCCGAATGCGTTATGATACTGTCCAATATCTGTTTGGATTTGACAGGATCCGCATGGGCAAAAGCAAGAGAGATCGTACCAGATGTTTCATCATATATCACTTCCAGGTCACTATTGTATCGTTCCAGAAGATTTTTTTTACCTGCATAATAATACGGTATGGGTGTATCTTTATAAAGCCTGTGAATGAAATCTACTGTTTCACTGGTATAATATTGTGAAAGATGATATTTCTTATCAAGATACTCATACATTTCATTGGAACGTATATAAAGTTCAATGATAGCTGAATCCTGCGTATCGTCAGAAGGTTCACCAAGCATAGCAGAACTAAGGTCAAGTTGCTGTTTTTGGGAAAGGTCATATAACCTGACAATACTCGTTGACTCGTATCTTTCTGTCTCAATATAGACAATATATATTGAGATCATAATAAATAGAACCAAGAAAAAAAGTTTTATAAATGCTTTCATGTGCTGCCTTTGCTTCTGTTGATTTCTTTATAACGGTTAATTGCATCATCTATATCTTCATAATAATATAATTTTCCCTCATGAAGCAAGAGACCTGCCTGACAAAGCTCACTTAATGTTTTCATATTGTGACTGACCAATAGAATATGACAATGTGCGATCTTTTCCCGAAGTGCTTTTTGAGCCTTCTCTTTAAAACTGGCATCCCCTGTTGACAATGTTTCATCTATAAGCATATAATCAAAATCAAAGGCCAAGCTTAATCCAAATCCCAACCTTCCTTTCATACCTGACGAATACGTTTTTATAGGCATATCGAAATAATCCCCAAGTTCGGCAAAGTCCTTGACATACTCAATGATCTTTCTTGTCTCTTCATGTGTTTTATTATAAAGGGTACAGACAAATTTAATATTTGCTTTTCCCGTCATATTCGGTACGGATCCTCCGCTCAATCCTAATGGCCAGGAGAAACTTTTTTTAGAATAAATACTGCCCCTGTTCGGGAATTCGATCTTTCCAAGCATTCTCATAAGTGTAGACTTTCCTGAACCATTGCGTCCCAGAATACCGATATTTATTTCCGGTAGTGTCATGGTGACATCATCAAGAATATATTTTTGATCTTCATTCGTCAAAAAATACTTGGTAACATTGCGTAGCTCAATCATATCGATATAATCTTCTTTTCCTGTCGTGTATACAACCATATGCCTATAAATAGAGAAACAACGGTCCAAAGTGCCATATATCTATAATCAACGAACCGGTCATCCAGGTCATAAAGATATGCTCCATGTATCATTTCCATGAAATGCACCAAAGGATTGTAAAGAAAATATTTCTGATACTCAGGTGTTACACTGATTAAAGGGAAAAAAACTGCCGAGACGATCATTAGACCAAAAGAAGTAACGGCAACTATTTTGCCTATACTGACAAAGAAAGTGTTCCCGACAGCCACGATAAGTCCAAGACCAAAAGCAAACAGTGCCAGCCATAGATAACCGGCAACCACCATTAACAAGTTCTCGGGTTTCATATTGTCATACTGCCAGAAAAAACCGATACATACGAACAAAAATATAATGATACTTGTTATGAACATTGATTCAAGTGACTTCGCGATCATGGTATCTATAGGTTTCACCTGTTTATAGGTATAAAGTCCTTTATTGGAGATAAATATATTCGAAGATCCCCCAAATATTTTTCTGAACATATTGAATGCTATAAATCCTGAAGCCATAAACACATAGATATCGTAATTTGCACTTGCTCTTCCCATAATCTGCACCCTGATAAGGATAAACATAGTCACTTGCATAAACGGTTCAAAGAATGTCCAGAACAGCCCTGCTTTTCCGACACTGATTTTTCTATTTAATTCTCTAAGAAAAAGTGCTTTCTCTACAGCCAGGAAAATATGTAATGGTTTTCGTGATTTCAAATTATATTCCTGCCCATTTATAATTATTCAATATCACCCTTTGAGTTTTATTTACTCTTTATTTACTTAAATATTTAAGTGTCACGAATGGAGCTGCAACTTTTGATATCGTTTCAAATGGTGAAGTCATGTCATCAGAGGCAACTTTGAATTTTTTCCACTTATTCGGTTTGACATATACGATGTCATTTGGTCTGAGCATCAAACCCGCATAACGCATTGTATCAAAATTGGTAAGATCAACTTTACGTATCTTCATACCTTTCCGGGTATCATTTGAGATGATCAATATTTCACTCCTTACAGCAGAGTCAGTCAACCCTCCTGCAAAGGCTAATGCTTCAAATAAAGTCATTTTCTCCTTATCCAGTTTAAGGACTCCCGGGGTTTTAACTTCTCCCAGGACATAAAGCCGCTTATTCATGACCTCAACATATACGGTAGGAGAATTCAGATGCTTTTTATACTCTTTCATAATATGTTCTGCTGCCTCGGACTGGGTCAAGCCGGCAACTTTGATCTTTTCTATCAGAGGAAGCGTTATATAGCCTGATGCATTGACCAATATTCCTTCCTGTTTTATCGATTCTCCTAATCTGGCCCCTGTTCCTATATTCTGCTGAGGATCTTTAAAGAGAGTCACATCAAGCCTGTCTTGTGGCAGGATACGGTATTCGATACTTCTGCTGCTTACATTCTTTTCCTCAATAGTCTTATTTGACTGCAAAAGCTCGTAATCTGATTTTCCGGCACATCCATTCAACAGCATGGCAACGGCAAACAGAATAATTAATTTCACACTATAAGACACTTCCCCTTCCCCTTTTCTTTCCTGAAATAATAGTGATATTATACTCTAACTTCACTTTATCCTCTCCTGTCAAAAGAGTGGCGATAAATGGACGTAAAGTCTAAGAACTAAAATTGAATGATTTACCGCGTTGGTATTACATCTTTTTAATATTATGCTAAAATCACATCATATCATTTATATGTACTATAATGATTATTTTAAGTCCACGAAGAGGAAGTATGCCAGACTTTACCGTAAGCAGCCCCTATAAGCCTGCCGGAGACCAGCCCACAGCCATCGATTCTCTTGTCAAATCCATCGAGTCAGGCAACCGCTACCAGACTCTGCTGGGTGTCACGGGATCGGGGAAGACCTATACAATGGCAAAGGTGATCGAGAAGACCAAAAAACCTACACTCATCATGACACATAACAAAACACTGGCGGCACAGCTTTATTCTGAGTTCAAAAGTTTTTTCCCGAACAACCATGTGGAGTACTTTATCTCCTATTACGACTATTATCAGCCGGAAGCCTACCTACCGCGTCAGGACCTTTTCATAGAGAAGGACTCTTCTGTCAATGAAGAGCTGGAACGACTGCGTCTGAGTACGACCGCCTCTCTGCTCAGTCACGATGATGTCATTGTCATCGCATCGGTCTCGGCCAACTACGGTTTGGGTTCCCCGGAAGACTACAAGACCATTGTACAGAAACTGGTCGTGGGAGAAGAATACAATCAGAAAGATCTGCTGCTCAAGTTCGTCGATATGGGATACAAACGCAACGATGAATTCTTCGATATCGGGAATTTCCGTGTCAGCGGCGAAGTGGTGGATATCTATCCGGCCTATTCGGATGAATTTGCTATACGTATAGAGTTCTTTGGGGATGAAGTGGAAGCGATCTACGAATTCAACTCACTGACCGGAGAAAAGAACAGAGATCTCAAAGAGGTCACTGTCTACTCTGCCAACCAGTTCATCGTCAGCAAAGAGAAACTGGCACGGGCGGTCAAGACCATCGAAGAGGAACTGGATGAGCGGCTGGCCTATTTTCAGAAAGAGGACAGGATGATCGAATACAACCGCTTAAAACAGAGAACGGAGTTCGATCTGGAGATGATAGAGGCAACGGGGATGTGCAAAGGGATCGAAAATTACTCACGTCATCTAACCGGGAAAAAGCCCGGAGAGACTCCCTACTCAATGATGGACTATTTTGAAGCGATGCATGACGACTACCTTGTGATCGTTGACGAATCGCATGTCTCTCTTCCTCAGTTCAGAGGAATGTATGCCGGGGACAGAAGCAGAAAAGAGGTACTGGTTGACCATGGTTTCAGGCTCCCCTCGGCACTTGACAACCGGCCTCTGATGTTTGACGAATACATCAACAAGGCACCACATTATCTCTTCGTCTCCGCAACACCTGCACCTTTGGAGATAAAACTCTCCCCTGTGGTGGCTGAACAGGTGGTACGCCCCACAGGGCTGCTTGATCCGGAGATAGAGGTCATCGACAGCACCTACCAGGTGGAGGACCTGCATGACAGGATGAAGCCGGTGATAGAGAGGGGAGAACGCGTGCTTGTCACCGTATTGACAAAAAAGATGGCAGAGGAGTTGACAAGTTACTACAATGACCTTGGTCTCAAGGCACGCTATATGCATTCAGACCTTGATGCTATCGAACGGAACCAGGTGATCCGTTCCCTGCGTCTGGGAGAGTTCGATATTCTCGTGGGTATCAACCTTCTCAGGGAGGGGCTTGACCTTCCCGAAGTGAGCCTGGTCGCTATACTTGATGCGGATAAAGAGGGCTTCCTTCGCTCCCGGACCTCGCTGATACAGACAGCCGGAAGGGCGGCAAGAAATGCCAACGGCCAAGTGCTTATGTATGCCAAGAAGATGACAGACTCGATGAAGGAAACGATCGAGACCACCCAGCAGAGACGCCAGAAACAGATTGCTTACAACAAAGCGCACGGCATCACGCCTACGACGACCATACGGGAGCTCGATACCAATCTGAAGGTGGAAGACGCCGGCGAACTTTACAATAAACGCAGCAAACTTGACAAGATGCCCAAAGCCGAACGGCAGCAGCTTGTCAAGGAACTCAAGGCTAAAATGCTTGCTGCCGCTAAGAATCTGGAGTTTGAAGAGGCAGCACGGCTGCGGGATGAGATAGCAAAAATCAAAAAACTGTAGATTTACAAAATGTTTTTACATTTTTGCTATAATATACAAAAATATATTTTAATATGTAATACAGGCAGGTAAAATGACTCCGGACCTTAACTCTCCACAACTCTATTTCAACCGTGAACTCTCATGGCTTCAGTTCAATTCACGTGTGCTTGCACAGGCACTCGATGAAAAGCTTCCTCCACTGGAGAGATTGAAGTTCCTTGCGATCTACGGAACAAACCTTGATGAGTTCTATATGATACGTGTTGCCGGTCTGAAAGCACTGTTCAAAGCACGCATACAGGAGAGCGGGGCAGATAAGCTCACCCCTACCGAACAGCTTGAAGCCATACGCGAGTACCTCCACAAAGAGCAGGAGATACTGGAGAAATGCTATGCTTCCATCATCTCCGAACTGCATATCCATGGTGTACATGTCAAGAATTTCGATGCACTCAATGCGACCGAGCAGTCGCAGATCGAAGAGATCTTCTTCAATGAAATCTTTCCGGTCATCATCCCCATTGCCGTAGATGCTACACATCCCTTTCCGCACCTGAACAATCTCAGTTTCGGACTGGCAATGACGCTTCAGGATGATTCAAAAAATATCAAACACGGCCTGATCCGTATTCCGAGGGTCCTTCCGCGTTTCATTCATATTGACCACACCTATGTGCCCATTGAAAGTGTCGTAGAATATTTTGCTTCCGAACTCTTCCCCGGGTTCAAGCATCTTGCCTCTACACCATTCAGGGTCACGAGAAATGCCGATATTGAGATAGAAGAGGAGGAAGCGGATGATTTTCTTGAAATTCTTCAGGAGGGGCTGCGCTCAAGGAACAAGGGATCGTTAATCCGTCTGGAACTGATGGATGGGGCAGATGAGGGACTGTTACATTTCCTGCTTTCCCATCTTGATCTCGACGAGGATGACATCTACTCCTACAAAGGCGTACCGCTGAACCTCGGCACACTGTGGCAGATCGTGGGCGACAAATCACTTTCTCACCTTGTACTGCCGACCTTTACACCCAAGGTTCTGCCGCCTCTGGACAGCGAGAATATTTTCAATGCCATTGAGAAACAGGATATCCTGCTCTACCATCCTTTTGACAGTTTCGAGCCGGTGATACAGTTCATCAAAGAAGCCGCTGACGATCCCGATACGCTTGCCATCCGCATGACCCTTTACCGAGCGGGACAGAAGTCACCCATCATCAAAGCGCTGATCGATGCGGTCAGGGACGGAAAACAGGTAATGGTACTCGTTGAGCTCAAGGCCCGCTTTGACGAAGAGAACAACCTGCGCTGGGCCAGAGCCCTTGAAGATGCCGGGGCCCATGTCGTGTACGGCATCCCCGGTCTCAAGGTCCATGCGAAGATCGCACAGGTCATCAAACGAAAAGGGAAAAAACTGCAGAGTTATGTACATCTGGCAACCGGGAACTACAACCCAAGCACGGCGAAGATCTATACAGATATCTCCTACTTTACCTCCAAAGAGGCTTTCGGTACCGATGCGACGCACTTTTTCCATTTTTTGACAGGATTCTCCACCTATACCAAGCTCGATACCCTCTTTATGGCACCGGTGCAGATCAAGCCCAAGCTGATCAAACTCATTGACAAAGAGGGCAAACAGGGGAAGAACGGACACATTATCCTTAAAGCCAATTCCCTGGTGGACAAAGATATCATCAAGGCCCTGTACGTCGCTTCCCAGGCAGGCTGCAAGATCGACCTGATCATACGCGGTATCTGCTGTCTCAAGCCGGGGATCAAAGGGGTGAGTGAGAACATCACCGTCTCTTCTATCATCGGGAAGTATCTTGAACATCCAAGGATCTACTACTTTAAGAACAACAAGGTTAACTGCTTCATCTCCTCTGCGGACCTGATGCCCCGAAATCTGATCCGCCGTATCGAATTGATGACGCCTATTCTCGAAGAAAAACTGACACAGAAGATCGTGCAGATACTCATGCTCCAGTTGGCGGACAATCAGTTGAGATGGGAACTTCAGGAAGACGGGAACTATGTAAAGGTACCGCTGCTTGGCAAGCCGATCAACAACCATGAGGTACTTGAACAGTATGTCAACAAAATTTACGACAAGACCAAAAAAGAGACACCGGACTATGTCAGCCGACTGGCAAGCCGCATTCTCAAAGAATCGTAGGAGAAAAAATGATTTTAAAATTCAAAGAATGGACACCCCAACTCAAAAAGAATGCCTGGGTAGCCGAAGGGGCTTCTGTTATAGGGCGTGTCACAATGGGTGAGGACTCGGCAGTCTGGTTCGGCTGTGTGGTACGCGGCGATGTGCATTTCATTACCATAGGTGACAGAAGCAATATACAGGATCTAAGCATGATCCATGTGACACACCATAAAAAAGCCGATATGTCCGACGGGAACCCGACACACATCGGAAACGATGTCACAGTGGGCCACCGTGTGATGCTGCATGGATGCACCATCGAAGATGCCTGCCTCATAGGCATGAGCGCCACCATACTCGATGGTGCAGTCATCGGCAAAGAGTCGATCGTGGGTGCAGGCAGTCTCGTGACCAAGAACAAGAAATTCCCGCCCCGATCGCTCATAATGGGAAGCCCTGCCAAAGTTGTTAGAGAATTGACCGACGAAGAAGTGGCCGAACTGTATGCTTCGGCGGAGCGGTATGTAAAATTCAAGAATGAGTACCAATAAATATGAATAAGGTCATCACCAAAAGCCTGCAGGATATACTCTCGGGTGAGGTCCTCCTCTTCGTTTTGAAGGTCACTTTTGCCTCTCTGATCGTCACGGCACTTTTTGTCTGGATATTTGGAGGTTTTCTCAGCGGTTTTATCACGAGCTATCTCTCATGGATCCCCTGGGAATGGCTTCAGACAACCGGTGCCTCTGTTGCCACGATGGCAGTGGCCTACATGCTTTTCATCGTAATCATTTCCGTACTCACTTCCCTGATGGTCGAACCGCTGCTGATCAAACTTGCCAAAAAACATTACCCAAATGTACCGGTGGCCGGTTCGCCCAATATCACGACTTCCGTCTTCCTGAGTATCAAAGCGGCCCTTCTCTTTCTGCTGCTTTTCCTTTTTACCTTTCCTTTGCTTTTCATCCCGATATTGGGGCAGGTATGGATGCTCTGGCTCTGGTCCATCATTTTAAAAGCACCGACAGCCTACGATGTGAGTTCTCTTTTTATCAGCGACAAAAAGGTCATCAAGGAGAAAACAAAGAAGTCAACACTCATCGCCATGATCGCCTCACTCTTCAACTATGTACCGGTACTGAACATCTTCGCCCCGGTCTTTGCCCAGATCCTATTTTTACATTATATTTTGAAAGACAGATAAAAACAGTGTTTTTATCTGTCTGACATAGCAGCATAAAACATTTATATACCCGGGTACTACAGATTTTTGTTCTTTTGGCCACGCTCTTTTCTGCTTGAAACAGAAAATTGCAAAAGATCATCCGTGGTCCTGACATACTCCGGCAGATTCTTAAAACTCTTTTCCATCACTTTTGCCGCACAGACCGCATCGCTGTAAGCACGGTGATGTGTTGCCGTATCGATCTTTAGAAAGTCGATGAGATAGGCCAAGCCGTAGCGTTCGCTCTCGAAGGTCCGCCTGGCAAGGTCTATGGTACAGAGTTTCGGATTGCCGATGCCTCCCAGGCCAAAGCGTTCAAATGAAGCGGTCAGAAAAGAGTAGTCGAAATTCGCATTGTGCGCAACAAAGACCGCGTCACCCATGAACTGCCGCAACTGCGTCAATGCAGCTCTTCGTGTCGGTGCACCTGCCAGATCGGTCGGTTCGATACCGGTAATCTTCGTAATGTACTCAGGCAGAAAGGCACATTCGACAAACGTTTCCAGCCTGTCAACGACTTCTCCTTTTTCCACCATGACCGCACCGATCTCTATGACCTGGGAAGTTCCCGGTTTGCTACCGTTAGTCTCTATGTCTATGACACAGTAACGCTGTTCCCGGTAGGGGGTGAAAAAGGTTTTGAGCAGATAACGCCCCTGCACATCCTGCTCTATGGGATATCCTGAAGCCTGGAGCAGAAGGAAGATCGTATCGCTGTCTTCCAGAAGCGTCGTATACTTTACGGCAATATGCCTGTACTGCTCTTCACGCAACACTCCGCTATGTTTTCGGAATGCCGAAGTGAGTTCGTCAAAGACTTTTCGCATTGCGCAGGAACCACTCCACTTTCTGAGGATCTTTCTTTCCCTTGACCGATTCGACACCTGAGCTGACATCGACACCGTAAAAACCGTACTTCTTTACCTCGGTAATATTCTCCGGGGTCAACCCTCCGGCAAGAATGATCT
Organism: Sulfurovum lithotrophicum; assembly: GCF_000987835.1. NCBI lineage: Bacteria > Pseudomonadati > Campylobacterota > Epsilonproteobacteria > Campylobacterales > Sulfurovaceae > Sulfurovum > Sulfurovum lithotrophicum. Next base: position 172,214 of record NZ_CP011308.1, on the reverse strand, counting down.
TGGAGCAGTCCACCCCTTCGAACCACTCAAGGTTCAAACGTTTTCCACTTCCCCCGTAAGCTTCACAATAGGCATCGACGAGACGATACCGGTCCGGGAACCTGTGTATATCTTCGGCGCTGCGCACACGTACTACAGGTAGGGTTTTGAGTGCAATGGCATCAAGTGACTCTTCGTCCACATCAAAATGTATCTGTGCCAGCGAGATCTCCGAATATTTGCAGACCGTTTCTATGGTCTCAACCCCCTCATTGACAAAAAGTCCTACTCTTTCCACAAAAGGAGGCAGCTGGTCGATGATCCGCTTGGCATCTTTGGGTGTAATATAGCGCGGCGATTCATTATAGAATACAAATCCAAGAGCATCAGCTCCACATTCTACCGCATGCATGGCATCTCTCAGGTTGGTAATTCCGCATATTTTTACTCGCATCGTTTTCCTTCGTAGGGTGTGTAATCACACACCGCATAATAAAATTAATATACAATCAAGCTTCTCACCCAAAGGCTCTACGAAAAGTACGTAGATACGCAGCTTCCCTTATTTTAAAGAGGAGATCGCCTCGTTAATCCCTTCCGGGTGCTTGTAGACAAAAGAGCCTGCCACCACAACATCAACACCTGCCGCTGCCAGTGCTTTTACATTCACATCATTGACCCCGCCATCCACTTCGATCAGACACGCCGGATTGCGTTTTTCGATCAACGCTTTGAGACGTTGTGCCTTTTCAATCACGGATGGGATGAACGTCTGCCCTCCAAACCCGGGGTTGACACTCATCAGCAGTACCATATCGAGATCTTCCAGAAGGAACTCTACCGCTTCGGGCAGCGTATGCGGGTTCAGTACGATCGACGGTCTGATACCCAGTGAACGAATCTTCTGTATGAGTCTGTGCGGATGTTTCTCCTCTTCGATATGAAAAGAGATAAATTCCGGTTTCAGCGGGGCGAAGAGGTCAACAAAAAAACTGTTGTTCTCCACCATAAGGTGGATGTCCAGCGGCTTGGTCGCTGCTTTGGATACGGCCTCCACAACGACCGGACCAATGGTAAGGTTCGGGACAAAATGGCCATCCATGACATCCACATGTACAAGGTCACATCCTCCGTCACAGACAGCCTGCACATCACGCGCAAGGTGTCCAAAATCCGCAGAAAGTATACTGGGTGCTACTAACATAGAATTCCTCATGTATTAAAGTGCCGTATTATATCACAGCGTAGGTAAGAGGGATTTGTCAATAAATCTACCCAACTATCAGGTCCCATTAAGCAAAATTTATGCTCATTTTGTCTATAATCGCACAAATTTTTCACGTTTGTTCAAAGCGAACGTAATTCACTCAAGGAAATACATATGTCAAGAAGATGTTCAGTATCTGGAAAAGGCCCACTGGTAGGAAACAATGTTTCTCACGCAAACAACAAGACAAAGAGAAGACAGCTTCCAAACCTGAGATCTGTAAAGATCACGATGGAAGACGGAACAACCAAAAGAGTTAAAGTTGCAGCTTCTACACTTAGAACCATGAAGAAAAAAGCTGCGCAAGCTGCAGCAGCAAATTAATCTTTCAGATAGGAGAGGGTATACTCTCCTATCATGACTTCTATAGAAAAGCTTAAAAAGTTTCTCGGCTGGAGAAGCGCGCAAAAACCACATATTACACTGAATGATGAATTTTACTCTCATTTAGCCCCGTTCAGATTTCCTCTCATACTTACTGTTCTTATTATGCTTTTGGGCACAATAGGCTATATGGTCATCGATAATTTTCCACTCATGGATGCCATTTATCAAACGGGGATCACATTTACGACCGTTGGTTTTGGCGAGATACGGCCTATCTCGGATATCGGTCGTATTTTCACCATTACCCTCATCATATTCGGATTTGTGGTCTTCTCCATCGCTGTGGGTATCATTGCCGAAGTGGTGAAAAAGGGAGACTTCCAAAAAATTGCCAAGGAGCGCAGAATGCTTTACGAGATCGCCAGACTGAAACAGCACTTTGTCGTCTGTTACCATAACGAATTTACCATCCAGGTCACCAAACAGCTTCGTGCCAACCATATTCCTTTCGTGGTCGTCGACCCCAGGGAAGATATGGAGGAAATTGCGAAAAAATACCACTACCCCTACTTTGTAACCGCCGAACCGCATACGGAGGAGGGCATACTCAAGTCACATCTCTCCTCAGCAAAAGGGGTCATAACCCTTGCCGACAATGTCGCAGACAATATTGCAACGATCGCTTCAGCCCGTCTTTATGAACGTGAGATAGGACGTAAAAGGAAATTTCTCATCATCGCCAATGCCAAAAGCAATGAAGATGACCAGAAACTGCTGAAGCTCGGTGCGGACAAAGTGGTGACCGCCACCAAGCTAATGGCCCAACGGATCAATGCCATGGCGGCACGTCCAGATATGGAGAACCTGCTTCAAGAGTTCCTCTACAAGAAAGACACACCTCTCGACATGGAGGAGGCAAAGGTTTCGAAGACTTCATGGCTGATCCTTAAAAAGATTAAAGCCGCACGCTTCAGGGATGTTGCCAATGTAACCATCATCGGTATTCGCCAAAAAGACGGAAAATTCATTCCAATGCCAAAGGGCGACACGATCATCATGCCTGAATCCAAACTGCTTCTGATCGGTACGGAAGACGGGATCAGACATGCCAAGAAGATCATCCGTAAAAAAGAAAAACCCGAAGAGCTGAAATACGTATAGCATTAGAAATTAAAAATTTTGACATAAATCTACGTTCATGTCAAAAAAGGAAAACATTATGTTCAACTATAAAATTACACCACTAGAGAACGGTCTTGAGAATGTTCAAGGCTTTTACTGCGATGCGGTCAATGTGGGGATGCGTCCCGATACAGAGCAGGGAGATGTGGCATTCATACGCTCCGAAGTACCCTGTAATATCTCTGCGGTATTCACAAGCAACACATTCCAGGCTGCACCTATCAGGCATTATCAGCGTTATGGAAAAGATTTCCAAACTGATTTTGTACTGATCAATGCCAAGAATGCCAATGCAATGACAGGAGAAAAGGGAATAGAAGATATTGATACCATCATATCAACACTGCATCAAAAGCTCTCTGTCACTAACCCTGTTATGAGTTCTACAGGCGTCATAGGCTATCGTCTGCCTATTGACAAGATCTGTTCCGCCTTTGACATACTGGACTTCAGTGCAAAGAATTCCCATAAAGCTGCACGGGCCATTATGACGACCGACAGTTTCAAAAAAGAGCTGGCATACTGTGTGGAACTCTCGGACGGAAGCCATTTCAATATTGCTGCCATCTGTAAAGGTGCAGGGATGATCAATCCGGCCATGGCGACCATGCTCTGTTTTATCGCTACCGATGCGGATATTCCAAAATCCGACATGGATACCTTGCTGCACGCTGGAACAGAGCAGTCGTTCAACCGTATCTCTGTCGACGGCGATACTTCCACCAACGATACGGCCATGCTCCTTGCCAATGGACAAAGTACCGCCTACAATAAAGAAGCTTTTTCTGCCGTCCTAAACCAACTTATGTTCGAGCTTGCCATGATGATACTCAAGGATGGAGAGGGCGCTAACAAACTGGTTGCTTTTGAAGTTAAAGGTGCCAAAAATGAAGAAGAAGCACGAAAAGCTTCCAGCGCGTTAAGCAATTCTCTGCTTGTCAAAACAGCCCTTTTCGGTGAAGACCCAAACTGGGGACGTATCGCTTCCACCATAGGGGCAAGCGGCGTTGCCTGTGACGATACCAGGCTGACCATACACTACGATGATCTGCTTATCTACTCCGATACCTTCAGGGAGCTGGACAAGGAACGTGAAGAGCAGGCCTACCATATTATGAAACAGGAGCAGTTCACCGTTACCTGTGATCTTGGAATGGGAGAGGGAGCCTACACTTCCTACGGCTGTGACCTGAGCTATGAGTATGTGAAGATCAATGCCGAGTATAGAACCTGAGAAGCGTTAAGCTGACTTGAACTGCTTTAAGTCAGTAGCTTCGAAACCAAAGCGGTCGTAGCGAAGTGAAGCCACGAAGGCAAACTTTAACATTACTCTAACCACAAAGAAGATAAAATACATCCAAAATATACCTTAGGAGTAACCATGTTACACGAATACAGAGATGACATACACGAACTGAAACAGCAAAATGCACACTTCGCGAAAATCTTTGAAAAGCACAATGAGCTTGACCAGAAAGTAGAAGATGCCGAAGCAGGCCGTATCCCATTGACAGATATGGAACTTGAAACATTAAAAAAAGAGAAGCTTCTTCTTAAAGATGAAGCCTATAAAATGATCATGGATTACAGAAAATCCAAAGCATAATTCCTTTTTAGCGGGCGCTTTGCCCGCACTGTTCACCTCCTATTTTTTATTTCATTTATATCCCGTAAGCACTACCAGGAAACCATCCCATGACAGCATTCAGCACTATATTAAACATACCAAAAGCCCTTTTAGGTACTCTTGAAACACTCGGTTTCAGTACAATGACAGAGATACAGCAACAGAGTATCGGCCCGATACTCGAAGGCAAAGATATCCTCGCACAGTCCAAGACCGGGTCGGGGAAAACACTGGCGTTCGGTATTCCTGCCGCCATACGTACCAATGTAGAGACAAACAAACCACAGACCATTGTCATCACCCCTACCAGAGAACTGGCAGAGCAGGTTGCCATGGAACTCAGAAAAATCGCTGCCTACAAAGCCAATCTCAAGATACTGACACTCTACGGAGGAGTACCGCTGCGGGCACAGGCGGGCTCTCTGGCAAAAGGAGCGCATATCCTCATAGGAACACCAGGACGTATACAGGACCACCTTGCCAAAGGAACATTGACACTGGAAAGCATCAAAACCCTGGTACTCGATGAAGCGGACCGTATGCTCGATATGGGATTTTATGATGAAATTGTAAAAATTGGCTCCAATATGCCAAAGAACAGGCAGACACTGCTCTTCTCGGCAACTTTTCCTCCCAAGATAGAAGCTCTGGCAAAAGCCCTTCTTAAAAACCCACTGACCATTAAAGTCGATACCGTGCAGGAAGCAATGAAGATCAATGAGCTTGTCTATGAGACAGCGGACAAGTTCAAAACACTCAATGCCCTCATAGGGTCCTATAAACCAGACTCACTTCTCATTTTCTGCAACACAAAGGCAGAAGTCATTTCTCTGGCAGACAGACTGCAGCAGCGTGGCCACTCAGTCATTGATATACACGGAGATCTTGACCAGAGAGAACGTAATGAAGCGGTCATTCTCTTCTCCAACCATTCCAAAAGAATTATGGTTGCTACAGATGTCGCTTCTCGAGGACTTGACATTAAAAATATCTCACTGGTGGTCAACTATGACCTGCCTTTCGACAAAGAGGTCTATACGCACCGTATCGGACGAACAGGACGTGCCGATGCCTCCGGTATGGCAATATCTCTCTACGCTCCCAATGACAGCGAGAAGTGTTCCTGGATCACTTCTCAGGCAAAAAAAGCAGACCCCAGTGAACTTCGTGTCGATGCAAACTTTAAAATGCTTTCCGAGTTTGATAGCCTCTGCCTCAATGGAGGGAAGAAGACCAAGTTACGCGCAGGGGATATACTGGGAACATTCTGTAAAGAGATAGGCATCAATCATACGGAGATAGGAAAAATCACTATCACTGATACTAAAGCATATATCGCTTTACATCATACTGTGGTCGACAAAGTTCTGAAAGCCTTGAAGAGAGTGAAGATCAAAAAGAAAAAGTATATTGCCTGGAGAGTAGATTAATCCCCATCGAGTATCTCCTCTCTCCGTTTGTGCCGTACAATATAGAAAAGTGTGATAAATGCAACACTGATAAGTGCGATTAACGTCGCCGTGTGGAGATACTCGGAAATCAGTTGCTCATTTGAACCCAGAAGGTATCCGAGAGCAACAAGAACGACCACCCAAATACCAGCACCCAGTGCCGAATAGAGAGAAAAACGTATGAGATTCATACGTGCCAGTCCGGCAGGAAGAGAGATCAGCTGCCTGATACCGGGGATCAGTCTTCCGTTGAAGGTGGAGAGTTCTCCATGTTTGGCAAAAAATGCTTCCAATCTATCCAGTGTCTCTGCTTTGATAAAAAAGTATTTACCGTATTTCAAGAGGAATCGTCTGCCGAAGTGCATAGCGAGATAGTAATTGAAAAGTGCCCCACCTACAGAGCCTAAGATACCGATAAGTACAACAAGATACACATTCATCTCACCTTTATAGGCAAGGTAACCTGCCGGTATCATAATAATTTCACTGGGGAAAGGGAAGAAAGTGCTCTCAAGGAACATCAGAAGGAAGATACCCCAGTAGCCCATACCCCCTATTGTTTCAACAAGGGTAGCGGCTATTTCGTGTATCATACAGTCTTATTTTTCAGAATAAGCGCCAACAGCTGTCAATCTCTTGTATCGCTGATCCAGCATCTCGTCAAGAGAGAGTTCCCTGAGTGCTTTGACACTTTCCAGGAAGTATGTTTTAATGGCTTCAGCTGTGGTGACCTTGTCACGGTGCGCACCGATAAGCGGTTCATCAAGTACATCATCGACCAGTTTATGTTCCAGAAGATCACTTGGTGTGATCTTCAATGCTTTGGTTGCCGTCTCTACCTTGGAAGGATCATTCCATAGGATCGCAGAACAGCCCTCGGGAGAGATAACGGCAAAAACCGAATAACGCAACATGGCAAGCTTGTCAGCTACACCGATAGCAAGTGCACCGCCTGAACCACCCTCACCTATGACAATAGAGACCATGGGCACTTTGGTTGCGGAAAATTCAAAAAGATTTCTTGCGATTGCTTCACTCTGCCCTCTCTCTTCCGCACCCAGACCGGGGTAGGCACCCGGGGTGTCAATGAGCATTAATACCGGTATATCGAACTTCTCAGCCAGTCTCACCGCACGAAGCGCTTTTCTGTATCCTTCGGGATTGGGCATCCCAAAGTTGCGTTTGATCTTGTTCTTGACACCACGCCCTTTTTGTTCGCCGATCAGCATGGTTTTCTGTCCGCCGATCCATCCGATATAACATAAAATGGCAGGGTCGTCACGAAAAGCGCGGTCACCGTGTATCTCATAGGCATCGTCCATCAGCAGTTTGATATAATCAAGTGAATAGGGTCTGTCCGGGTGACGCGCCAGTTGAAGTTTTTGATAATCACTCAGAGAACCAAAGGTCTTCTCGACCTCTTTTTCAAGCTCTTTCTGATATTTTTCTACCGCTTCCAGGTTGGCAATGGCATGAGCAGATACGATCTCGTGTTGTATCTTCTCTATTTTACTCTCAAAATCCAGATAGGTTGCCATGCATGTTCCTTATATTTTTTTAAAGATAACTACACCGTTCGTGCCGCCAAATCCGAAAGAATTGCTCATAACCACATTGAGATTTGCTTTTCTTGCCTTATTGGGGACATAATCAAGATCACAGTTCTCATCCGGTGTTGTATAGTTGATCGTTGGAGGCAGTACACCGTCTCTCATCGCCATAAGTGAAACGACCGCTTCAATAGCACCTGCTGCACCAAGACAGTGACCTACCTGTCCTTTGATGGAACTGACCGGAGGACAGTTCTCTTTACCGCCAAAGAGCACTTTAAGGGCTGCCGTTTCATTTTTGTCATTTACAGGCGTGGAGGTACCATGTGCATTCACATAATCCACCTTAGGCTCTCCTGCCATTTTATAGGCACCCTGCATAGCACGAAGCGGACCATCCATGGTTGGTGTTGTGATATGGTTGGCATCACCGCTCTCACCAAATCCAATAAGTTCTCCATAGATAGTAGCCCCGCGTGCCACAGCATCTTCATAGACTTCAAGCACCAGCGCGCCGGCACCTTCACCCATAACAAAACCGTCCCGGTCCGCATCGAACGGCCTGGAAGAAGTCTGGGGGTCATCGTTTCTTGTCGAAAGCGCTTTCATGGCTGCAAATCCACCTACACCTACCGGACAGATCGCGGATTCCGCACCCACTACCAGCATTTTATCAGCAGTCCCGACCATAATAGACTTTGCCGCTTCACTAATGGCATGTGTTCCGGCAGCACAAGCCGTCACGGAAGAGAGATTGGGGCCCTTGAGATTTTGATAGATCGAAACAAAACCGCCAAGCATATTGACCAGAGAGGATGGAATGAAGAACGGAGAGATCCTTCTGGGGCCCCTGTTTTCACAGATCACTGAGTTTTTTTCTATATTCGGTACTCCACCAATCCCTGAAGCAGAAGCAACACCAAATCTCTCTCTATCGATATCGTCAGAGATCTTTGCATCTTCCATTGCTTCCGCAGCGGCTTTGAGACCAAGCTGTATGAATCTGTCGGCCTTTTTTGTCTCTTTAGCATCCATAACAGTCAAAGGATCGAAGTCTCTTACTTCACTCGCGATCTTGGCTGTTTGATTGGAAGGATCAAACAACTCTATGGTATTGATGCCACATTTACCCTCAATGATCGCGGAAAATGCACTTTCTTTATCAAGTCCAAGAGAATTGATCATTCCCAAACCTGTTACTACTACTCTTCTCACTGGCTCTCCTGTCTCTGCTTAAATAAGATATATATCAACACATCATAAATGGATTGAGATATATGTTATACATCCTCCCCACAAAGGGAGTATGCACGGGTTATACGTTTTCGATGAACTTGATCGCGTCACCGACAGTAGCGATTGCTTCTGCCTGATCGTCAGGAATTTCGATATCGAACTTCTCTTCAAGTGCCATTACCAATTCAACGACATCAAGACTGTCCGCCCCAAGGTCCTCTACAAATTTAGAATCTTCTTTTACCTCATCCGGGCTCACATTCAGTTGCTCTACAACTACTTCTTTTACATCATCAAATAATGCCATTGATTTCTCCTTAAGTTTGTTAAAAATACGCACAATTATAACCTAAAAATGATAAAAAAGGCATAGGGCACCCAAAATTAGGTGCAGGAAAAGTCATATTTGTTCTCCCGGGCAAAAAAAATCATTTGCCGAGAAGCTTCTTTTTGACAAAAGGATCATGAAGGTTTTTTCCCTGCAGCATTAACAGTTTCATTTCATCATAAGATATAAGACCCTTTTTTTTCTTTTCATACGCAGCAAATCCATATCCCATAGGGTCATGTGCAATACGCGTATACCATGCTTTTCTGACATCTACCCAGTGATGTGTGTCAAGTGTCTGGGTTACGATCTTTGCAATGGCAGGTTTGTGATTCTTCAACCAGAGTACCACACACCCAATATCATCAAAGAAATAGGTATTACCCTCCTGGGTAATGATCTGTGCCTCATATGCCAATGCTTCAATATTCATATTGCACTCGGAACACTGGTATTCTTTGGGTTTGATCTTGATGATCTTATGTGCAGTATTGCCTTTATAGACATATTTTGATCCCTGATCATTGCCAAAAGAGAGAAGCAGTATCACCAAAATAGCGATCACTACCACAAAAGTCAATAAATTTATCACTATTTTTTTCATAACCATACTCCATTTTTAAAATAATAAATAGCTACATACCCGCTACAAAGCAGGACGAACATAGTTAGTAATACTATTGCAATTCGCTTTAAAGTTTGTGAAACAGTATGAAAAAAAGCATTCATGATCGCATAATCAATTGCAAAGAATGTTCCCAAAAGCAATAACCCCCAAACAGCATAACCGACATAATGGTAATGATCCTGCAGCATACAGAAAGGACATTTGTGGGTAGGAAGTTCGTAGATATAGGTACCGAAGAAATAGACTACCGCATAATATCCGACCACAACGAACAATATGCTTGAAGCCACACTGACAAAAGAAAGGTTGGAGAGCAGACTCAAAATGATCAATGCAAAAAGCAGATAAAAGAGCATCAGAAGTTTAGGAATATCCAAGCCAAAAGGCAGACTGTTCGCACCACCTGTCTGGCCAAAGATCACTGAACAGCAACTGACAGGATTAGTAGTTTCAATATGGGTGAAGTAGAGTATATCCAAAAGGAATTCTGCACTGAGCAGAACAAAGATAAACAGGAAAAACCATGATTTCAGTTTAAGGTAGGGATAACGCTTCGCTTTCAGGTCTATACTGTTGATACTGAGCCACAGTCCGCTCAAAAAGAGGATCGCTATTTTCAATGCCAGCAGAGGATTGCCGTAGGCATTCGCCTTGATCACACCGGCACCACACATCGCACCGGGGACAAGATCGGAAAGGGTATCGATGGTATAAACAAAATAGGGTAGCAATATGATCTTAAGCACGATGGCAAAAAAGATAATAGTCATCACCAGATAGGAGCGGTTTTCAAGCGTGAACTGTTCTGTGGTAAAAGCATCAAAATTCCACTTTTTAACCAACCCGACAGTCACAAGAAATGCAAGAAAAAGAAGAAGATAAAGTACCGTCTCCGAAAGCAGATAGACGATTACTTCATTGTTTAAGAGAATTTCATTCATCGTTTTTTCCCTAAGCCTTTCGGCGAAACCGGGATGACATGAGAACTGCCAAAATGGTGGGCAAGGCCCACCCTACATTTCCTATCGCTCATTCTTCACTATCCTGCCATCTTCCATATGTACCACTTTGCTCACAAAAGGAAGTCCTTCAAACAAAGGATCATGTGTGGCAACGATGATCGTTTTACCCATGTCGTGTAATGATTGGAGTATCTCTATGAACTTAAGAGAATTGGCTCTGTCAAGATTGGCAGTAGGCTCATCACAAAGGATGAGTTTAGGTTCATGGATCAATGCTCTGGCGATCGCACAACGCTGTTTTTCGCCGCCGGAAAGTGCCTTGACCTCCTGGGATGCTTTGTGTGAAATCGCTGCCAGTTCCATACTCTTGTCCGCCAACGCTTTGATCGTCCGCATATCAAATCCGGAATTAATCAGCGGAACGATCACATTCTCTTCTACACTGAGTGACTCCAAAAGATTAAAGTGCTGAAAGATCACGCCTATGGTTTTTGCACGATAGGCAGAAGCATGCAGATCAGGCAGTTTTGAGATCAACTCTCCATTCACAGCAATCTTTCCTCTACTGGGCTTATCAAGTGCAGCAATCAGTGAGAGCAGTGTTGATTTTCCACTTCCACTGACCCCGCTTAGCACAACACATTCTCCTTCACTTACTTCCAGATCAATGGATTTAAGTGCTTCAAAAGCCCGGGGAGTACCTTCATTATAGATTTTATTGACATTTTCCAATACAACCATTATCATGCCTTACTCTCTCTTTGGTGTGCAATTGCACACCCTACACCAAACAGTGCAATTGCACACCCTTCTCTTGATTCTTCACTTCCTGTTCTCAAAGCATTGCCTCCTTGGGGGGTGTCACTGCAATCTTCCATGCAGGGATCAATACTGCTGCCAAAAACGGAACTGCATAAAAAAGAAAGATCGACCCCAGTACCCCAAACTTGACAACCGGTATAAAGGTAACATGATTGGCAAGGTTGGAGCCTCCCAGGAAAATATGGCTCAATAATGGTGCATCCCATACAAATACATACAGGTATGCCAATACCACCCCCAGTGTGAAACTTACCAGAACGATCACCAGATTTTCATAAAATTTCAATTTCAAAATATCTTTAATACTCCAGCCTACCGCACGAAGGATCCCTATCTCTTTTCGCTCTGTAGAATAAACCATGGAATACCGCTGATACAGTATCAGCATAAAGGTGACGATGCTTACCAGATAGAGGATCAGGAAGAGTCCTCCCTTGTAGTTATAGAGGTTCTCGTAGGCTTTTTTCACTTCTCTTTTTTCTATGACACGAACATCATAGAAGAGAAGGTGCAGTTTGCTGATAATATTGTCCCATTCAGCATCATTGGGAACATTAAAGGTAATATCGGTCACCTCATCTTCTCCCAGACCAAAGATCTCTCTTGCCAGGTCTATAGGCATAATGATCATATCGTTAGCCATAAGATCGGCTTGCCGGGGGAGTGTTTGATAGATGTTTACTTTTTTAAATGTGCCTTTGGGTGTTTTAAACGTAAAATCATCTTTGAAATAGTGCGCCTGAAGAAACTTCCTGACACCCTCGCCTACCAGCATGCTGTCTTTGGACAGAAAACGTTTCAAATCCACATCTTTTAAAAGTGTTTGCAGTGCCTGATTGTTCTGTTCGTCAAAAAAATCTATACCGACCACCAAAAAAGACTTTTCTCTCGGAGCAAAGAAGTATCTTCCGTATATCCGGGATGCCACCTGTGTAACACCGTTAATATCAAGTATTTTATCTACCCACTCAACAGGCGTATTGACAGGTTTTCCTGCCTGTACTCTGGTCACAGTAAAATCTCCCTGCTTATGGAGTGCAGACAAAAGAGAATGCTGTAAAGACGAAGAGAGGAACAGCACGGCACTTAAGAGAAAAATGATGATCACTGAGATCAGTACTGCTCCGATATGTTTGCTTTTTTGCTTAAACAGCAAAAGGGTCAAAAAATGTAAAAAAGCACTATTTTCCATAAACAAAATCCATTCTGTTCAATGCCTGCATCTGTGGATAGGCAGGGTTTGAAGCAGTTTCATAAAAAAGTATCCTCGGTTCGTAATATGACACACTTAATGCGGGAGAAGAAAAATCTGTTATAGCACTGATCTCCTGTAATACCTCTTGTGGTGTTTTTCTGTTGTAGTGCAGATAATGCACTGCTACCAGACCTACCGACAGAGCCAATAGCATCACCAACACAAAAAAAGGCTTGGTCATTTACTGTTCTATTCCGTCTAATGCCATGACCATTTTATCGGTAATCTCATCAAATCTCACGATGGCTTTACCATGATGTTCAGCCATGAATGTTTGTGCACTCTTTTTGTCCTTAAATGCAATAAGCTCATGCCCCATCGGGCCGAATACATCTGCATCCAACACATAAAAAGCCTTTTTGGCAGGGATTTCTTCTATGGTATAGTAATCACTTACAATCATTTCAGAGATATGGGTACGGTCATACGGAAAATCTCCATCGAAGATATAATATTTCATCATATCTTTTACCCCATCAAAATAATAGACTTTGCCATCATGTTTCATCATGGCAGCCCACTTTGGATATTTTGAAACGAACATACCGCATACCGGACATTTTGCATCTGCAGGTACTGTCAGATGACGACTCTTTTCTTTTACACTCCCCTGCTGTAGATAATAGGCTACAGCTTCGAGTTTGGAAGAGGATAGATGCCTGCAGGCGAGAGAAGCTTTGATCTCTTTTTTTATCGTCTCTACAGTACCTGTTGCCTGAGGAAGTTTACTTTGATCACACATTACTTTGGCAATGCGTTCACCTTTTTGGGCGAGTTTCATTGCTTTGATAGCACTACTCTGATCTGCAAAGAGAAATACAATACTCCATAATGCTATAAAAATAATTTTTAACACGTTTATTTCCCTTGCAGGGTATTGTCTCATGACAACACCCTCAATATATAATTTTTGTATCTATTTGAATTATCGGTGTTGTAAGGATACAACACCCTGCGGTTTATCTGTTTTTCAGATAAAGTCCGACTGCCTGCAACTGCTTACCGTTAAGACCTTTACAAAGTTTATTGTCTATGATGAATGCTTTGGCTTCAGCCGTAGACGCAAACTTCTTATCGGTTTCCTGACACATTTTACCATACATCATTTTACCTTTTTGTGCCATCATTGCCTGCTTTTTTGCGATCATTTTACTGTCTTTGGCGAACTCTGCTTTGGCAGCTTCCAATGCCCCTTTGAAATCGGTCACTTTTCCACCGTTTGCTTTTGCAAAGGCTGCTGCTTCTGCTTTACTGGCAAAGGCATATTTACTCACTGCTGTCATCGTACCTTTTTTACGGCTTCCTACAACATAGAAAGCCTTTTCTGCAGGGATGAATTTAAGACTTGTTACATCTACGACTTTAATATTGGTTAATTTTGAACCTTTTTGCATATCTTCAACCATACAGTGAATAGAGCAATACTGCTTTACTTTACCATCTACCGTTGCTGCATGATTTGTCTTATAGAACATTGGAAGTGTCATACCACATTCAGGACAAAATACTTTTGCTTTACCCTCTTGTAAAAGTGTTGCTTTGCCTTTGGGTACCGCCTGAAACATTTTCATCATTTTTTTTGGATGACCTACCTGTTTCATTGCAGCTCCACATTTACCTGCCGCACATTTCATTTCAGCATGTGAAAAGTTTATCATTGCTCCCAATGCCAATAAAACAAATAACAATTTTTTCATTTCATATCCTTATAGTTTTTATAACTTATATTAATATAGTAGTGTTAAATTAGTGTTAATAAAGTCTATGAATTTCCTCAAGCATGTTGTCAACAGTGATATCCTCTCCATGAGATGTCAAAAAATCTGTCAGATACTTTTCGGAAGCTTCCATCCCGCCCTCTTTTTCCACTTCTACCAGCTTTTTATAGATCGGATCCAACACATCGGTCACATGTTTGGATATCTTCTTTCTTGACGCTTTGTATCCAACCGGTTCTCCATTTTCGTCTCTGAGTATGTCGAAATCGGTAAATACCCAATAGTATCTCCCGTCCTTGGCAAGATTTTTGACTGCGGCGATAAAGTTATGGCCGTTCTGTATCCTGTCCCAGAGTATCTTAAAGAGTATTCTTGGCATATCTGGATGCCGAACAATGCTGTGCGGCTGGCCGATAAGCTCCTCTTTGGTATAGCGAGAGATCTCTGCAAAGTAGTCATTCACATACGTGATAATACCCTTCAGATCGGTATCACTCTCTATATAGACATTGTTTTTAAGTTCTATCTCTTCATTGATGGGTTCTGGTCTTTTCATGGTTAAATCCTTTTTATTAAAATCATTTTTGATGCAAAGAACTATTGCTATAATCCCACTATTTTTTCTCAGCCTTCATGGCTCCGCTTTCGCAGCTAAAATTAACACCTGTGTGTCGATTTTTTAACAGGGATTCCTGCCTACGCGGCTTCACTTCGTTACGACCGCTCCGGTTCCGCCTCTACAGGGTTTCCGGCCTTCGCGGGTCGCTTTGCTCCACCGCTTCGGTTTCAAAGTTGTTCTCTGCCTTCGCGGGTCGCTTTGCTCCACCGCTTCGGTTTCAAAGTTGTTCTCTGCCTTCGCGGGTCGCTTTGCTCCACCGCTTCGGTTTCAAAGTTGTTCTCTGCCTTCGCGGGTCGCTTTGCTCCACCGCTTCGGTTTCGCAGCTAAAATCGACACGCAGGTGTCGATTTTTTAACGCTGCTCACATATCCAGATACCGGATCAAACCTTTGCTTAACTTTGAAAACGGCAGGATTTTGGTTCCTCCATGCTTCATCATGAAGAGTTTGGCATTCTCTTCCGATGCAAAGGGGATGAGATCATCACCATGCGGTCCCGTAAGCCTGCTTCCAAAGACGTAGACCGCTTTGGTAGCATCCACTCTCTGTCCGCTGATGAAATCCTGCACATACATCGTTTTGATACCGGTCGGCAGCAAATGATGCTTGATGAAATACTCCTGATGCTGGTAGGCCTGCATCATCGCTTTGACTGAAACGAACTGTACCTTTTTTTTGTTTTTCAGTTCTGCTTCGCAAAGCCATTTTTCATATTTTTTCAACGGTAGCTGATAGACAGGATCCGATGCATTCTGGTCAAGCAACAGAACCTTCGTGTTAAAGGATGTCCCTGCAATACCTATACCGCTACACAGCAACAGACTTAAAATAGTTTTTTTCATCAACACTCCTTATAAAAGATCTTTTTTTCTAAAAGCAATATAGCCAAAATAAGCCAAAAATGCACCTATGATAATAGGATAAATAATCGCATAGATCATCAAAAATGTCGATCCGAGTGTATCAAGCAGATAATAGGCTACAGGCCCGATAACCGTCAATTCAGGATCGAAGAGCGAAATAGCCCCTATCCGGAACACTTCTATGGGGTTGAGCATGGCCAGTGTAACGATCAATCCGTCACTCATTCTGTTCTGCAGCATCAGTCCCATCAGTGCAATGTCGATGAATGCCAGCATAGCTATCCATACGACAAAAGAACTCCCCAATGCAATATCCGTTGACTTGACGATAGTTGAGAGGAAGAATGCTAAGCCCAAAAAGACAAAACTCAAAGAAAAAAGCAGCGTAGAGTAAAGAAATACCATACGCCATGGCATCTCTCCGCCTTTAAAAAGACCGAAGATGACGCCGAGAATCAGCGCAAGAAAGACCGGCATAAAGACTGTCAAAAAACGTCCCAACATCTTGCCCCAGTAGTAATCGTTCAACGATACAGGGAATGAGAGCATATATTCCAGCACATTGCTTTCCCTGTCTCCCGAGATCGACTTGACTGTGGTGATCAGTATAAAAATAGGCAGAATTATGATCGTTACCTGAATAAAGATCAACAACATACGGCTGAGACCAGTAAAACCCATTACCACAGAGTCGGAAACACCCGTAATGAAAAAGAGTGCCATTAGTCCACCAAATACCACCGAATAGACATAAAACCATTTGGAGCGCAGCGACTCTTTTACATCCAGGTAAGCTATCAGAAAAAGATTTTTCATCAATAGCTCCTTACTTTTTTGTTATTCTGTTTTTCAATTATTTCTATCTTCTCTGCAACCTTCGGATAGTCCAATGTTTCTACCCCTTTTGGTACGGTCTCTTCAGTGTAGGCAGCAAAACCATACGCCATCGGTGTTATAGCGCCGCTCACGTATTTGGCTTTACGAGCATCAATCCATTTGCCTGTCTTGGCATCGGTGATCCAGATGATCGCCTGCTCTTTCCAAGGAATCTTCTCTTCATCCATCCAGAGCACAGCACAGCCGAGATCATCAAATTTATAATCTTTTCCCGTTTTCGGGTCAATGATCTGTACGGCAAACTTACGTTCGCTGATCGCCATTTTACAGCGTTCGCACATATCCCGGTCCCAGTGCATCTGCTGCACCGCACCTACTTGTTTTTTTTCACATCCGGCAAAACCAAGCAATAGAAAAAGCCCTATAAAAAACGTTAAACTAAATCTTTTCATCTTCCACTACCTTTCCCAAATCCATGTATATTTTCCGGTTGATCAGTCCCTCTATCTCATCGAGTCTGTGGGTAATAAAAAGCGTTGAACACTCTGTATCGATTTCTGTCAGAAGCTCATAAAACTTTTCCCTGCCTTTGGGATCAAGGTTAGCCGTAGGCTCATCGAAAATGAGCAGGTCGCTTTTTTTGGAAAGTGCAATAGCGATCAAAAGTTTTTGCTTCATCCCTCCGGAAAGTTTAAAAAAAGGCTTGGAGATATGCTTTTTGAGATCCAGATCCATTCTGTCTGATTCCTCAAATATTTTCGCTCTGGATACTCCCGAACTGCGTTCTACATACAATAGCAATTCTTCCAAGCTCAGTTTGACCGGAGGAGGAAGCTGCGGAATAAAACTGATGTTTTTCAACACATCCACTCTGCTCTTCACCGGATCAAAGCCATCCACAGAGATCTTTCCGCTGTCTATATGGTAAAATCCAAGCATAGCGCGTACCAGAGTGGTCTTCCCCGCACCATTGGGCCCCATCATTGCAATACGGTCCCCCCCTTCTATGGTCAGGTCTACATTGTCGAGTACTTTGCTTCCCATAAATGTCTTATTGACTTTTTCAGCTTGAACCAACATCTATACCATATCCTTCAATCTAAAGTCATAATTATATGCATCGGTATGGCATACATCAAAACATCGTCCGCAGAGAGTACAGTCGCCATTGACCACCAGCTGTGTCTCAACGCCTTTCTCTTTACGCTCCTTGTCATACTTTGGCTTGATAAATTCCAGTACATGATCCTCAAAACAGGCATTCAGACAGGCACCGCAGTGGTCACACTTGTTCATATCCCATTTGACTTTTGTCATGCTGATCCAGCCAAGCATATTGTAGGTCGTTCCTACAGGGCACACATATTTGCACCATGCTCTTCTCGAGTAAAAAATCTCTATAGCAAGTACGACCAGTACCCATACCAAAGCCAGACTCCATCCATACGTGATCGCACGGCTGATATAGCCGATTGGATTGAGTACTTCAAAAACCAGATAACCATCTATGGCTGCTGCAGCCAAAAAGATCGCCCAAAATACAAAACGCACATTCGGCGTGAATTTGTGCTCTTTGATGATCTTCTTTCGTACCAGTATCTGATGGATACGCTCTCCTATTTCACTCAGAAGTCCGTAAGGACATACCCATGAGCAGTATGCTTTTCCTCCAACTAGAAAATAAAATACGATCAGCGTTACAGACCCGATGATCACATTCGTATGAAAATGGTGCTCTGCAGCAAAGATCTCCAGCGCGGTGAAAGGGTCGATCAAGTGAAATCCAAAGAGTCTCGATCCGTTCAGTGTACCTTCCAACATCTGCAGGTCGATATGGAAAGAGAGGAAGAAAAGAAGGTTGATAATGATAATACTCAACCATCTCCATGCCCTAAGTGTCAGTCTGAACTTGCCAGCCTGCGTCTTATAATACAAGGTACTCAGGAGCGGTGCATTGATCAGCTCCCTGACACTACCGTTATATCTGTCCATTTGCTATCCTTTATAAAGCTGCTAAGCAGTTGGGAACTGCTTTGGCTTTTACTGTTGCTGCTCTTTAAGCTTCTGCTCAAATGAGCCGATCTCGTCTGAAAGTGCCTGCATTTGGCTCTCATCCATTTTGCTGAGCAATCCATACATCACGTAATTCTTTCTTTTCCCGGATTTGAAATCTGTCAGATCCTTATGCACGGTCTCAGCACTCAGTCCAACCAGCTTTGGACCAATGATCCCTTCACCGTTCACTCCGTGACAGGAAGAACATTTCTGCTTATAAAGCGGGCTTACACTGAATGCTGCGACATTTCCAGCTTTATTTTTCAGAGCCTGAAGTTTCTCATCCAGCTCTTTCTTTTTCTTTGCCTGTTCTTTTTCGATATCGGCATTGCTCATTTTTTCTACAGGAGCTTCCTGTGTTACAAGCTGTGTACCCGTATCTAGCTTTACTTTTATCTGTGTTTTGGCGATCATTTTCTGGATCTCTTCGAGCTTGTTCACTTCTCTGTCTGACTGATAGACCATGAACATTGCTCCCAATGCAAGTACGGTTACGATTGCAGCTAATATGTGTTTCATTTCTGTTTACTCCTCATTTCTTTGATTTGTCTGTTGAATCTTTCTATCTCTTTGGCGATACCCTGCAGTCTTTGCTCATCGATGCGGTTCACCAGTTCTTTCATCAATGCATTCTTTTTTTCTCCAGTCTTAAATGCTTTAATCTGGCTAAAGATAAAGGTGGCATTCTTATCCAGCAGTGCCGGTCCGATCACACCATTGGCATAGTCATCATGGCAGGCAGAACAAAGCAGACGGTAATCCGGGCTGAGCTGTTGAACCATCAGAGTGATCTGCACTCGTTCATACGGTGACCTGATATCTCTGTAGGCATCAAGTTCTGTTCTTACTTTCGAAGTTTCAGAATTATATTCACTACTGCCTTTTTTTTCTTTATTGTAGGAGTAGTAGAACTGTCCACTGTTCTCTTTGGAACCATCTTCTTTTTTCAAGGCTTTCACAGCACCTTCAGTCACGACGATACCCTTGGCACTGGCTTCTTTACCGGCTGATTCTTTTGGCTTCTCTTCTCCGCAACCAGTCAAAATAAGCAGGCTGACTCCCAGTGAAAGGACCAATATTTTATTACGCATTTTGACTTCCTTTATTTTTTTCATACACATCTGCATAGGTAGCATACGGAAGTATCTGCAGGACTTTGGTTGGACAGAGTTCTACACATGCACCACACC
The DNA here is from genome assembly GCF_000987835.1 of Sulfurovum lithotrophicum. Taxonomy (NCBI): domain Bacteria; kingdom Pseudomonadati; phylum Campylobacterota; class Epsilonproteobacteria; order Campylobacterales; family Sulfurovaceae; genus Sulfurovum; species Sulfurovum lithotrophicum. Next base: position 152,319 of record NZ_CP011308.1, on the reverse strand, counting down.
CGACACAGGCGTCACGTATCTCAGGGAAAAGCCCTCCGTCTTTTGACACCATTCCTATTGCCTGGCTCGGATCAGGTTCAAACGGACAAAGATCCGCACACAGGCTACAATTTTTACCTTCCTGCTCACTGAGTTTTTTCAACAGTTCCTTCTGAAGTATTACTTTTTCAGGATCATTGGGGTTCATTACCACTTTTCTGTTTTGACGCTCTGTATCACTGATCACTTTGGTATGCTCATAGATACGTCCGATCATATCATCGGTTACCTTCTTATTATCCAGGGCCAGACAGGCACTTTCATTGACCACGATTGCCATACCCATGTGTACTTTTTCGATCACGTTCGCTTCATGATCGAGTGCCCCTGTGGGGCATGCCAATACACAGGGAAAGGCTTCACAGAGATAACATCCCCTTGCCAGAGGATCGATATAAGCCGTTCCAACACCTGCTTCCCCATCTATATCTTCCAGCATAATAGAATCATAAGGACAGACCTGGAGGCACTGTCCGCACTTGATGCACATTGAAAGATACTGCTCTTCAGGTACAGCTCCGGGAGGACGCAGCCGTCCCTTTGTCAGTTTGAAGTCCTTTGCCGCCCAGATACCGCCTGCTGCAGCTATGCCAAGTACACCCAGACCTACAGCCTGCTTCATGAACTGGCGTCTTTTTTTCTCTTCTTTTGAAATAGTTTTCTGTACTTTTTCTTCCATTATACCTGTCCTTCATGCATTTTGGGATGCTTATCGCTTAAAAGCAGTACCGGCTCCGAAAAAGGAGCCAGCTTTGCCAGAAAATTCAATATCGAGATCACGGGAGATCCGTAAAAGAATTTAATATTCGGATTTAAAAGCCATACTTTATCTGCATACGCATAATAGTTATAGGGACCATCCCCTATACCGTCACCATTCTTGTCAAACCCTTCATAGTCGTCCCAGTAGTTCCCGTCAAACTCATTCTCTGTTATTCTTGTATTATACGAATCATTCATTACATTTTCAATATTTCCTTTAAAAATATTATTTACGAACGTATTGTGGAGACTTAAAGAATGGAAGTGTATCCCTTCACTGTTGTAAATAATACGATTGCCTTCAATAAGGTTTGTCGTATCAGGCTCATAGGGTGACCGGTCGATGAACAATCCTCTGGCACAATATATGATCGTATTGTCTTTAAGTACAAAATTGCTTGCATCTTTCATACCGATCCCAAGCCCTGTTGTTCCCAGAGAATTTTGTATCAGATTTCCAGTAGCCACCGTATCCTGCGAATACATAAAGAAAATACCTACTGAATTATGTTTGTAGACATTGTCTTTGACAATATTCTTTCCGGTATACATAAAATGCAGTGAATATCTGCCGTACTCACCTCGGTTCTTTTCTATGAGGTTTCCATGTGAATACCATACAACGAAATCACGTGACTTGTAAAGATGGTTGCCGCTCAGATGGTTGTCATTACTGTACCACAGGCGGATACCATCTCCCCGGATACCGAGGTCAAACGGTTTGGACTCGATATAATTATCATTAATCTCCGAACTACTCACTTCGGACATATCGATCCCGAACAGACAATCAACGATTTTGTTATTTTCTATATGACACTGTGTCGTTTTTTTCATGGAAATACCAGCATCGACCTTTTCATGTTCTTCGCCACTGTGTCTGATGGTTAGGTTTTTCACGGTAACACCGGAACTCGTGATGGTCACCACAGTACCTTTTCCATCACCTTCGATGATGGCTTTCTGGTCTTTCCCGTCTATGATAAGCGGTTTGTTTATCACGATATTTCCATGATAAAGCCCCGCCGGTAACTCCAGACGGGAGCCCGGTTTTGCCTGATCAATAGCATCCTGCAATACATTACCTGCCAGAGACAGTGAACTGATTGCGATAGTGAATGCTATGATCTTCTGTAACATCTTAGGCTGCTTGTTCGCTTTTCTGATATTTACGTTTTGCCGCCAGTGCCAAAATACTCAACACAGAGATAGCTACCAGGAGCCAGAAACCAAGTGTTGGGTAAGAGTGCGTCGTAAACTGTGCGACTTTACCGTCCCCGAAGACCGTAGGGGTGAAGGGTTTGATCTTGAAGGCTCCCCAATCATGCATATGATGTCCGAACCAATAGAGCCAATAGGAGTAGAAGCCTATGAAAACGATCGGTAGTGCCACAGGGATCAGCATCAGAAGATTGAAGATCCTGTTGTTGTAGATCATGAACATCGCCATCAGCCACGCTACGAAGATCAAAGCATATGGAGCCAACATACGAAGATATGGTGCCCCTCTCTCCATCGGATCCATTCCGATATAGTGGTTGATCGTATTCATTTCATGAACATCGCCACTAAATCCGTCAAAATGGTAAAAGACCGGGATTCCTTCCGGGAATGCATCTTTAGGGTAATTCGGTGCTTCGAGCGACACATACCAGATCGGTGCGGTCACGACATTCAACTCCATATCATCCTCGATCATTTTCTTCAGATTGTTCGCATCCTCTTTGGGGATATTGGGCGAAACATACCTGCCCTTCTGATAATAATCCCAGGTCTTGATGGTAAGGTCGGAGAGCTGGTCTCCCTTGCCCTGCCTTCCCATCTCGACGACATTGTGCGTGAACACCGCGGGGATTACGAACCAATAAAGCAGAATGCCCAATGCCAGCAGTGTAAATATTCTTGACTTTGCCAAAGAACTCATGTGTATCCTTTCTTAATAGATATACCAAAAAACTTGAATAGATCAAGTTTTTTGAGATACCTATATATCTTTCATATATTCTACCGTTTTATTCTATGAATAGACTTGATATCTATCAAGCTAAATTATATTTTTAAAATATAAGTGGGAATTATAATGTAGGCTACAAAGGGCTTTACGCCCTTTATAGAATGTAGATCTTAGAAGAGGTTTGCGTTCTCGTCGATCCACTTAAGATATTCGATAATATCGTTGGTCTGTTCTTCTGTCATACCCTGGTTAGGCATACGCAGGTTGAAGTAGTTGATCATAGACTTGATATAGTCATCATCATACATCTTTTCAGGATGCATGATCCACTGTTTCGCCCATGCTTCACCATTCTCGTGTCTCTGGAGTACACCTGTCAGGTCTGGACCTGAAGATACTTTACCGATAACGTGACATCCGTTACATCCACCTTCAAGATACGCTGCTTCACCACGCTTAGCAGCAGGGCTCATAGGTTTAGCTACTTTTTTGACCAAGAGGTCTTTCGCTCTGATACCAACGTCCGCCGTCTTAACCATATATTGCCAGATCATGTTCTCGAACAGAATTGCTTTATCAAGGTCTCCTGCTTTAACAGCTTCATCTGATTTTTTCTTCTGTTCAGCGATCTTACCATACTGATCAAGTGCATCTGTTACCAGTGCTTTGATAGTCGGATATTTTTCATAATGATTCTCTTTTAGGAACTTCACAACACTTTGGATGACTTTGTCTGTCGCATTGTTCACTGCTACAGTCTGGTCATACTCTTTTTTGAGCTGCTCAGGACTCATTGCTGCCATTTTAAGTTTCTTGGCTGCTGTATACTTCTTGTTCGGATCTTTGACCAAAAGGTAACCCATCATCTCAAGGTGCAGTGCAGAACAGAATTCTGTACAGTAGTAAGGGAATACACCTTCAAGATCTGCTTTGAATGTTACAGCAACTGTTTTACCTGGCTCAAGAGATGTATGTACATTGTACGTATCTACTGTGAAACCATGTGTCTCATCTTCAGCTCTTTCAAGGTTTGTAAGATAGAAGGTTACTGTATCACCTTTGTTCACTGTTACATGTTCAGGGTTGATGTGTGATCTGACCACTGTTCCATAAACATAGACATGGTTTCCTTTTCTTACGATCTTTTCCTGACCGGCAAGTGTCTTACCTTCATGTACTTTACCTGTAAAGGCATTCGTACCCATTTTATAACGTACTTCTGTCTTCAGTTTGCTTGCTCTGATGGCTACTGCCTGGTGAGGCTCACCCAATGGAACAGGCATATCGTAGAGCAGTTGCATTTTTTTACCACGAATATCGATCAACTGGTGGTTTTGAGGATGCAATGGCCCGATCTCGTTAAATCTGTCGATCGCAAGTTTGTTCAATGCGATGATGTAATCTCCCTGAGGATCTTCCGTTTTACCTTCCATACCACAGAGGTGACCGATGTTGTAGTTAACATTCTGTCTGTCTTCCACTTTACAGGTCTTGTAGTTCCATTTGACAACCTGGCTGTCAACATAGAGAGACGTATAGATCTCACCGTCTTTCCAGTTCTTACCATACTGGTTATGTAATGGCCCGAGGCCCAACTCAGCCTGACAGTGCATTGTTTTCTTCAGATCAAGAATAGGAATACCGTACGGATCTTTCCCTACATACGCTTTATGCTTGATCGCATCCTGTATCTTGTCAAAATCATACACTGTCGCATGTGTATCGAGTTTACCACAGACAACAATACTTTTACCGTCAGGTGATACATCGACACCATGAGGTGATTTTGGCTCAGGAATAAGGAAAAGCGCATCATTCTTGATCGCAACTTCCATAGGAACGACTCTGGTACCATTGATCATTTTTACATTTTTAGGATCTTTTGCAAGTTCCGCAAGTTTTTTCCAGTTATACACATGAAGGAAATCCGTATCGTTACGGCTCATACCCGCTTCGAATGGAGGAAGACCTTTTTCAATACCACCTGTATATAGCTCGGAGTTGAATGAGTTGGTGAATCCCCAACCAAAACTTGCTTCTTTACCTGCATCGGAAAGATCCTGCATATAAGGAGGCATTTCGATCGTAAACGATTTTTTCGGATCGATTCTTCCGATTTTCGGGTCGAACTTCCAAACTGTTACACCACCACGATAAGTCTCTTTATACTCTTCGATAGGATGGTAGTTATTGTCAAGCGGTGCTCCATACTGACACGCTTCCAGAATATACTCTGAATTCGGTGTAAAGAATGCTCCACCATGGTCAGATTTGAAAACAGGGTTCACAACAATCTGCTTGGTAACGAAGTCCTTCAAATCAATAACAGCAAGACGTGGATTGGCTTTATCATTGATAACCAGCCATTTACCGTCATATCTACCGTTTGTTTCGGAAAGCGCTGGGTGGTGTGTGTCACCCCACGTGATCTTCTTTCCTCTGATATTACCCTGGGCAAGGACTTTTTTGGTGTCATCATCATAACCCCAACCCTGCCAAGGTTCCGGCGTAAATACACCGATGTATTTGAGAATTCTCATTGACGGAACACCATACACCATGATCTGTCCGGACTGACCGCCCGAAGAGAATACGATATATTTGTCACGTCCGCCGCTTGGTGTATAGGTTTTAGCCGCTGCCAATAGGTCAGCCTGCGTCAAACCTCTCTCTTTCATCACATTATCCAGGGCACTTGCACCAAAAAGTGTAGATACACTCAATGCAGACCCAAGAAAAAGCGATGTCAATTTGCTTAACTTGTAGCTCATTATTTCCTCCTAAAGAATTTTAGTCAACAATGCAACAGCATTATTGCCCATGGCTTCATTATAGCTTATTATTATTATTAAGATAATTGATTTGCGTCAAGAATTTAACACTAATTTAACATTTGGGTAGAAAGGGATATCTTTTTTACTGGTATTTTAAAATATTTGAAGAAAAAAGGATTGTCGGGATCAGTATGCAGGAATCAGAACAAAAAAACAATGGCAGGGATGCGGCTGAGCATCAGCTCACCCTGCACAGTATTAAAACTTATAACTCAGGTTTGTATAAATATAGCGTCCTGGTTCATTCATAAGCATTACTTCACCTCCACCTGAAATAAGTGTCAGGTCCTCATAGGTGTTCGAAACGGCATAGGTTTTGTCAAAAAGGTTATCTACACCTACCGTTACTTCAAAGTGATCCGCGAACGTTTTGCTTCCTTTGAGATTAAGCACGGCATATCCGGGAAGGTACTGCTCACCGTTCTCTGCATCATAGTCATCCCATGCACTTGCCGCAATGACTTCGGCACGAAGCAGATAGTCACCAGGCTCTTCAAAGTTGATCCCCGCTACCAGTTTCATTGGAGGGATCTCAGGCATATTGGTTCCGGTCTGTCCGCTAAGAGGGTTCTTCTTTTCACCTTTCTGAAAGGAGAGCGCCCCGTCAAGATACAGGGTATCCGTCACGATATAGCTTCCGCTTACTTCAACACCGTACAGCGTCGCATCCATATTTTCAAAACGGTTGATCATTTTATCAGCATTGTAGAAGATAAAATCTCCCAGTTTACTGTAGAAAAACTTTGCTTTGAGTGTTGCATCTTCAAACTGTGTCTCTCCACCAATGTCAAATTCTGTATTGGTCACAAGGTCCAGATCAGGGGTTCCAAGTACCTTGCCCGCTTTCTGAAAATAGAGTTCCCGTCCGTCCGGTACTCTTGATGAGTGGCCTACGCCTCCAAAGATTTTCGTCTTTTCATCCATATGGTAGGTTAACAATATATTTCCGTTCAACGCGTTGTAGTCATTACTTTGCAATGTTCCCAGACCGGGTTCTACCGATGTATCGTCATATCTCAAGCCAAGATCGACATCAAACTTGTCGAAATGTATCTTGTCTTTGGTAAAAAAAGCGATATTTCTGGTGTCAACATCCGGTATGCTCACCCCTTTGTACATATCGTTCTTTCCATAATACGCCCCATTCCAGTTACGCAAACTGTAGTCAATTCCCACTGTAATCTCGTGCTTATCAAGATCGAATCTGTTTTTGATCTTGGCTCCCTGCGTATCTGTCGTCAGCCAGTTTTTCATCAGCATCATACTGGAAGCTTTTCTGTACATATTGCTCATAGGATGGTCCACATCTGACTTGTAAAGCTGTATATCAAGCTCTTTGGAGTAGCGGCCCAGTTCGTTGAGGACATATTCCGCATTATAGATATTGGAATCATCATACAGGGCATCCATTGGTGTCGTCGGGTAGAGGACATCATCACTTCTGTTGCCCGTATAGCTCAGTTTCAGCTGCTGGTTATCCGTAATATCCCAGAACACCTTGGCAAGAACGGTCTTCTTTGTAAAAGCATCCATATCACGATATTGAGGCAGGAATGCCTGTCCTTTCAACTTTTTGTCATGTGCCATATTCCCGTTGAGATTGTTATTGATATAGTTATCTACCTGCTGTGCAAAATCATTGCCGTCACCATCTTCATACTGTCCGCCACGTTCAGCCGAAGCACTCAGAAGAAACCTGATACGCTCCGTACCGCCACTGACCATCGCAGAGGCTTTTTTGTAATTCCAGCTACCGAAATTCAAAGCGGCATCTCCATGAAATTCCTGGGTCGGTTTTAGTGTTTCAACATCCACATTGGCGCTCAATGCACCAAAACTCTCTACATCAAAAGGACCGTCATCTATAGTGATATAGTCAATATTGTTTGCCAGGACATGTGAAATGGGAGGGTCCATCCTGTTCGGACAGGCACCGTAGATCTTCGCGCCATCTATTGTAACATTGATATTGTCCTTCTTCTGTCCACGGACAATAATATCGTTTGCGATCCCACTTCTTCGCACCAACATCACGGAAGGCGACTGCTTCATCAACGCTTCTGCTACATCGGCAGATTTAATATCATCTCCATGCACATCTTTATGTACTTCCGTATCGACCTTCGCTTCCACATCGATCGTTCCCAGCTCAGCTTCTGCCGCATACAGGGATGCTGCACAGACCAAAGACAGGTAGATTCCCTTTTTCATATATCACTCCTCCAAAATTGTTTTTAGATATTGTGGCATGCTTCTGTTAATTATGTGTTAAGTTTATGTTTTTTATAAGGAAACGAGCAAAAATCGTTATCTTAACTGATACCGAAGCGTTAAATTTACCGTTTTGGGGAGGCTGACAGGAATATGCTTCGTGCTGAGGGGGAACGCTTTTTCGACTGCCCTGCGTGCCGAAGAATGGAAGACCTTTGGACCGCTGATCGAAATGTTACCGACATGTCCGTTGGAAAGTATGGTGAAACGTACTTTAACCGACCCCTGCATACCTCGTCTTTTGGCAATACGCGGATAGCTTTTGTTCTGGTTGATCCGTTGCCTTACCGTAGATAGAAAACGGTTTTTCTGTGAAACACTGGCATGTCCACTGCCCCGGCGTTTGACCCCTACCCTACTGCTTTGTGCCGTTCGTGTCCTTACCTTTTTTTTCTTGACTTTTTTCTTCTTTTTGATCTCTTTCTTTTTTGGCTTTGGCTTTTTTACTTCAGGTACAGGAAGTACTTTAGGTTTGACAGGTTCCGGGATGACCTTTTCAACCACCGGCTCCTCTTTAACTATCGGTTCAGGCTCTGGTTCAGGTTCAGGTTCTTCTTCTACAACAGGTTCCTCTTCTGCCTCCTGGGCTTCAGGAACCACTTCAGGGACGAATTCGCTCAGGCAGAGTTGGATGGCACTGTCCTGCGCTGCCTGGTCCGCAATGATATAGGTACGCATCAGGTAGAAATAGCCCCCAAAAAGCAGGGCATAGAGAAGTGTGGTAATGATGAAGGAGACCAGATTACGATGCTTGACCACTACTTCCCTTTACTGTAAGAATTTTGAAGTGTAGCAAAGATATATTAAAAATGGGCATATCTAATAACCCTAGAAGTGCCCATATGTGTTAATTCTAATCAATTCATAAAAAGGACCTATGCCAGATAGATCACTTCTTCAGGCTCCACGATATGTGCTTTGGCATGCAGTTCATTTTCAAGTACAGCTCGGAGGATCACCTGCTTGTCCTCTTCTCCATGCACAAGATAGATACTATTAAGGCCTTCGATCTGTGAGATCCATTTGACAATGCCCTTCTGGTCGGCATGGGCGGAGAATCCGTTAATGGTATGGATACTCGCCTTGATGAGGATATCTTCATTGTAGATCTTCACCCATCGTGCTCCGTCGACGATATGTCTTCCCAAAGTACCGACGGCCTGATACCCTACAAAAATGACGGCATTCTTCTTGTTCCATAAACGGTTCTTGAAATGATGCAGTATCCTGCCGCCGTTGCACATACCGCTGCCCGCAATGATGATCGCACGGGTATCCATGTCGTTGATGGCTTTGGAAGCTTCTACATCAAGGGTATAGACAAGGTTCTCAAAATCGAAAATCGTTCCATCTTCTTTCTTGATCTCCTGACACTCGGAACTCAACAGTTCGGAATAGTTCCTGTACACTTCTGTTGCACGGGTCGCCATAGGGCTGTCAACAAATATTTTGCACTGCGGCAACTCTTTTCTCCTGTGCATCTGCTTCAGGATGCAGAGAAGTTCCTGCGTCCGTTCCACGGCGAACGAGGGGATAATGACATTTCCCCAGTCTTTCATGGTCTTGATGATCACGCTTTTGAATTCCGTAACAGTATCCTCTACACCTTGGTGGTCACGGTCGCCGTAGGTGGACTCTACATACAGATAGTCGGCATGGGTACATGGAGCGAGGTCTTTCATGACGATCTCGGTATCGTTGCCTATATCTCCGGAGAAAACTATGGTATGGTCCACACCATTCTCTTTATAGCGTATTTCAATAAAAGCGGCCCCGAGGATATGGCCGGCATCCCGGTAAGTGATCTCTATATCATCCTCCAGAGTGAAAGACTTGTCATACTCCGGATAGTGCCAGTCAAACTCGAACACATCCTCCACATCGGCTTCTACATATAACGGTTCCATGACACCCTCTTCTTTTCCCTGCCGCTGGGCCTTTTTGTATTTGGTGTTAAAATCTTCCTTCATGATCTTGGCACTGTCAAGCAGAATGATCTCGGCAAGGTCATGTGTCGCATGGGTCGCATAGATCTTTCCGGTAAAGCCCTCTTTCACCAGTTTCGGTATGCGCCCGACATGGTCCAGATGGGCATGGGTGACCAACAGATAGTCCACTTCGGAAGGGTTAAAATCAAAAGGACCGTAGTTACGCTCCTCTTCCTGACCCTGAAACATCCCGCAATCCACAAGGATACGGGGACCTCCGTCTATCGTAAACAGGTGACAGGACCCCGTCACCACTTCTGCTGCACCGTAGGAGACGACTGTAGCCATATACATTCCTTTTTATTGTATTGATAAGTCAATTGTACACCTTATTCTTTAAGCTATGGTTTATATATTTATCCCAATCAGTGGTATAATAAATCAAAACATTAAAACAAGGCTACATGATGACCAGTGAGATAGTAGGGCAATTTTTATTGTTGTTGGCACTGCTTTTCGGACTGACCTATATTTTGGCCGGTTTTATGGAACGTTTGAGGATCCCGGGTATTCTGGCTGCACTTTTTGTCGCCATGGGTGCACACTATACCCCGATCGGTGATTTGCTTTCCCATGGTATCTTCAATGAGATCTTTACCCTGCTTGCCGAACTGGGCGTACTTTTTTTACTTTTCTTTATCGGTCTGCAGATCGATATGCAGGAGATGCGTTCGCAAAGCAAAAACATCATAATAGCCACGGTATTGAACACCATCATCCCTTTTGCACTGGGTATAGCAGTGATGCGCTACCTGGGGTATGACTGGATGGTATCTTTTGTGGTGGGATTGACCCGTATGCCCACAGCCGAAGCGGTGATAGTACCCATACTGGATGAATTCAATCTTATCAGAACCAAGGTTGGCAACTATATTGTAGGTGCGGGTGTCCTTGATGATGTGATAGAAGTCTTCCTTATCGCTTTTGTTTCTCTGTGGATTGGCGATAAAAGCGGGTTGGCCACAAATGATTCCACTGCGATAATCGACCTTGTACTCAATATCATCATCTTTATTGCTGCTGCCTGGGTGGTACGTAAATGGATCCTTCTTCCTCTCTCGCACTGGTTAAAGATACGGGTTGCCAATCTCATTTTATTAATGATCATCGTTCTTTTTGTTTTTGGCGGGTTTGCAGAACGAACGGATCTAGGTTTGGTTGTAGGTGCCATTGTGGCAGGTATGCTAATGCGTCCGGTCTTTAATACGGCAGGGGATGTAGGCGTTCAGGCCACCAAGGCAGTGCGAGCCGTAAGCTACGGCTTTTTTGGTATTGTCTTTTTCTTATGGATAGGTATGAGTGTCGATCTCAGTGGTATGTTTAAGGCACCTGAACTTGCGATCCTGCTTTTTCTGGCTGCCTTCGTAGGTAAGATCATCGGTATTTTTCTCATGGTCCCTATGGGACAGCTTAACAGCAAAGAAGCATGGACGATCGGGATCGGACTGAACGCCAGGCTTACTACCGAGATCATCGTGGCAAAACTTTTACTCGATGCACAATTGATCGACACCCAGCTCTTTACTGCACTGGTAGCAGCCTCTTCAGTCTCTACGATCGTAGTACCGCTTCTTTTCTCCCTGATGGTTTCGTTCTGGAAAGAAACACTGATGCAGTCTGCTGTATCCAAAACAAAAAAGAAAAAAATAGAAAAACCTGAAAAAGAACAAATACCGTGGTATGCCCAAAAGTTCGACACGGTATGCAAGGCCCTGGGTACTGATCCGCAAAAAGGTCTAAGCAAAGATGAAATAGTTCAGCGTCAGGCACACTATGGTCCAAACCGTATCCGTTCAGTACACAAAGAAAAATGGTACTGGATACTCTTCAGGCAGTTTACGGATGTTCTGATCATCATCCTGCTTATTGCCGCGGCGATCTCCTTTGCCATAGGAGAGATAGGAGATGCTGTCACTATTATGATCATTGTCATATTGAACGGTATTCTCGGCTTTATTCAGGAATACAAAGCTGAAAAAGCCATAGAAGCACTCCAAAAAATGCTTTCCCTACGCTGTAAGGTTTTAAGAGACGGAGAGAAAAAGGAGATCGATTCAACCAAACTGGTCCCCGGTGATATCGTTTTTCTCGAAATCGGAGATAAAATACCGGCAGATCTCCGGCTCATTGAGGCAGTCAACCTCAAAGTAGACGAGTCCGCGCTGACCGGAGAGTCCGTTGCTTCTTTGAAAAACATAAAAGCTGTACCTCAAAAGAGTGCATTGGGTGAACGGAGCTCCATGGCATGGATGGGCACCAATGTGGTCAATGGCTATGCCAAAGGTATCGTCGTTGCTACGGGTATGCAAACTGAATTTGGAAAGATCGCAAAAATGACCAGTGAGGTAGGCAGCACACAGACACCTTTACAGAAAAAACTGGCAGTTTTGGGTAAAAAACTCGGGATCTTCTCTGTTGCCATCGCAGCGTTTGTCGCAATCATCGGATACCTTCTGGGCAAAGATATGATGGAAATGTTTCTAACGGGCATCTCTCTCGCCGTAGCGGTCGTACCTGAAGGTCTGCCGGCAGTTGTGACCATTACACTGGCACTCGGTGTCAAAGCGATGGTCCGTCAAAAAGCCCTGCTCCGCCGTTTGCAGGCAGCCGAAGCACTGGGCAGTGCCAACGTCATCTGTACCGATAAAACAGGAACCCTTACACAAAACCAGATGACCGTGCAAAAAGTATGGCTTTTTAGCGGTGAAATAGATGTAACAGGAAGCGGATATGATCCAAAAGGCCACTTTGAAAAAGATAAGAAAAAGGTGGATTACAAAAAGAGACAGGATCTGATCGAACTGCTCAAAACCGGGCTTATCTGTACCCATGCCGGGCTGACCAGGGAAAAGGATGCATGGAAGATCACCGGAGAACCCACTGAAGCATCATTGATCGTTGCAGCCTATAAAGCCTGGCTGACGCCGGAAGTGGACGAAAAGATCACCACGGAGTTCTCTTTCAATTCCCAGAGAAAACGCATGAGTGTCATCGTTCAGGAAAAAGGTAAAAATATCGCCTATATCAAAGGAGCACCCGAAGTGCTCCTGGAACGTTCGAACTACTATTTCGACGGGGAAAAAGTACAAGCGCTTGATGCACAGAAGAAAAAAGCCTTCGAGGATGCCTACAGCCAACTGGCACGAAACGGCCTGCGTACACTCGCACTGGCAAAACGTGTATTGCCTAAAGGGATCAAGCTCGATGCCGATGCGGTGGAGAACGATTTGGTTCTCCTGGGAGTCGTCGGCATCATCGATCCGCCAAGACCCGAAGTACATCATGCCATACAAACAGCCAGAACGGCAGGTATCAATGTAGTGATGATCACCGGAGATGCACCGCTTACTGCCATGGCGATCGCAAAAGAGGTAGGTTTGGATGCCAGGCATGGTATTACAGGCAGCCAACTGGATACGCTTGATGATGACGCTTTGAAAAATGCGATACATGAAGGAGCGATTTTTGCCAGAACCACCCCGGCAGACAAAATGCGAATTATCAAAATACTGCAGGATGAAGGCCTGGTTACGGCCATGACCGGTGACGGGGTCAATGATGCACCCGCACTTAAAAAAGCCGATATCGGTATTGCCATGGGAATGAGAGGAACAGATGTCGCTAGAGGTGCAGCAGACATGATACTGCTCGATGATAATTTCGCCTCCATCATCAATGCGGTCAGAGAAGGACGCAGACAGTATGATAACATCAAGAAATTTGTCACCTATCTGCTCTCATCGAATATCGGAGAGGTCATAGCGATCTTTGTCAATATTCTTTTGGGCGGACCGCTGATCCTCCTGCCTGTGCAGATCTTATGGATGAACCTGGTCACAGACGGGATGACCGCTGTAGCATTGGGCATGGAAAAAGCAGAAAAGGGTGTCATGCATCGTCCGCCAAGGGCCAGCAGTGAGTCTTTCCTTCAGTACAGAGGCATCATCATGATTATACTGTTAGGCGGCTATATCGGTGGCGCAACACTATGGATATTCCATCATTATCTCAGTTCCGGCCTGCCTGAAGCACAGGCCATTGGGCTGGCACAGACCGCTGCTTTCACAGCCATCATCATTTTGGAGAAAATGAATGTATTCAACTACCGTTCACTGCATGCTCCTATATATACCATGGGGTTCTTCAGCAATAAATGGCTTATTGCCGCCTGGATTACGACGGTCTCCTTACAGGTGGCAGCTGTTTATGTACCATTTCTGCAGGAGGCCCTGCATACTGTTCCGCTTGGCTGGAAAGACTGGCTTCTGATCTTTGAGATCTCCCTGCCGATCTTTGTCGTGACCGAACTTTACAAAATAACAGAATGGTTCTTGTTAAAATCCAAAAACGCACATACAGAAAAAGAAGGAGCCTGACCTATGGACTACGTGTTGGTAAAATCTCTCTTGATCGCAGTTCTGCTCGGCTTTGCCATAGGACTTCAGCGTACGATGTCCCATCTCTACAGTAACGATGTCGGATTCGCTGCAGGTTCACGTACATTTGCACTGATATCACTTCTGGGATTTATGTCAGGATGGATGTACCAATTTGCCCCTTCCATTATAGTGGTCGCCTCTGCCTCTATAGCAGGTATCATCATACTCTCGTATTATATGAAGAGCATCCATTACAAGAAAATGGGAATGACCTCTCAGATCGCCGCGATCATCACCTATCTGCTTGGGCTGATGGCCTATTTCCATCTGGAACAATATGCCGTTTTCATCGGAGTCATAATGATCGTCCTGCTTGACATCAAACCAAGACTGCAGAGAATAGAAAAAAATATCACTCCCACAGACCTGAATGCCAGTATTCTGCTACTGGCCATGACCTTTTTGATCCTTCCCATCCTTCCGGATGAAATGATCGGCCCCTATAAGCTTTTCAATCCCTACAAAACATGGCTCATGGCCGTCATCATCGCAGCGATCTCATTTGTAGGCTACATTGCCATCAAAATCCTGGGCAATAAACAGGGTGTATTGCTTACAGGGCTTTTCGGGGGGCTTATCTCTTCTACTGCTGTTTCAATCTCCCTCTCAAAGATGTATACAGCGCAAAAAGAGTATCTGAACAATTATGCGGCAGGTATTGCCATCGCCTGTACCCTGATGTACCTGCGTGTACTTTTTGAAGCGCTGGTAATTAATATGGAAGTTGCCTGGCATCTGCTCCTGCCTTACACTCTGGCTGCCTTAAGCGGTTTCGCCTATGTCTATATCATCTATAAACAGGCTACCCAAACAGCACCGGGTATACAGAACGAAATACTAAATAAGAATCCCCTGCAGCTCAGTGAAGCCATCAAATTCGGTATACTTTTCGGGGTCATCTATGGTGCCATTACCATAGTCAAACAAGGATATGGAGATATCGGTGTTTACATTGTCTCTTCCTTTTCGGGCATTACCGATGTCGATGCCATTACCCTTTCGCTCTCACAGCTTGAAGCCGACAATAAACTGCCTATACTGACTGCCGTCAACGGGATCATTATCGCTTCTGTCGTCAACACTTATGTCAAGCTGGGGATCGTTTTCTGGATGGGTGGCAGAAAGTTGGGTATCAGAGTATTATGGTTCGTCCTGCTCACCACAGGCATGATGGGAGCAGGTCTCTGGATAGACACTGTACTGCCATTGACACCCTAACAAAAAAGTTCAATGCGAACCATTTGTCTGGCCAGATGACTCTTCCGCCTGTGTGACATACTTTCTGCGTATATTGAACTGCAAACTGGTTAGGTAACCGACCAGTACCACACTGACACCCGTAGCCACCAGAATGTTGTAATCAAAGGTCAGTTCGAGGGCAAGTACCACTGCTGTCAACGGTAGTTTCATCACCACCCCCATAAAGACCGCAGAACCTACCGCCGCAAAAAAGAATGGCTCAAAAGGAAAATGGGAATAAAAGGTGATGATCTCCCCGTAACCGTATCCGACCAGCGCACCGATACTCATCAAGGGAAGGAAAAGCCCGCCCACGGCATTGGCATATAAAGAGACCGTTGTACCTACAATACGCAAAATGATAATCAGAAATATAAAATAGACTGAGATCGACTCTTTATTGTTGATAAGATGCATCACGATCTCTTTCCCTGAAAATCCTGCATGCGGTTCAATAAGCAGGATCGTTCCTATAACACTGCCGCCAATCAGGGAGAAGACCATATTCCTCATGGTGCGAAACTTCTTAAAGATCTCAAGGTCTATGATATGTAAAAGTCGTTTTTTCATAAAAAGGTAGAGATAGATGAAAATCGTGATGAATGGAATAAAGATCAGGATCGGCATGACATAGTAGTAATCAAATTCTTTGCCCAGAGAACTGTGAAACGAGATGGAATCCAAAAATTTCACTGAGATTGAAAAAGCAATCACTGAACCCAGAATAACATATCCTATATACTGTTTGATGAACTGGTAGGCGATATTCTCTATGGAAAAGACGATCCCAGTAAGCGGAGAAACAAAGATTGCGGCAATACCGCTGCTCGCTCCCACACTGATCATCATTTTGACCAGCATTATAGGAAGGTTGAACAGACGGTGTATCTGATAGGCCACCATCGCTCCCATACCTGCAGACGGACCCTCTGTACCCACGGCATATCCACTGGAAACCGAAAGCGTGGATGCAATAACCTTGAGAAAAAGTGTTTTGACATTGATAATCAACTTGTTCTGACTCACAGAATCGGCAATCTCCGTCAAACCATATTCGCGGATGTAATTGTCTTTTGAGATCAAATAATTGACAATAAAGATCGCTACGGTCGGCACTACATAAAGATACCAGGTAGGTAATACAGGGATCGTTTCAAAAGGGTCCCCCATGAACAGCAGCCGTGTCGTAAATGCGATCAGCATTTCATAAAAAGTAATGAAAAATCCACTGATAACACCCGTCAATAATGTTGCAATTATCAGTTTGGCAATCATCCTAATATCTATCCTTTTATTCTACATGATTTATTATATACTTTTTTAAATAAAAAGCACTCAGGTTCTGACATGAACCCCACTGAGATCAAGCAACACACTGGTCCCTTCGCCTTTTTTCGATTTGATCTGTATCCCTATTCCTTCATCGTTACAGTAAGCTTTAACCAGGGCCAACCCGATCCCCTTGCCTTCTTTTTTTCTGTCACTCTGATAGTAACGTTCATACACCTTCAGAAGTTCGGCCTCATCCATCCCCACACCTTCATCGCTGATCGTAAGCACATTTCCATCGAGTACCACAGAGATCAGGGATGTTTTATCCGAATACTTCATCGCGTTCATCAGAAGGTTGTCTATCATCTTCTCAAAACCGATCCTGTCGACCCTGATCTTCATCTCACCGACATCAAGATGAAAGCTGTTGCGACCGAATGATTTAAATGCTTCTATGCGTTCATGAAGCAAATGATACAGAGTCACTTCCTCTTTTTCGATAGGATGGATCTCTTTTTGAATACTGTAAACCAACTCTTCATACAGTCGTTCCAATCTATCGGATGATGCTTCAATACGCTCCAGTCGTTTGAGGGACCTCTCTTCTTCCTGTAAATGTTTTTTCAACATAGATGCATTGGCTTTAATGGTCGCGACAGGGATATTCAGTTCATGCAGTATCTCCGAACTAAGATGCGAAAGGTTGGCATCGAGCTGGGCTTTTGGAGCCAGAATATGTGAGGAGATAATATACCCCCATCCCCCGGCAAGAATAAGCACAAGCAGTACAGCCACAAGAAAATTCACTTCGGAAAAACCTTCATTTTTCAAGAACCAGTAGAGGAAACTCAATAGTATTGCTACACTGGAAAAATAGCCAAGAGCTGCAAGCAGTATCTGTTTTTTATGGTTCGATATCTTCACGTTTCCCTACTCTGCCCACCGGTAACCTACACCACGGACATTGACGATATTCTCGGTGAAATACTTCTTCAACTGCGTGATGTAGACACGCAGTGCACCGTCACTGGCACTCTGCCCTGCCGCCCAGAGTCTGCTCTTAATCTCATCACTGCTAACCACTTCACCTTTAGCCTGTATCAGCAACAGCAGCAGTTCGATCGCTTTTTTTGTCACATCCTGTGTTTTCCCATCCAGGTAAAGCGTCTTTGCAGCCGTATCGAGACTGTATTCGCCTATACTTATTCTCTCCTGACGAATCTGGCGACGCAGTACAGCCTGTATGCGAAGCAGCAGTTCATCCAGGTCGATCGGCTTTTTCATATAGTCATCCGCCCCTTTTTCAAAGCCTTCTGAAAGAGAAGATTTGTCCTCTCTGGAAGTTAAAAAGATCGTCGGCGTGGTATCGCCGCTCTGACGCAATTTCTGCAAGAGATCAAAACCGTTCTCATAGGGAAGATTCACGTCAAAAAGATAAAGATCGAAAACCTGTTTATAACTCATCTCCAATGCAGAATAAGGGTCCATGGCTGTCTCTACCGCATATCCCTCTTCTTCCAGAAAATCTTCCAGAGTCTCGTTAAAAAGCTGATCATCTTCCAGCACAAGTATACATACCAACTGTTTTTCCTTCATGTTTGCAATAGTTTCTAAAAATATTTTCATCCAATATGACAAAGAAATACTCTACCCATGGAATGGACGCTTGCGTTTGCAACTGCCGGAGTATTGAATGAAAAATATACCACATTTATAGACGATTATACCTCAAAACGGTTTATCATGATATAATCTGGGTCAAACATATTTGGAGAAGGTACTCTTTTGAAACACGAACATTCATTTTTCAAACATACCGAAGGCAAAATACTGATCGCCGGCCTGGGACTTTTAGGGCTTTTTGTTTTACTGATCCTCCTAAGTGCCCTCTTTTCTCAAAAAACAGCCCAGACTTTTTTAAGCATTACGGCAGCCAATCTCATTTTTGGAAGAATGGCCGGTCTTTCTATAGGTATTTCAGCACAGATGGATACCCAATTATTAATACTCTTTAACTTTTTCATTGAGTCGATCATGGTCCTGATACTTTATCCCTTGTTTGTACAGAGCTGGAACAAACTTGAGATCATTACCTATGAACCCCTCCATAACTTTTTTGAACGTTCACAAAAAACAGTAAAGAAATACCAGCCCTATATCAAAAAATACGGTGTCCCCGGACTGATACTCTTCGTGCTCAGTCCAGTCGCCATGACAGGGCCGGTCGTGGGTAGTTTTATAGGCTATATCATTGGATTCAACCACCGTAAAACACTAACGACCATTCTTTCGGCCACTCTCATAGCCATTATACTATGGGTCTACCTCATCGGTCACTTTAAAGATTTTCTTATCACATACAGTCATATGATCTCTATTGGATTCCTGACAGTGGCTATTTTAATGGGGGTGTGGTATTTGATGAAGAAGTATGTGTTAAAATAAAAATAGGTTCCGACGCTAAAAACGTGAAACAGTTCACGTTTTCTTAACGGTTCTTCCAGCCTACGCGGGTCGCTTTGCTCCACCGCTTCGGTTTCGACGCTAAAAACGTGAAGCAGTTCACGTTTTCTTAACGCGTCTCACATATACATCCCGCCGTTGACTTTTAGGGTTTCTCCTGTAATGTAGGAAGCATGGTCAGAAAGCAGGAAAGCGACCGCTTCGGCCACTTCTTTCGGCTCACCAAACCGTCCCATCGGTATCTTTGCGGTAAAAGCATCTTTCACTTCATCTTTAAGCACGTCTGTCATCTCAGTAGCGATGAATCCCGGAGTGACTGTATTGTAACGGATGTTCCTTGGCGCGGCTTCAATGGCGAAGCTCTTCGTCATTGCGATCGTCCCGCCTTTGCTTGCCGCATAGTTGGTCTGACCGGCATTCCCCGTCTCACCTACGATGGAAGCGATGTTCACCACCGAACCGAAACGCTTTTTCCCCATCACTTTAACCGCTTCACGACAGCCGATGAAGGTCGATTTGAGATTAGCCTCTATGACCGACATGAAATCTTCCGTTTTCATACGCATTGCCAGTTTGTCATTGGTGATCCCCGCATTATTCACAAGGTAGGAAAGTTCACCATCCAGCTCAACGATCGACTTGATCGCAGCAACAAATGCCTCTTCGTTACTCACATCAAAACCAATCACTTCGGCTTTACCGCCTGCTGCTTCGATATCCGCTTTGACTGTATTGGCCTCCGCCTCACCACTTCTGTAGTTCACCCATACTTTGAGACCCATCTGGGCCAGTGTCTTTGCGATCTGCGCACCAATCCCACGGCTTGCACCTGTTACCAGTACATTATTTCCCGAAAATTTCATTCTTGTCCTTTCTTGATTTTGGAAGTGGATACTTTAGTTCACCCCCTCTTTTGGTGAAGCTGAAGCTTTCACTTTCCTGTTTATTTGTCACATTCAAAAAGTTTATTCTTGATATCCTCGAATATCTTGTAATCCTCTTCGCTGATCTCATCCGAATAGATAATATGGTTCAACTGTTCAAGCAAGTGAAACTTTGAGAGCTTGTCATCGCAAAGCGCCTGATTGATGATCTCGATATGCTTGTCAAGGTCATACTCTGCATCTTTTATCTTGTAGAGAAATGCTTTTGCCTCTTCGGGAGAACAGTCAAAATCCTGCCCCATGATCTTGCAAAAAAGCGGTGCCTCTTTCTCAATATCCCGATGATCCACTTTGATAATATGTGCCAGCAATGTCCCTACCGACTCTTTGATCTTCTTTTCCATTTTGATACCTTTAAGCTATTACGCTACTAAAGCGATAATGAATTCCTCCTGTCATTGTACCAAAATATTTATTACCTCACAAATTACACGATCAGCGGTTCATCCATCTCTTCAGGAATATCCAGTCCCATCAGTTTCAGCACCGTAGGCGCGATATTGTTCAAACCTCCACCTTCCTTGACCTTATCTACACCATCTGCAAGTATAAAACACCACACTTCACCTACCGTATGGTTGGTCAGAACATGCCCTTCAATATCACACATCTCTTCACAGTTACCGTGGTCACTGGTCAACACGACAGCATATCCGTCTTCTTTGGCTTTTTCAATGATCTTTCCAAGTTCACTGTCCACCGTCTCGACTGCCTGCCGTGCCGCATCGTAATTGCCTGTATGCCCGACCATGTCACCGTTGGCAAAATTCACCACGATAAACTCATAAGCCTCATCCATGGCTTTTCGGACCGCTTCGCCGACCTGTAGTGCCGACATCTCCGGTTTCATGTCGTAAGTCTTGACATCCGGACTGGGAATGAGTACACGGCTCTCCCCTATCATCGGCTCCTCGATACCGCCGTTCAAAAAGAAAGTCACATGCGCATATTTCTCTGTTTCTGCCGTATGCAGCTGTCTTAGTCCTGCATGTGCGATCACTTCCGCCAGGGTATTTTTAGGTGCTTCTTTTGGGAAAAGTACAGGATAGGGGAAAGAGGCATCATACTGTGTCATCGTCGCGATATGCAGGGGGATGAACTTGCGCTTAAAGGCATCAAAGTCCGGATCTCCCAGGGCAGTGGTTATCTCGCGTACCCTGTCCGAACGGAAATTGGTTACAATGACCGCATCTCCCTCTTTCATGCCGTCATACCCCTCAAAGGCTACAGGTTCGATGAACTCATCCGTTTCATTCCTCGCATAACTCTCATCGACATAGGCTTCAGGGCTCAGTGTTGTTTTTGGAGTCGCTTCCGCAATGGCACGATACCCTTTTTCTACCCGCTCCCAGCGATTGTCCCTGTCCATCGTGTAAAAACGTCCGCCTATGGTAGCAATGGAGATATCTTCATCGCAGATCGCTTCGATCTGTTCAATATAGCACTTTGCAGACGTCGGACTAACATCCCTGCCGTCCGTAATGAGATGCAGGAAAACCCTTTTGCCTCTGCGTTTGGCCAGTTTGGCAAAACCAATGGTATGCTCGATGTGAGAATGTACCCCGCCGTCACTCATCAGCCCAATAAGATGTACACGGTCACTCTCCCCGAGTATCTCTTTAAGTGCCTGGTTCTCTTCGATGCTGCCGTCTTCCAGTGCCAGTGATATCTTGACAAGATCCTGATACAGGACCCGTCCGGACCCGATCGTCATATGTCCCACTTCGGAATTCCCCATCTGTCCCTCAGGCAATCCGACACTCAGACCATGTGTCGATATCAGAGCATACGGTGCCGTTTTGAAAAGCCTGTCATAGGTAGGCTTTTGGGCTGCCTCAAACGCATTGCAGCCTCCCTGTGGTTTATATCCGATCCCGTCTGTGATGATCAACACTGTTTTCTGTAGTTCCATGACTGTCTCTTTTTTATTGAAATAATAGTAAAATAAGCTTGTTTAAACCTAAAAATGAAAGTCGCCTATGCTCTATGAACTAAACAACCTGCTCCACATGCACCTTTTTGGCTATATCTCAGTACGTGCCGGTTTTGCTTTTCTTCTGGCATTCCTGCTTGTCCTGATTCTCATGCCCAAATATATCGCCTGGGCTATTTCCAAAAATGCCAACCAGCCCATCAGCAAATATGTAGCAGCCCATGCCAGTAAAAGTAAAACTCCTACTATGGGCGGGGCTGTTTTCATTATTGCCACGGTCATTGCCGCTTTCATCGTGATCGATCTGGAAAACATTTATGTATGGATAGGACTTTTTACCCTGATCGGTTTCGGACTGGTAGGCTTCAAAGACGACATCGGGAAGATCCTCTCCGGTGACAATCTTGAAGGGCTGACGCCCCGCGGGAAAATGGGTCTTCAGATCATTATTTCCCTTATTTCCACAGCTCTGCTTATCTACTCCGGATTCCCTACCGAATTCTACGTACCCTTTGTCAAAACACCGCTTTTTGACATGGGCTATTTCGCGATCCCTTTCTGGATACTGATGTTCCTCGCTGTCACCAACGCGGTAAACCTCACCGACGGACTTGACGGGCTGGCTACAGTGCCATCCATCATCTCTCTCATCTCCCTCGGGGTCATCGTCTATATTACCGGTCACGCCATCATCAGCCACTACCTCCTCATGCCCCATATCAAAGGCGTAGGGGAGGTTCTTGTGCTCACTGCGGCACTTGCCGGCGCATTGATGGGTTTTTTATGGTACAACTGCTACCCCGCGGAGATATTCATGGGCGACACGGGAAGCCTCTCCATCGGTGGATTCCTGGCATACCTCGCCATCCTGGGCAAAAGTGAAGTACTTCTGATCCTCATCGGTTTTGTTTTCGTTATGGAAACCCTTTCTGTCATTCTACAGGTCGGAAGCTACAAACTACGAAAAAAACGCATTTTTTTGATGGCACCGCTGCACCATCACTTTGAACTCAAAGAATGGGCAGAGAACAAGATCATCGTCCGCTTCTGGATGATTGCTTTCATCACCAACCTGCTCGCACTCATAACGCTGAAGATCAGATAATATGAAACCCACTCTATTCGGATACGGTCTTACCACAAAGGCGATCGCCAGAAAACTTGGCGGTGGTTGTACTTTCTTCGATGACAAGACAAATGAACCTTACACGGATGAAATGGGAAACCATATCTATCCTTCATCCATGTTCGATCCGGACAAAAGCGAACTTGAAGTCACCACGCCAAGCCTCAAACCGGATCATCCGCTTATCCAAAAAGCGAAACACCTGCTCAGTGAATACGACTACTTCCTTTCTCCTGCAGGGTACTGTCCCCCGACGGCACCGGGAACCCCGGACTGTACTAATGGTGCTGTGAGGGCACAGCACCCTACACATACCAAACCGTTCACGGTTTGGATTAGTGGTACCAACGGCAAGACGACAACGACACAGATGCTCATACACCTGCTCGAAAAGCGCGGTGCGGTAAGCGGAGGAAATATCGGTACGCCACTGGCAGATCTTGATCCCGATGCACCCATCTGGGTACTGGAGACCAGTTCTTTTACCCTGCATCACACCCGAACTGCTTCGCCAAACATCTATCTGCTGCTTCCCATCACTCCGGATCATCTTGACTGGCACGGTACATCGGAAGCCTATGCTGCCGACAAGCTTAGACCCCTGCTCACCATGAAAGAGGGAGAGCTCGCGCTTGTACCCAAAGGGCTTGATCTGCCTGAAACCAATGCTTTTATTGTCGAATATGACTCCATCGACTTTCTTTCAGACTATTTCAATATCAATCCAGCCCGCATCAACTTCAAAGCAGCTTTCCTCGAAGATGCCATGCTGGCGCTGGCAATCACACGGGTCCTGTTCGATGAAGTCGACTATGAGCGTATCAACACTTTCAAAATGGACCTCAACAGGCAGCAGAAACTTCATGATGCAAAAGGAAGACTCTGGGTAAATGACTCCAAAGCCACCAATGTCGATGCAGCCATCCAGGCTATCCGTGCCTATGATGATCATCATATCCATCTCATCGCCGGTGGGGATGACAAAGGTGTCGACCTGCATCCTTTTTTCGATGCCATGTCACAAGTTTCCCTTACATTATATACCATTGGAACAAACAGTGACAGACTGCTTTCTCTTGCCAACGAATATAACATTGAAGCAGTAGCGTCGAAAACACTTGAGAATGCTGTCACCAATATTGACAAAAAGATGGGCACAAATGATGTTGCACTGCTTTCTCCTGCCGCTGCAAGTTTTGACCAGTTTAAAAATTATGCCCAAAGAGGAGAAATTTTTATAGACCTGGTCAAAAAACTTTAACACGAACCTCTTTTTACTTTAAGGTTTTGCTGTTATAATTTCAGCCACTTACAAAAACAGTGGCTCCGTAGCTCAGTTGGTAGAGCAATGGATTGAAAATCCATGTGTCGGCGGTTCGATTCCGTCCGGCGCCACCATCCAATCACTTTCCAATTCACAAATTTTTAAAATATACACTTAGATGATGACTTATAGATATGTCTGCATCCTGTTACCCTATAAACTGAATCACTTATATAATACTTCATTATCAGTCTCTTATCTTCAGGAAATACCGTTTAAAAATTGTTTACAATTCTTAATAAAAACAGGTATTTTTTTTAAAAAAAATTTAAAAATATTTTTAAAGTTACGGAAAGCCCGTATTTCAGGGCATTATAGATGGTTAACAATTCCGTTAACTTTTTATTAATTTACTTGACATTTATAAATATAATGTGCTATAATTCGCTTGTATTCAAAAAAATCAAGGAGATTACAATGAAAAAGACATTATTACTTTCAGTAGTAGCATCGACATTAATTATGGCAGGTGGAGACATCGAGCCAGTAGCAGCACCGGTAGTAGAGACTTCCAACTGGGAGTGGAGTGGAACAGCTAAGCTTTATTATCAAACAATGGATCACGAGAACTATACCATTAATGGTGCAGTAAACCCTAATGCTCGTGTTGTTGGTGATAGCAATGACATGTTTGACAGAAGATCATCTGCTGCAGACGCAGGCCTTCAGCTTAGAGTAGCAAACAAAGATGTTATTGGTGGTCTTGGTTTTGGTGCTGAACTTACAGCAATCAATACTCTTAACCTTGTAAACTACGGTGTAGTAACTGCATCTATGCAGAGTGTTGGAGCAGATGCAAATGCAGCAGATGCTGATGATATATTAAGTGGCGCATGGGTAAGCCAGGCATATTTGACATATGGTTTTGGAAATACTTCGATCAAAGTAGGTCGTCAGGAACTTCCTAAGTCTCTTTCTCCATTTGCATTCTCTGAAGGTTGGAATATCTTCAAGAATACTTTTGAAGCAGCACTTATTGTTAACACGGACCTTCCGGACACTACATTGGTTGGTGCTTATGTAAACAGAGCAAACGGTTCAAGAAGTTGGGCTGGTTCAATTGTTGCTATTACAAATGCACATGATATGACTGACTGGGCTGATGTTGGTGAGGATGGAGCATATATGCTTACAGCACAGAACAAATCTATTGCTAATTTAACATTGACTGGTTCATTCTATTATGCACCTTCATTTGTAAAAGCTACAGATATGGATGTGACTATTTTCTGGGCTGATGCAAAATATAATAATGCTGATTTCCCTGTAACAGTTGCTGTTCAAGGTGGTGTACTAGATTATGATGCCATAGGTGCAACCGATACTCAAACAACAGCATTTGGTGCTAGAATCGGTGGTAAAGTTGGACCAATTGCTCTATCTGCAGCTTATACAAGTGTTGATATGGAAGCAAATAGTATTTCTGTAACTAACCTAGGTACAGGTGTTAAATCTCCACTTTATACTCAGCAAGTACTTAACCAGGTATTCATCGATGGTCACAACGGTGACGCTGACACTTGGCAAATCAAAGGTGTATACAAAGGTCTTGGCGGTAAATTCGTTGCTCAGTACGCTAACTCTGATACAGAGAATGACTGGAACTATGGTGAATTCGACTTCATCTATGGAACAACATTCAACACTGCTTACGGTGACCTCGGTCTTAAAGCAATGTGGATCAACCAGGACTTCGACGGTGCTCCTAAAGCAGGTGTGAACAGTGGAGACGACACAAACAACGTTATCCGTCTGATCGCTTCTTACGATTTCTAGGAACTGTTTTAAACAGACCTATTCTTAGAGTTCAGGCTTTTGCCTGGCTCTAACTTTTCTTTCTTCTTTTACCTATTTATATTTTTCCAACCTTATAACAGAAACCATATTTAGCTATAATGCTGCAAAAGTTTAAATTTACACTATAGAGAAACCATCATGTCAAATACTATAAGAATTAAAATTCAATGCAGGGAGGCACTAAATGCCGAGTCGTAAAAAACTACACCTTGTCAGCCTCGGCTGCACTAAGAATCTCGTCGACAGCGAAGTAATGCTTGGCCGTCTCAAGGAGTATGAGATCACCGATAACAATACGGAAGCAGATGTCATCATCGTCAATACCTGCGGGTTCATCGATGCTGCGAAAGAAGAGAGTATAAACACCGTGCTCAACCTGCATGATGAACGCAAAGAAGATTCCATCCTTGTTATGAGCGGCTGCCTCTCCGAACGCTACAAAGAAGAGTTGCAGCAGGATATGCCCGAAATAGACATCTTTACCGGTGTAGGTGACTACGAAAAGATCGATGAACTCATCGCCTCCAAACAGAGTACTTTCTCTCCGGAAGTTTATCTGGCAACGGAGACATCGGGAAGAGTCATTACCGGCTCGAATTACCATGCCTACATCAAGATCGCCGAGGGGTGCAACCAAAGCTGTTCCTTCTGTGCCATTCCGAGCTTCAAGGGGAAACTGCACTCGCGTTCACTTTCTTCCATCGAGAAAGAGGTACGTATGCTGGCAGAGCAGGGCTACTACGACTTCTCTTTTATCTCCCAGGACTCTTCTAGCTACGGGAGAGATATGGATCTCAAAGACGGGCTCATTGACCTCATCAAAACAGTCGAAGCCATTGAAGGTGTACGTTCCGCACGTATCCTGTACCTCTACCCAAGTACAACAACTTTTGAACTCATAGACACCATTGCTGACTCCAAGATCTTCCAGACCTATTACGACATGCCCATTCAGCACATCGACGATACCGTTCTTAAAACTATGAAACGCGGTTTCGGAGAGAAAAAGACCATTGAAGTGCTTGAACATATGAAAAGCAAACCGGGTGCCTTTCTCAGAACCTCGGTCATTGCGGGGCATCCCGGAGAGAGTCAGGAGAGTTTCGAAAAACTCTGCACTTTTATGGAGGAGTTCGGTTTCGACCGCTTCAACACTTTCCACTACTCCAACGAGGAGACAACGACTGCCTACCAGATGGAACAGATCCCGCCAGAGGTCATCGATGAGAGAGCCGAGATACTCGGAGAGATAGCCGAGAGATCGACCCTCAGATCGCTTGAAAAGATGGTAGGGAAAACCGTAGAACTTGTTGTTGATGGAGAGAGTGACGAACACGAATACCTTCTTTCCGCAAGACCGCTGCAGTGGGCAGTGGATATCGACGGTGAGATCCTCATCAACGATACTTCAGATCTGCCGATTGAGTATGGTAAAATGTATGAAGCAAAGGTGACAGAACTTGTAGGGGATCAACTACTCGCGACTTTAATAAAACCTGTGCGATAGCACCTCAATAAATCACTCAAAGAGTGCCTTGTCTCTCCGAACGACCTTGAAAGCAAAGCGATTCGAGAGGAGAGACGATTTTTTGCTTCGTTTTTTCTAAAAAAATGAAGAGAGAAACAATGCCACACATTGAATAAAGAGGAAATAATGCTAAACATAGATACAAAAAATCTACAGAGCAAAAAAAACCTTTTAGCATTCTCCGCAGGCATAGACTCCTCAGCCCTGTTTTTTTTACTCATAGAAAATAACATCAGATTCGATATCACTATTGTAGACTACAACATCAGAGAACAGAGTAAAAAAGAGCTAGCCCATGCCAAAGCGTTGGCAAAAGAACATAAACTCTTCTGTCATACCATTCAAGCACCTATGTTTGATACACACTTTGAAAGCAAAGCACGAAAATTCCGTTATGAATTCTTTGAGTCACTCATTCAGACAGAGGGATATGACAACCTCATCACTGCCCATCAGCTTAACGACCAGCTTGAATGGCTGCTGATGCGCCTGACTAAAGGGGCGGGGGTTTCTGAGCTTATAGGGCTGAAACCTGTAACATATAGAGAGAATTATACTTTAGTCAGACCTCTCCTTGAGTACAGCAAAGATGAACTGCTTACTTATCTGAAAGAAAATAATCACCCCTATTTCATCGATGAGAGCAACATTGATGTAAAGTATGAGCGTAATCTTTTTAGAAAACAATTTTCTGATCCTCTTATGGCAAACTATAAAGAGGGGATCAAACGCAGCTTTGATTACTTGAGAAAAGATAAAAAATCTCTTGAAAAAGATTTTGAAACAATTTTCACAGAAAAAAAGTTAAAAATCATCAAACTGCATACCATCTCTGCAAAAATCAAGGCAGCCGATCTTGCTTTAAAAGAATCCGGCTACCTTCTTTCCGCATCCCAGCGTCAGGAGATAAAGAAGGAAAGAAGCTTAGTTATCGGCGGGAAGTGGGCGCTTGAATTAAAGGGCCATATGCTCTATATCGCACCCTACCTCAATAATAAAATGCCAAAGTCATTTAAAGAAATGTGCCGTCTTGCAAAGATCCCCGCCAAAATAAGACCATACTGTTTTCATCAGAACATTGACGTAACACATATACAAACTGTTGACTCTTAGTCTGAAACCGTTGACTTATCCATTCATTTTTTTTCCAAAAGTGAAAATTTATAGTTCACCCCAAAAACAATATCATAGGTAGAGAGCGTTCCATTTCTACTGCGCACATAACTCCCTCCCAGTTGTCCTTCCCAGGCCCTGTCAAAATGATACACTATCCCCCCTCCAAGGGAACCAAAAGCACCACCGCCTATATCGATACCGCCTCCGCCGCCTACACCACCAAGCGCTTCAGCGTAAAGAGAAAATTTACCATGGGGATCACTATGGTAACCTACACCCATAATTCCCTCTGCATAGCCTCCGGCATCTCCATTATAAGCCCAAAATGTCTGGCCGGTAAGATAGCAGTTCTCATTCATATAACGATCAATCGCAAAACCCAATAGATCAACCTGTCCGTTTTTCTCTGCATTTTTAAAGAGCTTATCGCTATTTAAATGCGATTTATGAATCATTCTGAAAATCCATGCACCCGGCTGCACCGAATATCCGTCATTGGACTTAGGCATATGATCCATAATTGCGGTTTCGTATCCTATATTTGCACTGTAAGCCGTAGCCTTGAACGTGCCATTGAATGCATCAACCATTCCACCTTTAATCCCCAGAGTCAGATGTTCGGTCAACCTTGCATCCAAACCTGCCTGTACTTTATAGACCAGCCCTCCGCCTGTATCAACCTTACCTCCACCTGAAGCACCCAAGGCACCCTGCGCATCAAAATAAAGGGGAAGCGCACCCAGCTGATAGCGATATCCGAGTCCACCAAAAACTTCCATATAACCATCAGCCTGGCCACCGCCTGCACCGGACAATTGTATAAAATGATACATAGACTTGCTGTGAAAACTATCGAGCTCAATACCTGCCAAGGTAAAGGGGTCTGTATTTGTAGTTCCACCTACGTTTAAACTGTCTGAAGAGGGAACATAGTGCGCCACAACAAAGGAGGCCTCCATCTCTCTCATACCGAACAGGTCATTGTCCAGTGCAGACAAGGCACTGTTTGAAAAGTGATGCCCCTTCACATAACTCCCGTTTGTCAGTACTTCGGCTGAAACATAAAGCTGAGTACTCTCTATATCACCATTGGGAAAATTGACATGACTGACCCCCAAACCGAAAATAAAATTTTCACTGCGATAACTTCCTTCTATATAGGGACGGAGCATCAGACCACCTCCCTGTGGTGCGCTGCCTCCGCCACCTGCTCCCAGGAAAAGACCACTTTTAAGCTGAAAATCTTTTATGGGAGTATAACGCAGGCCACTTTCCGCTCCTACGGTAAAAAAGCCTCCTCTTTCCCCCTCAACAGCTCCGTAAAGACCAACTCCCCCATACCAGTATTCATTCAGATCAAAAAGTATTCCTAAGCCAACCAGTCCCATATCTTCTTCATCAGATATCGAGATCTTTTCATAACTTATCTTTTGATGCATTGTATAGTTCTCAAGTGATGGCGCCTCTTCCGCCCCTGCAAGACTTATACAGATTAACAACAACAAAGAACTGTTTTTCATTGTTCCCCCCTCTCTTTGATTAGTTAACAACCTATAGATAATTCCATGTATTTTAGCATACTTTATTTATCAGCAAGAGGATGCGCCTTCATATACTCCTCCATCTTCCTGACAGAACCAAGTTTTGTATAGATCTGCGTGGTTGCCATGGTCTCATGCCCCAGAAGTTCACTCACATCGGCAATACGGGCACCATGGTTCAGCAGGTGTGTTGCAAAAGAGTGGCGCAGCTGGTGGGGCGTGACCTTCAAACCCTCTTTTTTAAAGAGCTTTGTCAGCTTGTAACGAAGCTGTGCACTGTTCAGAGGAGCATTCCCTTTTTCAAAAAGATATTTTTTGGGTCCATTCTGCTCCACATACTCGATGATTAGTCTTTGCAAAGATGCCATCATAGGCAGCTCTCTTACTTTGCTGCCCTTCCCGTGTATTTGTATCCATCCACTTTTGATATCTTCAAGTTTCAACCCGCTCAGCTCGGAGATCCTCAAGCCAAGACCGTAAAGCATGCTTATAAGCAGTTTTTCTTCCATATTTGCCTTAGACAATACTTCTTCTATATACTGCTCTTCAATGGGCTTGGGGAGACTCTGGGGTACCTTAATGGACTCATCAGCTATGAGTTTCACCGAAACATTACATTGATCTTCGAGATATTTGACAAAGGAGCGCACAGCTGAAAGTTTTTTGACGATGGTCTTTTTACTGTTTTTAACAATGTTAAAGCGAAAAGGGGTGATATCAAGAACTCTGATACCGTCCTCTTCATAAAAGTGGCTCACTTCACTCATCTGACGCAAAGCGATCTCATACGTAGTAACAGTGGTTTCAGAATAGCCACGGACATCTAACAGGTACTCAAGGAAATCCTCAATAAATCCTTTTAACTGCTCACTGCTCACTGCTCACTGCTCACTGCAATATTGTGTGTTCCAGCATCCGTTCAGACAGAAATGCTTTTGCCTCTTCAAAGTCCATACCTTCCAGACTGATACTTTGAAGATAGAAATCAACTTTGCTAAAAGGTTTTGGGATCACAAATCTGTCCCAACTTTTCAGCTGCCAGTAATTCTCTGCCATGAAATTCATAATAAAGATCGGTAATCCGCTTTTCAGTGCAATGCCCACAGCACCGTCACTCATGGAGTGTCTTGGACCTCGTGGGCCGTCAGGGGTTATTAGCACCTCTTCGCCTGCCTTGATACTTTTAAACGCCTGTAAAAGTACCTGTCTTGCACCTCTTTTTGTAGAGCCTCTCAGAGGTCTTATATGGAGGTATTTCAGGGTCCCTGCGATCAGTGAGCCGTCAAAATGGGAGGAGATAATGGCAGAGGCCAGCTGCTTTTTATGGATCTCTCTATAAGCCTGTGGACTCATAAAAAGTTCTCCGTGCCAGCAGACACAGACATGCTGTTCTTCACCGACTGGAGAGATGAAGTGGAATTTTTTAGAGGTGCTGAACCAGATGATCCGCATCAATACATAAAGAAGAGGAGGAACAGTGACCTTCGCCACAGTTCTGAAGAAATGTTTCATTATATTCTATACCAATACACCGTCGAGCGCACCACGTGATGTTTTGGTAATCTTGACATCTGCGATCTTCCCGAGAAGCTCTTCGCTGCCCTCTACAAAAACAAGCTTCCCGTCATCACTGCGTCCGGAGACCCTGCCGTTGGATTTGAGTTCGTCAAAATAGACTTCATGCACTTTTCCAAGCTGTGCATCCATGATCTCATCGAGTATTTCTGTATGTCTTGCCTGCAGCCGTGTCAACCGTTCGCCTGCGATCCTGTTATCGATCTGCTCTTCAAATTCTGCCGCTTCTGTATGGGGCCGTGGAGAGTACTTGAAGGAAAAAAGCTGCTCAAAACGTACTTTTTCCAACACATCCATTGTATCTTCAAAATCCGCCTCGGTCTCGCCAGGGAAACCGACAATGATATCTGTCGAGATGGTCGCTTCGGGGCAAAGCGTACGAATCTTTTCACAGCGGCCCAGAAAATTCTCTTTCGTATAGCCACGTTTCATCGCCTTGAGAAGAGAAGTCGAGCCACTCTGAAGCGGTACATGTATCTGCTTGCATAACTTCGGGTTGGAAGCGAACTCTTCAAGGAATGCGTCATCCATATGCAGAGGATGGGGAGAGGTGAAGCGAATGCGCTCCAAACCTTCGATCTTAGATATTTTTTGAAGCAGTCCGGTAAAATCTATCTTCTCCTCAACCGCACCGAAACGTCTGCCGTAATTGTTGACGTTTTGCCCAAGAAGCATCACTTCTTTGGCCCCACTCGATACAGCTTTTGTGATCTCCTGTACCAGCAGGTCACTGGGGATGGAGATCTCATCGCCCCTGGTTGCCGGAACGATACAGAAAGTACAGGACTTGTCACACCCGATAGAGATATTGACCATCGCTTTGAAAGGATTGGTTCGGTATTCACCGAATGCATAGGTACTTTCATCATAATCCGTATCGATCTCAACGGCATGTTTCGTATTGACCACCTGTGTGATCTTGGAGACATTCCTCGCACCGATGACAAAATCTACCGACGGTGCTCTTTTGATGATATCTTTTCCCAAATGGCTTGCCGTACATCCGGCAACCCCTATTTTGGCTCCTGGTTTTTTATGTTTGTTGAAAACACCGATCTCTGAGAAGAGCTTGGCAACAGGCTTTTCCCTGACCGAACAGGTGTTGATGATGATCAGGTCTGCCTCATTGAGATTCTGGGTAAGCTCGTAAGGCTCTTTTCTGTTCAGCTCCGCGATCATATGTTCGCTGTCACGGACATTCATCGCACATCCGAGTGTTTCTATGAATAATTTTTTCATTTAAAATAGTGGCAACAGATAGTGTTGTAGTAGAGAGAAGATAAAGAGGAATGATTTTTATGCAAGATTCTACCGGCACGCACTATGCGCCGCCTGCTCTCCTTATGCAATAATGTGTACTTCGTAGATGAACTCGTTGTCATCAAGACCGTATTTCACTTCACGCATATAGACAGAATACCCTTTCTCTTCGAAATACTCTATAAGCTCTTTGAGCTCTTTGTGTGAATTATCCTTGTCGAAGTAAAATATCGATCTGCTTGCTAGTTCCTCTTCCAGTTTTTTAAGTTCTATTGTTTTTGGCTTTGCTTTCAGTGTCGTTCTAGCAAGTTTCAGTTTCATGGTTTAATACCCTTTGCGCGTTATTATTTCAGTTTATGACATCAATTTGATTTATTATACTTTATTTTCGGTAAAGCTTGGATTAGATATAATCTCATTCTTCAAAAACACTGCTCTCCCGGACGTTCTTAACACTGTTATGTTACCCCTTGTAGCGGTATGAATTGAAACTTTATCAAGGAAATGAATTATGGAAAAAATATTAGACATCATCGAAGCGATCGCACATGAGAAAAATATCTCAAGAGAGCATGCCATCGAAGCCTTCAAGGATGCTTTGGTCAATACAGCCAAAAAACTGACAAGCTTCACAAGCAACTTTGAAGTAACGATAGACAACGACACAAAAACATACTCCGTGCACAAGGTCATTACCGTTGTGGCAGACGATGACGAACAGCTTTACGTTGAAGTAGGCAAAGATGACAACAAAGAAAAGATACTCTCCGATGCTTTCATGCCGCTTTCCGAAGCAAAGGAATTCGACGAATCCCTTGAGATCGGCGACAAGTTGACAGAGGAATTCGTGCTTGAAGACTATGGACGTACAGCTTCTGCCAATCTTTTCAGGGAACTCGAATACCACATACAGCGACGTATCGAGCAGGACCTCTTCGAGAAATACCGAGAGAAAGTCGGTACCGTCATGCTTGGAACTGTCAACCGAATTGATGCAGATGACAACACCCATGTAGAGATAGGAGAACTAAAAGGTATCTTGACACTCAGAAACCGTATCAAAGGTGAGAAGTTCAAACGCGGCGATACCATCAGGGCACTGCTTCGATACGTCAGTGTCGATCCCCAGTACGGCCTTTTTCTTGAACTTACACGTACCTCTCCCAAATTCCTTGAAGCGCTGATGGCAAGTGAAGTACCCGAGATCGCAGACGGTGTCGTAGAGATCGTCAATGCAGCAAGGATTCCGGGGGAACGAGCAAAGATCGCCCTGAAAACAGAGCAGATGAACGTGGACCCTATCGGTGCGGCCGTCGGTGTCAAGGGTGTACGTATCAACGCAGTAAGCGAAGAGCTGAACGGTGAGAACATCGACTGTATCGAGTATTCACCGATACCGGAGATATTCATCACAAGAGCCCTAAGCCCTGCGATCACCCAAAGTATCAAAGTAGACCAGGATGAGAAAAAAGCTGTCATCAACATTACCGGTGATCAGAAAGCCAAAGCCATCGGTAAAAGCGGTATCAATATCCGTCTGGCATCTATGCTGACAGGCTATACGATAGAACTGAATGAAGTCGAAGGTATTACAGAAAGACAGCCTGAATCTGCTGCCGGCGCTGAAGCGGAGAAGACAAAAGATACAAGTGCCTTGGAAAACCTGTTTAAATAATATTACCACGTAGGGTGCTGTGCCCTCACAGCACCATTTATTCCGATTTAAATTTATCCGTAACACATGGTGCCGTCAGGAGACAGCACCCTACAGATAGCATCTCATCCCTAACAAAAGATCATCTCCGTAAAACTCTCCACTTCCAGAGAAGCAGAACCCACCAGAACACCATCCACACCTTCAATAGCAGTAATTTCTTTAATGTTTGCCGGTTTAACTGAACCGCCATATAGGAGTGGTCTGTCAAAATGTTTTTTCAATGTACTATGGGTTGAAGCGATTTCTTCAACTTTTGCAGAACGCCCTGTACCGATCGCCCAGATCGGTTCATAGGCAATGATAAGTTTTTCATAAGCAAGATCGATCCCTTTAAACTGGGAAAGCAGATGAACCATCACTGTATCCTCTCCTTCTTCCCTCACTTCCAAAGCCTCGCCGATACAGTAAATGATCTCAAAACCCTTTGATTTGAAATAAGAGAATTTTTGGGCAATCAGCGCCTGATCTTCCCCCAGAATATCACGCCGTTCACTATGTCCGATGAGAATGGTTTTGATACCGAATTCGTCAAGCTGATCGAGGCCTATCTCACCGGTAAAGGCACCATTCTTCTCTGGATAAGCGTTCTGTGCACCGATCGTGAAGTCACCATCATAATGGTCAAGTGCCGTTGAAGGAGGAAAGATGAACACACGGTCTTCACTGCGTTTTGAAGCCAATTTCTGATTCAAAGCATCCAGATACGCTTTGGTTGATGCACGTGTATGATTCATTTTAAAATTGGCTGCAAAGATCATTATGTATCCCTTGATTTTTCTTAAATATTTTACCCATTTCGGAAGTGATAGCTTCAGCCTCACCAAAATGCGGAGCCAAAGCACCGCTTCAAGCTATGCTTGTTTTTTAGTTTTCCAGTGCTTCTATGCCCGGAAGCTTTACGCCCTCAATAAGTTTCAGGCTTGCACCGCCACCGGTACTGACAAAGGTCATCTCATCCACGTCTCCAGCTCTCTGAGCCACATCGGCTGTATCACCTCCGCCAACGATGGTCGTGGCATGTGTCTCGGCGATATGGTGGGACATCATAATGCTTCCCTTCGAGAACTTGTCCATCTCGTAAACGCCCATCGGTCCGTTCCAGATGATCGTCTGTGCATCATTCAGGACTTCACGGAAAAGTCTCGAAGATGCCGGTCCCGTATCGAGTCCCATCCAGTCATGCGGGATCTCCTGGGAAGGAAGATATTTAACAGCGGTATTTTCAGAAAATTCAGGTGCTACGACAAAATCGACAGGAAGATAGAATTTCACTCCCAAAGAATGTGCCTTTTCCATAATATCTCTTGCTTCTCCAATCAAATCATCTTCCACAAGTGATTTACCGATCTCATAGCCCTGTGCTTTCAGAAAGGTAAAAGCCATACCTCCACCGATGATCACTTTGTCAACTTTATTCAGCAAATTGTTCAGTGCTTGAAGTTTTCCAGAAACTTTTGAACCCCCAACAACGGCAATAAAGGGTCTGATAGGGCTCTCAAGTACTTTACCGAAGAAGTTCACTTCTTTACTTAAAAGAAAGCCAGCCGCTTTGTGGTCTTTATCAAACTGCATAGCAATCGCATAGATTGAAGCATGCTTTCTGTGACAGGCGCCGAAAGCATCATTGATATAGACATCTGCAAACGATGCCAGTTCTTTGGCAAATGTTTCATCGTTGGCTGTTTCCCCTGCTTCATAGCGGAGGTTTTCAAGCATTAAAATATCCCCCTCCTGAAGTTTTGATGCTTTTTCTTTGGCATCCGGACCGACAACATCATTTGCCATATATAGTTCATTTTTGATCTTCAAAAGTGTGTGCAGTCTTTTAGCTATCGGACGCAGAGAATATTTTTCTTCATATTTTCCCGGTTCCGGTCGTTCATAATGGGAAGCAAGAATAATCTTGCATCCCCTGTCAATACAGTAGCGGATCGTATGCAGAGCAGAGCGGATACGTCTATCATCCGTAATATTTCCAAATTCATCTTTCGGTACGTTAAAGTCACAGCGTATAAATACTCTTTTCTCGTCAATCTCGATATCTTTGATTGTTCTTAGCATAAATTCCCCAATATTATTTTTTACTGATGTGTACAGCCATATCTACGAGTCTACAGGAATAGCCCCACTCATTGTCGTACCAGGAAAGTACTTTGACCATATTCCCGCCGATCACCTGAATGGTATCGAGTGCAACAACACTGCTGAGTTCCTCTCCGACAAAGTCCTGAGAAACCCTGTACTCTTCATCTACACCAAGGATGCCCTTATGCGAACCTTCGCTGGCTATTTTAAAGGCTGCCTTGACCTCATCAAGGATCACCTCTTCTCTTAGTGTTACGGTCAGGTCCACCATAGAAACATCGGGTGTCGGTACCCTGATCGCCTGTCCGTTGAGTTTACCCTCAAGGTTTGGCAGTACTTTGGATATTGCTTTGGCCGCACCTGTAGTAGTCGGCAGGATATTCACAGCACCTGCACGTCCCTTTCTCGGATCTTTCTTGTGTTTCGCATCGAGGATCGGCTGGGAGGAAGTATAGGAGTGAATGGTTGTCATCAGACCTTTCTGTATGCCAAAGGCATCGTCGAGAACTTTGGCGACCGGCGCCAGGCCGTTCGTGGTACAGCTTGCATTGGAAACCACAGCCTGCCCGTCATACTCGTCTGCATTGGCACCCAGTACGAATGTGGCCGTATCATCCTTCGCAGGTGCGGAGAAGAGCACTTTTTTGATCCCGTTATCGAGATAGGGCTGTACGCTCTCCTCTGTGAGGAATGCTCCTGTACACTCAAGCACGATCTCTGCACCGCAGGAAGCAAAATCGATCTTTTCAAGTTCACGTTCTGCAAAGATCTTTGCTTTTGTCGTTCCGATATTGACATAACCATCAGCAACTTTGACATCGCTGCGTTTTCCGTGGACAGAGTCAAATTTGAGATTGTACTCAAGCATATCTTCCGTACCGCTCGCATTCACGGCAACCAGCTCTATATCATTCCTGTCCGCAATGATTCGCGCTACACATCTGCCAATTCGTCCCAATCCGTTTATCGCTACTTTTATTGCCATTTCCCATCCTTAATTTTCATAGGGGTAAAACTATGTTAAAATTGCGTAATTTTACAGTAAATGAGGTTAGCATTTGGTTAATCAGTCCAAGCCTGAAGTTGCAATATTCGGGGGGAGTTTCGACCCGCCGCACAAAGGACATCAACAAATCATCCGGAAGGCTGTCCAGATTCTGGACATCGATAAACTTATTGTGCTTCCTGCCTACCTGAACCCTTTCAAGAACGTTTCTCTGGCAAGTCCGGAAAAACGCCTGGAGTGGTGCCATCAGCTTTTTGATGAGTTACCAGGGGTGGTCGTCGATGATTATGAGATCAGACAGAACAAAAGTGTACGAACCTCACAAAGTGTAAAACATTTCAATAATGCATACAGTGTAAAGTATCTTATTATCGGTTCTGACAACCTGTCAACATTGACAAAATGGCATGAATTCGAGTGGCTCAACGACCATATTACCTGGGTGATCGTTACAAGAAAAGGGCACCCCGTACAAACAGAGGGGCTCAAGTCCTGGAGAATTCTGGAAATAGATTTTCCGATCTCTTCTACCACGATAAGAGAGAAAAAAGACCTGCGCTATATTGACAGCAAAATAAAACAATCGGTCGAAAAGACCATAAAGGACAAAAAAGAATGACAACAGAAGAGAGAATAGATAATATCGTCAACGTACTCGATGAGAAAAAAGCTGAAGAGATAGAGGTTTTCAATCTCGAAGATGCGGACTATATTGCAAATTATGTGATCATTGCGAATTCACTCAACCCCAAACATACCATCGCACTTTTCGAGCACCTCAAAAAAGACCTGAAACCGTCGGGAGAGGCATTTCTTGCAAGCGACGTAAGTGATGACTGGGTCGTAGCAGATCTGGGGGATATTTTGATTCATATCATGATCCCGGAATACAGACAGCGTTATTCACTTGAAGCATTTTTAAATGAAATAGTAGAAAAACAGAAGAAGAACAAAGAATCATAACCTGATTTTATGGCATTTCCAATTAGAATATCTGTCTCCAGATATCTTCATAACGCGACCCGCCTATCAGAGAGAATAGCACGAAAGAGAGAGGCACGATCAGGGGAGAGAAGATGACCCACCAGATATACCGGTCTCGGAGGATATAATACATTATGCCTCCCCAGGAAAAGAAACCCAACACAATATTCAGTATTTTTAGGGGGAAGATGGCTATGGAGACACGGAAACCGACCCACAGGATATAAAGCATCACACTAAAGCTCACTACAGAAATAAAAAGTTTTTTTACATTCCTGTTTCTGTTGTATTTGACAATGATCATGACAAATGTTGCCAGGATCGCCAGTATGATCACTGCTTTCATTTTCTATCCTTTAAAGATTCCTTAGAGTTTATCTACTACCTCAATACCAAGTATATCCAAGCCCTGCTTAATGGTTTTTGCCGTCATATCCGCCAATGCGAGACGTGACTGTTTCGTTGCTTCATCAACGCCTTCTTTCAAGATGGGGTTCTGTTCGTAGAAACGCATAAAGAGTGTGACCAGTTCATACAGGTAAGTCGTGATCTGGTTGGGAGCGGCATCTTCCGCTGCTCTCTCAAGTACCTCTTCAAAACGAAGCAGCATCACACTCAAACGGTGCTCAAGCACATCGGTGATAACGATATCACCTTTGATCTCACCCCCGTAACGTCTGAAGATACTCTGTATACGTGCATAGGCATACTGCATATAAAGAGAGGTATTTCCCTCAAATGACAGCATCTTGTCCCAGTTGAAGATATAGTTCGATTCACGGTTGATGGAGAGGTCGGCATACTTCACCGCACCGATACCGATAGTCTTTGCCAGTTTTTCCACCTCTTCTTCCGAATAGTCATCTTTCTCTTTAATGGCCGCTTTGGCTTTGACCACCGCTTCATCCAAAAGGTCGATGAGCTTTACAGTTCCACCGTCACGTGTTTTGAACGGTTTGCCGCCTTTGTCCATCATGGTACCGAAAGCAACATGTTCAAGTTTGACATCTTCGGGTACAAAACCGGACATTTTGGCTACTTTGAAAATCTGCTTGAAGTGCTCACCCTGTCTGGCATCCACCACATAGGAGATACGTTTGGCACCCAGTATATTGGCTCTGTAGCGCAAGGCCGCAAGATCGGTCGTCGCGTAGAGGTACCCGCCATCTCCTTTCTGGACGATCACAGGGATTTCATCTTCCTCAAAAAAGACACATTGTGCCCCTTCACTCTCTCTCAGCCTGCCCTCTTTTGCAAGATCCGCTACCACTTCAGGAAGGTCTTCATTGTAAAAACTTTCTGCTTTGACATCTTCGCGTGTCAGCCTGACACAGAGCTTGTCATACACTTCTTCACAGTGCCCCAGGGAGATATCGATGAATTTCTGCCAGAGATTCAGACAGTGTTCGTCCCCGCTCTGGATCTTGACAACATATTCTCTTGCCTTATCGGCAAAAGCTTCATCCTCGTCAAAACGCTTCTTGGCATCCTTGTAAAACTGCTCCAGGTCTTTCAGGCTGCCTGAACCGTCTTCTCCCCTCTCTTCGAGATAGGCAATGAGCATACCGAACTGCGTTCCCCAGTCACCGATGTGGTTCTGGCGGATCACCTCATCACCAAGGAATTCCAGAAGATTCGCCAGTGTATCCCCGATGATCGTGGAACGCAGATGCCCTACATGCATCTGTTTTGCCATGTTCGGCCCGGAATAATCGACGACCACTTTGATGGGATTACTTGTCTTCTCGATACCCAGTCTCTCGTCGGCACGCGCTTTTTCACAAGCCTGTGCCACCCATGTATCATTCAGCCAGAGATTGATAAACCCGGGCCCTGCGATCTCCGCTTTGGCCACGATACCTGAAAAATCAAGATGCCCCATGATCTCAGAGGCGATCTCTCTCGGGTTCTTCCTCAGTTTTTTGGAAAGCGCCATGGCACCATTGAACTGATAGTCTCCAAATTCCGGCTTGGTCGCTTCCGAGACAGAAATGGGTTCCGCATCGATACCTGCTTTGTCAAAAGCTGCTTTGATGACTTTGTTAACTTCTTCTTTTAACTTCATAATAATTTCCGTAAATAGTGTGGGGTTGTAGATAGGTCAAGCAATAGATACTTGAGGGGAGATATCTGAACGCTCAGCACTGAATGCCAAGCGTTTTTTTATTAAGCGTTTTCGCTTTTTTTCTCTTCAGCCGCTGATTCGACTTTCGGCTCTTCTTTTTTGGTGATCTCTTTCACTTCTTCCTCTTCATCATCTTCTTTGATGGCTTTTTTGAAGTCTTTGATACCCTTACCCATTCCTTTTGCAAGGTCTGGAATTTTTTTCGCTCCGAATAGAAGTACGACGATCGCCAAAACGATCAACAACTCCGGCATACTTGGCATACCCATAGTTCATCCTTTATCTGCACCAAGGGTGCAATATTAAAATTTGAATAATTATACTTAAATTAGTTTAAGGGAACCTCTAATCATAGGTTCCCTTCATCTTATCCCAGCCACCGCTGTATGAATTTCTCCTCATCTTCCCTGCTCTGCTTGAGCCTCGCCGCTTTTGCGACAATAATGAATTTCTGTGCCGCCTCTTCCACTGTATCGTTTATGATCGTAAAATCATACTCGCCGACCGCACGGATCTCCTCTTTTGCATTCGCAATACGTCTGAGGATCACCTCTTCATCATCCGTACAGCGTGCCCGTAGCCTTGTTTCAAGTTCTTTCAGCGTAGGCGGCGTAATAAAGGCGGAAGTGGTGATATCGTCCATCTTCGCACGTACCAACCGGTGCCCCTGTATATCGATATCGAAAATGACCAACTTCCCCTGCTCCAGTGCCTGGTTAACCGGTTTGAGGGATGTACCGTAGTAATTGCCATGTACCTGGGCATACTCCAGAAAATTTCCCGCTTTGATGTCTTCTTCGAATTCCTTTTTACTGACAAAGAAATAGTCCACACCGTCCTGTTCCCCCATACGGGGGTCCCTTGTCGTCGTGGAAATGGAGAAATAATACTCCCCTATCTCATCGGATGCCGCATTGATGATCGTACTCTTACCTGCTCCGCTTGGGCCTGATAGAACCAGTATCGCGCCTTTCTGCATCAGTCTTGATCCTTTAGTTTCAATTTTACTTCGATCTCTTTGCCTTTGAGCAGTTTTTTTATTTTTTTGGGTTTGAGCTTTAAAAGTTCATCGGTAAACGCTTTCTGTATGGCAGCGAACTCATCTTTGCTGAAAGGCCCTGTCTCTACCCTTTTTTTCTTCTTTTTGGATTTTTTGCCGGTACCCAACGCCTCAACGATCTCCCCTTCCTCAACGATCTCCAGTCCATCCGCAATCAGTTGTGCCTTGATTGCGTTTACCTTTCGCTGTTCGACCACTTCATCCGGTAGTTCTTCTTCGGTCGGGAGGCTCTCCTCTTCTTCCTCCATATCTAACAGATTCTTGATCTTTTCGATCTCTTTACTGTCAAGAATATGCGGACTCTCAGGAAGAATCTCTTTTTTTGCCTCTTCCTGCGCCTCCTCCAACTCTTCTTCGATCTCTCCGCTTGAAAGCGGAAAGATCGATGGAACCTCATTCCCTTCAACTTCTCCGACAGGAATATCCTCTTCATTCTCCAAAGGAAAGATCACCGGTTCTTCCTCAACCTCCTGCTTCTCTTCCCTTACCTCTACACTCTGCATGACTTCCAGGATCTGAGAAGGAAGAAAAGGCTTTTTAAGTGTCATATCAAAACCATGAACACTCTCCTGCCCATAAGAGATAAATACCTTTTTCCCCATACTGCGATGATTTTCGATGAATTCTCTGACAGCGTCGGCATAAGAAGCATCATCCACAAAGGCCAGATCGTAGTCCTTATACTCTTCTATATCTTTAATATCCTTCACTTCATCCAGTTCAATATGCTCGTCACGTGTACACAAAGCAAAAAGCCTGGAGACAACAGGATTAAAATTGATAAGTAGGATTTTCACAGCAGGGACTCCAAAAAGTATAATAGTTTATTCTTATTGTAATATAATTTTGGTTATTTTCTGTATAAAGCCTGTGCAACACGGAAAGAAGCACGCTTCTTCTTAGTTGTGTGCAGATTTTGCTTGCTTTAAAGGAGGCGTACATCAGGTACGTCGAGTTTAAACAAGTGAAAGATGGATACAAATAAGAAGAAGTGGTACGCCCATCAGGATTCGAACCTGAGACCTTCGGTACCGCAA
Organism: Sulfurovum lithotrophicum; assembly: GCF_000987835.1. Taxonomy (NCBI): domain Bacteria; kingdom Pseudomonadati; phylum Campylobacterota; class Epsilonproteobacteria; order Campylobacterales; family Sulfurovaceae; genus Sulfurovum; species Sulfurovum lithotrophicum. The sequence goes on along the minus strand of NZ_CP011308.1, from coordinate 108,900 downwards.
ACCGATGCTCTATCCAGCTGAGCTATGAGCGCACATACATTGTAAGAGCAGAATTTTACCCAAAAAAACTTTATTTATCAAGTAGTCTCATCGGACCGAAAAGTGTCAGTGCTTTGGGATTGCTGATGAAAGTGTGGTTATAGGGATGTTCCAGCTCGATCGTTTCAAAGTTTTCAAGCGGTAAATGTTTTTGAAGCTCTTTGGCATGGGTTCCGAAAAGAATGAGCTTTGGCTGTTGGGCTTCAAGGGAAAGCAGGAGGCTCTGTACGAAAGGTCTCCAGGCTTTGACATGTTTTGTAGAGCTTTTTTTATCCGTAAAGATGAGTGCCGTGTTGAGAAGCAGTACGCCGTTCTTTTCAAAATTGATCCTGAGCTCTTTGACGGAGGAAATGAGCGGTGTTTTGTCAATAGCAGAAATAGCATCCTGGGAAAGGTCCTCCAGTATCAGGTCACCCCGGGCAACCAAAGCCATTTTGATGAAGTTACGCAGGCTTGTCGCACGATTCACCTCTTTGCTTAACCCTGTATCGGAGAATATCTCTTTTACCTTTGCATCGATGAAAGCATAGCCGCTGGCACTCTCTTTCCGGGGGTAGGGATCCTGACCGAAAAGGATATATTTTACCTTCTCCCTGGGCAGTGTCTTGAAGGCATTCAGGTAGTTTTCTCTGTTCGGGATATACCCGCTGTCTTTTTCAAGAAAAGAGCGATACGCCTCCTCAAGTTCTCCATACGCCTCCTGAAGAATCTTCTCCCAGCTGTTAGACGGCATGGTCTTTTTTGATCTTGTCGAATTTGATGATGAGCTCTATCTTGCTGATAGGGATACCGAGTTCATCAGCAATCTCTTCCCTGCTCTTCCCCTCTGCCAAAAGAGCCATTACTTCGTCATGCGCCGAAAGGTTCTCGATGACATCCTTGACTGCTACACGTGAAGCCTGAAGATTCTGTATCGTCGTATCTTTGACTTCCAGAATCTCCTGCAGCACCTTTTTCTCTTTCTTCAATTTGCTGTTCACAGTCAAAAGATAGAATACGATCAAAACCAGTGCAGCAATGATCCCTATTTCCATAGTACCCATTTATATTACCTCCAGGATGATAAAAAACAGAAAGACAAACCCCAGATACCCGTTCACGGTAAAAAAAGCCCTGTCGATCTTTGTAAAGTCTTTGTTGACAAGATAGTGCTCATATGTCAACATGACCGCAGCGAACAGTACCGCTGTCCCTGCCCAGATACCCAGATTCGCATTCACGATGAACAGAGCCCAGAAAAAGACGGCCAGTATATGAAATACTCTGGCGATCAGCATTGTTTTCTCTGCCCCCAACTTTGAAGGAATAGAGTGCAGATCGTTGGCTTTGTCGAATGCCATATCCTGCAGAGAATAGAGCAGATCGAAACCTGCTACCCAGAACATCACACCAACCGCGAGATAGACCGACCAAAGCGTGATCTCCCCGGAGACGGCCACCACACCTGCGATGGGTGCCAGGCCGAGGCTCACACCGAGTATGAGATGTGCCAGTGCAGAGAAACGTTTAAAGACGGTATAGGCTCCCAGTACCATCAGAATCGGTACAGAGAGTTCGAAAGCAAGTGCATTGATGAGATAGGCAACGCCGATAAAAATCAAGGCATTGATAACAATGAAAAGCAGCATCTGCCCGGTGGAAACCCGGCCGTCAACCGAAGGTCTGTTCTTTGTCCTTGGATTGAGTATGTCAATATCTCTGTCAAGATAGCGGTTGACACCCATAGCAAAGTTACGGGCACTCACCGCTGCCACTGTTCCGAGAAACAACAGTTTCCAGCCGAACCATCCCGACCCGCTGTCCAGATAGGAGGCGACCAGCATGGCAATAAAGATGAACGGTAGTGAGAACACGGAGTGCTTGAGCATCACCAGTTCGGAAAAATCATTCAGTTTTTCAAAAAAAACATTTCTTTTCAACTCTTCACTCTTCATTCTTCACTCTTCACTTTCATGGGTGTGGTATTTTCAACTGGCTGTTCAGTGACCAGGCGATCCCCACGACCAGCAGGGTAATTATGAAAACACTGGGTACGATATGGTAACTGAATAGCAGATAGAGTACCCAGAGCAGTATGGCACCAAGCGGTGTCGGCACACCTTCAAAATACTTTGCTACTTCACCTGCATCCACTTTCAGGTTGAATTCTACCAGTCTGCGCAGCCCCAGAATAATATAGGCAATGAAAACCAGCCCAACGATCAGTTCTTCCCATCCGCTCGTAAAACTGCCCTTCAATGAATAGAACAGCAGGAACGGCGGCATGACGACAAAAGAGATAAAATCGGCAAAGCTGTCCAATTGTATTCCGAATTCGGTCGAGAGCTCATATTTGCGCGCCAGCTTACCATCGATGATATCGCAGGCCCCTGCGATCCATGCCAGGATGATCGCTGTGAAAAAATCTTCCTTGACAATGAAATAAATGGCAATAACGCCCAGTGAAACATTCAAATAAGTCACTATATTGGCGATATTAAAACGATTATGCTTATCGAACAGATCCATGCACTCTCCAAGATATTAGTTTACAATTTTACCCTCTTCGTACTTAACACTTAGCCGTAACTTGTTATCATTGTAGAATGAATCATACTATCAGGCAACTTGCCCTTATCGGTCCTACAGCTTCAGGAAAGACCGCACTTGCCATCAAAGCAGCACAGGTTCTTGATGCCTACATTCTTTCCATCGACTCACTTTCAATATACAAAGAGATAAATATCGTCTCGGCCAAACCCACGATAGCGGAACGGCAGGGTGTCAAGCACTATGGCATTGACTTCATTGCACCAAATGAAGATTTTGATGTAACCACTTTCATTCGACTCTACGAAGATGTCCATGCCAGAGCAATGGCTGACAACAAGAACCTTGTGATCGTTGGAGGAACGAGTTTCTATCTCAAGATGCTTATGGAGGGTATCAGCAAACTTCCAAAGATATCGGAAGAGACAAAAAGAAGAACAACCGAAGCCATCAAAGATCTCCCAAAGAGTTATGAATGGCTCTCTACTCTTGACCTTGACTATATGCAGAAGATCTCATCAAGAGATCCTTACCGTATTGAAAAAGCACTGGATATCTATTTCGAAACAGGAATGACCCCTACAGAGTACTTCAAAACGTTCCCACCCAAACCTACCATACAGTCAGAACTACCCATATATCAGATCGAGACAGACAGGGAATTACTCAGAAAACGTATCGCACTGCGTACCCAAATAATGCTGGAAGACGGACTGATCGATGAGATATGTATGCTGGAAGAGAAATACACAAGAGCACCCAACTGTATGAAAGCCATTGGTATCAAGGAAACGCTTGCCTATCTGGACGGTATCTACGACAGAGAAATGCTCAAAGAGAAGATCACTGTCAATACAGCCCGACTGGCCAAACGTCAGACGACATTTAATAATTCTCAGTTCGATAATGTAATAAAAGGAAGTGTTTTGGAGTTGGAGGAAAAGTTATTGTAAGGTGCGTATCTACGCACCTCAAAATAGATAAGGTGGGTGAACCCACCCTACGCGTTTTTTAATATCCGGACGCAGATATCATATAATAGATATAGGATACAAGCGGTTGGACATAGAAGATTGCTGCAATTGTAGCTACTGCCGCAAACCCTACTACCACCATCAATGGCTTGGAAAGGTTATAGTAGACTGTATCGACATCTTTTACCGGATCTTTGAGGAACATATAAACCACAAGTTTCAGGTAATAGTATGCTGCAATAGCCGAGTTCAGACCCATCACGATTGCCAGCCAGACATACCCGGAGTTGACCGCTGCCTGCATGACATAGATCTTACCCCAGAATATAGAGAATGGCGGTACACCTGCCAATGAAAGCATGAAGATCGCCATGATCACTGCACCCATCGGCATGATCTTGATGAATCCTGCAAATTTCTCGTAGGGATGATCAAATCTGGCATTGAATCTTCTGCTCTTGTGACGTGACATCCAAAGCATCGTAAATGCCCCAAGGTTGGTGAACATAAAGAGTCCGTAGTAGAAGAATATCGCTGTCGTACCCTCTGTCGTGTCAAGTGCCAATGCCGCGATAATGAAACCGGCATGGGAGATGGATGAGTATGCAAGCATACGCTTAACATCTTCCTGTACCAGGGCCATTAGGTTCGACAGTGTCATGGTAAGGACTGCAAGTACCAGAATGACCACTCTGACCCACTCGACACCCAGATCGATATACATACCGAAAATTCTTATAGAGACGACAAATGCCGCTACTTTTGGTACTACGGACATATATCCTGCCAATGGAGCAGAGGCGCCCTCATAGACATCCGGTGCCCATGTATGGAACGGGAAGAGAGAGAGTTTGAAGGCAAACGCGACCAAAAGGAGGACGGAAGATCCAAAGATCGCGATCATCAGACCGGTCTCACCCATACGTACTGCAAGTACTTCTGCTACTCTGTAAAGTTCGATCGATCCTGTCAAAGCATAGATCACAGCTGAACCCATAGCAAAGAAGGCTGCAGCCAAGGCACCCATGGTAAAGTACTTCACGGCCGCTTCATAGGAGTTGCTTCTGTTATGCAGTGCAATAAGCGTATAAAGTGAAAGGGATGCCGTTTCAAGACCTACGAAAATCAGAATCAGGTTGTCACTTGCCACCATGAACTGGAATCCTGCAACCATAAAGAGGAAGAGTGCAAAGAACTCCGGATAGGAGTACTCGTGGAAACGCTTCGAGGTCAGTGCCAATGGTGTGAAGATGATCGAAGCTACGATAATCAAAAGCTGGGAAACGATGGAGACCCCATCTATCAGCATCACATCGAAGAAACCGCGTACATTGACATTGAGGCCGAGTGTTGCACCAAAATCGATCACCAGGATCAATATGGTCAACATCACATACAGTGACTTGTGAAGGTTCTTGTTGATAAGGTCAAGTATCAAAATGATCAAACCGCCGGCAATCGCGATGAGCATAGGTGCAAGCGTAATGAGATTAAGACTTTCCATACTTACATTAATAGGCTGTAACATTACTTAACCTCCCTTCCATTAGTTGATTCAGGCACTTTGATCATATCTTTTGCCTCCTGCGTTATCGCTTTTTCATCCATGAACGTCAACATCGCTTTGACAGAATTGTCGATCGGTGCAAGTATCGGTTTGGGATAGACACCCAGCCATACTACGATCAGTACCAATGGTACCAGTGACCATGTCTCTTTACTGTTAAGGTCTTTCAGTGATTTGTTCTCTTCGTTGGTCACCGGACCGAAAAAACTGCTTTTATAGACTGAGAGCATGTAGATCGCACCGATGATGATGGATGTCCCTGCCAATACTGTCAGCACAGGTGAAACCTGATAGAAACCGAGAAGAACAAGGAATTCACCGACGAATCCGATCGTCAACGGCAATCCAACAGAAGCCATCAGCATGATCCCGAAGATCACGGCATACTTTGGCATCACAGATGCCAAGCCGCCAAATTCGCTCATCAGCTTTGTATGTCTTCTGTCATAGATCACACCTACAAGCATGAACAGTGCACCCGACACGATACCGTGTGAGAGCATCTGGAACACAGAACCGCTGATACCTTCTGCGTTCATCGCAAATATACCGAGCATGATAATACCCATGTGTGAAACAGATGAGTATGCAATGACCTGTTTCATATCTTTCTGTGCATATGCCACCATCGCTGTATATATGATCATGATAATAGAAAGTGCTGCGATAGGCATGATCGAAAGTACAGATGCATCAGGGAACATTGGAAGTGAGAACCTCACAAAACCGTAGGTACCCATCTTCAAAAGTACTGCTGCAAGGATGACAGAACCGATGGTCGGCGCTTGACCATGCGCATACGGCAACCAGGTGTGGAACGGGAACATCGGTACTTTAATCGCAAAACCGACGAAGAAGGCTGCAAAGAGCCAAAGTTGGTAATTGACCGGAAGTACCAATGCGTACCAGTCAGTGATCGCAAAGCTCCATACCCCTGTCAGGTTATGGTACACGTACGCTACGAAAAGCATACCTACCAGCATGATCAGTGACCCCGTGAAGGTGTAGAGGAAGAACTTCACCGCCGCATAGACTCTGAGAGGCCCACCCCAGGCACCGATGATATAAAGCATCGGTACAAGTGACAGCTCCCAGAAGAGGTAGAATATGATCGCATCGAGTGCAACGAATACACCGACCATTGTCATCTCAAGGAAAAGGAGTGTGATGATCATATTTTTGATATTCTCCGTGATACTCATACTCATCATACCGATCAGCGTCATCAATGTTGCCATCAGGATAATGAAGAGAGAGATACCATCCACTCCAAGATAGTAAGAGATACCGAAATCAGGAATAATAGGGATCAGCTCAACGAACTGCATCCCAGCATTCGCCGTATCGAAGCTGAACCACAGCCAAACAGAGAGAAGGAACTCGATAGCTGCTACGGTGATACCGTACGCTCTCGCACTGTCCTTATCTACAACAAATCCCAACAATCCAGCGATCGCAGGAAAAAACACCAATATACTTAAAATATTTTCCATCTATCTTCTCCTTACACAAACATCGCTGAAATAACTGCGACTACCAAGAGTAACACAGCACCGACAGCCATCCAATTCAGATAGTTCGAAAGGTTACCAGTCTGCATCTTTCTTGAACTGTCACCACTCTTATAAAGGAACTTGGCAATACCGTCAACGCTGGCATCCACTATCTTCATATCCACATCTTTCCACATCATTTCCGAAAGCATTGCATACGGTTTTGTAATGACTGCTTCGTAGAGGTTCGGAATATAGTACTGGTTGGCAAGCAGTTTGTAGATGAAGCTGTTCTCAAGCTTCTCATCTCTTACAAGTCCTTTGTAATATTTCTTATACGCCAGTACGATACCGCCTACGGCAAAGACAAGAACGATCAATCCAAGGACCAGTGCCAGGTGATGCGTATGCTCACTCATATGATAGTCAGGCAGCAGTTTGGTCACGAAGTGTTCGAAACCTCCCATAAAGAAACCTGCGATCACCGCAAGAATAGCCAACGGAGACATTGCGATCAGTACAAATTTGTACATTTCATGCGGATGAATTCCGTATTTCTTATATCTCTCATCACCCTCAAAAGTCAGGAAGACCTGTCTAAAGCTATAGAAGGCTGTCATACCCGCTGTGACGACAAGGACAGCCCACAAAAAGAGTGTCCCCTCATTAAATGCCGTTTCGATAATGGCATCTTTGGAGAAGAAACCTGCAAAGAACGGGATACCCGCCAATGCCAATGAAGCGACACCCATATAGATATAAGTCCACTTCATCGTCTTTTTCAATCCACCCATCTTGAAGATGTCCAGTTCGTCATGCATCGCGTGCATAACGTTACCTGCCCCCAGGAAGAGCAGGGCTTTGAAGAAGGCGTGTGCTGCAAGGTGGAACAGTGCGATCCAATATGCACCGAGGCCTGCCGCTGCGAACATATAGCCAAGCTGTGAAAGCGTGGAGAAGGCGATAATTCGCTTCAAGTCTCTGTTGACCAATGCCATAGAAGCTGCGAAGATCGCGACGAAAGTACCCAATGCCGCGATAAAATAACTTACTTCCGGCGTCATGGAAAAGAGCGGGTTCGCTCTGATCACAAGGAAAACACCGGCCGTTACCATGGTTGCTGCGTGGATCAGTGCAGAGACCGGCGTAGGACCTTCCATCGCATCTGTTAACCAGGTGTGGAGCGGAAACTGTGCCGATTTACCCATTGCACCGATAAAGAGTGCGATCGCTGCCGCGTTCAGTACCGAACCGCTCAGATCAGGAAGTGCTGCAAATACGACATCATACTGCAGGCTGCCTACATTCCAATAAACGATGAAGAGCCCTATCAACATACCAAGGTCGGCGATACGGTTCATGATGAACGCTTCATTTGCTGCCCATGATGGGGAGATAGAAGGGTTCTCTTCTCTGGAAACGTCTTCTTTATGGTACCAGAAACCGATCAGCAACCATGAACAGACGCCCACACCTTCCCATCCGATAAAGAGTCCGGCAAAGTTGTCTGACATGACAAGAATCATCATGGAGAAAACGAATGCTGACAGGTATGAGAAGAATCTGTTGAAACTTTTGTCATGGTCCATATACCCAATAGAGTAGATATGAACGACCGTTGATACCAGTGTAACAACCGTCATCATGGTCACGGAGACTTGGTCAACCACGAAGCCGAACGGGATATGCAGGTCACCCGCGGAGATCCAGTCCATCATCGTAACATGTACTGGCATGCCTGTCGTTGCCACATAAAATGCCAATATGGCAGAGGCCAGGAATGAGGTAAAGAGCAGCAGTGATGCCACAACACCGACAAAGGTCTGTTTCGGGCTCATTCCGAAGAGCGCAGCGAACATTGAACTTACAAACGGAGCAAACAATGCTATATATACTAAAGTTTCCATCATTACCCCTTCATACTTGCAAGATCGTCAAGATCGAGACTGCCATATCTTTTGTACAGTACAATCAAGATACCAAGGCCCACAGCTACTTCACTTGCAGCAATCGCAATAATAAAGAATGCAAACATTTGGCCTGTCAGGTCATTGTAGTAGTGCGAGATCGCTGCAAATGCGATATTGACCGCATTGAGCATTACTTCAGTTGCGAAGAAAAGCATTAAAAGATTCCTTCTTCTCAATACACCCATCAACCCGATAGAGAAGATCAGTGCTGAGACGATAAGATAGTGAGATAAACCTATCATTTTGCATCCTTTTGTGTCAAGATTTCATCATCTACACTGGTGTCTTTAGTGAGACTCTGATCCATTTTTTTACCGGCAAGGATGATCCCTGCTATCATGGCTACAAGCAACATGACCGCTGCCACCTCGAACGGTACAAGGTACTTTGTGAAAAGTACGATACCGACATCCTGTGCATTACCCACACCTTCATGCATCGGGTAAAGTGCCTGGATCGATTCATTATAGATAGGTGCTGCGAACATCAACACCAGTGCCAATGCACTCAAACCGCCAAGTACAAAGATCAGTGCAGGATTGGTATTTTTTTCTTTGATATCTTTGGTCGCATCAAAGAACATCATCGCAAATGAATAAAGTGCCATGATCGCTCCTACATAGACAATAAGCTGGACCACACCAAGAAAATCCGCTCCAAGGATAAAGAAGAATCCCGAGATCAATACCATCCCCGCCGCAAGCGATGTCATGGCATAAAGTACGTTCTTGCTCATAACCGTGATAAGGAAAAGTCCTATTGTTAAAGCCGAAAATAGGTAAAAGGCTATTGTTTCATACATATCTGCTCCTCCTAATACGCAAGTGGCGTTTTTTTAATATTTTCATCAGCGTTGGGCGAAACGGCACCAAATCCGTCATATTCCTGCTGAAGGTTGAGCTTATCGATCGGGGTCAACATATCTTCAAAGAGAGAGAAACTCGCTCTCTGCTCTGAAGCAGTCTCATATCTCGGTCCGTGTACGATCGCCAGTTCCGGACACACCTCTGCACAATACCCACAGAAGATACAGCGCCCGAAGTTGATCGTGTATTCACTGACCTCTTTTCTCTGATTCTCATCATATCTCGTATCCATTGTGATACAGTTGGAGATACAGATCTTTTCACAGAGCCCACATCCAATACATCTGTAATGTCCGCTTTCAAGCAATCTGAGCATATCATGGATCGCTCTGTATCTTGGAGAGATCGGCAGCTTTTCAAACGGGTATTTCACCGTATGCATCTGTCCTCTAAAGAGGGCATTGATCATCTCACGCATCGTAACACCGAGACCGACAAGCAGCTCAAGCTTGAAGGTCCTGTTCACAACCTGTTTGAACTTATCCATGCCTGTCTTTGGACTTTCTCCAAGATCAAGCATTTTATAGTTCTGCGTACCTACGTTTCTGTTTTTAAATTGTTCTAAACCCATACCTGCTCCTTACACCATCATCACGATACCGGTGATCACTACGTTGATCACGGCGATCGGCATCAAAACTTTCCAACACAGCCACATCAACTGATCCGGTCTGACATGCGGCCATGCTGCTCTCACCCATAGCATCAGGAAGAAGAAGAATCCTACCTTCAGGATGATCGTCAACCAACCGATACCTACTTCACTGTATCCGCCAAGGAACACGACCGCCGCAATGATGGAGATCGTGATCATGTTGGCATATTCACCGATGAAGAACATACCCCATCTCATTCCCGAATATTCCGTTGCATATCCGGAAACGACTTCGGCTTCATGCTCCAGAAGGTCGAACGGTGTTCTGTTCGTTTCTGCAAATCCTGCAATAAGGAAAAGCACGAACGCTACAGGCTGCTGCCAAATGAGCCAGTGGCTGATACCTCCTGCCTGGGCATTGTTGAAATCAACGAATGAAAGCGATCCGACCAGCATGATCGGTGCCAAAATCGAAAGACCTGTCACAACTTCATAACTCAGAAACTGAATCGCCGTTCTTGCCGCACCGATGATACCCCATTTGTTCGCCTGTGCCATACCGGCAAGCAGGGGACCGTAAAGCCCCGCCGCCATCATACCGAGCACAAAAAGAATACCAATGTTCAGGTCTGCTGCAATGGACGGCACAAATACACCGCCGAGCACCGGTATCCACTCAGGGATCGTAAAGTCCGGGAATACCGGTACTGCCGCCAGTGCGATGAAAGCGGTTGCCGCAGTGATCGAAGGTGCTACCTTGAAGATCAGGCTATTCGCGTTCTGAGGTACGATATCTTCTTTGGTAAAGAGTTTGATACCGTCTGCCACCAGTTGAAGCAGTCCGTAGGGACCTACGTGCATAGGCCCGAGTCTTCTCTGCATGAATGCCAGTACCTTTCTTTCAATAAATGTACCGAAACCGGCAATCGCCGAGATCACTGCCAGAATAATGATGGCTTTGATGATGACACCGGCTGCCGTCACTTCCGGTAAATTTTGTACGAGTGTTGTTTCCATATTACACCTTTCTCATTGTTACTGTTTGATATCTGGCAGGGCCAAATAGCTCATACACGTTCTGCGCACTTTTGAAATCGGAAAGCTTTGTGATATCGCCGGTCATCTTCTCGTCTGCAATCACGTCAACAACGATACTTCCATTTTCAAATACCACTTCCACTTTCTCTCCAAGTGCTTCAGCCTTCTTGACACTTGCATACAGACCGAACGGTTCAAATATCTCATGTGCTTTATCTGAGAAGTCCGAGAACTGTCTGGCCGGGTTACATCGGTAAACAATCTCACCTTCAAGTGCCGCATTTTCATCGAACTTCTCTACAGAAGGTGTTTTGACCTTTCGGTTGGATGTCTTCAAGAGGTAGCCCCTGTTCTCCGTGCCGTCATTGAGGTAACCGTTGGGCAGTGCATCGAACTCTACTTTCTGGAATCCTTTTGAGGTTGGCAGTTTGACGGTCCAGTCGACCGTCAGGCTTTCACCGTCATCAATGAGTTCCGAAACAAGATCATTCAGCTCGTATCCGCCATACCCGACAGCTGCATTGGTCGGTACCACTCTCTTGGAAATGTTCGTGAAAGTCCCTTCCTGCTGATTCATCGCCGGCATATCAAGATCTCCGTCACCCAGTGCGGAGAGCCTGAAATCACCCGGCTCATTGTAACCGACAGTGAAACCTTCAGCCTCATCATCCAGGTCACAGATCAGTGCCACACCGAGTGCATTGGCTTTCGGCGGTGCCATGACCACATCGATGGAAGAGGTCTCTTCGATCAGTGCAATGAGTTTCGCGAGGTTCTCTGCTTTTTCATGATAGTAGAAATCTTCCCCGATCATCATGGAGAAGGATTCTTTCTTTTTCATCATCTTTTCAAAGGTATCTGTAAAGGTAGAGGAATCGCCACCGAGAAGGTCGACAAGACCGTTCTTCTCGACCGTGATCTCTTTCTCTACCATTTCAGGGACCTTTTTGGTGACCTCTTTGCTTTCCCCTGTCTCTTCATCGACAACAGTCTCGGTCACATCTTTCATGACCTTCTCTTTGATCGTCTTCGTTTCAGTCGACTTAAAGCCGGCAAGATACTCTTTGACCTCTTCCGGCAATTTCTCTTTGTCCGCAAAAAGATCGAGAACAAGGTAGAGCGCCGCTTCTTCCAGGCCAGGCTTGTGTGTGAAACACTCAACACTCTTACCAAAGCTTGGGATAAGCGTATCGCCTATCGGGTGGAAATAGAATCCCGCACCCTTATTCATCTTCTGGACATTGTTGAAGGCATACTTCATTCCGGGTGCATCATTTCTGAGTGCCGAGCCAAGGGCAATGACAAAGTCACTCTTCTTCATGATCGTATCGTTATCCGTTGTCCAGAATCTGTTGCCGGAGGCTTTCTGGTAGTATCCGAGGAATTTCTGGAAAGCACGTACTTCAGGGTTGTAGAGCTTCAGTCCCAACTTCTCTTTGAGTGTCTGAAGCATCAATGCCTCTTCATTCGTGATCACCGAGTTGAAACGTACGGTCTGTGCTTTTTTGAATGCTTCCAGCGCTTCAGCAAATGCTGTTTCATCTTTGGAGACATCGGCATTTTCAAAATCATAGGCAAAACGCGCCGCACCGTCAAGGGAAACATAGTTCCATTCGTTGGTCACACGGAAGATCTTCTCATTTCTGTCCTCAATGGAAGCCGGCTTCACTTCATAATAGATCTGGAACCCGTCAGAAGAATGTGCAGAGACTGCAGGAACTCTTTTCAGATCCCAGGCATTTGACTTGTACTGGAAGTCTCTGCTGACCAATGCACCGACAGGGCAGACCGCAGCACATTCACCACAATCCGAACAGTTCGTATATTCTGTTCCGTTACTCGGTGCGATGACGGACTTCTGGAGTTTGTTCCACATGGCATAGGCATCTTTAGGCATCGTATCCTTGAAACCTTTATCGAGTGCTTCTCCACCTCTTTTGACCGTCGTAAGCGCAGCATCACCGATCATATCTTTACACACGGTCGTACATCTTTCACACACGATACAAAGACCTGCATCGTAATGCAGTACGGAACTCCAGTTCTTCACTTCCCGTTTGGTATCCGGAATCATGTAGGATTGTGAATCTACACCCAGTTCAAGGGTATAGTTCTGAAGTTCACACTCCCCGCTCTTGTCACAGACACCACACTGAAGCGGGTGGTTCACGTCATAGACTTCCATGATCGCACGGCGTTCTTCCAGGATATTCGGCGTATCTACCGTGATCTCCATGCCTTCTTTGACTTTTGCGTTACATGCATATACCTGTTTTCCGTCGGCCTCTACGAGACAAAGACGACACGCCAGTGTCGGTGAACATCTTGTCAAGTAACAGATCGCGGGAATAAAAACATCGTTGGCACGTGCGGCGTTGAGGATGTATTCACCCTCCTGGACCGCGACTTCTCTACCATCGATTTTAATATTGACTGTACTCATATTAATTTCCTGCCCTTTCAAAATCTAGCCTCTTAAATCTATAAGAGGATACCAAAGCTCCACTTAATCCCATATCAAATGTAGGGTTAAGGGCAATGGTTCCTTTCATGGTTGTGTCGATCCTAAACAGACGATCGAAATTCACACCATCGATAGTGAACCGTATACGGTCACCGTCTTTCAGTTTGGTCGCCATAGCGAATTGCTGTGAGCCCAGAAGTACCGCTTCGTCTTCCAGCAGGGATGACTTAGCGGTAAATGCCGAGAACTGCTCTGTCGGATTACAGCTATAAACCACAGCTCCGTCATAGCCTTCCAGCTCTTCCACCTCTTCGAGGATTCTGCTGACAGAGACTTTTTTAGCCTTCAACAGATAGCCTCTATGCTCGTTACCAACACTGTCGAAGTAGTCGGGAAGCGCATCGAACTCGATGGCTTCAAACCCTTTCTCTTCCGGCAGTTCTTCAGTATACCCGATGGTATATTCCGCATCCAGCCCCAGTGCATTGGCAATATCGTTCAAAACATAGCCGCCATACGGAAGGGCCACATTCATCGGAACAACACGCTTGTCCACTGTGGTAATCGTGCCTTCCTGCTGATTCATCGCCGGCATATCAAGATCACCGTCACCCAAGGCGGAAAGGGTAAAGTCGGCAGGTATATTGTAACCAACCGTACTGCCTTCCGCCTCATCATCCAGGTCACAGATCAGTGAGAGTCCCATCGCATTGCCCGCCGGCGGTACACAGACTACATTGAAGCCTGCATACTGTTCAAACAGGGCAAGCAATTTGGCGATCTGCTCCGCTCTCGGATGTGCATAGAGGTCTGACCCGACCACCAGTGAGAAACCGCTCTTCTTGCGTAGTGATTTTTCAAGGGCTTCAAGTTCCTCTTCTCCCACATTGGTCTCGGCGGAAAGGTACCCGATATCGAGGTCATCCATAAACAACTTGACGGATTTTGGCAGGTCCGCTTCAGCCAGCAGTGCGGCTGTCAGCAGTGCGGCAACTCCCTCTTCACTTCCCACTTCATACTTGATGAACTGGGTCACGATATTCTGTATCTCTTTGTCTTCAAGCGGATGCATGTAAGCCACTCTCGCCTGGTGCCACTTACTCGCCATATTGATATGGTACTTCACCGTCGGAGTATCGTCATTGATGCGCGAACCGAATACGATCACTGCTTTGGATTCCGAAATGGCTTTGAGCGTACCGCCGTAGATATGTTTCCCGGTAATACTGCCATAAGCCTGCATGAACTTCTGATAGGCTCTTGCTGCCGGAGAGACAAGTTTGAAGCCAAGTTTTTCTTTGAGCTTTTGCACTATCAGTGCTTCCTCGTTGGAGGTTTGGTTCGAGAGCAGAACGGTACCGGCTTTCTTAAAAGCGTCAACCGCTTTTGCAAAAGCCTCTTTGTCTTTGGTCACACCCTCGTTGGCATAGTCGAAACCGAATCTGCCCGCACCGCAGAGATTGGTAAATTCAAACTCGTTGGTCACACGGTAGATCCTGTCATTCTTCACTTCATAATACATCTGGCATCCGCCGCCACAATGTGGGCATGCACTTGGGATCTTCGTCAATTCCCAGGCATTGGCCGTATATTTGAACTTGGTGCTGACCAGTGCCCCTACAGGACAGACTGCCGCCGCTTCTCCCAGAGAAGCGTAATTCTTCTCTTTTTTGGTATTTATAATGGTCGAACCGTATCCGCCGAACTTGATTTTGAGTGCTTCGTCTCCGGTGATCTCGGTCGAGACACGCACACACTTTTCACACATGATGCAGAGTGCAGGGTCATAGGAGACGTGCCCCCAGTTCTCTACCGGTCTGTTCTGGTCTCTTGCCGTAAAGTCCTGTGCTTCAAGGTTGAACTCCATGGTCTTATTCTGAAGGTCGCATTCACCGCTCTTGTCACAGACTCCGCACTCAAGCGGATGATTGACATTGTAGAGCTTCATGATACTCTGGCGCTCCTCGTAGAGAGCATCGTTATCGGTCGTGATGACCGCACCGTCCGTTGCTTTCTCCTGGCAGGAGAGGATCATCCCCTCCACGCCTTCAACCTCAACCACACACATACGGCATGAACCGATCGGAAGTACCTTTGTCAGGTAACACATGGTCGGGACATAGATATCATTCTCTCTGGCAATTTCCAGGATCGTCTTGCCAAAGGTGCTTTTGAACTCTTTTCCGTTGATAGTGACCGTGATCTCTTTTCCGGTATTCATAGAATTATGTACACTCATATCACACCGCCACCATTGAAATATAGTAACATCGCATGCATCTTTCCGCTTCTGCGATCGCCTCTTCCCCGGTAAATCCGAGATTGACCTCTTTGTTGTTGGTCCTTCTCTCATCTACTCCGAGTTTTTCACTCTCAGCTCTCGGAAGCCCCGGCATCCAGCCCGTAATCTTCTCTTTCTTGTCATAGACTTTGAGCCGGTTAAGGTGGTCTTCCATGATCTCGTCATCCGTCAGGGTACATTTATCCTCATAGATATAGCGGCTGATGACCGAAGCGGCACGGCGTGCCTGGCCTACGGCATTGACGATCGTCATTGGGCCGTACTCACAGTCGCCTGCGGCAAAAAGTCCCGGACGAGACGTCATGAAATCTTTACCGTTGGTCAAAATACTGTTCCAAGAGGTCATCTCGATATTCCACTCTTCAGGCAGAATCTGTGTATCAAGTGCCTGAGAGACCGCAGGGATCAGGTAGTCACATTCGATCTCGAAATCCCCACCTTCAATCTTAACAAGCTGTGCACGTCCGCCATTGGGATCTGGTACAAGCTCGAAACGGTTCACTTTGAGTTTCGTGATCTTCTCTCCGTCATCGAAAATCTCTTCGATCGCCGAGTGGAAGATGAACTCCACACCCTCTTCGACCGCTTCATGATACTCTTCATAGGTCGTGTTACGGATGATTGTCTTCTCATCACGACGGTAAAGCATGATCACTTTCTTGGCGCCTTCACGGATGGAACATCGCACGACGTCCATAGAGGTAAACCCACCACCGACACAGACAACGACCTTGTCTTTCAAGTCTTCGGAAGCCGGTGAACCAATCCCGTACTTATGCCAGAGGTTGACCTTGTCAAGCATCGAGATGGCACCCCAGTAACCACCCATTTTCGGGTTTTCGTTTGCAGCACGCACTTTTTTGGAAAGTCTCGCACCGAACCCGAGCAGTGTGGCATCATACTCGGCATCTATCTCTTTGAGACGCTCCGCATCCACTCTGTGGTTGTTGGTAATACTCACTGTCGGCATACTGAGAACCAGTTCGATATCTTTGTTGTACTTGTCTACAGGCATTCTGTACTCGGGTACACCCACGGCAACTTCACCGCCGTTAACGGGCAGTTCTTCAAAGATATCGACTTGTATCCCTTCGAGCGCCAGGTAGTATGCCGCTGTCAGACCTGCCGGTCCCGCTCCGATGATCGCAACTTTCTTACCGTCGTTCCTTGGAGGCTTTGGCTCCTGCGGATGCAGCCATTCAAGGTCATGGTCGGTTTCATAGTCCGCACCGAGACGCTTCAGTTCCATAATGGAGATAGGCTCATCGAGGTTTGCACGGCGACAGGCATCTTCACACGGATGGGGACAGACACGTCCGCAGGTGTGTGCCAGAGGCATCGTCTGTCTTGTGGCTGCCAGTGAATCGGTAAATACCATATCCCTTACACCCTCTATATAGGCCGGGATATCCACATGCGCCGGACACATATCCGTACACGGTGCGGTAACCTTGGCGATATAGTCTGTCTCTCCACCGTAATGTTTCGACGGGATCTGCGCATCGATACAGGTATCGAACTGCTCCTTATAGTACTCCATCAGATCGAGGATGGGTTTGGGAACTGTTTTCCCGATCTCACATTTGGATGTAGCCATCATGGTTTTGCTGATCTCTTTGAGATGGGCAATATCATCATGCGAACCTTCACCTCTGGCGATCTTGTCAAGCAGATCATAAAGAATTCTGCCGCCCCATCTACCCGGTGCACAACGTCCACAGGCTTCGGAATATTCCTGATACTGTGCCGCATACTTTGAAGCCAACTCCACCGCATCAATGTTCTCGTCAAAAATGGCAACGCCATCCCAGCCAATGAACGCTTTGGAGTTCTTCTCCCCGTGGTAGGTCTCAGGCAGTTTGAATTCGGATTGGCTCGACTCGTCATAGGGTTTACCGCGGTTGTCGATAAACTCGCCTCTCCAAGTTGAGAATACAATTCCAGACATTATTTAGCCTTTGGTTTTTTGGCAGTACTTCTTTTGGCTGCTGGTTTTTTCGCAGGCTGTTTTTTGGGTGCCGGTTTGCTTGCTTTTGCAGCAGCCTCTTTTGCAGCAGCCTCTTTTGCCGCTGTTTCTTCAGCTGCCTTTTTTTCGGCTTCCGCTTTTTCTGCCGCTGCTCTTTCCGCTTCAGCCTTAGCCTCTTCCGCCGCTTTTTTCTCTGCTTCGGCTTTTTCGGCTTCAGCTTTTGCTTTGGCTTCTTCTTCGGCTTTCAGCGCAGCTGCTTCTTCCGCCTCTTTGGCCGCTTTTTCTGCAGCTGCTTTGGCTGCTGCGATCTTCTCGGCACGCTCTTTTCTTGTTTCATCATCCACTTTTTTGACTACAACCGTCCAGTCCACTTCATTGAACTTCAGTGAGTTCATCAGGTCATGTCCCGTCTCTTTGATCACATCGGCAGACTTCTGGATAGAAGAGAAATCTCCTACTTCAAAAAGGAAGATACCTACTTCACCGACCTTCAGTCCTTTATCGATAAGTTCGACCATTCTGTCATAGAAATCGTCATGTAAATGTCTTAAATCATATCTTTTCATACGCTATTCTCCTTAACGGTCAACTTCACCGAATACGATATTGGTCGTACCAATGATCGTAACGACGTCAGCAATATATGTTCCTACAAGAATTTCCTGCAGCAGTCCTGTATGGAAAAAGCTTGGTGCTCTACACTTCAGTCTGTAGGCATACGGTTCACCCTCTGATTTAATGTAGAAACCAAGTTCTCCTTTGGGAGACTCGGTCGGTACATAGACTTCTCCTTTCGGCGGTCTCATACCCTGCGTGACGAGAACAAAGTGCTGCATCAGCGCATAGTTCTGTGTCATGATCTCCTCTTTTGGAGCAGAAAGATACTGTGGCGCATGTGCCATCAACTGCGGCTCACTCTCTTTGTACATAGAGACAAGCTGTCTGAGAATTCTTGTGGATTGGCGTGTCTCTTCCATATAGAGTCTGTAACGTCCGTAGGAGTCGCATCTGTCACTGACCGGAATATCAAAGTCAAGTTCACCGTAAAGCTCATACGGCTCCTCTTTTCTGATATCCCAGTTGACACCGGAACCTCTAAGCATTGGTCCGGTACAGCCCCATGAAAGCGCGTCTTCAGCAGAGATAACCCCTACATCTTCCAGACGCATCTTCCAGATACGGTTCTCTGTCAACAGTGCTTCATAAGTGTTTTTCACTTCATGGTCTACTTTGTCGCACCATGAGATCATTTTCTCTATCCAGCCGTTCGGAAGGTCAAGAGGTACACCACCGATACGTACGGCAGAGTGCGTCAGTCTGGCGCCACAGTAATCTTCCATCAAGTCCATACCGAACTCACGCTCACGGAATGCATAGAGGAAGACAGACATTGCACCGACATCCAGTGCATGTGTCGCAATAAAGAAGAGGTGGGAGATGATACGGTTGATCTCAAGCAGCATCGTTCTGATAACCTGCGCACGTCTCGGTGCTTCGATACCAAGCAGTTTCTCTACTGCCAGAGCATAGGCATAGTTATTTGACGTGGACGCGATGTAGTCGAGTCTGTCCGTGGTAGGAAGAAACTCGTTATAGGTCATGTTCTCCGCCATCTTTTCGATTCCTCTATGGAGATAACCGATATCCGGATAGGCTTTAACCACCTGTTCACCTTCAAGCTCAAGGACAAGCCTAAGCTGTCCGTGCGCCGAAGGGTGCTGAGGACCGAAGTTGATCACCATTGTGTTGTCATCGCGTTCAAAATTGAGGTTTTCAAAAAACGGTGTTAATTTATTTGGTTGTTGCATTCTCTCCCCTTATCTTCGCTCATCCAGCTGTTTGCCGGATTTTTTAGTGTAATCCACAAGGATCGTTTCACTGTACTCGATCGGATTCTCTTTTTCTCCCTCGGAAATATCTGCACCAAACGGTACTTCGTATCCAACTCTAGAGAAACGCTTCGTATCGTATCTGTCGATACGTGCGGGGTCTCTGTTCTCCGGTCCGATCACATCTCTGTACTCTTTCCCGAAGATCTTGTCGACTTCATACCAGGAAGCGAACTCGTCACCATGTAACGGATAGGTCTTCAAGAGAGGATGTCCTTCCCAGTCGTCCGGCATAAGGATACGCTTGAGGAACGGATGGTTGTTGACCTTGATACCGAACATATCGAACATTTCACGCTCTGCAAAGTTCGCAGACTTGAAAAGCGGTTGAATACTCTCGATCGCTTCATTTTCTTTAATACGCGTAGTCACTCTGACTCTTTTGGCTTCCGTAATATTCAGCAGCTGCCAGAAAAGCTCGAACTCGCCGTCCTGTGCCAGGTAATCAACCGCCGACTGTTCTGAGCACTGTGTATAGCCGCATGTCTCTTTAAGGGTTTTCATGACATCGAAATTGTCTGTTGCTTTAATGTGGATGACAAGCTGCCCGACAGCGACATAGGACTCTTTTGCTTTTCTACCCAGTGCTTTGACCACATCTGCAAAGTGGCTTCCCTCTTCCACTTCCGTCTGGGGTACACGCGGCGCGACCCAGTATCTGTCCGTATAGTATGATTTTTTCTGTACATTGTCTTTTGGAGTATATTTTCTCATTACACCAACCTCAAATTCTGTTTTGTATTGTTATTCATATTTGCAGACTCTCTTCTGATCTTCTTTTGAAGCATCATCAGTGCATACTGAAGCGTTTCGGGTCTTGGTGCACACCCCGGAAGGTAAATGTCCACAGGGATGATTCTGTCAACACCTTGCACGGTTGCATAAGTGTTGAACATACCGCCTGTGTTGGCACATGAACCCATAGAGATGACCCACTTGGGCTCTGTCATCTGGTCGTACAGTCTTCTTGCGAATTCAGAGTGCTTCTTTGAAAGTGTTCCCGCAAGGATCATCACGTCCGCCTGTCTCGGGGAAGCCCTGAAGATCGTACCCATACGGTCGAAGTCGTAACGTGATGCACCTGATGCCATCATTTCGATTGCACAACATGCGAGTCCGTATGTCAACGGCCAGAGGGAGTTTGAACGCCCCCAGTTTACCAATTTGTCTACCGAAGTCAATGCTATCGGCAAGCCTGCTGCTGAGGCGTAATTTACTTGATGCTGTGCCATTCAAGTGCTCCTTTCTTCCATGCATATACAAAACCGATTGCAAGTAGTACTATAAATAGTATCATCTCCGCAAATCCGAACCAGCCAAGCAGTTTAAAGTCGATCGCCCATGGGAACATAAAAATGATTTCCACATCGAACAGGATGAAAAGAAGTGCGATCAGGTAGAACTGCGCCGAGATAGTGTTCGGCTGCTTGGTGACTTCCGGCCCACACTCATAGATGGTGAGCTTTAGCTTTTCGGTATCGAGTTTGGCCAGTTTTCTACTGACGATACGTGCCAACATCAGTGTTGCAGGAAATGCAACGGCTGTCAGAGCAAATAGAACAAATACACCAAAATACGGGTGTTCTGTAATTACATGAGTCATGTTAATCCCTTTACTTTATTATCATGAGAATCGTCACGAGAGTATTCTCAGAATATCACTTTAATAGTATCCAAAAGAGTATTAAAGTAGTTGAGGCATATTTTTCTTTCCAAATTACGCGGGGAGGACTGTAACCATGTGAAACAAAAAAAGGGTAGAATGTCAAAAAAATTATATTTTTTATAAGGAAATGTTGTGAAAAAGCCTATGAACATACTCTATTGGGTCGCTATGATCGCCCTGGTTTTCTATTTTGCGTACACGAAAGGGTGGATACTGGCCAATTTTGACTCCATCACAGCTAAACAGGCCCAAACTCTGCTTTCAAACGATGACAATGTCACACTTCTGGATGTCAGGACCGTTCCGGAGTATAAAAGCGGTCACGTCAGAGGTGCCAAGCTCATTCCTCTGGACAAACTCGAAGCAAACCTGGACAAACTCAAATCCGACAAGAACAAAAAGATCATCGTCTACTGCCGCAGCGGAAGCCGAAGTGTCTCAGCATCACGCATACTGGAGAAACACGGCTTCGTACCGCTCAATGTGAAACAGGGGATGATCGGTCTGCTGGGGACCGACCTGGAGATCGTAAAATAAGATGATGATACTCTCCAAAGACAACACCCATATCATACAGAAATGTTGCGTTGGAGTTTAGAAACAGGGCGGATATATAACTATACAGACCCTGAACCTGGGATAAGTTGATCCCCAGGATTACCGGTAATGCTCTGATCAAGTGTATCAAAAAGATCTATCCATGCTGTGGGAAGCAGATCAAGCGGAAAATCCTCAGGAAGAGAATTCTTAATAATGAGTAATTTCTGCTTATCCAAAGTGTCTGCTCCTGTCAGGTCATTAATGACTTCCCATCCATCCTGCGTTTTTTCAAAACACAGCAAAAATACAGTATTGGTTAAATTTTCTTCCACAAAATGTGTATCATCCTTGTGGAAAATAGTGAATTCCAATGCACCGTATTTCATATTTGATTTATTCATCCTTATACTAAATCCTATAGGTCTTACCGGTGATTCATGGATATATTTAGCCAAAATAAAATCTTTAGCTGCACGAATCATTGGATTTTCTGCTATTTGTACTTTTTCTATAACCACAGGTTCAGGATGAGGAATATTAATGACTGGAGCAGGCGCAACCGGAACAGGAGGTATAACTATCGGCCTGATGCCTATTCTACAATCTCTTTTCCCTGCATTCCAGCCTCTGCGGTAATTGGTGAAACGGTTATAGGCCTTGACATTTTTCACCCACCTTCCACGTGCCGAACTGCATCCGTCTTTATAGCCTTTATTATAGGAATTCCAAACATTGGGAATAGGTTTTTTACATTTTTTGAATCCGGCATTCCAGCCTCTGCGGTAATTGGTGAAACGGTTATAGGCCTTGACATTTTTCACCCACCTTCCGCGTGCCGAACTGCATCCGTCTTTATACCCTTTATTATAGGAATTCCAAACATTGGGAATAGGTTTTTTACATTTTTTGAATCCGGCATTCCAGCCTCTGCGGTAATTGGTGAAACGGTTATAGGCCTTGACATTTTTCACCCACCTTCCGCGTGCCGAACTGCATCCGTCTTTATACCCTTTATTATAGGAATTCCAAACATTGGGAATAGGTTTTTTGCATTTTTTGAATCCAGTATTCCATCCCTTCCGGTATTGTATGTGATTATTATATGCTTGTTTATCTTTTCTAATAGTTCCCTGAGCTGTTAGACAGCCGTGCCTGTATCCTGCCTTATAATTATTGGGATAATTTTTAGCTTCTATTTCCGAAATCATAAAAATGAGTAAGACGATCATCAGAAAAAATTTAATTTTTTTCATTTTAAATTACCTTTTTAATTAGTATAAGTAATTAAAGTATAGTATTTTTTGATAAAAAAATCAAATTATTATGGCTTTCCCTATTTTGGGTTCTTTTAACTCAACTGCTCGACTTTTGTACATAAAGTTCTTTTTAATACCCTATATAACGTATTTTGCTTAAGTTTTCAGCCCACCATATTTTTTATTACGCCTCAAAGAACAAAACAAACTCTACACCTTGAACCCCATACTCTTGACTCCGTCGAAACTGCTGCCAAGCTCTTTTTCTATCTCTTCGAGGAAATCCCGGTTGGAAAAGACACTTTCTTCTCTGACAGCGACTTTGTAGGCAGTGTTGCGGATGACAAGGTTGATCTGTCCGCCGGTGAGTTCGTATTGTGCCAGTGCTTCGACATTGAAATCTTCCACATAGTCCGCTTTTTCGGGGAGCATGAACTGCCAGAGTCTCAGGCGCTGTTTTTTTCCGGGTTTCTTGAATTCTATCTTGTAGTTGAATCGTCTCGAGAAAGCTTTATCGATGTTCCCGAGAAGATTCGTGGTCGCAATGAGGATGCCTTCGAACTTCTCTATCTGCTCGAGGAAGATGTTCTGCATCTGGTTATGCATTTTGTCCGCGGAAGAGCCTGCTCCTTCGCTTCTGGAACTGAGGAACTGGTCGGCTTCGTTGAGCAGCAGTATGGGATCGACCTTCGCTTTTTTACTCAACTCCTTAAAGTCGTCGAAGATACGCCTGACATTCTTTTCACTCTCTCCTACATACATGGAGAGGATCTTCGAACAATCAAAAGAGAGAATAGGGCGTTTGAGCGTTTTGGCAAGGCTCATCGCGGTCATCGTTTTCCCCGTACCTGCAGCACCGTAGAAGATAATACGCGCATCGATACCTTTGCGCTTGTCCTTAATACCCCACTCTTTGAGTTTTTTGAAGACCTCTTTGTCAACCTGTTTGACAACATTGTTCAGAGTCTCTCTTGTTTTGGGGTGAAGCACGACATCATCGAGCGTCGTGGCAGGCTTGAGGTATTCGAAAAGCTCCTGCTCCTGCACCAGGGCATCGAGTTTCAGCTTGGTGACCTTCTTTTTTTTCTTGGGATGGATGATCCGCTGCATCACTTCTTCCTGCAGATAGAAAGAACGGCTCACGCCGCCGAACATATTGAGTATCTCTTCATAATCAATGATGTCTTCAGTGATGAGTTTCGCACCATCCTCAAGCAGGGCACGGTTCTTGATCTTCTCGTATTCATCGAAAGAGATTAGTTCTATAAGCGTGTTCATATCCCTGAACTGCCCCTCTCCGCCGCTGTATTCCTCTTTAAGCAGTGCAAGAAAAATGCGCTGTTCCTTTTCATCGAGTCCTTTCTCTTTGAAGAACTCCTCCACCACGATAGGCGTCTCTGTGATCTTCACGCGTTCCTGTATACGTGTTGTCAAGAGTGTCAACTTGTTCTTCAATCGGCCGATACTTAGGGAGTTATCCGTAAAGCCCTGTTTGAAGGTAGCGATCTTGTGCAGCAGAGCTACCATATCGAACTGGTCCTGAAGATACTCCAGATGGTCGGTGTAGGGTTTGATCTCGGGAAGGTAGATCTCCAGAGAGCCTTCTTCAAGGAGACGCAGAAGCGAGATACTCGGTGTCACCGATGTGTTGAGTATCTCTATCTGTGAGGTTTCATGCGCTTTGACCTGCCCGAAACTCATCTGGATGAACCAGCCCAGATCGAGCAGGTTCTTGACCAGTCCGAGTTTGCTCAGGTAAGCATGGCCTTTGTCCGGGAAGTTGTCCTGCAGCAGTTCAAGTACAGGCACCTCTTCTATGCCTTTGACATAGCGGCGGCAGACATACTGCACCAGTTCTGCTTCTCTCTTCGTACATTT
Organism: Sulfurovum lithotrophicum; assembly: GCF_000987835.1. Classification (NCBI taxonomy): domain Bacteria; kingdom Pseudomonadati; phylum Campylobacterota; class Epsilonproteobacteria; order Campylobacterales; family Sulfurovaceae; genus Sulfurovum; species Sulfurovum lithotrophicum. The sequence continues at coordinate 83,868 of NZ_CP011308.1, read as the reverse complement.
TAAATGTGTGTAGATCGTTGTTTTTTCTACGTCTTTTGCTTCAATAAAATTGATAAGATATTTCAATCATCTTCCTATAGTTTTCTTTAAGTATAACAAATCTTTGATATACTCTTACTAATCAAGCTTACAGGAGGAAGAATCATGTCAAGAATTTTAATTACCCTTTTAGCGCTCTCAGCCTTTGCCTTGGCAGAGATAACCATAATCAAAGACCCGAAGACCAACCTGATGTGGGAAGACACCCCGCATGTCAGAGAAACCAAGATCAGACAGCCCCGTGCAAAAGAATATTGCAGCGAACTCAGACTGGGAGGATACAGTGACTGGCGACTTCCGACGATACACGAACTGCTTACGATCGTAGACTATAACCGTGTTTCACCTGCTATTCCCAAAGCATTTTCCTATATTGAAGATGAATCCTTTTACTGGACAAGTACCCGTGTGGCAGACGAGGACGATGCCTTCTGGGGCGTGAACTTCAAACGCGGTGCCAGCTCCAAAGCTTCTGAGTATTATGACCGCTATGTACGCTGTGTAAGGGATATTAAGTAAGCTATGTCCCTTTTTGACCGATTTTTTCCTAAAAGTCAGAGCAGTATACTGCACATTACCTCCCAAAATGGATTTCATCTCCGTCCTGCAGCACGTTTTGCGGCAGAAGCCAAAAAATTCAATGCTTCTATCGAAGCTGAAACGCGGGGAAAAAGTGTCAATGCAAAACAGGTCAATGCCCTTCTTTCACTCAACCTTGAAAGGGGGGACCATTTTGAATTGACCTGTAAGGGGAAAGATGCCAAAGAAGCCATCGAACAGCTCGAAGCATTCTTTCTTACCTTGATGGAAGACGACAGAGAGAATGAAAGTATAAAAAAAGAAGAGACCGAGTATGAAAGCCCTGTCATAGATGCAGAGATCATTTCAAGAGGCGTAGCCATCGCGCCTGCCTTCAGATACAAGGAGGAGACGGTCAAAAAAGAGTGTAATCTAAACTTTTCTGAAGCCCTTGCAAACAGCCTTGAAGAGCTTGAAACACTTTTCCGGACACATAAAGAGAATGACGATGCCTCTATCTATCTTGCACAAAAAGAGCTCTTGAGCACCATTGCGAATAATGTCGATTCCCTCGAAGAGTTCGAACTGACCATTGCAGAGGAGTCCGCCCACCTGGTCGGGAGCAAAATGGCAGCGAAGATCACCGACTACAAAGATATCCTGCAGCGCATGCGGAAACAGATGGGCATGGAGACAGAAATGATCCTGCCCGAAACTCCCTACGTTCTATTGGCAAAAGATCTTCTCCCCAGCCAGATAGAGCAGCTCAAAGGAAGCAAGGTCGAAGGGGTGATACTTAAAGAGACGACCCTCACCTCCCATACGGCCATTCTGCTTCGGGGAAGCGGTATTCCCTCCCTCATTGCCGACTACAGCCCGGTAGAAGAGAAAGGTGAGATCATCATGGATGCCAACAGCGGGCTCATCGTCATGGAGCCGACAACCAAAGATATTCAGAAAGCGAAAGAACGTCAGAAGAATAATCAGGTACAGAAAGATATTGCTTCACAGAAACGTTTTGAAAAGGCATTGACACGTACCCAGAAACAGATCAGAGTCTTTGCCAATGTGACTGACACCGTTTCTGCAGAAGCCGCCAAAGAAGAAGGTGCCGAAGGAATCGGTCTGCTGCGTACCGAGTTTCTCTTCAAAGAGAAACAGCCTACACTCGAAGAACAGGCCGATGCCTACAGGGAGATATTTGAACTTTTTGATGAGATCACGGTACGTACCCTCGATGTGGGAGGGGACAAAAAACTGCCCTACCTTAGCCTTCCCCATGAAGAGAACCCTTTTCTAGGCATCAGGGGGATCCGGCTTTTCAAAACGCATCCGCAGCTGATGGAAGAACAGCTTCTTGCCATCTTTCAGGCTGCGGAAGGTCGTTCTGTCAAAGTAATGTTCCCTATGGTCAGCTCGGTCGAAGAGTTCACAGAAGCCAAAACGTTTGCCTTGCAGGCGGCGCAGAAACACAATCTTGACATTTCCACCATTCTCTTTGGCGTTATGGTCGAAGTTCCTTCCGTGCTTTTTCTGATCGAAGAGTTCAACAAAGTCGTGGATTTTTATTCCATCGGCAGCAATGACCTGACACAGTACCTCTTTGCCGTGGAAAGAACTCACCCTTCACTCAAGGTCGATGAACATTCCCCTGTGGTTTACGATGCCATCAAAACCGTAGTCGAGCAGGCGACAAGACCGGTCAGTATCTGCGGCGAACTTGCCGCCGACCCCGAAGCTATCGGAAAGCTGCTGAAGATCGGCATAGAGATACTGAGCGTATCGCCCAAAAGCATTGCCGCGACCAAAGAGGAGATCAGACATGTTTAGTCTTTTACAAAAGATCGGTAAGGCGTTAATGACCCCTATTGCAGTGCTGCCAGTTGCGGCACTGCTGCTTCGCCTGGGATTTGGCGATATTTTTGACGGGCAGGCAGCCCTTGTCATGAAGAGTGCCGGAGAGACGGTCTTTGCCAACCTCGATCTGCTCTTCGGCATCGGGATCGCCTACGGCCTGGCAAAGAACAACGACGGTGCCGCCGCACTCTCGGGTGCCATCGGTGTACTCATCGCCAAAGCGGTTTACAGCAGTATTGACAGTAATGTCAACATGGGTGTCTTCGTGGGGATCATCATCGGTGTGATCGCAGGGGTGCTTTACAACCGATACCACGACATCAAACTACCTGAATTCCTCGGCTTTTTCGGCGGAAAACGTTTCGTTCCCATCATTACCTCCATTGCCGCCATAGCCGTGGGTGTACTGGCCGGATACTTCTGGCCCTATGTACAAAATGCCATCGATGCTTTTTCGAACATGATCATAGGACTTCAGGAATTCGGTACATTCCTTTACGGCGTACTGAACCGTCTGCTCATCCCTCTGGGACTGCACCACATCCTCAACTCCGTCTTCTGGTTCCAGCTTGGGGACTACACTTACATGAAGGACGGTGCGGAAGTGGTTGCCAACGGTGACCTGCACCGCTTCTTTGCGGGTGATCCGAGTGCCGGGGTCTATATGTCGGGCTTCTATGTGGTCATGATGTTCGGCCTGCCGGCCCTGGCCTATGCGATCTACCTCAACACACCGAAAGCGTACCGTGCCAAGGCCGCTGCTATTCTTGCCGGTGTGGCATTCACCTCATTTCTTACCGGTATCACCGAACCCCTGGAATTTCTTTTCCTCTTTGTCGCACCGCCACTTTTCCTCCTGCATGCCATACTCACCGGCCTGGCACTGGCAACGGCACAGCTTCTGAACATTCATGCCGGCTTCGGTTTTTCGGCAGGCTTCATCGACTACGTCATTAATTACAAACTGGGTACAAACGTATGGATGATCCTGCCTTTGGGTGCGGTCTTTGCCATCGTTTACTTTACTGCAAGCTACTATCTGATCAGGACTATGAAACTCAAGATACTCGAAACCGAACTCTCTGAAAGTAGTGAAACAGAGGGAAGTAGTACCTCAACGGAAGCGGAAGCATTCATTTCCGCACTGGGAGGGAAAGAGAATATCCTGAATACGGACGCCTGCATCACACGTCTGCGTATGAGTGTGAATGACAGTGCCAACCTGAAAGATGAGGATTTCACCAAACTGGGAGCCAAAGGAGTGATCCGCCCTGACAAGGGGTCGATACAGATCGTTCTGGGGACCAGGGCAGAGAAGGTGGCCGAGGCGATCAAAGAGGCGCTGAGAGTATAGGCGTTCTCTACTATCCCGGATTTTATTTCTTTTTCTTCGGGCTTTTCAATACAATAAAAAAAACGACAAGAATGGCAGCATAAACAATATAGCTGCTGATCTCATTATTGTTTGACGGCATTATATCACTTCCATAATGGCATCACCGGTAATGACCACATTGGTGTTTTTGTCAATAGCCTCATACTTACTCTCATCTGTGATCAGAATAGGGGTTACGATATCTTTGGCATGCGCTTTGATGTAATTGAGGTCTGCTTTAATAATGGGATCTCCCGCTTTGACCTCATCTCCCTCCTGGGCCAGGCGTTCAAAACCTTCTCCCTTGAGCGCTACCGTCTCCAAACCTATATGCACCATCACTTCCAGGTCCTGATCACTCTTGACCGAATAGGCATGGTTGGTTGAAAATATTTTTGAGACCACTCCGTCAATAGGTGCGGTAAAGATTTCTCCGACAGGGAGAATGGCAAGACCGTCTCCCGCCATCCTCTGTGAAAACACTTCATCATCAACACTTTCCAGTGTTAACAGCTGCCCATCCACAGGGGCAAACACATCTCTCTTTTTACGTTTAAAAAAACTGAACATTCTTATCCTTTATATTTCACTTCACCGTTCACGATTGTTGTTATGATACTGAAATCTTCATCAAAAATGACCATATCTGCATCATAACCGCTTTTGAGTTCGCCTTTTTTCAGACCGAGTTTCTCCGCAGGTATCTTTGTTACAGCATTGACCGCTTCGAGCAGTGTCATCCCTGCTGCCTCGGTCATATGTTTTAACGCATCGTTCATCTTCAGTACTGACCCCGCAAGCGTACCGTCATCCAATGTGGCTTTTCCCTCTTCCACTGCTACTCTTCTCCCGCCAAGATCGTAAATACCGTTTTTCATACAACCTGCACGCATCGCATCGGTGATCAGCACCAGTCTCTCACCCTTGACCCGGTGTACGAGTTTTAGTACGGAGGGGTGGGTATGCACCAGATCGGCAATGATATCACAGCTGACATTGCTGTCGAACACGGCACCGACAATGCCCGGTTTCCGATGATGATAAGGGTTCATTGCATTGAAGAGATGTGTGGCATGGGAGATGCCCCAGCCAAAACTCTCTTTGCTCTGCTCAAAGGTAGCATCGCTGTGTCCGATACTCAACACGATACGAGGATGGTGTTCCGAGAGATGCCTGATGAAGCTTTCGGCTCCCGGCATCTCAGGGGCAATCGTGATCATTCTGATCTGATCCAGATAGGGTGCGATGAGCTCAAGGCTGGGTTCGCAGATATACTGTTTGTCCTGCGCACCATGCTTTTCCGGATTTAGGAAAGGGCCTTCAAGATGCACGCCGAGTATCTTTGCTCCATCTATTGTTTCAGCATGTTCTTTGACATTCTGTAAAGCATTGTCAATAACCGGTTTTGACATAGTCATCGTCGTTGCAAGGAAAGAGGTCGTCCCTGTCTGAAGCAGGGTCGAAGAGATTGTCTGCAATGCTTCCGGCGTAGCATCCATAACATCGGCACCGCCTGAACCGTGTATGTGAATGTCTATGAAACCCGGACTGACATAGGCGCCTTTTGCATCGATGATCTCGACATCCTCATCCAAAGCCACATCAGAGAGGGATACGATCTTCTCGTCAAAGCATAGATGTATTCCCTCAACTATCCGGTCAGATGCTATGATCCTGGCATTGACAATAGCTTTCATTTAACGGCTCTCATCTCTGAGATTGTCCTTTAAAACACGTTTCAGTACTTTCCCCGTTGCATTTTTGGGCAGCTCCTCAATAATATGTATCTGTTTTGGAAGCTTGAAGTTCGCCAGGTGCTCGCGCATATGCTTTTTAAGCACTGTCTCATTAATGGACTCAATCCCCTCATCAAGCTCAAGATATGCCACCGGTATCTCACCGCTCTTCTCATCTCTCACCCCGATGACGGCGGAAGCCGCGATACCTTCGAAAGCATCAATGACCTCTTCGATCTCGCGCGGGTAGATATTGATCCCCTTAGAGATGATCAGGTCTTTTTTTCTGTCCACGATGAAAAGAAAACCTTCATCATCCAAATAACCCATATCTCCTGTCAATAGCCAGCCGTTGACAATGGTCTCCCTTGTCGCCTCCGGGCGGTTAAGATAGCCCTGCATGATATGGTCACCTTTGACGATGATATCGCCAATCTCCCCTGTAGGGAGTTCATTCATATCTTCATCTACGATCTTGATCTCATAGTCGTATGCCGCTGTACCCACGGAGCCAGCTTTCTGTTTCTCCAGCGTGTTGACACAGACGACTGGACTCGCTTCACTCAGCCCGTACCCCTCAAGCAGTTTGGCACGGGTGAATTTCTTTGCCATAGCGTTGAGTGTCTTGGGCTGCAAAGGTGCTGCACCAGAGATGAACACCCGGATATTGTTGAACCACATAAAGTACCAGGGCAGTTTTGCCTTGGCAAGTGCATTGTAAACAGAAGGAATTCCAAAAAAGAGTGTCACTCTCTTCATCAATGTCTGCCTAAAGACGTTGGTGAAAGGCTGAAGTGACTTGATGATCACGATACTTCCGCCCACATAGAGAGGCAGGATCACACCTACCGTAAAGGTAAAGGCATGGAACATTGGCAGAAAGACGATCACTCTGTCTTTATGTGTCACTTTGATCATTTTTCTGGAAAATTCAATGTTTGAAAGAAGGTTTTTGTTACTGAGCATTGCCCCTTTGGGCTTGCCTGTCGTACCTGATGTGTAGATAAGCACCGCTGTATCTTCCAGTCTCCTGGCAATATGCCTTACTTCTCCGCTATGTGTCAAAGCTTCGGTAAAGGCGAAGTTTTTCTCATCGCTTTGGGGAGATTCACCTTCCCAAAGGATGAAACGGCACTGTACAGGCCCGTTGGACTTTTTGACAATATGCTCATGTACAGTAGAGGCTACAAGCACCGTACTCTCACTGTCCTTGAGAATATAGCTAAGTTCATCTTCCTTGAGAAAGGTGTTGACAGGTACAATTATGGCACCTATTTTTGAAACCGCAAACACAGTATAGATAAATTCGGGAGAGTTACGCAGAAAAAGAGCAACCCGGTCACCCTCTCCAACACCATTAGCAGCAAAGAATGAGGCAAGTCGGTCTACATTTTCAAGCAATGCACCATAGGTGATCTTTCTGTCACCGTCAAAAAGTGCGACTTTTCGTTTGCGCTTCTGTGCCTGAGCTAACAGAAATTCATAAAAATTACTGTATGGATACTCCATTTTAAAACTCGTATGCTACGCCCACGGTCGTAAGGTAGGCTCCTCCTCCTGTAAAGCCACCACCGTTGGAGAGCACCATGTTTTCTGCAATTCCGGGAGCCAATGCGCGTGCATCTTTACCGTCATACAGGAATGCTGCACCCCAGGAAAGGGCATCTGTCTGTTGATAACGGAATCCCATGGAAAATATTGTTGCATCTGAATCCGGCAACTCGAAACCGATCGTTTTATCGGGAACCGGTGTTTCATCAATCGCAAGGCCCATCATCAGTGTGATCTTATCGAGTACAACGGTGGCTCCAAACCTGAACGTATTGGTATCTTTCCACTCTTTATCTATCGGTGCATTGAATGCACCATCCAGTATCGGGTTTGCTATGGGGCTGCCGTAGTTAAAGTCCAGTGTTTTATACTTCGACCAGTAGGTTCTTTCATAGACGGCTTCAAGTGTAAACGTATTGTTCCATGTTTTTGAAATAGCGATATTCAACGCCGCAGGGAGCGGGACGGTAACATCCGCATCATACTGCTTGCCTACACCGCCAAAATAAAGATTTGCCTGGCCCGATTCTTTCAGGTCAACGTTGGAGCGGTAAGTGATGGCAAGGTTGATGTCATTTGTCGGTTTGTACAGCATGGCAAGGTTATACCCGAATTCAATGGTATCTCCTTCCATCTCCCTCTTAAGCGGAGCACCTGCATCTGCACCATCACTGTTGACCACCCCTTCACTGTAAATAATTCGTACACCTCCGCCGATACTAAAATTATCGGTTACCTTGTAAGAGGCAGAAGGGTTTAACTCTACGATCTTAAGCGTAAACTCTTCGGCATACAGTTTCTGGAAAGGCGTGTTCCAGCGTTTGGTAAGTCCTCCCGGTGCAGTAAGACTCACACCCCATCTGAAATTTCCTATAGCATTAGCCACATAATGGGCATTGGGGATCCAGATGTTTTCTTCCTCTGACTCTCCACTGTAGGGGTCCATTAAGGTGTACTCATTTGAAGGAAGGTGGGCAAGGGTCACCCCCCCTTCCACATACTGTTTATCTACCATGAAACTCATAGCTGCAGGGTTGTAATAGTTTGTATCCGCACCAGTAGTATGCGCTACATAGGCAGCCCCCAGCGCCATAGAGTTGAGTGACTGCTCAGGGATCTTATATCCTGCTGCCGTCAAAAGTCCGCTTGTGATCACACTTAATGCTATGATTTTTTTCATTTTCATTCTCCTAGTATCCTATGGTTGCCGCTCTTGTTTGCGCAAAAATTCCTGCGGCTGCCTGGTAGGCATACGGTCCGCAATCTGAATGGTTTACCGGCTGGGGCAGGCCCAGTATCTGTTCAATGGACAACAAAGTAACACTGGCCGCGCCAAGATACTGCATCGTTCCTGCAGCCAACTGCGAAATTTCGTACGGTACAACATCGTCACCTTCACAATGAAGCAGCGTTACCGGTGTCTGTGGTGCCCATTTATATACTTCATTGTCTGCCAGTGCCACTTTGAACCAATTAGCCGAGTTGTTAAAGAAGTCGTTTACAAAAAGCGGATCGAAAAGTCCATCCGGTCCGGTCGTTTTTGTTGTCAATTCAGGATCGATTTCAGGACGGGCACGCTCTCCGTCAAAGAGATCATCTAATTTTGAAGCATAAGGCTCATTCACCATGGTATCGACCGGCTCATTATAGGTCAGTGCATAGGCATATGCGGTATATGCCATGAAAGACGGCACAGAAATTTCAGGTTGGCTCAATACACCCATACCGATCTGTTCAAGATCATACGGTCCAGACATTGGTGCGGCCATTGTAACGGACATGGTACCTTCACTCTCTATTTTCTGAAGTGTCGCCATTGCGGCATACCCACCTTCGCTATACCCTGTTAGATAGAGCTGTTCGTTCAATGGAATATTATTATTCTGGGCAAACTTCCTTGCTGCATTAATAAAATCAACTGTGGCATTGGCCAATGATTTTTTCAGTAAAAAAGGATGGTAGTGATCAAGTGAATCACCATACCCTATATAATCAGGCTGCAGTGTAGCAAATCCCATCATAGAAGAGAATATGACCGGAGATCCGTCAGGAGAACTGGTCTGTTCCGCTATCACTGTCGGCATCTCAAAGTTACCGAAACGTGTATCATGATCATCACATACAACTGACAGTCCTGCAGCTTTCATGGTATCCGGTATACCGGTAGGAATGACCATCAAACCCGATACCTCAACTTTTTCGCCCTGCTCATCAGTTGTCTCATAGGGAATCTTATATGCTTTGTAGCCAAAAACCGGTTTATCATAATCTGCAGGAATCACTCCATTATCTATCAGGTTTTGCTTGATAGATGCACCATCCAGATCGACAACCACCTCTCCGCCTGAAACCACCTCATTCTCAGGCTGATGCAGATCACTGCCACATCCCACAAACCAGAATACCGACACAGCCAGCAATACTTTCGAAATTTGACTTTTCATTTTTTCCTCCTTTTTTTGTCCACCTCACGCTGAACTTGATTTAAGGTCCCACGGGATCTTGAATCAAGTTCAGCGTGAGTTTTTTCTACTTCTCTACCAATGCATAGAGTGCTTTGATCTCTTCTGGCCATAATGACTCGTCAATGGTCTCCAGTATAAGCGGCATATCATCCATACGCGGATCGTTCATGATGAACCTGAAGGTATCCCAACCTATCTCTCCCTGTCCCAAAGAGGCATGCCTGTCCACTCTGGAGCCCAGTTTTGGCTTGGAGTCGTTGAGATGCATCCCCATCAGATATTTGAATCCTACGATACGTTCGAACGCATCCATCGTTTCATCATAGGCTTCTCTGGTACGCAGGTCGTACCCTGCCGTGAACGTATGGCAGGTATCGAGGCAGACACCTACCCTGCTTTTATCTGCCACTTTCTCTATAAGATGACCCAGATGCTCAAAGCGGTAACCAAGGTTGGAGCCCTGTCCTGCCGTATTTTCAATGACAAGCTTGACATTGGAGTCTTTGGTAGCTTCGATGGCCAGGTTCATGGACTCGGCAATGACATCCAAACAGTGCAGTTCCGCCTCCATCAGTTTTTCTTCGTACTGGGGGTCTTTTTTAGGAATTTTGACCAGATGCGATCCGGGGTGAAAGTTGAGCTTGTCTAGGCCAAGTTGCTCACAGCGCTCAAGCTCATCAATGAAAGCAGCTCTGGATTTTTCAAGTTTTTCGGCTTCGGGATGTCCCAGATTGATCAGATAGGAGTCATGGGGAAGGACATGCTTAGGCAGAATACCTGCTTTCTCCAGGTTCTCTTTGAATGCTTCTATACTTTTCGCTTCCAGGGGTTTGGCAACCCACTGTCTCTGGTTCTTTGTAAAGAGGGCAAAGGCTTTGGCCCCTATGGCCATGGCGTTTAGAGGGGCATTTTCCACTCCGCCGCTTGCACTGACATGTGCTCCTACGAACTTCATTGCTTGATCACCTTAATGAGAATTTCATTTATTGTATCACGGAAGACAATTTCATTATTTAAAACACTGTATTCGATGCTGTATTTACCAGGTTTTTTGATCTTTTGTGTAAAGCCGTTACTTTTTGTGCTTATCCCTGTATCATTAAATACTGTTTTTCCTCTAAAGATATTTTCTATGGTATCGGGAGGGTAGTTGCTATTTAGCACCTGTGCGTTAAAGGCATTTTTGGACAGACACTGCAGTTGGCTCATACAAACAGAATCTTTGGAGATTCTCAAACGCATCAACACCTGCCCGCTGCCGTATATTTCAACTTTCACACTACTTCGGTTCTCATAGACGAAACCCATGTCCGCATATTTTAAAGCAGGGGTTTTCAGTACGATGTAGGCACTGTTCGCTCTGTCGTACTCCGGCTCTGCACATCCTCCTAGCCCCCATAGCAGCAGTGCCGCTAGAAAATATTTCAAATATCTCATTCAAATTCCTGTTTTTTTATGAATTATATCCTACTTAAGAGTGATTTAAGCGGTCAATCTATATAATTTCGTCCACAAGTTGTAAATGGCCCCTTCGTCTAGCGGTTAGGATCCATGGTTTTCATCCATGTTACAGGAGTTCGAGTCTCCTAGGGGTCACCATTTGTATCTTGTAAAACTTTTTTTATTTTGTTGGCCCCTTCGTCTAGCGGTTAGGATCCATGGTTTTCATCCATGTTACAGGAGTTCGAGTCTCCTAGGGGTCACCAACTTCATCCATTTCATCATACTTTATTAGAAGACAAACCCTTAAAATAATAATAGCACTCATTTATCCATTCAGTAACGCTATAGCCTCTTTTAATTCAAATTCATCTATATAATATTTCACTTTCTCAAAGAGGGCTTGGTCTTCATTACTTAAAGAATACCCTTCTATCTCATCTATGACCGGCTCACATTTGGTAATTACTTTTGTCTCTATAGCCTCTTTTAATTTGGCAAACAAGTCATCTCTTTTTTCATCTGATATTTTTTCTTTACTGTATATCTCTTGCGTTCCCTCAGTCGGTAGTTTCTCTTTCAACTCATCAATTACCAATTTCAATTCCTGATAAAATTTTGGGAGTAAATGCTCATCTTGTGTTTCATCCAGTTCTTTTGCTATCAAATGAAGAGACATTGCACCAATATTTGAACTGAGTCCTTTGACTGTATGTGTAGCTCTTTTAAATGCATCAGCATCCATATCCTCCAGGACAATATCTTTATAGTTGGAAAGAAAATCATTCAATATTTTTAGATACAGTTTTTTATTTCCCGCTAAATGCTTCAACCCTGCAAGAGCATTTATATTTTGAAATGCCGGAACAGTGGTCTCATCTTTGCTTACATTCTCCTCTGCAGGTAAAATACCTTCTTGGTGCGAAGTACTTTTTCTGGAAATATATTTTAAAAGCACTTCATAGAGTTTTTCAACCTCAATAGGTTTGTTTAAATGTGCTTTCATCCCCAATAAAGCACTTTTTTCAACATCTTCTTTCATAGCATTCGCTGTGAGTGCAATGATCGGGATATTCTGGTCTATCTCTCTAATGATTTTTGTCGCTTCATACCCATCCATTACCGGCATCTGTATATCCATAAGTATCAGTTCATAATCATTGGCTTTAAACTGATCAACGGCTTCCTGCCCGTTGTTAACTGTCTCTATAATTATACCGCTGTTTTCCAACAGGCCTAAAATAATCTCCTGATTTGTACTGTTATCTTCAACAAGAAGTATTTTGCTTCCTTTGAGAGTATGTATCTCTTCTTCCAAAGAACTTTCTTGCATTTCAGACTGATACTTTATAGCAACATCATCCAAGAACAGCCCGCTCAATATATCATTAAGCATTGACGGATTGATCGGCTTTTGTAAAAATATGTCTATACCTGCATCTTTGGCATACTTGACAAGGCTCTCTTGCCTAAAGGCACTCACCATAATAACGGTTGGCGGAGATTTGAGCGCCAAACTCTTATCTTTGCTATAGATATCCTTGATAGACAGGGTCGTTTGTATACCATCAAGCTCTGGCATATTCCAGTCCATCAATATCAGATCATAATCCACATTATGTTCTTTTATCTTAGTCAGCGCCTCTTTTCCACTTAGTGCAGATTCTGCCTCAACACCATATTTTTTCAATACACTTCCCAGTATATCATGCCATGTTTGATTGTCATCAACTATAAGAACTTTTTTATCTTTAAATATTCTATATGTTTTTTGATCTCCCCGTTCCATAAGCTTAATCTCAAAGATAAAACTGCTTCCCTTGCCATATTCACTCTCTACCCAGATCTTACCATCCATCAGTTCGACCAGCTGTTTGGAGATGGTAAGCCCAAGACCTGTTCCCCCATATTTTCTAGTGGTGCTTCCATCTGCCTGAGTAAAAGCCTGAAAAAGGTTTTGCTGTTGTTCTTTGGTCAATCCGATCCCTGTATCTCTTATTTCAAACCTATATCTATTCTGCCTTACTTTTGTAACATATACGCCAACCTCACCCGACTGGGTAAACTTGATTGCATTGCCTACAAGATTGGTTAGAACCTGAGATATCCTTAAACTGTCCCCATAAAAGTTTTTCCCCATATCACTATCATAACTGACAATTAATTCAAGGTTTTTCTCATGTGCTTTAAATTCTATGATATTGATCACATTATCAAGTACTTGAAACAGATCGAAGTTTGCTTTTTCAATATTCAGTTTTCCTGCTTCTATTTTAGAGAAATCTAAAATATCATTAATGATATCAAGAAGTATCTTTGCCGAAGAGTCTATCTTTTTGATATAATTCCTCTGCTTTTCACTTAAATCCGTTTGCAATACCAAATGGCTCATCCCAGTAATTGCGTTCATAGGCGTTCTTATCTCGTGGGACATATTTGCCAGGAATTTACTCTTGGATTCTGTAGCTTGTTCAGCTCTGTCTTTTGCTATCTCCAGCTCTTTAGTCCGCTCTTCAATTTTTTTCTCTAAATCATTATTTAACACTTCCAGTTCACCTGAGGATACATTGATCAAATGTGACAATGCTTTGATCGTGCTGCTTTTATTTGAATACGATTTTTCATCACTCTCAAAAGTTATCTTTTTTTTCACTTCATCTGATTCACTTAATGCCAGTACCGTCATTGTTTGATTCAATAGCTCTTTTTTTAAAGAGCAGTAAAATTCTCCATAGGTAAAGAAGCCTGATGTAGGGGCAATGGCGTTAAACGGTTTTGTTTCAAGCTCTATCTGCTCAGGCATAAACCTTCGTCTTGCCATACAGGAATATATAAAAATGGATTCTATAGGCTTATCAACAATATTTTTAACATTTCGTTTTGCATGGCTTAATATAGCATCACTGTCACCATAACCAAACCTGACGATATCACCATTTTTTAGGTTGCCTGCGAACACTAAAGAGCCGTCAGGCTCACTGCTTAATACAGCTCTTGCGATATTGATGCCGTTTCTCCTGATAATCAGCGGGAATTCTATACCTACGGCAGGTAAAGCACTTGCAGTATCCTCCCCCAAATAGTAGGCATACGTATCATACGCCGTTTTATCATCTATGGTATACACACGGTTTCCGACAGCTTTTGTGATCGTTAAACTTTTGCCTATAGGGAGCCAATGAAAACTGTAATTTGTAAAAACATTTAAGAATTCAGAAGTGAGCCCAACACCTACAACACCGTTTTGAAGCACTTTATCTTTGGTAAACACAAACGTTTTATCAAAAGTAGCGTTGTCACCTGCGAGGCCGCCGGCTACGTTAACCTCTTTGCTTATGGAATTAATACCGTTTAGAAAATCCTCACCGTTCCCGCTCAGTCCGTCTATAAAAGAGATTATCACTTTTGTCTTGGGCTCATACAGGTCACGGGCAAGTTTGGCACCGCCTTCAAAATAGTTTTCAAAATCATTGGATATATAGGTTTTTAATGCTGTTTTTTCAAATATGGTGAAACTGATCACTGTTTGCATAGTTGAAACAAGTCCATCTTTGATCTCGCCATCCGTTGTGCTTCCTATAAGCGAGGCGTACGGCAGGGTAGTGCTGATGATAGTTGTAAGTTCAGTGATGAACACTTCACTGTTCTTGGATGTAAAAACCTGAATCAAAAGAGAGGAAGAATCTTTGATGTGATGCTCTTCTATGAATTCCAGTAGCGCTTGTTCGGATGTAAAATATGTATTGTATGTCTTCATTTTATCTTTCTTTCCCTCTTTTATATACGGACGACCCCTCTAAAACAAACCCTGTTTCTCCCTGTTTCCTTTGCATCATAAAGTGCTTCATCTGCCCTTTTTAAAAATGTATCTATTGTGTCAGAGGGGTACTTTTGTGCAATGCCGCTGCTGACAGTAAATTTAACCACACTTCCCTCATACATGTTTTCCAGGTTTTCTATGGCTACCCTTATCTCCTCAGCTTTTTCTTTCATCTCATCGAGTGAACCATTTTCCAGAAGGATCATAAACTCCTCCCCTCCCAACCTTCCAAAAACAGCTGTATCGGGTATGAGGTTAGAGATTGTCTGTGCCAGGCTTTTGATAACAATATCTCCAAAGGGATGCCCGTAGGTGTCATTGATATTTTTGAACCTATCAATATCTATCATCACTGCGAACAGATTCTCTATTTGTCTAAAAAGCACTTCACCCAGCTCAAAAAATTTTCTTCTGTTATAAATGCCTGTCATAGAGTCTCTTGTAGCCATGTATTCTAACATATGTAGTGTTTCACTTAGTTTCAGATGGGTATGTATCCTTGCAAGCAGTTCTTTGGGTTTAAAGGGTTTGGTAACATAGTCAACACCACCGACATCATATGCCTTTTCTATACTGTCTTCATCTGTTTTTGCCGTAATGAAAAGTATGGGAATGTCTTTTGTAGCTATTTGTGATTTTAAGATCTCACATACTTCATACCCGTCCATTTCAGGCATCATGATATCCAGCAAGATCAAATCTATGTCTTCTTCATTGACGATCTCCAGTGCAGCTTTCCCACTTTTTGCAGCCATAACATTGTAATTATCGCCTAAAAGACCGATCAATATGTGTATATTCTCTTTCGTATCATCTATGACCAAGATAGTCTGCTTTTCATCCATGATTGCTCCTTCAATTTAGCGCAATTATGTATTTGATCCCGGCATAATCAATCTTAGCCATGGGTCACATATATAGAACCGCTAAAAATCCTATATATCATTCATATTAAGACTATTAGTTTAGCTCTTTTACTCTGGAATGTATGTAGGAATAATCCTACTACCGGTTACATGGTCGGTTAAAAAATTATGGAGAAATATTTTGTATGAACTGGAGATAAAAGAATTTTTAAAACATTGATTACATATCATATCTAATAAGTAAGAGATGGTGGAGACTATCTCCACCTAATTATTACCACAAGTAACGTATTTTCCTATGCTCATGAATAGTTATATATTAAATGACTACTATTTTATTTGTAGCATTGCATTTTTGTAATCTTCAGAATGATTATATTGTGAAAACTGTAACACCTATTTATAAAATAATAATTTAACGCTTATCTCTATTGATAACAAATAACCTTCACAATACCATCTTTTGCTTCATCTGCAATATCAGCTACATCTTTTTTATCTTTGGACATAGATACACCGTAATTTATATTATTAATATCCAAGAACATTTGAGCCACATTAGATTTTATTGCCAAATTGACATTCTGTTCTCTCTTTAATCTTGCAACTACAACACCTACTACATTGCCACTTTTGTCTAATAATGCTCCTCCACTATTTCCAGGCTGCACAGGAGCAGTTAGTTGCATATTAGTTGTATCATTAACTAACCCAGTCAATGCACTCACATTACCTGTTGTTACTTTAATCCCACTACCAAGAAGGTATCCCAGAGGATAGCCGATCACAACAATATCGTCACCAATACGAATACCTTGGCCAGCTCTAAAATTCAGAAAACTGCTATTTGCTTTATCTGCTTCAAGTATTGCCAGGTCATTGATAGAATCCTTTGCTTTTATTTTAGCTGTAGACCTATACCCCATTCTAATAAGTTCGATACCTTTACAATTTTTAACTACATGATTATTTGTTAGGACTGTAAATTTATCAACGAAAAAACCTGTCCCTATATATCTTTGTGAAGATTCCGTTTTCTCCCCATCTAATTTATTTTCTATTTCTTTATCCTCTTTAAGTGGATCATAGCTTTGGGCAATGGCAATTTGTTGAGGAGTCATTTTTGTTTCAAGTTTATTCATAGATTCTTTACCAATACCCATTTTATTGTTAGTTGCAGCAATATTGTACCAAGCATAAGCCTTTATATAATTTCTTTTAACACCATGACCCTGTTCATACATAATTGCAATAAAAAGTTGAGCTGCAACATAATTTTGCTTAGCTGCTTTTATACGCCATTGAAAGGCTTTCTTATAGTTTCTTTTGGTTCCTGTTCCATTTATATACATAG
Organism: Sulfurovum lithotrophicum; assembly: GCF_000987835.1. Classification (NCBI taxonomy): domain Bacteria; kingdom Pseudomonadati; phylum Campylobacterota; class Epsilonproteobacteria; order Campylobacterales; family Sulfurovaceae; genus Sulfurovum; species Sulfurovum lithotrophicum. The sequence continues at coordinate 66,846 of NZ_CP011308.1, read as the reverse complement.
CCCCAAGTATATACTGAGCATCAGCATCCCCTTGTTTAGCTCCTTTCATGGCCCACTTAAAAGCTTCTTTTTCGTCTTTTTTAACTGCCTTATCAAAAATATACATTTGTCCTACTTGACCTTGAGCATAAGCATTTCCTTTCTTTGCAGCTTTCATATACCATTTGAATGCTTTTTTGTAATCTTTTTCAACACCTTCTCCATAGTAGTACATATATCCAAGATGTGCTTGAGTATAAGCATTTCCTTGCTTTGCAGCTTTCATATACCACTTGAAGGCTTCTTTGTAATCTTTTTCAACACCTTCTCCAGAATAATACATATCTCCAAGATGTGCTTGAGCATAAGTATTTCCTTGCTTTGCAGCTTTCATATACCATTTGAATGCTTTTTTGTAATCTTTTTCCACACCTTCTCCATAGTAGTACATTTCGCCTAAATCATTTTGTGCTTGAGGATTATTTTGCTTTGCAGCTTTCATATACCATTTGAATGCTTTTTTGTAATCTTTTTCAACACCTTCTCCATAGTAGTACATTTCGCCTAAATCATTTTGTGCTTGAGATACATTTTGCTCGGCTGATTTCTTATACCAATATATTGCTTTTTTATAATCCTGTTTAAGTCCTTTATCGCCATCTCTATATATCATTCCTAATGCACCCTGGGCTACTGAAGAACCTTGTTTGGCAGCAACCATCAACCATTTTAGAGATTCTTTTTGATTCTTTTTAGTACCTACACCCTTATGATACATACGTATAAGTTCGTACTGTGAGAGAGTATTATTTTGCTCAGCTGACCTTTTGTACCATTCAAAAGCTTTTTTGTACTCTTTCATCTTATGGTACACTCTACCTAACTGATAGCTATATCTCGGTTCATTAGGGAAATCTTTAACCGCTTGAGTACAGGCTTTTCTTGCTTTAACTACATCAATCTTTTCAAAATTAACACCAATAACACCAGTAGGATTTGACTTATCCTTTGGATTAGCTGCCAAAACATCACAGGCATTAGGGGTATTTGAGAATAGTACGCTAAGCATTATCAATAGTAATAGTATTATTTTTTTCATTTTTAATCCAATTAATTTATTAGCATGATTAAATTATACAATCATTTTGAATAAATTATGGTGGTATTACTAATGGTACTAAATATATTTTTTGCTGCTTCCTTTTAAAAGTTAAATTGATTATATTAACTACACATACTTTCTGCTTATCAAGCCAATGTTTTCATCTGAAGCATCATAAAATACTCTTCCATCTTCATAGAAAAAATTACCCTCCTTATCTTTGGTTCGTATTTTGTGATCATCAGTCGTATAAACTCCATCTTGTAAAGAAACCTCATCACTACTCATATTACTACTATTTAAGCTTAGATTACTACCATACATATTAAACTAAGTAGACTATAATAATGCTTTAAACGTCGTATATAAGGGGATTATGTAGTATATATTGATGATATTAGATTGTAGATTGGTGGAGACTATCGGGATCGAACCGACGACCTCTTCGCTGCCAGCGAAGCGCTCTCCCAGCTGAGCTAAGCCCCCAAAGATTAGGTGAAAAGGATTTTAGCATAAGATGGATAAAACATTACCCATCTTATGATAATTTATGAACGTTCTGTAATTTCAAGCAGGTGATAGCCAAACTGTGTCTTAACCGGGCCGTGTACCACACCAACTTCATCGTTGAAAACCACTTTGTCGAATTCCGGCACCATCTGTCCTTGCGAGAAGGTACCGAGTTCACCGCCTCTTGCACCTGATGGACAGGTAGAGAACTCTTTCGCTGCTGCTTCGAATGTGGTCTCACCTGAGTTGATCTTCTCTTTGAGTTCTTTACAGAACGCTTCGTCGTTTACCAGAATATGTCTTGCACTTGCTGTTGCCATTGTTTTTCCTTTGGAATATAGTTAAGTTGAAATAGTATGACAATAATGCTTTGAGTCAAAGCGTAATTTGACAAATCACTTTAATTGCCTTCAAATGCGACCAGTTCTCCACGCTTGAGTCGTGGGATTATATCAGTTTTTATTTTACGTATCAAAAAACTCTTCTTCTCAAAAGGTATGGTCTGGTCTGCCACGATATTTTTGAGTTTCATATCGTAGTGCTTGATCAAAAAGTTCCGTAGCACCCCCTGAAGTTCTGCTTCGTCCATTATCTGGAAGGTATCGTCTACGGCCAGTCCCATCAAATGCGGATGCTCCTTCTCCCCGCTGATCAGTGCCGAGAACATGGCGGCATAACCGCCGAACATATTGACATCGATGACATCGAGTACCGAATCGATCAGTTCGGGTTTTTCCAGCAGTGTTTTCAGTATGCTCAACTGTGCCACGTCATCTCTTTTTTGAGAAAAACTCTCTTTGGCGCGGTTTGGCTGTGTCTGCTTTCCGAACAGTGCAGGAGAAACCCCCAACAGTGTCGCTGTCATAGGAATGTAGGCATCCTTTATGATCTGGCTCAAGCCATCAAGGAACTGTTTGGCAGCCCCGAATGCCGCCTCTTTTGCACGAGGATCGTGCAGGTTGTAGGCATAGATGGTCTGTTCCAATACAAAAGGAATGAGCGGCTTGGCTTCACGCAGCAGTTTGGCGACCGCTTCGCTCTGCCCTTTGGCGATGAGATCGGCCGGGTCCTGCCCGTCGGGAAAAAGAACCACACCACCGTCAAAGCCCGAAACACTCAGCATCTGTGCTGCCTTCAATGCTGCAGCTACTCCTGCCTTGTCTCCGTCATACGCAAGAATAACTTTGGGATCACCTTTTCTGAGCAGAGGCAGGTGCTCTGCCGTCAGTGCCGTACCCAGAGTAGCGACGGCTTCGGTAAAACCTGCCTGATGGAACATCACGACATCGAGGTAGCCCTCACAGACGATCAGCTTTTTATTTTTGTAAATGCTCTCTTTTGCCAGGTCGTAGCCGTAAAGCAGTCTGGATTTGTTGAAGAGTTTGGTCTGCGGTGAATTGATATACTTTGCCGGATGGTTGGTAATAGTACGTCCTCCAAAACCGACAGCCCCGCCGCTGGTAGAGTATATGGGAAAAGTGATACGTTCCACCAGACGCGCATAATACCTTCCGCCCTCACCCTGTGCCAGAATGCCCGCTTCCACCGCTTTGGGAAGCGGCAACAGTGCAGAGTTTAGAAAATGGATCACGGAGTTGCCGTCGGGGACATACCCGATACCGAAACGCTCTATGGAACTCTGTGCGATCCCCCTGTCGAGAAGATATTGTTTAGCCGTGGGGTTGTTTTCCAGATTCTTGACATACCAGGCCTGTATGGTCTCGAGTACTCGTTTGGCATCGGAGTAGTCCGAAGACCCCTTGGTATAGTTGAGCGAAAAATTGTACATCGATGCCAGTTTTTCGATTGCTTCGGGGTAGGAAAGCTTCTCCAGTTCCATCACGAACTTGATGCTGTCTCCGCCTACGCCGCAGCCAAAACAGTGGTATATCTGCTTGCTGGGGCTCACGACAAAAGAGGGGGTCTTCTCACCATGAAAAGGGCAGTTCGCTTTATAGTTAGCCCCGGCTTTTTTCAATTCAATGAAGTTCCCTATCACATCAACGATATCGATACTGTTCTTGAGGGATTCTATGGAGGCATTATCGATCATAATGCATCCATTCTTGCCAAGGACGAAGCTTCAGTGAGAGGAAAAAAAGGTAAGCGTTATCTATCATAGTGGTATTATATCTAATTTGATATAATCCAAGGACTAAACAGGCTAAAGGAACTTCTTGGAAACGATATTGCCGGCATACAACGATCCGCTGTTCAGCATTCTGCTAATCATTGTCATCGCACTGATCATCTCTGTTGTCACCTATGCCTGGGGGCTCTACAAGCAGCAGAAGGAGGAGGGGAACCTCCTGAAATTCCTTGACAAGTTCGACAGTTCCGAATGTGCTCTCGATACGGACGATATGCCTTTCGAGGGACATATGCTCAAGCCGCTTACGCTTCTTGCCAAAGCCTTTGAAAATTCGGGTGAATACCACAAGGCGATCAGCATCTATCTCTACGTCACGAGGCATATCGACGATGACTTTACCAAAATGGAACTGATGGAGAGACTGGGGAATACTTACCTGCATGCCGGTTTCCTCGAGCGCGCCAGGTCGATCTATACGGAAATACTCCGCAAACGTCCCCGCAACACCAAAGTGCTTTACGAACTCGGGGTTGTCTATGAAATGATGCACAAATACGACAAGGCACAGGAGATCATCGAGCCACTCAATACCCTGGGGAAAGATACGCATACGCTCAGCAAATTTCTTGAACTTTCCGCACTGACGTCTAACAAGATGCTCGGTACCGACGAGAAGGTAGCAGCGCTGAAAAAGATCCTTGCTGAGGAGCCAAAACTCTACCGTCAGATCGTAGATACTCTCCTGAAACTTGACACGACCGAAGCCTGGAAGATCATCGATCCTGAACGGATCAAGGAGACGATAGACATCCTTTGGTTCTTACCGAATTCACAAGTCGATTTGGATATAATCACATCCGATGAGAGGCTCAGTACTCTCTACTACGCCAAAGGATATCTGCAGAAGCCCTTGCTCCATAGCGGTATCTTCGCAGTGGATATGCTGGCAACGGCAAGAGAGAACGGATTTGAGGAGGGGGACCTTCTTTTCTCCTATCTCTGCAAAAAATGTAAACAGAGCTTCCCCGTATCGTTCAAAAGATGTCCAAACTGTATGGCGATAAACTCTGTGGAAGTGGAGGAAAAGATTGCAAAAGCAAGCCCGAAAACAGATTACTCTCTACTCTGACGGTTCGAGCCTCGGCAACCCGGGACCGGGCGGGTATGGCGGCATACTGGAGTACAAAGGCTCACGCAAAGAGTACTTTGGCGGAGAAGAAGAGACAACGAACAACCGTATGGAACTTCGCGGGGTCATCGAAGGACTGAAACTGCTCAAGGAGCCCTGTGATGTGGAGGTGGTCTCCGACAGCTCTTATGTGGTCAAAGCTATCAATGAATGGCTGGAGAGCTGGATAAGAAGGGACTTCAAGAAAGTCAAAAACGTTGATCTCTGGAAAGCGTATATTGAAGCTGCCGCACCCCACCATGTTCATGGTACCTGGGTACGGGGGCATGACGGGCATCCCGAAAATGAACGCTGTGATGAACTGGCACGGAACGAAGCGGAACGCATCAAGGCTACAAAACTCAAAAAAGGAACGAAACAATGAACGACTACAGTCAGCTTGAAAAAAGACTGAACTATACATTCAGGGACAAGCAGTTGATTATTGAGGCTTTGACACACAAAAGTTACAAGAAGCCTTACAATAATGAGCGGCTTGAATTTTTGGGAGATGCAGTCCTCGACCTCATCGTAGGCGAGTACCTTTTCAAAAAATTTCCCAAGTCGGATGAAGGAATTCTCTCCAAGATCAGAGCTTCACTTGTCAATGAAAGCGGGTTTACACTTCTGGCACGAAAGATCGACCTGGGCTCTTACATTTTCCTTTCTCTCGCGGAAGAGAACAACAATGGAAGAGACAAGCCGTCGCTGCTCTCCAATGCCTTTGAAGCGGTTATAGGAGCCGTCTATCTGGAAGCCGGCCTCGATACGGCTAAAACGATTTCCATCAAACTGCTGGAAGAGTGTCATCCCAAAATAGACCTGCAAAGCCTGTCAAAAGACTACAAGACTGCTTTACAGGAGTTGACACAGGCGACACACGGCGTGACACCAAGTTATGAGATGCTCGGTTCTTCGGGCCCCGACCACAAAAAAGAGTTCGAGATCGCTGTCATCCTTGACAATGAAACCATCGCGTCAGCCAAAGGCAAAAGCAAAAAAGACGCGCAGCAGAAAGCGGCGAAAATTGCCTTAGAGAAACTGAAAGGATAGACAGTGAATACCTTTGGAAAGAGACTGACACTCACCACCTTTGGCGAGTCCCACGGGAAAGCGATCGGATGCATACTTGACGGTGTGCCTGCCGGGCTCCATATAGATGAAGCCTTCATCCAGTCTGACCTCGACAGACGCAAACCGGGGAAAAGCAAACTGGAGACCGGACGCAAGGAAGACGACAAGATCGAAATACTCTCCGGTGTCTTCGAAGGCCTGAGTACCGGTACGCCTATTGCGATGATCATCTTCAACACCAATCAGAAATCCAAAGATTATGACAATGTCAAAGACCTGTTCCGCCCCGGACATGCCGATTTCACCTATTTTCACAAATACGGACTGAGAGACTATCGCGGCGGCGGGAGAAGTTCGGCCAGAGAGACTGCTGCACGTGTGGCAGGAGGAGCAATCGCAAAACTGATGCTCAAAGAGCTGGGTGTGGAGATACAGAGCGGACTGTGTGAAGTGGACGGTATCAAAGGGAATGTACAGGATTTTGAGTATGCCAAAAGTTCCAAACTCTATGCGCTTGACCCTGCTGTTGAAGCAGCACAGGAGAAAGCGATACTGACAGCCAAAGAGAACCATGATTCTGTAGGCGGTGTGGTACTGACCACGGCAACCGGTGTGCCTGTCGGCCTTGGCGAACCGCTCTACTACAAACTCGATGCCGTGTTGGCAGAGGCGATGATGGGGATCAATGCCGCCAAAGCCGTTGAGATCGGTGACGGTATTGCCAGTACCCATCTCAAAGGTTCACAGAATAATGACGAGATCACGCTTCAGGGATTCAAGAGCAACCATTCCGGCGGTACGCTCGGCGGTATCAGCAACGGTGATACACTCATCGTCAAGACCCATTTCAAACCGACCCCTTCCATTTTCCGGGAACAGCAGACCATCACGACACACAATGAAGAGGTGACCTGCAATCTCAAAGGGCGGCATGACCCCTGTGTCGCCATACGCGGTGCCGTGGTCTGCGAAGCGATGATGGCACTTACCCTTGCCGATATGGCCCTGCTCAACATGGGCAGGAAGATGGATCACCTTAAAGCGATCTATCCCGAAACAAAGAAATCAGTATGAAAAAACTCGCTTTTGGTCTTGTCGGACTCGTTCTGATCGCAGTGGTCTATTATTTTACGAACGGATCTGCACAGATCATCAGGCAGGCAAAGCAGCAGCTCAACAACGAATTGAGCACACTGCAGCAGAGCGGTTTCTCCGTCAAAGAGAGAAAAAGTGAAAAGAAAAAAGATCACTTCATCGTCTCTTTCGATAACCCCGAAAAGATCGTACAGTACCTGAACGCACAGGGTGCCCAGATGCGCATAGAAGATGCCAAGGCCATCAAAGGCCTGCAAGTTGGCGTAGATGCCGCATACCTCCCGGACAGTTACAGCGCAGTCTCTCTTGACCTCTACCCCGTTACTCTGCCCGAAAGCATGAGGAAAGAGCTGGGAGAGGAAGACAAAAAGCTGGTCAATCATCTCAGAGGTATGCTTGCCAAAAAGGCACTGCTGCTTCATATTGATTTCAACAAAATGCTCTCGGGTTTCAAAGGCTATATCAAAGATATCAATGAAACCATTGAAGAGGATGGTGAAAAAGCAACTATTGCAGCCAAAGGGATGACTTTTGAAGGAGAGAGCAAAGAGGAGAAGATCAGTCAGTTTTCCCAGAAGATCGCGTTGCTCTCTCTTGATGCCGGCAAAGCGCTTCAGGTCAAAGTCTCTGACATCGACGGTGGCTATATCCGTACAGGTACCACACCCTACGATATCACTTCACGCTACCGCACCGGGTCCATTGCCGTTCATATGGAACCGCAACTTTCACTACAGATCAAAAATATTGAGAATGAAACAAAAAACAGCGTCAACCAGGGCTTGCTCAAAAGCATTGTGACCACCAAAGCCGAAACGGTGGAGATCAATCAGGCACAAAAAAAATATACGATCGAGAAGAGCCGGTTTGACTTTACCGCTGAGAACCTCGATGTTGCTGCGCTTGAAGCATTACAGAAGACCGAGCCTGAAGATGAAGCACATATCAATCAACTCACCCAGCATCTGCTTTCAAAAGGCATTGTCCTGACATTGAACAAATTTTCTGCCAAAAAGATCACAGAGAATGGAAAAAACCTGAACGGCTTCGATATGAACGGTACAGTCAGTATTGCCAAATCATTCGATATGAATGCCGTCTCCCAAAACCCTCTTCTTGCACTCGATGCGATCGATATCAGGACACATATTTCCGTCTCCGACGAACTCTATGCCCTCATTATCCAGGACCCAAGAGCGATGATCATGATGATGATGGTTCCGCCTGCGACCAAAGAGGGAAAGAAAATATACGATATCGTTTTTGTGAAAGGAAAAATAACTGTGAACGGAATCTCTTTCTAAAAGAGTGTCGGTTCGTCCAGTCCTTTCACCCGAAAGGTCTTTCGGTGTATTTCACACCTGCCATACTTCACTAAAGCCTCGATATGCGATCGGGTACCGTAACCTTTGTGCTTCTCAAACCCATACTCGGGATAGACTCTAGCCATTTCTATCATCTCTCTGTCGCGTGTTACCTTTGCCAGAATACTTGCAGCCGAAACTTCAGGGACCTTGTCGTCCGCCTTGACCATCGTACTAACATTATCCACGCCGAAAGTGCTGTTGCCATCGAAGAGATATTCACATCCGTCAAGTGCTTTCTGTATGGACTGTAAACCCTTTTGTAAACACTTCGAGATGCCAAAGCCGTCCACTTCCTTTGCCGAAAATGAAACAATGTGATACTCGGCATTTTCGATCACAAGCATGTAAAGTACCTCACGTCTCTTTTCAGTCAGTTTCTTTGAATCCATCAACCCCTCTACCTCACCTGTCAACACCACACCGGCTATCACAAGTGAACCAGCAAGCGGTCCTCTGCCTGCTTCATCAATGCCGCAGAGGGGTTTTGTTTCATTTTGCATTTTATCTCCAAATTTGTGTTTATATTATTGGTGTTCTCCCATGACAACACCGATTATCCAAACATTAAAAGACATTTCATAATCGTATGCCAATTCAAGGTTTTTGGTGTTGTGAGGGCACAACACCCTACACTGTCAATAACTCCAAAAATGCCTCTCCGTACCTCTCGAACTTCACTTCTCCTATGCCATGCACCTCCAGCATCTCACCTTTCGTTTGCGGTTGTTTATTGCTAAGGTCTTTGAGTGTTTTGTCCGAAAAGACGATGTAGGGAGGTATACCCTTCTCCGATGCGATCTGTGTACGCAGTTCTCTGAGCCTGTCATACACTTCGGCATCATAGTCGTCAAAATAGGTGACCTTGCGTTTTGGCTTGGCCTTTTGGACTGCCAGGCGTTCTTTTTTCAACTCGATGCTGTGTGCACCCTTGATGACCTCAACACCAAAGTTCGTCAATCTGTAAACCTTGAACTCACCTATTTCTACCGCACCGAGCTCCAGAAGCTTGTCTCCGATGGTCATCCACTGTGCCTTGCTGTATTCCTCTCCTATGCCATAGACCGAAAGAGTATCGTGCCCGTTCTGAAGCACTCGCTGTTCCCTGCTTCCTCTGAGCACATCGATCACATAATGCAGTCCAAACTTCTGTTCGGTACGCAGGATAGTCGAAAGCAGCATCCGTGCAGCCGTCGTAATGTCAATCTTTTCACTCTGTGTTGTCGTACAGTTGTCACATTTCGTTCCGCAGACTTCGATACGATCGTCAAAATAGGCGGCGATACTCTGGTGACGGCAGTTCTCCGAATTGGCAAAACGTACCATACTGTCAAGTTTGTTGAAAGCATGCTGCTTGTAGGGTGTTTCGGGAAGGTCCTCTATGAACATCTTCTGCTGTACGATATCCTGTGCGGAGAACAGCAGCAGGGTTTCCGCTTCAAGACCGTCCCTGCCTGCACGTCCGATCTCCTGGTAGAAATTCTCCAGTGTTTTAGGCAGTGTCATATGCACCACGAAACGGATGTTGCTTTTGTCAATCCCCATACCGAATGCAATGGTCGCAACGACGACCTGCACCCTGTCAGCCACAAAATCACTATAGGTCGCATGCTTTTCCTCTGTGGGTAGACCGGCATGGTACGCCCTTGCCTCTATACCCTTATTCTGCAGGAAATGGGCCACCGATTCGGTCGATTTTCTTGAGAGGGTATAAATGATCCCGGACTCCCCTTCATGCGACTTCAGGAATTCCAGCAGCTGTTCACGCCCGTCTTTGATTCGGTGTCTGGAGTGGATGGTCAGGTTTTCACGAAAGAGAGAACCTCTGACACGCTTGGGGTTCTGCAAACCAAGATTTGATGCTATATCCTCTTCCACCGCCTTGGTCGCTGTAGCTGTGAATGCAGCAATAGGTGTCGTAGCAAACTGCTCTTTGAGCAGCGAAAGCCGCCGGTAATTCTCCCTGAACTCATGCCCCCATTCACTCACGCAATGCGCTTCGTCGATGACAAAAAAGTTGATGTCAAGCTGATGCAGCATATTGAGGAAATAGGCATTGGTCAAACGTTCCGGCGCGACATAAAGCAGTTTTATCTTTCCACGATGCAGCTGTCCCTCTATCTGCCGGCTTTCTTCCATGTCCTGCATACTTGAGAGCATGGCAGCGGGAATGCCGTTGGCACGCAACGCGACCACCTGGTCATGCATCAGCGCCAAAAGAGGAGAGACCACGACCGTCACACCCTCCATAAGAAGTGTGGGAAGCTGGTAGCAGAGTGATTTTCCCCCTCCCGTGGGAAGGATCATCAGCACATCCTCTCTGTTCAAAATAGCATCCACTACCTCTTCCTGCAGCGGCCTGAAAGCCTTGTGTCCAAAATAGTCTTCGAGTGTTTTCAGTTTATTCATGATGGCAGTGTAACGTCTTCCTTTTCAGTGAAGTAGAAAATATGGCAAAATGACATATTTTTTGTATCATTCTAATAAAATTTGTATCCCACACCCCATACCGGATGAAAATAGTTCTCTTCATTCTCAGGGTCTATCTTGTTCTTCAGCCGATTGATGGCGACATTGACCGCATTGTCATTGACACCTTCCCCCTCCTGACCCCAGGCTTCCTCTCTGAGGAAATCACGCGTCAGAGGCTTGTCTATATATTTCAAAAATGTATGCAGAAGATTAAACTCAAGATTGGTCAATGCTACGGCTGCTTTATTAACAAACAGTTTCTTCTGTGTAAAGTCCATGGTCAACGTTTTGTATTTGATGCGATCCTGCCGCTGCAGTGCACCGGTACGACGGAGCAAAGCTTTGATGCGCAATACCAACTCTCTGGGCTTGAACGGTTTACAGATATAGTCATCCCCCCCGGCCATAAAGCCCTCTTCCAGCTCGAACTCCTGGTCTTTTGCGGTAAGGAAGATAACCGGTATATCATAGCCTGTACTCCGGAGATGGGCAACAAACTCGCTTCCCTCCATTCCGGGAAGATTCCGGTCCACCAGCATCAATGCAGGTGTCTCTTCTTCGAGAAACTGCTCTACATTGTCCGTTGAGAGAAAACCCGTCACTGCATATCCCTCTTTGGCAAGGTGATACTCTATGAGTTCCAGAATATCCTCTTCATCTTCGATCACAACGATCTCTATGCGTTCTTCATCCATTGGCTGCTCCAACCCCTCGTTTGTCCATGCTTATTTGCACGCAATGACCTGTAAAAGGATCATTGTGATCCATTTATCTAATTATAGTCAAAAAGTATTAGGAGTTTGAAAAAGAAAGAGAAAATCATGCGGTGTTTTTACAGGAAAAGTGTAAAAACACCATTGCGATACAAGGCAGGTCAGGCCGCAAACCCTTTTATCACATAAAAGATGATCGCAGAGAGGAAGGCAGCCGCAGGCACGGTAATGACCCATGCGGCAATGATCTTCTTGACCATACCTCGCTTGACGTAAGTCTCACGAAGAGAACGTTTAATACTTTTTACTTTTTTCTTCTGTCTTTTCTGTGCCTCAATGAGCTCAACCTGTTTTTTGTAATCCTCTTCACTTTTCAGGGCATCGAGCTCTGCCTTGATTGCATCGAGCTTTTCTACTTCTATTTGCAATTTTTTCTGCTTTTCGTCCATATTCTTGCTATCAAGCCATTCGCGAAGGAAACCTACGCCAAACACTGCACCTACTGCAATATGGGTAGAGGAGACCGGCAATCCAAGTTGTGATGCGATAATGACTGTGATCGCTGCGGCCATCATAATGGAAAAGGCTCTCATCTCGTCAAGTTCGGTGATCTCCGAACCGACTGTTCTAATCAGTCTCGGACCGTAAAGTGCCAGACCGATCGAGATACCCACACCACCTACGACCATGACCCACAACGGAATGGCTGCTTTTGTTGCTATCGCTGCATGTGTCAATGCATCATACACTGCTGCCAGCGGTCCAACAGCATTGGCAACGTCGTTCGCACCGTGTGCAAAACTGAGGAAGATCGCAGAGAAGACAAGCGGAATACCAAACAAAATGTTTATATCGGCTCTGTTCTCACCCAGTCCGTTCTCTACTTTTTTAAGTACTCTTGGTTTAACCATTACATAGGTGATGAACCCACCAATAAGGCCAATGATCAATGCCGCCATAAATGTCGGTTTTTTTGTCTGAGGCAAAAAGCTCAACATATCCGTAAGGTCTCTCCATACATGTTTAAGCCCTTTGAGTGTCAAATAGGTCAGAAATGCTCCAGCCATGATAGCTACAAGGACAGGTACCACTTTTTTAGCTGCAGTACGCATATCTTTCTGATAAAGGATCTGTGACTTGATAATATAGAGGAAGATCGCGGCGATCACACCGCCAAGTACAGGTGAAATAACCCATGATACCGCGATCTTGCCCATGGTTCCCCATGAGACGATCGCAAAACCACCCGCTGCGATACCACCACCAAGCACACCACCAACAATGGAGTGTGTCGTAGAGACCGGTGCCTTGAGCCATGTTGCAAGATTCAGCCAGAGTGCTGCAGCAAGCAGTGCTGCAGACATAGCATATACAAACAGCATGGGGTCACCACCGAATGCCGCCGGATCGATGATCCCCTTTTTGATGGTACCGACGACGTCACCGCCTGCGACCAGCGCACCCATTGCTTCGAAGATCGCCGCGATGATAATGACGCCGCCCATGGTGATCGCACCCGAACCGAAAGCCGGCCCAACATTGTTCGCTACGTCATTCGCACCGATATTCATTGCCATATAGGCACCAAATACTGCTGCAAGTACCATAAATCCTGCATTCCCACCATGCCCCATGATACTGCTGGCATAGTAAGCCACTGCAACAGCAAAACCTACACCAAGCAGAAGTCTGATCGTATTGTTCATTGTTATCCCCTGAAATATAAAATTTTCGGGAGTATAGTAAAAAAGTATTACAATTTTGTTACCAAAATGTAATCAAATAAATTGAGTGATATTTTTAAAACTTGATAATGGCGTCCAATTGTACGCGCTCATAGTCTGCCTCTTCTCCTGTTTTGCTTTTGCTTGCAAAAAGTGTATCGAAGAAGAAGTTACCAGCGAGATACAGGTTTTTACCCATTTTGTACTTTGCTCTAATTGCAGAACCTTTAGCAGCAGTACCTCCACCAAAGTTATCGGAGTCAGAGTATGCACCAAATGTTGCATCTTCTTCAATATCTGTATACGAGTATTTCACTTGCCAGTCACCGACATGTTTAACTTTACCTAACTGAACACCCAGATCATACCCAAAGTTATTGTCGTCTGCACCAAAGTTGTATACAACGCCTGCTGCAACTTTAAACGGCATACCAAACAGGTCTTTAAACTGCAGTTCACCAAATCCCTCTACAATGTGGTAATCATTGACATATCGCCCATCTACTACGGTATTGCCTTTACTTTTGCCAAAAAGCGTTGTGTTTCCTTTTAATCCATCATAATAATAGATACCCGCACCCAAATTAAGTTTTGCAAAGTCCAATTTTGTTTTGTGCACATATTGCGCCAAATAGAGGTTAACATCATCCTCGGCAACCGCTTTTTCTTCCAGGGTCGGGCGGTTCACACCTGCAGTAATGATCTTTGTATCATCTTCATAGTGGTAGTTCAACCCGTTCATTGAAACATCGTTATCCCAAACAAGTTGTGACTTGATAGGTCTGTACATCATGTATGGTTGTCTCCCTACTTTGAAAGTAGAATTACCCGACTTGTAAGCCAAACCTAAAACGTTAAATCTAAGTGACTGAAAAAAGTAGTCACTCAAAGGCTCGTCATCATGAAATGTCTGGTTTCCTGAAGTCGGGTTTGCAAAACCAGATCTCATACCTACTTCAAAATGTAGTTCCTCTGTAAGATCAACCACTGCACCGATTCTTAGACGATACCTGTTCCTATACGTATTATCTTTGTCATCTCTTTCTATACTCTCATATCTTAATCTTAGATCACCTTTGAAATGAAATCTATCTAAAATCTCTTTTTCAGCATGCGTTATTGTGTCATTCGCTTTTTTTTCTGCTATACGTTCATGCGGATGCAGAACATCTGAAGCAGCCATTGACACTGTCGCCATTGCGGCCATTGATAATACAATTTTCTTCATCTATTTTTTCCTTGGTTTGAATTATGGAGGAAGTATAGATAAAAATGGTTACAAAACTGTTACCGATTTATAAGATTTGGAAGGAGAGGATGTCCCACAGAAAGATAGTGGGTACACGCTGTTTTAGAAGTTCGTGGATCCCATGCTAAGGCAGCATAGGAAAAGAAAGGAATTACCACTTTACATCAGCAGTAAAAAGGACTCTTTGTGTTTCATTGTCTATAGCCACTGTTCGCGTATCAGTATCATCCTCGTAGTTCAGAATGAACTCTACATTTTTGTTCCATGTGTAGGCGAGACCGGTAATCCATGTTTCTCTCTCTTCACCACTGTCGAGATCCCATTTATCATATCTACCAATGATATTCCAATCATCAAGGCTCTCATCAAAGGTCAACATTCTCAACTCGCCGTTCACAGAAAAACCATCACCCTTGAATGCCGGGCTTGCTTTGGTTGACTTCAAGTAGTTTCCTGCTATGAGGAATTCAGGCTGGTTGTACACGGCATTAAAGCCGTACCAGACGAAATCACCATCAAACTCTCCTGTATCGGGATTGAATTCACCCTTTTTCATCAAATCACTATTGTACTGTCCATAAAAAGAAACATCTGCATACTGGTTGTGCTTATGTACGTGTTTTTCCCCTGTCCCAAGCAGATTTGCTGTCAGTCTCCACTCAAAACTTAAACCACTGGTATCGTCTTTATCCAGAAGCCCATGATACCCTTCTCCATTAAATAGGCCGATTTCAGATGAGAAGTATTCCGTTTTTGTCTTGAAGTTCACACCAAGGTCGGAGGAGTTGGTAAAGTCGGCATCCTGTTTTTTCTCAACGAACGTTTTTGAAATAGATCTGTACAACCATCCGTGGTGTTCTTCATAGTCGATCCACGGTCTGTGTGCCTGTCCAAGCTCTACGCCGGTGTAAGGAAGAATATCATTGATGTAAAGATATGCATACTTCAGACGTACTTCCCAGTCTCCGGTATTACCGCCTTTTACAATATCCCCATTATTGACATCTTTGCCGTTGCCTACCTGATGTGTATCAAGTGTTACTCTCATATAGCTCTTCGGATCATCGAACAAATATGCCTTGACCTGGATATAGTTTCTTCTTGTTTCGAAGTCATCGTAACTATTTGATTCTCCTGTCAAGTGGTTTTCATTTTTACCATGTACAAATCCAAGATAATGCCTACCAGAAAACTTGAGCTTGGATGCCTTGGCAAATACAGGTGTAGACTTTTCAAACTTCTCTACAACAGCATCCGTTCTCTCCTGTTTCTCGGATGGCGTTGCTTTGGCCATAGAAGTTTTCTTTTTAGTGGACTTCTTTTTGACTTCAGATTTAAGCTGTTTATTCTCAGCCTCGAGTTTGGCAAGACGCTTGTTCATCTGTGTCATCATTGCTTTAAGTTCAGTAATATCTGTTGCACTGTCCGCCAATGCACCAGTAGTCGCAATAGCAGAAATAGTCACCAGTGAAAGTATGGTTTTTTTCATAGTTTATCTTCCTTGTTTAGTTTAAGATGGCGGAAGTATAGAAAAAAATAGTTACAGAATGGTTACAGGGGAGAGAAGGGAAAATAATAGGAAAAAAGCGTTACTCATCTAAGGGAAGACGGTCATCCCTCTTCAGGATAGAGATTATGTCTGCCACCTCTTTTGGTAAGGTATTCGACCACGCCTTTCTGTCCGAGTTTGCGGGCATAGTCTTTTGCGCTCATCCCGGAGGCATCAGTTGCATTAATGTCTGCCCCCTCATCCAGAAGCATCTGTATCATTTCTGTATCATTGAAACAGGCTGCCAACTGTAGAGGAAGTATCCCACTTCGCCTTGCAGTAGTGTTGATATCTATCCCTTGGTCCATACAGAACTTTACAAGGTCTTTGCGTTTGAATTTAATCGCCATATCCAGAGCCGAGATGCCGTCACTGTCTGTACTGTGGATATCGACACCGTTCTCAAGCAGAAACTCTATCAGCTCCAGAGAAGCATATTTTCTGATGGCATAGAACAATGGACTGATCTCGTCATACTCCTCCAGATCGTACTCTTCTCCTATCAGGATCGGTTTATTGAGATCTACGCCTTCTTCAAGCAGACTTTTAAGTGTAGCGATGGAATCATTTTCGATCGCCTGCGTTACTTTATTCATATCTTATTCCTTTGTTACCTTTTGGTAACCACTATACTCTATGATTCTATGTTTCACAAAAGAGACAAATTCATCATAGGGAGCGACAGATGCACATAAGTAAAACATTGAAAAAGATCATCAAAAAAGATGGCGGCCACTCATTGAGCAGCAGAACAGTAAACAAACTGAAATCTTCAAAAGAGTTCAGCTATCTTGTAGACATAAAGCGGGCATAAATCAAACTGTCAACTATGAACCGAAAGGGTTCATCCCACCCATCATCCCCATCGCCTGAGATTTCTTGTTATCCTCTATCATCTTGTTCACATCATTCATCGCTGAGATCAGAAGTATCTGTAATGACTCTTTGTCTTCCAAAAGAGAATCATCTATATTCATATCGATCACTTCACCTGCACCGTTCGCAGTCACTTCGATAAGACCACCCCCGGCTTTCGCAGTGAACTCAATATTCTTCGCCTGCTCCTGGAGCTCTTTTGCTTTCTCCTGCATCTGCTCCATCATCTTTCCCATTTTACCGAGATCCATTCCTTCAAACATCTGCTACTCCAATCCCTCAAATTCCTGGGCAATGCCATTGTCCTCATCCAGGATCACGATCTTGGGACTGTGACTGTCCGCCTCTTCTTCAGTCATTGTCGCATAGGCGATAATGATGATCTTGTCGCCTTTATGTACTTTTCTTGCCGCTGCCCCGTTAAGACAGATATCGCCTTTGCCTCTCTCTCCCGAGATGATATAGGTGGAGAATCTCTCTCCATTGTTGATATTGACGATATCGATCTTCTGCCCGACACGCATACTCGCTGCATCCAGCAGATTCTGGTCAATGGTAATGGAACCGACATAATTAAGATTTGCATCTGTTACAGTCGCTCTATGTAGTTTAGAATAAAGCATTGTAATGTTCATAATCATTCCTGTCTAATTAAATTGTTGGGATTATACCAAAATCCTACGCATATCTCTAAATATATTATACAGTAATTGTGAAGAAATCGAGAAGCGATATGGGGAAACACTCCCTTCCGCTGTATCACACCGGAAGGAGTACATAAAAGTCGCGTATTAACGGGCCATCTGTGACGGAGGTATCGGCTCACCCCAAAACTCGTCAGGGATCACATATTCTTCTACAACATTCCCGCCGATGATATGCTCATCGATGATCCTGTCTATCTTCTCTTTTGTCAAGCCGACATACATCGTATGCCCCGGCTCTACAAGCATGACCGGCCCCTGCTGGCAGCGATTCAGACAGCCTGTCTGGATCGGCTGAACAGTCCCGATGATACCTTTCATCATCAGCTGCTGTGCCAAATGCTGGAAAAGCTGCTGAGACTCAGGGTCGTTCTGGCTGACACAGCTTGGTTTCGGCATCCCCGGAGGTGCCGACTGCTGACATTTGAATATATAGAACGCTGGTTGTGGTACACCTTGCATCATAGTGGATCCTTTTTATATAATTTTTCTCCTTGTGCAGAAGCGAAGCTCCTACCCAATTCCTTTCACTAAAGCTTTGCCTTTGGGGCTCAGAATTAGTTTAATTAGGAGTATTTTACTCTGATTTACTTAATTCTTGATAAATATCAATAGAAGCAAACTCTTTTTTTCCTATAATACAATCAATATACAAAGGGGACAAAAACCAATGAAATATCCTGATTTTTTTGACAAAGTAGAACCGATACAGCTGCAGGACCCACTGAGTGATTTTCTCGGTGCCTTTGAGAATGGCGAGATGGAGATCACCTATCTGGACTGCGTCAAACTTGCAGGGCACTCATGCCCAACGGTCGCCGGTGCCTATCTCATAGCAAAAAAGGGGCTGGAAGCACTTTATGGAGACAGCCTCCCACAGAGAGGGTCCATCCATGTCTCCATGAGGGACGGGGAAGCCGAAGGAGTGACCGGTGTGATCTGCAATGTCATCTCATTTATTGCAGGAGCGAACGGTGTTGGCGGTTTCAAAGGTATCGGCGGACATTTTTCCAGAGACAATCTTGTAAGTTATAATGTACCAATGGAAGGCGAAGTCAAGCTGACACGACTGAACAATGACTCAAGTATTACACTTACCTATAGTGCCTCTATGGTACCGGCAGATCCAAACATGCAGCCGCTTATGGGGAAATCTCTTCAGGGGCTGGCTTCCGCTGGTGAGAGAAAAGAGTTTGGAAGACTCTGGCAGACCCGCGTAGAGAAGATCCTTCTCAACAAAGAACTCTGGGATCAGATGATCACCATCACGAAAGGATAAAACAATGATTATTTCACAATTCATGACACAGGAACATAGAGACTGCGATACAGAATTTGCTGCAGCCGAGCAGGCAGCAGCAAACGGGAATTGGGCGGAAGCCGAAGAGAAGTTCATGGTATTCGCCAATGATACCCTCCGACATTTCAAGAGAGAGGAAGAGGAACTTTTTCCTGCTTTTGAAGCACAGACCGGAAGCTCTGAAGGACCGACACAGGTAATGCGTTACGAACATGAACAAGTTAAGGGACTCATTGGGAAGCTGGCGGAAGCAGTGGAGTCCCAAGATAAAGATACCTATCTCTCTCTGTGTGAATCTATGATGATCCTTTTGCAACAGCACAACATGAAAGAAGAGCAGATGCTCTATGCCATGTGTGACAGGGTCCTGCCTCCGGAACTTAAAACCGAGACACTCGACAAGATGAAAGCGGTAGAGCTCTAAAATGTCCGAATTCACAAAGATCGACCTGGATGCCAGAGCACTGGAGCACCCAAAACCGTTGGAACAGGCTATCAGGGCACTCAGAGAACTTAATGATGAAAATTACCTTTACATGCTTCATCGCAAAAACCCCATTCCTTTCATAGACCTTGCCAGCGAACAGGGGTTCCAGACACTCAGCAGAGAAGATGAAACAGGGAACTGGCATATTCTGGTAGCCAAAAACCCTTCCGTTACACTGGAGGAGCTGCTGCGTGTTTAACCAGAACGGACTCTCCCTCGATCAGGCACCCCCGATCTCGGTTGTATTCCGTTTTTTCTTTTCAGGTGCACTGTTTGGTATCCTCGCAGGTATCCTGATACTGATCTTCGGGACTTCCATATTTGATGCACATACTACCCAGGCTGTCATCCTCACGCACACCTTGACACTTGGGGTGATGCTCTCTTTCATGTTTGCAGCCCTTTTCCAAATGCTCCCCGTCATCGCAGGAGTCAAACTCACTTCTCCTGTACAAAAAGCCAACTGGCTTCAATATCCTTTCACGATCGGTGTCATCACCCTTCTTTTAGCATTTCAGACTTCTCTGTCCTGGCTTTACGGACTTGCATCGCTTTTCCTGGGCGGAAGCATCTTTTATATCGTTGCTGTCATGCTAAAGAATCTCTTTGAGCTGGTACATCACAGTGCTTCATCCAAAGGTATGGTCATAGCACTTCTTGCGCTTGCTGTTGTCGTGATCTTGGCTCTCTATATGACCGCCACACTCTCCGGAACTATCAACGGTACCTACTTTAGTCAAATGAAAGAGGGACACTACTCCTTTGGACTTTTCGGATGGATCACCCTGCTGATCATTTCCATCTCCTTCCAGGTCATAGAAATGTTCTATGTTACCCCATCCTATCCGAAAGTGGTCAGTTATTATCTGCCTACAGTACTTTTTAGCCTGCTTGTTGTCACATTCATCGTTGGGCTTTTCATCCCTGCAACATGGATCATAACAGATATTCTGCTTGCCATACTGTTAAGCAGCTACGCCCTATTGACGCTGAAACGGTTGACACAGAAAAAACGCCCTCTCTCCGATGCCACTGTCTGGTTCTGGAGGATCGGACTGACTTCGCTCATCGTTTCTATGTTCCTTATGATCATAACACTGTTTACGACAATCAGCCTGCTTCAAACAGCCAGCTATCTCTTCTTTACTTTTTTTGCCCTCAGTATCGTCTTTGCCATGTTCTACAAGATCATCCCCTTCCTGACATGGTTCCACCTCAATTCACAGGGCTACTTTACTGCACCCATGATGCACGAGGTCATACACCCAAAAACTGCCAATAAGCATCTCTACATCCATTTGGCAACACTTGTCACCTTTCTGTTGTCAACCTTCCTTACACCCTTCATCTATTTTGCCGGGCTATTGACCATACTCTCCTTCGGATGGATGAGCTACCAGATCATTCATGCATGGAAACTTTACAGACATACGCAGGAGACTGGGGAGAAGTTTGAGATGAAAATAGCAGAGGGATAAAGCGTTTAGCGTTTAGCGTTTAGCGTTTAGCGTTTAGCGTTTAGCGTTTAGCGTTTAGCGTTTAGCGTTTATACGCAAAATTTTGACACATTTCTATATGCTTTGTCAATCTATTTTGCAGCGTGTAGGGTGCGTAGTCACACACCTTTTGTAAAGCCTTTAGGCGGAAAATTTTACCATATGCTAATTTTATTGTGAGGTGCGTAATTACGCACCCTACGCGGCAAACCTGAAAAATTACCCTTGTCGTTCAGCAAGCAGTTCCCGAACGACTTCTCTGTCATCGAAATGATGCTTTACCCCTTTGATCTCCTGATAATCCTCATCACCCTTGCCAAGGATCAAAAGTACTTCATTAGGCTCAAGAGCCTCCAGGGCCATTTTTATCGCTAGCCGTCTGTCCGGTGTGGCGGTGACATTCTCTTTACCATGTAGGCCTACCAGAATATCTTCCAATATCATTTCAGGGACTTCATCACGCGGATTATCGGATGTCACATAGATCTTATTGGCGTATCTTCCGGCTGCGGCACCCATGAGAGGACGTTTCTCTTTGTCACGGTTCCCGCCTGCACCAAATACCACCGAAATATCTCTGTCTTTCATGGACTCCAGTACTGCATGGATACCGTCATGTGTATGGGCAAAATCAACAATGACAAGAGGATCACGGCTGACCACTTCCATCCGCCCCGCTACACCAGCGAAGTTCTCAACCACATCACATATCTCCTGAATAGGCCTCTTGGTAAGCAGGTGTACTGAACCGATCGCCGCCATAAGGTTGAAGAGGTTGAAAAGCCCCATCATCGGTGAATGGAAGGTTGCTTCTTCCTGCATATACTTGATCCCCGCTGTAATACCGTGCAGCAGGGAAAATGCCTGCACTTTATAGGTTGCCGGTTCATCGACACCGTAACTGTAAGCATTCTTCGGGTTATAGGTGATATTATTGATATCATCCTTATTGAGCAATTTCATCGTGTCATCAGCAAAGAAAAGACTTTTGACACGTCTGTATTCCTCCACTGTTCCATGATAATCCAAATGGTCACTGGTGACATTCGTATGCACTTTCAGCGCAAAAGTGATCCCTTCTATACGCTTCTGATCAATCGCATGAGAGCTTACTTCCATAATGAAATAGTTACATCCCATATCCATTGTCTGTTTCATGTTGTACAGTGTTTCAAGAATGGACGGCGTTGTCATACTTTTCTCTTCTATACGCTTCTCTTCGGCGAAAAGCCCCCGTGTTCCCTGGAGGGCAGGTTTCTTATCAAGATCAAGTAGAAAAGAGTAGATCGCTGCAGTAACTGTCGTCTTTCCGTTCGTTCCGGTTACACCCACCACTTTCATAGCATCCAGTCCCCAGAAAGCCATTAATTCATCCGGGGTAATGGAAGCAGGTTTACTCTCAAGTTTTTCACAATAGGGTCTATTTTGGGAGGTCAGGAGAAAAAGAGTCTCTTCATCCAACAACATCGTATTATCAGTGAGGTAACTGTACCCTTCTTTGTCAAAGTCAATTTTCACTTTTTCATTCCCTGCACAACATTATAGAGTGCCAGCACTTCCTGGTCATTACCAAAAAGGCTTGCAGTCGCATCAAGGTATCCCAATGCCATTTCATCAAATCCTTCATCAGCAAGCTTAGTCACAAAATCGATGAACTCATCTTTATCCGTGATCACCACTTTTGTAGAGAACATAATATCTTCAAAGGCCTGTCTAAAATTGCCTCTGCTCTCAACCAATCTGAGGAAATCACTATATCTGATACCATCACCATACTCGATCTGTTCTTCTTCTGGTACATCAAGCAATTCGTAAATACTTTCTTTCGTTGTATCCAGAGAGTTGATGAGCGAGTGTATGATCTCTACTGCATTCTTCTTTTCTTCTTTGATCATCTGATAATAATCGAACAGTGCCTGTGCCTCTTCTCCACTCTCGTCTCCGAGATCGCTCAGGTAGGCACCGACTTTTGCTTCATCCAGAGAAGGGTAATCCTTCAGGATCAGACCGTATGATCTCAAAGCTTTTGCATAGTTCCCCTGAAGGAATTCCTTCTCGGCACGTTGTAATAATATTTCTTGACTTACTTTGCTCATTTTATCCTAATTGATCCAGTTTATCTTCCCATCCCTGAGGTACACTCATCACAGTGATCTCGGGATGTATCAATGTCTTCAGCTGTCTTTCTACACCGAACTTGATGGTGGTCCCGGCACTGCCGCAGCCTACACAGGCTCCCTGCAGCTGCACATATACCACACCGTCTTTAATAGCGATCAATTCAATATCACCGCCATCAAGTTTTATGGAAGGCCTTACCTTCTCAATAACATCTTTAACAGCCGGTTCCAACTCTTCATCTGTAAAAGGGATCAATGTTTCTCCTTATATTCTATCGGCCTGCTTTAGCATGCTTCTATTATTATAGTTATTATAACAAAATCATAGTAAAAGGCTTTTGGCCTTACTATCTGCTAAAGTTTATACACTAAAAGTGTTGTTTTGTCAATGTATTTAGAGGGTTTTCACACATTTTCATAAAATATAAGAGCCCGAAATAAAAAACAAGGAATTTACAATGAAGTAAAAGAGGAGGTGGGCTCTTCAAAAGACAGCCAAGGGGAGGATCAAGAGATAAAAACAAGGAAGCTCTACCATATTTCGGACAAGGAGTAAAACAAAAATCTCTTGAAAGGATTGACTACCTTTTCTAAATAGTATGATAGTGCATTAGAGTAAATGAATAGTAAAATTTCTATTGATAGTTGATTAATATTTATGAAACTGAAGAGAAGAAGTCATTGAAAAACTCAAAGTGGCAGCGACCTACATTCCCACAGACGTAGCCTGCAGTATTATCGGCGATGGGAGGCTTGACTTCCAGGTTCGGAATGGAGCTGGGTATGACCCTCCCTCTAGCCCCACCACTAAGAGAAGTAAATACACTGATTTGTGTACTTAATTCTCTTTGCTTATGGAAAGCTTGAGAAGCTTAGTATTGTTAAGAGCCTATCGAATGTTGTTTTTGGTAATTACAACTTTAAGAAATACATCTTGTAAGTTTGCACTTAGCAAGGTAGTACCTATTGAAGAATAAAGTAAATACAAACGATCTATTAGTACTGGTCAGCTAAATGACTTTCATCACTTACACACCCAGCCTATCAACGCAGTAGTCTTCTGCGGATCTTCAGGGATGATTCATCTTGGAGTTGGCTTCCCGCTTAGATGCTTTCAGCGGTTATCACATCCGAACATAGCTACCCAGCGATGCCCTTGGCAGGACAACTGGTACACCAGTGGTTCGTTCACCCCGGTCCTCTCGTACTAGGGGCAACTCTCCTCAATCATCCAACGCCCACGGCAGATAGGGACCGAACTGTCTCACGACGTTCTGAACCCAGCTCGCGTACCGCTTTAAATGGCGAACAGCCATACCCTTGGGACCTGCTTCAGCCCCAGGATGCGATGAGCCGACATCGAGGTGCCAAACCTCCCCGTCGATGTGAGCTCTTGGGGGAGATCAGCCTGTTATCCCCGGCGTACCTTTTATCCTTTGAGCGATGGCCCTTCCACACAGAACCACCGGATCACTATGACCGACTTTCGTCTCTGCTCGACATGTACGTCTCGCAGTTAAGCTGGCTTGTACCATTATACTCTGCTGTCGATTTCCAACCGACATGAGCCAACCTTTGTAAGCCTCCGTTACTTTTTAGGAGGCGACCGCCCCAGTCAAACTACCCACCAGACATTGTCCTCCGCCGGGATAACCGGCGCAAGTTAGCAATCAGAATATATAAGGGTGGTATCTCAAGGATGGCTCCGCTGCAGCTAGCGCCACAGCATCAAAGCCTCCCACCTATCCTGCACAAATATATCCCAATTGCAGTGTCAAGCTATAGTAAAGGTGCACGGGGTCTTTCCGTCTTGCCGCGGGTAGGAGGAATTTTCACCTCCACTACAATTTCACTGGATCCCTGGTTGAGACAGCTCCCATCTCGTTACGCCATTCATGCAGGTCGGTATTTAACCGACAAGGAATTTCGCTACCTTAGGACCGTTATAGTTACGGCCGCCGTTTACTTGGGCTTCGATCAAGAGCTTCGTTCCGAAGAACTAACCCCATCAATTAACCTTCAAGCACCGGGCAGGCGTCACACCTTATACATCCTCTTGCGAGTTAGCAAAGTGCTGTGTTTTTGATAAACAGTCGGGAGGGACTCTTTGTTGCAACCTCTTTGGCTTTCGGACGCGAAGTCCTATACCAAAGGAGGCACACCTTATTCCGAAGTTACGGTGCTAGTTTGCAGAGTTCCTTAACCAGGGTTCTTCCACGCGCCTTAGAATACTCATCTCACCCACCTGTGTCGGTTTACGGTACGGGCAACTATTAATACACTTAGAGGCTTTTCTTGGCACGACGGTATCAACGATTCTGGCTTTACTCCGAAGAGCGCAGCCAGCCTGTCAGGTCTCGAAAACAGCCGGCGGATTTTCCTATCCGGCTTATCTACACCCTTCGAGCCACTATTCCATCAGTGACCTCGTTTAACCCTATGCGTCCCCCCTTCGTACTAAACTAATAGTTGGTATCGGAATATTAACCGATTTGCCATCGCCTACCCCTTTCGGACTCAGCTTAGGACCCGACTAACCCTACATTGACGAGCATCGTGTAGGAACCCTTGGGTTTACGGCGAACGGGATTCTCACCCGTTTTATCGCTACTCATGCCTGCATGCTCACTTCTAGCCGCTCCACCACTCCTTACCGGTATGGCTTCAATGCTGACTAGAACGCTCTCCTACCACTTGAACTATTGTTCAAATCTACAGCTTCGGTGTCTATTTTAGCCCCGTTATATTTTCGGCGCAGAATCGCTAGACCAGTGAGCTGTTACGCTTTCTTTAAAGGATGGCTGCTTCTAAGCCAACCTCCTGGTTGTCTAAGCAACTCCACATCCTTTTCCACTTAAATAGAACTTTGGGACCTTAGCTGGTAGTCTGGGCTGTTTCCCTTTCGACGGTGGATTTTATCACCCATCGCCTGACTGCCATGAATTCACATGAGGTATTCGGAGTTTGACTGGGTTTGGTACCTTGGTATAGGCCCTAGCCCAATCAGTGCTCTACCCCCTCATGTTTCGAACATGACGCTATACCTAAATATATTTCGGAGAGAACCAGCTATCACTAAGTTTGATTGGCCTTTCACCCCTATCCACAGGTCATCGGAGAAGTTTTAAACCTTCACCCGTTCGGTCCTCCACTAGCTCTTACACCAGCTTCAACCTGCCCATGGATAGATCACTTAGTTTCGGGTCTACAGCAACTAACTTGGCGCCCTATTCAGACTCGCTTTCGCTACGGCTTCTCGTTTGATTAACCTTGCTAGTCACCATAACTCGCAGGCTCATTATGCAAAAGGCAGTCCATCACCCTGTATAAAACATAGGGCTCTGAATGATTGTAGGCAGATGGTTTCAGGTTCTATTTCACTCCGCTTGCCGCGGTTCTTTTCACCTTTCCCTCACGGTACTGGTTCACTATCGATCCTGGAGTAGTATTTAGCCTTGGAAGGTGGTCCTCCCATTTTCAGTCAGGGTTACACGTGTCCCGACCTACTCGAATAGTCCATGGTTAGTTTTCGTTTACGGGACTTTCACCCTCTACGGTCAAGCATTCCAGCTTATTCTACTAACACCCCACAGAGTTTAGGGCTAATCCCATTTCGCTCGCCGCTACTTTGGGAATCTCGGTTGATTTCTTTTCCTGCAGGTACTGAGATGTTTCACTTCCCTGCGTTCGCTCTCCTAAGAGTGACATGACTCACGCCATGCCGGGTTGCCCCATTCGGAAACCCGGGGATCAAAGCTTCTTGGCAGCTCCCCCCGGCTTATCGCAGCCTAGTACGTCCTTCATCGCCTCTCCTGGTCTAGGCATCCACCATCTGCCCTTAGATTAATTTGACTTAATTCTAAGGTACTACCTTATTAAATGCAAAATGAACTGTTTGTGTCTTACCACTTTGGTTCGTTTTTGGTTGTTTAATAAGTTTGAAGATTCTTACATCTTCTTTTTTATTGAGTTTCTTGCACATGAAAGATATCATTATCAAAGAATAAATTCTTTTCAAACAATATGTTTATGTTAAATTGTAATTGTTCTGTAAAATTTGACTTGATCTCTTAAATAAATAATCAATCGCGTCTCGTTTTGCAACATTACGTTAGACTCTTAACAATAATAAGTTAAATAACTTTAGGTGTAAAACCTAATATAAATACTCTTGAAATGAATATTTATATTAAGTTTTTTCTTCCACATGATTTCGAGTGGAAAGTGCTTTGGTAGTTTACGAAGCGTACTAAAGTACGTGTGTAAGCTATCAAAGTGCTTTACGCCGAAATGGTGGAGAATAACGGGATCGAACCGATGACCTCCTGCGTGCAAAGCAGGCGCTCTCCCAGCTGAGCTAATTCCCCAAATTAAGTCAAAGATCCCAATGATCTTTATCAACCAAACATAAGCTACTGAACAAACAGTGCAAACAAACCATCGTCTTATCGATTGTGATGATACTCTGTGAGGAAATATCATCTATACTCTTGAAAGGAGGTGATCCAACCGCAGGTTCTCCTACGGTTACCTTGTTACGACTTCACCCCAGTCGCTGATCCCACCGTGGAGGGTAGCCAGTTTAGCTTCCCCGCTTCGGGTGAAATCAACTCCCATGGTGTGACGGGCGGTGAGTACAAGACCCGGGAACGTATTCACCGTAGCATAGCTGATCTACGATTACTAGTGATTCCAGCTTCATGTAGTCGAGTTGCAGACTACAATCCGAACTGAGAACAGGTTTATAGATTTGCTCCACCTCGCGGTATCGCGTCTCATTGTCCTGCCCATTGTAGCACGTGTGTTGCCCTAGCCGTAAGGGCCATGATGACTTGACGTCGTCCTCACCTTCCTCCTCCTTGCGAAGGCAGTCTCACTAGAGTCCTCGGCCGAACCGTTAGTAACTAGTGACGAGGGTTGCGCTCGTTGCGGGACTTAACCCAACATCTCACGACACGAGCTGACGACAGCCGTGCAGCACCTGTTTTCGAGCTCCCGAAGGCACTCCCGTATCTCTACAGGATTCTCTCAATGTCAAGGCTAGGTAAGGTTCTTCGCGTATCTTCGAATTAAACCACATGCTCCACCACTTGTGCGGGTCCCCGTCTATTCCTTTGAGTTTTAATCTTGCGACCGTACTCCCCAGGCGGAATGTTTAATGCGTTAGCTGCATCACCGAAGACACTAGGCCTCCGACGACTAACATTCATCGTTTAGGGCGTGGACTACCAGGGTATCTAATCCTGTTTGCTCCCCACGCTTTCGCGCCTCAGCGTCAGTACTGTTCCAGAAGATCGCCTTCGCTTTTGGTATTCCTAGTTATCTCTACGGATTTTACCCCTACACAACTAATTCCATCTTCCCCTCCCAGACTCTAGCCTAATAGTTTTGGATGCAGTTCTATGGTTGAGCCATAGGCTTTCACATCCAACTTAAAAGGCCGCCTGCGCGCGCTTTACGCCCAGTGATTCCGAGTAACGCTTGCACCCTCCGTATTACCGCGGCTGCTGGCACGGAGTTAGCCGGTGCTTATTCATATGGTACCGTCATTATCTTCCCATATAAAAGGAGTTTACACACCGAAATGCGTCATCCTCCACGCGGCGTTGCTGCATCAGAGTTTCCTCCATTGTGCAATATTCCCCACTGCTGCCTCCCGTAGGAGTCTGGACCGTGTCTCAGTTCCAGTGTGGCTGATCATCCTCTCAGACCAGCTAGGCGTCATTGGCTTGGTAGGCTCTTACCCCACCAACTACCTGATACCATATAATCTTATCCCTTGGCGAAAAAACGTTTCCCAACTATGATTAACATAGAAGGAGTATGAGGTATTAATCACCGTTTCCAGTGGCTATCCCTCTCCAAGGGGCAAATTAACTATACATTACTCACCCGTCCGCCACTTAGCTGACACTCTAGCAAGCTAGAGCCGTTCTCGTTCGACTTGCATGTGTTAAGCACGCCGCCAGCGTTCACTCTGAGCCAGGATCAAACTCTCCATTAAAAATAGAATGGTTTGAACCATTGTCAGAATCACTTAAGTTATTTCTACTTAAGTTAATTCATATCACTTTTTTGTTAAAAAGTGCAAAAATTAAATCTCAAATAGACGTTGATTTGTTTACTTATATTTGGTTGTCAAAGATCACTCAATAACACTCTTTCTAGCAACTCGCTAGCTCTCCATGTGTTGTTGGACGCGTATTATAGCACCGAATCCCTTCCTTGTCAAGGGTTTTTGCGAAATATTTTGAAATTTATCGGTTTTTTTATATAGCTTACATTATTATATATTAGAATCACTCTTTTCAGCAGTTATATTTGGGGTTGACGTAAAAACAAACTGATTAACCTTAGATTAATCTCCTGCGACTATACTTGCAACACATTTATAAATCACATTTAATAAAAGGAAACAATATGGCTTTATATGACAGAGATTATGCCTCCGCACAGGCTGGATATGTACAGGAAGGTGCATCGGTCAGCTTTATGAAGAAGACCTATCAGCTCTTGGCAGCAAGTATGATCGCGGCGGCAGCTGGTGCCTATGTGACAATGCCTTATGCAGAGGCAATCATGCAGTTCAAATGGTTCATCTTTGGAGCGGAACTGCTTGTCCTCTTTTTCGGACTGAGCATGACAAGAAGCAAGCCAGGCCTTAACCTTGCAATGCTCTTCCTCTTCACCTTTCTCACAGGGGTATCTTTGGTGCCACTTTTGGCTTCGCTCATCGGTATGGGTAACGGTGCGGTCATTGGGAATGCATTCCTTATGACATCTGTTCTCTTCGGAGCGCTCAGTCTCTTTGCGATCAACAGCAAGTCCGACTACTCAAGCTGGGGTAAACCATTGTTCATTACACTGATCGTCGTGATCATCGCGTCACTGGTGAACTACTTCCTACTTCAGAGCCCTATGATGCACATTGTTATCACTGCGGGGATCCTGCTTCTGTTCTCACTGTTCACGATCTATGATACGCAGAACATTGCGAACGGCGCATATGATTCGCCGGTCGATGCAGCGGTATCGCTTTACATTGACTTCCTGAATATGTTCGTAACACTTTTACAGCTGCTTGGCATATTCGGGAATGACGACTAGGGTTTCATTCTCTTTCTCTTTGGTGCTGTGAGGACACAGCACCCTACCTCTTTGCTTCCACAAACAAGACTTCAAACTCGAGATAATCCAGCGGATAATTTTTCATCAGCGCTTTTGTCTCTTTGTATCCCAACTTCTTTTCTCCCCCGCTGACACCACTTTTTTTAATGTAACGAAACATCTCATGCACAGAATCGAAATGCAGTTTGTACTGGCGCAGTTCATATTTGGCATCATAATACTTTTCCATCAGCGCTTTGAGCCGTTCCGTACTATGTATCGGGGAATCAATACCTGCACTCTGATGCAGTGTCTTGAATGTATTGGATGTAAAGATGGCGAAATATGCCCGGGGGGCAAGTTGGGAGAGCTTGGAGAAAGTAGCTTCCGGATCTGTGCTCCACTGAAGCGCGGAAGAAGAAAGCAGAAGTGTATCTTCATTTTTCTCCAAAGGATCCAAGGTCTCTAGAGAGTTGAAATCTGCACAGACTTTTTCTACAGACTGTTCATTCGGATGAATATTTAACATTTCCAAAGAGGAGTCCAGTGCAATAAAACGTTCAAAAGAAATATGTTCAGAGAGAAGGTTATGGTAGACTTTACCACTTCCCGCACCGATATCGATGATCGTTCCATAATTCTTTTCAGACAGTTTTGAGACTAGGGTCTTTGCTACTTCAGACTGTATGATATTGTACCGGTCATACGCTTTGGCAAAACGCGAAAACTCTTTGATCGCGCCTGATATCCCTGTCTCTTTTCTCTCCAAAACTGCTCCAATGTTACTATTTATCACTATTTCAATATAGTTTGGGTATAATCGCCGAAATTATACCCAAATTTGATTTGGGCTACTCATAAACAGTAAAGAGGCATCAATGACATCAACACTATTAATCGTACAAATTGTACTGGCGATCGCTATTACGATCGCTATACTTCTACAAAAAAGTTCAAGTATCGGACTGGGTGCATACAGTGGAAGTAACGAATCTGTATTTGGAGCGAAAGGACCAACAGGTTTCCTTGCGAAGCTGACTTTCTCCCTTGCTTTCCTTTTCATCATCAACACATTGGCACTCGGCTATCTTTACACTTCACAGAACAGCGCTTCTGTCGTAGACAAGATCACACCGAAGAACAATGCCGTTGTTCCTGCAGCACCTGCCGCCACAGCACCGGAAAAATCTTCTGCGCCTGCGGCACCGAAAGCAGCAGATACAAAATAGTATCCAGCATGAATAGGTCGAGATAAAGATATCCCGACTTATATCTTCACATATTATTTCTTCACCTCCCCCTCCCTTAAAACACACATTCACCTTCAAAGGTAAAAAAAGGTAAAATTCATTCAAATAATCCTCCAGGAGAGAATCATGGTCAATGAAATTTTTGAACACACCAAAGAACATATGAATAAAAGTCTCGAAGCACTGAAACGTGACTTCGCATCATTGCGAACAGGGAAGGTCACTACCAATATCGTCGACAATATCAAGGTCGATTACTATGGAACACCTACACCGCTGAACCAGGTGGGAAGTGTCATCGCTACGGATGCAACAACTATCAGCATCACACCATGGGAAAAGAACCTCCTCAGTGACATTGAAAGAGCCATTCAGGAAGCAAATATCGGTGTGAACCCGAATAACGACGGTGACTTCATCAAACTTTTCTTCCCGCCAATGACAAGCGAACAGAGACAGGAGATCGTCAAGCAGGCAAAGGCCATGGCGGAAAATGCCAGAGTGGCTATTAGAAACATTCGTAAAGATGCGAACAACAAGATCAAAAAACTTGAAAAGGACAAAGAGATCTCCGAGGATGAGTCCAAAAGAGCACATGATGAGATCCAGAAGATCACAGATGACCACATTGGTATGGTCGATGAGCTCTTCAAAGCAAAAGAAGCAGATATCCTAAAGGTATAGTGATGAATGTCGAACAGGTATACAAAGATGCCAATGCTCTTCTGGAAGGGCACTTTCTTCTTGCCAGCGGTAACCATTCCAGCCGTTATCTTCAGAGTGCGAAGGTACTGGAATATCCTCAAAAAGCATCACTACTCACTGATGCACTTGCAAAAATGATTCGAGAGAACGGGATCGAAGTCGATACGGTCTGTGCTCCCGCTCTGGGCGGAGTGATCGCCGGCTATGAACTGGCACGCTCTCTGGGTGTCCGTTCCATCTTCGTTGAGAAGAAAGAGGGCGGGATGGAACTCCGGCGCGGATTTGAGGTATCCCCGGGTGAAAAGATCATCATCTGCGAAGATATCATCACCACAGGCGGTTCTGCACTCAAGGCAGCAGAAGCCATTGAAGCACTGGGTGCCAAAGTGGTCGCTTTCGCTTCCCTTGCGAACAGAGGGTTCTGTAAACGTGTCGGCGGGAAAAACGAAGCCAAAAGTGAATGTAAGCTTCCCAAAGATGTACCGTTTTTCGCTCTGGAGGATTTTACTTTTGAAATGTACGCTCCCGAAGAGTGCCCTATGTGCAAAGAAGGAAGCACTGCTATTAAACCGGGCAGTAAAGGGTAATATGTTTTCTGTCTGCACTTCTTAGAAAGCGCAGGCACTTTCTCCAAGATAGACTTCACCGCAGAATTGGCCTTTCACGGTCTCTTCTCCCGCAGCCCTCATCATTTCATACTCTTTTTTTACCTCTCCAAGCTTGGAAGTATCCATCTCTCTTCGTGTTGCCATATAACCAATTATCTTACCCATCTCGTTAATCTTCGGCTGTATGAGAAGCTCTGTCCAGTAGGAAATCCCCTTTTTATTTACATTCTGCACCAAGCCGCTCCAGGTCTTGCCTTCATCAGTCAGCCTGCAGGCATCCTTGAAAATGCCTGCAGGCATATCGGGATGTAAATGCATACAGTGGGGCGAACCAATCATCTCTTCTTTGCTGTAGCCACTTGTTTCCACAAATCTTCTGTTGGCATAGGTAATGATCCTGTCGCTGTCCGTTTCCAAAACGAGCGCTTTCCCAGTATAGATATACTCTTCATTTTGAGGCTCTTCCCTCTCTATTGCTTCTCCTGTTTTACTGTTTATATATACTGACACCGGTCATTCCTTATTTATTATTGACTATATCCATTGATTAATTTTGATTATATACAAAATTTTGTTAAATTTCTCTTTATTCTAAATTTACGATACTCTCCAAACAACAGCACATCTC
The DNA here is from genome assembly GCF_000987835.1 of Sulfurovum lithotrophicum. Classification (NCBI taxonomy): domain Bacteria; kingdom Pseudomonadati; phylum Campylobacterota; class Epsilonproteobacteria; order Campylobacterales; family Sulfurovaceae; genus Sulfurovum; species Sulfurovum lithotrophicum. The sequence continues at coordinate 33,474 of NZ_CP011308.1, read as the reverse complement.
TCTACATCAATATCCGTTCGTCTCGGTTTGATCTTAAATGTTTCAACTTCACAGTTGCCTATATCATATTTTTCACTGAGCTTCTCGATCTTCTCTTCAAGCTCATCATTGAGCGTATCGATATCATCCTGAACTTTAGCAACTCTCTCTTCTGCACGGCTCATCTCTCCACGCTCTTTGAGTATACGCCCTCCCTTGCTGATGGTGCGCCCTATTTTGGTCGGGCTTGTCTTCCCAAAGAGTGCACCCAGTACAGCAATACCCATATCAATCATCGATGAAGTAGAGTCAGAGGACTCCTTAGCCACCCTCTCCTGTGCACGGAGCAGTCTCTCTTGCAGTACTTTTTCTTTGGAGGCATAGCGTGTCTTTAGTTTTTCAATCTCCTCCTCTTTTTTCTGCTGTAGCAGATCCTGTACCCTGACAATAAAGTCCGAGCGCGATTCTCCAGGTCTGGATTCGAGCTTCGGTGATCTGCAGCGATAAAGATCCAGCCCCTCTTCCTGATAGAGGTACGCTTTCAGCTCCCGAATGGCATACTTAAGCCCTTTGTCCTCAAGTATCATTTTCGGCAGGTCATAATACTGTGCATTTTTGGGTGCGATATGCGGCAGACGCGTAAAATCCACTTCTTCTTCTCTGGCCTCTTCCCAGGAAATCTGCTGCTGTTTGGCATCGAGCTCCAGACTAAGCATACACTCCCTCTCTTCGTCAATACCTCTACTCTGGTTGAAAAAGTGTACTTTGGCTTTTGCAGCAAGGGTAGGAATAAAAATATTCTGCCCGGAGGGGTCCGGCTCATAATACTGAGGTATGGAAGCATTTACGTTTTGAAAAGAGCCCAGAGTATCATTCTTTCTTCCCAGCCTCTCAAAGCTCTGTTTTTGAATCTCCTGCCCGGCTTTCTGTCTTTCCATCAATGCAGCAATCTCATCTCTCTTGAGCGGTCCTTTGAGATAGCTCAGCACCCATCGTGTTGTGAAGAGGCGAATGTCGTCAAGATGCGCACTTTTAAGGAAAAAAGTCCTTTTTTTCAGGTTCGCCAGCAATGTTTTGATCTCACCTTTCTCAAAACGCGAACCGATCTTCCCTCCCAGTCCGTCTATGACACGTTCAATATCCTGCGTGGTCTGCAGCCTGCCAATGAACCAGGTTCCGATATTGGAGAGTCCTTTATAATCAAGGTCAACAGGGTTCTGTGTACTGAGTACCACGCCCACACCAAAGGCACGTGCCTGTTTGAGCATCAGTAGCATGGGCTCCTTGCTTGGCGGGTTCTTGGTCGGAGGAAAGTAACCGAATATCTCATCCATGTAAAGGAGTGTTTTTAGTGTTGAAGTCCCACTCTGTCTGCGCATCCAGGCAATGTATTTGTTCAGGAACAGTGTTACGAAGAACATACGCTCATCATCGTTAAGATGTGCAATGGAGAATATGGCAATCTTTGCTTTACCGTTCTCATCATACAGCAGTTTCTGGATATCGAGATCATCCCCCTGCAGCCAGAGAGAGAAACTGGGACTTGCCAGAAGCGCATTGAACTTGGTTGCCAGTTTGAAACGTGTCTCCTGCGGGTAGTAATCATCAAGCAGCAGAACACCGATCTTTTTAAATGGAGGCTTAAGTATCCTGCCGATGATAGTCTCGATACCCAGGTCCTCTTTGCTTAACCAGGCCTGTGTAATGATCTGTGTCAGAAGGATATACTCTTTGGAGTCAAGCGGATCGGCAGTGATTCCGATGAGGGAGAGCAGTGAAGTCGTAGTACTCTTGAGGTAGGCAGTGAAGCTATCACTCTCCTCCATGATCTGGGCAGGCGGGGCCTCAAGGGATGACATAATATTGATGGCTACACCGGCCGAGGAACCGGGGGTATAGATGGTCTTCGGTACAGCATGAAATCTTTCGACACGCGAGACATCCTGCCCAAAACTCTGAATTCCCTCTTTCCACATCGTTGCGATCTTCTGTGCATATTCGGCAGGGTCCGCTTCCTTGGAAAGTGCTTCATCCCTTACCCAGGGTTCAAAGGTTTTGACAGAAAAGGAGGGGTCGCTCAGACAGAGGTCTCCCATATCCCCTTTGGGATCTATGATGATCGAAGGGATATTGTCAATAGCCGCTTCTTCAATGATACCCACACCCAGTCCCGTTTTACCGGAACCGGTCATACCGATGATCGCGGCATGTGTCGTGAAGTTCTTGTTCTTCAGAAGCGTCAGTGCCTCAACAGGCTCCATCGTCTCTTTGTCAACATCTTTTCCCAGGTAGAACAGTCCCAGTTTCTCATAGATCTCTTTCATGCATCATCCTCTTGTGTGATATGAGGATTATTGTAACAGATTTACTTAAAAAATTATATCGGCGGTGGAGTCTTACCGGGAGACTTTGTTCCGTTGGTTTCCTGATTTCCGGGTGGACGCTTTTTCTTAACCGCTTTCTTGGCGGCCATTTTCTTTTTTTTCTGAGGCTTTGTGACACCCTGCACCATAAAAGAGATAGGCTCTTTTTTTGCCTGTTGGATCAGTACAAGCACTTTGTCCATACTGTGATAGACATCGAAAACTTCAAGGTCTTTCATGACTAGGTCAGCTTCCACCCTATCATCCACCCGTAGAGGCAAAAGATAGCCGTTACCCTCCACCCTGAGAAGCGCATGGTCCTTTTTCATCACGATCCAGCATACTTTGGCACTGGGCAGTTCATAGAGCGAATTACGGGTCTGCTCTATACACAACCTGCTGAAGTCATCTTTTTTAATGCTCAGGTTTCCATCCGAACTCAAAATATCAAGATAAAGTATTTCCGTAGCTTTGCTGATCTTTTTGGCCTTCTCCACATAGTCGAAAAGATGCTTGTTGGAGTCTTTGAGGAGTTCAACACTCTGGTAGAGTGCAGGAAGTATAAGCCCAAGAAGCGCAATGGAGATAAGTACCTCCAAAAGGGTAAAGGCGCTTCTTCTACCCATCCATGAGTCCGACACGGATCGCTTCTTCATAACTGGTCTCACCGGCAAGCAGCATCTCTTTGAGCTTGTCTGAAATGGTCTTCATACCGTTCTGCTTCATCACTTCACGCACCTGATGGTCATTGAAGCCGTCCTTCATCATCTCTTTGACCGTGTCGTCAATGATAAAGAGTTCTCCGATCGCCTGCCTGCCTTTGTAACCGGTAAAGTCACACTCTTTGCAGCCTACGGCCCTGAAATAGAGTTTATCCGCAGGAACATCGATCTCTTCGGCTATGGCAGGAGGCAGCAGCGCTTCTTCCTTGCAGTGGACACAAAGCTTTCGTGTCAGCCTCTGTGCCAGCACACCGAGGAGTGTTGCCGAGATCAGGAAATTCTCTATCCCCATATCCATCAGACGGCTCAGAGAAGAGGTAGAGTCGTTCGTATGCAGTGTAGAAAGAAGCAGGTGTCCCGTCAGTGCCGAACGCAGTGCAATATCTGCCGTTTCCGAATCACGGATCTCTCCTACCATGATGATGTCGGGGTCCTGTCTCAGAATTGAACGCAGGCCTGCTGCAAAGGTCAGCCCTACTTTGGTGTTGACCTGTATCTGGCTGATATTGTTTGCATTGTACTCTACCGGGTCTTCTACGGTAATAATATTCTTATCCGGGGTGGAAATATGCTGTAAACATGCATGAAGCGTTGTCGATTTACCCGAACCCGTAGGACCGGTCACCAGTATCATTCCATGGGCATGATTGAGCAGTTTATAGAGATTTTTTGTCACTTCTTCCTGAAAGCCCAGAGATTCAAGCGTCGGAATATGTTCACTTTGTGCCAAAATACGCATTACGACCCGTTCACCATAATAGGTAGGGAGAATGGAGACCCTGACGTCAAGTGTTTTTCCCGAAATAGAAATCTGTGTACGCCCATCCTGTGGGACACGTTTCTCGGAGATATCAAGACTTGAGATAACTTTGATACGGTTGATCACCAGCCCTATAATGCTTTTGTCCAGGTCCAAATGCTTTTTAAGCGCTCCGTCAATACGCAGACGTACGTCTCCTTTTCTCTCACCGCTCTCTATGTGGATATCACTCGCACCCTTCTTGATGGCCTGAAAGAAAAGCGAGTTAACCAGCTTAATGATGGGAGCGGACTCTTCACTTGAAAGAAGATCCTGGGAATTTCGGATGAAATCGAGAAGATCGCTCTCCGCCTCGATGAGCTCTTCGGAAGTCGTGGACATCTCTTCGAAGTCCGAACCGGTCTGGATCTCGAGAAATTTATTTTTGAGACGGACAAAACTCTCGGTATCTACCATAATAACCGGATAGTCGACTGGCAGCTTGGCAAGGTAGTTCAGGGCATCGGCCACTGTCTCCTGCTGAACTACGCAACTGTCAACACCTTCGATTGTACTGAAAAGCAAAGAGTGCTTCAGTGCAAGCTTGTGGTTGATGCACTCTTCCCATAACGGCTCAAGATTGACATCCTGCAGTTTAGGGAATTGCATCAGAACTCCTCCTCGGCCTGGTTGAGAATATAAAGGTTACTGACATGCCCACTGTTTGAATGGCTTGAAGCAGATACTTCAGGAATCTGCCGAGGTTCTGCTGCAAATGTTTTTGTACTGTCGCTGCGCTGCTTACCTTTGTTTTTTTCCAATGCCGATTCTACCAGCCTGTTGTAGCGTATCTGCACCTCTTCAAGCTCTGAGAGCATCTCCTTGAGCTTTTGTAAATCACCGCTTTTTCTCACAATGTAAGGTGTCAGGTAGATCACAACATTCTGCTCCCGCTCAACATTATTTGTATGGGTAAAAAGTGCTTCTCCAAGTATGGGGATATCTCCAAGAAAAGGTACTTTACTGATGCTTTTACCTCCCGTCCTTTTAATAAGCCCTCCAAGAATGATCATTTCTCCGTTTTTGACTATGGCATTGGTCTTGACTGTTCTTTTTGTTGTGGTAGGTCTGTCTGCCGCCTGCTCTGAAGAAGGGTCAATATCTTCAAGTATTGTTTCTACTTCCAGTGTTACCTGGTTGTTGCTGGAGAGTCTCGGTTTGACTTTGAGCGTCAGTCCAATATCTTCACGTGAATAATTATTGATAACATTGGAAACTGCCGTAGTGGACTGCTGTGCCTGAGTGAGGATGGACCTTGTCTGTCCTACATAGATCTCAGCTTCTTTATTGTTCGTACAGAGTATCGAGGGTTCACTTAAAAGACGTGCCGCTCCATTTTTTTCCAAAAGATCAAGCGCTGCACCCAAAGCGAAAGCCTTATCCGTTGAATCAAATTTGAAGGCAGGATTGTTTTCCTGTATTACATTTCCGTTGGCATCTGTATAGGTTGTTGTATTGTTTGTGTTCAGGAACCCCAAAAGTGACGGAGACATCTGCAATGCGCCGGCACCCATATTTCCCGCAAGCGTGAAGAGCCCTGAAGAGGTAATCGTCCCTCCATTCATTCCGTATTTCATACCGATCTGCTCAGCCATATCCTTGTTGATCTCCACGATCTTTGCCTTGACATAGACCTGTACTTTGGGAATATCGATCTTGCGTACCGTTTCACGAATATTACGCATCTGCTCTCCCGTAGCAAGGACAATGAGGGCATTTCGTTCAACATCAGAGACCACCATCGCCTTGCTAGGTGGCTTGCCTCCCTTTTGGGGCTTTTTCATTGACATATTGTTCATCTGGGAGATCAACTTACTCATGATCTTCTCCATCTCCTCGACGTTGGAGTTCTTCAGGCGGAGCACATACATCTTCTGCATCTGGTCATCTCCCTTACGGTCAAGCTGCTTGATGTACTTGATCATACGCCGGTTATTGTCTTCTTTTCCTACAAGAATGAGAGAGTTGGTCGCCTCATCCTTGAAGATGTCCACCTTCTCGCTCTCGATGGTCTGGGGGAAGATCTTTTTAGCCATATTCTGAGCATTGGAAAATACCTCTTTGACGCTGGCATTCTTCAACTTAATGACCACGGAACGTTTGATGCCTCTTTTCTCAATCGCTTTGATGATCTTCGAGATCGACTGCAGTGTTCGGGGAGTAGAAGTAATGGCAAGGACATTGTTCTCCTTAAAGGAGATCACCTTATCGTTCTTGTGCAGTAAAGGTTTTATCTTGGCGCGGATGACTGCCGCATTGGAGTTCTTCAGGGGGAACATGACTGTTTTCATCGTCTCCCCTTCTATGGAAGAACTCACATCGAGCCCCTCACCGGCCGCAGTGGAACCCTTGACTACTTTGTAGAAGTCTCCCTGATCGATCAGTGTCAGCCCTTTACTGCCCAGAATGGAGTTCGCCAAAGGGATCAGCGAGGACTTTTTGATCGGCTTGGTCGTTACAAAATTGATCTTGCCCTTCAGATCGGTATCGATAAGGATATTCTTGTGTGTGATCTTCGAAACCATTTCAATGAAATCCTTGACCGAAAGATCACGGAAGTTGACATTGACCGTCTCCTCGTCTGACGCCTGCAGAGCAATCGTAAAGACCAGCAGCATTCCCAAAAGTATTTTAGTTAATTTCATATTCCAACTCCATTTCTTCTTTTCCTCGCTGAATGACCAGCGTAAGGTTTTCGGCATCACCGATATTTTTATAGACATTGAATGCGGCATTGTAGCTGCTTATCTCCTGTCCGTTGATAGATTTGATGATATCTCCGCGCCGTACCCCAAGCTTGGCAAAAGGTGAGCCTCGTCTCACAAAGGTGATCTTGAAGCCTTTAAGGGTATTGCCTTTTTTGACCTCCGTAATACCGATGTTCTTGTAGATGTCATCCATATTTTTTGCGTAGTGCTCTAACAGAGATTTGTCGACGATCTTGTGGTCACCCGCATCGACGATCTCACCCTGGGGGGCATTCCCGCTGCTGCTCTGTCTGGGAGTAGCCGGTTTATATGTCGGCCTTATGCTTCCCGAGCCGGAACCCTTTTTGCCTTTAGTCAGGTCGATCCTGTAATTTTTACCGTTCTTGCTGAACATAGCATAGGTACTTCCCGCTCCTTCAAGCGTAAAGCCATTGATCCTTTCCCCTCGTTCAAGCACTTTTGTCTTCCGCTTGTACATAACCGTGACCACAGTAGCATCGGGAGCATTGTAGACAGCAAGAAGCTTGATATCTTTGATATTTCCCACCGGTATTTTCTTTACCACCTTTTTGGGAGCGGGTGCTTTGTTAGAAGAGAGTCCAACCCTGTAGTATAGGGGTTTAATCCCTGCCTCTTCAGCCTGATTGACCCCTGCAGTCGGAAGGAACTTCATCTCCACCGCCAGCCACATCAGTTTGACTATAAGTACTGCGACAAGAAGTTTGAGCAGCCATTGCATTGTCTGGGGTTTAAAAAGACGTTTCATAATACCATCCCTTCTCTCCCTTTCTAAGCTGACGCTTCCATATACCGGTACCATTAATCTCCATGAAATCAAGATGGACCTTTCGCTGTATCAGGTCTACATCACCCGAAAAATCTCCAAAAGCACCCTTACCGGCAACCTCCATATGTCCGGGCTTCCAGATGGCGTGGGAGAGTCTGGCTTCATCCAGTCTGGTAGGCAGTATACTTTTTAGGGAATCATCCACTACAATCTCCTCCAGCGTCACACTGCTGTAAAAGAACAGAGAGAAGAAGCTGGCATGTTTGATATGGATCAGGTCTATCCCCTTGACATAAACGATGGCATCATCGATATTCAGCGTGAAAAGGCCTTCATTAAGTCTGCCTTCATTCACCTTAATTCCCTGCATTGCAAGCTCCTGTTCGACCTTGTAATAGAGATTTCGCTTGGGCATGAAGAGGACAAAGGCGAACCAGATGACAAAGAGGATCATCCCTGTTTTTTTTACCACTTGCATTTGCACTCCACATTATAGTTTTCACCCGACCTGGCAATATCCAGTTCTGTAATCTGTACAGCAAGGCTCGTCATCTTTGTCATCAGCCTGTTCAGCTCTTTGGCACTGAGATCTTTGTATCTGGCGGTCAATTTCTTGCCTTTTTTGCTCCAAGTCACTTTTGGCTGAGGTACGATGCTTTTCAGTTTGTCGGTCTTTTTGGAGAGTCCCTTGTCACCCCATATTCTTTTCAGTGCGATGATCTCCTTGAATTCTCTTATTTCCTGCTGCATCGCAAAGAGCTGTTCCGCCTGTGAAGAGATCTGGGTATTTTTATAGAAAAAAGCTATCAGCATTACAAAGAGAGAAATGCCCACGATCAGTTCATATCTGTATATTCTCAGGTTCATACCTTCCCCTCAACAGTCACGATATTACTGCCTTTGGTACTTGTTACGTTGAGACGGGACTTTTTAGCCATCTCTTTTACCTTGTTGGCCACCTTGTCGTCCACGCAGGAGAAGAGCGCTTTAAACCGCTTCTCGTCCATGTGGTAGGAGGTCAGCGTCACACCCTTGAAGATCATGGAGGAAAGCATTTTAACTGTCTCTCTCTTTTTGCGTTCCTTACTATCGATCGTTCTGTATTTGAGAGCAATACTCTCTCTTTGCATTTGACTCTGCAGTGCCGGGTAGGATTCGAGAAGCTCCTGCATCTCCTGCTTCTGGGATTCAAGACTGCGGCTGTACTGCCATCCCTCTATGAAGAAGACCACTGCAAAGATAGAGAAGACGACCGTCAGAACAATCGCCTCTTTTTTACCGATCAACGAAGTATGGGCACCCTCTAGTGTTACACCGGACGATGGAGTGAAACTCATATCGAACTGAGTGGTTTGCAAATCTGCGGCAAGTATCCCTTTGGGGACAAGCGTAACCGTTCCATCAATCGTCATCAGGGCCTCTTTATCGCTCAGGATCACAGGTTTCTCAAGGGCTTCTGCAGCTTGTTGTGCGAAAAAAACCTTGGAGAGATGCTCAGCAGAGATGCCTTTGGAAAGAAGAAATTCCCTGATCTCTTCGGGATCATAGGCGATGAACACCCAGTTTTCCTTCTCTTTGAAAACAAAATACTCGTAGCTTCCCTTCTCGTCCAGCAATCCATCGAAAAGCGAAGGTGCGATCTTTCTGGCCTGGTAGAGATACTTGACGGGTAACGCCTCTTTTCTCATCGTGTAGAACTGCGGCGTGAGCATGACATTTACGCTGTGGTCGAGAGAGAGAGGTTTCATCCCCCTGTGTACCAGTAACATCTCTTTATTGCTTCCCGTTAAATTCAAAATCTTTCACCTCTCCCTCACTGTCTATGAACGTAAATGCGAAGCGCCCGTCCTCATAAGCATACTGTACGCTGCACTTTGCCTCTTCAACAAACTTCTGTGCATAGAGTTTGTCGTTATACTCCTCGCCCATATTGGAGACAAAATCCTTCAGATTCATGCCACCTTCGACCCATTCGTCTTTTACGCTTTCAAGATCGATATCGAACAATATCGCAATAAGCTCAGCAGACAAATAGTTCCCATCCACCAGCTCACCACTGTCACCAAATACAAAATATTTCTCCCAAGGGACCAGTGCAACTTTCCGGTCATCCGTTTCAAACTGATACTGCTGCAGAATATGTCTAAACTGTTTAGACGATATAATACCATTTTTTTGCAAAAGTCTGTTGTTTTCTTTGGCAATGAAGGACTTTTTACCCTGCATCTCTTCGAGCAACATTTCCTCAAGCCTGCCCGCATCTTCAAGGTCATAGTCTTGGACAATATTCTCAAAGAGCTTTCGGGCCGCGTCATAATGCACCCTCATCTTCGGATCATCCTCTTTACCCAGCCAGTTAATATTAATACCATTCGCTCTGGGACGGCACTGCAGCTGTACATCAAACCTGCCGTCCGGGGATCGCAGCGGTACAGGCATCTGATAGAGGGTGGTGTAGAGCACTTTCTTCTCTTTGAAATCCCCAATGATCTTCCTGATATCCATATAGTAGAGATCAGCCTGGACCAGGGCCTTGGTGGCTGCAGCATCTTTCCTTACCGTGTCAAAGTAGGAGAGAAGTACCCCTGTCAGTGCGATGAGTACTGCCAGTACCGAGAGGGTGATGAGCAGAGCAAAGCCTTTCCTCTCTGCTGTGTTGCTGGTACTGTGATACTTGGGTTTATCCATCTAAAAGCTCTATTAAAGTAAAATTATCAGATATTATACCAAAGCAAACTAAGGAAAGATATGCATACAGAACCATCATTAAACCCTACACTCAGAGCCGGTTTCTCTCTGATCGAACTTCTCATTGTCATTGTAATACTCGGCGGGCTTGTGGCCGTTGTGGCCCCTGGGCTAATGGATTCTGCCGATCAGGCCAAAAGAGATACCGTATGCCTCAAGATGAACGACATAGGCAAAAGGCTAGATATGTTCAAACTCGACAACGGTGTCTACCCTGATACAGAAGAGGGTCTTGAAGCGCTCTTGAGCAACCCTGATGCAGAAAAGTATCCCAACTACCGGGCAAAACCCTATCTGAAAAAATTACCGAAAGATTCATGGAAAACACCATTCGTCTACATTAAAAAAGGGGATGAATTCGAACTAGTCAGCTTTGCTGCAGACAGGAAAGAGGGAGGAGAAGAAAATAACAAAGATATTCGCTTTTCAGAGTGTAACAAATAATCCGACACATGCTCTTCTCTTCACGCAAAATCATACGAAGCGCTTTCTCCCTGATTGAACTACTTGTGGTTATTATGATCATCTCCATTGTCTATTTTCTTGGATTCAACGGCATAGAGATGAATAAGAGCAAACCCAAAGCATTGACCGTGCTCAATCTGAAAACGACCATTCAGAACTCTGAACTTTTCAGCGGTGAAGCAACACTGATCTGTGTTAACCGCTGCAAGAACTGTTACCTGCGTACAAATATCTCCTCTCCTTTTGAAGCCTACGAGAACAAAGTCGATCTTGCAGGGACCAAAACCTATACTCTGGATTCACAGGAGTCGCTGCTACAGCTTGAAGACAGGCGATACCAGGACAAGAAGATCTGTCTTGAGATGAACTTTTACAGGAATGGCAGCTCCACACAGTTGATACTGGAGAACCGACACGGTATCTATTTCCTTCCTGCATTTTTCGGTGAGCCCCAAAAAGTTGACTCGCTGGAAGAAGCCAGAGAGCTTTGGCTCAAAAACAGCAGGCTGGCTGCGGGAAGTGGAGACTTCTATTGAAAACTTTATCCCCTGCAAGGACTTTGCGTCCGGCTTTTACCATTATAGAGATACTTGTCTCCGTGATCATTATTTCTATTTCCATCGTCTATGTACTTAAAGTGCACAGCCAGAACCATGAGCAGATCGTTTATATCACAGAAAGGAACAAACTCTCGCTACAGGACTCTCTCTTTCTTGCAGATAACGCACTGCGTTACCACAAAGAAAAAAAAGATGCCTATGAAGTGCTGCGGCCCTATTTCAAGATCGATGATTTTAAAAGCAGGGAGATACTCAAAAAAGCCCAGAGAGAGTATTTCATTCCCGAAGTGCTCAACCTGACACCAAAAGAGGGTTTCGGTCCTGCCGCGACCGTACAAGAGATCAAGCTCAAAGACAAATATTCTTCTGCCTATTTCCGATTCAAGATCAGTACCTTTTAAGCCGGTCGGTCCTGATAAACGTTATGAAAAGTCCCAGTCCCACAATGAGCAGAATAGCGTTGCCCACAATATCGTGAGACCAATGAAAATTGCCTCTTCCACCCTCAGACTCGACAAAATATACCACCATTAGAATACGTGCCACATTCACCGGTAAATAGACCAGATAGCCGATAATCAGCCATAGGGTTTTGTGCCGCAGCCCGGTAGGATACGCCAAAATGGATGCGGCAAGGAAAAAGAAAGGGATAAGCCCGTTACAGGCCTGGTTGATGATAATCTTGTAGTGCGGGTTGATCATGATATCAATACCCTGAAGCTGCCCAGCTTTCAAAAAAAGTGAGAGCAGCTTGAGCGTCAAACCACTCTGCATCTGATTGAGATAAAGCGAAACAGGTAAAGTAGGAAGATAGAGAAAAACGAACAGCAGTGCCAGAAAAAGGAAATAGAGTGCTATAAATCGTTTCATCCCTAACTATAGCAACATACAGCTAAAAAAGTTATAATACAACCATTATAAAAACAGGCAAGGACAGGCAGAGAAATGCTCTTCAAGTACAAAGGTTTCGACAAGTCGGGGAAGCGGGTCAAAGGAACAGTAACTGCCGGCACCACCGAAGAAGCGGGACAGAAGCTTCGTACACAGAACATCTATTATGAATCCCTCACGCCTACCAAGGAGTTTTCTCTTGACGCCTTTGCCAAAAGAGAGATGCCCGGAGAAATGCTGGCCACCTTTTCGAGAGAACTCTCCTCCTACCTCAACTCCGGTATGACCATTCTGACCGCTATTCGCCTACTGGAGAATCAACACGAAAATGAGAAAAAATACGTTTCTTTCCTCAACTCTGTCAGAACGATGATCGACGAGGGTAAATCCCTCTATCATGCCCTCAACACGCAGAAGGTCTATGCCATGCCTGAATTCTTCGTGCAAAGTCTCAACATTGCGGGACAGAGTGGAAAGATGGTGGAAGTCCTCACCAATATGGGAAACTTCTTTTCTGCACAGAACAAGGTCAAAAAACAGGTCAAAGGAGCCATGGTCTACCCTACGGTTATCTTCACGGTGGCCATTGCGATGACCTCTTTCCTCATCGCATTCGTTGTCCCCAAGATCACTGGTATCTTTGAAGATACAGACCAGAAACTTCCACCCATTACACAGTTCGTACTGAACATCAGTGATTTTCTTACCCACTACTATATCCATCTTGTCATAAGCATCGTACTCGTCATTGCACTCTTCAAGCTCGCTTACAGCAAACTGTACTCGTTTCACCGTTTTTGGGATGGGCTGCTGCTGAAAGTACCTGTCTTGGGCTCACTGATCCAAAACCATGAACTCGGACGTTTCTCATACATCCTCTCGTTGATGCTCGATTCGGGTGTTGCCTATGCACAGGCAGTTAAACTGGCAACCGCCTCATTTGCAAACTACAAGCTCAAGGAACTTTTTGAAACTGCTTCGGTCAAGGTACTGGAAGGAAACAAACTCTCCAATGCGCTGCAAATGTCAAAAGGAGTGAAACTCAAACGGAACTTCCTACAGTCTTTGGCACTGGGGGAAGAGTCGAGTGAGGTCGCCAACATTCTGAATAACATTTCAAAACTCTATGCCGAAGAGAATGAGGAGAGGCTCAAACTGCTTCTCGGACTGCTCGAACCACTGATGATGCTTTTGATCGGTGCCATTGTCGGGGTAATCGTTTCAGCGATGCTTCTGCCTATATTTACAATGACCCAAGGTATAAAATAGTATGATTCCATCAAATAAAAATAATAAGGGAACCTGATGATAAAAAAATTTGTACTTGCCTCTCTACTTGCTTCAACTGTACTCTATGCTGATATGGCCGGAGGAGAGATATCTATCGGTATGTACAGCCACTCTCCAAGCGGATACGCCTCCTATACTGAGCCATATACAGGCTTGGGACTGGGCACATCAGCTGACGTGGAAGATACTTTGCACTGGGACAGTAATGAGAATGTTTTTCTCAAAGCTTATATAGAGCATCCTGTGCCGATACTCCCTAATATCAAACTTGCCTATACACAACTCTCCCATGAAGGAAAAGGGGAAGTCGGTGATTTCACCTGGGGCGGTATCAATATTCCAACACTCGGGACCATTGAAAACAACCTCGATATCAGCAAATACGATCTTACACTCTATTATGAGCTTCTCGACAACTGGGTAGAAGCTGATATAGGTGTCACTTTGGGTTACATTGACGGGAATATTGCTGTAACCGCTCTGACAGGAATCGGGCCTACGTCTATTTCTACTACTGAAAATACAGATTTTTCCTTCTTTATGCCTACACTCTACGGTAAAGCCAGATTCAACATCCCCAATACGGACCTGAGCCTGCAATTTGAGGGCGATATTTTCAGCTATGATGATACGACCTATTACAACTATGAACTCAGCGCCCGATACACATTCAGCATGGGACTGGGTATCGAAGCAGGATACAAGGCCCAGCATCTTGACAGCAGTGACCTGATAGATGGACTTGTCGTAGACATGGACTTCAATGGTCCCTATGCCGCTGTTGTGTGGGATTTCTAATGGCAAAAAAACGCTTTCGTGACATCAAGCAGGGCAAAGCGGCGATGTCTCCTGTCAAAAAAGACTCCATACCAAAATTAAAGCGTAACTATGCCTCGAAAACCAGTAAACTCAAAGCTTTCCTGACAGATGCTTTCATGCTGGTCATGCCTCTCATGTATATTGTATTCTACCTGGTTATGGGAGGACGTGAAGGTTTTGCAGAGCATAAAGCTTTGGGCTGGCTCTATATTCTGGTGCCGTTGGTCATCGTGCAGACTGCTTTCATGTACAAGACAGGACAAACTCCCGGCTACCGTGCTTACGACCTGACGCTCATCGATGAGAGTACGGGAGAGAAACCCTCTCTCTTCATCATATTCTTCAGGAACGCGGCAGCGATACTTTCACTCTTCACTATCTTTGGCTGGGTCATGATGTTCTTTAGAAAAGACAGCAAGACCCTGCATGACCTTCTAAGCCATACCGCGGTGATCATCAAACCTGCAGACAAATGATCCAGATCAAACACTTCGGTATGCTCCCTCCCTTTCTTGGCGCCTACTACTTTTTCTACTTTGCGCTGGTCGGCGTCTATGTGATCTTCATGCCCAAAGTGCTTGTGGATCTCGGTTACACCGCCATGCAGGTCGGTATTGTTTATGCTGCTGCACCTTTCATGAGATTCCTGCTTCCTTTTATCTTCAAACATTACCTGAAACTGACACCAAAAGTCTATCTTTTTTCTCTGTTTTTCTCATTTGTTGCCACACTGATCTTTCTGGGAACGGTCAGAAACTTTGAGCTCTACCTGATTGCCAATCTTCTTTTTGGTGCCGCTATGGGTGTTTCCCTTCCTTATGTAGAGACTATCGCTCTGGCTTCATTGACCAAAACCTCCTATGGAAAGGTCCGTCTCTGGGGATCTATCGGTTTCATGGCTATCGCACTCTGGCTGGGAAAAGTACTGGAAGCCCCTTTCGAAGCACTCTATTATCTCAGCATCATGACTTTTTTAACACTCGTTTTCGGACTGATACTGGCCAAATACGACAGCACTTCCCATGATCAGGCAGATGATGATGCCTCCTTTTCACTCTCCAGATACTGGGCATTCTGGGTCTCTGTTTTTCTGATGCAGATGGGCTTTGGCGGATTTTACAATTTCTTCACTATCTATGAAACCTCTCATGGCATCTCACTTGAAATGACCAGCTGGATGTGGAGTTTCGGGGTGGTCTGTGAAATCATTATGCTCTATTTTCAGGGACCACTGCTGCAGAGGAACCTGCTCAATATCCTGCAGTTCGCCATCCTCGTCACTTCCCTGCGCTGGCTGATCCTCTACCTCTTCCCCGAATCTGTTGTATGGACCTTCGCCTCACAATCTTTGCATGCAGTGTCATTCGCACTCTACCATACTGCCTCAATCACCTATGTCTTTTCACTCTATAGCCAGAAAAAACTGGCACAGCAGTTCTTCCTTGGCATCGCTTTTGGACTTGGTGGCTCGGTAGGTGCGGTCCTTTCCGGACAAATTTACGGGGAAAAGATGTTCCTCATCGAAGCACTGATCACTTTTATGGCATTTATTGTATTATGGATCCACCAAAAACGAAAAGAGTCGATCGTATGAAATGCAAAATCCCCGCCGTAATCTTTGCAGGAGGTAAAAGTTCGCGTATGGGTCGGGACAAAGCCCTGCTTCCCTTTGCCGATTACAATTCGCTGGCACAATACCAGTACGTACGCCTGCAGGGTCTCTTTGAAAAAGTCTATATTTCTACCAAAGAGGACAAATTCGACTTCAGGGCGGAACTGATCTATGACAGATATGACGTAAGTTCCCCTCTTGCCGGTATCCTTTCCATTTTCGAGACACTTGATGCAGATGAGATATTTATATTGAGTGTCGATGCACCTTTTGTAGACGAAAATGTAATCGAAAAATTATTCGAAGAGAATAAAGAAGGTACAGATGCTGTGATCGCTCAGAGTCCTGACGGCCTGCAGCCTCTCTGCGGTGTTTACAAACGGTCCCTGCTTCCTTTGGCCAAGACGCATTTTCAAGAGAATAGGCACCGGCTTACACAGTTACTGAAAGAAGCAAAGAGTAAATTCGTAGCATTTAAAGATAATGATCCATTTACCAACCTGAACCATCCCCATGAATATGAAAAGGCGCTCAAGGAGATTTGATCACTTAAGCCGCTGCTCCTCATCGAGCATCTGCATCATCAGCTTTCTGGAAAAGAAAAGGAATTTCTCGAACAGTGTACTGTGGTACTTGTCCTTGTGGTATATCATAAGAAAATCCCGTTTACAGTCAAAGTTCTTGATCGGCACAGGGAATAGTTTTCCTTCGCGGATCTCATTCCTTACCGAGATCTTGGAGATACAGGTAAAACATTCCCGGTTCATCAGAATACTCTTAATTGACTCCGTATGTCCAAGTTCAAAGAAGATATTCAGGTTGTCGACCTTGTCTTTGATGTAGTTGAGAAAAACCTCTCTGGTCCCTGAGCCCTCTTCCCTGAGTACCCATCGCATATCGGCAAGTTCATCGATATAACAGGGTTTTGCCAGCTCTTTATTTGCGGTGACCACTACCAGTTCATCCACACCGATCTTCTCTTTAATGATCTCCGGGCCATCCACCAACCCTTCCACAAAAGCGACATCGATCGTTCCAGTCTTGATCATTTCAACGATCTCTTTGGTATTTCCTTCTTTGAGCGTGATCTTGACATCAGGATAGGAGCTCATATAGCTGCAGATGATCGAAGGCATCAAATAATCCACGATCGTGGTACTCGCTCCGACACGGATCATTCCTTTGTTCTCCGAATTCTTGAACTCATACTCGATATCCGAGAGTTTTTTGAAGATCGGATCGATCTCTTTGTACAATGCACGCCCCACTTCGTTGAGCACGAGCTTTTTGTTGATCCTGTCAAAAACAGGACGTCCCAATATGTTCTCCATCTCCTTGATAGACATAGAAATAGCCGACTGGCTCAGGTTCATTTCTTTGGCAACATTGGTCAGATGCCCGGAAGCGACCACATTGAGAAATATTTCCATCTGTCTGAGTGTTAATTTCATCTTCTCTCTTTTGTTCTAAAAGATTTATTATCTTTCTGTATTATATTGATTTGCATATTGTATCAGAATTATAGTAGAATTCCAAAATAGTTATCAATATTTTTGAACAAAAAAAGGATCAAAATGGCTTTTTCTCCTGAAAATCGTAAGGGTACCCTGAGCGGTATCCTGTTTGTCGCCATATTCGCTGCGGCAGCAACCTACATCGCCAGTCTCGGACCGGTCAAGGCACTGGGACTTTCCCCTCTCGTTATCGGTATCGTCATGGGTATCTTTTATGCCAATACCCTGCATAACCAGACACCTGTCGAATGGCATGGCGGCATTACATTCTCGGCAAAAAAGATCCTTCGTTTTGCCATCGTGCTTTACGGTTTCCGTCTGACTTTCCAGGAGATCATTGCCGTCGGCCCGGATGGATTCTTCGTCTCCCTGACCATGCTGACGACTACCCTTATTTTTGGTTCCTGGCTGGGATACAAGGTCTTTGGTATGGAAAAAGATACTTCCATCCTGACAGCATCCGGAGCTGCCGTATGTGGAGCTGCTGCCGTTCTGGCAACAGAACCTGTACTGAAAGCTGAAGAATATAAAACTGCCGTTGCGGTATCCATGGTCGTGCTCTTCGGTACGATCTCCATGTTCCTCTACCCAGTGCTCTATACCGGTATTATCGAACATGCGACAGGTTTCCTGCATATGACGGCAAGAGAATTCGGTATCTATACAGGCGGTACTATCCATGAAGTGGCACAGGTAGTCGCGGTCCCCGCCTCTGTGCCCGGCTCTCCAAAAGAGATGGCCGATGCAGCCGTGATCGTCAAAATGACCCGTGTCATTATGATCGCACCTATGCTCATCATACTTGGTCTCTATCTTGCCTGGGATGCGAAAAGAAGCGGCGGAGAGCACAGCGGAAAAACAAAACTTGTCATTCCATGGTTTGCAGTCTACTTCATTATGGTCGCCGGTTTCAACTCGCTACACCTGCTTCCACAAAACCTTGTTGACATCATCAACCAGATCGATACCTTCCTGCTTACCATGGCAATGACTGCACTCGGTATGGGGACGATCTTTGCCAAGTTCAAAGGGCTTGGGCTAGCACCGGTCTATACAGCACTGGGCATGTTCGCCTGGCTCGTGATTGGCGGATTTGTCGTCACTAAAGTGATCGTAGAAGTGTTCTAAAACACGTAGGGTGCGTAATCACGCACCCTACACCTGCTACATCATCCTATTTCCGGCGTCTGTAACTCAGCGCTTCAAGTATATCTTTCTTCTCTATCTTCTCATGCCCATTGATATCGGCTATGGTGCGTCCTATTTTTTTTACTGATGCAATACTTCTATGCGAGAGCCCAAATTTACTGATAGCACCTTCAAGTATCTTTCCTGCCGCCTCGTTCAGCAGACAATAACGTTCTATCTCATCCTCAGCCAGTTTTCCATTCAATCTCTGCTGTCCCCGCTCCTTCTGCTTCTTGAATGCCTCAATGACCACTTCATGCATCGCTTTGGAAGTAACATCACCTTTGTCATCAGCATCAACCTCCTGCATTACCACAAAGAGATCGATACGGTCAAGAAAAGGATCGGAGAGTCTGTTCTGGTAGCGTTTGATCTCCACCTCGGAACATCGACAGGCTTTTGTCTTGGAAAGCAGGTTCCCACAGGGGCAGGGATTCTGTGCCGCAACAAACATGATATCCGCCTGGTACTCTATCTTTGCATTGACTCTGGCTATGTGTACCTTCTTGTCCTGCAGGGGTTCCCTCATCGCTTCAAGTACGTTTTTGGAAAAGTGGGGGATCTCATCGAAAAAAAGTATACCGTAATTGGCCAAGGCCACTTCACCGATCTTTGCCTGTCCGGAACCGCCTCCAAAAATAGAAGCAGAGGTAGCAGTATGGTGCGGAGATCGCATAGGGCGTATCGCTTTAAAGTTGGGGGTCTGTCCGTCGAGGAACTGATGTTTTGCGATGGAAAGCAATTCTTCTTCATACAGTGGAGGCAGTATGTCTTTCAATCGTTTGGCGATCATACTTTTACCGCAGCCGGGATTACCTTCCATAAAGAAGTTGTGCATGCCTGCAGCCGCGATCATCGCAGCCCGCTTGGCAACCATCTGCCCTTTGACTTCGGCAAAATCACTCTCGTATCGCTCTTCGTAAAAATAGTCTATACCGGCTATCTCAATACTTTTGGCATCATAGGAGAACTGTTCGACATTGGCTTTGAACTCACCCATTTTCAGCAGAGAAATAGCTTCGGAAAGTGTTTCTACAGCGATGAAATCTACTCCGGAAATATGGCACAGATAGCTTATGGATTCTTTGGGAACGATCGCCCTTTTGATAAGCCCCTGCTCTTTGAGTGAAAGAATCAGAGGGAAGAGCATGGAAGAACTCTTCACACGGCCGTCCAGTCCCAGCTCTCCAAAGACAAAAAGCCCCTCTTCCTCAAAAGCCTTTTTGTTCAGTGCGACAAGCAGGGCAAGAGAGAGATCAAAATGGGTGCCGTTCTTCTTGATATCGCTTGGTGAAAGATTGATCGTTATTTTTAAAGGAGGAAACACAAATTCGTTGGTAAGCAGTGCGGACTTGACACGCTCTTTCGCCTCCTGAATATCACTGGAAGCCAGACCGACCACGGAAAAACCGGGCAATCCCTTTGTAAATGTAGCTTCAACTTCTATCACCTTTGCATTCACACCCTCCAGTGTAGCACAAGTCAGGTGATTGACAATGGCCGGCTGTTTCTCTTTAACTTTGACTTTTCCCGTTTTTGGTGGAAGATTACCACTATGCGTTTTTGCATTCATAGTGACAGTGTGACATAAAGAGGCACTGGAGATTTAAAATATGTCATATTGTCATATTTTTGATTTTATGTTGACCAGGGGCTATTATGCCTTCTGTCTTTTAGCCCACTCTTTTTCAAATTTCTTTCTTTTCAGGAAAGAAAGTTTTTCTATAAACACTTTCCCGTCGAGATGGTCGATCTCATGCTGCATCGCAATGGCGAGAAAATCGTCATCTTCTATAATATGTTTTTCGCCGTGTCTGTCATAGTACTCTACTCTGACATGTTTAGCACGTTCCACATCTTCATAGACACCTGGGACGGAGAGGCAACCCTCCTGGAACTTCTCTTTTCCATCTATCTCAATGATAACGGGATTGATCATTTCAAGTGTATTCTCTTTAGGCTGGTCATGTTCCCCCTCCTCTTTTTCCAGAGGTACATTGATAATGAGCGCACGCAGATCGACCCCTACCTGAATGGCAGCCAGTCCTACACCGTTTCTGGCAACCATCGTATCGTACATATCGTCCAGCAGTTCATGCAGGGAAGCATCGAAAGTCTCAACCTCTCTGGATACCTTTTTCAGACGTTTGTCCGGATAAATGACTATCTCTCTGATCATGAAAGACCCTAATTGAACGATTTGGTAAGCACTTTGTCAATGAGCCCGTACTCAACCGCTTCTTTGGATGACATAAAGTTATCCCTTTCGGTATCTTTTTCTATTCTTTTGGCTGTTTTGCCTGTCTTCTCCGCCATAATCTCATTGAGCGTATCTTTGAGTCTCTGTATCTCTTGCGCCTGGATCTGGATGTCTGTCGATTGTCCCTGCGCTCCGCCTGAAGGCTGGTGGATCATGATACGTGCATGCGGCAGGGCATAACGCTTCCCTTTGGTCCCGGACGCAAGCAGAAAAGCACCCATGGAAGCTGCCTGCCCTATACAGATCGTAACGATATCGGGTTTGATATAGTTCATCGTATCAAACATACTAAGTCCAGATGTGATCACACCGCCCGGAGAGTTGATATAGAAGTAGATATCTTTATCAGGATCCTGTGCTTCAAGGAAAAGCAGCTGCGCCACAATGGAAGAAGCAACCTGATCATTTACCTCGCCGCTCAGCATAATAATACGGTCTTTCAGGAGACGTGAATAGATATCGTACGATCTTTCACCCCTGCCGGTCTGTTCTACAACATATGGAATATAGCTCATTTTTTACCTTTTAGTATTTTAATATATAGTTAAATGGATTGTTTACCCGGTCTACTCAACTCAAATATACATTAAAAAAGTTAATGGATATAAGGTGCGTATCTACGCACCCTACAGGATTATTTTTCTTCCAAGCCCAAAAGCTTGCCAAAGAGTTTGTCTTCGATCATTCCCATTTTCACTGCCGGAAGAAGATTATTCTCCTGGTAGTACTTGATGACCTGCTGTGGATCCTGTCCGCTCATCATCGCTTCGTAGTAGATCGCCTGTGATACTTCCTGGTCATCCACATTTACTTCCTCTTTTTTTGCAAGAGCATCCACGATAAATGTCGCTTTGACTGAGTTTTCAGCCTCTTTTCTTACCTCTTCACGGAGTGCTTCAACTTTTTCAGGATTCTCTTTGAATTCATTGATTTCCTCTTCACTCATCTCTCTTGCTTTGGCATTGATCTTCGCATCGATCTCCTGCTCAACGATGTTGTTCGGAAGCGCGAAATCAAAGTGTGCTACCAGTGCTTCAATGAGCTTTGGCTTGAGTTCTTCATTATAAAGTTTAGAGACTTTTTCTCTTTCAATCTGCTCTTTGAGCTTCTCTTTGAGTGTATCGAGTGTCGCTTTTTCATCCTGAAGCAGTTTCTGCGCCAGTTCATCATTCAGCTCGGCAGGTACCTGCTCCTGAATTTCGTGAAGCTTGACTTTGAATGTAGCTTCTTTTCCTGCCAGGTCTGCTGACTGGTATTCTTCCGGGAAAGTCACAACGATATCTTTTTCTTCATCATACTTCATACCAATGATCTGCTCTTCAAAGCCCGGGATGAACTGTCCCGAACCGATCTTGAGGCTGAACTTCTCCGCTTTGCCGCCTTCGAATGGCTCATCGTCAATGAATCCTTCAAAATCGATGACCACCATGTCGCCGTCTCTTACCATTCTCTTTCTTTTGATCTTCTCGTAAGGCGCCTGCTGTGCAGCGACCTCTTCGAGTTTCTCTTCTATCTCTTGCTCCGTGACTTCCGGTTTTTCAAAAGCAGGCACCGCCTTCTCATACCCTTCAGCTTCAACAGTCGGTCTCAAAGAGATCTCCATTTCCACTTCGATACCGTTATCATTTTTATCATACTTCTTGAAGATCGGTTCACCGAGAATATCTGCTGCATTGATGCCGGCTTCTTTCACCCCAAGATCAATAAGTGATCTGAGCGCATCACCCTCGGCATCCTGCTGAAGCTTCTCTCCATGCAGCTTTTTTACAACATGCGGAGGTACCTTTCCTTTTCTGAAACCGTCGACTTTCATTTGCTTTCCGGCTTCTTTTGCAAGTCTGTCGATATTCGCTTCAACTACCTTGTTCTCAATGTTGCCCTGAACCGCCACATTGGCATCGTCAATCTTCTTTGCTGTCACTTTCACTACAATCCTTTAGTATATAAATTGCGTGATTTTATCTAAAATTTGATAAAAAACGAATATAGGCTATAATCCGCCCATGAATCCGACTCTAAAAAGCACTCACACAAAGATACAAGAATGGTATAAAACAAAAGGAAGAACCGATCTTCCCTGGCGTTCCACCTCCGATCCCTACCACATTTACCTCAGTGAGGTCATGCTGCAGCAGACCCAGGTGAAAACCGTGCTTGAGCGCTATTATTTTCCTTTTCTTGAAGCGTTTCCCACCATGCATTCACTGGGCAGTGCAGCTCTGGATGATGTACTGAAACAGTGGGAGGGGCTTGGCTATTACAACCGGGCTAAGAACCTGCACAAAACTGCCGGACTTATAGAGGAAATTCCTGACAGTATCGACAGACTCATGGCACTGCCAGGTATAGGAAAAAATACGGCACATGCCATTGCCGCTTTTGCTTTTGGCCAGCCTGTACCCGTCATGGAAGCCAACGTCAAACGTATTCTCTGCCGTCTGCACAGGCTTCGTACTCCTGATGAGAAGAGACTCTGGAAAATCGCCTATTCTATGGTCGATAAAGAAAATCCTTTTGATTACAATCAGGCGATGATGGATATCGGTGCGACGCTCTGCCTGCCCAAAGATCCCAAATGCAATCGCTGTCCTCTTGAAAATATCTGCAAAGGAAAAAACAATCCTGAGTACTATCCACTCAAGAAGAAGAAAACTGTACCGGTACGGGAAGAGAACATTGTCATCTACCTCGACGACGATAGGCTTTCCCTGCAGCAGAGAAGCGGAAAGTTCCTGCACGGGCTCTGGGGATTTGAAAGTGTCGAAATACCTCCCTGCGCAGCCGAATACATTGGAGAGGTATCTCATGCCTATACCCATTTCAAACTAAAGTGCAGAGTTTATCTCTACTTTGAAAGCAGCCCTGAACAGGAATATTATTTCACACCGGAGAAGATAGGAAAACTGGCGATCTCGAAGGTGGATGAGAAGATTGTTAACTTGTATTTGGATACAATTGTAAAATAAAAAATAAATCTACCCTATCCCAAAAAATATAATGGAATACATAATGAACAAAGAAAAAGAATTTGAAGAGGCTGTCACTAAGGTACTGGAACTTTTGGGGGAGGACCCACAGCGCGAGGGTCTGCTCAAAACACCCGCCCGTGTGGCAAAAGCCCTGAAATTCCTGACCGAAGGGTATCAGCAAGACCCTGAAGAGATCCTCAACCAGGCACTTTTCAGTACCAGCAACGATGAAATGGTCCTTGTGCGTGACATCGAGTTCTACTCTATGTGCGAGCACCATATGTTGCCTATTATCGGGCGGGCCCATGTAGCTTACATCCCTGACGGCAAGGTGGTCGGCCTTTCGAAGATCCCCCGTATCGTCAATGTCTATGCCAGACGCCTGCAGATACAGGAGCAGATGACAGAACAGATCGCCGATGCCATTCTTAGTACCATCAAACCCAAAGGTGTGGCCGTCGTGGTCCATGCCCGCCATATGTGCATGGAGATGCGTGGCGTACAGAAGATCAACTCTACTACCGTCAGCTCTGCGCTACGCGGCCTCTTTAAAAGTGATGAACGTACCCGTAACGAGTTCTACAACCTCATCAACACGCCCACACCTTCCAATTTCTGATCTACTTCATCAGCCAGGTGAGCGCTTCACCTCGCTTCAGGAAGAATTTTGATTTTCCTTTCATCATATGGCTCATCATTGCCGTTGACTGCTCTTCCCATTTTTTGTTCCCTACAATAGCCATTTTGTCAAATTTGTTACGATGCTTGATACCGAATTTGAAATCATCCCAGGCAGCCAGCATTTCCCAGCCTTTGAATTTTCTCATATCAACCAGAAGGTCTATTTCTAACCCTTTGGCCTCTTTGAGTGCTTTGTCTATCATAGGTACAAATACCTTGTAATCTTCATGTGTCAGTTTGCCGATCATGGCCAGTTCTATGAAAAGTCTTTTCTTGCTTCGTTTGATCGCAACCGATATACCGTGTTCTTTGATCGTTGTTGCCATTTTTTCTCCTTTAAATATGTACATTATTTATTATATCATATTCACATTTACCAAAAATCAATCACAATTTACCTAAATAGGAGTATAATCCTCCTCTTTAACTGCTTTTTTATGTTAAATTAAGAAAATATACGTAATATGCAGAAAACTTTAATTAGGACTAAATTACTCCTAATTAAAAATGAAACTCGTTTTCATATATAAAAAACAAGATTCCTCCTATGAACTATCGCACTCAGACACCTGAGCCAAGGGCGAAGCTTCATTCAGGGGAATTTAAAAGGAACCCGTTCCTTTTAAAGGAGAAAGCCACAATGAAAGTCTATTTGGACAACAATGCCACAACGATCGTTGATCCGCATGTATTTGCGGAGATGGAGCCCTACTTCGTACAGCGCTACGGAAACCCAAACTCGCTGCACCTTTTTGCCAGCGAAACACATCCGGCGCTCAAAGATGCCATGGAAAAGATCTATGCAGGTATCCATGCGCCCAAAGAGGACAGTGTCGTTATCACTTCCTGCGCGACAGAGAGCAACAACTGGGTACTGAAAAGTATCTACTTCGAACAGATCCTTACCGGGAAGAAGAACCATATCATCATTTCTGAAGTGGAACATCCTTCAGTGATCGCTACGGCAAAGTTCATCGAAAGTATGGGATGCAAGGTAACGTACCTTCCCATAAACCATGAAGGTATCATCGATGCTCAGACTGTGAGAGATACAATCACCGATAAGACAGCCCTTGTATCGGTCATGTGGGCGAATAATGAGACAGGAGCGATCTTTCCTGTTGAAGAGATCGGAGAGATCTGTGCCGAGCACAATGTGCCTTTTCATACGGATGCCGTACAGGCTATAGGCAAACTGCCGGTAGATGTCCAGACCTTCAATGTAGATTACCTGACATTTTCTGCACACAAGTTCCATGGCCCCAAAGGAGTCGGCGCGCTCTACATCAAAAAAGGTAAAGAACTGATACCACTGCTTCACGGCGGTTCACAAATGGGCGGTTACCGTTCGGGAACACTTAACGTACCGGGAATCGTCGGTATGGGTAAAGCGATGGAACAGGCAGTCGATTCACTCGATTACGAGATGGAAGATGTCAGAGAAATGAGAGATACTTTCGAAGACGAGCTGCTCAAGATTGAAGACACTTTTGTGGTCACACCAAGAGAAAAAAGAACACCCAACACCATCCTGATCTCGTTCAGAGGTATCGAGGGTGAATCCATGCTCTGGGACCTCAACCGTGCAGGTATTGGTGCGAGTACAGGATCTGCCTGTGCTTCCGAGGACCTTGAAGCCAACTCAGTCATGGAAGCTATCGGTGCAGCCGAAGACCTTGCACACACAGCGATCCGTTTTTCACTCAGCCGTTATACGACGCAGGAAGAACTGGACTATACGCTTGACGTGGTCAGAAAAGCTGTTGAGAGACTCAGAGGTATCTCAAGTACCTACTCGTATGCGCCGGAAGGTCACGAAAGCGGTCTGGATGCACATCATTAGAGTTAAGAGTTAAGAGTTAAGAACGATGGCAAAGCTTGCAGCATTTGTCAAGAAAAGAAAGAAGATTATATAAAGGAAAAAATATGGGAATGGATAGTTTGATAGGCGGTACCATCTGGGATGAGTACAGTCAAAAAGTAACGGATCTTATGAACAACCCTCAAAATATGGGTGAGATCACGGAAGAAGAGGCTGAAGCGATGGGTGCCAAACTCATCGTTGCAGACTTCGGTGCCGAAAGCTGCGGTGATGCCGTACGTCTCTACTGGGCTGTAGACCCAAAAACAGACAAGATCCTCAAGTCAAAGTTCAAGAGTTTCGGCTGTGGTACAGCAATTGCCTCTTCTGATACAATGGCAGAACTCTGTAAGGGAAAGACCGTTGATGAAGCAGTAAAGATCACCAACATCGATGTGGAAAAAGCGATGCGTGACACACCCGATACTCCTGCCGTACCGCCTCAAAAGATGCACTGTTCGGTCATGGCTTACGATGTCATCAAAAAAGCGGCTGCACAGTATAAAGGTGTAGACATGGAGAGCTTCGAAGAGGAGGTCATCGTGTGTGAATGTGCACGCGTATCACTCTCTACACTCAGAGAAGTGATCCGCCTGAATGACCTGACAACGGTCGAAGAGATCACAGACTACACCAAAGCGGGTGCCTTCTGTAAATCATGTATCAGACCCGGCGGACACGAAGAAAAGGATATCTATCTTGTGGATCTTCTTGAAGAGTATGAAAAAGAAAAAATGTCAGCGGCTGCCACCCTTGGAAACGAAGGCGGAGCAACAGGAACATTTAAAGATATGACCATCGTCCAGAAGATCAAAGCGGTCGATAAGACCGTAGATGAAAACATCCGCCAGATGCTCATTATGGACGGCGGGGATATGGAAATCCTTGACATCAAGGACAACGGAGAGAACATCGACATCTACATCAGATACCTTGGTGCCTGTAATGGATGTGCAAGTGCCAGTA
Source organism: Sulfurovum lithotrophicum (assembly GCF_000987835.1). NCBI lineage: Bacteria > Pseudomonadati > Campylobacterota > Epsilonproteobacteria > Campylobacterales > Sulfurovaceae > Sulfurovum > Sulfurovum lithotrophicum. Next base: position 6,292 of record NZ_CP011308.1, on the reverse strand, counting down.
CAGGTACACTTTTTGCCATCGAGAACATCCTCAAAGAGAAACTCGATCCAAATATCAGAGTACTTCCTATCTAATCCCTCCCCCTTTTTTTTCTTTCACTCCCATACTAAAAGTGGGAGTGTATGCTCTAATATCATGGTTTAAATATACTTTCTTATCATACTCTATGTTCCAATGCTCAATGAGGGACAAAATGTGAGACAAAACCTACCTTTTCAAGAACCTCACAATACCGCGTATAATCACGAACAGCAGGTAGACGGCCAGTGTAATGACAAGAGGGTGCAGACCGAACCAGCCCTGTGTGAGCAGTGATTCAATATGTTCCATCGGGTGGTCTATGCACTCTTTGAAGTGCATACCCAGTGCCAACACCAGAAAAATGGCTATAAATATCTTCAACTCTTTTTTCATGTTTATCTTCTCTTTATTTTGTCTATCATCAGCTGCAGGGTCACGTTCCCTCTGAAACGGTTCTCATTGACCGTATAGGTGATGCTCACCCTCTCTCCCGTTTCAAAATGCTCTTTGGTCTTGAATTTCACTCCCGGCATGATGATCCCCTCCTGTGAGAAAGAGAAACGCAGATGCTCTCCCTCTTTGCCCATCGTGTCTGCCTGCAGTATCTCTACATCACTGCTTATGAACTTGGGTCTGGTGTTTCCGTGGCCGTAGGGTTCATATTTTTGCATCATCTCCGTCAGTGCAAAAGAGATCTCCGAAAAATGCAGCTCCCCGACAATTTCGGGATCGATCTCCTCTTTCACATAATTACCCTGGCGGTAGGATTCCTGGACCTTCTCTCTGAAGCTTTCAAAATGCGTTTCGTGCAGACTGAGACCAATGGCCGCTTTGTGCCCTCCGAACTTCTCCAGATCTTCCCTGCAGCCGTTTACTATGCCAAAGAGGTCACACTCTCCGTAGCTTCTGCCGCTGCCTTTGAGTATCCCTTCCTCGTTCCTGCTCAGAATGATAGAGGGCTTTTCACAGACACGTGCCACCCTGGCCGCAACAATGCCCACAACACCCTCGTGCCATCCTTCTCCTGCTACGATGATCACCTCATCTTCCCAATCCGCTTTCTGCAGGGCCTTTCGGGTGATATCCTCTTCCGTCGCTTTTCGCTCTGTATTGAATCCTATCAAACGTTCAAGCCTGACCTTCGCATCGTAAATGTTGGTAGAGGTCAGGAAGTCCACGGCATGGGAGGCATCCTCCATGCGTCCGGCGGCATTGAGTATGGGTGCAAAAGAAAAAGCAATATCTTCCGAGCTCAGCTCTTCCTTCTGGATATGTTCCATAAAAGCCTTTATGGCAGGCCTGCTGCTTTGGGACAGTGCTTTGATACCACGTTCCACCATCGCTCTGTTGATGTGCCACAGCGGCATGACATCTGCAATGATCGCAATGGCTGCCAGTTCCATATAAGGCATCATATTGATCTTCAGACCCAGCGCATTCTTCAGAGAAGCGATCAGATACCAGGCGATCTGTGCACCGCATACCTCTTCGTAGGGAAAAGAACATGCTTCCTGCTTCTGGTCGATAATAGCATAGGCTTCGGGCACTTCGGGTGCGAGCATATGGTGATCGGTAATGATCAGTTCTATCCCCTCTTCTTTGCAGAGCTGTGCCGCATAGACCGCAGAAATACCGTTGTCCACCGTAATGGCGAGGTCCGTACCTTTGATACGGGGAATAATATTGGCCGAGAGGCCGTAGCCGTCCCTGAAACGGTTGGGTATGATCCATTCCACAGGGTAATCGATCTCGTCGAAAAAAAGTTTCATCAGCGTCGTGGAAGTCACACCGTCCACGTCATAGTCACCGATGATGGTGATCTTCTCTCTGTTTTCTATGGCCCTGACGATGCGCTCCGTCGCTCTGTCCATATCTTTGAAGGTGGAAGGATGGGGGAGGTCTTTTAAAGAGAGGAATCCCTCTTTAAAACGTTTTTGCAAAACTGCATCCAACGCTTCAAGCGTTACAGATGGATACATCTATTTTCTGTTTTGCATGGAAGCCTGCACAAATGCTAGAATGGAAGGGTTGACATTCTGCAGTCTTGACGTGAATTCAGGGTGGAACTGTACACCGAGGAACCAGGGATGGTCCACGACTTCCACCGCTTCGATAAGACCGTGCGATTCACCGGTAATATCCATACCGTTGGCTTCGAGTGCCTCTCTGTATTTCGGATTGGCTTCGTAGCGGTGTCTGTGTCTCTCATAGATCACCGGTGCGTCATAAGCTTTTCTGAGGTTCGATCCCTCTTTGGTTTCGCACTCGTATTCGCCCAGTCTGAGCGTACCGCCCATCGGCGAAGTGGTCGTTCGAATCTGCTTGGCACCCGCAGCATCGATGAACTCATCGATCAGATAGATCACAGGATCCGGTGTCTCTTCATTGAACTCGACCGAATTCGCCTCTTTGAGTCCCAGTACGTTTCTGGCAAATTCCACCATGGAAAGCTGCATACCAAGACAGATACCCAAAAATGGTATTTTCTCTTCACGTGCATACTGAATGGAAAGGATCTTTCCTTCCACGCCACGCTCACCGAAGCCACCGGCGACCAATATACCGTCACAATCGTTCAGGTACTTCGCCGCACCATCTTCCTCGACCTTTTCACTGTCCACCCATTTGATGTTCACACGACTGTCGAGATGTGCACCCGCATGGATCAGGGCCTCTGTCAATGATTTGTAGGATTCTTTGAGGTCAAGGTATTTACCTACAAAAGCAATCTTCACTTCCTCTGAAGGCATGATGATTTTATGTACCAGATCAGTCCACTCATCCATCTTCGGCTGACAGTTTTCAAGCTCCAGCTGTTTGCAGATCGGTGTCAAAATATCCTGACGTAGGAAATTCAACGGTACCTGGTAAATAGTTGCCGCATCCTCCGCTACAATGACGGAATCTTCATCCACATCACAACTGTAGGCAATCTTCCTCTTGATATCGCTGCTGACCGGTACTTCTGCACGCAGCACCAGCATATGCGGTGCAATACCGATACGTCTGAGTTCCTGTACCGAGTGCTGTGTCGGCTTGGTCTTGAGCTCACCTGCCGCTTTGATGTAGGGAAGAAGTGTTACATGCACATTGATTACGGTCTTTTTACCCAATTCATGTTTCATCTGGCGGATTGTCTCAAGAAAAGGAAGCCCTTCGATATCCCCTGTCGTACCGCCAAGCTCTACGATGAGGATATCTTTCCCTTCGCCTGCGCGTACGATACGTTCTTTGATCTCATTGACAATATGGGGTACGACCTGGATCGTTTTACCGAGATATTTACCTTTACGCTCATTTTCGATGACCGTTTTGTAGACAAGACCCGTTGTAAAGTTGTTGTTCTGTGTCAAAGAGGTATCGAGGAATCTTTCATAATGTCCAAGGTCAAGGTCTGTTTCCGCACCATCTTTGGTTACAAAAACTTCACCGTGCTCAAGGGGTGACATTGTTCCGGGATCCACATTGATATAGGGATCGAGTTTGAGTACACCTACTCTCTGTCCGGTATGTTTGAGCAATGTTCCTATACTTGCTGCTGTGATCCCTTTACCCAGAGAACTCAGTACACCGCCTGTTACAAAAATATATTTTGTTGTTTTATCACTCATCCATATTTTCCTTATGCAACGATCGGCATGATGATCGTAATGAAATTTTCGTCTTTCACAATGAAAGGTAGGGAAGGTTCATTAAATTCAAGCAGAAACTCATTTTTATCGATTTGTGAAATGAAATCAAGTATATATCTACTGTTAAAAGAGAGTTCGTATTTTTCATTCAGTCCGGTCTCGATCTCGATCTCCGTTTTGGCTTCCACATTGTCAGCACTGAGTGAATTGAAGATGATCGCATCCGAAAGCAGTGTCATTTTGATCTCCTGGGAGATTGTCGTGATCATTTTGATCGAATCGATCATCTCTTTTTTAGGCAGTGTAATAGAGTGTTTGACCGTTGTGGGGATAATTCTTTGGTAATCAGGGAATTTCCCGTTGATCAGCCTTGTATAGAAGAAGTAGTTCTCATTGGTGATGATCAGATTGGTTTCGTCATAATAGATATCTATCTGGTCAAGGAAAAGTTTCTGAATTTCCAAGATCGCTTTTTTAGGTACGATCAGGGAAAGTTCTTCACTGTTATTCCCGGGGATGCTTGCAATAGCCAGTCTTCTTGTATCGGTACCGACAAGATCTGTAGAGTCATGTTTGATATTGATAAGGGCACCGTTGAGCTCAAATTTAGGGTTGTTCGTATCAATAGCGGGTGATATTTTTTTGAGGTTTTGGATCAGACTGAGTGAATCAAGCGTGATCTGTGGTTTTTCATCAACAGATGGAAAAGTAGGGTAAGCACTGGGATCAAAGGTTGGCAGTTTGAATTTTGAATGCTTCTGTTTGACAATGAGTGTATTGTCAAGTATCTCCATGGTAATTTCGTCATCTTTTAATATTCTGATAATATCGAGCAGTTTTTTACCATTGGCGGTAAAAGAACCTTCCGATTCGATCAGTATATGATCGGTTATTATTTGAAGACCTATTTCGCTGTCAGTCGCTTTGATGATACATTTGTCATTCTGAGAAGAGAACAGTATGTGTGAGGTGATTTGACTTGCATCTTTTTTTTCCAAAAAAGGCTGTAGGTTGATGAGGATCGATTCGATAATCTGTTTTTGAGCTCTTATCTTCATAGATTTCCCTTATTTTTAATAAATTTAGTACGTAGTAGTAGTTTGACATGAATATGTGAAAAACCGCTGTACTGCCTGTCTGAACGTTGTTTTTTACTGTGTAGCTCCTTCGGGGAACATTCACATTTTTTCACTTATAAAATTATATCTTTTTTTTATTCAAGTTTTATTACCTATTTACTGCGCTTTCTACTCTTTGTTCGTGTCGGTATTGATTTTGTTGGAGAGTTCTTCGAGAAGGACTTTGAAATTCTCGTCATTGTCGATGATCTCGTTGATCTTTTTCATGGCGTGTGAAATGGCAGTATGGTCTTTCATTCCAAAATAAAGTGCGATCTGAGGCATGGAATTGGGGGTGAGGTTTCTGGCCAGATAGATGGCGGTTCTTCTTGCATTGACGACATTCTTTGTTCGTTTTTTTGATTTGATATCGGAAGGTTTTATGTTCAGTTCTCTTGAGACGATCTTGACGATATCGTCGATTGTGACATTTTCTTTTTTCTCTTTGAGCTGGTCTTTGATGGCATTTTGTGCAAAATCAAGCGTGATTTCCTGGTTCAACATGGAGGAAAGAGCATTAAGTTTGATGATAGTCCCTTCTATTTCGCGGATGTTGTCTCCCATATGTGTGGCGATGAAGTTGATGATCTCATGATTGAGGTCTATTCCGTCGAGTTCACATTTTTTCTGTATGATGGCGATCTTCGTCTCCAGTCCCGGAGGCTGAATATCCGCCATAAGTCCCCATTCAAAACGGCTTCTCAGTCTGTCAACAAGACCGGCGATCTTGTTGGGCTGGCGGTCGGAAGTGATAACGATCTGTTTGTTGGCATTGTAGAGTTCGTTAAAAGTGTGGAAGAATTCTTCCTGGGTCTGCTCCTTTCTGCTGAGGAACTGTATGTCGTCTATCAGCAGCAGGTCGCACTCTCTGAACTTTTCTCTGAAGCGGTCCATCGTTTGAGAGCGCAGATGTGAGGTAAAGGAGTTCATGAACTGTTCGAGCGTGGTATAGATAACGGTTTTTCCCAGTGCAATGTGATAATTTCCTATAGCCTGCAGTAGGTGGGTCTTCCCAAGGCCGACGCCGCCATAGAGGAAAAGCGGGTTGTAGAGCTGTCCCGGTTTTTCCGCTACCGATTTAGCCGTGGTATAGGCGAACTGGTTGGAAGGCCCTACGATGAAACTCTCAAAAGTGAGTGAAGGGTTCAGGTATGTACTTTTGCTCTGCTGTTTTTCACTACTCTGCTTGGCAGTGGTTTTGACTGTTTTTTCCGTCTGTTTTCCCACGGTGATCTCTATGTCCGGTTTGACTTCGTTCTGCAACTCAAAAAGGTGTGCCAGTTTCTCACTGTATTTAGTCTTTATCCATTTGGCAACGAGCATATTAGGCGCATTAAAGTAGATGATATTGCTTCTGGAACGGCGTGTATCATAGACCAGTTTCTTGATATAGCGTTCATATTCCGTTTCAGTGATCTCTTTTTTAAGTTCAAAGAGTACTTTTTGTCCAATATTCATTCCAGGTATCCTTCTTTTCACATTGTATATATTGTTTCTTTCCAATATGTGAATAACTTTCGG